>JBQCHL010000027.1:0-95528 GCA_051954695.1 Chitinophagaceae bacterium
CTTCCCAATTGCCGCTCTGTTCCCGAAGTTTGTTGTATTCCACAAAGACGACGAAGAGAACAAAGAAAAAATATTCTTTGTGCTCTTCGTCGTCTTTGTGGAATAACAGTTATCCTTTTGCAGGAATATTTTTTAAGGGGTTCTTTTGCGGGCGGTTAAGGTTGTAACCTAAAGTAAGACGGAAATTCCGTGTGGCAGTCGTGTTATAATTCTCGAGATTGAAATTAGTGCCATACGTATAGGTCCGGTTCCGCTGCTGCATAAACGGATCGATCATATTCAGGGTAACGGTAAGCCTCTTCTCAAAGAATTTCTTTTGCACACCGGCGTTCATGCTCCAGCTCCAGCGGGCAAATCCCTGTGGATTGGCAAACCGGTTTACAGTAAACCCTGTTGTAAAATTCAGGATATCTTTCGGAGTATAAGAAGAACTGATATTGGAAGTAAATGATCCACCGTTGCGATAGCGGTTCACTGTGCGGTCAAATTCGCTGTACTGATTAAATGTATAGCTGGCACTGATATTCGTTCTCCATTTACGGGCAACAGTTATCCCACCCCAGGTACTTACTTCATACTCCTTGCGTCCGCTGATATTCTCCCAACTGATCTGTGTTTTACCATCAGGCAATAAGGTCCTCACACGGCTGTAAATATCTTTCACGAGATTATAACCCAAACCGAGATTGATGAAATAAGACCGGTCGGATTTACCAAACACGAAATCAAAATTATCGGCAGTGGACGCTTCCAGCTTTTCATTACCAAAACGGATATTGTAAGGATCAGAAAAATCCACTGTCGGGTTCAGTTCGTTGATACCCGGACGGCGGATACTTCTTCTCCAGGAAGCCGTTAAGCTGGTTTGATTTTCCCAGCGCTTTGCCACAGTGGCAAAAGGAAGCCAGGTCCAGTAGCTGTTGCGTGCATCACGCTGCTCCTTGTACAGTTCAAACCAGATCGAAGTATGCTCTGCAGAAACACCTGCAGTGATATTGAACTGCGAACCGATATTCTGCCTCAATGCTGCCCGCAGATTAACAACCGACTGATGGAAGCGGAAATAATTGCTCAGCAGGTCCAAAGGTTCGGATACATTATCCGGCTTTTTCAGATAGCTGGCGTCCACATTTACGAGATTGCTGACATTGGTATAAAAACTTCCTAATGAAAGAAAGGTCTTTTGTGCAATAAACGGACGGTCGTAATTCGCACGGAAATTATACCCTGTATTGCGGTTTTTATTCAATTGCCGCTGTGTTGAATCAATGCCGTTGAATGTGTGATCAGGGTTGAAGAACTGTTGGTAAAACAGCCTGTCATTACGGTTAATGGAGCGGTTGGCGTCTGCAATCACGCGTAGCTGTTCTCCTGCTCTCTTCGTGCGCAGCAGATAGGAAAGACTCAAAGAGCCGTTATAGTTCTCACCCTCGCTCCGGATATCCCGCTGGCTCAACCGGTATATCTGTCCGAAGCGGTTGATATTGGTATATTCTGTATGGCTTTGGCTTTCCAGGTCGCCGGAATTGAGTTGCAATACCACACTGAGCGATTGCTTTTTGGTGATATCATAATCAAGACTGGTCCTGAAATTGGGTCGTAATCCCTTATTTACATTATTACTGGTTGTATTGAAATAATTGCTTGAATCCGTATAGAGGTTGTTGCGACTGGAATATCCGCTACCGGCAAATCTGTTATAACTAATTCCTGCATTGATATTAAATACCAGTCCCTGTTTGCGGTAGCTGTAATTGCCGTTCATACTGGCTTCGCCACGGCTGCCGCCCGACACGCTGATACGTCCGCTCTTCCCTACCCTTCCTTTCCGTGTTACAATATTGATCACCCCACCCTGTTCATTGGCGTATTGCGGCGGCGGGTTGGTCATCACTTCGATCTTTTCGATTGAACTGCCTGGCATTGATTCCAACAGGTCCTGGAGCTGCTGCATGTTCAATTGCACGGGCTTGTCATCGATCAGGATCATTGGTTCTTTTCCCCGTACAGATATTTTACCATCGCCATCTTTCGTTACAAGCGGTACAGTGGCCAGCAGATCACTTGCATTGCTTCCTGCACTAAGCGGCGATTCAGCAGCATTGAAAGTGATATTACCATCTTTGGATTCGATCAATGGTTTTTCGGAATAAACGATTACGGCTTGGAGGTTCTCAGAGGTCTTGCCGCGAAGTACGAGATCAGGTAGGTTGAAATCGGCCCTTTCTGCTCTTACATTGATACTGTCGACGACCAGCATTTGAAACCCGACATAGCTGATCCTTATTTGATAATAATCGAATGGAAGATCACGGAAAATAAAACTGCCGTCGGACAGGGAAAGCTGGGCTTTTTTGGCCAGGGTATCGCGGGAAGGAATCAATTCCACCGTAGCATTCTCTACCGGCTTATTTCTTTCATCCATCACATTACCAGTCAGTAACCCCTGGGCACCCTGCGAAAAGCAGGACACCCCGGCGATAAGGCCAAGAAGCAGGGCAAATGTTCTCAAGAAAATGGTGATTCGGTTAAATAATAGCGCTCTAAGATAGTTTAAACGGACGCATATTTCCCAGGAATGGTTGGCTGGGATTCGTTGGACCAGTAGTTCTTTTTCCATTGTCACCCCGGACCAGGTTTAGTACACTTGCAGCTATAGTTCGCTAAGATCCGGGGGCTCTCCCATCTGCAATATTTTCTAAGCAATAATGCCCTACAGCTTGAAGCAAGTGCAGCGCTGGGAAACCCCGGCTCTTATATTCTTTATACCAGTAAGCTCATTGAACCTGGGCCGGGGTGACAAGGGAGAAGGAACTGCTGGCCCCAACTGGCTTAAAGATTCGGCTAACGGTCAACGTTATCTTCGGCAACTTCTAAAAACCCTTCCCTGCTGCCATCCTGTCATATTCCAGCGCCTTTTCTTATATTTGCGTCCCGGGCAAACCCCGGAAAAAATTATAATAGAATGTTTGACCTGGTGACAGATTCAGTACGCCCGGAAGGGATGAAGGAGCAGGATGAAACCCGCCAGGGGGAAGCGTATGCCCCCTTTGCAAATGATCCGAATACATATAAGAAAAGATTTTATATAGAGAGTTATGGCTGCCAGATGAATTTCGCTGACAGCGAGATCGTCGCCTCTATTCTTAACCAGGAGGGTTTTGGCGCCACCCGCAACCTGGAAGAAGCTGACCTCATTTTTATTAATACCTGCTCTATCCGTGAAAAAGCGGAACAGACAGTGCGCAAGCGCCTCACTGAATTCAGAAAACTGAAGAACCAGAAAAAAGGAATGCTGGTAGGAGTACTGGGTTGTATGGCAGAGCGGCTCAAGTCGAAATTCCTGGAAGAAGAGAAACTGGTAGACCTGGTAGTAGGCCCCGATGCTTACCGCACCTTGCCCGGCCTCGTGGAAGAAGCTGAAGGCGGCCAAAAAGCAGTTAATGTGCTGCTAAGCCGTGAAGAGACTTATGCAGATATCTCCCCTGTCAGGCTCGATAGCAACGGCGTATCTGCTTTTGTCAGCATCATGCGCGGTTGCAATAATATGTGTGCTTTCTGCGTGGTGCCTTTTACCCGCGGCCGCGAAAGAAGCCGCGACACAGAAAGCATCATCAATGAATGCAGGGACCTGTTTGAAAAAGGATACCGTGAAGTGACATTGCTGGGACAGAATGTGGACAGCTACTATTATGTGAACGATAAAGAGAACGAAACAATAACGTTTGGAAAACTCCTGGAAAGAGTAGCACTCATCTCACCATTGCTGAGAGTACGGTTTTCCACTTCACATCCGAAAGATATTACCGACGAAGTATTGCATATCATGGCGCGGTATGAAAATATCTGCCGCTATATCCACTTACCGGTACAAAGCGGATCATCCAGGGTATTACAGTTGATGAACAGGACCTATACCCGTGAATGGTATATGGCCAAAGTGGACCGCATCCGTGAGATCATGCCTGACTGCGGTATCAGTTCAGACGTTATCGCCGGTTTCTGTACCGAAGAAGAAAAGGATCACCAGGATACGCTGAGCATTATGGAACACAGCCGTTATGATATGAGCTATATGTTCTTCTACAGCGAACGCCCAGGCACCCTGGCCCAACGCCGGTATAAGGATGATGTGCCGGAAGATGTCAAAAAGAGACGCCTGCAGGAGATCGTGGAATTGCAGAACAGGCTCTCCCGGGAAAGCAATCAGCGCGACCTGGGTAAAACTTTCAAAGTACTGATCGAAGGCAATAGCAAACGCAGTGAAACCGACTGGATGGGAAGGAATTCACAAAACAAAGTGATCGTATTCCCCAAAGAAGCCCATGAACTAAAAAAGGGAGATTATGTTATGGTAAATGTGACAGACTGTACACAGGCCACCCTTTTGGGAAAGATCGTTAACTGATCTTTGCAGATAAAGCTTGCACGGATTTTAAAACTTAAGAATGGATATTCAATCAATAAAAAACCGTTTTGGGATTATCGGGAATTCACCGGCGCTCAACTATGCTTTGCAGGTAGCAGCGCAGGTTGCCAATACAGACCTGACGGTACTGATCATGGGTGAAAGCGGTGTGGGTAAAGAAGCATTTTCCATGATCATCCATGCGCTTTCCAACAGAAAGCACAATCCTTTTATAGCCGTCAACTGCGGCGCTATTCCTGAAGGAACGATCGACTCCGAATTATTCGGTCATGAAAAAGGTTCCTTTACCGGTGCAGTAGACAGCCGCAAAGGTTATTTTGAAACAGTGAATGGCGGCACCATTTTCCTCGACGAGATCGGTGAAATGCCCCTGGGCACACAAGCACGCCTGTTAAGAGTATTGGAAGCAGGTGAGTACATCCGCGTTGGTTCTTCCAAAGTCCAAAAGACCGATGTTCGCGTTATTGCGGCTACCAATAAAGATCTGCTTCAACTGGTGCAGCAAGGTAAGTTCAGGGAAGATCTTTATTACCGCCTCAGCACAGTGCCTATCCGCGTGCCTGCCCTGCACGACCGTAAAGAAGACATTCATTTATTGTTCAGAAAATTCGCAGCCGACTTTGCGGATAAATACAAAACAGCTTCTGTTCAACTGGACGAGGAAGCAAAAAACCTGTTAATTAACTACCCCTGGCCCGGCAATGTGCGTGAATTGAAGAATATTGCAGAGCAGATCTCGGTTCTTTCACAGGATAAGAATATTACTTCCAAAGAGCTCAGCAGGTTTTTACAACCTTATTCCAGCAACCGCCTGCCGGCACTTGCTCCGGGCAACAGCCATAACCAGGATTTTGCTAATGAACGTGAGATACTGTACAAGCTTTTCTTTGATATGAAGAAAGATGTAACAGAACTTAAGCGGCTGTTCCTTGAAGTGCTGCAAAACCCTTCTATGGCACCTAAGGACGCATCTTTCCTCAATGAAGTGAAAGAGCTGAAATCGAATGAAGGGCTTCAGCCATTCTTTATGCAGCAACCAGCGATTCAGCCAGGCTCACAGGCGCAACCGGTGCTGATGCATAACAGCAATAATGCAGGACATGATGATATCCATGACCATGAAGAAGTGGAAGAAAGCCTGAACATTATGGACAAGGAAAAAGAACTCATCATAAAAGCCCTGAAAAAACACAAAAGCAAACGCAAGGATGCTGCACTCGATCTGGGCATCAGCGAAAGAACTTTATACAGGAAGTTAAAGGAATATGATATTGATGAATAACCCCGGAAATAAAGAACATTACCGTATGCGTACAAAAAAAGTTTCCACTAAAATCTTATGTTCAACCGGGTTACTGGCCCTGCTGGCATTATTATTCACCACAATCAATATTACCAGTTGCGGTGTATATAGATTCAATGACATTTCTGTTCCTGACACGATCAAAACAGTAAAGATCGTCCAGTTTGAAAACAGGGCCACTTATGTAAACCCGCAATTAAGCCAGCTTATCTCCGACAAGCTTCGCCAGAAGATCGTCAGTCAGACAAGATTGAGTCAAACCAATAATGATAATGCAGACTGGATCATCAATGGTACTATCACCAATTATTCTTTCACCACTTCAGGCATCTCCCAGGGCCAGGAAGCAACTAACCGTTTAGCTGTCACTGTTCATATCGTTCGCCTCGACACCAAAAGCAATGAAACAAAAGAGTATGATGTAAGCCGCAACTTCGAGTTCAAAGCTTCACTATCCATACAACAAGCCGAATCCCAACTGAGGGATGAGATGGTGAGAGGGGTTACAGATGATGTTTTTAACAGGCTCTTCTCCGACTGGTAATACACGAATGACGCCAATAAGAGTGAGGTTAGGTATAGGTTTGGTTTTAGCCACTAATTACACGAATAGATCCATATAAATGAGAGTGAACTTCTGATAATATGGTTATCTGTACATTTTTAATAACTATTCAAAAATGAAGTGCTCCATTTGCATAATTAGCGGCTAAAACCAAACCTATACTTACCTCAAGCCCATTCGCGTTAATTAGCGTTAATCCTTATCTTTGATGTTCATTCTGCATGAAGAAAGCCATTAATCAATTAACGCACGCCCTTACAGGGAAAGAAGACATCGGGGAATGTTCGGAAAATGAATTGCGCCAGATGGTGAGGCTTTATCCTTTTTTTGGTCCTGCGCATTTGTTGCTGGCGAAAAGAGTGAAAACAGATAGGTCTGAAGATGCGTCAGCAGTTGCACAAAAAGCTTCGCTTTATTTTTCCAGCCCGCTTTGGTTTGATCAGTTGTTGAATGAAACGGGTTTAACAGAACAATTGGTTACCGGGACAGTGTCCGGGGAAATACATGATACTATATTGGAAACACCGGCTACGGAAGAAGAGGTGGTGGAACAGATAAATAGTCCGGAGATCGTGCCGGTTGTGCCTGCTACTGTAGATTCAGAAGAGGTTATTTTTGAGAAGCCTGATGAAACGGAAGATGAGCAGGTAGCAGAACAGATCGATGAAATGCCTGATGAGGAAGAGACCGCTACCGACAATACGGAGCAGCCTCTCATTCTTCCTTCGCTGAAAATAGAACCGCTTGATGAAAGTAAGATGGAACTGACCTTTGAACCCTATCATACTGTAGATTATTTTGCTTCCCAGGGAATCCGTTTCAGGGAAGAGGAGAAACCGAAAGACCGGCTCGGGTATCAGTTGAAAAGTTTTACGGAGTGGTTGAAGACCCTTAAGAAACTGCCACCTTCCCAAATCCCAGTTACAGCTACCCGGCAGGAAGAAAAAAATGTGGAGCAAATGGCGCAGGTTTCCATTACAGACCGTGAAGTGGTGACCGAAGCAATGGCCGAAGTATGGGAAAAACAGGGCAATGCTGTAAAAGCCCAGGAGTTATATGAAAAATTAAGTTTGCTCGATCCCTCCAAAAGCTCTTATTTTGCAGCCAAAATAGAACACTTAAAGCAATTGTGACATGACTATCTTATTTGTGATACTGGTAATCCTGGCGGCTGTAGTATTAGGACTTATCGTATTGGTACAGAACCCCAAAGGTGGCGGCCTGGCTGGTAATATCGCCGGTTTCAGCAACCAGTTCATGGGTGTAAAACAAACTACAGACGTACTGGAAAAAGGCACCTGGATCTTTGCCGGCGTTATCGGCCTGCTTTGCCTGATCTCTGCTTTCTTTATCAAAACAGGACACGGCGATGGTTTGCCAGACAGTATCAATAAAGCAACAGGCGCACCAGCCCCCCAGCAGGCAACTCCACAGACACCTGCTAACACAGGCGCATTCCCTACTGCTCCGGATTCAACACAGAAATAATTACCTCATTAATTATATTTCAAAACCCTGTCACAAGACAGGGTTTTTTGTTTAATTTGTCCGTTACTATGAAACAAGCATAATAAGATATTCATTTTCATATTGATCAATGAATACCCCTATGCGGAATTCCATGTGGCCAAAGCAATAAAAGCATACAGATGAAAAAAAAGATCATAACTATTGTTGCCGCAGCTATTCTCCTGATCGCCGTTTTTTTTGCCTGGAAATTTTTAGGCCCTACTGTCAGAGTTCCTGAGCGCAAATACCTTTATATCCGTACTGGCGCCAGTTTCAATGAGGTTACCGACAGCCTTGTAAAGAATAAGATCATTGGAGGCAAAACCTGGTTCAATCTCAGCTCCAGGATGGCAGGCTATAAGAATGTAAAACCCGGCCGCTACGAAATAAAGAAAGGTATGAGCCTGCTCAACCTTGTAAGGATGCTGAAGAATGGGAGCCAGAGCCCGGTCAATTTTGTGATCACCAAAATAAGGACCAGGGAAGTGCTGGCTGAAAGGATCGGGCGCGCATTTGAATGCGATTCCCTGGAGATGGTCAATTACCTGAACAACCCTGATTCATTGCGGCAATTCGGACTCGATACCAACACCGTAATGGCCGCAGCGATGCCATTCACTTATACACTAAAATGGAACACTACCCCTTCCCGCATATTCCGTGAATTCCATAATGCATGGACTACTTTCTGGACGCCGGAACGTAAGCAATTGGCCGATAGCCTGGGGCTTACCCCCGTTGAGGTATCCATACTTGCATCCATCATTGATGAAGAGACCAATGCTGAAAGTGACCGGCCCAATATCGCCAGCGTATACCTGAACCGGCTGGCAAAAGGGATGCCTTTACAAGCCGACCCGACAGTGAAATTTGCTTTGCGGAATTTTGGCCTGCGGCGTATTTATGAAAAGCAATTGCTCACGGTTTCTCCCTACAATACATATGTCAACAAGGGCCTGCCGCCAGGGCCAATTTGCACACCTGGCCTGGCTACAATGGATGCTGTGCTGCATGCCCCCAAAACAGATTATATCTACTTTGTAGCCAATCCTGCATTTGATGGCACGCATGTCTTCACCAGTAATTATAAAGACCATATGGCCAATGCCCGTCTTTATCAAAAGGAATTAAATAACCGCAATGTGAAATGAATTTCCCGAACCTGCTCACACGGATACGGAGAGAATTTATAACATCCGCACCTGTCAGTTTCCTGATCAGGAAAAGCAAGAAGATCATTCTTCCGGGCTTTCAGGGCATTCCTTTGTTTGATGTGATCCGTTTCTTTTTCAGGCAGGCAAAAAAGACAGGGTTTACGGAAAGGGCATCTGCTATTGCATTCAACTTCACCATGGCCATCCCTCCTGCCGTGATCTTCCTGTTCACATTGGTGCCTTATCTTCCTATTTCAAAAGAATTCGTTCAGCAGATGTTTGGCCTGATCAGGGATGTGGTGCCGGGCGAAAAAAATAATCATGGGCTCATTAATTTCCTTTCAGATATTTTGAACAAACCGAGGACCGGGCTTTTATCTACCGGTTTTGTTCTGGCCATGTTCTTCTCTTCCAATGCCGTGATGGGCATCATGCGTTCTTTTGATAAAGACTACATAGGTTTCAGAAAGCGTAAGGGACTTAATCAAAGAGGCATGGCCCTCCGGTTAACGTTCATCCTGTTCATTCTGCTCTTTATTACCATCATTGCACTGATCATGCAGGGTGCTGTGTTGCGATGGATGGGTGTGACCAATGAAACCGTCATCTCCCTGATCCATAACCTGCGCTGGGTCTTTATTGTACTGATGTTCTTTTTCTGCATCTCTTTTATTTACCGGTATGCGCCGGCCATGCACAAGCGCTGGAAACTTATCAATCCCGGCTCCATACTCGCAGGTTTTCTGATGATCGCGTTCACGGCAGGCTTTTCCTATTGGGTCAGCAATTTCTCCAACTACAATGAGCTTTACGGGTCTATCAGCACGGTGCTGATCCTGATGCTGCTGATCTATTTTAATTCACTGGTGTTATTAATTGGTTTTGAGCTGAATGTAAGCATCAATTCACTGAAGTATGAAGTGGATGAAAGGAATAAAAATCTGGCAGGCGGGCACCATAATGCATAATTTTTGCGGAAATTTGATGTATAACCTCAAACCAAATTGTCATGAAAAAAATACTCATTGCCGCCATCCCTCTCGCAGCAATAGCCTTTATGGCATTCCGGACTGCAACAGACCCTCTTCCCATTGGATCCAGCCTGCCTAATGCTGATGCGAAGATGAAAGACATCAGCGGTAAAGAAGTATCCTTTAAGGATGCGATGAAAAAAAACGGGTTAATGGTAATGTTCAGTTGTAATACCTGCCCGGTTGTAAAGAAATACCAGGGCCGTACCCTGGAAGCAGCTAAGCTGGCCAGCAGCCAGAATATTGGGGTCATACTCCTCAACCCGAATGAAGCTTCCAGGAATGATGGCGACTCCTATACTGATATGCAGGCTTATGCCAAAGAGCAGGGCTACAACTTCAGCTATGTGGTTGACAACAATTCTGCCATGGCCGATATTTTTGGAGCTACCCGCACCCCGGAAGTGTTCCTGTTCGACAAAAACAACAAGCTGGTTTACCATGGCGCTATTGATGATAATGCTAATGCAGCCGACCAGGTAACCAGGAAGCACCTGAGCATTGCTATTGACGAACTGGTTTCCGGTAAAGCCATTGCAACACCCACCACAAGATCTGTGGGATGTGTTATTAAAAGGGTAAAATAATTATTCCTGAACAGAGCTGGTCGGGACCGGAGCCGGGAGCCTCTTCCCGCTGTTTGTCATCCCGGCCCTGATTTCAGGGAATAACTGGAATAGTGCATTAAAAGCCGGGGTCTCCTCAACGTTGAGGAGACCCCGGCTTTTATATTCTTTAAACTCGTATGGAATTTCTCAACGCCGGCATCTCCTATTTACCAACACATCATTCATCACCAAAATCACGCTTATGCTATCCCGCGTAATGATCAACCGCCTTATCATTCTCGGTTTTATGGTGCTTGTAGGTTATGCCCTGGCAAAGAGCATCCAGTCTGAAAGCTGGCTGGGACTATGCCTTTGCCTTACAAGCCTGGGAGCCGGTATTTATTTCCTGTACCTGCTGGCCAGGATGAAGCAGGAAATGGAAGCAGAAGAAAACAGGTAGGGAAGCCGGGCCCCTATTAAAGTATAGCCATGATTTCTTTTTCCAACTCTTCTTCCGTCAGCTCCTCTTCAAGGAGCCGACGGTAAGATTTTGTATTATTTACAAATAATGTGGCGGGCATAGCCCCAGACCACTTAGTATCTATTTTCGGACAGAAATAATCCGCATCGGTCTCATTGAGCCAAACTACCCTACTCTGCAGTTTCCTCTTTGCCACAAAGCTGTCTACTTTCGCCGGGTAATCATCCTCCATATCAAGACTCACAAATACAATGGTAAGACCCTTCTCCTTATATTTCGCACCAAGCTTTTCAAAATGCGGCATCTCTGCAATACACGGCTTACAATAAGTTGCCCAGAAACTAATAATAAGAGGTGTCCTGCTCTCAGTAATCATCTTCTCCAACTCAGTAACTTTCACTTTCGCCACCTTCTGCCCCATCGCAAACCCACTAACAGTCAAAAGCAAACACCCTATCAATAACCTTTTCAATCTCATAACTTATATAATTTAGAAAATGCTATTCGCTACTACCGACTACCGGCTTATAACTCCTGACTCTCCTTCCACCCCCTCCATTCATCCATCAACTCCCTGTACCTCTCTTCTCCCATTCTCGTCTGATCATACTGTCCTGCATTATTCTTCTGGCGGAAAGCTTCATACAAAGTTACTGCACAAGCCACGCTGATATTCAGTGAACGGATGATACCCACCTGTGGAATAATGAAATTGCCATCAGCTACAGCCCGCAATTCATCACTTACACCAGCATGTTCATTGCCAAATACCAATGCGATGCTTTCGGTAAAATCAATGGCATGTAAACTTACAGCATCACTGCTGAGATGGGTTGTTAAAATACGTTTGTACCGCTTGCGCAATTCAGCCACACAAGCTTCCAGGTTGTCAAATTGATGAATGGTCAGCCACTTGGCTGCGCTGGAAGAACTTCGGCTCCCCCATTTTTTGTGACGGGGAATACGGGTATTGAGAATATAAATATCCTGTACGCCTACAGCATCACAGGTACGCATAACAGCGGAAATATTGTGAGGGTCGAATACATTTTCCAGCACGATCGTAATATCCGGCTGACGATGGGATAAAACGGCTTCAAGCCGAGCCTTTCTTTCAGGGGTCATGCGGCGAAATTAGGAAATGATTATTGATTCGTTGAGCGCTGACTTTTGAACTCGTTAACCGATGGCCGACACGCAAACCTTACGCCAATTGGTGCCAGTGGCTCCTTTTCCATTGTCACCCCGGATCTTATATTCTTTAAACTTGGATGTGTCCTGAACCTGGTCCGGGGTGACAATGGAAAAAGAACTACAGGTCTGGCTTGCGTACTGGCCATCGGCCAACGGACAACGACCAACACCCAAACGGGTTTTTACTAAAATTTATCCCCTTCAGATACTGATACTTAGACGATAACGATTGTTTTTTCTATCTTTCAGGCCAGTTAACCAAGCCAGTAACTATGAAAAAAGCTATCAAAAAGACATTAAAGATCACGGGAATTGTTTTACTCGTACTGATCGCTGCTGCTTTTATTATTCCAATCGCCTTCAAAAAGCAGATCACTTCACTTGTTAAAAAAGAGATCAATAAAAGCCTGACCGCTACGGTGGAATTCAAAGACGTAAGCCTTTCATTGTTCCGTCATTTCCCGAAAGTATCTATCAGTCTTGATGAACTTTCCGTAACCGGTACCAATGAATTTGCCGGCGACACCCTGGTATCCGCCGCCAATATTGATGTATCGGCCAACCTGATCAGCGTGATCAAAGGCAAAGACATCAAAGTGTCTGGCATTTACCTGGAATCGCCCCGGATACATGCGCTGGTGAATAAAGACGGAAAAGCTAATTGGGATATCACGAAACCGTCGACTGACACTTCTGCTTCTGCCGACACATCAGCCTCTGCATTTAAAATGAGCCTGAGTAAATATGCCATCCACAACGGCTATATCTATTATGAAGATAAAACAGCTGATATGAGTGCAGAGATCAGCGGCCTCGATCATGAAGGCAGTGGCGACTTTACACAGGACCTTTTCACGCTCTCCACACAAACTAAAGCAGATGCGGTCAATTTCAATTATGCAGGCATCCCCTATCTCGTCAAAACGAAAACGGATGTGGACGCAGACATCGCGGTTGATAATAAAGCCAGCAAATACAGTTTTAAAACAGAAGACATTAACCTGAATAACCTGAAGCTTTCTGCAAACGGGTTCTTTCAACTGGTGAACGACAGCACTTATAATATGGATATCAATTTTAAATCACCTTCCAATGATTTCAAGGATATCCTTTCCCTGGTGCCAGCAGTTTATAAAAATGATTTTGACAAGATCAAGACCAGCGGCAGTGCTGCTTTTAATGGTTTTGTAAAAGGCACTTACAGTTCTGCCCAACTTCCGGCCTACGATGTGAACCTCGAAGTAAAAGATGGTTTTTTTCAATACCCCGATCTTCCAAAGCCTGTAAAGAACATCCAGCTTTCCCTGCAGGCCAGTAATAAGGACGGACAACTGGATAACACAGTCGTGAACCTTTCCAAAGGGCATCTCGAAATGGACAATGAACCGTTCGATTTCCGTTTTATTTTCAAAAACCCGCAAACTGCGCAATACATAGATGCTGCTGCAAAAGGCAAACTGGACCTTTCGCAGGTAACCCAATTTGTAAAACTGGAAGGCAATACCAAACTCGCAGGCATTGTAGGTGCAGATATTTTTGCAAAAGGAAATATGTCGGCCCTTCAAACGCAACAGGGGGATTTCTCAGCAGGCGGTTTTCTCGATATACAAAAGCTGTTCTATTCTTCCAGTGCATTCCCTCAACCGATACAGAACGGCAATATCAAAGTGCAGATCGCTAACAGCGGCGGCATAGCAGATAATACAGAAGTAGTGATCCCTGCAGGGCATATTGAAGTGGGCAAAGATCCCGTTGATTTTACCCTCCAATTAAAAAGGCCGATGTCTTCTATCGATTTCAATGGTACTGCTAAGGGAAGTTTCAACCTTGACAATGTGAAGCAATTCGTTCAATTGGAACAGGGCACTTCCGTTACCGGCCTGCTCGATGCCGCATTGAGCTTTGCAGGAAATAAGACCGCTATTGACAAAGGAGAATATGATAAGATCAACTTATCCGGTACTACTAACCTGAACAAGTTCAAATACGTATCAAAAGATTATCCCGGGGGTGTTGGCATTAGCACTACACAGCTGACATTTAATCCAAAAACCGTTGCGCTGAACAACCTCGCAGGCAATTATCTGAACTCCAATTTTACCGCTAACGGTGTGTTGAATAACCTGATCGGTTATGCCCTGAAAAATGAACCATTACAGGGTAATGTGAATGTGAACGTAGACAAAATGAACCTGAACGACTGGATGGGCACGGATACTACTTCCACCACAGCTACAAATGCCGGCAGCACAGCCACAACAAGCTCTGCTCCTTTTCTTGTGCCTGCAGGACTCAACCTTACATTGAATGCAAAAGCAGGACAGGTCACTTATGATAAAGTAAACTATGATAATATCAATGGTACCCTTGTGCTGAATGATGAAACCGTAAAGTTGCAAAATGTGCAGGCGAATGCCCTGGAAGGAACAATGAATTTCAACGGTTCCTATTCAACCAAATTGAATAAAAAAGACCCGGCCGTATCCCTCAGTTATGATATCAAGGATATTGATATTCAAAAAGCATTTCTTTCTTTCAATACTGTAAAACAACTAATGCCTGTTGCACAATTCCTTGCAGGCAAGCTGAATTCCCAGTTAACCGTAACAGGAAATCTCAACGGCAACATGATGCCTGAATTAAGCAGTCTTACAGGAAAAGGTACATTATTGCTGCTGGAAGGCGTATTAAAGAAATTTGCACCGCTGGAAAAGATCGCCAGCACCTTGCAGATACAGGAATTGCAGTCCATCACGCTGAAAGACATCAAAAACTCCATCGAGTTTGCCAATGGAAAAGTGCTGGTAAAACCCTTTACTGTTAAAGTAAAAGATATTGAAATGCAGATCGGGGGCACACATTCCTTTGATCAGTCGATCGACTACATTGTAGCCATGAAAGTACCGCGCAAATACCTGGGTACACAGGGAAATAACCTGATCAACGGATTGGTGACTCAGGCTAACAATAAAGGCGTTGATGTCAAAGTAAGTGACATGATCGACCTGAACATTAAAATGGGCGGCAATATCAACAACCCGACCATTAAGACAGACCTGAAAGAAGTGGCTGGAGATGCAGTAGCAGATCTCAAACAGCAGGCACAGGATTTTGCACAGCAAAAGATTGACAGCGCCAAACAAACGCTTAAGGATTCTGTAGCAGCAGTGAAAAACCAGGTGGTCAGCGATCTGAAAGATGAATTAAAGAACAAGATACTTGGCAATAAAGACACCACTCAGAACGCCAACACGCCGGATAGTACAAAAACCAAAGCCGGCGATAAGATCAAAAACACGCTGAACAATCTGCTGAAAAAGAAAAAGGAGAACTGATCAGTTACTCCTTATAGCTGCACGGGAACTGCTTTGCTTCGATAGCTGTTCGGTAAGCGCTCCATTCTGAATGAACTTGATCATTTCAGCAGCAGGAGTAGTACCTGGCAAGCCTGTCAGCAACACAGTATAAAGTTTGTTTTGTTCAACAGTGATAGTGCGGTCTGCATCAATAGTACCCCCATTGGTAATATCGATACTCACCTGCCCCGGAGCGATGGCAACGAAATCAGCAACAAAACCAAAAGCAGGTTGCTGGTTCACTACGTTCGTTCCACCTGCAGTAATAGTAACAGTAGGCCTGGAAGAATCGGGAATGGCATTGATATAACGGATATAAGACTGACCTGTAGCCGTTAGCGTATCAAAGTTGTCGTGCACGATCACATTGCGGTAATTGCTGTTGGCTCCTATCGTAAAACTGGAATAATATTTCTTCGGTTCAAGATTCGCTGTAGCTGTTGCGATCGGTTCTGAAGAAGAAGTAGCACTATACGCTTCCAATGTACGGTTGCCAGGATAAACAGAAAGATAGCCCCCTGTATAATTGGTATAAGCCAAGGGGAAATTGGTAAGGCTGCCTCCATTCAAAGTAAGAATAAGCGATGATTGATCAGGGGCCAGATTAAACGCCATCAGGCCGGCGACCTGAACATTCTGATTATTATCGTCATTAAATTTGGAACATGACAGCATTACTGTGCTGCCTGCAAGTGCTAATGAAACAGACAGGATCCTTGAACGGAAAACAGAGAATAATGGTTTCATGATACAACTCCTTTTTGAGGTTAAAAAAACAAAGGGGAGCAGTATAATAGTTTGGCTGGCACCACCAGAAAGTACCGGTGGCGTAGAATTGTAAGAGCTGCAAAATTAACTCCGGATCAGTTATAAGACCGTTAAAGAAGATATAAGGATTAGAAGAAAAGTTACATATAAGCAGGAAAATATATTCCTTATTCACTCAAAAGTTTGTCCACTTCTTCATTGAATTCCTTTACAAAATCAGTAAAATATTTGCCAGTGGCAGGTCCTGTATAACCAGTATGTATTCTGGCCACTTCGCCTTTTTTATTAATGAATAAAGTAGTGGGAAAAGACAGGAAGGCATTCAACGAAGGCAATGAATTGGCTACATACTGCTTATCAGCCAGGCCACCAAAAACCTGGTCATACTTTATATCAAATTTTTGACCAAAGCGGCCGATCGCTTTGCGTGCAAAAGCCGTATCATTTTTTCTTTCATAATAAATAGTGACCACTTCCACACCACGTTTACTGTTTTGCTTATACCAGGGAGAAAGAAACGCTGCTTCGTCCATGCAATTGGGGCACCAGGTGCCGCTGATGGCAACGATCACTACCTTTCCTTTGTATTTGGCATCAGTAAGGGAAACCTGTTTCCCATTCAGATCGGGAAAGGAAAAATCAAACTTGCTGTATCCCTTTTTCAGATAGGTCAATGAATAAAGATCAGGCAGAGTGGCGTCTTCATTATGTTTTCCGGCAAAAGGCAGTGAGCCACGCACGCCTATCAATTCACCGGAAATAGTTCCATCAGCATTAAAGCTTCCTTTATAATAAGAAGGGCTTGAACCGATAAAAGAAGAAAGATAAAACTGGTTACCATCTACAATGCCTTCCAGGTATCTTGAATCGCCGGTTACGCGAAGAAAAGTGGCTGTCAGTTTATTTCCTTCTTGCGTGAACAAACCTATCGTGCTGTCTGACTTGCCAAAAACAATATCGTAAGTGCCGGAGATATCTCCTGCAGGTTGCCGGGTGCCTTCAGTGAAGCGGTAAGCTTTACCCTGCTCGGCTCTTACGCGAATAGGCGAACCGCTTCCATCCTGCTTATGCAATACACCTTCGAGTGTATTGTTTTCAATTCTGAAAGCAAGTTCATTATCAAACTGATCAAGCGAGATAAACAAAGAGTCATTTCTGCTGGTAAGTCGCCCGCCATCAAACTTCTCCGCAGCATTCAGGAAATACACTTTAGCGTCTTTGATCGATTTCCCCTGGATCTCAAAATTAAAAGGAACTTCTACTCCTTCACGGATCAGGAAAACACCTCTCCATTTGCCAAATGGTGTAAACCCAGATCCGGCGTTGAGTGTAAGAGCAGGCAGGAACGCAAAGAGTGTTGCAATAGCAGAAATGATTTTTTTCATTTTTAAAACACCGGTTTCAGGTAATAACCCAGTTAAAAGTTTAAGTGTTTAAAGGTTTAAGAATTGAATACCGGTACGTACTTCAAACATCCAGGATGAAGTCGGGGCTCAATTTCAAGCCTTAATCAATTGACCTGTCTTATGGCAAACGTTTGCGTAACCGTTCATTTAAAACGTTAAAAGATCAACAAGCACTATAGATCATGTTCAGCATTGTTGAACTTTGTAGTGGATCATTTGCAGAGTTTAATTTAGTCCACTAAATTTGTAGACAAAGGAAACGAATAAAAATATTCTTTCCAAAAAATTGTTATGGTCAGGATAAACTAATAATTGCTATTGATTGTACTTATACCGTTAAAAACAAACCAATGCTTCTACTCAAGTCAACACTCGCCGCTTTTTTATTCCCATTGCTGGCATTCTCTCCTGCACAGGAAAGCCGTGCTAAGAACCCTGTTGAAATAAAAGGAATTGTTGTCAGCGCTGAAACCGGCAAGCCTATTTCCGGCATTTATCTTTTTGTGACGGAAGGCGAAGAAGAAGCACTTACAGATGCAAAGGGTGAGTTCAGGATCAAAACATGGAAGCCATTACCCCTGGTACTGACCAGTCAGAATAGCGATTATCATACGGTACGGTTGAAGATCAACCAGGCTTCCGGCACTATAGCAGTAAAACTCCGGAAAAAATAAGGTGTTTACACCCTAAGATAATTGTTTATAAATCCTGCTTTTATATTCGTGAAAATTAATGCATATACTTAATTTTGTCCTTGATCGGGCATAAGCCCTTTTGAGAGAGTTATCAACGCATTGGAGTTATGGCCAAAAAAGTAGCAGGCCCAAAGAAACATGTTTGGAAAACGCCGCATGGGCATTCACCTTTATCCGTTATGTTCAATTCGATACATCCGGTTTCCCGGGAGGCAATTGCCTGTATTGATGAGCAGACTTATCCTGTACAGGTAGCAAGAGGTAAATACCTCATCAAGCCGGACCATCCTACTGAACCCCATCTTTACCTGATCGTGAAGGGAGTGATCAGGGCATTTATCAAAGAAGAAGGAAAGGAGATCACCACCTGGATCAATGAAGAAAATGAAATAGTGTCATCTATCCGGAATCTCGGACTAAACCATCCTTCTCCCGAATACCTCCAAGCTATCGAAAACTCATCCCTGATAGCCATGCCTTATAGCCTGGTAGAATACCTCTATGAGAACTTTCCTGAGTCAAATATAGTAGGCAGAAAGATACTGGAAGATAATTACCGCGGTGCGGAAGAAAGGGCTTATATCTGCCGCATACCTTCAGCGGAGAAAAAATATCAGCACTTTATTAGAACCAGGCCGGGGCTGGTCAACCGCATTTCGTTGAAGTATATTGCTTCTTATCTCAACATGACCATTGAAACCCTGAGCAGGGTCAGAAGCCGGTTGGCCGAGTAGATATCCGTTGACATTTATCAAAAAAACAGGAGTGCTATATCCAGTTCACCGAGTGATCCAATCCGCTGTAACCCTTACCCATTAAGCGTTACAGGATAATAGTCTACCAAAATACTCGATAACGGTCGTGGGGATGCCAGCCCTTTACTGAATACGCTTATTGGCAATTTATCGTTCTTTTGCTGTACCAATATTTATGAACTAACCCAATCCTGCTATGAGATACCATTCTTTACATTCCTCGCCTGGCAGATATTCATCCCGGAAACTCCGCATCAGCTATTCACCCAACAACTCCCTTTTCAGCTTTTTTACTATGCTGGTAAGAAGTCTATCCAGGAAAAATTTCACTGATAATAATAACACTCGAGATTTTGCTGATTCACTATAATAGCCCCTGGTCAATGGGATTTCCCATTAACCGTTAAGCCCTATCCTCCACCACAGAGAGTCCTGCCCAAAAGGCGGGATTCTTTTTTTGCCGGGAATCAGAAGTTACTAGAATTGAAACAGTTCATGCAATTTATCCGCCACAGCTTTTACAAGCCCGGCATCAGGAACTGAAGATGAATTCTCTGACAGTACAGCACGGTAGTTTCTTTCCTCGTCAGGTTCAAAATAAACCTGCGCGCCATTAATGTTCACTACCATGCGATGGGTGAAGCGGCTCATTTTATGAAATTCCGCTTCGAATTGCTTTGGCTCGTTATTATAGACCAACTCAAGGATAAATGAGTCTACCATGAGAATTCATTTCCGTAAAATTGGAGTATTCTCTCAGATTATCCATGAGTATTTCAACCAGATTTACGTGAATTTTCTCCGTTTACTCAGTTTTTCGACTACTCACTAAGTGGTATTGTACAGCAACCCACACTGTCGTATCCTTGCACTGGTTTTTCATAGGAAATTGGATTTAAAACGGGGCAGGATGTCTATCCAGCCCTTTTTTTATTCCCTATGAAAGAAAGTACAAAGCCGCCTGTTCCCTATTCAGCTATATTTTTTGAAGATTTCCTTTATTTAAAATGCGACCTCAGCATCCAGGCCATCTTCTCATGTTCTTCCATAAGACCAGTAATAAAATCGCTGGTGCCTGCATCGCCATATTCATCAGCAAAAGGATTGACATTCGTACGGATAAATTCGATAATGCTTTCATGATCATTCAACAACTCCTTGATAAAGTCCTTGCTTGTATTATCCCTTTCACCCAGTTCACTGAGATGGGTCAGTTCAAGAAAACTTTTCAAAGTAGCCGGTGCATAGTGACCAATTGAACGGATCCTTTCCGCCACACTGTCCATGATATCATCCAACTGCTCATACTGACTCTCGAAAAAAAGATGCATTGCATGAAAATCCGGGCCTTCAACATTCCAATGCGCATTCCTTGTTTTGGTATACAGCAGGAACTCATCTGCAAGTAATTTAGATAGCTGGGTTGCCACAGCCTTTCTATTCTTTTCTGTGATGCCAATGCTTGTTTTCATTTTCTGTAATTTTATTACAAGTTAGTACAATTCACTGTTCAATCATTCGTTTTTCGCGACCACTTCGGGGTTCACCGGGTAAGGTAATGGCTTACCTTGCAAGCCTGCAATAATATTCTCTGCAGCAAGCCTTGCCATCGCCTCGCGTGATTCCACAGTAGCAGAACCAATATGCGGAAGAATGGCCGTATTGGGCATTTGCAATAAAGGATTATCTGCTGCCATTGGCTCAGGATTGGTCACATCCAATCCTGCACCCCATATCTTACCCGATTCCAATGCCTCCCGTAATGCTTCTTCATCATGAATACCCCCCCTGGCAGTATTGATAAAGATCGCGTTTGGTCTCATCTTATCAAATGCACTGCTATTGAATAATCCTTTCGTGTCGGGAGTAAGTGCCGTATGCACGGAGATCACATCGCTTTGCGAAAGCAATTCTTCAAAGGAAACATACGTGGCATTTAATTCCGCTTCTGCAGTTGGATTAGGTTTGCGGTTGTGATAAATGACCTTCATATCATAAGCTCCCCTGCATCGTTTTGCCATTTCATAACCGATCTTTCCCAATCCCAGTATACCGATCGTTTTACCAGCCAATTCAATACCAAGATTAGCTACAGGATCATAATAACTCCATAGTCCTCTCAATATTTTCTTATGCAGGTGAAATGCTTTCCGTGATACGGCCAACATCAGCAAAAAGGCAGTATCTGCAGTGGCAGCGCTCAATACCCCTGGCGTATTTCCGACCGGAATGCCCAAACGCGTGGCTGTTGCCACATCCACTTTATCAAAACCAACAGAAAACAGGGCTATTACTTTCAGATGGGCGCAGGCTTCCAGGAATTCTTTATCGAGGTGTTCATGCCCTACGCTCAACAATGCATCGTTATGCTTGCAGGCCTGGATCAGTTCCTGCCGGGTCATATTCCTTCTTTCAGAGAATTGTGTGACCCGCAATCCGGCATCCTGTAATAATTCCAACGCAATACCAGGAATTACCCGGCTAATAAACACGTTCATAATCGTTCAATCGTTTTTTGTTCACTCATTTGACGCTTTTCTTTCCCTTAACTGGCTATAATAATGATCAGCCGGGAAAATAATGCCAGATCAACCCTTTTTTTCAACCGGCACCAGCCGAAAGATATAACCGGGATTTTCCACCGAAATATAAATGTATCCATCAGGCCCCATTCTTACATCGCGCATACGGCCGACGTTTTTCAACAGCATTTCTTCCTTTACCAGTTTTCCGTTTCTGATAACGGAAAGGTTCAGGTATTTAAACCGGAGCGAACCTGTCAGTATTCCGCCCTTCCAGGCCGGATAATGGTTACCTGTTACAATGGCCATACCACTTGGCCCAATGGATGGGATCCAGTATACCACCGGCGACTCAATTCCCTTCATTACTGACCGGGGAGAAATAACCGTCCCATTATAATTGATGCCATAAGTGGCAACCGGCCAGCCATAATTGGCCCCCTTTTTTACCAGGTTGATCTCATCCCCTCCCCTGGGGCCATGTTCGTTTGTCCATAACAATCCTGTTGCCGGGTCCAACACCATACCCTGCGGATTGCGATGCCCATAAGAATAAATGGAAGCTCTTGCATCCTCCTGACCTGCAAAAGGATTGCCGGCAGGGATGCTTCCATCATCTTTGATGCGGTGTATTTTTCCCAGGTCATTCGCCAGGTTTTGCGGATTCGCTTTTTCATTACCTCTTTCCCCTACAGAAAAATACAGGTATCCTTCTTTATCAAACACCATTCTTGAACCATAGTGATGACGCGTGCGTGAATAAGGTAATGCCTCAAAGATGTCCTGCCGCTCTACCAGCTTATTCCCTTCCAGTTTTGCACGCATGATGGCTGTGGTGGAATAAAGACCGGAATCTGTTCTTTTATACGCAGAATAAGACAGGTACACCCATTTATTTTCGTTGAAAGCCGGGTGAAGTACCACATCCATCAATCCTCCTTGTCCTTCTGCCAGCACCTGCGGCGCACCCTGCACTGTTTGCAGTGAGCCATCCGGCAGGCGTTTATATAGTTTCCCTGATCTCCCGGTGATCAGCATTTCATGATCAGGTAAAAACGCCATGCCCCAGGCAATATCATTATTGAGGCGGGCAATGGTATCAAGCCGGATATTCATTCCGGCAGAAGAGAAATAATTAGTTGCCGGCTTTGCATTAAACTGGTATCGCTCTACATTCACAATTCCTTTTTGTATGTATTCTACCAGCTCATTGATCTCCTGGTCGGTAAATGCCGTATCAAATGAAGGCATTCCCTCATCAGGATAGCCTTGTTTGATGGCTTTGAACAGATCAGCACCGGCTTGCCCATGCCTCCAGCGGCGGTCTACAAAAGCATCCATTCTTTCACCATGGCAGCTTGCACAGAAATTGGCATAGTTGCGTTCTGCTCTTGCAGAATCGGTCAACTGAAGATTTGTTGCGATCGGACCGGACTTTTCCTCCGAAAAAAGATCAAATAAAAAAAAAGAAGAAGCAAGACCTGAGAGTACCATTAAATACCTGAACATATCGGATTATTAATTTTCCTCAATATTATTCCATTTATGGATGCGGTGGGTATTAATAATATTAGTGGCCAATAATGCCGGATCTGCGAACCGCACTCACTAATTAATGAGCAGTCACAAAAAAGCCGGGCTAATGCCCGGCCCGGTTACGTTAGAATTTCTTTCTTCTGCCCTGATGATCATTTTTTTATTATCCGCAATTGATCGAGCATAGCCTGGTTCACCTCTTCATTCATATTTTCATTGGCAGGCAGGTATTCAACAGTAAGAACATGCTCACCTTTTGTTAGGTGGACCTGCACAGCATTGCTCCAGCCCCAGTTGCTCCACTCCCCTTTTCCCCGTTGCGGGAAAACAAAAGCAGATTTTGCCCCATCGTCTACACGCAGGTTACGGACAGCACATTTATTTTCTGTATTCACCGGTCCATTGCCGTTGGCATAACGGATATCAATTGCAAAATCCCCCTCTTCTTTTATTGATACAGGGATCTGAATAACTGTGTTCACTTTCACTCCTGTTTCCACAAACCCCTTACCGGAAAACCCTTTATAAGGATATGCAGCCGGAGCAGCAAAATCCTCGATTTCATACAGGCTTATAGCTGATGAAGGAATCAGTTCCAGTGGCTCGCTTGCAAAAGAAGTAATTCCATTTTTATCCACGGCAATCACCTGGTATTCTCCATATTCTTTATCCTTTGCTTTAAACTCTGTAGCTGCTGATTCCTGTACCAACCTGCCGTTCATAAGCAACCTGTATTTTACAGCACCAGCCACAGGTGGCCAGAACAGCACTGTCTCTTTCCTCATAAGTTTCGGCGCTGCAGGTGAGAACATAACCGGCTGGCGGTTAACGGAGCCTGGTGCAGAGCCCCTATTAGTCATTACAATACTGACCTGGTGCAGCCCTTCCATATTTGAAGGAAACTCATGCGCCGCTACAGGTTTACCATCGATCATAAAAGAGCTAATCTCATTTCCGTATCCTTCAATCGTAATGTTCAATACAGCTTTCCTGTAATGAAAATTTTCCAGGCGGCGGACTCCTTTGAGCGCTTGTGGCACGAATGGACGGAATACCAGCTTATCTTCTTCAAACTGGATCCCAAACAATATGCGGTGAACAATACTGATATTGCCGGAAAGGCTCCAGAGCATATTACTTGAATTGATCTGCGTGCCGGAGTAATCACCATTTTCTGCTACAAAATTTTCTTTATTGGTTGCAAATAGAGCCGCAGGCCGGTAAATAGCCGAAATGCTTTCCATCACGGATTCTTCATTGCCGGCCATAGCTCCTGCCCATAACCAGTATGCCTGCACAAAGGGCCAGACTGCATTATTATGATAAGGCGGAATGTTAGGTATCTGCGGATAGATACAGGAGACGCCATAAGGGGTTACAGGAGTATGCGCCACCAACTGTTTCAGCTTTTCTTCATCTGCTATACCAAATACTACACAAAGTGCTTCACCCAATGCTTCTGCGCGGGGGGAAACAAGTTTATTCTTCCGTCCATACAAATACTGGGCATAATACTTTTGAGAGGGCAACCATAATTTTTCATTAATGGCTTTTTTTATCCGGCCGGCAATGGTTTTGTATTTATCCGCAGCCTGCTGGTCGTTGAGCAGCGCCGCCATCCTTGAAGCCACTGTATTTGCCTGGTAATGCACTGCATTGGTGCCGAGATTTTCCGATTCAAAAATATCAGCCGGCTGCATCCATTTGGGATAGGTTTGTTCCCTCCAGTCGAGGAAAGAGGATTCTCCTTTTACCAACCCCGTTTCTTTATCATAAATATTCTGCAGATCGTCTTCAATAGAATTCTTAATGACAGTATATGCCTCTTTCAACCAGCCGTTATCCCCGGTCACTTTATACAATTCCCAGGCGGCCGCCGCCCAGATCATGCGATCGGTGCTTATGGGCCATGCACCGCCTGTACCTGTATCCTGTATGATCTTTTTCTTCTTATTCACTTTCCGCATCAGGCTGTAGCGGGCTACTTCCGGCTGCAAATGAGCCATGGAAAGAATGATGCTGTAGCTGACATCCCTTGTCCAGACTCCCGCCCATTCTTTGCCTGTACGGAAAGTGCTGTCAGGCTCCACAGCTTTTACCATTTCTTCCAATGCCATATTGTAAAGTGCATCGGGCAATGGATAAGATGATTGATAACGGGGAAATGCAGATAAGTCTTTTTCGAGCTTCCAATGTGAAAGTGTTCTCTTTTCTTCTTCTTTTACATTCATCGCAAGCGTGGCCTCATAGATCCCATCACCATCATTATCCTGTAATTTCAGTTCAGGATGGTTTACGAGATTATCAAAGTCCCAGATAAGCGGGGCTGAACTGCCCGCCACATATACTCCCTTAAAATCTTCTTTGTAAATGCGGCTGCCATCAAAGCAGGTATAAAACCCTTTCGTTTTGAATTCATTCATTACGCTGCGCATATCCAGTCTTATCTTCAACTGTGAACCGGGTTTTAAATAGCCTGTAGGCTGAGGATTCTTCTCCTTCAAAGGTTTCCCGAATACGATCAGGGGTGTTTCGGAATACGGCGAATTTGTTTCACAATTGAAATGATGGTCAGTGCCGCTGGTCATTTCATTGTCTTTCCCGTTAATACTGAATTTGAAAGAGATGGCAGGCGATTTGAACTCATTGGCAGGACTGCTGTAATCTGAAACAATCTCCTGTGACGACAATGCTTTTGCACTGTATTTTTTCTGCACGATCCTGTCAGGGTAGAACGAATAGGCATCCGATTGCCATACCGGCCGCTGGGCATCGGCATTATTTAGCGCAAAAGCTGCCATTATTAAAACAACAACTCGTTTCTTATATGAGTTCAATAGGGAATTTAGCATAATTACTGGTTGAATACTGCTGCGGTTTTATTGTAGTTTACCTGGATATCTCCACTTGCTTTTCTTTACCATCTTCCGGCAGTCTCACATAGCAGATACCATTCTTTTCATCCCATGCCCAGCCTGTTTTTTGCAACACTTTGCCGGCAGTGGAATTGAACGCGGTAAAAGACTGTGGTGAGATCAGTTTTCCGGCAATGGATATTTTTCCGGGTTTTGAAGAGAGATATAATTTCAGGATATAATCCCTTTTGCCCGGGGCTGTGTACCCGTTGTTTTTCCTGGCCTCTGCATTGAATACATATTTATCCTCCAGGGCCTGGAGACTGAACTTAACTGAACTGGAAACATTCTCCAGGTAATTGTTGGTTTCACCATCATCTTCATACAACGTGAAAGAGGTTTGCTGACCTTCAGCAGCAGGATATATTTGCAACGTCAATGGATAATCCCTGCGTTCATGCACATACTGCATTACCGGCATCATGGGTATAATAGAACCTCTTTTTACAAAAATGGGTATCCTGCTCAGTGGTGTTTTATAATTGATGGTTTGTTCGCCTTCATATATTGTTTTACCATCATTAAAATCGATCCACTCTCCTTCCGGTAAATATACTTTCCGGCTTTGAGCGCTTTTTTTAACCACAGGTGCCACCAGCAGTTCTTTTCCGAAAAGGAATTGATCGTCTACAGAAAAAGTTTGCGGATCATTGGGGTATTCCAGCAAGAGCGCCCGCATAAGAGGCAAACCTTTATCATGCGCTTCCCTTGCATAAGTGTAGATATAAGGGAATAACTGGTATTTCAATTCAATGGCTGCACGGCAATTCTTTTCCGCTTCTGTGCCGAACAGCCAGGGTTCTGCAGCATTGTCCCCTTCATGATGCGCACGGCTTAAAGGATTGAATACACCGAATTGCAGCCAGCGTGTATACAATTCTGCCATTGCAGAATAATCTTTGATATCACCGCAATAACCGGAAATATCGGTGGCCCAAAAGGGAATGCCCCCCATACCAGCCGATAAACCGACCGGTATTTGATTGGCCAGCCTGTTCCATCCATCCAGTACATCATCACCATTCCCACTGTCGCCCGACCAGCCGAACGTATAACGCTGCAGGCCTGCATAAGCAGCTCTTGTCATCTGGAAAATGCGTTTGCCGGGATTGCGTTTTTCAAACTGTTCTTTTACCACTTTATCCCAGGTAAGTCCATACACATTATGTATCTCATCATGCATACCTGCATGATGCTTCATGAATAATCTTTCTGTAGCGTCTTCATTGCTCCAGGCAGGTTCGCCCATATCCGTCCAGAATCCTCTTACACCATCATTGATCGGTTTTTGCTGGTAGCTGCCCCACCAGTCGGCAACACCAGGTTTAGTAAAATCAACCACACCACAATTGCCACCCCAGGGCCAGGGCATATCGTAGCTCTTGCCTGTTCTTATATCTGTAGTGAAGTATCCCAATGCATCGGCTTCTTTCCATTGTGGAGCTGTTTTCTGTGAGATCACGGGGTCCTGCGACACGATCATTTTAAAACCCAATGAATCAAGATAGTGCAGCATTCCTTTGGGATTGGTGTACCTTTCTTTGTTCCATTCAAAATTCTGCAGGCCTTCAGTCCAGCCGATATCCTGGTAAATGATATCACAAGGGATCCTGCGTTTACGGAATTCTGCGGCAATACTACGAGCCAGGGGTTCATTGGTATACATACCTCTGGATTGTGAAAAACCCAGTGCCCATTCGGGAGGCATAATAGGTTTACCGGTCAGTTGCATGTATTGCTCAATGATCTGTTTGTAATCGCTGCCATGAATAAAGTAATAGATCAATTCCCCGCCTGGTGCTTCAAAGCTGTAATAATCTTCTGATGCTGTTCCAAAACGGAATACACTTTTATACGTATTATCAAAGAAGACGCCATAGCGATAGCTGCTTAAAAAGAAGGGAATGCTTTTGTAGAGCGGGTCTTCATTGGGTGAGTAACAGGGCTTATCACTGTTCCACATTGTGTAAGAATGCCCGCGCCGGTTGAGAGGTCCTGATTTCTCCCCTAAACCAAAGAACTGTTCGTCGCTGCGAAGGGTCTTATACGCGATCAGTTTACTGCTGTCTTTCAGCAAGCCTTTATCCTGGTAATCGCCCTGCAATAACTTCTGGTATTTATCAAAGATCTGCAGGCGGAAAGGCCTTTTGTCAACACGCACACGTAAACGTGAAGTGAAGATCTCATAGGATTCCGGGCGGTCTTCCACCTGTATCTTTCCCACATCCTCAATCGTTTCCTTTACAACAGCGAACGACTCATTATTTCTTTTAAACTCACCTGAAGGAGCATACCATACTTTCAGCATACTTCCAGAGCAAAACTTTATAGAGACCTTAGCGCCTTTATCACAATTAAAAATCACAGTATTTCCTTCTATAGAGAAAGAAGCACAATTACCAGGCGATTGGGTATATCCTGCCAACACAATGAAACAGGCGATATACAGTAAAGAAAACTTCTTCATAATAATTATATGATCAATATTCTGCTACCAACATATCCCAGTATTTCAGGGAAGGAAGCGTAAATGAGACCTTGTTGCCGGTTTGAGTAAATGATATAGAAGTAGCCACACCACTATTAAAATCAGGTGAAGCCAGCCATAATTTTTTCACCGTACCTGATGCAGTAAAATCCAGGGCTGCATTCTCTATCAGCGCAGGTTGAGGCTGTGTGGCATGTGTATCCCGCCATTCCAGCGAATTGGCATTGGTAAAATTGAGCAGGTGCATTACCTGCCTGTTGCCAACCATTTTACCATTAACAGCTACTTTTCCTGCTGCAGCCGGCCAGTTGCTCAATGACAGTTTACCATTGGTGCAAACCAGCGCTGGGCTATTAAAGGTACCACCATCACGCAACAGGTTTTCATACGCCACCAGGAAATCATAATAGCACAGCAGGGATACTTTCAATTCATCCGGCATCTGCAGGTTATTATTGGGAAAATACTCCTTGCCTAATAAATGCTCACCCAATTCAAGATGTGAACCGCCAAAGGAAAATATAACGGCGTCGGCCAGCAACACGGCAGGAGTATTGAAATAGCCGGGATTGTCTGCATGCGCATAATTCACATAAGCAGCCAGCACCGTTTTTTTGGTACCGCCACTATAAAAATCGTTATTGGCAATAATATTCGCCAGATCTTCGAACTTTTCATTCGGCCCCCATACTTCGGTATACAAAAAATCAATCGGTGAGGCAGCAATACTGCCCTGTTGTCCGTACTGATTCACCGCATTCATCACCAGCCGCTTTGTTGGCGCAGCATTTTTCATTGCCTGTAAAAAAGGTTTGAATGTAGCCGCCTGGTTGATCTGCTGACCCGTGAACGTGTAAAGACTTCCGCGATCACCGAGAGCATCCACATGATAGCCGTCAAAATTCAGTGCACCATATACATCGGCGTTCTTAGCGGCCAGATAATTTTGCCAGTTGGGATTACCTGCATCCACCACAAAAATATCGCTCTTAAAAAAGGGCTGTGGCAGATCATGTTTGTCTTTTTGTCCATGGCTGGCATCTTTATAAGCATACCATTCTTCAGCTACACCATCCGCTGCTGCATCATCGAGAGCGCCGAAAGCCAGGTTATAAAACATCGAGCGGATATTATTATCATGTGCTGCTTTGATATATCCTTTCAAGGTAGAGAGGTATACATCTTTGTTGGAAATTTCCTTCCAGTTATTCTGTGGCGCAGTAGCTGTACCGGCCAGTGGTTTATGATGCTTATACAGCCAGTCGTAATATTGAATACCATTAATGTGGTGGCGTGAAAGGTTTTTGACCACTTTACTGATATCATCATTGCTGAGTTGTCCGAAATTGGTCAGGAAGCCATATCGTGGGAATTTTGCCCAGTCGGACGATACGTCCACAGCAACACTGGCATGGATCTTTTCTTTATTCTCCACTACTTCATACAGATCAACAAGGTAGCCGGTAAAATCGGCTGCAGGTACTGTCCAGGTCCAGGAATTGCCGGACAGGGACGTTTCGCTGATGGTTTCATTCAAATGCCTGTACCGTATTTTAATATTTCCTGTAAGAGGTTTATTCAGCGTAAACTGGACTTTTTCACCCGGTGCATACATCGCTTTATCCGTATAAACAGTCAACGCAAAAGAAGCCCCATAAGTGATTGGATCGTTCTTCGGTTCATCCCTTTTACATCCGGCTGTTATGATCAGCAAAGCCAGTAAACCACAGCTTAAATACTTCATCCGCATCTGTTCTTTATTTATCATTAGGGTTTGACCAGGATCTATTGCTTCACAATAGAAATAGTTTCATACAGTTGATTAATGGTGATTTTATAATTACCAGCCTGTGATATTTTCCATTTAAAATCAGGGCTGCCAGAAGCCACAAACTTCATCTGGGTGCTTCCGGGGCCGGAACCATTGATCACCGGCATAAAATAATCGCAACCCCAGTTGCCTGTTGCCAGCGGGAATTTGAACTCACCAACACTCATTGGGCCTGTATAAGTAAACTCATACGGATTGCCTGCCACAGGGGTCATAGGTTGAGGGTTATCAATATTCCAGCCGGCAGGTGTTGCATCCCCTACCATCCAGATATTGGTATATGGTGTGAATGGCTTTATCTGGATCGACAGGTTTTGCAGATCCAGTTTGATCTTATACGGACCAGGATTGGTGATCTGCCATTTATTATCCGGGCTACCATTGGGTACCAACTGAACAGATGTTTCTGTAATTGCCGGATGATTGCTCAGCGGCATATAATAATCCGTATTGAAATTGCCTGTTGCCACCGGTATCTTGAATTCCCCGGCAGTCAGTATTCCGTTATAGGTGAACACGAACATATTGGAAGAATCAACCCGCATTTCAGAAGGATTATCTATGTTCCAACCTGTAGGAACAGCATCACCCAGCATCCATAATCTTGTATAAGGTGGTGTATTCGCTGCTGTAACAGAGATAGTCAGGTTCAACAGGTTTACAGTGATATTATACATCCCCTGGCTGATATTGGTAAATTTATCATCCGGCTCACTGTCTGATGTTCGGAAAACAAGATGATCTGCATCCACTCCTTTGTTATAGGAAGGCAGGAACTGACCGAGGGTTGTAATAAATTTAAAATCACCTGCACGCAGTTGGCCCTGCCAGGTAAACACTCCTGGTTCGCTAAGACTGGGTGATAAAGCTGCTGCCTGGTTATTGTCCCAGCCATTCGGCGCAGCATCTCCGATCAAATATAATGTAGTACTTACCGGCTGATAGGTTTTTACCTTAAAAACAAAAACACTGGAAGAATCGGCCAGTTTGGGATCATTGGATACAGCCAGGATCACTCTTGCTTCGAGTGTAACTTCTGCACCGGGTGCTGTACTCCAGTGACTGGTCACCAGGTTATTCAGATCATTTACGGAATACTTCCTGGTAAGCACAGCTTTACCCATTTCTTCTGTAATGGCCTGGCTGAAATTATTGCCCTGCTTGTCTATTTTCAATGTATACGATATGGAAGAATTTGTTCCTTTATTGGAACCACTTGTCCAGTTAAGTATAACAGCATCAGCAGAGCGGTTCTTTTCCTCCAACACTACCGAACTTTTATCAGCAGAAAGTGTAAGAGGATTATCACCTTTATTCAATTCCATCTTATCGACCTTCTTGCAGGAAAAGAACAGGAGGAGAAAAGCAAGCGTTAAACCAGCCAGATAAACCGGTTTTATTTTTTGGGTGGTATGGTTATATGCAAGCATAAAAGTTTTTTGATGGTTCATATAAAAACTATGATCAGTAACCTGGGTTTTGTACGAGGTTAGGATTGGCTTCGATCTCTTTTTGTGGTATCGGCAGCAGCAAATGTTTGGTTGCGGCATTGGATTTGCCGATGCTGTGCAGGAAGTCCAATCCATATTGTCCATTGTTCACTCTTACCAGATCGAACCACCAATGGCCTTCAAAAGCCAGTTCCATTCTCCGTTCGTGTAATATTTTTTCGCGCAGTGCTGCCTGGTTCAAACCTTGCACATCAGACAGACCAGCCCTTCTTCTCACCCTGTTCAAAGGCCCGCCTGCATTAATGGAAGTAGAAGGCAATTGTGCTTCTGCTGTTTTACCCAATTCATTCAAAGCCTCGGCCTGCATCAGCAGCACATCTGAGTAGCGCAATACAGGAAAGTCGGCAGGATTAGTATCGTAATCAGGAGAAATGGATTTTGGTACCAGGAATTTCCTCAGGTTATAACCTGTCATGGAATAAGAAGCCTGGTAGGTTTTACCATCAAAATTTGGCCCGCCTGCATAAAGTACCGTTTGATCTTTACGCGTATCACCGGCTTCATAAGCATTCACAAATTCCTGTGTTGGCTGGTCCCATCCATATCCGCCGCCAACAAAATCGCTATTGCGCGGGCCAGTGAAAGTGCTTACCCAGGACGACTGGTTTTCGTTATCCCAGAAGCTATAGCTGGTTTTACCGATATACTGCACTTCAAAAAGTGATTCGCTGGAGTTTTTGGTAAGTGGGCTGAAATTATCGCTGTAATTCGCATTCAGAGTATAACCCAGTGAAGCCACCTGTTCACACAGATCAAGCGTTTTCTGGTATTGTCCCAGGGTGAGATAAACTTTTGCCAGCATCCCTGCAGCAGCTCCTTTGGAAGCTCGACCGATATCTGTACCGGAATAGCTGGTGCGAGGTGGAAGTAATGAGGTCGCTTTTGTGAGGTCATCAATGATCAGGTTATACACTTCCGACTTGCTGGCGCGTGTGGGACGAAGATCGTCTGAAGGAGTTTGGGGAACAGTGATCAGAGGCACATCTCCAAACAAACGGGCAAGTATAAAATAATAGGTAGCTCTTAAAAAATGGGCTTCTCCCAGTATCCTGTTTTTCAATTCTCCATCGATATTCATGGAAGGAACATTCTGCAAAACAAGATTAGCGCGCAGAATGCCTGGCGCAGGTCCACGCCAGATGTCGAGTGCTGCGGCATTATCAGTAGCTGTTACAAAATTGGCGATATCCTGTGTTTCGATACCGTCTGTTCCGCCACCGGCCCCTACTACACTGTTGCCGGCCCAGATATCGGTCGTCCACATACGCAGGTTATAAAGTTTTGGCCATTGCAAAGGCTGGTAAGCTCCGTTGATACCAGCGATGGCATCAGCTTCTGTTAACCAGAAATTGGAAGTGTTCACAGAATCGAGCGGGGCCTTATCCAAGAATTTACTGCAACTGCAAAATACCAGTGCAGTGATGATCACAATCGTATTTTTAACTGTTTTCATACAGAAACAATTTGAGCTATTAAAAACTAATATTGATACCGGCGCTGAGTGTCCTGGTAACAGGATACACATTCAGATCAATGCCATTGGCAGGAACTTCAGGATCGAAGCCGGTGTATTTGGTGAACGTGACAAGGTTCTGCGCAGAGAGATATATCCTGGCTGAACTCATTTTTGCTTTTTCAGCAATGCGCTTGGGAAGTGTATATCCCAATGTCACATTTTTGATACGCAGATATGAACCGTCTTCAATGAACCGGTCAGAAACGCGTGTGTTCTTATTAGGGTCATTGAACACTGCACGGGGCATGGTATTGCTGGTGTTAGGGCCTGTCCAGCGGTCAAGCACTGCTGTGGTTTGATTCATGGCCACTGCCATTCCTTCCTGGTAAATGCGGTTCGCATTATAGATCTTGTTGCCCGCAACACCTTGCAGGAAAATACCAAGATCAAAACCCTTCCAGGCAAAAGTATTGTTCATCGCAAAAATGAAGGACGGGTTAGGATTGCCGAGGAATGTGCGGTCGTTATCATCGATCTTTCCATCATTGTTCAGATCTCTGAAACGGATATCGCCGGGAGAGGTACGGTTAAAAGGATCAGAGCCCGGTACCTGCACAGCATAATCATCCACATCTTTTTGCGTCTGAAAAAGACCATTGGTCACAAACCCATAAAACTCGTTGATAGGATAACCTCCCGGGTGCTGGACAGACAGGTTTTGGTTTAAACCAATACTGCCGGTATACATAGGAATAGTATCATTCAGCCGGATGATCCGGTTTTGATTATAAGCAACATTAAAGCTGGTATTCCATTCAAAAGCTCCTTTGGTGTTTTGTGTGGAAACAGTCAGTTCGATCCCCCTGTTCTGCACTTTACCCAGGTTGATACTGGGCACCACAATATCTGAGTAACCAGTGGAAATAGGAACTGACATTGGTACCAGCATATCATTGGTGTTCTTGATATAACCATCCACGGTTACATTCACGCGGTTATTAAAAAGTGTTGCATCCAGGCCGAAGTTAGCCTGCTCTACCCTTTCCCACCTGATGCCGGGGTTGGGGATCATCAATGGAACGATCGCCGTTACTGCTGTTCCGTTGAAGTTATATTGAACCGTTTGCAGAACAGAAGCAAAAGAATAGTTACCTATATTCTGATTACCGGTAACACCATAACCCACACGAAGCTTCAGATCATTGACCATATCTGTCTTCTTAAAAAACCCTTCTTCAGATATTCTCCATGCTGCAGAAGCAGATGGGAATGTGCCATAGCGGTTGTCTTTACCAAACCGCGAAGAGCCATCGCGGCGGACAGTAGCTGTTAAAAGATATTTATTCTTATAACCATAATTCACACGGCCCATCAGGGAGAACAGGGCCCATTCATTAGCACCGCCACCTACTGTAGGTAAAATGGTACCATTGCTCAACTGCTGCGTTACATCACTTGCAAACTGCTGGATGGAACCATTCATGCCATCATACCGGCTGGCTTGCGCACTGCTTCCTGCCAGTACAGTAAGATTATGATCACCGAAACGTGTGTCATAGGTGAAATAATTATCCCAAAGCCAGGTAATCGATTTGTTATATGCTTCTGCCAGGTAAGAATTTGGTTGTGGAATGGGTTGCCAGTTATATTTCGGTGCCCAGTTGCGCGAATCCCAGAAAGCAGCCTGTATGCCTGCAGTTGATTTGAATTTGAGGCCGCGCATAAGGGTCAGTTCACCATAAATATTCCCGAGGATATTATACCCTTTTGTTGTGTTATTGTTGATCGTCGCTTTACCGATCGGGTTGGCAACATCCCCTACCCAGGATGGCTGCCCTACAGGACCTGCATAAGAACCATCCGGATTGTAGATCGGTTGTGTGGGCAGGGCCGACATTGCATTGCGGATATCATAAGAACCGCTTTTTTTGATATCATGATTAAGCGAAATATTGTTACCAAATTTCAGCCAGTCAAATACACGCGATTCGCTGTTGAACTGAACAGTGTAACGGCGATAACCTGTGTTGATCACGATACCTTCCTGGTCAAATACGTTTCCGGACACATAATAAGTGGTTTTGGCGTTCCCGCCTGAATAAGACAGGGAGTAGCTCTGCATCGGAGCAGAACGGAATAAAGCGCCTAACCAATCAGTGCCATTCCCCAATGTTGCAGGATCAGCGAAAGCAGGGTTCTGCGCCTGCCCATTGTTGATCATCATTTCATTGTGGAGAGAAGCAAATTGCCTGGCAGTGAGCATGGGGACCATATCGGTCGCTTTTTGCACACCGGCAAAACTTTTGAATTCAAGACTGTTCCTTCCATTCGCACCACGTTTGGTAGTGATCAGCACTACGCCATTGGCGCCTCTCGATCCGTATATCGCAGCGGAGGATGCATCTTTTAACACTTCAATGGAAGCGATATCATCGGGGCTGATATTGTTCAGCGGAATATCTGCAGGCACACCGTCGATCACCAGCAACGGATCGCTATTGTTAATAGTGCCCGTGCCTCTCACCCTGATGGTGACATTGCTGCCTGGTGCGCCGGATGAAACGATCTGAACGCCGGCTGCCCTACCCTGCAATGCTTCCCCCACGTTGGGAACAGGCAGTGATTTCAGGTCTTTCCCATTTACAGAGCTCAAAGAGCCTGTTAAGTCTTTTCTTCTTTGGGTGCCATAGCCTACCACTACCACATCCTGCATGGCGGCAGCCGCAGAGCGAAGGGAAACAGTAATATCCGCAGCATTACTGAAAGCCAGCTCAGTACTTTCATAACCTACGTATGAAATGATCAATGTATCGCCCGGAGCGGCGGCAATCGAAAACAGCCCCCCTTCGTCCGTGGTGGTACCGGTCTGTTTCCCCTTCAATTGAACGGAAACGCCAGCAAGGGGTTTATTATCCTCCTGGGAAATAACCCTGCCGGTCATGCGGCTGCTTTGCGCAACCGAGATCATGAACAGGAAAAGAAAAAACAGTAGAACGGAAAGATACCGTGCATAACTGGTAATGCTGCTTGGCATAGATGCAATCGTTTTGGTAATGAATAAAGAACTATCATTATATTTTATGCCGGAAACCGGCAAATGACCCACGAAACAAATACTAATTTCCTTTACCCGGCAATCTGAGCGTTCCAAATTGTTTTCAAAATGTATCAATATGGGGAAACAGGCTGGATTCTCTCAACTCCTTCCTTTATTTTTGAAGGGCTGCCATTGCGATGCATGTTGAGAAACAGGTTTCTTATATCAATCTTTATTTTCCTGCTCCCCTTTTCCGTGGGTGCTCAATCCTACTATTTTAAAAATTACCAGGTCAGTAACGGGCTTTCCAGTAATACCATCACCAGTATATTGCAGGACAAGAAAGGTTTTATGTGGTTTGGCACCCGCAATGGGCTCAACCGTTTTGATGGCACCACTTTCAAAATTTTCCGGAACGACCCGGAAGATTCTTTAAGCCTGGGCAGCAATTCCATCCTGAGTTTATATGAAGATGAAAAGGAACAATTGTGGATCGGCACTTACAAGGGAGTATATATATATGATCCCGTTTCCGAGCGCTTCACGGCTTTTAAAAAGCTGGCAGGCGGCGAAACCCGCTATATCAGCCGCGACAGTTCAGGCAATATATGGATCATTAATAATTTCACCCTTTCACAATACGATACCCGCACCGGCCAGTTAAAAACTTTTTCGAGCGACAGCACACAAACCATTGCCCTATCCATTTCTGCACGAGGTGAATTATGGATCGCCACCAGTTATGGTACCATCAAAAAATATAACCCCACCACAGGAGATTTCACTTCTTATGATCTGGCTTTGCTGAATGGCAAAAAACCGCTGACTTTTATCCAGGATATATATCCGGCCAGCGACAGCTCCTTGCTGATCGGCACAATGAACCAGGCTTTGCTTTTTAATACAAAAACAAATAGCCTGACCAATATTTTCCAGGGCGATCCCAATGCCGGCAGTATACAAATACATAAGATCATCCGTCAATCAAAGAACGAATACTGGCTGGGAACTGAAACAGGTATCTATATTGTGGACCTTAGCAACGGTTATCGCCAGCATATCCAAAAAGAATACAGCAATCCATTCTCGATCACCGACAATGTGATCTACTCTTTTTGCAAAGACAGGGAAGGCGGCACCTGGATCGGAAGTTTTTTTGGTGGCATTAACTATTATTCATCGCAGCTAAACCAATTCAGGAAATACTTTCCTAATAAAAGCAACAACAGCATCAGCGGCAACCTGGTGCATGAAATATGCGAAGATCAGTATGGACATATCTGGATCGGGACAGAAGATGCAGGATTGAACAAACTGGACCCGCGCACAGGACGTATTACTCAATTCATGCCGGGAAAAACTCCTGGCAGTATTTCTTATCAGAATCTACACGGTTTGGTGGCTGATGGGAACCGCCTTTGGATCGGCACCTATGAGCATGGATTGGATGTAATGGATATACCCACAGGAAAAGTGGTCCGTCATTATTCAACCAATAACAGCTCCCTCCAGGGAAATTTCATTGTTACATTATATAAAACATCCGCCAATGAAATACTGATCGGGGCCTGGAATGGACTGTTCCGTTACAACAGGGAGAATGACAGCTTTACCCGGGACCCATTCTTTAATATGCAGATCCAAACCATCCATGAAGATGCGGATGGCACTATCTGGGTGGGCAGTTATGGTAATGGAGTATATTACCGTAACCCGCATACAGGAAAAAGCGGCAATTTCCGTTATGACCTGAATGATCCCAACAGCCTTCCCACTAATTATGTAAACAATCTTTACCAGGATAGCCGGAAAAATCTTTGGATCAGTACAGAAGCAGGGCTTTGCAAGTTTGACCATAGCACGGGTAAGACAACCCGCTTCAATAAGAATGGACTTAGTGATAAACAGGTGTTCCGTGTGTTGGAAGACGGCAAAGGTTTATTATGGGTCTCCACTTCCAGGGGGCTGTTATGCCTTGACCCGTCCAATGGCACAACCAAGACCTATACTACGGTAAATGGCCTGCTAAGCGAGCAGTTCAACTACAATTCAGGTTATAAAAGCACAGATGGCAGTTTTTATTTCGGCACCCTGAAAGGTATGATCAGTTTTAACCCTGCTTCTTTAAAAAAGGATGAATTTATTCCGCCGGTATATATCACGGGGCTACAGGTCAACAACCATGAAATGAGCGCCAACAAAACCGGTTCTCCCTTAAAGGAATCAGTAATGTATGCAAAGGAGATCGTTTTGCCTTATGACAGTTCTACCCTCAGCTTTGATATTGCAGCGTTGAGCTACGTTACACCAGAGATCAATGAATACGCTTATATCATGGAGGGGTTGGACAAAGAATGGACATCACTGAAAAGTAACCGGAAAATATTTTATACCAAATTACCTCCCGGCAATTACACTTTTCGTGTAAAAGGAAGCGGCAGTGGGGAAATATGGAATGAAAAAGAAGCCGTGCTTAAAATCCGGGTATTACCGCCCTGGTGGGCAAGCCCCTGGGCGTATATCCTGTATACACTGGCCAGTGCTGCGATATTATGGACCATTTTCCGGTATTATCATATTGCCTTAAAGGAAAAGAACAAGCGGAAAATAGAGACCCTCGAAATCGAAAAAGAAAGGGAGATATATAATGCCAAAATAGAATTCTTTACCAATATTGCACATGAGATCCGGACACCCCTGACCCTTATCAGGCTTCCGCTTGACAAGCTGCTGAAAAACGAAACAGACAATCCATCACTTGCTGAAAGTTTAACCATGATGAAAAAGAATACCAACCGCCTGATCGATCTTACTGATCAGTTGCTCGATTTCCGGAAGGCAGAGGCCAATAAATTCAGCCTGAATTTTATCCGCACGGATATTACAGATCTGCTGAAGGAATTGTTCGCTTCCTTTAAACCGATAGCTGAGCAAAGGAAAATATCCTTGCGGCTGGAAGTGCCCCGCGTGCCATTGCATGCTTCTGTTGATCCAGAAGCATTCCGGAAAATACTGGGCAATCTTTTCAATAATGCCATTAAATATTCAGATACAACAGTGGTAGTCCGGCTGTTGCCTTTCAATAGCGACGATAATGTATTCCATATAGAGATCCGCAATGATGGACATTTGATCCCATACGAACTGAAAGAAAAGATATTCGAGCCTTTTTACCGTCTCAAAGAAACAGCCCGGCAGGCCGGCACAGGCATTGGCCTGCCCCTGGCCCGCTCACTGGCTGAATTACATAAAGGAGTGCTGGACCTGAAGCGGCCGGAAAATGGATTGAATGTTTTCCTGCTCTCCATTCCCATACACCAGGAAAACGAGATCAACCTGCAGGAATATGAAACTTTTGAGGTAAGTACAGTGCAGGAAGAAACGGCACCAGAACAAGCAGACCCAAGCAAAATGTCCTTGCTTATTGTAGAAGACAATAAGGAAATACTGCAGTTTATCCAGCGGGAGTTACAGAACAGTTTCACTATTTATAAAGCCCACAATGGTGAAGAGGCATTGCAGTTGCTGGAAAAGGAAAACATCCAACTCGTGATCAGCGATATCATGATGCCGGTAATGGACGGGATTGAACTTTGCCGGAGGATGAAGACCGATCTGCAATACAGCCATATTCCTATCATCCTTCTCACAGCTAAAAACACCTTGCATTCAAAAATAGAAGGACTGGAAGTAGGTGCTGATGCGTATATAGAAAAACCATTTTCACTGGAGCATTTGCAGGCACAGATCAACAACCTGCTCACCAACCGGAATATCATTAAAGAGTATTTCGCCAAATCGCCTTTAACGCATATTAAAGGGATCGCCAGTTCAAAAGCGGATAAAAATTTCCTGGAAGAATTGCACCAGATCATCCAGGCCAATATCACCGATATGGATTTGGATGTAGATAAACTTTCACGGATGATGAATATGAGCCGGACCAGTTTTTACCGAAAGATCAAAGGGCTGTCTGACCTGACACCAAATGAGCTGATCAATATTTCCCGGTTGAAAAAAGCGGCAGAACTGCTGGCAGAAGGAGGATACAAGATCAATGAAGTAGCAAGCATGGTGGGATACAGTTTGAATAGTAATTTCTCCAGGGATTTTCATAAACAATTCGGGGTAACGCCGTCAAATTACCTGAGCAGCTTACCCCGAAATGGATGATCAATGAGTCGCTTTTAGTTTCCCATCCTGTTCTTTACGTCATCAATGCTTGTTTTCCTGTTTTTTGCGGCTTTTACATTTTTATTGCCGAATCTGTAAGTAAAAGTCATTTTGACAAACCTTGTCTCCGGCATGTTTTTATTAAATGCTTTCACCCCATAAGAAGATACTTCATAACGCATTTTACCACTATTAAAAATGTCAGAGATACTTAATCCCAGGGTAGCTTTTTTATTCAGTAAGGTGCGGGAGAAACCTGCAGAAGCTGAAACCTGCGACCTGATATCATAGGCTCCGAGGCGCATAGGTGAATAATAATAGGCAGACAGTTCCGCCTTCCAGGCAGTACCCAACGAGAGCATATTACTGCTGCTCATAAAAGCACTGGTGGCAGCATTGCTCAGTCCTGTGTTCTCAGGAGCATTATATTTCGCATACAAACCGCCCAGTGAATTACTGGTAGTCAGTTTGCCCTTAAACAAGCGTTTAGTGTAGGTGAGATTGAGCATTACCTGGTCGGCACTGGCAATATTTTCATATGTGCTGATCATCGCTGTTTCATTACCATTCTTCTTATACACTTCAGCCAGTGCGTCTGTAAAATGACCATACTCAGCAGATGCCATCCATTCGTTGCCATAGGTCCAGCCCAATTCAAAATTGTGGGAATAAGAAGGTTTGATATCCGGATTGCCCTGGTAATAAGCGTACTGGTTTTGGTATACAATAAAAGGATTCACGATATCAAATCCAAACCGTTCGATCCTTCTGCGGTAGGAAAAACTGTATTGCTGTTTTTCTGACAAGTTACAGGAAACCGTAAGACTTGGAAAAAGACTGGCATAATTGTTTTTATTTTCCTGTTTCAACGTCACAGAATACCCTTTGGCATCAGTGTATTCCATACGGAGACCAGCCTGCAGATCAAATTTGCTAATGCTGCGGGATGCCGACAGGTAAGCGGCATAAATATTTTCGTCATATACAAAGCGGTTGCTCTTCAATTCATCATTTGTCCATGAGCCGTCCTCATTCTTTTCCCATACGGAACTATTATCAGTGCGGGTAAGCACAGCTTTCAAGCCGGTTTCATAGCTGATATTACCAGCAGAAAAAGTGTAATCGGCAGAAAAGGATTTGATGCGGTTGTCGGCAGGTGCATTGGACCGGAGAAGATAAGGTGATCCATATTCCCCTCCATTCTTGTCGTAATAATGAGTAGTAAAATAATCGCTATAATCTTTATTGTAAGTGAAATAATCAGCATTGAGCGACAGGTCGCCGGTTTTACCCAGCTTGGTGCGATAATACAGGTTAGCGGAAATAGTAGCTAAATTGATGTGGTTATTGTTATTTACGATGGAAGACGAATCAGTGCTTACTAATGAGTTGTTGTTTATATCCCTGTCTTTATCACTAAACAGGCCTCTGGCCAATCCACCGAAGCTGCTGCGTGAATTTATGGTATAATCCATGCCCAGTTTAGCAGTATGGCTGCCGCTGGATTCAATAGAACGTTGTTCGTCATGGATAGTGTAAAGGTTATTGAAAGAGCGGTCGGCCCATTTTTTATTGTTGATTTTTACCTGCTGGTAATCATAGCTACCATAAACATTCACACCGGCATTACGGTGATTCAGGGAGACACCACCGTTATAGCGTCCATATTTACCGGCGCCAGCACCTGCTGTTAAAACGCCATTCGTACCAAGGTCTTTACTTTTAGCCAGGATGATATTGACTACCGGGCCACCGGAAGCTTCATATTTTGCTGAAGGATTGGGAATCACTTCGACCCTTTCAACTGTATTGGCCGGCATGGAAGAGAGATAGGTTTTCAATTCCTCACCACCCAGCCTTGAAGGCTTATCATTAATATAAACCGTAACGTTTTTACCACGGAACTGCAATCCCTGCATATCCACTACACCCGGTGCTTTTTTGACCGCTTCGTAGACATTTCCGCCGGCCGCAATAGGGCTTTGAGCCACATTCACTACGATTTTGTCATTTTTCTGCACAATGAAAGGCTTGCTTGCAGTTACGGTTACACCCGTCATTTCTTTCAGATCAGGCACCAGGTTGATCACTAAGGAAGACTGATCAGCTTTTAAAGAATCCAGTACAAAACTGCGATAGCCGGTATACTGGATATTTAACCTGTACACGCTTGCGGTATCAAGCCCGGAAAACTCAAACTCTCCTTTAGTAGCGTTTAAAGAATGCAGGACTGCCCCGTTTTTGCTGAGGCTGACGGAAGCGTTGGCCAGGGTTTGGCGGCTAAGGCTATCTATTATCATTCCTTTGACAGATTGTGCACCTGATCTTTGGCTAACAAAAGTGATCATTGCAATAAGCAGGGTCAGTTTGCTGAAATGTTTCATCTTTTTATTTTTTGTGGTTGATGAAACAAAGCAACAACCGGAACGATGGATAAAAAAGGCTGCTTCGTCCAAAGCCAACAGTCTTTCTGCATAATGAAAGGGCTTTTATTTTGTCGAAGGAAAACCTGATTTTGTCGAAAGCCATTTCGACAAAACGGCTTGAAAGAGATAGTTTTGGGCATGAACCTGTTTAAAAGAAAGATCCCGATCAAGCGCTATATTTCCGTGTATGAGATACTGGTTTGGTTTGTTTATGTATGCATTTATAAATATGCGCTTTATGTAAACAATCCCTATATCCCCCGCTTAAGGATGAATTTTCCTTTTCCGGAACTGATATTGTATTCGATTGCCATTACCTTATATGTGGTGCCCTTCTATCGCTTCATCGGCCCATATTTTCTTAAAAAGAAATGGCATGTATGGTTGTTCTTTGTGACCCTTGCATATTTCATTTTTGTTTCTCAATGGTTCAATTATGCGGTGAGTTATATTTTCCTGGAAACCAACCATAACACCTCCCTGAATTTGTTTTATCAAATGGAGCATTCCTGGTATCAGCATACCCAGGGGGGAAAGGGTGTTAAAATAAATGAATTACTGACAGACCTGCTGGCCTTTTTCTCTGTCTTATTCATGCGTTATGCATTTGAAACGGAAGAGAAAAAACACGCCCTGGAAAAAGACAACCTCGTATTACAACTGGAAACGCTGAAAGCGCAGCTTCACCCGCATTTTCTTTTTAATACGCTTAACAGCCTTTATGGCATGAGCCTTACAGGGGAGCCTGATACGCCTGCCTATATTCTTCGCCTCTCCAATATGATGCGGTATATCCTGTACGATTGCCAGCAAAACCAGGTAGCACTGGAAAAGGACCTTGAGTTCCTGGACAACTACCTCGAGATGGAAAAGAAGCGGTACCCACAGGCCAATATATCTTTTATAGTGGAACGCTCAGACAACGATAACCAGACGATCGCTCCCCTCCTGCTGATCCCTTTCCTGGAAAACAGTTTTAAGCACGGCTCGCACCGGATAATGGACAGCGGATTTATTGAAGGCAAACTAAGTATTACCGGGTCTCAATTGCATTTTCATTTATCCAATAGCGTAATTTTAACCACGTCACAACAAAAAACAAAGTATGGAGGTGTGGGAATAGAAAATGTACAAAAGCGGCTGGCATTATATTATCCGGGCCGTCATGAGCTACAGATATCCTATGATGACGCCCACTATACCATTAACCTGAAAATCGCATTGACGAAATGATCAGATGCCTGATAACAGACGATGAAGTGATAGCACAGCAGATACTGGAGAAATATATCCTGCAAACAGAAGGCCTGACCCTGGTAGCTAAATGCCGCAATGCGATGGAAGCTTTTGCCAAACTGGAACAGCACCCGATTGACCTGGTATTTCTCGATATTGAAATGCCATTAGTGAATGGTATAGCATTCTTAAAAACACTGACCAATCCTCCCAAAGTGATCTTTACTACTGCTTACGCAGAATATGCTTTACAGGGGTATGAACTGAATGTGGTGGACTATCTCTTAAAACCATTTTCCTATGAGCGGTTTTTACAGGCAGTAAATAAGGTGAAGCAGGCAAAGGTTGCCGTTCCAAAAGAAGAGTCAACAGAAAAAGGGAATGAATATCTTGTAGTCAAAGAAAAGGAAGGCCTGCTTAAAATCGCATTTTCAGACATTCTTTATATCGAAGGATCCAGGGATTATATGAAAATATTTACTCCCCAACGGCAATACCTGGTTCATTTAACCATGAAAAAGCTGGAAGAAATGCTACCAGCTTCCCAATTCATTCGCACACACAAGTCATATATCGTTTCTGTCAGCAAAATCAGGGTAGTGAGAACAGGAGAACTGGTGCTTGCGGATCAGAAAACCATTCCTGTGAGTGTTAACTATAAAGACCAGGTGATGAAAAGCTTTTCAGGTTAAAAATTGTGCCGGGAGTCTTCCAACTCCCGGCACAATCAGCTTATTTCCTGATCTCATGATTGATCATCCAATAAACTCCATACTTATCCCTGAAGCTTCCAAAATAAGAACCCCAGAAAACATCAGCCATAGGCATTTCAACTTTTCCGCCAGCAGAGAGACCATTGAAAAGACGGTCAGCTTCTTCGCGGCTATCAGGATGAAGGGATATCTGCACATTGTTTCCTTCTGTTAATTTATGGCCGAAAGAAGGAAAGATATCTGAAGCCATCAGTCTTGTGCCACCACCGATCGGCAGGCAAATATGCATAATGCGGTTCTTTTCATTTTCCGGGATCGGGCCGGCTTCCTGCATATCACCTGCTTTGAACTTGCCTTCAAATTCACCGCCAAAAACGGATTTATAAAAATCAAAAGCTTCTTCTGCTTTACCGTCGAAGTTCAGATAAGGATTCATCGTTGTCATGGTAAAAAGTTTTAGTAGTATAAATTTAAGAGATACCGGGGCTCACCGGTTGATCCCGAAGTAAAATTAAAGTCAACAATTGGAAGACAGGTTGTGCTATTCTGACAAAAACAGGGGGAATTGCGACATCAGTTCCAGTTCGCCTTCTTTATCAGAAACAAAGGGGATCCTATTTTAACTCAAGCATCACAACTGATTGAGCCGGTATTTCCACCACCAATTGATCTCCCTGTTTTTTAGCCCCGGAAAAACTGTTGTTCTTTACTTTCGGCAGTCCATCGAATGTGTTAACATCAGTCAGTTTCTGGGAAGTAAGTATTTGGCCAGATACCGTACTGAACTTCACTCCCATCAATGAAGTGCTGATCTTCCATTTATTTTTTGGATCAATATTCACCAGGGTGATGTGCACTTTGCCGGTAGAATCTTTCGAAGCAGACATATTCAGGGCGGGTATTTTTTTATCGCCGGAAACATAAGCAGGGCTACTGAAAGAAACAGGCAGGAGTTGGGCATCCTGGTGCACCTTAAACAGATCGAACACATAGTAAGTCGGTGTCAGCAACATCTTTTCTTTTTGTGTAAGGATCAGTGCCTGCAACACGTTTATTGTTTGTGCCAGGTTGGCCATCTTTACCCTGTCTGCATGGTTGTTGAAGATATTTAAAGTAGTACCGGCGATCAATGCATCCCTTAAACTGTTTTGCTGGTAGAGGAATCCCGGGTTGGTGCCAGGTTCCACATCTGTCCAGATCCCCCACTCATCCACCACCAATGCCACATTCTTGTTGATATCGTAGCGGTCCATGATGGCAGAGTGCCGGGAAACAAATTCCTCCATCTGCAGGCAATTCTTCATAGTGTTGAAATACTCCTGCTCATCAAAAGCAGTGGCAGAGCCTTTCTTGCCCCAGTTCCCGGTTGGTATAGTGTAGTAATGAAGCGATAATCCCCACATTTGCCTGCCTACATTTTTCATCATCACTTCTGTCCAGTTATAATTACCATCACTGGGTCCGCAGGCGATCTTTTTCAAACGGGTGCCTTCATAATCGCGTGCATAAGTAGCATATCGCTTATATTCGTCTGCATAACGCTCTGCTGTCATATTACCACCGCAACCCCAGCTTTCATTACCCACACCCCAAAAGCTCACTTTCCAGGGTTCTGCGCGGCCATTTTGTTTGCGGAGGTTGGTCATAGGACTGATGCCGCCAAAATTGAGATACTCTACCCACTTGGCCATTTCTTCCACTGTGCCACTGCCAACATTGGCTGAGATATAAGGTTCACATTTCAGCAGGTCACATAATTCAAGGAATTCATGCGTACCAAAACTATTGTCTTCTGTTACACCACCCCAGTTGGTGTTCACCATCGTAGGGCGTTGAGTTCTCGGACCAATCCCATCTCTCCAATGATACTCATCTGCAAAGCAACCACCCGGCCAGCGGAGATTCGGGATCTGTATCTTTTTCAGGGCATCCACAATATCCATACGGATCCTGCCTTGCTTAGGAACATTCAATGAATCGCCCACCCAAAAGCCATCATAGATGCAGCGGCCGAGGTGTTCTGAAAAATGACCGTAGATATGACGGCTGATGGTATACTTTGGATCAACGCCATTAATGGATACAGCCACTTCCGGTTGAGCAAAAGCCTGCAAGCCCGTTGCAGCCGAAAGCAGTGATGCGACAAGCAATTTTTTCATTGTTTCTTATTTAGTAGGTAGCCAGTTAACTATTCTATTTATGCAATTGATAATATACTTCACTCCATCTCAACTCATTCTTGAATTGAGACAGTTTTGTATCTTTTCCAATCAATGCAAATTCGACATCTGCCATGTCCGCAAAATCTTCCAGGTGCTCTGCTGTCAGATTTTGACTATAGCAGGTATGATGTGCACCTCCTGCCAGTATCCAGGCAGCGCAACCGGTTTTCATATCAGGGTAAGGTTTCCACAGCACTCTTGCCACCGGCAGATGAGGCAAGGCTTCTGTTGCTTTCACAGCTTCCACTTCGTTGACCAGTAAACGGAAGCGGTTGCCCATATCAATGATGGATACATTAAGGCCAGGACCCGCGGCAGAATTGAAAACAAGCCGTACAGGATCTGCTTTGCCACCAATGCCCAGCGGATGAACTTCACAGGAGGGCTTACCCTCCGCAATGCTTTCACATATCTCCAGCATGTGGGAGCCCAACACTAATTGATTGGATGGATCAAAATGATAGGTATAATCTTCCATAAAGGAGTTACCACCAGGCAATCCACTGCCCATTACTTTCATGGCTCTTACCAATGCTGCTGTTTTCCAATCGCCTTCTCCAGCAAATCCATAACCCGCCTTCATCAGGCGCTGAGCAGCGATGCCCGGCAACTGCACCATTCCATGCAGGTCTTCAAACGTATCTGAAAAGCCTTTGAAATTACCGGCTTCGAGGAAATGTTTCAATCCCAGTTCGATCTTTGCAGCATCGAATAATGATTGACGCTGATCGCCGCCTTTACGAAGCGGTGCTGCCAGCGAATAGCTGTCCTCATATTCCTTTATCAGGGTATTTACAGATGCATCATCCACTTCATTGATCAGTTTTACGAGATCACCGATACCGTGTGTATTAACAGCGTAGCCGAATTTATATTCAGCTTCTACTTTATCGCCATCGGTAACAGCAACATAGCGCATGTTGTCTCCAAAGCGTACAAACCTTGCGCCCTGCCAGTCGTGCCAACCAGCCGCAGCACGTGTCCATGCATCAATACTTTGAAGGGTTGCTTCATCCTGCCAGTGTCCTACCACCACTTTGCGGTTGCGGCGAAGACGGCTTACGATAAAACCGAATTCTCTGTCGCCATGTGCACTCTGGTTAAGGTTCATGAAGTCCATATCGATCTTATCCCAGGGTATATCGCGGTTGAACTGTGTATGCAGATGCAACAATGGCTTTTGTAATATCTTCAGTCCATTGATCCACATTTTGGCAGGTGAAAAAGTATGCATCCAGGCAATAATACCGATCACATTCTTTTCAGCATTAGCTGCCATCATCACGTTATAAATCTCTTCAGGTGTTGTAACTGTTGGCTTGTACACTATTTCCACGGGTATCTGTGAGGAAGCATTCAATGCTTTTACGATCACTTGTGAATGTTCTGCCACCTGTTTCAGTGTCTCCTCTCCATATAAATGCTGGCTTCCTGTGATGAACCATACAGCCAATTTTTTCAATTCCATTATTTCTCGTTTAGTTTTGATGTGATTGTTAGCGAATGTGCATTGTTATTTTACTGACCATAATAACTGTTGGGTCCATGCTTACGCTCAAAATGTTTTTTGATCAATGAATCCTTTAACCGGAGTGCATCGGCTTTAATGGATTCCGTGATATAAGCCATCTTGGCGATGGATTCAAGCACAGCACTGTTGTAGACAGCTTTTTGAGGCGTCGTGCCCCAGGTAAACGGGGCATGATTACCTACCAGTACCATTTCTATTTCTTCATAGCTGAGTTTTCTTTGCTCCAGGGCTTGTATGATCTGGAAGCCTGTCTGGTATTCATAGTCTCCCTGGATCATTTCATCATCCATTGGCGGAGCACAGGGAATATCGCAGGTAGTATGATCAGCATGTGTGGTACCATAGATAGGTATGTCACGAAGACTTTGTGCCCAGGCAGTAGCGTAGGTAGAATGTGTGTGCACAATGCCGCCGATCTTTTCCCAGTGTTTATACAAAACGGCGTGTGTAAGCGTGTCGGAGGAAGGGCGGAGTTTTCCTTCCACCACTTTGCCGTCAAAATCCACGATCACCATTTTGGAAGGTGATAGTTCATTGTAAGGAACACCGCTGGGCTTGATGGCAAATACTCTTTTGCTGCGATCTGCTGCGCTTACATTGCCGAAAGTAAACAGCACCAATCCCAGTTGCGGCAACTGCATATTGGCTTCATAGGCCTGCAACTGAATATGCTCGTAAGGGTTCATGGTAGTTCTGTTATGATGTGTACTTATGATTGTTCAACCAGTTCCTGGTGTAAAGACATTGTTTCTTTTTCAATATTTTTTCCCAATACCAGATAACGATGATACCGTTTTTCATACAATGCCACCTGGTCTGGTTCAGGAAAATATTCATTTTCAAAGCCTCTTCCCATAGCTTGCATGGCCAGTTCGACTTTAGGATAAATACCGGCTGCAGTAGCAGCAAACATAGCAGCACCGGCAGCACAAGTTTGTTCACTGCGATGGATGCGGATAGGCATGTTCATAACATTTGCCATCATCTGCATGATGAAGGGAGACTTTCTTGCCACCCCTCCCATTCCGATCAAACCTTTCACAGGAATGCCTTCACTGTTGAACCGGTCAACGATCGCCTTCGCACCAAAGCAGGTAGCTTCTGCGATAGCGCGGAATATCTTTGGAGCATCCGTACCCAGGCTTAATCCCAGCACAGCACCTTCGAGCAATTGATTGGCATCCGGAGTTCTTCTGCCGTTGAACCAATCGATCGCGATCTCAGCATATTCATCTACTGGTAATGCAGCGGCGGCCCTGGAAAGTTCGGGAATAATAGCATTCATGCTTTCCTCCATCAATCTTTGAGCAGTAGCAGCATCAACTATTGTTGATTTTGCCAGTATTTGTTGCAATGGCCAACTCAATACCTGCCGGAACCATGCATAAGCATCACCAAAAGCGGATTGTCCCGCTTCCATTCCCAACATACCGGGAATTACAGAACCTGGTACCTGGCCGCAGATACCACGTACCAGTTGGTCGCCCACTTCTTCTATTGGTGCAACAAGAATATCGCAGGTGGACGTGCCCATTATTTTGCTTAAATGATAAGGTTCGATCTGTCCGCCTACGGCACCGATATGAGCATCAAATCCACCAACACCTATTATAACATGGGAAGGCAGGCACAGGCGTTCAGCCCATTCTTTGGAAATGGTGCCCGCAGGTTCTGCACAGGAATAGGTTTGGGAAAATAAACGGGAGGTAAATCCCTGTAATAAAGGATCGAGGGTTGTAAAGAATGAATCAGGAGGCAATCCTCCAAACTCTACAGACCATAAGGCTTTGTGACCGGCGGAGCAAACACCGCGGCGCATTTCCTTTACATGCTTTCCACCTGTAAGTAAAAAAGGGATCCAGTCACAATGTTCAACAAGGGAATAAGCAGCATTTCTGACTGCAGAATCATCCCTGAGCACGTGTAATAATTTTGCCCAAAACCATTCCGAAGAATAAACGCCACCAACAAACTGAAGATAATTGGTATCATAGCGGGCAGCATGTGCATTTATTTCCGCGGCTTCTTTTACCGCAGTATGGTCTTTCCATAAAATGAACATGGCATTTGGGTTATCGCTGAAAGCGGGCAATAAAGCTAAGGGAGTTCCGCTTTCATCCACGATCACAGGCGTGGAACCGGTTGTGTCTACAGATATTGCAGCAATATTAGCCGCTACGGCAGGGCCGGCCTGGCGCAAGCAGGAAGTAATGGTCTGTTCCAGGCCTTCTATATAGTCAAGCGGGTGCTGCCTGAATTGATTCAAACCCGGCTCACAATAAAGCTGGTCTTTCCACCTCGGGTAATAAAAAGTAGAAGTGGCCAGTTCATCTCCATTGGAAGTATCTACGAGTATAGTACGAACAGAATCAGTACCATAATCTACTCCTAAAACGTATTGCTTATCCATAAATGCAAGCGATTTCTATCCAAATATATTATTAATTGTAGATTTAACAATTATTTTTTCGTGATGATTTTTCTCCCTGAAACGACCGCTTCCCGTCTTTCTTCCTTACCGGTAAGGAGGAAAGACGGGAAGGGAATCCTTTATCCATAAAGCCGTTTAAAGGCTGGGATAGTTATTTATTTTTTAGTGGCTTTGAAAAAGTTATTCATAAACAATAGTTGGTAACCTATTGCATTGCGCCAGTAAGGCCAGTTATGGGCTCCAGGCCGGGTGATATAGTCGTGGGGAATATTACGCTGAAGAAGTTGCTGATGAAGGTTTTCGTTTACCTTAAAAAAGAAATCGTCTGTTCCGCAGTCGATGATCAGGGCAAGGGAATTGGGAGTGAGTAAATGAAGCAGGTTGATCACCGTGTTTTTTTCCCAGTTATCAGGGCGCTCTGCATATTTACCTAACCGTGCAGCCATGTCCCAACTGTTAGGAAAAGGACGGATATCCACTCCCCCGCTCATGCTGCCTGCTGCACCAAAAACATCCTGGTGGCGGAAGGCCAGGTATAAAGCGCCGTGGCCACCCATACTGAGACCGGTGATAGCACGTCCTTTCGGGCTTTTGATGGTTTTGTATTTGCTGTCTATCCACTCTACCAGTTCTTTTGATACATAGGTTTCGTATTTATAGCGGGGATCTACAGGGCTGTCCCAGTACCAACTGTTATTGCCATCAGGACAAACTATGATCAATTGGTATTGATCAGCGGCTTTTTCAAATCCTTTGGCGTTTGTTATCCAGTCGGCATAGCCGCCACTGTGGCCATGCAACAGATATACTACGGGCAGTTCTTTATCGCTGGCATAGTTATCAGGAGTGATCACAACAGCTTTGATATTCTTTTTCATAGAAGCGCTGTAGGTTTCAACGGTGTCTACGATGGCGGCTGTCGCTGATAATTGAAATATGCTAGCAAAAACTGTTAGTATGAAAAACCGTTTTACCCGGTTATTGATCCCTTGCTTCATTATTTGTTTGATTAGAAATGCCAAGTTATATATTTTTTTGCTGTTGTAAAGGCGTCATATTCGCAAGAAATCGGTGATAAAGCCTTCCATTAATGAGTGGTCTGAAAACGATGAGACATTATAAAATAAAGCCCGGAACTTCCGGGCTTTATTTTATAATAGTTTTTTTATACAGACACGCGCTTCTTAAACATGCTAGCTCCCAAATATCTTCTCCTCCACCAACTGACACACAATATGCCCGGCCAGGATATGACTTTCCTGTATCCTCGGCGTGTCTGTTGATGGCACATTGACCAGTACATCACTTACTGCTTTCAGCAGCCCGCCTGTCTTGCCCGTAAATCCAATGGTATGAATCCCTTTTTCCTTAGCTGTTTCAAATGCTTTAATAACGTTCTTTGAATTTCCTGAAGTAGACAAACCGATCAATACATCACCGGCCTGCCCGATGCCATCGATCAACCTGGAATAGATCAGATCAAAGCTATAATCGTTTCCTACTGCTGTAAGATAAGAGGTATTGCAATGAAGCGCTTCTGCGGGAAGGGCCTTCCTGTCGGTATAAAAACGCCCGGAGAATTCTGCAGCAAGATGCTGGGCATCGGCGGCACTGCCACCATTGCCGCAGAAATATACACGCCTGCCCTGCCTGAATGTATTGGTGATCAGCTCAACCGACTGGGCAATGCTCCGGAGTAAGGCTTCATCATTAAGCAATTGCTGCTTTACATCGATCGAGGCCTGAATAAGACTTTTTATTTTATCCATATCAAATAGTCCATGTTTTTAATCCGTGTTTCACAAACTGGTAGTTGCGGTGCTTGCCGCCAAATCTTTCCAGTTCCTTTATCACTTTATATTTGGTATTGCCAGGGCAATAAAAGATCATGAAGCCGCCACCGCCTGCACCGGATATTTTACCACCCGTTGCACCTGCCTCACGGGCCGTTCTATAAATATCTTCCATCAATGGGTTGCTGATGCCTTCTGCCATTTGCTTTTTTTGCTGGAACCCGAAATCAAGTATCTCTCCTATCTGCGCCAATCTGCCTTTCAATAAAGCCTCCTTCATCTGCTGGGCCTGTTCTTTCAGTTGATGCATGGCATCAATGGAACTGCCTTTCTTTTCTTCCACATTCTTGCTTTGCTTCTTGATGATCTCTGCTGATTCGCGGCTGGTGGAAGTATAATATAAAAGCAAATTATTTTCCAGTTCAAACAAATACTCCTGCCTTATCCGTAAAGGATTCACAATAACCTTATCACCTCCATAAAACTCCATGTAATTAACACCACCGAACGTAGCTGCATACTGGTCTTGCTTTCCTCCGGCGAGTTTCAGATCATTCCGCTCTATTTCATATGCATAATGTGCCATATCGTATTCACCCAATGGCAAGCGGAGCATCTCAGTGAAAGCACCGATAATAGCCACCACGAGAGTAGATGATGTACCCAGCCCTGAACCGGCTGGTGCATCCACAAAAGTGGAAAGTCTGAATCCCTTCTCTCCTATTCCATAATCCTTTTGTATCCGGTTGTATACACCTTTCAGCAAATCGAGTTTACCATTGATGGGCAATGATGGCATGCAGTCATATACTTCTTCTTCATCGCGGTCAATGGCCTGCAGAATGATCTTTTTTTCATCCAGCAATTCAATAGTAGCATTGGCGTATAGGGAAAGCGTAGCGTTGAGGATAGCGCCTCCATGAAGATCGCTGTAAGGACTTACATCCGTGCCACCACCCGCCAGGCCGATTCGTAAAGGCGCTTTGCTTCTATAGATCATGGGTCTGTCTCCAGTTATTTGGGTTAGATCAATTCAAAAAACAGGACATTTTCTTAGTCAGCGCTTCCGGCAAGCTTAAAAATAACAGCCGTCAGATTGGCCCAACTGTATTTCTGTTTTTCATTGCGAAGATGAGGAATAAAATAGTCTTCTCCTAATTGGTAGAAACGCAGAATGCCCTGGGCTATTGAACCGGGATCGGGTTCCACTACCAGCCCGGCTTTTTCGTTGGGCACCAGCCTGGGCAGCCCTCCCACATTGGTCACCACCATCGGCTTTTCAAAATGATAGGCCAGCGGGGTAACACCGCTTTGCGTAGCATTGCGGTAAGGTTGTATCACCGCGTCTGCGGCACAGAGATAATATTGCACTTCGCTGTCAGGAATAAAATTGGTTCTAAGGATCAGTTGCTGTTCAATGCCCAGCTTTGCAATCAATTCCTGGTAAGGCTTTTCATCTTCATAAAACTCACCTGCTACCAGCAATTGTATACCTGCCGCTTTGATGTCTTTATCAGCCATTGCTTCCAATAACAAATCCAATCCTTTGTATTTCCGGATAAAGCCGAAGAATAATATGAGCTTTCCAGTAACAGGCAATCCCAGTTTTTCCCTTGCTGCTGGCCGGGAAATGATCGGCCCGAAATTATCATACAGCGGATGCTCCACCAGTTGTGCAGGTTTGGTCCTTTCAAACCGCCGGAGGTCTTGCATCACTTTTTCGCTCATTGTAATAAAAGCATCACAGCTTTTCAGAAAGTAACGGGTGAATGGTGTATCACCAGGTCGCTTTTCGTGCGGGATCACATTATCGGCAATGCAAACAATACGAGTGTGACCATTCTTTCTTACACGGCGCAAAATGGTACCCAGGGCTGGCCCCATGAGAGGAAGCCAATAACGCACTACAATGATATCGGGCTTTAATTTCTTTAATTGCCTTCCTACTTTCAGCCAGTTAAGCGGATTCACAGAATTAATAGCTGAATGAATGGAGAGTCCGGCCGGTGCTGGCTCATCACTATATTGCGTAGTACCGGGGAAAAGGAATTCGGGGTATTGCAGCGAGAAGGAATAGATAGAGCAATCATGTCCCTGATGGTTGAACTCTTTCGCCAGCCGCTGATTGAATGTGGCCAATCCGCCACGCAACGGGTGCGCAGGCCCTATGATCACGATCTTCGACATCACAAACCTGCTTTTGTTTCGATCAGGTAATTGTTCCTGCCTGCAGAATTACGGGAGATCAGTTCACCCAAAAATCCGGCAAGGAATAATTGCACACCGATGATCACTGATGCAATGGCAAGATAGAATCCTGGTCTGTTTGTAAGCGGATAATTATAATCCACCAGTTTGGAAATAAATAAATAGATGGAGAAACCGGTTCCTATCAGGAAAAAGATAGTACCCCAGAACCCAAAGAAATGCATCGGGCGCTTACCGAATTTCCCTATGAAAAAGATAGACAGCAGATCAAGAAATCCGTTCACAAACCGGTTCCACCCAAACTTGCTGACGCCATATTTCCGGGGGCGGTGTTCCACCACTTTCTCACCGATCTTTCGGAAGCCGGCCCATTTTGCCAGCACTGGCACATAGCGGTGCATTTCACCATACACCTCAATGCTCTTCACCACTTTCTTTTTATATGATTTGAGTCCGCAGTTGAAATCGTGCAACTGTATTTTGCTCATTTGCCGGGCAGCAGCATTGAACAATTTGCTGGGAAGATTTTTGGTCAGTTTATTATCGTAACGTTTCTTTTTCCATCCGCTGATCAGGTCGTAATTGTCTTCAACGATCAGGCGACGGAGTTCGGGTATCTCATCAGGACTATCCTGCAGATCGGCATCCATGGTAATGATCACATCTCCCTGAGCTGCTTTAAAACCTTCATTGAGGCCGGCAGACTTACCATAATTGCGCTGGAATTTTATGCCTTTGACATTATGGTTCTTCTCCCGCAACTGTTCTATTACATTCCAGGAATCGTCGGTGCTTCCATCGTCTACAAAGATCACTTCGTAGGAATATTGGTTTTCCTGCATAACCTTTTCTATCCAGGCCGTCAGTTCCGGCAGGGACTCTTCTTCATTCAGCAGGGGAATAACCACGGATATATCCATGTCCTATTGTCTTCTTATTAATAAAATACCGGCACCGGCTGCAGTAAAAATAGTGCCCATCACCAAATATCCGAAAATTGCCATGGAAACATGTCCGGTAGCATACTGTTTTTTAGATTCTGCCACTTTCTCTTCTATTTCCGCCGGCGTTCTGTCCTTTTCATTCTTCAAAAGATATTCTTTGTAAGCGACAGCGGCTTCTTCTGCCAATTCAGGATGCACTTTAATGAAGATCGCAGTAAAGCTCACCATGATCAGCGCAACAACCACAAAACAACGGAATCCCTGTGCAAAAATATCTCCGAACTTGCCGGTATACGATTCCGACCGGGAATAGGCAAATAAGGTCCAGAATATCCCACCAGCATACAACGCATAATTAACGAGGTGAAGATTGGATTCTGCTGTTTTCTTAGTAAAATACATGATCAACGCAAATGAAAGCATGGCAACGCCAGTAATCAGACCTTTTACCAGTGGGGTGATTTTTTTACTCATTGGATTTAATTATTGGAGAACCACTCCTCCTTTATGTACAATACCGATCACTTTTCCTGTAAGCTCCTTTCCGATGAACGGTGTATTTTTTGATTTTGAACGGATATCCTTTTCTGAGACGGCCCATTTTTTGGAAGGATCGAACAGGGATAATGAAGCAGCCTGTCCTTCCTGTATGCTTATTGCAGGCAGGCCAAATATTTTGCGTGGATTGATCGAAAGCAGTTCAACCCATTTTGCAGGGTTTACTTCCGGCATTGCTGTATTCAATACTGCATAGGCAGTTTCAAGACTGATCATTCCATTCTTTGCATATTCAAACTCCAGCACTTTGCTATCGTATTCATGAGGCAGGTGGTGCGAAGCGATACAATCAATGATACCGTCGGTGATGCCTTTGCGCAGCGATTCCCTGTCGGCTGCAGAACGCAGCACAGGATTCACTTTTAGGTTAGTATCGTACCCTTTCAGCTCCTCATCGGTAAAGAAAAGGTGATAAGGCGTAACAGAACAGGTTATATCTATACCATCCTTTTTCCCTTCCCGGATATGCGCTACCGAAGAAGCGGCGCTGATACCGGTAAGATGAAGCCGTGAGCCAGCATATGCAGTGAGTTGAATATCGCGGGAAACGATCAGTTCCTCAGCCAGCTCCGGTTTGCCTGGCAAACCGAGCCGGGTGGAAACAATGCCTTCGTGCATCAGTCCATGCGGGTTGATGCTTTTATCATCCGGCACCTGTACCAGTAAACCGCCAAATGCCTTTACATATTGCAAAGCTTTTACCAGCAGTCCGGCCGATTGAACGGAGTTGGTACCATCACTGAATGCCAGGGCACCGCTGTTTTTCATATCATACATTTCAGCCAGTTCCTTTCCTTCCGTGTTGCGCGTGATGGCGCCGATAGGATGAACCGACACCGGAAGAGCCCGGCTTTTCTGCACGATATATTCTACGTTGGCTTTATTGTGAATACAGGGATTTGTATTAGGAATAACCAGAATATCAGTGAACCCGCCGGCAGCGGCAGCGGCTGCTCCGGATTCGAGAGTTTCCTTGAACTCATAACCGGGATCTCCGAAATTAGCAAACACATCCATCCATCCTGGCGAAACGTGTATGCCTGGCTGGTCAATCACTTTATCAGCCTGTTCAGTAAGGTTTTTACCGATGGCTTTGATGATTCCGTCTGCAATAAAAATATCAGCTGTTTGTCCGTTGAAAGGTGAAGCCGGGTCCGTTATCCGGGCTTGTTTAATGATGATTTTCATTAAGGTGCGAAGATAAAGGTTGTTTTTGGTTCGGAAAAATGGTAAAAAACCTTACTTTTGCAACCCGCTGGTTTTCGAGCAGTCAAAATGCGAAATTGATCAGTGGATTCCCCAACGGGAATACCGGTTTTGTTCGGGACGTAGCGCAGCCCGGTAGCGCACTTGCATGGGGTGCAAGGGGTCGCTAGTTCGAATCTAGTCGTCCCGACTCCGCCCGCCGAAGCTTTGCTGCCTTCGTATTACTACGGCAGCCGCATAGCGAAGGCGGGCTTTTCTTTTGCCCTTGTTAAGATATCAAATACCTACCTGAACCATTCTGAACACCCTTGGGGTCACAAAACGGGGCTATTTACAATAATTTACACCGTTTACATTTTAATTTACAGTCCTGGTCCTTCAAGCTGAAAGGATCAAAGTAGTTTCGGCGTATCAAACTTTAACTGGATTTGACAAATAAGAAATGCCTTAAGCAGATCTTATTCACCAGGAGAAGTATCTATGTTAATTAAACCTACAAAGAGTATGAAAAAAGTTATCTATGCGCTGATCTTACCGCTGGTTGTGGTAAGCGGACTGGTATTTGCCAATCGCGAAATCAAAAATGAAACTGCTAAAAAATCGACCTCAAAGCCACTCACTGCTGTTGAAGTGAAAGCGGAAAGGGAAAAATGGGAGGCTACTCCTGAAGGTATAAAGTACAAAAAATGGGAAGAGTCTCCCGAAGGGAAAAAAGTGCTTGCCGGTGCTGCCAGAATAAGGAACAATACCGATATGGAAGCTGTTGTAACCTCTCTTTCCCTTCCGCCAGGTTCACGATTAGGCTTCGGAGTGATGGCCAGGATTGATGGTGTCGATTATATTGTAAGGTTTGATCTGGAAAAGTCTCAACTTGAGCAATTGCAGAGCCTGGAGGTTAACGACAAAATAATTATAAGAAGCCTAAATGTATCGCACGCGCCCAAGTATGCCTATCCAATAATATCGGGCGACTATGTAGAACGGGATGGTAAAATAATTTATAAACGCATCCCTCCCAAAGACGGTTGCTGAGTAAATAGCTCAAAAAAGGGTCACTACGGTGGCCCTTTAATATTTTATCTCCGATCTTAATCAGCCTAAAGCTGAACGGTGGAATAGCGGGAATACACCTCTTCTCTCCCATTCACGCATACTCCAACAACAAATTCCCATCAATTCCCAGTAACTTATGCGCGGCCTTCAAAAAAGGAACATCTGGTCGGGCAACAGTTCACTTCGCTCCGTATAACTCATTTTGCCAATAATGATTGAACGCTTCAACAACCACATATATCCGTTGGCTGTTGAAGCGTTCAACATATTATTACAATACCCTACCAAACCTTTATCCGCTCACTTTCCGGCTTATACATCTTATCTCCCGGCTGCACATTAAACGCATTGTAAAACGGCGTAAAATTCATCAGTGGACCGTTCACCCGCCAAACAGCCGGTGAGTGTGGATTCGTATTTACATACATCCTCATAAACTGATCCGTTGTTTTAACTCTCCATATCCTGGCAATGGAAATAAAGAACCGTTGATCAGGTGTAAAGCCATCCAGCTTTGTAGTATCGTTTCCCTCTTTCGTCATTTTGAAAGCGTCATACGCAATAGCGATACCAGCAAGATCTGCTGTATTTTCTCCAAGGGTCAATGCGCCTTTCACATGCAATGAATCAAGCACGGTAAACAAGTTATATTGATCAAGAACCTGTTGGGTGCGCGCCTTGAACTTTTCATAGTCAGCTTTTGTCCACCAATCCGTAACGTTGCCCACTTTATCATACTGTGCTCCCTGGTCATCAAATGAATGCGTGATCTCATGGCCGATCACCATACCTATACCGCCATAGTTCAGTGCATCGTCGGCATTCATGTCAAAGTAAGGAGGCTGCAGTATTCCCGCAGGAAAAACAATTTCATTCAACGGAGGGTTATTGTAGGCAGTTACTGTCGGCGGGGTTGTATACCATTCCGTTCTGTCAACCGGTTGACCAAGTTTTGCCAGCATATATGCGTAATCGTTTCTATTGGCCGACAACCTGTTCTCAAAATATGTATCCCTTTTCACTTCCACTTTTGAATAGTCTCTCCATTTGTCGGGATAGCCGATCTTCTCTGTAAACGCCGCTAGCTTCTCTTTTGCTTTTGCCTTGGTAGAATCGCTCATCCAATCCAGCCTGGTGATCCTGGCTTCAAATGCTTTCTTCAGGTTATCCACCAGCACCCGCATCCGCTTCTTTGCTTCATCGGGAAAATATTTCTTTACATACAACTGTGCCAAAGCCTGACCAAGAGAGCGATCAACCGCTTGTGTCATTTCTTCTGCACGTGGCTTCATCACAGCCTGGCCGGTGAGCACTTTTGCATAGTTGAAGTTCACATCATTAAAAGGTTTGCTTAAAAAACCGGAATAATCACGAAGCATGCTGGCTTTTAAATACACTTTCCAATCATTGACCGGCACGGTCGACAGCATTGCGTTGAGTTTGTCATAATAAGCAGGCTGACCCATGTTCACCGAATCCACTTTAGCACCATAATCCGCCAGCAAAGTGGGCCAGCTAAGATTCGGTTGTTTCTTCGACAGATCCGCAACAGCCAGCTTATTGTAATTGGCTTTTACATCCCGGAGTTCAATATTTGTTCTGTGAGAGCTGGCGAGTTGCTTTTCTATTTCATAAACAAGGGAAGCATTTTTTTCAGCAGTAGCAGCATCAGTCCCGATCAGTTGAAAGTAAGAGCTGAGTGCTGTTTTATAAGCTTGTTGAATGCCGGCTGTTGAAGGATCTGTTTTGAAATAATAATCTCTTTCCGGCAAACCAAGTCCGGCCTGTGCTAATTGAACAATATTCACTGAGCTTTGCTTATCATCAGGTCCGACATAAAAACCGATCAGCGATCTGTCGCCCGCTTTTTGTTCGTCTGCTATAAGTTTCAGCAATCCAGGCAGGTCTGTTACTGCATCTATCTTTGCCAGGATCGGTTTTATCGGTTCATAACCACGTTTATCAATCGCCACTGTATCCATTCCTGATGCATAGAAATCCCCTACTTTCTGTTCAATACTTCCCGCAGGGTTATTTGCTGCGGCTACACTGTCAAGAATTCCCTGCAAACGGATCCGCTGTGGATAGTTCAAAAAAGAATAAGATCCCACTCCTGATTGGCTGGCTGGTATAGTTGCACTGTCATACCAGGTCTTGTTGACGTACATAAAAAAATTATCGCCGGGCTTTATAGTAGAATCGATACCGGTGATCAGCCCCTGGCCAGGAACCTGGTCAGCCGCTCGTTTACAGCTAAACGCCAGTGTGGCGACGAGGGACAATAAAAGCAGTCTTGTCATATAGGTTGATTTAAGAAATGGAGAATTGGTTAAATGTACGGAAGAGAGGCTAATAAGTAAAATCGAAAACCGCGTAAAAAATGAAAGGCGAGCTATTTTGAAAGTTTGATGCACTGGAGACAAAGTGAATTTTAATGTGGAGACGCAACAAATATCTTATTGATCCCAAATTCGATCCGCCTATAACCTGGAAACACACGATCCATCAGCGAACAAATCTCCTGATCTAAAGATTTACTTTTTTCAAGATAATTCAGCACAAAACGACCGCCAGATTGCAAACCTGATTTGCATTGTTCCAGGAATGTGGCAGACGAAACAAAATCAGGAACATTCCTCCCCATAAAAACATCGCAGACAATCAGCGGATACTGCTTTTTATTTTCTTGCATAAATAGCTCTGCATCCATACAAACAGCCTCAATCCGGGATAGGTTATGTTCCGGCAGCAGTTCGATCGCCAGGTCAAGCACATTCTTATCGATATCGACAAGAGTGTAAGCAGGATGAAAGCCCATGTTTTCAAGAATCTGAACGGCACTTGCAAGTCCTGTTCCCAGCACAAGCACATGGTCAACCATGGCGAGTTCTTCTTTAATTTGTTTGAAAGCAGTGAGCAGCGGGCGGTATCGCCTTCCATTGGAATACCAGGCATCCTCAGTAGCAAGCTGCCATTGATTGCGGTGCAGGTACAGGTCAAGCACCGGGTGAAGGGGGCTGGATCGCCGTTCTATACAGATGGGGTATAAAAAACTGAGCAGCCGTTTATGAAAAGGAATTTTCATTTGCAAGAAGATCCGGCTTTTTATTCACTATAAATACATACACAATTATCAAACCAAAGACGCTTGAATGCCAGGACACGCCTTGCGCCCTGTCGCAAATGACACATAAACTGTCGTTCACACACCCCCTATTTTACGTCTATTCGCCAGAATTTTAACCGGTCTTCCGCACAAGAAAATGATCGTTGAATTGATTATATTGAGAATGAAAAATTTTAAAAATTATATGTCATGGGCAAAGTTATAGTAAAGGCATTCTCCCTTTCGCTTGACGGATACGGAGCAGGGCCGCATCAAACACTCACAGAACCAATGGGCGTAGGAAGTGAAGGTCTTCATACCTGGATGAGGACTACCAAAATGTTTCATCAGATGATGGGTAAAGATGGCGGAACTGAAGGGCCGGATAATGACCTCGCCACTAACTCGATGAATAACCTCGGTGCCTGGATCATGGGCCGTAATATGTTCGGGCCGATCCGTGGTCCCTGGCCCGATAATGAATGGAAAGGCTGGTGGGGGCCCGAGCCGCCATATCATTGTCCGGTATACGTTTTAACTCATCATGCGAGAGAGCCGCTTGAAATGAAAGGAGGAACTGTATTTTATTTCATTACAGATGGCATTGAATCCGCTTTGGAAAAAGCAAAGAAAGCTGCCAATGGTAAAGATATCAGGATCGGTGGCGGTGTGTCCACAGTCAGGCAATACCTACAGGCGGGGCTGATTGATGAAATGCAATTGACGATCTCGCCGGTATTGCTCGGCTCAGGGGAGAATTTATTTGCAGGATTGGATCTGCTGGCTTTAGGATTTAATGAGGTGGAGAAGATCAATGGAGAGAAGGCAATGCATGTTGTCTTGAAAAGAAAATAGTGGGCTATTTGTTTTAAGATACAGGCACACGCTCTATTTGATCTGTGAAAATTATTACTTATCTTATCCGATCATGAGAGTAGTATTTCTCTTAATAATCTGCGCAATTGCCCTGGCTATATCCTGCTCCAAGCCACCGGGTACAGAACCCGACCCAGATCCTCCGGTCCTGCCGAAGGATACGACCAGTCAGAACCCGGCAAATCCGCCTGCAGAACCTCCTGACAAGGGGGTGGTCGTATATATCTCCGGCGATAGTTTTAACACAACCACTGCATACCTTCCTTATCCCATTTACTGGAAGAACGGGAAGCAGGTTCATTTACCTCATCCCGGCCATGCGGGTGGCAGCGGGATAGCCTTATCTGACAATGACGTGTTTGTTTCCTGTTCCGGTGAATTTGCAGGTAACAATGTTACATACTGGAAAAACACAACCGCTGTCAACCTTGCGGATGCAAGCATCATTTACCCGGCAATGCGCGACATTGTGATTGCCGGCGGAAACCTGTATACTCTTGGCATAGCATATATAAACAATTTTGAGAAGATCGTTCCTGTCTATTGGAAAAATCAGGATCCTGTGGTCAAATTGTCCACGTACTCCTCCAGTGCATCAGATGCACAGTCAATTGCTGTATATGGCAATGACATCTATATCACCGGTTCCACTGTAAATCCGCAACCGCAATCAGGCTACACTACTACTGCCTGCTATTGGAAAAATGGTATACCCATTTTTCTTCAGTCGCTCTCCGCATCTAATGAGAACGGGCTGGCAAAATCGCTCAAAATGGTTGGAAGCGATGTACATGTTGTTGGTGATGCCTACCGTCCCGGTATGGGAGTGCAGGTTGGCACAGCTTATCACTGGAAGAATGGTACTCCAATTCCGCTTACAGGAACTGATTCATTTTCTTACGCAAATGATCTGGCGATCGAAGGAACTGATGTATACATTGCAGGTGCAGTTGCCGGACCAGACAAAATATTTCACGCTGCCTACTGGAAGAATGGCATACTGAAGGTGCTGGATCCAATAATTTCCGAAGCGAATGGGATCTCGGTATTTGAAGGTGATGTGTACGTAGTTGGTAACCGCAGTATTGATCTGGCCATTGTCTGGAAGAATAATGCAGCTACAGTACTTGGCAGGGGAAGAGCAAGGGCGATTGCCGTTAAGCGATATTAACCTTCAGCCAAGCATAGATTTCAACTCTGCATTCCCAGTGTTTTCATTAATTCACGTGCCGCCGCACCGCCAGCACGGTTTGCTCCAATTGTAGAAGCCGAAGGCCCATATCCAACCAAATGAATCCTGGGCTCCTTAGCCACCATAGTTGCCAGTCTCCCAGCCATAAGAATTCCACCGCCCTCCTCTTTTGATAATACCGGATTTAAATGTGCTAATGCACCTTTAAATCCGGTATTCCAAAGAATGACATCAGCTTTTTCTTCCCTGCCGTCATCCCATTTCACACCATCTTTGGTTATTTCACTGAACATAGGGATACGTTTGAGTACGCCTCGTTTTTCCATGTCTTCCACTGCCGGTGTAACGGGTAAACCTGTAACTGATACAACCGATAAAGGCAATAGCCCTTTTCTTACACGCTCTTCTACCATTGCCACTGCATTATGGCCGGCAACATCATCAAACGGCCCTTTCCTGAATTCGGGCGGCCGCCGCGTGACCCATGTTGTGGTGGTGACTTTTGAGATCTGGTCAAGCAACTGGATAGCGGAAATTCCACCGCCCACAATAATGACATGCTTTCCTCTGAAATAATCTGCTGTCTTATAATCCCTGGTATGTAATTGCTCGCCCTGAAAAAGCTCTGCACCCGGATACACCGGGATATAAGGATTCTCCCAGGTGCCTGTTGCATTAATGATGCCTGATGCGGAGAATAAAGTTTTTGATGAGTCAATATAAAAACGCTCCTCATGCAGGTAGACATTTTCGACCTTCAAAGGGCGATATACCTGGATGCTAAATTTCTTTTCGTAAAGATCATAATAGTGAGGTACCGCAACGCTGGCCTGAACCTCCGCCTCGTTAGCTGTTAGAGTTTCCTGAAAAGGCATGCCCGGCAGATCATGGATCTTGTTAACTGTACTCAATGTAAGAGAGGGCCAGCGAAATTGCCAGGCACCGCCCGGATGAGGGGCTTCGTCAAGGATGATAAAATCCCTGCCGATCTCCAGGTCAAGTTTCTTCAGGTGATATGCAGCCGAAAGCCCTGCCTGACCTGCCCCTATTACCGCAATCTTTGTTTTATACCGGACCCTGTTTGTCATGCAGATCTTGCTTTAACGCCACCCCAATCCGGGTGCCACATGGTCCAGTATTGCAGAAAGCACATGCACATTGTAATCGACTCCAAGCGTATTGGGGATCGTTAAAAGAACGGTGTCTGCTTCCTGGATCGCTTCGTCTTTTGCCAGTTCTTTGATCAGTTGATCCGGCTCTGCAGCATAACTTCTGCCGAAAATCGCCCGCCTGTCCGTTTCCAGTATTCCTATCTGGTCAGTACTCTTGCTATCGCGTCCAAAATAATACCTGTCCTGGTCATTGAGCAATGCAAAAATTGAGCGGCTCACAGAGACCCTGGGTTCGCGCTGATGTCCTGCTTTTTTCCAGGCTTCTTTATATAACCTGATCTGTTCAGCCTGTTGTATATGGAATGGCTTTCCACTCTCATCAAATTTCAATGTTGAGCTTTGAAGGTTCATGGCATTCTCAGCAGCCCATACAGCAGTAGCGTTGGAAGCTGCTCCCCACCAGATCCTGTCACGCAGGCCTTCTGAAAAAGGTTCCAGCCTTAACAAGCCCGGCGGATTCGGAAACATTGGATTGGGGTTAGGCTGTGCAAATCCCACACCTTTCAGGTTCTCTAAAAACTCCAGTCCCTTTACCCGGCCCATATCAGCATCGGTCTCCCCTTCTGCTGGTTTATAACCGAAATGCCGCCATCCATCAATTACCTGTTCGGGCGATCCTCTGCTGATTCCCAGTTGAAGCCTTCCGCCTGAGATCAGGTCCGCCGCACCGGCCTCTTCTACCATATACAACGGGTTTTCATACCGCATATCGATCACACCGGTACCGATCTCAATTTTGCTTGTTTTCGCACCGATAGCCGACAATAACGGAAATGGAGAGGCCAGTTGTTTTGCAAAGTGATGGACGCGGAAGTATGCACCATCTATACCGATCTCTTCAGCAGCCACAGCCAGATCAATAGACTGTAGCAAAGTATCACCCGCTGTTTTCGTACTATATGCCGGATGGTTGGCCCAATGCCCAAACGATAAGAAACCTATCTTTTTCATATTCTTATAACGGGATTTGCTTTAGTATTCACGAATTTAGTAAATACCCTTTTCCTGTAACATTGTCCAGGCTTCTCAATGAAGCCGGATTAAATGTGTTTCTTATAACAAACCCGGTTAAGAAAAGTTGTTTGATCAATTAAACTGCGGATGACCACCCTGTTGCAGATATTATTCAATATGGGGAAAAGCCTGGATGGTAGCTTCAGTCAGTGCCGGGTCGGTTTCACCAAAACAAACCTCACCCCTGTACACCTGCCGTATACAATGTACTATGTTTTCAATGTTGCGGCTGTTTCTATAGAAATAACCTTTTGCCCCTGCCTCTTCCAGTTTTTTGCATAACCTGTTCTGGAGGGTTGTGGTTACCAGGATTGCCTTGATATGCGGGATACGTTGATGCAGACCGGCCAGAAAGGCAATCCCCCAATGATCATCCTTATCCCAGTTGGCGTCTATAATGATCAGATCGGCTTCAATGGCCTGAAAATATGGATAGACTTTTTCTGGATCAGTGATAGCTACAGTGGAAATGCCATAATTCCGCAGGAGTGAGCTAATCGAAGTTGCGAACAGATTGTTCTTGCATAGCCATAAAGTACGGATCACCATAGAAATGCCTTTAGAAGGTGGATAAGTGAGCCGCTAAAATAATATGAGAAAGTTGCCGGGGGTACCAGTTCTTACACCCTAATATTTACCGTTAATACACGGGGGAGGCATGGAGGTATACACTGTTTATCCTTTTTAACTACTTTCTGTATTGCGCAAGTACACCAATAACATAATCTTTTCTCCGCCGGGACACAATAATACTGGCGCCATTATTTAACCATAGCACCCCTTCTTTATCCAACCGCTCGATCTCGCTGATATTTACAAGATGACTTTTATGCACCCGTACAAACCCGTGATCAGCAAGGATATCTTCAAATTCTTTAAGCGTTTTAGAGATCAGTAACGGCTTTTTCCCCTTAAAATAAAAATGGGTGTAATTATTAACGCCTTCACATCGTACGATCTCTGAAGGGCTGCAAAAATAAAAACCTTCCTGGGTGCTAAGTGCCAGCTTAAAAGAGGAGACGGATTTTTCCTTCAGGTTGCTGACAAGGTTATGGACCAATTTTTTCGGTATACCGGCATACTGCTTTTTTTGAACGATATGCCGGTTGATAGCATTTTGCAATTCATTGATGTCGATAGGTTTCAGCAGGTAATCCAGGGCGCTGAAACGGATAGCCTTAATGGCGTATTTATCATAAGCCGTAGTAAAGATGACATCAAAATTTCCCGTATCGGCACGATTCAGCAGGTCAAATCCATTCATGGATGGCATTTCCACATCCAGCAGCAACAGCGTGGGTTGAAACTTGGCCATTAGTTCCAGCGCTTTCTCTGCGGAATTGCAGGTCAGTACTTCTTTATCAACCAATATATGCCGGTTGATTAGTATCTGCAACATACTGGCAGCCGCCGGCTCGTCATCTACTATCAGTATTTTCATTGTTGAATGCTGTTAAAAAAGGAACAATGTCGATCACTACTTTCGTGCCTGCTCCCCTTCCCTCTCCATCATAAAGGTCCACAATGTTAATGGAAGCCTCTTTTACCAGGCCCTCGCGCAGCACAGAAATCCGCTGCTCCGCTATTTTGATGCCTTTTGAATCGAGATGTTCGGAGCCTATTTTCGCGGCTTTTATTTCAGCAGATTTTGCCCGCCCGATACCGTTGTCATAGATCGTACAGCGTACACAATCGCCGATCTCTTCAAAATGTACAGACAAGTATTTATCACCATTTTTATTCGACAATCCATGCCAAATGGCATTTTCAACAAATGGCTGTACCAGCAGCGTAGGAAAGAAAATCATTTCCGTATCCATTTTTTCATCAACAGTAATACTGTAATGAAAGCTTTTTTTTAGCCGGAGTGATTCCAGGGACACATACAGGTGGCATAACTCAATCTCCTGCTGCAGCATGATAAAATTTTTATCTGCCATATTGAGTACCATACGCAGCAATCGCGAAAACCTGGCCAGGTACTGCGAAGACCTGGAGTAGTCTTTCGTTACGATCAGTTCCTGGATAGCGTTAAGGGAATTGAAAATAAAATGCGGTTTCATTTGAGCACGCAATGCCTTTGTTTCAAGGTCATTCTTAACCCGTTCCAGGTTGCGGCGCTGCAGTTTTCTCCGGTAATGATAGATCATGCAGAAAAGAATGAGCAGTATAGCTATGCTCAATGCATAAAATAAACGAAGGCGTCTTGCAGCAAGTAATTGCAACTCCTGTATCCGGTTGCTTTTTTGCAACAGGGTGATCTGCTGGCTCTTTTTATCTGCCTGGTATTTTACATCCATCTCTGTCGTGGTGCGCATCACCTGTTCCGTATTTATTGAATCCTGGTAGGTTTTCGAGAGTGTATAATACTGCAATGCCTGCCTGTAATCACCCGTTCCCTTAAACACCTGGCACAACATTTCATAAGCCCTGACTTTTTGCTCTTTGCCCATGGCTGTATCCATTTCGCTGATTGTTCGTTGTAGTGTATCCCTGGCAGCATGCCATCGTTTTTCGCCGATAAGAAGATCTGCAAGAGCCAGGCGGCTTTCCGCTATTACATGAGGTTTGCCTGTTTCTGTGGCGAGGCGCAGGCTTTCGTGTAAATACCGCGCCCCTTCTTTTGAATGGCCATTTGCAAGCAATAGCCTGGCATAATGCCTGGCTGCACTGGAACGATGCTCCTTAAAATACCAGATTGTATCTGTTTTTTCCACAGCCATTTTAAAATATTTATTGGCTGAATCAGTTGCACCCATCTTTTCATAACAGGACCCTTTACCAATATAGATGACGGGGTTATGGGATTTTCTTTTTTCAGGAATAATTGCATCGAGCTCATTGTAGTATTCGAGGCTTTTAATGATATTATTTTTATCGTCAAAATAATCGGCCAGGCTATACAATACATTGGTATAGATGTAATGCACTCTTTTCGACTCTTTATCTGCATCTCCCGTATTATACTTGTATTTAATGGCCTGGTAAATATTCATCGTCCTGGTCAGATACTGGAATTGCTGTTCCGGCAATCCTTTGTTCCGGTAACAATAGCTCAGCACCAGGTTTGCGTCCAGCAATGCGATACTGTCTTTCAGTTCCCGGGCCAGTGCAAAAACACGGTTGCTGGCGGATATAGCAGAATCAAACTGTTTGGTTTCAAAAAAAATGGTCAGCTGGTTGTAAAATGTACTTAACTGAACCCTTTTATTACCGGAAAGATCAGCATGCTTTTCGGCCAGTAGTGTATAATACGACTGGCTGTCTCTTTGCGGAGCAGGCTTGTACCGGAAGTACAGGGTAGCCATCCGGTAAAACTTGGACAACATAGAGTCATTCTTTTCTGTGGCAGCTTCAGCAATCCCCTTTCTTACCAGTACAATCCCCTTTTCAAAATTGCTGCTGGTGATTAGTTGGTTGGCGTCGAAGTATAAGCTATCCAGTCGTTTTGCTATCCGGTCATCATTTCTTTTTGTTCCTTTGGATTGATTGCATCCGCAAAAGATACACAGGCATAATAATCCCGGTACTATCCTGATAATATTTTCCGTATAGCCTGCAATTTTCATAAAGCAAATTATACCGTAAAAATACACTTCCACCTTTCAGGCATATTGCCGTTCCCTCACTCCCAGCTACCGTTTCCTCAATTTAAGCATTTAAAACATCATTCAGGACTGCCATACCCTCATTTGTTCTTCTGAGACATCCTTGCTACGGCTACTTTTATAACCTAAGCTATATGAATGACAACTGGTGAAATGATTATAAGATCCTTATCAACCCGAGAATGTTCAGGTAGGTTGTTTCGCCCCATCCGGATGGGTAGACCAATCATAAAACACACCAAATGAAAACGAATTTGTCTCTTTTACAATTTGCAAATAGTTATTGGCTGGCTATTATTATACTGTTCACAGCCTGCTCCAAGCGGAATGGCCCCAAAGAGCCAACCTTCAACTACGATGATCAGCGCATTGCTTCCATTACCATTAAAGACGAAACCCGAACGGCTGTATTCAGTTATGATGAGCAAAAACGACTGAGTCGTATAGATTATAATTATGACGACAATCCCTCCCTGCGCTTTGTCTATAACGATCAAACCATCACAGCTCAATATTATAAAGGAGCCGCGCCCGACCCGCAACGGGAGAAATATGTGTTCACAACGCTCAATGGCCGTATTGTAAACAGCCGCATGACCAATCCGAATGGCAGTTATCACGATACATACTTTAACTATGATACACAAAACAGGATGACGGAAATCGGTTTTCGCGGCTTATCGGCTAATGGAAGTGTTTTTGCAAAACTCGATTGTTATTATACTTACCCTGCACAAGGCAATATACAAGATCTGAAAGCATATGGATATTATGGCTTTCATGCCACCGATACAGTAACACAGACTAGGACATGGCATGCCAATCAGCCTTTCTTCAGCTTCAGCAATATCGGTTTTAATTATTTTGGTACTCATCCTGCCGGTTTTGCTTACACTGTATGGGGGCTTCTGCCTGTGATAGAACCGTTCCCTTTTATCAGAAGTACCAGGATTATATATTCCTTCGACGCCGTGCCTTACCTCATGCCTTCGCCTACAGCATTGAAAGCATTAAAAGGAGAAAAAAAATACACCGATGCAAGCGATTTTAATCCGCAATGGAAATTTAGCGGATGGGATTGGACAGACCCAGGAGGAAGCTCAAGCCCCTACAAATATGATGAACTGGGCAGGCTTACTTCATACTACAATTACAATTTCATCTGGCAATAATATTTACTAAAAACACTGCACAAAATATAACTGTATACAGAAGCAATGGAAACCATTTCAGAAAGCGGGAGAAATTTTCGACTATAAAAACAGCCAGATGACACAGAAATATATTCTATTATCAATACTAGTGCTTTTAAGTATCCTATCCTGTAAAAAGAATGGAAACGATAAGACCAGCGGACCGCTGCGGGTAAAAGCCGAAACAGATGCCAGCGGAAGCATGATATATTCCTACAATGCGGAACATCAAATTGTAAAGGCAGAGTTTGACAATGGATTTAAAAAGCTGGAATACCTGTACGAGCCCGGGAAAATAACGAACACAATAATCGAAGCTTCCAATACATACATAATCCATTATTCGCTCACCAGCAAAGGATACATTAGTTCTCAGCAATATGAAGGCGATACTGAAATAAGGTATTATGAATATAATGATGGAAACTTCCTGACACGTACGTACAATAATCAAACACCCAGGTGGGAAGCAAAATACCATTACAATGCCAGCACCGGCTTGCTCGACAGTATCCGGACTACAACCGGTAATACATGGAGCAACACCAGCGTTTTTCTGTATTACACAGACAAGAACAGCAGCCTCCTTGATGAGAATTTTGGTAGATCATTTTTCGGTAAATCATCGGTCCATCCCATTAAATCTGTTGCTTCACGCCGCCCCGACGGCAACCAGGTAAAAGTAAGTGTAACCAATTTCACCTACACTTACGATAGCAAGGAAAGAATCAGCAGCCTAAGCTTTACCACATCCTCCGGGCAAAGCGGCAGCACAACTTATACCTATTATGAGTGATAAAAAAAGAGTATGAGCAGTAAAAGAGCAAAGAAGATCTTTATACCGGTTATAGCATGCCTGCTGCTATCGGCGGCCGCTTGCAAAAAAGGGAATAATAATAACGCGCCAAACGGAAACCGGATCAGCAGCATTAACAGTGCTTCGTTTAATCATATCTACAGTTACGATGAACAAAACCGGCTGGCAGCTATCGACTACAGCATATCATCCCATATGAAAGCAGTGTACAGCGCCTCCGGCATCGTTTTACAGTGGTATGATGGAAACTACAATCCAACAGATCACCGCATGGAAATGAACCTTGTGAACGGCAGGGTGCAATATGTAGTGGAAACGGTAAGTAATTATAAGAACGAGCATTCCTACAATTACGACAATGAGGGCAGGATGAACCGTGCGCAGGCCACAAGAACACGCATAGATAATAACCAGTTGCAAAACAAAGGAGAAGTTCTTTTTACCTGGAATGATGACCGGCTTATTAAAGTAGTTCATACCGTGCAGGACCGTGATGGGATAAAAACGGATTCCGTCATTTGGGAGAGGAACTATTATGACGGAAAAAAATTCATTACCTGGGAAGATGTGGGTTTCTCCTATTTTGGCAAAACTCCTCTGGGTGGCATGGCCACTGGCTTTGGCTACCGGCTTCCGGTTACTTTTTTGTCGGAAGGTATAGTGCCTTCTGTTGCCGCAGTAAAAGATGTTATTCAGAAGACGTATTCCTATCATGCCGGGCAATGGCAGCTCAGCAGCAATACTTCTGTGTATCCCGAAAACTATTACCAGTACGATGCGCAAGGCAGGCTGACCCGCTGGTTAACTGCTATTGAAATAACATGGAAATAAATTCATACCATAATGAAACAATCAATTTTCTACCTCGTCCTTATCCTGCTGTTAACAGTTTCCTGCAAAAAAGGAAAAGATAATCCCAATGGGAATCAGAAAAAGATAGCCTCCGCAGTGGTAAACAATATCAGTAATGTGTTCAGCTACGATGCACAAGGGAGGCTGCAGCGTATTGATTATGGAGTCAGTAATTATCTACAGGTAGAGTATAAAGCAGCCGGTATTGTGCTACAGTGGTACGACGCTGCAGGTAATCCCATACTTACCAGGCGTTACGAGTTTAACATCCTGAATGGCCGGATTGCTTCAGGTAAAGAGAAGAAGCCCAACAGTTTTGTCATTAATCATAGCTATAGCTACGACAATGAAGGACGGCTAACCGAACATATGGCACGTGAAGTGTATGAGCCCACCAACGAGGAAGGACACAGGGTAACATTCTCCTATAGTTATACCGGCAACAATATGACCAAGGTAACTTATCTGAGCTTAGACCAGGGAGTGAAGCGCGATTCAACAGTCGTTACACAGTCTCATTATACAAACAAAAAGTCATTTACCTGGCAGGCTGTCGGCTTTGACTTTTTCGGAACAGCCACCTCTGGCCTCCCACACCAGGGCCTCGGTATTTCATCGCCTGTCCTCATGTTGCCTTTCAGGACATACTACCCGTCTGTCAATGCGCTGAAAGAAAATACAAGCGACCTATATGAGTGGAATACTGTTCAAAATAAATGGGTGTATAAAAACTCTTTCACTTACACCTTGCCCGAAACAGGTTACCAGTATAATGAGGCCGGTTATCTTATTGCTTTTGATGGTGCAGAAAAAATTGAGTGGAAATAAAAATCTGGCATGCCGCAATCGTTAAGACTGGCATCAGTTAACCGTACCCTCACTCGAATTACCGTTCCCTCATTCATGCTTTTAGCTGGCTTAACCCCTGTTTACCTTTATTCAAACATTAAACCGGCTATGAGAAAAATCTGTACTCTGGGGTTTTATTTCTATTCGTTATTTGAGAATAAAATTTTCCTGCCGGCGCTTGCGTGTTCTGTATTGTTCGTTTCCTGTAAAAAAAATGATAGGCCTTCCGGGCCAACCGTCCTGTTTGAAAAAGTACGTGTAAAAACCATTACGGGTGCCGACGCTGCAACAGGCTGGGAAGCCAGCTATGCCTATGATGCGGAAAAAAGGATAATAAAAGAATCCGAGACGTTTAAAATCTCTGATTACAGCTACTCCGGCAATAAGCTGGCGATAAAGATAACAGAGAACAATACTACCCGGTATCAATATTATGAATTAAACCCGCAGGGGTATATAAGTGCCGATACAGCCTCAGACGGTACTATCTATACCTACGAATACAATAACAAGGGATTTATTACAAAAGTGTCCAATAACCAAATACCACACTACGAAAGAAATTATTATTACAATACAACTACGGGATTATTAGATAGCACCCGCTCAACTATAGGTAGCACCTGGAATAATTCACAGATTTATGCATATGACATGAATCGTGAAAACTCACTGGAAGAACGAAATACCGGGATGCCCTATTTCGGCCGTGTTTTTCCACGGCCCTTTCTCCGGTACGAGTACAAATACGATGATAACGGGTTGATAAAAAAACAGGTCACTGACTATTTATACACCTATGACGAAAAAGGGAGAATTAAAAGCAAATCCTACGAAAATGCCGGTCAACGCCTTACCTATCACTATACTTATTATTGATATTAGCTAACCAATCAGCACAGGAAATAATGAAGCATTTATTTTTGATACTACTGACTTTTGTGTGCTTTTCTGGCATCCACCTGGGGTGCAAAAAGAAAAAAGACAATACTCCTCCGCCCAATCAATCTTACCGGATAAAATCCACAAGGGATGGCTCGGATAAAAAAACATTCTCTTATGACAACGAAAACAGGCTTACCCGTATCGATTTTGCCGGAGGCTCTTTCAGGATAGTATATTCAAATGTAGAAATTAAAGCACAGGTCTATTTTGCCAATGGCAATCCAGACCCCAGTTGGAAATACCTGTTCACTGTACACAATGGTCATATCAACGGAGGTTTCAAATATCTTCCGAATGGCGGAATTGGCCGGGATTATCGTTACGAATATGATATCGATGGACGCCTGCAAATTAGTATAACGCGCGTGTACGACTTTACAGGAGATGTATCGGAGGCTCATCGTTATGATTTTTCGTATGATGCACAGAATAATCTACAGCAGGTAGGATACTCCAAGGGTATTCGGACGAACACTGGTATACAGAAAGCAGACTCTGTTTCGTCGATTATCAGTTATTATAACGACAGGAATTTTATTAAATGGAAGCAAACCGGGTTTGATTTTTTTGGAAAAGCTTCTGGCGGTATCCGGTTGACGGGCCTGGAGATCATTCCTTTTTCTTTTTTATTCCAGGAAAATATTATCCCTTCCGAAAAAGCACTTCAGACCCTTGATTCAAAAAAATATCAATGGAATACGACCACTCAATTATGGAACCAGGTATCCACAGCTAACCAAACATGGCCTTCAGGCGATTATGTATACAACAATGAAGGACTTCCGGTTAAGTTTAAAAATATTACCCTAGAATGGGAAGCCTATGAATAACGCTACAGACATAAACAAAAAATATTCATGAAAAAGATCATTTATTTCCTGATAGTAGTTTTAATATCAGGATCATTCACTCAGTGCAAAAAAGGAAAACAACCTAAACTCGAAAACCCCTTTGGGCTCCTGTTGCTGGGCTCCGACACCAGTTTGCCGGATGGACGCTATGTTATCCGTACCATGAATGGATGCACAATGCCGGCGTCCACTTTACGCTGTGACTATACTGCAGATGGAGTTATTGGTTACAACGGCAGCCTGCCCGCTATCGACCACATCACAATAAATGATATTGACTCATCGGATGTCTGGTATGTGAAGAAGGTACGATACGTGTCTCCCGACCCTGATTATGCATTGGCATTCGGATACCGGATCTACCAGCGTATGCCTGATGGCGGCTATCGCTTTCTTTCCCTTACAGCAACTGCCAGTACGCTTCAGTGGGCTGATGATGAAATCGGGTTTACTTATACAGATGACCGTGCAAAAAGTGTAAAAGCCAGCGCACATTACCTTGATAAGTACCCGGCAGATCCGCCTGTGCCCACTTCTCTTGCTACCAATAAAGATACTCTTCCGGAAATTAAAACCAGGTTTCTTTTTCAGTTATACGGATCGGAGGAAAAGCAGGGTGCTTTTTTTATAAAGACTGGCGGAATAAGTGCGTCTTCAGCAGCTAGCCCCCCCGTTGCCCGTTGGAATTTTTGCCTTGCCTGTGTTGATGACAATGCATGTGATGCAAGTAACCTGTATCCACATTTCAGGGATGAAGATCCCCGCTGCCAGACGTGGCGGGAAAATAGCGTTAACACACGCAGGTGTTATATCCGGGAATATTATTTTCAAAAAGTATACTAGAAGAGGCTTTCTGACCGGTCTGCAATAGCCAGGCAACGATTTTACTGTTTGTGCTTTGTTATCAAAGCAGTTCAATACGGGATACTTGTTAATATCAAGTGATTATTAGCGAAAATAGATTTATACAGACATAAGGAATCTTTATATTTTCATTTTTAAAATCATCTCCCATCGTTTGTACGGTTTGCTCCAATTGATGGTATTGATGAAAATGATTTAATATGAAAATGTATAAGACATTCTTGCGTGTCGCCCTGTTTATTGTTGCATTAGCTCAGGGTATTAACACCGTTCAGGCGCAAGACCAGATATTGGATGGGATCGGTGAAACTGGAATGATTGCACGTTATATATTTAACGGAGATCTCAAAGACTGGTCCCGGAATAACCTGCACGCCAAATCCCAGGGCAGCGAAGCCAAATTTGTTAATGACAACCGGTTTGGAAAGGTTTTATCGCTCTCCGGAGATAATAATTCTTTTATCACCATCCCAGGAGAAGCATTAACAGATCTGGAATCACTCAGCATATCAGGATGGGTCTACCTGCGTTCAACTCAGCCCGGTCAACGTTTTTTTGATTTCGGGAAGGACGCCTCCAAACATTTTTTTGCAGCTCCTGTTGGAACTAATAGCCAAACAGGCTACCAGGCATTGATCACAGCAGAAAAGGGTAATAAAAACGGAGCGGTTTCTCCCGCCATAGAAGCAAATAAATGGGTTCACCTTGCTATCGTGATAGATATTCCTTCAAGATCTATCATTACCTACGTTGATAGTAAACCTGCAGGTGAAGCGAAAGATATTCCATTGGAGTTAACAGAGGTATTCGGCCAGCAGCCAGGAGAAAAACAGCTTTATCTCGGGAAATCGCTATTGCCTGGCGACCCCAATCTCAATGCCCTTGTTCATGATTTTCGTATTTATCGTGTTCCCCTGAGCAACAGACAGGTTGCCGGGATTTATTACAATGCCCTGAGAGGTCGCGGTGTCAATGAAGGTTCGGTAAATACCAGCAGGCGTGTTGAAGATGACCTCCCCCGCTTTTCTCCAACCGAGGCACAGCTTTATAATGCTTATTTAGTGAAGGTATCCGATGTATACGTGGAAACAGAAGCAGGAAGTTTGCCGCGGTTGCCAAGTTATGTGCAGGGAACTTACAGGGATGAAATGAAAGGCAAAGGACCAAAAGTGCGGGTGGTTTGGCCGGCTGCTACTGATAATAGCGCGGTTCTTAACCCTGGACGTCATACAATAACAGGGCGTGTTGCAGGAACGAATTTTCAACCAAAAGCATTTGTTACAGTAAAAGCATCCGGGAAATCAACTATGCCAGGTTTAAAGCTGGCGGCGTTCGATTTGGGAAGGGTCTCTCTGAAAACCGATGCCCACGGTCACGCAACACAATTTGTCAGGAATCGTGATAAGTTTATAAACACATTAGCTAAAACTGATCCCAACTCCTTTCTTTATATGTTCCGCCATGCGTTTGGCCAGAAACAACCTGAAGGGGCAAAGCCTTTGGGCGTTTGGGACAGCAAGGACACCAAATTAAGAGGCCATGCTACAGGCCATTATCTCTCAGCAATTGCACAAGCTTATGCCGGCACAGGATATGACAAGACACTTCAGGCCAATTTCGCTGGAAAGATGGAGTATATGATAAATACGCTCTATGATTTATCACAATTATCCGGGAAAGCAAAAGAAGCAGGCAGCACACAGGTATCCGATCCATCAGCAGTGCCTCCTGGCCCCGGAAAATCAACGTATGATTCAGATCTTAGTGATGAGGGTATCCGTAACGACTATTGGAACTGGGGAACTGGATTCATCAGCGCTTATCCTCCGGATCAGTTTATCATGCTGGAAAAAGGTGCCAGGTATGGAGGACAAAAGACCCAGATCTGGGCACCATATTATACGCTGCATAAAATTTTAGCAGGCTTACTGGATGTATATGAAGTAAGCGGTAATAAAAAAGCTCTTGCAATAGCTTCCGGCATGGGTGATTGGGTATATGCCCGCTTGAGCAAGGTGCCAACAGATACGCTTATAAAGATGTGGAATACATATATCGCCGGTGAGTTTGGAGGTATGAACGAGGTAATGGCCCGGATGTATCGGATCACCGGTAAACCGGATCATCTGAAAACAGCACAATTATTTGATAACATCAGGGTCTTCTTTGGCGACACTGCGCATTCACATGGGCTGGCAAAAAATGTAGACCTTTTCCGTGGATTACATGCCAATCAACATATACCTCAAATTGTAGGAAGCATCGAAATGTATCGTGTTTCCAATAATCCTGAATATTATAAAATAGCCGACAACTTCTGGTATAAGATGATCAATGATTACATGTACAGCATCGGAGGAGTTGCAGGCGCACGCAACCCCAACAATGCAGAATGTTTTATTAGCCAGCCGGGAACATTGTATGAAAACGGGTTCGCTGCCGGCGGACAGAACGAAACCTGCGCCACTTACAATATGTTAAAATTGACAAGTGACCTGTTCCTCTTCGATCAGCGGGGAGAATATATGGACTATTACGAGCGTGCGTTGTACAACGATATCCTGGCTTCTGTGGCCGAAAATACTCCTGCGAATACCTATCATATACCACTCAGGCCAGGATCTGTCAAACAATTCGGCAACCCGGACATGACGGGCTTTACGTGTTGCAACGGCACAGCAATTGAAAGCAGTACCAAATTGCAAAACTCCATTTACTTTAAAAGTAAAGATGACCAGGCGCTTTATGTCAATCTATACATACCTTCTACACTGGAATGGACAGAACGTAATGTAACAATAGAACAGACAACGAATTTCCCCAATGAAGACAATACCCGGCTGACAATTAAGGGTAATGGAAAAATTGATATCAATGTGCGTGTGCCAGGCTGGGCTACCAAAGGTTTTTTTGTAAAGATCAATGGTAAAGAGCAAAAGCTTCCTGCTAAACCGGGCAATTACCTGAAGATAAGCCGCAGTTGGAAAGATGGTGATATTGTTGAATTGAAAATGCCCTTTCAATTTCACCTGGACCCGGTTATGGACCAGCAGAACATAGCCAGCCTGTTTTACGGACCAATCCTACTGGCAGCTCAGGAGCCTGAAGCAAGAAAAGAATGGCGTAAAGTGACCCTGGATGCCCAGGATATAAGCAAATCAATTAAAGGCGATCCTCAACAGTTAGAGTTCAGGATTGACGATGTGTTTTTTAAGCCATTTTATGAAACGTATGGGCGTCATTCGGTTTACCTGGATGTTAAACTGAGATAGGATGCTCTGATTTTTAAACTGCTTTATTTGGCGCGCCCTGCATAGCTAACGAATGCTTCATTTTCCTTGCAGCCAACCAGGGGATCAATGCTGAAATAAAGATCGCCCCTGCAACGGCAGCCGTCAAACCTCTGCCATTTGCAGTAATAAAACTCAGGCCCGCCAGCATGGCTGAAGTAAACAATAACGAAAAGCTGATCACCCGAAGGCCAAAATAGTTCTGCCTCCTGATGGCATATAATTCCTCTGCATTAAGCGCGGCCTTTTGCTGTTTCAGCTTTAAAAGGTTTTGTGCATACTGCAGATGATCATCCGCCACCCTTCCGGTAAAACGTTTATATAATTCATACACCAGCAGCAGCAACAGAGGAAGCCCTACGCCTGTCATCATTTCCTCTGCCCTGTTCAGTTTAAAAGAAAGCATATATGGGAAGACCAGCTTGAACAACAGGTTTATCATCAGGGTGATCAATGTTATCCAGAGCGAAGCCTTTCCTGTAAGATGTTTTGAGAAGAGCGCCCATATCGGCGGTGCCAGTAAAGGCCCTGCAGTAATGGCTGCAATACTCAATACCACTTCAACCATACCGCCGATATAAGGAACGACCAGTGCGATCACGATCATCAACGCACCAAAGCACCAGGACGATAGCCGTGCGATCTTCATCAGTTGCCTGTCAGTGGCACCAGGGTTTATTCTCGACCTGTACACATCATTGGTGAATACCGCTGCTACCACATTGAGCGTGGTGTTGGCTGTAGCAGATGTTGAAAAATACATACCTGTAAGCATCAGCCCCATAAGACCAGGTGGCAACACAAGTTGACATATCTGCAAATAGGCATTTTCTGTATCCAAGCCCTGCAATCCTGGATTGATCACCTTATAGATCATAGGAGGCAACATCCATACCATCGGGCTGATGATATACAATAATGCAAATACCATTGCGACTTTGCGGGCTGAGGCAGGACTGTCAACACTCGTATAGCGCTGTACAAATGTCCAGTTACCACCGATGTAAAAGATATGGTAGAGGCAGAAAGCAAACACGAACCATATAGTATATTCCCCACCCAGCAATTCAAAGAAACCAGTCGGCGCATTCGCGGTAAAGTTGCTGAAACCACCCGCTTTCTCCAGTGCAAGTGGCAGAATGATCAGCACAGCTGCAGTAAGCACAACAAACTGCAGGATATCTGTCACCATCACTGCCCACAACCCTCCCACCGCTGTATAAGCGATCATCATAATGCCCAGAACGATAGTACACGGAATAAGCGGCAGATCAAGCGACACGCTTACCAGCTTTGCAACAGGATAAAGTACCGCGCCTTTGAGAAAAAGCGAGACAGCCATAAAGATGTTAACATATAAGCGCTTTACTGTTTCGCCTAGCCTTTGCTGTATAAATTCTGCTGCCGTAAGATTGCCTGTTCTTTTCCATCGCGGTGCGATGAAAAGGCCTGCTACCAATGCTCCGAAAGCCATTGTCCACTGAATGGTGACTGACACCCATCCATATTTATAAGCGATAGAACCCCAAGCAACAAAAGTTCCGGCAGAAAAAAAGCTCATGAAGAGCGACAGGCCGCCGATCGTCCAGGGCACCGCCTCTCCTCCTGCAAAAAAAGATTTAATATTCCGCCCTGTTCTGGAAAACAATAATCCAATACATAGTATAAAGGCTGAAAAAACAAAGATCACTATTGTATCCAAAGACAAACTCATGGGCAAAATTGTAAATGGTGTTATTATTCAAACATCTTTTGCAAACTTAATAGCAACGGACTTCGAACAACGCCGCCGGGCTTTCCCTGCGGCTGTTCCGCAACCTGATCTTCAACTGCTGTGTATAAACAGGTTTTTCAAACTCAACAGTGCGGCAACTTAAGTAATTATCCCTAACCATTCCAACTACCTGGTTGTTGCAGTTCAGCAGTTCCACTTCATCCACACAAAAAGGCATTACTCTTTCCGGCTGTGTTATCAAAACATTTTCCAACGGGTTGTCATAATCCGCATCAAACATCAGGCAGACTTTATTGAGTTGAACAGGTTGTTTCCACGAGATCGTTACCATCGGCTGTTCATCCTTCCAATCGGCAACCCATGCATTTGTGGAAGCAACAGGCCTGCTCAAACCGTTCCTGAGATGTTCAGGTGAAAAAGGTTCCAAAGAGGGAAATATTTTCATTGCAATATTATATCCTTGGGGTCTTCTCACAGGCACCCAGAATTCAAAACTATCCATACCTGTATCTGCAGGCGCTTCCTGCTTTCCATAATTGGACACTTCCGGTTTTATTTTATTGAAAACAGAAATAATGCCTGTTATCCTTTTATCACTGTATTCCAGCAACACCTGTTCATTCCTGATAAAACAAACAAACAGATAGCAATCATCCTCCACCCGAATATCTTCGTCTATCACCAGCTCATTCTTTCCCTGTTGCAACGAAAAAGCCTTTACAGCAAGGGTTATATCAGGTGTGTGATTGAAGGGCTTACTGCTTATACGTAGCTCCACCTGCAGATTTGTTGCCATAAGTGCGGATACCGTAAAACTGATTTGCGGTATAGCACCCTTTCTTACAGGCAACATCTGTGCAGCGGAGTAATGAAGCACTTCACTGATTCCCGATGAAGGGATCTCATCCAACACCATTGTAGAACTTGCTCCAATCGAAGCCTGGCTCACCAATTCTCCATCCCTCAATCTGACGCCGGGGATATAATGTCCTGTCAGTAATAATTGCTGCTGCAATTCTTTTATATGGGCATTCCCTAATTCCCGCGGTTGCAGTTGATATTTTTTACAAAGAGCTGCAGCCATTCCAACGGCCTGCCCCCCCAGCGCACTGGTAGCCATCACGCGTGAAGATCCGAATGCCACATGCGAAGCACTGATGATACGGCCAGCCAGGAACAGATTGCGGATATTCCGGCTAAAATAACACCGGTACGGAATTGTATATACTCCTTTACTATGCCATTGATTGCAACCGGGCTTTTCACTGAAAATGCCATCGGCAGGATGCAGATCGATAGACCAACCACCGTATGCTACTGCATCATCAAAAAAACGTTGCTCCACTATATCGTGCTGCGTAAGAATGTAATCGCCTTCAAAACGGCGGCTTTCCCGCTTACCGGGGATCATGCCTACCCATTCGAGCGTCATTGTTTCCGCTTCAGGAAATGCACCGGAGTTCTTAATATAGTTCCATACCCCATACACCACTTTCCATAATTCCATTTTGATCTCTTCAGATTGATGCACAGTATCAAGCCGGCCTCCATATTCGATCCACCACAACTTACAACCAAACTCTTTTGCATTAAAGTTCTTAAATCTCGGGATACGGGAAATATCTTTCAATGCAAATGAAGGAGGGACAAACTTTACTGGCCGCCCGATATCCTTGGAATAGAAATATAACGAATGCCCCAGCAATTCGCCATACTCACTGGCAGGCGCCATTGCTTCATCAAACTCATCGCGTGATTCAGCTCCCATACGAAAGCTGGCACCGGCAAGAAAACCGAGAATACCATCGCCTGAGGCGTCACAAAACATAGGTGCTGCTGCTATGTAAACAGTACTGTTCTGGCTGCAGAATGCTTTTACCTGCCTGATCTCATCGTCTGCCTTTTTTTCCGCTTCATATACCGCGGTATTGAGATACAGCTTTATATTTTTTTCATTCAATACTTTTTCAAGTATAATCGTATCGAATATAACGGGATTGCCTTCCGGATTGCGATGCGCATTTTCCAACAACAGTTCATCTATCATTCCTCCCTCCCGTGCCCAACGGTTATTGTTACCCATATGTGAAGTTGCCCCCAACACCCATAAGCGGACCTCGCTGGATGAATTGCCTCCGAGCACAGGTCTGTCCTGGAATAATACAACTTCAAGCCCCTGCCTTGCTGCTGTTATTGCACAGCAAACACCGGAAAGTCCGCCGCCAACCACTACCAGGTCACTTTTTAAATGTACTGTAAGAAGACTTCGTGAAATCTGTTCATCTCTGATCATAATGTTCTTTTTTAATTTTCACAGGATATCTTAATTATTCTTATACCGTAGGCCGGAATGAATAGTTTTAGCGGCCCACGCGGATCAACGCCTGAAATCCGCTTACCGTTTCCATCCAGTATATCTGTTGCAGTGATGGTATACTTATTTGAATTGAGCAGGATTGTCAAGTCTGTTCTGACAGATGCTTCCCTGTCCTCATCATCATTATTCAACATCACGAGGAATATTTCTTTCTTATCAGTACTAACTGCTCCGAAATAATCTATATACGGGTCGTCGGCCTGAAGCATGCCTTTCCTGAGCACGAGGTTTGCCTTTGTTCCGAATACATTGCCAGGTGCAAAACCATAGGATTGATGCGGCCCTACTTTAGGTGTAATAAATCCTTTCGGAAAAGAAATACGGTCATTAGTGCGCAAAGAAGTTTCAGCAAGAAGATAATCGGTCAGCCAGCCGATCTGCCACCATGCATGATGAGGAAAAGGTCCTGCCCCCTTGTTCATCGCAGCCCAGTAATAAGAAGCTACGCTTGTAGCACTGTCTACAAATGCTTCGCGCCCCAGGGCTGCTGCCCTTGCCATGTTGATGAAAAGTGAGTCTTTTGTTAATGAAAACATCCGCACGAACAAGCCGGCATGACTGGCCAGTAGAATAGGCCCCTGCTTTGTAGCGGAACCGACAGTGCCGCCATGTTCAAAACTTAATCCTGCCTGTGCGATCTCCCAGTCTTGCCGCTGCCTTCCATTCACCAGTTTTATTTCTGTGGAAGGAATGGGTTGCGTATAAACAGAAGTGGTATAGAAACGAGCGATCTGTATCGCAACATCCAGGTACTTCTTAGCTTTTGTTATTTCAAACAAAGCCAGCAGGGCAGCCGAGCTTTGACCGGTTGCAAAATCAGGAACAAAACGCAGATCACCACAAACACCAAGATAAAAGCCCTGCCCCACTGCTTCGCGGATAAACCACTCAGCACCACGTACAGCGCCGTCAAGATATTTTTTATCACCAAGTAATTGATAAGCCACCAGCAGCCCATAGAAAGTCGGGCGGTAGTCTCTCAGATCAGTGAATGTCCTTTCCTCCGTCTTCCGGTCATAAGCCACCTCCCAGTGCCCGTCAGGATACTGCCATTGCAATAACCGGTCGGCTCCCAGGCGCAACCGCTTAAAAAGCGCAGTATCTTCTTTCTCAAATAGTAAGATGTTGCCAATATCGATCAACGTATAATAAGTAATCGCAATTGGCTCAACATAAGAGCCCCACTCTTCCGTAAAGTGTTTGCTTTTGCTGAGATAGTACTGACCCACTGCGGCTCCCTGGAAAAATCCCGGCGTAGTTTGTTGCTGTGTCAGTTTAAAATTACGTGCATAAGGAAGACGCTGATGCAGTAATACACTATCATCTGCAACGGTTGCCATCATCCACATCGCGCCGTAGTCGGAATTCTTCATAGCATCACGCTGGCTGCCTACAACACCTCCATTATAAGCCTGCGCACCGATCGTGTCGCCGTTATAGTTCTCGAGCCGCCATAAAGAGGTGGAGTCGCTATGCAGATAATCCTGCATAGCTAAAAGCCGGTCAGTCAATGAGCGGTTTGTTTTTTTCAGCTTCAGGAAATCCGGGAACCGGTAAATATCATTGGCTGCATGCTGATACAGATCATACCAATCATCGGCCCTTACAGTATACCTGAAAGAAAAGCTGATTTCCTCACCTTCATTCAGGAAAGAACCTGTTTCTCCCAAAACAGGATAATATAATGTTGGAGACAATGCAGCTTTCCTGTTCATCAATGAAAGGCCAAGCCTCCATTGGTTGTGTGTATTCACACTATCCTGCCATGGGTCGCGGCCGGTGCCTGGCTGTGGGATCACGGCCAGTGAAATACCGTTTTTATCTGTAAGAATGGGAGACAACGTGGACGTTGTCCTTTCCCTTACTACAACCGGCTGGTCGGGGATACCATGCCCATAGGCATAACTTTTTACCAGGTCTTTTTCAAGATGGCTGCCTTGCAATACCCCGGGGATGATCCCCCATTCCAGATCAGTTTCTTTTATCGTTCTTAATGCCGGCGAACAAATTGAAAAATACCCTGGCGCTAATGACCGCAATGTTATGGTAACAAGAATATCATCAGGATATTTTTTATCCAGTTGCCAGACAGACTTAAGCCTGGCTTTGGCGGTAGTTGATGTAAAGATGATCGCAGTATCACCGGACAACTCTGCTTTATCAGGAAAAAAATGAACCGCATCACCCGCTTTGTTCATTGGCACCGGCCTTAATGCATCTCTCCATGTATCGATGATATATTTGTAAGATGGTCCGGGAAAATGCTTCGCTCTTTCGCCGTAGAGATATGCCAGAACGGTCGTATCAGGTTTTACTCCGCTGTATAAAAAGCTAAATTCTCCTGACAGTTGATCAACCTTTATGTACTTCGCCTTATCGATCAATAGAAGTTTCGAGACCTCATAGCCTTTTCCTGTCTTCTTCCAGGCAATCGTTAAGCGATCATTCTTTAACTGCAAAGGTTGCTGTGCCATGCCGATCAGCGGCGCGAAAAGCAAGAATATACGCAGTGCGTATTTTATGACAAATGTTATGATTTGACTGTGCAGATTCATGGGAATAGTAAATCTTGATGTCTTCATTCCTGGATAAGTACCGTTATTTGTATAGATGCTGCCGATTCGTTTATTATTTTATCAGGCTACCTCTCAAAAGTATCTTGCCGATATAGATCACGCCGCGACCATATTTCTCAGGGTGTTTATTAATATCTTCCAACTGTGCGGCACCAAGTATGATTCTTTTATCAGGTATTTCATCCGATACGCTGAGTTCCACGGTATGATCACCTGCTGGTAGGTCCATAAAAAAATATTGGCCGCGGTAACGGTTATTGCAGTATTTATTGAACCGGTTAAATACGGTCACTTTGCCGTCTACATTAACCTTTAGCTGCCCTGCTTCCGGTCCGCCGATATCAAAAAAGCCGAGTTGAGTGCCAGTGAAACGGAACCGCAATACAGAATCTTTTCTTTCTCCGGTGATCACCTGCTTTATCCATCCATCTGCATTCCAGTAATCTTTCAAAAAGACAGGCTGTTGTATCTGCCATGCAGCTTTCCCCTTAACAAGCTGCGCGGGTTCTATTGCAATTGTGTTTTGCCAGTTGTCCGGGTTAAATGCAGGAATACGATCCCTGCGTGAAGACATAATGCGGGAGTGGCCTCTCCACTCCTGGAATGCACGGATCACAGATGAAGCATATGCTTTGCCTCCCTCAACCGTCGGATGGGTACCATCTTTGGTGAAAGCAGGAATTCCTTTATTGTCCGGCGTTTCAGGGCCAGGTAATAAACGGCCATCCCTGATCAAAGAAGCAACATGCACGCCGAAATGAATGGATGGTATCCTGTAATGATCTGCCAGCTTATCGAGTGCTGATATATGAGCAGGAACCTGTTTTAACCTGTAATCATTGGCTTGTGCGGTGGTAACGGTATAGATCAGGCAGATATCTGTTTGCGGACTGGCCTTCCATATCTTCCTGATGATGCCCTCTGCACCGGCAGTATGTCCGCCATTTACTGCAAACTCGATGAACACAAGATCAGGCTTCTTGCTGATCACCTGTTCATCTACACGGAATACTCCGAGATCCGCATCAGTGCCTGGAATACCGGCAATCACTTCGCTGAATTTAACCCTAGGGTATAATGCTTTCAACTGCTCCATCACCGGTTGCCTGTATTGTTCGGCGGCACGGGTAATGCTGCCTCCGATAAAAGCAACGGTTACAGGTTTGCTATCCTTTAGCTTCTTAAAAAAATTCGGCAATCCTCCCCGTTCATAATTCTCTGTTAAGCGACCAGCCAGATCAATCACTGCATGATCTTTCAGTAAAACCTTTGCCAGCTTATCATAGGGTACGTCCTGCACATCATAGTTCTGTCCGGCAGCCATTGCTGCTGCAATGCCACAAGCCTGCCCCATGGCCATGAATGTCCATTCGATCCGCACAGCTCCATAAGCTATATGGCTGGAAGAAATACAGGTTGGTGTAAGCAGGTTGGCTGCTTCGGCTTTCTTTGGCACAAGGCTTTTATAAGGAATACCAAACGGCTTCCACCATTGCCCACCAAATACAGCACCTTCATTATATATATCACCATTGTGCCACACACGCCGCACAGCGTGAAGATCTGGTGGCCAGAAGGCAAGCGCTACCGGATCTGTAACAGGGACCGCATCTTTGTCTTTGATATGGTTTTCTGTAAGCACAAAATCGGATACCATCCTGCGGCCATCTCTCACATATAACTGCCGCGGCCATCCATCATTATCGGTGAACTCATCTTTAGTAAGGCCTAGTTGCTTCCATCTCTGCTGAAACGCAGGAGCAATACGGGCAACCGCAGAATCATTTGTATAGAAATATAATAACCCCTGTGTAAACTCCCGGTAGTTTTTAATGATCTTCGCCCGCTCTTCATAAGACCCTTCAGGATAGCGGTAATGGCCGCCATATAGATTATGCGATAGATCAGCGCCACCATTGAAATCCGTTTTTCCATTAGGTATATTGCTGCCCGGCACTCCAAGATTTCCTCCTGCTTCGAGATAGCGGAGATAAATAGCATAGTTATTACGGTCATAACCCGATGGTTTCGGGATCTCACGCCTGTTCTCCGGTTTTGCAGTAAGGCAGATCCTGAAACAAAAAGCTTGTATACGATGGTCTGCAGTGCCAGGTTTTTGTTCCTCCATTGTTTCTATTGCCGGTATCAATCCGCTCGACGGATCGCCTTTGATTACAAACGGGTCGATCTTCACTTTCAATTTGTCATTAGCGCCAAGTTCCCTGACGCCATTGCGTTCTTCATTGTACTGGCTGTTATCTTCCCTGCCAACCACCATTGTAACACCGGAAGAACTCAGCAGATCCCCTTCCACTGTTGCATCGATGAAAACTTTTCCGCGAACCACAACACCGTTCGTTGATGTGATCGAGTTGATCTTATTACCGGTTTTTGATACGCCCTTACCAGCCCTGTCGAGCAGGAAATTCCGGATCACTGTAATATTATGTTCTTTCACCCATTCATTCATTACCTGCTCGGCCACATGAGGTTCATAACGCCAGAACGCCGGCTTCTTCAGGTTGTGAGCGATAGCGTATTCGAGTGAATCAAGCCAGCCATATTTTTTCGCCACTCTTTTATAAAATTCGAGTGCCAACCCTCCTACCGCATTGTGATTGGAGAAACCTGCATGGTTATTGATATCAGTGCCACCCAACCCTTCTGCGATGATGCCGCCAAGATGTGCACCCGGCTCAAGTAGTATAACCTGCTTATGTTGCCTGGCTGCTGCTATAGCCGAGGTAATGCCACCGGGAGTTGCTCCGTACACCACTACATCATATATCTTTCCCTGGGCAATGGCTTCATTGCATGCCATTACAAGGATCCACACCAGCGCCACTCCTGTTCTTTTCATAAGTTGATTCATTCGTCCAACAATTTATTGACCTGTTTTATCCGCTGCCGGAACGCTAACAGAAAAAGGAAAATCAGTTACGGATATCCCTCTCTTATGATCTTCACGCTCTGTGAGAACGAAATGGATCGTTCCGCCTTTGGCTATCGTTTCATAACCGACCCAGTTTTCCTTTCTGCTCTTTCCGTTCACTTCTACTTTTTTTATGAAACGGTTCTTATGATCATTCGCAGGGGCTGTCACGGTTATCATTTTACCGTTGCCCAGCCGCAGTATTGCCTTTTTAAATAAAGGCGATCCAAATACATACTGGTTGCTGACAGGATTCATCGGGTAAAACCCAAGAGCAGAAAATACATACCAGGCAGACATTTGCCCATTATCTTCTTCACCTGGATAGCCATCGGGCCTGTCAGTATACAACCGGTCCATGATCTCCCGCACCCAATACTGTGCTTTCCAGGGCTCGCCATAATTGTAGAGGTATACCACATGATGCATAGGTTCATTCAGATGTGCATACTGCCCCATATCAACACCCTGCATTTCCCTTACCAGGTGAATGATCCCACGTTTATAGTATGTTATATCAAAAACAGGCGGGAGTGTAAATACAGAATCCAGTTTCTTCAGAAATGCTTTATCACCCCCCATCAGATTCGCAAGACCGGCGGGGTCATGTGGCACGAACCAACTGTATTGCCAGCTATTGCCCTCAGTGAAATGTTCACCCCAGCGGAACGGATCGAATGGCTGAATAAAATCACCGCTGTTTGCTCTCGGCCGCATCAAGCCGGTTGAATTATCAAAAAGATTTTTATAATTCCTACTGCGCTTAAGATAGAGATCAGTTTCACCTGTTTTTTTCTGCAGGGCCTTTGCTAACTGGTATATCGCAAAATCATTGTAGGCATATTCCAATGTGCGGGAAACATTCTGATTGATGCTAACATCATAAGGAATATAACCTTTATTGTTATAAAAGTCCGCACCTAGCCGCCCCAGTGAACTGAGCGGGCCGGCCTGTGTAGTATTCTTTATTATCCCTTCATAAAGGAGTTTAATATCCCCTCCCCTGATACCCTTCAGGTATGCATCTGCTATAATAGAAGAAGAATGGGAACCGATCATGCAATCACGATGACCGGGGCTGAACCATTCCGGCAACCAGCCGCTTTGCCGGTAAGTAAGCGTCATACTTTCCAATACTTCCGAAACTATTTCAGGGAAGAAAAGATTCAGGAAAGGGAACTGTGTACGATGTGTATCCCAGAAACCATTGTCGGCATACAATTTTCCTTTTTCTGTTTTGCCTGTATACGGACTGTAATGAATTGCATTTCCTGAAGCATCGATCTCATAAAATTTCCGCGGGAATACCAGCATCCGGTAAAAACAGGAATAAAAGGTACGGAGTTGTTCATTTGTTCCGCCTTCCACTTCAATTTTCCGGAGAGCGTTATTCCAGGAAAGTTTTGATTCCTGCTTCACCTGCTCAAAGCTCTTATTACCCAGTTCCTGCAGGTTGAGCAACGCCTGTTCCGGGCTGATGAATGAGGAAGCTATTTTTACTTCGACAGTCTGACCGTTCCTGAAGCCGACGATCGCACCGGCATGCTTGCTGTTCATCTCGAGCCGGTCAGCATGCAGCGTATCATGGTCCCATACTGCAGTTGACAGGAAGGGCTCATTGAATTCCATCACAAAATAATTACGGAAACTCTTTGTAACTCCGCCCTGGTTAACCGTTGAATAACCAATGATCCTGTTCTGACCCGGAATTACGCTGACATAAGAACTACTATCGAATGCATCCACAACGATGAACGCACTGTCTGTTGGATGAAAATCCACCTGGAATATAGCAGCCCTCTCTGTTGCGGTAAATCCTACGTGTGCATGATGGTCACCGAGGTAGGTCTTATAAAAATAAGGAGTTGACGTTTCAGCTTTATGAGAGAACCAGCTTTTTCTTTTTTCCTGTGTGAATTGTTGCAGGCTTGTAACAGGCATCAGTGAGAACTGCCCGTAATCCCCGATCCAGTAGCTGGCCTGTCTTGTTTGCCTGAACCCATAGATGAAGTTGGATTGATAGGTGTACAAACCACGGTCATGATTGTCTCCAGTCTGTGGCGACCAGGTATTCATACCGAATGGTCTTCCCACACCGGGATAGGTATTACCGGCAGACAGAGCGGTAGTGGAAAATGTCCCGATCAGTGGATCAGCAAAATCAACCGGTGTCCTGCCTTCAGGATATAACACTTTCGGCTGTGCTGTTATTATCACAGGGCACATTAATAAAAACGATACGAAAAAATAATAAATGATCTTTTTCAAATCCATTTGTCTGCCTGTTTTTGATACTACTAGTATCCTACTGAACGCAATTTCTGCGTTCGCGTTTTCTTTATGCTTCCATCCTGCATTTCTAACTGCAGGAAATATTCAAATCCCTTTTTTATGTCATCCACTTCAATGATAAATTCAAAAGGATATTGCATGGTGCTTTGCTGCAATTGCGGGGCTTTACCTGCTTTATAAAACACTGTCACCTTCTTTACAAGACCGGGTTTCTCACTCACATATATGTAGGAAAAGTATCTTGATGGATCAAGTTGAAGCACGAGGCCTTTTCCATATCCATGGTCGGAGATGGTAAAATCCCCGCTTTTTTTCTGAGTTGTAGTAGTTTTTGTATAGGCAGGTGCACTGATATCGGTATTTTTAATGAGCAAACCCACAAGTGAATGGCCTGGTATAGAAATATCCAGTTTTCCCGACCGGATAAGCACTTGTTGCTCTCTCCCATCAGGGAATAATAACACAGCTTCGCCGCTACGGGCTACTCCCAGCTTTTCTCCCAATGAAATAGTAGTATTCACCAGGTGTGGTGATTCATTCATGAATGCGATACCAGCTACACCATCCTTTCTTGCTGCCAGGAAATCAACCTGTTTGTGGCCGGTGTTAACGATACCTGTCGCAAGCCAGGGCCACATATCCTTTTCATCAAAGAAACTCCCGCTTCCATACCCATATTGGTTGGAGTTGAAATAAGCATATCCCTGTTGACGGAAAGAAGGGAAACTGATCTTTCCTTCAGACCATACCTGTGTTTGTGCAAAAAGGAAATCTTCCAGTTGCGCCAGGAATGGCGGAATATGATGCCAGTATACCGATGAAAAATCTGGGCCTGTATAAGGGTAGTCAGTTTTTTGCTGTATGGTGATGAACCGGTTCTGGTAATAGCCGGGATAATTGCTGAACCTGCCAATGATCGCATTCCTTGCAGCAGCAGCAAATAATTCTTCGCCTGTATAACCGGCTAATTTCATAAGGTCGCCCGCCCAGCTAGACATGATCATGTTCAACGATTCATGATAGAAAGTGGAAGGCTGTTCAAGGCCAAGACCAACCCTGGAAGGCACCCAATATGGCACTTTCTCATCCTTTAATATATCGAGGTTTTCAGGCGGCCCCTTTTTCCCCGGCCTGCTGCCCAAACGCCATACTTCATCACCATGCCAGAAGAAATCATACCCTTCATTGAATGGTCTTGCTTTGATCTCTGCGGCGCTGATCATCATTGAGTCCGGTACATCAGGGTTGGTAATACCTGTTACCCATAATTGCGTCAGCAAGATCCGTCCTGCTTCTTCTGCAGCGCGTAGGAATTCAGGAAGCCGTGTGGTCTCATACATTTCCAGCAATGAAGAAATATTCGGAACATAACTGATATAGGAGAACAGTGAATAACCTATCGGTGTGGTATCTGTTGAAAACACTCTTTGCTTTATATACAAACGCGCTCCTTCCATTGCCCTGTTAAGGCTTGCCGAATCACCGTTGAGTTTATATTGCGCCATATCATTGTAAAATGGAGGAATGCTGCCATAAGAATTCACCACTTTCTCCTGCGCCTTTTTCGCGGCTATTTCCCGCAGGTAAGGAATACGGCCCTTGCTTAACTGGTAAAGCCCATAAAAAACAGAAGAGTTATAACCTTTGATCGGGGTACCGACCGGCCGCGGAAGAGTTGTCTTATCTCCAAAGTAATTTGCACCGCCTTTCAGATCATTCCACTTAAAATGCAGATGCTCTCTCGTTAATAAATTCGCCAGTGTGGGGATCGCTCTTTTCCGGAGCATGGTATCGTCTTCAGACAACAGATAAGACTGTATTGCCTGGGCCGGGTTGGCATTTGAACTGAAACTGCGGCCTTCCATGTTCCAGTGTGCCTTGCCGATAGAATCCCATCCGCCATAATAATCATCCTTCATCAGGCGTGTCGTTTCAAATATTGCATCGTTCAAGGTGGAATAATAATTCTCCCGGTAATCCCTTAACTGAAAGATATTTGCAACCACATGTTTATAGGAACTGAACCAATCGCCCGTGCGCATAACCGGCCTGTACCGGAATATATGGCTACCTCCCTGCTTGAATTTCGATGCAGGACTGCCAGGGAATGGTGTAATAAGCGATGGAGAGATCTTCCCTTCATGATCACGCAGCATGGCACCGAATTCATTGTTATCGTTGTATGTCCATTTTAAGGGAATGGAAGAGGGATCAACCACAACACCGTATGTCAGTTTTCTACCCGGTGCAATACGATTGCTCTCAGGTATGGTAACAGATGACATGGGAGTGAACAGGTACTGTTCCGTGTATACGACCGTTTCAGGATGAACACGTTTATTCGCCACGCGCATAGGTGCCAATGCAAATTCGTATTCTTCATTGCTGAATGATCCGTATCCGGGTATCACTAAGCTGTATACGCCATTTTTCTTTGCCTGCATGGTGAGTGTAACAACAGGCTCCTGGTCGTTCTCCTTTAATTCCCAAACAGCATTCACCAGGAAATCTTCTGAGCCATATTCAATCCTGACGCGTTTTTCAGATAACACTTCCAGTTTATATGGCAAAAGCCAGCTGGTATAAAATGTTTCGAATGGGTTTTTTCCAATAGCAACCAGGTCTTTACCGTGCTCAGACATTACTTTGTTCTGGAAGATCGGGAATCCCTCATGATAATAAGTGCTTGATGTTTCCGCTTTCAGCAAGACCAATGCAAGGGATGAAGACCTGGGTTTAATCAGAACATCATTAAAACACACCTGGTTCTCTACCAGACGCTGGCCTGTGCTTTCCAATTCAACAAAGGAGATGTCAAGAAAACCGTTTTTCAATCTTGCTTCTTTCTTAACCGTAGCATTTGAGGGAAACACCAGTGGCTTCCCAAGATCCTGCGGTTTATATTCAACCAACCCGGATCTTACTTTCGCTTGAACGCTTGCTGCATTTAAACCCTTTTCAGCTGTGATATAAAGACCTTCACATCGTGCATAGAATGCGGATGAGTCGAGAAGTTCAATTGTATGCGGTCCGGCTTCCAGGAATACCTGTCCTGTTTCTTCCCACAGGAAACCATCTGTATTGTGTGAACCAAGCTTTTTATTCAGCAAGCGGCCATCCGCTTTCAGGTAAAAGAAACGGGAGCCTTGCTGGTTATGCGCCAGGTCAAGTGAGCTGGCCCAGATGCTGTATGTACCACTCTTTTCTACATTGATATATACGCGTGCCGGCCTTAGCCCTTTTGGTTGTTTGGAAAAAGAACCTGTTAAAGCGATCTTCTGCATAGCCATTCCGAATCCATCCACTTTCCAGTCGCCCATTTCCGAGAAATTGCCTGGCGCAACATAAATACCTTCACCTGCAGGCAACAAAAGCGTATCAGCGTTATGATTGTTTGCCGCCGCCATAAGAGAGACCAGGCAAAAGACCGGTACGCAGACTGCCCTGCATATGAAATTCGTCAATGAGAACATGTCAATACCCCTTGTTTTGTGTAAGGCTTTTATTTAAATCGATCTCTTTCTGCGGTATGGGCCAGTAATAATGTTTTGAAGCATCGAAAACATTCACACCAATAACATTGAAAAGGTCTGTTTCATTGGGATAATGGCTTTTGCCATATTCATCGATCTGTGGCACTACAGGATTATTATAAAATGCCTTCTTCTTTCTTCCCAGTAAATTACCTGGCAGCACATGCTCAGCATATTTCCAGCGGCGAAGATCAAAGAGGCGATGTCCTTCCATTGCCAGTTCAACCGTTCTTTCATAACGGATCAGCTTTCTAAGTTCCTCCTGTGATCCGCCGGTAACAGCAGGCATTCCTACTGTTGCTCTTCCTCTTACTGCATTGATCGCATCAAACACTGATTGATCGATTTCATTCAGTTCAATTTTCGCTTCTGCATAAGTGAGCAATACTTCTGCGTAACGGATGAACATGAAGTTGAGTTCCGACTGGGTCACATATTGCGGTAGTTCCAGTGAGTCCTGGTATTTGTTC
>JBQCHL010000028.1:0-516984 GCA_051954695.1 Chitinophagaceae bacterium
AGAGCCTATTAAGGTTTCGGACAACTGTGAAAGTTTCATCCACTTATATTTTGAGGTTAACGCTCGTTAGGTTTTCGCCCGCAAAAATACAGGGAATTAATTAATCCAAACGCCCCCTTCCCGTCCTTCCCGCCTTACCGGTAAAACAAAACAGGAAGTAAAATTTTCTTACCGGTAAGAAAATAGTAAAACGGTATATAAGTTTTACCGGTAAGGCGGGAAGGACGGGAAGGGGGCGTTTAAGAAAGTGTTTTGTTTACCAGGTAGTATTTATGAGCTTGCCATAAGGGTGTATTGAGAATATTTATCATGATTACTTCGTAATTTCATTCTATGCATTATGTTGAACACCTTTCCCGGGATAAAAAATTCAAAAAGCTGTTGGATAACGCTGAATTCCACCAGTTAAAAAAAAGAAAGAACATTCCCATTTATCTCTGTGCTTCCATTATGAGCCAACAACTTTCAACGAAAGTGGCAGATGTGATCTATCAACGTTTTCTCAACTTGTATGAAAGAAAGGAACCTACACCGCAGCAAATACTCGACACTCCTTCCGAAACGCTTCGTGCCATTGGCCTGAGCAATGCCAAAGTCAGCTATGTAAAAAACGTAGCAGCATTTGGTATCGAGCCCGGTATGGATTATAAGAAATTGCAGAAAATGAATGATGAAGAAGTGATCGCTTATCTTACACAGATCAAAGGTGTGGGAAGATGGACAGTTGAAATGCTGCTGATGTTTGCACTGGGGCGTGAAGATATATTTGCTATCGACGATCTTGGTATTCAGAATGCGATGATCAGGTTGTATAAACTGGACAGAACAGATAAAAAGAAGTTCAAAGCCGACCTGCTGCGTATTTCAGGAAAATGGTCGCCCTACAGGACCTATGCCTGCAAGCATTTATGGGGATGGAAAGACAATGCGCCAAAGCTGGATGGCAAGTGATCACATAAATTAGCTGTATAATTGTAAACCAAAATTCCCTTTTGATACGGAAATCAATCATCCTGTTTTTCTTTTCTGCTTTGCTGGGCGTTTGTGCTTTTTCACAGCAAGCGCGTCTCAGCCTTTCATCTGATTTCAGTCTTCAACATGCATTCAAAAAAGATCAACGCTACTGGAGTTTCGGACAAACGATCTCCGCACAGCTCAATCTTTCTCCCAAAGATGCAGCCTATATCTGGTTTTGTTATTATTCAAAAGGAAAAGTCAGTAATGAGGTGGGAGCGATTGCCAAATCATCTGCCACATTACCTGCGCAGGTCGCATACACCAACCGGGGAGAGATCGGGTTTAAACAAATGTCCGTTGGATGGAGGCATTATCTGAAAGGCAATTATGCCAATGAAGAGTGGAACCTTTATGGTATGCTGGGATTTGGTCTGATGTTCGGTTCAGCCAAAAGCACTGCTTCCACGGCAATCGACACTTCTTTGTATGATGTTTCTGTATTACCAGGCAAAGGAAATTTTAAGCGACTGACCTATGATCTTGGCCTCGGTTTTGAACAACCGATGGGTGGCGATATTTTCTTTTACTCTGAAGTAAAAACCTTTATTCCTGCAACGGATTATCCAAACAAACATCTTTACATAAACGATAAAGCACCACTTACCGCTTATTTTAATCTCGGCTTCCGCATTTTATTCTGATCAAAACATAAGAAACTCCCATGGCAAAACTGACCATCCGGCAAATAGAGCTCTATAAACTATTCATTCCTCTCAAAGAACCTTTTGTTATTTCACTGGGGCCGATCTATAATGCAGAAAATGTGTTGGTAGTGATACGCACAAAAGAAGGCATCACTGGTTTTGGTGAATGTAGTCCTTTCATGAGCATTAACGGAGAAAGTGCAGATACAGGGATGGTAGTTGGTCAGTATTTTGCCCAATGGCTGAAAGGAAAAGACGCATTGGAGATAAGTGATCATATCAAAGCTATGGATAAGATCATCTATGGTAATAGCAGTATCAAGAGCGCTTTTGATATGGCCTTGTATGATATTGCTTCGCAACAGGCCGGCCTTCCTTTATATGCTTATCTCGGAGGTAATACAGGAAAGACGATCATTACTGATTACACAGTTAGCATTGGTGAACCAGCACGTATGGCCGCAGATGCAGTAAAAATAAAAGAAGAGGGATACCCTGCCATTAAGATAAAACTTGGCGACAATGGAAAAACGGATGTGCTTCGTATCAAAGCCATTCGTGAAGCAGTAGGCAACGATATTCCATTGCGTATTGATGCCAACCAGGGCTGGGAGGTGGAAGAAGCCATTGAAACATTAAAAGCGCTGGCGCCTTATGGCATACAACATTGCGAAGAGCCTATTGCCCGTTGGGCTTTTATGCAATTGCCTCATGTAAGGCAGGAAAGCCCTATACCGATCATGAGTGATGAGAGCTGCGGTGATGAACATGATGTGGAACGACTGATACAACTAAAAGCCTGTGATTATATGAATATCAAACTGGGTAAATCAGGTGGTATCTATAAAGGATTGCAGATGGTTAAACTGGCAGAAGAAGCAAATATGCATTTGCAGGTCGGAGCTTTCATGGAATCAAGGCTGGCGATGACTGCATTTGCTCATTTCTCTTTGTGTAGCCCTTCGATAGAGCATTTTGATTTTGACACAGCGCTTATGTTTTCTGAAGATCCTGTAAGCGGCGGCATTCAATATGAAAAGAATGGAGTAGTAAAAGTGCCGGAAGTGCCGGGGCTGGGAGCAACTGTTAATGATGCATGGTTGGGAAAAATGGAGAAAAAGATAGTGTAAGACAAAATTGTATCACCAAGAGCGCAAAGCACACAACGTTGCGTGCTTTGCGCTCTTGGCGATACATTAACCCTCAGTTTTTAAAACTATCTATCTTACTTAACAAGTTTCAATTCCTTTATAATATTGGTAGCTCCGCCCAGCTTATCAATACACCACAGTACATACCTTATATCCACATTGATCGTCCTGTTCAGATCCTTATCAAAAGCCAGTTTATGGCTCAATGCTTCATAGTTACCATCAAAAGCAAGGCCGATCAGTTCGCCATTGCCATTCAATACTGGTGAACCTGAGTTGCCTCCAGTGATATCATTGGTTGTAATAAAGCATGCTACCAGGTCTTTACGGACGGGATCCGCATACTGACCAAAATCCTTATTCTTCAGCAATTCAATCTGCCTGGCCGGAAGATCAAACTCATAATCGCCAGGGATATATTTTTCCAGAATGCCTTTGGAAGTGGTAACATAGTCATAAAACACTGCATCCTTTGGCCGGTAAGGTTTTACGGCTCCATAGCTTACCCGCATGGTAAATGTGGCATCAGGATACATTTTTTTGGCTTTTACTGTATCCATTTCCATAATGCCTTTTAAATAGATACGTCCATAATCCGTATTCTTCGTAAAGAATTGCTGATAATAAGTGGCGTACTTGCTGGTATAATTGGTAAGGAAGGCGCTGGCATAAGAAAAAGCAGGATCATCCTGCAGCACGTTGGCATCGGGCTTGGCTATAAAAGCATTCCAGCGGGCGTCATCAAAGATGATCGTTTTGCTGAAAATATCTGCCGCCAGTTTTTTGTATGTGTTCTCATCATCTAAAGAACCGTAAGTGTTTTTTATTGCACCATAAAAACCAATGGGGTGCTGGTCTTTTGGTATATCATCATAGAACATTTTTGTAATGGCAGCTACAATACGCTGGTCAGATAATTTGTTTTCTCCCTTCAAAAATGCAGCTCTTGCTTCATTGGCTGCGGCTAATGCCTGGCTGATGCTTCCGGAGCGGACCAGGGCTGCTTCAACAGATGTAAGAGAAGCAGCAAAAGCGATCAATGGTGAACCAAATATCCCTTCATTGATATACTGGCGATGTTCGGCATAAGGCCTCCAGGCCTCATATGCTTTGCCCCAATCTGTCAGCAGGTCCTGGTATTCAGGTTTGCCTTTAGCCCAGGACGCAAAAGCAGCTTCCGCTTTTTTCTTCTGACCCAGGATATCATATTTTATAAGCTGCTTTGTTTCGCCATCATAGAACTTCCAGTAGTTGGCAATGCTTGCATAAGAAGAAGCCAGTTGTAATTTGATAGCCGGATCTTTTTTCATTTCCTCAAACATGTATTTCAACCGCACGTCGCGCAGCTTAACGAGAGTAGGATTGTTGATATCTATGGAGAGGGCAATGCCGTAGGAGCTTTCATACCGGTTAGTGCTGCCTGGATATCCCCAGATCATAGCGAAATCACCATCTTTCAAAGGCTTAAGGGAAACAGGCAGGAACCATTTTGGTTTCAATGGCTGATTGTCGGCTGCATATTTTGCGGGTTGATTGTTCTTGCCGGCATATACTCTGAAAATGGAAAAGTCACCAGTGTGGCGCGGCCATTCCCAGTTGTCCGTGTCGCCACCGAATTTTCCTACGCTTTCAGGCGGAGCACCAACCAGGCGAACATCTGTGTAGCGCTGGTACACAAAAGCCATGAATTGATTGCCTTTAAAAAGCGGGCTCACCCTTGTTTCAATATTCTGTGATGCATCGCTCATTCGCTTATTGATAGAAGCCAGCACAGATGTTTGCTTTTGAAGACGCTCCGCTCCGCCCAATCCTTTGAGCGAATCCATCACTTCAGCTGTTACGTCGTCGATTCTAAGGAGGAACTGGACAGATAAAGTAGTAGGTATTTCCTCCCCTTTGTTTCTTGCATAGAAACCATCTTTAAGATAGTTATGGTCTATCGTACTTGCATTGGCGATCGCATCATAGCCACAATGGTGGTTGGTAAAGACCAATCCTTCAGAACTAACAATCTCTCCCGTGCAACCACCACCAAAAATGATGATCGCATCTTTCAGTGATGCTTTGTTGATGTTGTACAACTGATCTTTGGTAAGCTTCAATCCTTTTTTGGCCATGTCATTGTAAACCTGTTGGCCCAGCAATAAAGGAAGCCACATCCCTTCATCTGCAAAAGACCTTACAACGATCAGCAAAAAGAAGGCAAGGGTTAGAGTGATTTTTCTCATGATGAACAATTTAGATGGTCAAAGATAGTATGTTACAACAGCACTCCGAATGAGGGCTTAGATCTTGAAACCGATCACAAACTGTGACCTTGAAAGGAAATTGACTTGTTCAAAATCCAGGACATTTTGTTTTGAATACTTTGAATGATCTGCATATGATAAGGTTAGTTCTCTTTGAAAATACAAAGGGAATTCCTTTAATCTGCATTATGCCTTATTTAAGATTCCACGGGCGTGTTCAGTACCTTCCACAATAGATCCTTCAGTTCAGTCAATCCTTTATTGGTTACCGAGGAAATAAAAAGGTGCGGAATATCTGCAGGCAATTCTTTTTTAATAGCTGCTATCAGTTCATCGTCCAGCATATCGCTTTTGCTGATGGCGATCACGAACTGCTTATGTAATAGTTCCGGATTGTATTGTTCCAGCTCAGAAACAAGTATGTCAAATTCTTTTTTATGATCAGTGCTGTCTGCAGGGATCAGGAATAAAAGAATGGAATTGCGTTCGATATGACGCAGGAAGCGATGGCCAAGGCCTTTTCCTTCTGCTGCACCTTCAATGATACCGGGAAGGTCGGCGATGCAAAAGCTTTTTCCATCACGGTATTCTACCATGCCCAGGTTGGGGGTGATAGTAGTAAATGCATAGTCGGCAATTTTGGGTTTGGCTGCCGTGATCACGGAGAGCAGGGTAGATTTGCCGGCATTGGGAAAACCGACCAGCCCTACATCAGCCAGTACTTTCAGTTCCAACACTTTCCAGCCCTCTTCCCCAGGTAGTCCGGGTTGGGCATATTCTGGGGCCTGGTTGGTTGGTGTGGCAAAATGGCTGTTGCCAAGCCCGCCTTTCCCGCCGGGCATCCAGATCACTTCCTGCCCGTCTTGCAAAATTTCCACTTCCTGCTTGCCGCTTTCTTCATCCCGGGCGATAGTGCCCAGGGGCACCTCGATAATGATGTCTTTTCCAAAGCGGCCGGTCTTATTATTGCCGCTGCCGCCTTCACCATCTTCGGCCAGCACATTTTTGAAATAGCGAAGGTGGAGGAGCGTCCATAAATTGCTGTTCCCTTTAAGGATAATATGCCCGCCACGGCCTCCATCCCCACCATCCGGGCCTCCCAGGGCGGTAAACTTATTCCTCATAAAATGCCTGCTGCCGGCCCCGCCATGTCCGCTGCGGCAAAAGATCCTTATCTGGTCAACAAAGTTGCTTTTTTCCATAACGCACAAAGATAAGTGTTTGAACTGGTCAGGAATTTATGGTGGCGACCGGGAAATACAGGCCACTGTCAATCTAAAATGCCCCTTCCCGTCCTTCCCACCTTACCGTTAAAAATTTACGTTTATGGTGGTAAGGACGGGAAGGGGCGTTCAATGAGGGAAAATATTTCCACAAGAAGAGAAAGAATAACTGATTTTGAACGCAGAGAAATTAACGGCATGGTTTTTTTGAGTTGTTAACTATGGCAGTAAAGGAAAATTGAAGAAGAGAGAAATAAGTATGTTAAGACAAGGAAACATGATTGTTTGAACCTAAAATTTTTTGTTATGCTTCGTTGGACAGTAATATTCCTGATCATTGCAATTGTAGCTGCAATTTTCGGATTTGGTGGTATAGCGGCTGGTGCTGCTTCCATCGCAAAGATTTTATTCTTTATTTTTCTTATCCTGTTTATTCTTTCACTAGTGTTTGGTCGCTCTGTTAAAAATGATGTATGATGGTGATGAGAAAAGAAAGTGTTAAGAAACCGGCAACATATCCGCCGGTTTTTTTATTGTACTTTAGCAAGGATATTTAGTGCAGACAGTTCAATCCTTTATATGCCATTATCAAAAGCAACGATAAGGTGGGGATACTTCATTGCCTTTCTTCTGTTGTTATTGTCGTACTTCCTTATTTTTTTCAGCATCAATAAGCAGATGAGTGAAGCCCGGCAACTTAATCACTCTTATTCGGTGGTCAACAACCTGGAAATGGTGCGGTCTACAATTACAGATGCTGAAACCAATGTAAGAGGATATTTACTTTATAAGGACGAACGTTTTTTGCAATCATACAACCTGAGCTCAAAAAATGTGATTATCCTGCTCAATGGGCTGCGAGACTTTACACCGGCCAATAAATCCTATAAAGAAGAACTTGACACGCTTCAGCAACTGATCAACCGGAAGCTTTATTACCTGACCGGAACAGTCAGCTCTTTTCAACGCAGCGGCCTCCGGGTCAATACTTCCATTTTAAATGATCGCGATACGATACGATCGAATATGGATAGCATCCGCCGACTTATTAGTCGTGTAAAGCGCGAAGAACAGGTTTTCAGGGAAGAAAAGAACAGTCGCCTGGAAGGCTTTTTTACAGGAACGGAAATCATTTCTCTTACATCGCTTGTTATCGTACTGGTCACAATATTCTATTCGTTGTTCATTTACAATAGAGGCAATAGGGAAAAAGAGGCTGCAGACAACAAAGTGAAACGATATAGCCTTGAACTGGAAGAGCGTGTAAAGGAATTAAAGCAGGTAAACTCAGAACTGGAAGAGCTGAGGAGTGTTGAAAAGTTTACTTCCACCGGCCGTATTGCCCGCACAATAGCACATGAAGTAAGGAACCCGCTGACTAATATTTCCCTTGCAACAGAACAATTAAAAGACCTTAATCATTCCAACCAGGAAGCTGAGCTGCTGTTAGAAATGGTCGGCAGGAATGTTACAAGAATAAACCAGCTTGTATCGGACCTGTTGAATTCTACCAGGTTTGCTCAACTTGAATATACTTCTGCAGATATTAATGCATTGCTTGATGAAACCCTTGAGCTGGCAAAGGACCGTATAGAGCTGAGCAAAATAAAAGTGGAAAAGAACTACGGTACAGACATTTGTGAGATCATGGTGGATAAGGAAAAGATCAAATTGGCTTTTCTGAATATTATTGTGAATGCAATAGAGGCTATGCCGCAGGATGAAGGTGTTCTTCAGATCACTACCAGCAAATCAGGTGAACGATGTGTTATCGAGATAAAGGACAACGGGAGTGGAATGGATGATGATACTTTGCAAAAACTGTTTGATCCCTATTTTACCGGCAAGGCAAAAGGTAGCGGACTGGGATTGACCCATACACAAAATATTATACTTAATCATAAGGGAGGCATTACTGTAACCAGTCAGAAAACAAAAGGATCCGTTTTTGTTGTTACACTCAGTACAAGGAGAGATATATTGACTTAATGGGGAAACTTTTCCCCGTGCTTGGCATCCAATAAGCCTATTCTTTCTATCGTATTGATAATGATTTCTCTGCTAAAGGGTTTACTGATAAAGAAATCAGCACCGGCCTTATAAGCTTTCTCACGGTCCAGTGCGGTATCATGTGCTGTGATCATCACCAGTTTAGAGCTGGGATATTTATCCTTGAAATAAGTGATCTGATCGATACCAAAGCCATCTTTTAAATGATTATCCAAAAAGATCACAGGTGGATCTTCTTCAGTAAGAAGGGTTTTTGCTGCTTCCAGACTTGTAACATATTGTGCTTCGACATTTTTATAGCGAAGAATTCCTTTAAGCAGATAGCAGATATCTACTTCGTCATCGATGATCAGAACCTCTAACTTGTGTTTCTCTTCAATCATTGATTGGGGCTGGATTGTATATAGCATAAAACCGTATCACGCTCAGAAAAAATCAATTTACCTGCCAAAGCAATAATAAGGGTAAACCCGGATATAAAATCCTTCAAGTCCGGCATGATTTACGCTTATATGACCGTGTTACCTGGTATAAAAATGTTAATTTCATTAACTAATCAATTTGCGTGTTATGAGCAAAAAAATCCTCATTATTGATGATGATATGGATTTATGTACCCTGCTTGGAAAGTTTCTCTCAAAAAATGGATATGAAGTGGATATGGCCTACTCAGGCAATAAAGGGATAGCAAAATTTTCAGAAGATAAGTTCGACCTGGTTATTTGCGATTATCGTCTTGGTGATATGGAGGGTATAAATGTGCTATCGGCTTTGCGCAAAGAAAAATCCGCTGCTAAAGTATTGATGATAACTGGTTATTCCGATATAAAAACAGCAGTGGAAGTAATAAAAATGGGAGCTTATGATTATATCGTAAAACCCCTCATACCTGATGAAGTGCTTAGTGTAGTCAATAAAGCTATTCATGCTTCTGCTCCTGCCGCTACAATTGAAACAGGACCTGGAAAAACAAAGACTGTTTCCAAATCCACTTTCGGCGATGATGAGTTTATGATCGGGAAAGCTCCTGCTACCAAAGCCCTGTATGATCAGATCGATATTGTATCTGCTACCAATTACAGCATCATATTATATGGCGAAAGCGGAACAGGCAAAGAAGTAATCGCCAAAACCATTCATGACCGGAGCAACAGGAAAGGCAAACCTTTTGTTGCCATGGATTGCGGTACACTTTCCAAAGAACTGGCCGGAAGTGAATTGTTTGGACACGTTAAGGGTGCTTTCACCGGTGCACTGCAGGATAAGGAAGGACATTTTGAACTGGCTAATGGCGGAACGCTTTTTTTGGATGAAGTAGGTAATCTTTCACTGGACGTACAGGCTACTTTATTACGGGTGATACAGGAAAGAAAATTCAAACGTGTAGGCGGCAATAAGGAAATGAATACGGACGTGAGGATCATTGTAGCTTCCAATGAGAATCTGCAGGATGCTTACCGAAAGGGGAAGTTCCGTGAAGACCTGTATCACCGGTTCAATGAATTTTCCATCAACCTGCCGCCTGTAAGGCAGCGAAAAGATGATATACTGGCTTTCGCAGAGTTCTTCCTGGAAAAAACTTCTTCGGAATTGGGTAAGGAAGTAGCCGGTTTTGAAGAGAATGTATTACAAACCTTTTTGGAATACTCCTGGCCCGGTAATCTCCGGGAATTCAGGAATGTGGTGCGCCGGGCAGTTTTGCTTACACCTGCAGGGGAAAAAATATCGGCTGCATCCCTTCCATGGGAGATCACCAATGCAAATGCTCTCTCAGCAGCCGCTAACCAGGAAAAAACATTATCCATAACGACCGGCCAGATGTCTGCGCCCAAAAAAGAACTGGACCTTAAAGATGCAGCCAGCCGCGCAGAATATGAAACGATCATGGCGGTCTTGCAACAGGTGAATTTCAATAAAAAGAAAGCAGCCGAGATGCTTAATATAGATCGGAAGACCCTGTACAATAAAATCAAAAACTTCCAGGACCAGGAATAAGCCTGTAAATAAAATACATTGATCTCATTTTATTAATATGCCCCTTAATGAAAGGGGCATATTGTTTGATAGTGTTATTATCCTGGTTTGGACAATCCGATTTTATCACTCCATACTGACCTTTATGAAAATCATTTTACTGCTTGTCGCGGTATACGCGCTGATCATAAACCAATCACTGAAGCAGAAAGAGAGTAGAAGCATATCCGCTCAGGTAAACATGCAAAACAGACCAAAGCCACAAAATATAAGACCTGATAATAATGTTTATCTGAATACCTCTTTTCAGCCTGGTTTAACTGTTAAGCCTCTTCAAAGCCGGCGAATAAATACTGAAAAGAGGAATTTTCCTGCTAGGTTCTATAAACCTTACTCTTTTCAACAGATGAATGATCTGAAGGAAGAGGCGAATGAGAATATGCAGCAGGATGTATTATATCCCCTGGACTATTCTGCTTATTCAGGCCTTGCCCCCAGAGATGGTTCCCGTTAAGGGCTAATAGCCGAGAGGCTTCTGCCGGTTACTTTTTTATTGCCCTGGCCGGCTTGAGTTTATTATTGTTACTACCCTTCCGCTGTTGCCAGGTTTGATAGGTAGCATCCTGTATTTTTTGTTCTGCTGGCTTTTTCTTCAAAGGTTCACATGGTTCACTGGTTGTAAATAATTGTGCAGGCAGGGATTGATAAATGTGGGTACCTTCTTTTTTCCATTTCATCATTTCATTACTCACTTTTTTGATCAGCCTGGCAGGGCTGCCTGCCACCAGGCTGCGCCGCGGAAATTGCTCGCCTTCTTTGACGAAAGAAAGCGCACCTACAATACTTTCATCGCCTAACTGTACATGGTCCATTACCACTGCATTCATGCCTATGAGGCAGTTTTTTCCAATAGAAGCACCATGTATCACGGCACCATGACCAATATGTGCTCCTTTTTTAAGCGTGACCGTCAGCCCGGGAAACATATGGATGGTACAATTTTCCTGCACATTGCAACTATCTTCAATAATGATCTGACCCCAATCGCCGCGGATGGCAGCACCCGGCCCGATATAACAATTCTTACCAATGATCACATTGCCTGTTACAGCCGCCTGTGGATGCACAAAAGAAGAGGGATGAACAACCGGGGTATAGCCGTTGAAAGTGTAGAACATTTGATTTTTTTTCAAAGGTATTGTTTGAACTAATGATCCTTACTTTTGATCATCATGAAAATCATTATTGCACCGGATAAATTCAAAGGTTCGTTAACCAGCGATGAAGTATGTAAGGCTATCACGGAAGGAATTACCCAAAAGAACAAAAACGTAGAGATCCTGCATTTTCCCATGGCTGATGGGGGTGATGGGTTCAACAGCGTATTACAGCATTATTTTCATACAACACCTGTGCAGGTGGATACGGTTGACCCGCTTCAGCGCCCGATGCAGGCATCTTATCAATGGAATGAAAATGACAGGATCGCTATCATAGAAATGGCCACAGCCAGTGGCCTGGTATTGCTGAAAGAGAAAGAGCGGAACCCATTGCTGACTTCCACTTACGGCACTGGGCTGTTGATCAGGAATGCATTGGAAAAAGGCGCCGACAGGATCATCCTGGGATTGGGAGGGAGTGCTACCAATGATGCAGGAATAGGGATCTTGTTTGCCCTTGGTTTCCACTTTATTGATGAAACAGGTGAAGAGCTTCTTCCTGTAGGAGAGAGCCTTTTAAAGATCGACAGGATCATTCCCCCGGTAAGTCTGCCACTTGCCCGAATTGAAATTGCTGCTGATGTGGAGAATCCATTGTATGGCCCCAATGGTGCTGCGTATGTGTATGGCCCACAAAAAGGAGCCGACCCTGCTATGGTAGAGCAATTGGACAGTGGATTAAGAAATATATCCGCAGTAATAGAGAAACAATTCGGAAAACAAATAGCCGGTTTTCCCGGCGCAGGTGCAGCAGGTGGCATTGCCGCCGGACTTTCTGCCTTTTTTGAAGTGGAAATGAAAAAAGGAGTTGAGCTGGTGCTGCAGGCAAATGGTTTGGAAAAGGAGCTGAATAATGCAAACCTGGTTATTACAGGGGAAGGAAAAATTGATGGTCAAAGCGGGCTGGGCAAAGTAGTAGGTACCATGGCTGCGCTGGCACGCAAACATAAAATTCCCTGTATAGCTTTTTGCGGAATGCTGGAAGCTGATAACAATGAGATCAGGGATATGGGCCTGGCTTCAGTTTACCCTCTTGAAGCGGAAGGCTTAAGCCTGGAAGAAAGCATGGCAAAAGCGTATCCCTTACTGGTAGCAAAAACAATAGCAGTAATGAAAGATGTGCTGACCTAAACCAAAGGCTTTCCTGTGCGGAAACAGGTTCCTTTAAACACAGCTACAACATGATCACGCTGGTTAGTGATGGTGATATGGTAAAGCCCGGTAGACTTCCCGTTGTGTATTTCTTTTGCTTCAGCAGTCAACTCATCACCTACATGCACAGGCTTGGTGAAATTGATGGATGTGTCCAAAGCCACAGAAAGATTGTTGCGGTTATTGCAGGCAAAAGCAAAAGCGCTATCCCCTAATGAAAATGCTACTCCACCATGCACAATGCCAAAGCCATTGATCATTTCAGGGCGTACCGTCATCTTTAATTTGCTGTATCCTTCTCTTATTTCAATAACAGTTATGCCAAGCCATTGACTGAAGAGGTCGTCTTTCATCATTTTGTCAACGACCTGTGCGGGTTGAGTTTTTGAATTACTATCCATTTTTATTCTCCTTTGAACTCAGCTTTTCTTTTTTCCAGGAATGCATTCACTCCTTCTTTATAATCGGATGTTTGCGCTGCTTTTTGTTGATATATATCTTCTGTTGTCAACTGCTGCTCCAGCGTATTGGTAAAAGAATGGCTTAATACTGCTTTTGTAAAAGCCAACCCTTTAGTGGGCATGGAAGCAAGATAGCTGGTGATCTGTTTAGTGTTTTCAACAAATGAATCATCAGGGAATACTTTATAGATCATTCCAGCTTTTTCTGCATCGGCAGCAGGAAGTTTTTCTCCCATCATCATCAGGGCAGAGGCTTTTTGCCAGCCGATGAGGCGCGGCAGAAAATAAGTGCCGCCGCTATCCGGTATCAGCCCGATCTTGCTGAAGGCCTGCAGAAAAGAAGCGGATGCTGCAGCTACTACAATATCACAGCACAAAGCGATATTGGCACCTGCCCCTGCGGCAATACCATTCACTGCAGCTACTACAGGTTTCTCCAGTTGACGTATACGGGTAATGATAGGGTTGTAATGTTCTGACAAAATGCGTTGCATTCCCGGTCCATTGGGATCTGTTACTTCAGCAAGGTCCTGTCCCGCAGAAAATGCTTTGCCTGCACCGGTAATGCAAACGCAGCGAACCTTACTGTCGCGGCAGGCATCCAGTTTTTCCTGCATTAGCAAAGCCATTTCCCTGTTAAAGGAATTCAGCTTATCAGGCCGGTTAAGTGTGATGGTTGCTGTATGGTTGCTGATTTCAAAAAGGATTGAAGACATGCAGTTGGGTTAATGGCATTTAAAATAATCGAAAGGTTCCTTACAATCATTGCATTGATAGAGTGCTTTGCAGGCAGTGCTGCCAAATTCACTGATACGGCGGGTATGCCACGACTGGCAGTGGGGGCATTGAACACCTTCATCAACTACAAAAAGATGCTGATGGCAAACCTGCTGTTTGGGGTTGGGCGGTGCAATACCGTATTCTTTCAGTTTTCTCTTGCCCTCCTCGCTCATCCAGTCAGTGGTCCATGCAGGCGAAAGCACCTGCTTCACAGATACAGGAGAATATCCTGCAGCCAGCAATTCCATTTGTATGGATGCTTTGATGGTATCCATTGCAGGGCAACCCGTATAAGTAGGTGTAATGGTCACTTCCACTTCATTTCCGTTCACAGAAACCTGGCGCACAATTCCCAGATCAAGTACCGACAACACAGGCACTTCCGGGTCCATCACGTTTTCCAGTATGGTCCACACTGGCTGGGTCGCTATGTCGGTTGAGTGTAACATATTTTACCATTCTGCACCCGGGTAAGCTCTTTGCATGAACTGGAGCTCTGCCAGAACATATCCCATGTATTCTGTGTGATTTCCTTGTTTGCCACCCTTGTGCATATATACCTTATCCGCCTTCGCTGAAGCTATGGCGGATAAAGAAGCGGCTGTGAATATTTCATTTACTTTTTGCAGCCAGGATGCTTCCAGTGTTTTCAGGTCAGGTGCTATACCATTGGTATTTGCTTCAAGTTCATAAGAAGCGGGGATGAACATTTCACCAGTATAGCTCCATATTTCTGCGATAGCCTGTTCCATTCGCCGGTGGCTTTCTTCCGTTCCATCTCCCAGGCGTATCACCCATTCACTGCTCCAGCGCAGATGATAGGTCACTTCTTTTAGTGCTTTAGCAGCAATAGCAGCCAGTTGCTGGTCATGGCCATGCTGCAATTGTTCATACAACAGGTATTGATAGTTGCTGAATAAGAACTGGCGTAAAATTGTTTGCGCCCAATCTCCATTTGGCAATTCGGTGAGCAAACAGTTTTTAAATTCACGGATATCGCGTGTATAGGCAAAAGTATCTTCTGTAGAGCCGTCATTTTTCAGCAAAGCAGCATACTGATAAAAATTGCGTGCCTGCCCGATCAGGTCGAGAGAAATATTAGTAATGGCAATGTCCTGCTCCAATACCGGCCCATGTCCGCACCATTCGCTGTTGCGGTGACCGAGAAGGAGGGCATTGTCGGCAAGATATAGTGTGTAGTTAAGTAAGAACATAGTGCTTGTTATTTCGTTGGCTGTTGGTCGTGTGCTCTTCGATCAACTGCCAACGCATTTACATGTGACCCACTTCATCAGGCAGATCATAAAATGTAGGATGCCTGTATATTTTATCATTCGCCGGCTCATAAAGGCTCGCTGCTTCATCAGGATTGCTGGCATGGATATGTTTTGATTCTACCGCCCAGATGCTTACGCCTTCCATGCGGCGTGTGTACACGTCGCGGGCATTCTCAATAGCCATTTGTGCGTCGGCAGCATGAAGGCTGCCTACATGTTTATGGTCCAGTCCCTGTTTACTGCGGATGAATATTTCCCAGAGGGGCCAGTCATTGGCGGTTTGCTTGGAAACGATGGCTCCGCCGGCTTTGTCTTCCGGTATATCGCCGTAATAAAATTTTCGTATCTGAAAAGACATATCGTTGTAATTATGATCAGGCTGCTTTGTCCTGTTTTTGTTTTTGCTGTTGTTTTTTGGCAAATGCGCTGGCGGCTTCCCTTACCCATTCTCCTTCTTCCCAGGCTTTCCTTCTTGCATCGAGCCTTTGTTTATTGCAGGGGCCATTGCCTTTCACGACGTTCCAGAATTCATCCCAATCAATTTCGCCAAAATCATATTTGCTTTCAGCATCATTCCATTTCAGATCAGGATCAGGCAGGGTCATTCCCAGTACTTTTACCTGTTCGGCACACATGTCTACAAAATTCTGCCGCAGTTCATCATTGCTCTTGCGCTTGATCTTCCATTTCATACTTTGGTCGCTGTTGGTGCTTTCGGTATCCCGTGGACCAAACATCATCATACTTGGCCACCACCAGCGATTGATGGCATCCTGGCACATTTCTTTTTGTGCCGGTGTTCCTTTTGAAAGGGTCAGTAAAATATCAAAGCCCTGGCGCTGGTGAAAGCTTTCTTCTTTACAGATCCTTACCATGGCACGGGCGTAGGGGCCATATGAGGTACGGCAAAGCATTACCTGGTTGAGAATGGCAGCGCCATCCACCAGCCAGCCAATTGCGCCGATATCAGCCCAGGTGAGCGTAGGATAATTAAAAATGGAAGAATATTTGGCCTTGCCACTATGCAGATCATTGATCATCTGTTCCCGTGAGGTACCCAATGTTTCCGCGGCCGAATACAGATAAAGCCCATGACCCGCTTCATCCTGCACTTTTGCAAGCAGGATGGCTTTGCGCTTCAGCGATGGTGCCCGGGTAATCCAATTGCCTTCCGGCAACATTCCTACAATTTCACTGTGGGCGTGCTGGCTGATCTGCCGTACCAGCGTTTTGCGGTAGGCATCCGGCATCCAGTCGCGCGGCTCAATCTTTATTTCGTTGTCCACCTTGTCCTGGAACTGTTCTTCCTGGTTGATTAAAACTGACATAAGTACAAATTTAGTAAAACTAACGAGTGTATGTAGTATTTGCAGATAGAGTTTGATAAATCAGCACATTAGCGATCAATCATTGTAACAAGCGCTCCCAAAAAATCTGATTACTTTCGGTAATTGCAACCATAAACCTTGATCAATGAAAAATATCTTCCACAAACTTCGGCCCCTTCTCTGGATCCGGGGCTGCTTCTTCATTCTTGGAAAAGTCCCTTTTTTGCTGATCCTGATCCTGGTTGGAGCATTTGCTTTTGGGGTGAATGACCAGGGCATGGACCTGATGATCGCTTTCGGAAAGCTGGACCTTTTTCATCAGTATGTGCTCAGCTTTATTGGCCTGCTGATAGTTTGGAGCGGGGTGATCTGGTATGTGTCGCGTATCGCGCTTACCACTTCCACTTTGGGAAGGATCGTACAGAAGCGGGCAGGCCTTCGGGATTCTTTGCAGGACCCGGATTGCAGCAAAGATTGTGTGTTGAAAGAAGATCATATTGTGGTGACGGTCGACAGCAAGTATGAACGCACAACCGAGTTGCTCGCCAAAGTGATGCCCCGCATCCTGGCTGCCACTCCCTATCTCATCTTTGCCTGGGCCTATTGGGGCGTGAATGGTTTTACAGATGGGCGTGTGATCAAGATACTGATAGTACTGCTGGTAGGCACTGTCCATATTATCTACCTGTGTTACCGTACCGATATTATTGCCAAAACCAAACGTATTGCAATGCCTGGCGATGCACGCTTTACCTTACCTGAAAAAACAGATGTGCGGATCGTGGTGAGGGCGCAACATTTAACGAACACTACCAAATTTCTGATACCGGTAGTATTTATCGGGGCGTTTTTATATGCATGGCTTACTGCAAAGTCGGTGCCCTCGCTCGATGGAAAGCCCGGCCTTGTTATATTATGCGGATTGATATTTTATACAGTGGTCAGTTTATTCGTCATGTATATTTCCAACTGGCTGAAATTTCCTTTTTTTACTTTCCTGTTGGTACTGGCACTTATATTTTTTCTCCCTCATAATAATAATCATGCACTGGCAAAATTAAAAGACAGCAGTCTCGACAGCCAGATCGATCAGCGGTTGCCAGACAGTCTTTACTTTAAGGAGTGGCTGAATTATAAACTGGACAACCATTCATTGTTTGAAAAAGACTCAGTCATCCCTGTTTTCCTGGTAGCAGCAGAGGGCGGCGGTATCCGCGCATGTTATTGGACCAGCCAGGTGCTGAAAAGGATCCATCTCGCACATCCAGAAATGTATAACAATACGTTTGCAGTAACAGGTGCTTCAGGAGGTACTGTGGGACTCAGCTTTTTTTATAATTATATTTTTGAAAAATCAAAGCAGGGTCTTCCTGCTTTAAACTCACCGGAATTTTATGCGCCACTTGATACGATTACCGCTTCAGATTTCCTGACAGGAGTTACGTACGGATTCATGTTTCCCGACCTTGTGCAGCGTTTGCTTCCATGGCCTATCCGGTCGTTCGACCGGGCAGGATTTCTGAATAAAAGTTTTTCACTCGCTTTTGCACGGCATACATATGTGGATGAAGAGCATTCCACTTTGCTTGATCAATCCATTCTTACTCCATGGCTGAAAGATGTGCAGCCATACAGCAGGCCGGTGATCCTGTTTAACAGTTTATATGTGGAGGAAGGGCAAAAAGCAATATTTTCTCCCTATAAGATTTCGAAAGATTATTATGAAGATGCATTGGATGTGCTGGACGCTACCAAAATGCTGGTGCCGATGAAAGAAGGCATGGTTTCTTCAGCACGCTTTCCCGCGATCACGCCACCGGGACTGATGATGCAGCGGGTGAATGGTAAAGAAGAAAAATTCGGTCACCTGGTAGATGGAGGATATTTTGAGAATACGGCTGTTCAAACAGCACAACAAACAGTGATGATGATGAAATCGGTGCTGCGACGGATGGATACAAGATCGAAAAAAATAGTGCCAGTGATCATTTCCCTTTCTTACGGATCGGATACCAGTATTCATAAAACACCTATGGGTGCGGGCTATGAAGCCGCGCCATTGCAGGGAGGGATCAATACTTTATTCCGTTGGATCAATGGCGCCCGGGCCATGTCGGTAAAACTTGATCCGGATCTCAATAGTATCAACTTCAAATTAACCAGGTTTGAAGGTGACAGGATCCCATTGGGATGGTATTTATCAGAACCGGCAAGAAAGTTGATTGAGAAATACGCAGACACGGGGCATTATAAATTTAAAAAGCCGTATGGACAATTATTGCGCTACCTCAAATAGGGGATGAATAATTTTTATTCCTCATCATTTCACTGTAGCACGATCATGTTTCTTCCATAGGTGAGCAGCTTCCGTAAAACAAAATTTGTCTCAAATTGTAAAGTTGTTCTAATTTTAGATAACGATTGCCTGCATGAACAATCCAATTGTTTTGACTGATCAATTATTGCACTCACTGCAACAGCAAATAGCCGTTGGTGACCAACGAGCGTTCCGGCAATTGTTTGACCACTATGCCGAAAAGCTGACGCGTTTTGCATATTCCATACTCAAAAACAAGGAAGGCGCTACTGAAATTGTTGATGAGGTTTTTGTGAAAATCTGGAAACAACGCGAGTCGATCACTCAAATACAGCATCTGACTACTTATCTATACACAGCTACTAAAAACGCCTCCCTCAATTTTCTTTCCCGCAAGGCCAATGAACAGATCACGGATTCTTTTGATTTTATCAATATCCAGTTGCAGGATGAGGAATGCCCTGATCAGCAAATGATCACCTCAGAGATTTTCAAAAGTATCCGGGCTGCTGTGGAGGAATTGCCGCCCCGCTGTAAAATGATCTTCAAACTGGTAAGGGAAGACGGGTTGAAATACCAGGAAGTGGCCGATATCCTTCATATTTCCGTAAATACCGTTGATGCTCAGATGGTGATCGCTGTAAAAAAGATCAGCGAAAAAGTAAAAGGACACTTTGACTTCCTTCCCCGGCTCGTCACAAGAAGAAGCTAACATCTGCCACAATTTTTTTGCTTAAACAAGATAGGTTCTGTCTAAATACACCCTTCCCGTCTGCCCGCCTTACCGGTAAGTTTGTACCGGTAAGGCGGGAAGACGGGAAGGGTGATTGCAGGCAGGTAAAGCCTGTAAATCCAGTAGTGTTAAAAAAATCTTATTTTCTTTTAGGGTCATTTCTGTGAATCCCTGTCTATACTAACAAGGATTGCTATATGAATAATGACCGGCTAACTGAATTGTTGTCCCGGAAACTCTCCGGAGAAGCGACTGCTACTGAAATAGCGGAGTTGCAGCACTGGTTGCAATCCAATCCTGGCGATCAGTATTTTACCGAAATCCTTCTTACATATTGGCATCATCGTCCTGATCAGCATGTTTCCCTGGATCATGCTCCGGATCAGCATTTTGCGCATATCCTGGAAATGGCTGCCGACAAGCGGGAAGAGCCTACTCCCAAACCGGGGCTGCTTCGCAGAATTGGCAAACTGGCTGTGGCTGCGACCCTGCTGGCAGCTATAGCAGGCGCGGCCTGGATGTTCATGTCGAAAAAGACAGGCCGGGTGCTTGCAGCCGATGCCAAGAGAAATGAAGTGGTGGCCGGTAAAGGCATCCGTTCCAAAATGGTGTTGCCCGATGGTTCGCAGGTATGGCTTAATTCAGACAGTAAGATCGAATACGCAGAAAACTTTATTGGCACTACCCGTGAAGTGAGCCTGGAAGGGGAAGCTTATTTTGATGTGGTGAAAGATCCCAAGCGGCCTTTCATTGTGCACACCTCAGCTATTGATATAAAAGTGCTGGGTACCAGTTTCAATGTAAAGTCCTATCCCCAGGAAAAAACCATTGAGACCACGCTTATCCGGGGGATGATCGAAGTGATCAACAAGAATAAGCCCCAGGCCCCGAAGATCATTCTGAAGCCAAAGGAAAAGCTTGTATTCAATAAACTGGCTGAAGAAATAAATGAATTACCGGCTGGTAATCAAAAAGAGATAAGAAGAGATACTTCCCATAATAAAACAATGGCCATCGCTATTACAGCATTACCTCCCAATGTAGCGGATTCCTCCCTGACTGAAACCTCCTGGGTGTATAACCGCTTACTGTTTGAAGGTGATTCGTTTCGCGAAGTGGCCGTAAAAATGGAACGCTGGTTTAATATCAAAATTAATTTCAAGAATGAAAAAATAGCGAATTACCGGCTGAGCGGTTCATTTGACAGGGAAACGATAGATGAAGCCTTACAGGCGTTGAAATACATAGCCCCGTTCAATTATAAAATCAACAATAATGAAGTGGATATCACTGATTAAGCAACCAAATACCAGTTAGAATAAAAACCGGAAAATGCGGCAACATTTCCCGGTAAAAGAAAAACTGAAACCTGCTAACTGCATTAGAAGAGGTTTCACATTGTTTAACTCTCAAATCAAATGTATGAAAAAAAGTGTACCTCTGGGGAGGGCTTTCCCGACACGGTCGCTTCTGAAAATCCTTACGATCATGAAGCTTACCATCTTTATCATTTTATTAACTGCTTTACAGGTCAGGGCTCATGAGGTGAAAGGGCAAAATATTAACCTGAACGTAAAAAATACCGAAATCCGCAAAATACTGAAGACGATTGAACGGGAAGGAAACTACCGCTTCCTGTACAATTACGATCTGAGGGGGCTGAAAAGTAAAGTGGATTTCAGTGCTACAAACCTCTCGATCTCCACTGCACTCGACCAGTTGTTTGCCGGTAACGGGCTGACCTATAAGTTGGTCAACAGGAACCTTGTTGCTGTTATTTCCACCAATGCCGAAGAAAATCGGGAGGTCCGCATCACCGGTAAGATCACCGGTGCTGAAAACGAACCTCTTGCCGGAGTTTCTATCCAGGAAAAAGGCACCAGCAACGGTACCACCACCAACAATAATGGTGAATTCTCCCTTACTGTTGGTGATAATGCCACGATCATTATTTCCACTATCGGCTTCGAAACTCAGGAAGTGGCTATTGCCGGCCGCACCGTAGTGGATGTGAAAATGGTACCTGCCGTGAAGCAGATCGATCAGGTAGTGGTGATCGGTTATGGTACCGCCAGCAAAAGAGACCTCACCGGTTCCATTGTGAAAGTAGCGGGTAAAGACGTGGCTGATAAGCCTAACACTAACCCGATCGCTTCTTTGCAGGGAAAAGTAGCTGGTCTTTCTGTTGTAAACTCAGGCACACCCGGTCAGGCCCCCGATATCCGTATCCGTGGTACGGTAAGTATCGGCCAGGTGCACCCCCTGTATGTAGTGGACGGTATTTTCAATGACAATATTGATTATCTCAACCCTAACGATATCGAATCAATCGAAATTCTGAAAGACCCTTCTTCTCTTGCCATCTTCGGTGTAAAAGGCGCTACTGGTGTTATCGCTATTACTACCAAAAAAGCAAAAGCAGGGCAGGTGACAGTGAATTTCAATACCAGTTGGGGTACTAAAAAACTCGTGGATAAAATCAAGCTGGCAAATGCAGAACAATTTGCAACGCTGTTTGCTGAAGAAAGAGCATTTGATGGAGTTACTACTCCTTATGATTATACAGGCCTCACAGCAAATACAGATTGGATAGATGCTGTTACCAGGACCGGTAATTTCAATAATAACAACCTGAGTATTTCCGGAAGCACAGATAAGAACAGGTTCAACCTTGGCCTGGGTTACCTTTCTGATGAAGGTATTATCAGGCATGAGCGCCTGAAAAAAATGCAACTGTCATTTACCGATGAATTTAAAGTGAGCAAGGCCATTAAAGTGGGTGTTGTATTAAATTCTTCAAGACAGGAAAATCCTTATGATGCTACTTCCGTATTGGATGATGCAAGAAAAGTAATGCCGCAGGTATCTTCCGGCACTAAACAATTCTTTGTAAAAGATCCTTATGGCGGAGACAGCCTTTATATGAATTTATATTCAGCACTGGATGTAGGTCTTCAAAACTCAGGTGTGGTGAATCCATTGCTGAGAGTAGAGAATGAATGGAATAAAGTTAAAGGTATTGAATTCAGGAATGTAGGAAGTATTTATGCAGAAGTGAACTTCCTGAAATACTTTACTTTCAGATCAACTTTCTACGCAGATATCAGCAATCTGAATAAGCGTCAGTACACTCCGCTGTATTATGCATACAATCCCAAAACCGATGTGCCTGAGCTGTACAGCCCGGTAACAAAAGTTCAGGAAGATGATCAAACCTGGAGAAAATACCAGCAGGATCATGTGCTTACATTCAAGAAGGCATTTGGCGAGCATAGCCTTACAGCTACCGGAGGTTTTACCACTTATTACTATGGTAATTTCAACAGAACCGGTAAGATCAGTCAAAAGACCGGATCTGCTGGTGTACCTATTCCGAATGACGAGCGCTTCTGGTATATGTCAAACGGTTTTGAAGATCCTTCTACTACGGCCAGCACATCCAGCCAGAGCGAATACACTACTGTTTCTTATCTCGCAAGGGCATTGTATAGCTTCCGGAACACTTATTTCCTGAATGCATCCTTCCGTAATGATGCATCTTCCAGGATTCCTGAAAAGAACCGGAATCAAAAATTCTGGGCGCTTGGTGCAGCATGGGATATATCCAAGGAAAATTTCATGCAGGGGCAACATATTTTCAATTTCCTGAAATTAAAAGGATCTGTAGGTGTACTGGGCAACCAAACAGCTTCAAGGCTGGATGGAACTCCGCTTAACTATCCTTTCTATCCTAATCTTACTACAGGGTCTAATGCAGTTTTCGGTACCAATGTTTTCACTGCTGCTAACGAAGACTATATTGCTAATCCTGATCTGAAATGGGAAACAGTATCTGCCTATGAAATAGGCGTTGAACTGAATGCTTTCCAGAATAAGTTGCATTTTGAAGCTAACTACTTCAACAGGAAAACCAATGACCTGATGACTTATGTTGACAGGACAGCTATCGGTTTAAAAAACAAACTGGAAAATGGTGGTAGCATCAGGAACTGGGGTGAAGAAATTTCTGCTACATGGACAGAGAATTTCAGCAGTGATCTGCGGTTGGAAGTGTCCGGTAACATCACATTCCTGAAAAACAAAGTGCTTAGTTTAAGTAAGGACCTGCCTACCGGTTATCTTTCCAGAAGCTTCCAGAATAATGGAAGTGCAGAAAGCCGTACACAAGTAGGACATCCTATTGGATCTTTCTATGGTTACATAGTAGAAGGCCTTTATCAGTCCTATGCGGATATCCTGGCTTCACCGAATGCTTCTGCAATAGGAGCATACGGCCCCGGCGATCTGAAATTTGCTGATATTAATGGTCCGGATGGAAAAGGCCCGGATGGAAAGATAACTGCTGACGACAGAACCTTCATTGGTAATCCCACACCTGATTTCACTTATGGTACTTCCATCAATCTTACCTGGAAAGGATTTAACCTGGGTATTGATATGATCGGTGTTTATGGTAATGAAGTATTCAGAACATGGGGCTCACTTGAATCTCCTTTCCAACGTGTGAACTATCCAGTTGAAAAACTGGGCAGATGGCATGGAGAAGGTACGTCCAACTGGACTCCAATCCTTGGACAGGGACACCGCTTCAACTATAACGGGTCTACCTATAACATTGAAGATGGAAGTTATTTCAGGCTCAGAAACATTCAACTGGGATATAATTTCTCTAAGAATATGCTGTCTAAGCTGAGGGTTCAGAACCTGCGCTTATTTGTGAACGTGCAAAACCTGAAGACCTGGAAACATAACCTGGGTTATACACCTGAGTTTGGTGGTGACGCTACTGCATTCGGATACGATAATGCAGGTGGAGCTATTCCTGTAGTGAGCACTATCGGCCTCAATATTACTTTTTAACCCTTTAAACTGATTTATTATGAAAATAAATAAAAATTATTATTGGGGGCTGTTGTTGATCCTTTTGCTTCCCCTCTTTGTTGGAGTATCAGGATGTAAGAAATTCCTTGACCGCAAGCCTTTGCAATCTACATTGGACGACCTGCATCAGGGTGCATTGGAAGGGCAGGTATTTGGCATCTATTATATTCTGCGTACCTACTCCGGGTTTTCGGAATTGGTATGGCTGGACTTTCATAGTATCCGTGACGATGATGCACAGAAAGGAAGTGATATCAATGACGGTAAAGAGGTTAACACAGAATTTGAAACATTTCAGTATGTAAAAGATGACTGGGCGCCTAATACTTACTGGAATGACCATTATGCCATGATCAATGCCGCGAATAATGCATTGCATACGGCCGATTCTCTTAAAGTAACAGACCCTGCGTCTTTGCGCAATGTAGGAGAAGCTTTGTTTTTCCGGGCTTACGCTTATTTTGAGCTGGTCAAAACTTACGGTGAAGTGCCATTGATCAATTACAAGATCATTAACCCCTCAGATGGTATCAGGCCGAAATCAACAGTGACCCGTTTGTATGAGTTCATTGATTCAAACCTGCAGGCTGCCTCACAGTTATTGCCATTGTATACAAGCGAATATGGTTCGGGTTATGACGGAAGGCTTACCAAAGGATCTGCTAATACTTTATGGGCGCAAACCTATCTCTTCCGCCAGAATTGGGGCCGGGTTGTTGCTCTTTGCAATGATGTTATTGCATCTAATGTGTATTCACTGACACCTGATTTTAAAGATATATGGACAGATGGTACGGATGGTAGAGGTAAAAATGGTCCCGAATCGATCTTTGAAACACAATGCTGGGTAGGACAAAACGGGCAAAGCAATGACAAAGTGGATAATGGAAATCAGTGGGGTACCTGTCAGAATATAAGACGTAATGGAGCTCCGGTTGAATGGAACCTGGGTTGGGGATGGAACACGCCTACAGATAACCTTGTAAATGCATGGGATAATACCGATCCCCGCAAACGGAAAACCGTTCTTTTCTCCGGTCAGTCTGATGGAGGTCCTGCAGAAGGTGGTTATGGTGCTGTCTTGCCTGCCTACAGTGACCCTGAAGGGTCTACAGGCTTTGCACAAAAATACTGGAACAAAAAAGTATACTCCGATCCTGGCATGCGTGCTTTCACAGGCATGATCAATGCAAATGGTGCTGCCCGCTGGATCAATCACCGCATACTCCGCTATGCAGATGTAATACTCATGCTGGCAGAAGCGGCCAATGAAATGAATGATGGACCCACAGCAGAAGCTAACCTGGAATTGATCCGGAACAGGGCGAGTGGCAATCTTGGTGCAGCCCGTCTGATCGTTCCCAAGATCACTTACGTGAACCAGGCGCAAATGCGTGCGGCTATTAAAGCAGAAAGACGCTTTGAGTTTGCTATGGAAGGTTACCGTTTCTATGACCTCGTAAGATGGGGCGATGCCTTGTCTGTATTGGGAGGATTGGGCTATACCAATCGGTGCCGTTATTATCCCATACCGCAAAAAGCGATTGATTTATCAGGAGGTGTGTTGAAGCAAAACCCCGAATGGTAATAGATATCTTAAAACAGGCTGCTGTTTCAGCAGTAGCCTGTTTGTTTAACCGCTCATCCATAAAACTTAAATTTATGTTCAACGATAAAAGAATTGCCAGAAGTATTTTATTGGCTTTGGCAATTGTATTGGCAGCCGTTGGTTGTCAAAAAGAAAAACGTCCTGTGTTAGGCGACTATCCCAAGGACACCAATCCTCCCGGAGGACCTTTGAAATTTTATGCCGCGTATGAAAACACCAATGTTGATAGTATACGCGCCAATTTTGGAACGGATAACAACATAACATATGTGCCGGGAATAAGTGGTCAGGCTTTTCAGGGTGGTACTAACGGTTATATCGTTTATCCGTCAGCAAATGATTTTAAAAAATCCAAGAGCTTCACTGTCTCTTTCTGGATAAAGAAAAATGGCCCTAATCCTGGAGGTGCAGGTACTTCGTTTGCATTCGGTCTTGCAACTACAAAAGATATCTGGACGAGTATGGATATGTTCCTGGAGTTTGAAGATGCAGGTAATCCCAGCAGTGCTGATCTCGCTGCAGCTAAATTTTATTTAAGAGACCAATGGTTTGAGTATGTTCAGGCCAACAGGCTGCCTAAAGTGCTCAATAACCAATGGCATCACCTGGTATTCAGCTTTGATGAAACTACTTCAATGCTGAAACTCTATATTGATGCTGTAGAATTTACAGCCGTTTCGGGCAAATTCAATAATGATAATGGAGTTCCTGATTTCTCTCAAAGTGCCGGCCTGGTAGTAGGTGGCCCTGGTCACTTTGCCGTGGGAAAAACACCTGATGGCTGGATGGGCAACTTTAATGGTGCTATTGATCAATTCCGTTTATACGGTGAGGCATTAAGCGCCGCCCAGGTTACAGAATTGTTTAACAGCAAAAAATAAAACCGCTTAATGATAAAAAGATTGTTCATGCCCATGAACAATCTTTTTATTTTTTAGCCTGTAAAGTTTTTAAATGACTATTCACCGGCGTACTGTTATAACTCTTGCTCTGATCGTATTAGCTGTATTCCTCCTCATTCAATGCACCGGGAATAAGGGAAAAGAAAGCACTACGATCAAAGATGCCAGGGGAGAAGTGTTTACTGGTTCGGCAGTATGTGCGAGTTGTCATAAGGAGATATATGAAGATCATATCCGAAGCGGGCATTTCAACAGCACGCAATTTGCATCGGCAAAAAATATTAAAGGCAGTTTTGATGCAGGGCAAAATGAATTCGTCTATACCCGGCATGCAAAGATCATGATGGAAAAAAGGGATAGTTCTCTTTACCAGGTGGCGTATGAAGATGGTAAAGAAACAAAAAGCCGCCGGTTTGATATTGTGGTCGGTTCTGGTAACAAAGGTCAAACCTACCTGTACTGGATGGAGAAACGGCTCTTTCAATTGCCGATAAGTTATTTTGGACCGGCTGATCAATGGTCGAACAGCCCGGGATTTCCCAATCGCATCGTGTTTAACAGGCCCATTACTTCCCGTTGTCTCGAATGCCATAGCACATTTGCAAAAACAATATCCGAACCCGGAAAAATACCGGAGGAGTTTGACAGATCGCAATTGTTGCTGACCGTAGGATGTGAAAAATGCCATGGCCCCGGAGGCAAGCATGTAGAATACCAGCAACAGCATCCTGGTGATACAACGGCCAGATATATAGTTGATCCTGCCAGGTTTTCCCGTCAGCAAAGCCTTGACCTTTGCGCACTTTGCCATGGCGGCCGGTTGGATAAAACACAGCCTTCGTTTTCTTATGAATCCGGAGACAAGCTGACAGATTACTTTTCCTTTGATACCGTTGGCCGGAATGCAGCCGATATAGATGTACACGGTAATCAACTTGGCTTGCTGGCTGCCAGCAAATGCTTTACCATGAGCCAGATGACCTGTAATAGCTGCCATGATACGCATAAGAATGAAAAAGGGCAGTTGGCTTTGTTTTCTCAACGATGTATGAACTGCCATACAAAAGAGAAAAACAATTTCTGTAAAATGAGTGCAAGCATCGGGCCTGGTATTACACAGAATTGTATTGATTGCCATTTACCAAAACAACAATCGCATGCTATTGCTGTATATCTGCAAGGTGCAGATGCCGCAACAGCAGTTTCGATGAGAACACATTACATAAAAGTTTATCCCGAAGAAAGCCGTAAACAAATGATCAGTCTTGGTAAGTTTTTAACGGATCCTCATCCGGCTAACCACTGAGATTACTGTAAATTTGTTGGTTCGGTTAATGAATAGATACAGCCATCAGGATCTTTAATTGCTTAAAACAGGAATAATAAATGAATAGTGCAATGCGACTATTGATGATAGGGGTGTGCTCAGTTTTTGTTTTCACCAACTGTGGCAAAAGTTCTTCCTCTCCGGAACCGCCACCACCGCCGCCTGCTCCATTCAGGCTAGCTGAAAAAAAACTGAATAACCTGCCTGCCAGCGATGTTTATTACTCCATCGATCCTCAAAATACTCAACTCCAATTCAGGTTTAATGCACCGGTTGATCGTAATTCAGTTAATGCCGGAATAAGTTTCCGCAGTAAGGAAGGCGCAGCTTATACGTTCAATGTTACCTATTCAAATAACGACAGCATTTTACTGGTAAAGCCTTCTGCAGCGTTGCCATTTATTACAAAATTTACTGTATCCCTTTCCAATAGTCTTAAATCGGCTGATGGTATTGGTCTTACAGAAACCGGAAAGATCGATTTCGTTACCAAGATTGATTCTTCCAGAAAATTTCCCACTCTTAGTGATGGTGAGCTGCTGACTAAAGTGCAGCAACAAACGTTTAAGTACTTCTGGGATTTTGCACATCCAATATCCGGCCTTGCAAGAGAAAGAAGCAATGGAGACGCTAACCTGGTTACATCAGGCGGATCAGGATTTGGCATTATGGCAATTGTAACGGGAGTTGAAAGAGGATTCGTGACCCGTGCAGATGGATTGACAAGGATGCAAAAGATCGTTGGTTTTTTGAAAAATACTGCAAAGACATTTCATGGCGCCTATCCTCACTGGCTCGATGGTACAACCGGAAATGTTATTCCTTTTAGTGCAAACGATAATGGAGCAGACCTGGTTGAAACATCTTACCTGATACAGGGCTTGCTTACAGCAAGGCAATATTTTAATGGGGCAGATGTTGCTGAAACGGATTTGCGGAATGATATCAATGTGATCTGGAACCGTGTGGAATGGAGCTGGTTCAGGAAGGAAACCAATGAAAATGTATTGTACTGGCATTGGAGCCCTGATAAAACCTGGCAGATAAATCTTCCGATCAGGGGATGGAACGAATCGCTGATCACCTATGTGCTGGCAGCTTCATCCACTACCCATGCTGTTCCTAAAATTGTGTATGACAATGGTTGGGCTTCAAATGGAGGAATGAAAAACGGCTCAACCTATTTTGGTATTCAGCTTCCATTAGGCCCTGCCTTTGGCGGACCACTTTTCCTGGAGCATTATTCATTCCTGGGTATTAAACCCACTAGCCTGGTGGATGCTTATGCAGATTACGCGGTGCAAACAAAAAATCATACACTGATCAATTATAGTTACTGTGTTGCCAATCCAAATAAATATGGCTATAGCGATTCTGTATGGGGGCTTACAGCCAGCGATATTGAAGGCGGTTATAAAGCCAGTTCGCCTACTAATGATGCAGGCTTTATAGCACCAACCGCTGCTTTATCGTCTTTTCCCTTCACCCCGGTTGAATCGATGAAAGCATTGAAGTTTTTTTATTATGTACTGGGCGATAAACTCTGGAAAGAATACGGATTTATTGATGCGTTTTCATTGAATAGCCCCTGGTTTGCCGGCTCTTTCCTTGCAATTGATCAGGGTCCGATCATTATTATGATAGAGAACTACCGGAGTGGCTTGCTTTGGAATTTGTTTACAAGTTGCCCTGAAATAAAAACTGGTATGAGTACGCTTGGCTTCACAGCTCCTTATTTATAATTCATTCAAAACTGATATGAAAATATTTTCGTTCATTCTTGTTGCTTTTGCTCTCCTGTCGTGCGGTTCAGGAAATCAACCTTCTTCTGCTTCAACGGAAAAGACGAACTCAGACTCTTCTGTGCTTTCCGATACTGCTTTGTTCAGGCTGGTGCAGCAACAGACTTTTCAGTATTTCTGGGATGGGGCAGAGTCAACAAGCGGATTGGCTAGGGAACGTTTTCATGTCGATAATATCTATCCTCAAAACGATAAGAGTACGGTTACCAGTGGTGGTGCAGGTTTTGGTGTAATGGCTTTGCTGGTTGGAATAGAAAGAGGGTTTATCACACGCGACCAGGGAAGAGAGCGATTGGAAAAGATCGTTCACTTTTTAGAAACAGCTGATCGCTTTCATGGCGCCTGGCCGCATTGGTGGAATGGCGAAACAGGTAAAGTGATACCCTTTGGTGCTAATGATAATGGTGGTGATATTGTGGAAACATCCTTTATGCTGCAGGGTCTTTTATGTGCAAGGCAATATTTTGCAAGCGGCAATGAGGCCGAGAAAAAACTGGCAGCCCGTATGGATGCATTATGGAAAAGCGTTGAGTTTGATTGGTACAGGAACGGGAAAAACGTGTTGTACTGGCACTGGAGCCCGACTGTTGCCTGGAAAATGAATTTTCCTATTCATGGATACAATGAATGCCTGATCCTTTATGTTCTGGCAGCTTCTTCGCCAACACATGGAGTGCCTGCTGAAGTATATCATGAAGGATGGGCAGAGAATGGAAAGATAAAAGATAGCTCCGCTTCTTATGGAGGGTATAAGCTGGGTATGCATTACCAGGGCAATCCTCCGCATGGAGGACCGCTGTTCTGGGCTCATTATTCTTACCTCGGGCTTGATCCGCGTGGGCTTAAAGATAAATATGGCAATTACGAAGAAGAAACACGCAACCAGGCATTGATCAATTATCAGTGGTGTGTTGACAATCCAAAAAAATATAAAGGATATGGCGCAGAAAGCTGGGGGCTTACTGCAAGCTATTCAGTAACCGGTTATGCTGCGCATGCCCCGGATACTTTGAATGACCTGGGTGTGATATCTCCTACCGCGGCGCTTTCCTCTTTCCCTTATACGCCTGAGCAATCAATGGCTGCAATGAGGAATTGGTATACTCACAAGAAAGATCTGCTTTGGGGGCCTTACGGCTTTTATGATGCGTTCAGTGAAACAGCAAACTGGTATCCTCCGCATTATTTGGCTATCGATCAGGGGCCGGTTGTAGTAATGATGGAGAATTACAGGACGGGGTTATTGTGGAAATTATTTATGAGCAGCCCGGAAATACAACAGGGGTTGAAGAAAGTGGGATTTGAAAGCCCATGGTTAAGAAAGGATTTAAACTGAAAATATGAAAAGGATTATTTTTTTTATCTTCTTTTTAATTGTTGCCCGATCAGGAATAGTTGCCCAGCAAAAAACCTATTGTAATCCTGTTAATATTGATTATGGCTATACACCCATTCCCAATTTTTCCGAATGGGGCCGCCATCGCGCTACTGCCGACCCGGTGATCGTTACATATAAAGGGGAGTACTATTTGTTCAGCACCAACCAATGGGGCTATTGGTGGAGCAAGGATATGCTGAACTGGAATTTTATTTCCCGGAAATTTCTCCGGCCGTGGAATGAAGGATATGACGAATTATGCGCACCTGCAGTGGGCGTGATCGGCGACACCATGCTGGTGTTCGGTTCCACCTACACCAGCGGATTCACCATCTGGATGAGCACCAATCCCAAAGCCGATGAATGGAAACCACTTGTTGATTCTTTCTCGATCGGCGGATGGGACCCTGCATTTTTCACAGACGATGACGGCCGCTTTTATATGTATAATGGCAGTAGCAACCGCTATCCTTTGTATGGTATTGAACTGAACCGGAAAACAATGGAACCGATCGGCACCCGGAAAGAAATGTACCTGCTTGAATCATGGCGCTATGGCTGGCAGCGGTTTGGAGAATATATGGATGATACATTTCTTGATCCCTTCATAGAAGGAGCATGGATGACCAAACACAACAAAAAATATTACTTGCAATATGGCGCACCAGGCACAGAATTCAGTGGCTATGCAGATGGCGTGGTGGTAGGTGATCATCCATTAGGTCCGTTCACGGCACAATCAGACCCATTCAGTTTCAAACCAGGTGGGTTTGCAAGAGGAGCAGGGCATGGGGCTACTTTCCAGGATGTATATAACAATTACTGGCATGTGTCCACTATCGCAATATCGGTAAAGAACAATTTTGAAAGGAGGATCGGCATATGGCCTGCAGGTTTTGATAAGGATGATGTGATGTATTGCAATACTGCTTTTGGTGATTACCCCCATTATTTGCCCGCGGGCCCGGCAGACCATTTGAAAAGCCTGTTCACTGGTTGGATGCTGCTGAACTATAAAAAACCAGTTCAGGTGTCTTCCACGCTGGGCAGCTACTATTCCAATAATGCTGTGGATGAAAGCATCAAAACCTATTGGAGTGCCGCTACTGGCAATAAGGGGGAATGGATACAGACAGACCTGGGAAATATATCAACTGTGAACGCAGTGCAGGTAAATTATGCTGACCAGGATGTGGATAGCTCTTTTTTAGGCAAACAGCTTGGTACTTTTCACCAGTATAAGTTGTCTTACTCAATAGATGGCCGCAAATGGGCGACCCTGGTTGATAAAAGCAACAACCGCACAGATGTGCCCCACGATTATGTAGAGCTGGAAAAGCCGGTACAGGCCCGGTTCATCAGGCTGGAAAACATACATATGCCTACAGGCAAATTTGCGATCAGCGGGTTACGTGTGTTTGGAAAGGGAAGTGGGGCAAAACCAGAGCAGGTAAAACAGTTTATTGTATTGCGTACAGAAAAAGATAAACGCAATGCCTGGATCAAGTGGGGCCCTGTGAGTAATGCGTATGCGTATAATATTTATTTCGGTACTGAGCCTGATAAATTATATAACAGCGTCATGGTGTATGATGCAAATGAGTATTGGTTCAAAGTAATGGATAAGGAAAAACCTTATTATTTCGCGATAGAAGCTATTAATGAGAATGGTGTGTCAGAACGTACAAAAGTGATGAAGGTGGAGTGAAAATGGATTGCAACGTAGATTTGCAAAAATGACAAAGCGCATGAAATCGAAAAAGAAACCAGCCTACATTTTTTTATTCATTTTCCTGTTGGTTGCAGGATTGAGATCGTTTTCTCAAGCGTATGTAAAAGACTTTGCTGCATTTAAGAGGCAGGACAGTCTGCATGCCCCTCCCGTGAATCCGATATTGTTTATTGGCAGTTCTTCCTTTACTAAATGGAAAGATGTGCAGAACTATTTCCCTTCTTATCCAATTATTAACCGGGGGTTTGGAGGTTCTACCTTGCGTGATCAGGTCCGCTATGCAGATATTGTTGTTTTTCCTTATCAACCCAAGCAGATCATTGTGTATTGCGGTGAAAATGACCTGGCGTCGTCTGATACAGTAACAGCACAGGAAGTGCTGAAACGCTTTCAAAAATTATTCACGTTGATAAGAAGCAAATTGCCTCAGGCATCCATCGTATTCATTTCAATGAAGCCCAGCCCCAGCCGCCAGTTATTGCTGGGCAAAATGCAGGAAGGCAATTCCCTGATCAAAGCTTTTCTGCAAAAGCAAAAGAATACTGATTTTATTGATGTATATAAAGAAATGGTAGACAGTGAAGGCAAGCCTATGCAGGACCTGTTCCTTGATGATAATCTTCATATGAACAGGAAAGGGTACATTCTTTGGAAAAAACTAATCGAGCCTCATTTAATGAAATAAAAAAGAATACAATGAAAAGGTTACAGCAGTTAATGGCGGGGTTAATGATGATCTCGTTTGTGCAGGTGCAGGCACAAACATCAAAGGATGCAAAGATGGATGCATTCATCACTTCTTTGATGAAGAAAATGACACTGGAAGAAAAGATAGGACAATTAAACCTGCCAGGTGCTGGTGATATAACTACCGGCCAGGCAAGCAATTCAGATATTGCGAAAAAGATCAGGGAAGGAAAAGTTGGCGGCCTCTTCAATATTAAGTCGGTGGCCAAGATCAGGGACGTACAAAAAGTAGCTGTTGAAAACAGCCGACTGAAAATACCACTGATCTTCGGTATGGATGTGATACATGGTTATCAGACAGTGTTCCCTATCCCACTGGGTCTTTCCTGCACCTGGGACATGCCTTTGATTGAAAAAAGTGCCCGCATTGCTGCTACAGAAGCAAGTGCGGATGGTATTTGCTGGACTTTCAGCCCGATGGTGGATATCGCCCGCGACCCACGCTGGGGTCGTATTGCAGAAGGTAGCGGAGAAGATGCATACCTGGGCTCACAGATTGCAAAAGCAATGGTGAAAGGATACCAGGGAGATGACCTTAAAAAGAATAATACTATCATGGCTTGCGTAAAGCACTATGCATTGTATGGTGCAGCCGAGGCCGGCCGCGATTACAATACAACCGATATGAGCCATGTAAGAATGTATAATGAATACTTTCCTCCGTATATGGCTGCAGTGGATGCAGGCGTTGGAAGTGTGATGGCTTCTTTTAACGAGGTGGATGGAGTGCCCGCCACGGCCAATAAATGGCTGATGACCGATGTATTGCGCAATCAGTGGAAGTTCAAAGGATTTGTAGTGACAGACTATACCGGTATCAACGAAATGATCGATCATGGTATTGGTGATCTGCAAACCGTTACTGCCCGTGCATTGAATGCAGGTATTGATATGGACATGGTGGGAGAGGGAATGCTGACCACACTTGCCAAATCACTGAAAGAAGGAAAAGTGAGCATGCAGCAGATTGATATGGCTTGCAGGAGAGTGTTGGAAGCAAAGTACAAGCTCGGCCTGTTTGAAGATCCTTATCGCTATTGTGATGAAAACAGAGCTGCAACGGAGATCTTCAACGATGCAAACCGTAAAGCTGCCCGTGAGATCGCTGCGCAAAGTTTTGTGTTGCTGAAGAATGACAATAATATACTGCCACTGAAGAAAGGCGGAACTATTGCATTGATCGGACCTCTGGCAGACACAAAAGAGAATATGCCTGGAACATGGAGTGTGGCAGCGGATTTTTCTAAATCTATTTCACTGCTGGCCGGATTGAAAGAAGTGGCGGGCAATAATGCAAAGATCCTGTATGCAAAAGGCTCGAACCTGGATGCCGATAGCATATTTGAAGTAAACGCAGGTATGTTTGGTAAAGCGCTGGGCCGCGATAGCCGGCCTGCTGCAGAAATATTAAAAGAAGCATTAGCTGTTGCCAACCAGGCGGACGTGATCGTTGCTGCATTGGGTGAATCGGCTGAAATGACTGGTGAATCATCCAGCCGTACTGATATTGAAATACCGGCTATCCAAAAAGAATTATTGCAGGCCCTGCTGAAAACAGGAAAACCTGTAGTGCTGGTATTATTCACCGGCCGCCCGCTGGCATTGAAATGGGAGCAGGAAAATGTGCCTTCCATTCTGAATGTATGGTTTGGTGGATCAGAAGCAGGCTCTGCTATTGCCGACGTATTGTTTGGTGATGTAAATCCTTCTGGTAAACTGAGTACTACTTTCCCGCAGAATGTTGGACAGGTACCTATCTTTTATAATCACAAGAACACCGGCCGTCCATTACAGGAAGGAAAATGGTTTTCCAAATTCCGGTCTAATTACCTTGACGTAAGCAATGATCCTGTATATCCTTTTGGATTTGGATTGAGCTATACCAATTTTACTTACAGTGATATTAAACTGAGCAGCACTTCCCTGAAAGGTGCTCAAACGTTGAAAGCAAGTGTTACAGTAACGAATAGTGGCAGCCGTGATGGCAAAGAAGTTGTTCAACTGTATATCCGTGATCTTGTCGGCAGCATCACCCGCCCTGTAAAAGAACTGAAAGGTTTTCAGAAAATAGAATTGAAAGCAGGAGAAAGCCGCACCGTTACGTTCAACATCACGCCTGAAGACCTGAAGTTTTATAATTATGATCTGAAATATGATTGGGAATCCGGCGATTTCACTATTATGATCGGCGGCAACTCAAGGGATGTGAAATCAGCAAATATGAAATGGGTGAAATAATAACCAGTACCTTTTAAACTCATTCTATGCAAAAAAGAACATGGTTGATAATGCTGGCCCTGATTGCAGGTATGGGCTGTGGTAAAAGCTCAGGCGGTGGTGGCACACCCACGCCTAATCCTCCAACCCCACCTCCAGCTACCAATGAAGTTGATTTCTGGCTGACCCGTGGCGACCAGACTGCCTTGTTGCAAAAGCAATCCACTGTTCTTTCTTTTGCAACAACGGCTAATTCGAATCCGAGCATTACTGTAGATAGTACGCAGAAGTTCCAAAGCATAGATGGATTTGGTTATACGCTTACCAGCGGCAGTGCTTCATTGATCAATGGATTGCCTGCTGCCACAAAATCTACTTTATTACAGGAGCTTTTCGGGAGCGGCACCAATGCTGCTTCTATTGGTGTAAGTTATCTCCGCATCAGTATTGGTGCTTCCGATCTTAGTGCTACAACCTATAGTTATGATGATATGCCGGCAGGGCAAACTGATCTTACACTTGCTAATTTCAGCCTGGATCCGGATAAATCTTTTGGTAGTGGCCTTATTCCTTTATTAAAAGAGATACTGGCAGTGAATCCGGCGATTAAGATCCTGGCTACGCCCTGGAGTGCCCCAGTGTGGATGAAAGATAACGGCAGCTTTAAAGGCGGCAGCTTGAAAACAGAATATTATAACGTATATGCCAATTATTTCGTGAAGTATATCCAGCAGATGAAAGCCGAAGGCATCACTATCGATGCTATTACGCCACAAAATGAACCGATGCACGATGGCAATAACCCCAGTATGAAGATGATTGCTACAGAGCAAAGGGATTTTGTAAAGAACAATCTGGGCCCTGCTTTCCAGGCTGCAGGACTTACCACCAAGATCATTATCTGGGACCACAACTGTGATGATCCGGGATACCCGATCACCATCCTTGACGATCCGGCTGCAAAGGCTTTTGTGGATGGTTCGGCTTTCCATTTGTATGCGGGTAATATAAATGCATTGTCGACAGTGAAAGACAAACACCCTGATAAGAACCTTTATTTCACCGAACAATACACCGCTTCAACCGGTGCTTTCCAGGGAGATCTGAAATGGCATTTGCAAAATGTGATCATCGGATCAATGCGTAATTGGAGCCGCAATGCCCTGGAATGGAACCTGGCCAATGATCCGAATTTCGGGCCTCACACGGCGGGCGGCTGCACAACCTGCAAAGGCGCATTAACGATCAATGGTACATCTTACTCCCGGAATGTGTCTTATTATATTATAGCACATGCTTCCAAGTTTGTGCCGCCAGGTTCAGTAAGAGTGTATAGTGATAATGGCGTTGGCAGCCTTTACTCGGTAGCATTTGTAACGCCAGACAATAAGAAGGTCCTGGTTGTGCTGAATGATGGCAATACAAACACTACGTTCAACCTGAAATTTAAAGGCAAATGGGCGGTTACAACAATACCGGCGAACAGTGTGGGCACTTATGTTTGGTAATATCAGAATTCATTGTCGACTATAAGTAAACCAAAAAATATGCTGATGAAAAAAATATGGATTGCCTCCCTTGCAGGGTTATTATTTGCCTGCTCGGACCAGAAAAAAGAGGAGCAGAAAACAACTGCTGGTCCTTCCTCTGCTTCCTATTCATTGGATGGAAAGAAAGTGAATGTGTATACAACGGCCGATAGCACCAGCTATCGATTGTCACTGACTGATAGCAGTCTTCAGTTTGCTGAATTCGGTCAGCCGATGGAAACACAGGTTTGCGTTTTTGTTGATCCTACCAAAACCTTCCAGACCATGCTGGGCATAGGCGGGGCCATCACGGATGCATCTGCTGAAACTTTTGCTAAGCTGCCAAAAGAAAAACAGGAAGAGATATTAAAAGCTTATTACGATCCGGTAAATGGTATTGGATATACGTTGGCGCGTACCAATATCCATAGCTGTGATTTTTCAAGCGGCAGTTATACTTATGTAAAAGAGGGAGACAAGGAGCTGACTTCTTTCAGCATTGATCATGATAAGCAATTCCGTATTCCACTGATCAAGCAGGCAATTAGCCAGGCAGGCGGTAAACTCACTTTATATGCCAGTCCCTGGAGCCCTCCTGCTTTTATGAAAGACAGTACGCACATGTTGTTTGGCGGCAAACTGAAACCTGAGTTTTATGATTCATGGGCTCATTATTTTGCCAAATTCATCAAGGCTTATGAAAAAGAAGGTATCCCGGTATGGGGAGTGACTGTTCAGAATGAGCCAATGGCAAGACAAACCTGGGAGTCCTGCATTTATACAGCAGAGGAAGAAGCGAATTTTCTGAAATCAAGCCTGGGGCCTACACTGGAGAAAGAGGGCCTGGGTGATAAGAAGATCATTATCTGGGATCATAACCGCGACCTCATTTATCAGCGCGTAAGCACAACGCTGCGCGACCCTGAAGTGGCAAAATATGTTTGGGGTATCGGTTATCACTGGTATGAAACCTGGACCGGTGGTGATATGCAGTTTGAAAACCTGAAACGCGTTGCAGAAACTTTTCCTGATAAGCACCTGATCTTTACTGAAGGTTGTGCAGAGTCATTTAATCCTGCACGTATGAACGCATGGGCATTGGGCGAAAGATATGGCATGTCGATGATCAATGATTTTAATGCAGGTACTGTTGGCTGGACTGACTGGAACGTACTCCTGGATGAGATGGGCGGTCCTAATCATGTTAAAAATTTCTGTTTTGCTCCTGTTCATGGAGATACAAAGACAGGACAGGTTTATTATACTAATTCATATTATTATATCGGGCATTTCTCCAGGTTTATCCGCCCGGGTGCAAAACGCATTATCAGTTCATCGAACCGTACTGATCTGCTGACCACTGCATTCCTGAATGAAGATGGGAAAGTGGCTGTGGTGGTGATGAACAAGGGAGGTAAGACTATTCCTTATCGTTTATGGATTGCAGGAAAAGCGGTTGAAATTAAGAGCCTGCCACATTCGATAGCTACATTGGTGCTTTAGTTTGGCATAAGAGTAGCGCAAAGAACGCAACGGAAACGCGAAGTGCGCAACGTTGCGTTCTTTGCGTTTCCGTTGCGCACTTCGCGTTACTTTCTATCTCTTAAGGAGGATTACTTTACATCAAAATCCACCACCACTTTCGGTGATCTGGGATGGCTTTGGCAGGTAAGTATATAACCTTGTTCCACTTCTTCTTTTTCAAGCCCCCAATTGGTATCCATTTCCACTTTTCCTTCCAGTAGTTTGGCTTTACAGGTGCAGCAAACGCCGCCACGGCAGGAATAAGGCAGGTCGGCACCGAGCTTTAATGCAGTGTCAAGGATAGTGTCTTCACTATCGGGTGCCAGCTCAAAATCCATAGTGCGCCCATCCTGCTTGATGGTGATAAAGCTTTTGCCGGAGCCCTTTTCTTTCTTCGAAAAAGGATCGGTGGATATATTTCTTTTCTGTCCTGGCGTAGTGAAAAGCTCGAAATGGATTTTATCTGCATCGATCTTTTCCTTTTCCATGAAATCCTTTACGGTAAAGATCATTTCTTCTGGTCCGCAGATAAAGATCTCATCCATTGACTGGTAATTGACCAGCCTGGACAGTTCAGATAGTTTGTTTACATCTATTCTTCCGGCATTAACAGGTGTGTCTGTTCCTTCACGGCTGAGTATATAAATGAGATTGAAGCGCTGGAGATATTTATTCTTTAAAGCTTCCAGTTCTTCAAAAAATATAATAGAGTGGCGGCTGCGGTTGCCATACACCAGGGTGAATGAGCTGCCTGGCTCTGTTTGCAAGGTGGTTTTAATGATCGATATCACAGGTGTGATGCCGCTACCGGCAGCAAATGCCAGGTATTTCCTGGCATTGAGAGGATCCAGCTTTGTATTGAATTTACCAGTAGGGGGCAGCACTTCAATTTCATCGCCTGCATGAAGTTCAGCATGGGCAAAGCAGGAGAATGATCCTCCTTCCACTTTTTTAACAGCAACACGGAGCTCGTTTTCAAATGGGGAAGTGCAGATGGAATAAGACCGTCTTGTTTCTTCACCGTTCAGGTTGCGCCGGAGCGTGATGTTCTGCCCCTGTTCGAAAAGAAAAATCTCTTTCAGGGTGTTAGGAATATCGAAACTGATAGATACACAATCGTCTGTTTCCTTCCGGATATCTTTTACACGGAGTTTATGGAAATGAAGGGACATAAGGCTGTTTGATTTCAGATGGCAATTTGCTTATTGGGTCCTGAGCCCATTGATAAGATGGTTCACCATATTATCTTCCATTTCTTCAGGAGTGATGCGCTGGTGGCTTCTATGCCAAAATTCCAGGCCTCTGACAGATGACAGGATGGTAAGCACGGCAACATAGGGGCTAACAGGTTTCATTTCCTTATTGTCGATACCTTCCTGTATAATGCTTTCCATTTTCCTTACATAATTCCGGCGCTGCACACTGAAATTAGTGAGATAGGGTTCGGAAAGATGCATCCACTCGTTAACCATTACATAGTAATCTTCAAACCGGTTGATCATCATCTGTACGTGGAACCGGATCAGCGATTCGATCTTTTGAGTGGAGTTCATCCCATTATTGTTCAGGCTGTCGAGATGCTCATTACAATCATTGGCAATACGGAAAGTAATGTCTTGCAAGATCTCCGATTTGGATTGGATATGATTGTACAGGCTGGCAGCTTCAATCCCCACCGTTTCGGCGAGGTCACGCATCGAAGTTGCGGCAAAGCCTTTTTCCCGGAACATAAGGGCTGCTTTTTGCAGGATAAGATCCTTTTTGGACGCCTTTCTGCGCTGTATTTTAGCCATACCCAAAGATAAGCCCTGATTGGGTTTTATTGTAATTCATGTTGAAATTTCATGTAGGTTTGCACGCCGTTTTACAACCAGTGCCTCCGGCCATTCGGCCCCGGCTCCCGGCTTTTTTGAACCTAATTTTAATCTATGTCTTTAATTACAGTAGGCACTATGGCCTTTGATGCGATCGAAACCCCTTTTGGCAAAACAGATAAGATCATTGGGGGCTCTGCCACCTATGTGGCTTATGCTGCTGCTAATTTCGTACAACCCATTCAACAGGTATCCATCGTCGGATACGATTTTCCGAAAGAAGAAATGGAAGAGTTGAAGAAAAGGGGTGTCCAATTGGAAGGAGTGGAGATCGTACCTGATAAAAAATCCTTTTTCTGGAGTGGCCGATATCATGAGGATATGAACAGTCGCGATACGTTGGTGACTGACCTCAATGTGCTGGCTGATTTCAACCCACAAATCCCTGATTCTTATCAAGGTGCAGAATTCCTGATGCTGGGCAACCTCGTGCCTGCCATTCAACTGAGCGTGATCAAACAACTGAAGAAAAGGCCCAAGCTGATCGTGATGGATACAATGAACTTCTGGATGGAAGTGGCTATGCCCGACCTGGAAGAAGTGTTAAAGCATGTTGACCTGCTGATGGTGAATGATGCGGAAGCCCGCCAGCTCAGCGGACAGTTCTCGTTGGTGAAAGCTGCTAAAAGCATTATGGCGATGGGTCCAAAATACCTGATCATTAAGAAAGGCGAGCACGGAGCTTTATTGTTCCATGGTGATAATGTGTTCTTTGCGCCTGCTCTTCCGCTGGAAGAAGTGTTCGACCCTACCGGAGCCGGAGATACTTTTGCAGGCGGATTTATGGGTCATCTTGCTAAAACAGGCGATATCTCCTTCGAAAACATGAAAAGGGCGATAATTGTAGGCTCTGCACTGGCAAGCTTCTGCGTGGAAAAATTTGGACCAACAAGATTGAAAGAAGTAAGCAAAACAGATATCGAAAGAAGGATTGAGCAGTTCAAGCAACTGGTGAGCTTTGAGATAGAACTGGTTTGATCTTAGAAAGATAATTGTAACATAAGGGCGCAAAGGATAGGTAAAGAACACAATGTTCTCCGATATTCTTTGCGCTCTTTGCGTATTCTTAATTTCCCACTCCAAACGCGTTCTTATTCATACCTCAACGCCTCTATAGGATCCAACCTCGAAGCTTTCTGCGCAGGATAATACCCAAAGAACACACCCGTTATTGCACAAACAGCAAAGGATAATACGATTGATGATTGAGATACCAGTGTAGGCCATGAAAGGAAAATGCTTACCAGTTTGGATGCCGTCAACCCGAATACCACACCAATAATTCCACCGGTAATACTGATCAGGATTGCTTCTACCAGGAATTGTAACAGTATATCCAAACCCCGTGCACCAATGGACATCCGCAAGCCAATCTCTTTAGTGCGTTCCGTTACGGACACATACATGATGTTCATGATCCCGATACCGCCTACTACCAGTGAAATACCTGCAATAGCTGCAAGCAATACCGTCAGTAATTCGCTGGTGGAACTGATCGTACTGATCAGTTCAGCCTGTGTCCGTACAGTAAAATCATCATCTTCCCCGCTTTGCAGCTTATGTGCTTTCCTGAGTAGCGAAGTTACTTCTGCGGTAGCGAGCGAAGAGCTGTTCTCATCAATAGCGGAAGCGTAAATTGTTTGAATGAAATCAATGGCCAGTATTCTTTTTTGAACAGTGGTATAAGGAGCGAGGATGATATCATCCTGGTCCTGCCCGAATGTATTCTCTCCTTTTTCTTCCAGCACTCCGATCACTTTTAATGGTATCTTATCAAACCGGATGGTTTTCCCAATAGGATCTTCGCCAGGATCAAAAATATTGTCGACCACGGTTTGACCGAGCAGGCAAACTTTACTGGAGGTCTTCACATCTTCATCTGAAAAAGAGATGCCGTCTTTCAATTTCCAATCGCGGATGGATAGATATTCAGGACTGACGCCCTGTATGGAAGTGGGCCAGTTCTTCGCGCTATTGATCACCTGGCCATTTGCTGAAACGGCCGGTGATACAGCGGTGAGATAGCTTGCCTGTTTTTTCAATAGCTCTGCATCGGGCACTTTCAGGGTCTGCAAGCCGGATGCGCCCAATCTTGCACCGCCTCCTACCGTTTGATTACTGCTGGGGCGGATCGTGACCATATTGGAACCCATGGAAGAAAGCTGGCTGCGGATGCTTTGTTTTGAACCTTCACCAATAGCTACCATGGTAATAACAGCACCAACGCCGATGATGATACCAAGCATGGTGAGAAAAGCACGGAGTTTATTCCGGAGCAATGCCCGCCAGGCCAATTGTAATAGATTAAGAGCGTTCATCAGTATACATTTAATAATCATCATTCACCGGCAAAGAAGCCAGTGCATCCTTTGCTGATCTGACAGCCGGATTCTTCATATCTTTTATCACTTTACCATCTTTTAGCGTAACGGTCCGGCTGCTGAATGCAGCGATATCCGGTTCATGCGTTACGAAAACAATGGTTTTTCCCTGCTGATTCAATTCCTGCAAGAGGGCCATTATTTCATAAGAGGTACGTGTGTCCAGGTTGCCGGTGGCTTCATCTGCAAGGATCATGATCGGTTCATTCACCAATGCCCTTGCAATAGCAACACGCTGCTGCTGCCCACCAGATAGTTGATTGGGCAGGTGATGTAAACGATCGCCCAGCTTCACTGCTTCAAGCGCCTTTACAGCGCGGGACTGCCTTTCCTTACCTGAAACATCCGGGTTATACAATAGAGGAAGTTCCGTATTTTCCAAAGCGGACGTGCGGGCTAAAAGATTGTAAGACTGGAATACGAAGCCGATCTTTCTATTGCGCAGCCTGGCCAGTTCATTACGGGAAAGTTGCTTAACATTTACACCGTCCAGTAGATAGTCCCCATCAGATGGTTGATCAAGACAACCGAGAATATTAAGCATGGTTGTTTTACCTGATCCACTACTGCCCATGATAGTAACAAACTCTCCTGCTTCCACTGAAAACGAAACTCCTTTCAGCGCTCGTACAGTTTCGCTGCCCATCCTGAACTCACGCTTTAGATTATGTATTTCAAGAATTTTTGCTGCCATTTTAATGATCATTGAACATTAGCTATTATTCTTCGCTTAACTACCTTGACGGACGTCCCTGACCTCCCCTGTTTCCTCCCGGCCTTGTTGGCATAAAAGGACTCTTTTCTGTGGTAGTAGCTTTTTTATCTTTGGACACTTGCTTATAACCGGTTACCACCTCATCGTTAATTGACAGTCCCGACAAGATCTGTACCTGTGTTTCATCATTCTCGCCCGTCATGATCGGGCGCTGAATAAGGCTGCTGTCTTTTTTTATCCAAACCATAGCCGGCGTTCCTGTGCTATCAGTTCCCGATGGTTGTTGACGGTTTCCCGGCCCTTGCCTGTGTTCTACCTGGTAGAGCTTTGCCAACACTGAATCGGGCCTGAACTGGATTGCTTTGGCAGGTAAGAGCATGATGTCTTTTATTTCTTCAGTATAGATCGTGATGCTGGCCGTCATACCTGGTTTCAGTTTCTGTTCTGCATTGGGCGCATCGATGATGGTGGTATAAGTGACCACATTAGAGGAAACATTGGAACGGAGCCGGATCTCTTTCACGGTACCGGAAAATGTATCAGCAGGAAAAGCGTCGACTGTGAAGATCACACGTTGCCCGGTCTTTACATTGCCAATATCGGCTTCATCAACGGATGCCTGCACCTGCATTTTGGTAAGATCTTTTGCGATGCTGAAGAGTTGAGGAGTGCTCAGGCTTGCAGCTACGGTTTGTCCTTCACTCACACTTCTTGACAGTACCGTACCATCAATTGGCGAGTAGATATCTGCAAACGAAAGATTCTTTTGAGCTGCGTTCAACTGTGCTGTTATGCTATTTACGTTTTCTTTTGCACTATTGTATTGATAAAGGGCTGTTTCCAGTTCAGATTTACTGATGGCGCCCACATCAAATAATTTTTGCTGACGTTCATAATTACTTTGCTGGTAGGTGTTGTTGGCACGCGCAGATAAGAGATTGGCGTTGATCTGTGCCACCTGTGCCTGTAATAAAGATTTGTCGAGCTGCGCCAGCAATTGCCCTTTCTTTACGACCGAGTTAAAATCAACATACACTTTCTGGATAGTACCTGAAACCTGGGTGCCTACTGATACGGTATCTACAGGTTGCACTGTGCCGGTAGCTGTTACCGATTGTGTGAGGGTACCGATCTTAGGATGTTCTGTTTCCAAAACAATAATGCTTTTCTCTGATCTGAATTTCCAGAACCAAACTGCCACGGCCACTGCTGCTATTACTACCACCCATATTATCCATTTATATTTTTTCATGTCGGGCTTTTTAAATTAGAATGTTACCGGCTTGCCGGTATAGAAATCATATATTTTATTATACAACACAGCGGAATATTTTGCCTGCACAAAAGATTGCAATGCCTGAACGTACGTGTTCCGCTGTGTCATTACATCCACTGCATTTACTGCACCCAGTTTCAGTTGCTCGTCGGTGATATGATAGCTTTCCTCGGCTGCCTTGAGTTGGGTTTGTGCAGCTACAAATTGTGCCTGGGCATTCCGGAGATTGATATAAGCCTGTTCCACCTGTTGATTCAATACTGTTTTAGTGTTCAGTAAATCGAGCCTGGCTTGTTCGATAGCAATCTTTGATTTGGCGATATTAGTCTTGTTCAGTTTTCTGCTGAAGATGGGGACTGCAATAGTTGCACCGAGCGACTGGTAAAAGTTGTTGTTGAGTTGTGAAAAATATTTTGCGTCGCGATTGTCGGAGAAGCCGGAAGATAGATTGGCTCCAAGGCTGACTGTTGGTAAGCGACCGGCTTTGGTTTTTGCAAGTTCAGCTTCGGCTATGCCCACACCCACTTCACCATTCTTTACTTCAGGCCTTGTTTCCTGGGCGGCTGACATGGCCTCGTTCAATGAAACAACCGCTTGCTGCGGCTCTACTGATGCAGGTTCGGCTACTTTCATTTGATAGGAGGCTGGCAGTTGAAGCAACTGTTTCAAGTTAACAATATTGGTTTGATAGCTATTGTTAGCCGTTACAAGATTGTAATTATCAGAAGCGAGTTGTGATTGAAATTGTAAAAGATCTTTTTTTGAAATGGAACCCGCATCAAACCTTTGCTGGCTTTGTTTCAGTTGCGCTTCAGAAGTAGCCAGCACCTGTTTGAGATAGGTGATGTTTTCTTTTGCCAGCAGTATATTTAAAAATGCCTGTGTGATACTGAGTGTAATATTGTTGGTTGTTTCCTGAACAGTGAGATTGGCTGATTCGAGCGACAGGGATTTTGATTTGATATCATTGTTCAGATAACCCCCGTTATAAATGGTCATGGAAGAATTAATACCATAGTTGCTGGAGAAATTGGCTTGCGTTTGAAAACCACCGATCACAGGGTCAGCATTATTACTGTTGACCAGTGATTGTGAAATGGTTCCATTCACATTAGGCAACCGGTTATTCTTTGATTGCTGCCAATCCAGCTTTGCCGCATCGGAGGAGAGCTTCAGCGTATTGATCTGTATATTATTTTCTTTTGCATAATTAATGCAATCTTCCAGTGTCCACTTTGCAGGCAATTGCGTATTATCCTGTGCTCTAGCAATGCCTGTTAGAAAGAGGAGGAAAGTAGATAGGGAAAGGATTCTACGCATACCATATTTTTTGGTTTCTGTATATAACACAGTATAAAATTATTCCTGATGTGTGAAGCGGCCTTGAGAGTGGCGCCCAATAGGCAAAATCTAACGACGAACCGGGCAGTACCATTTCTGGCTTTTTGGAGTATGCAACTATTGAGGCCATTTCTGTATCTGTTATAGCATGAAAAACAGAAATAGCTCTCCTTCTTTGTTGTTTTGCCTTCTGATGGATGCAGCAGGGTATCTTACCTATGCTATTCCGGTACTGGGAGAACTGGGTGATCTTTTTTGGGCACCAGTGTCGGCATTGATCTTCAGTATCAGTTTTGGTGGCTGGAAAGGATTGCTTGGAGGAGCGTTCAACTTTGTGGAAGAGATATTACCAGGTACAGATTTTATTCCCTCTTTCACGCTGGCCTGGGTGTTGAAGAATATGAAAAGAAATGCTACTCAAATAGCTTCTTAAAATGCTTTTTATATTGCTTCTCCAATTTATTGTTGTATTCTATATTGCCGTCTACCTGAAAGCTCTCTACGTAGATAAAGGTTTTTTTGTTGCCTTGCGTAATTCTCATCTTAACGTTTTTCAGTTCCTGTCCATCCAGGTTATAACTCGGGATAAGATAAAAAGGACGTTCTTCCATTCGCCTGTATAGAACTGAATCTCTTGTATCGTTTACCCTTACCCATTTACTACTATCAACCTGCTCATTTGTTCTTAAGTAATATTCTCCATCGGTGATAGGGTAGTAGGAAATGGAATCTATATGGAACGAAATGCTTTTACTGGCCAGTTTATCCAGTATCTGTTCTTGTGTTTTGGATGTTTTGAAATTTCCGTAAAACCGGATTTGATTGGGTGGATAATAATAGAGGGCATAGCGTGGCGGAGAAGTGAAACAAAATGAAAACAGGGTGATGCAGCCTATTGTAGCTATAAAAAAGCGACGGTATTTGATCGAAGGGTTATAGTCTGTGCGGGCCAGCAACCAGGCAAGTGGCAGCATTATCAAAGCTGTAAGGTCCCAGTAATCGATCACTCTTGCGAGTGGTACAGGCATCACTTCATTCCATGATTGAATGAAGGAAGAGGAGAACGGGGATTTCCACCAGATAAAGATCAGGGCTGTTGCTAAAGTTATCTGCCATTTATGCTTAGGGAAAACGGCCATCCAGAAGAGTGTGAATACAAACAGCCCGGTGAAGTCAGATAGTTTGCCGGTGAAGCTGTTGTGGAATTCATATTTCAGGCTGATATCGTTTAGCAGTAAGAGAAAAAGGCTGAGAAGGAAAAGGGGATGGAGAAGGAGGTTGTAGCGGCGGGGAGTCATGGAAGGAAGGTAGGAAATTGGGTGTAAACAAAAACCTAAAACGCGAATGGACCGAATTGGCGTGGGTGGTTGTGGTTGAAGGTGTATAGGCACGAATGGGAAACGAATGGTGGCTGATCTTGGAGGAGTGAAAATGGAAGGAAGAGCAATATATGATAGGAGGAATGAATTTGGAGCGTTATGTGGGGGTGAATGTTAAGAGAAGCGAATTTCTAATTTAGTTTTTTGGCTAATACTACGGCGTGGCGGAATCTTTGTTTGTCTCCGTTGAGGTTGAATAGTTCTGTTTGGATAATGTAGATGCCGATGGGTAACAGTTGTCCTTTGTTATCAGTGCCGTCCCAGTTCCAGTGCCCGTTATTGCCCAACAGGCTGTTGCGGGCAAGATTTTTTACCAGTCTGCCGGCTTCATCGAAGATGAATATACTGGCCACAAGGCCGGGTTCGGTGGTTTTGTAGTAGAGAGTAGTGATATCATTATAACCATCATTGTCGGGAGAGAATAGGGTTGGGGTTATTTCGAATTGGGCCTGGAGGGGTGGTTGTTTCCGGGATTGGGAGTTGGTATAAGTGGGCGTTCCAAATCCGGCTGTTGATGCAGCGGAATGCCAGTTGGTTGGTTCGGATGAGGGGGCGGATGGATCGATTCTTTCAAGCGAAACGCCTTCGGGGTTGTCGATAAGTTTGAAATGCCAGTCGCGGGTGTAATTGACTTCATCTATGATCAGCCCCTGGGCATTCAGCAATAATACGGTCCCTTTATCATCGGGATAAGAGGGCAGACGGGCCTCGAGCACATTCATAGGATTTTTGACGAGGTAGTTCAATGCAAGGCTGGCAGCTTTTTCTGTAAGTATGATATGATCACCGGGAAAGATCGTGAAAGATGAAGGGCTTAAAACTATAGGGGTATTGATCTGTCCGTTACTGCTCCGGTTGGAGATATAAAGTTTGCCGGCATCGAATATTTTAGGCCCGGGATTATAGAGTTCGACATAATCATAGGCATTGGGTTTGGGATCAGACAGGATTTCGTTGATAATAAATTCTCCTGGGCCAGGGTCTGTTGGTTCTCCTGCTTTAATAGTGATAGTCGCAGTCATTTCATTTTGCCTGCAATCCCTTGCCTGGTTGATGGTTATATTATAAACTACCTGGCTGTCGACCGGGTTGTTGGTTTCAAGTTGGATCTCGTTGAAGAGAGGGGGCAGACAGCTTGCTTTAGTAAAGCCCAGTCCATGATCAGCAGCATAGTGCTGAAGCGTAGATGCATATAAACTATCAAGGGGTTCATTAAAAAGCAGGATAAAGCTGGTTGGGGAAGTCATATATGAACGCAATGCTTCTGGTGGACTTGTATCCGGGTTTACTGCAGCCACAGAATTCGACCGGCCCGGAGTGCCGCCTGCAGGATGGACGGATGCTTTCCAGTTGCCGTAGCCAGAGCAGGGATTGGATGCATCGATCATTTCAAGACTCCAGCCACCTTCCTGTTTTAAAGTATTAGCATACCAATCAATCGAATAGCGGACTGCATGCATAATCCTGCCATCGGCCGATTGGAGGAATAATTGTTCGCTGTCATTGTTCAATGAAGGGAAACTGGTTACAGCCAGCGTTTGTCCCCAGCCTTGCAGGAAAGGCCGGGCAGATCCTGAACAAATAATGACCAGGCTATCAGGTTGAAGCAGGAACTCCGGGAATGGACCTGAGAGGGAAGTCGCGTCCCCTAGCCGCCAATTGCGGAGGTTGACAGGCTCGGGGCCAGTATTTATTAATTCCACCCATTCATACTCCGGCAGTTGCACAGAAGGCGTTGGATCAGCCATGATCTCATTGATGACCACTGTATAGCGATCCTGTGCATGTAGCCAGTACTGCATGAGCGCTGCAATAAATAATAATGAACGTTTCATCCATGGAGGCGAATTGGTCATGCTGTTTTTCATGGGGTAAAGTTCAAAAGGGGGTGGAACCTGCGAATGGGAAAAAAACATTATTTGGAGTGAATAAAACGGGAGATTATTTTTGCTATGCTACTGGATTTTATGTAGCAGCACAAGGATATGAAAATGATGAAACATACAAAGCGCATAAAGAAACGTCCCTAGGGAAGGTTTGCAGCGTTATGTATGGTAACATAAAAGACTTGGCAGGCCTTCCTAACGGAGGGCCTGTTTTTTTTAACCATTATTAATAACTAAATGGCCCGCCGAAGCTTTAGCGTAGGTGGGCAGGGGGAAACAAAACAATGAAAGTTGCAGTCGTAGGCGCCACAGGATTGGTTGGCACCAAAATGTTACAGGTTTTGGCAGAACGGAATTTTCCGGTAACTGAACTGGTACCGGTGGCTTCAGAAAGATCAGTGGGAAAGGAAGTGGAATTCAAGGGAAAAAAATATAAGGTGGTGGGCCTGAAAGACGCGATTGCAGCTAAACCCGCAGTAGCATTGTTCTCCGCCGGCGGCAGCACTTCCCTGGAATGGGCACCGCAGTTTGCCGAAGCTGGTATCACTGTTATTGATAATTCCTCTGCCTGGAGAATGGACCCTGCCAAACCATTGGTGGTGCCTGAGATCAATGCCGATGTGCTGACAGCAAACGATAAGATCATTGCCAATCCAAATTGCTCAACTATACAAATGGTGGTGGCGCTTAACCCGCTGCATAAAAAGTATGGTATCAAAAGGATCGTAGTGAGCACTTACCAGAGCGTGACCGGTACTGGTGTGAAAGCCGTGAACCAACTGATGAATGAAAGGAAGGGTGTAAGCGGCGAGATGGCTTATAAATACCCGATCGATCTGAACGTGATCCCTCAGATTGATGTGTTCATGGACAATGGCTATACCAAGGAAGAAATGAAGATGGTGAAAGAAACAGCCAAGATCATGCGCGATGACTCCATTCGTGTAACGGCTACCACTGTGCGCATACCTGTAATGGGCGGCCATAGTGAAAGCGCCAACGTTGAATTTGAAAAAGATTATACACTGGATGAAGTGAGGTCACTGTTGTCATCTTCTCCCGGAGTAGTGCTTGTGGATGATGTTGCGAATGCACAGTATCCCATGCCCAAGGATGCACATGAAAAGGATGAAGTATTTGTGGGCCGTTTAAGGAGGGATGAATCGCAACCCAACACCCTTAATCTCTGGATCGTTTCCGACAATCTTCGGAAAGGCGCTGCAACGAATGCGGTGCAGATCGCAGAGTACCTTGTTGGGAAGGGATTGTTATAAATGGATGCTAGTTTGAAAGATTTAAGGGTTTAAAAGTTTAAGGTTAACACAAATCAGTGAACAACCTCGGGTTCTTACAGAACCTTAAACTTTTAAACCCTTAAACTATTTTAGTCTTGTTTGATCAGCTCCAGGTTAGCTGCCAGTTTCACTTCATCGCCTACTACTACACCACCAGCCTCAGTAACTGCATTCCAGGTAAGACCGAAATCACGACGGTTGATCTTTGTAGTTACTTCAAAACCTGCTACGGTTTGGCCGTAAAGGCTTTTCTCTACCCCACCGAATTCTGCATTGAGACTAACGGGTTTGGTAATGCCTTTCAATGTGAGGTTACCATTTACTTTATAATCGTCGCCTTTCTTTTCAATGCTGGTTGATTCGAAAGTCAGTTTGGGATGAGCAGCGGAGTCAAAGAAATCAGCAGATTTCAGGTGACCATCACGTTGATCGTTGCCGGTATGGATGCTATCGATGTCTGCAGAGAAATAAATTTTAGTGTTGGCGAAGTCTTCAATATCACCAACGAGTTTTCCTTCAAAGGAGTTGAATTTTCCGGAGACGGTAGAGATAACAAGGTGTTTTACTTTAAAACCTATCTCGGAGTGAGCGGGGTCGATTGTCCAGGTTGCCATAATGATTAAGTTTAGAATACAAATTTAATGTTTAAACATCGAATTAACCAAATAATTTTTTTTAATATTGGGTATCAGGATCTTATGGAGGCGATCAGCACTGATTGGCTCATCAGAACGTAGGTTGGGGCTATGGTAAGTATTTGTGTAACCAGTCCGAGTTAGCTCCCGACAAGAGGAGGCGAATTATTTAAGGGAATTTGATATTCCTGACTTAAGGCCAAACCAGGTGAATAACATTATGATAAGACTTGTAACAAGGAAAGAAATCGCAAGAGCCAGGATGGTCATCAGTTCCGAATTAACCAGGCTACAAAAAGCATTTCATGATGAAGAAGTGTTGCAACATTACAAAGAAGATAATGAAGAACATTTGTATTGGGAGCAATTTGATTTCATCCATGAACAAGCGATTGATTATGTCTCAATTAATAAAATCATAGGTTTAGGCCATACGAACATCGATACATTTACAGTTGTATTAGCTCAAGGGTTGAAGGAACTGTTTAAAACAATTGACGTACATGAGCTCATAATAGTTTCTCATGTTAAACTTGACTTTTTTGGTAACAGGGCAAATAACTTTAAGCCACTCTTGAATTCGTATAAGTTACTTGAACAAATTGTTGGCAGCCGAACGTATAAAGAGGCATTTATGCTACGCCTGGAAAATCTGCCAGCATTTGTTGAAATATTGTTTTGGATGATAAGATGCGACCCGTCAGTTCCAGAATATATTTTCCTTTTTGACAAGGACGAAAAACTCCAACTTTTTCTTTGTAAATACGGAAACGTTCACCTTACGCAATTTGAAAACGAATATCTGACTGATACTGCATTGGAATCGCTGGGTTGGAAGGTTATTATAGGGCCGGAGGTTGATAACTTTACTGACGACGGTAAAATAAAGGGGCGACGGCTAAAGATGTAAAGCGTTTGGACTGAAATCAGATTACTTAAAGCGGAAATTGTTCCTTCAACCTTCGAATTCAACATTTCATAAAGAATCATGCTTACATGATCGGTTGGTTTTCTTTATAAAAAATATGGCCGATCGGTTGAATTTTAATCCACGGCTAAGTTCCCTAACTTTAGCGAAAGCAAGAACAATGAACAAAGATATCAAAGCCTATAACGACGCCTTATCCACTGAAGACGCCACCATCTGCAACACTCTTGCCCGCGAAATAAACAAATCCCTCAAAGAAGCAGAAAGCAAGATCTGGCACCGCCATCCCGTCTGGTTCCTTGATGGGAATCCTATTGTTGGTTACAGCAAACTAAAAAGCGAAGTGCGGCTGTTGTTCTGGAGCGGCCAGTCTTTTGATGAACCCGGCCTGCTACCAGAAGGAAGCTTTAAAGCTGCCGAGGCCCGCTATATCTCCAAAAAAGAGATCAACAAAGAAGACCTTCAACGCTGGCTGGAAAAATCAAAGACCATCCAGTGGGATTATAAAAACATTGTAAAGCGAAAAGGCGTTTTGGTAAGACTACCAGGCTAACAAATTTACCCTTCCATGCTCTGATTAATAAACTCTACCACTGGTTGTAATGCCTCAAAAGCATTCACTGTTTTCTTTACAAGGTCTTTCGAGGTAAGATCAGCATCTTTGATCGCAATAGATGCGATAAAACTTTTCAGCTTTAAATACTCTGCTGCAGGATTGTCCGCTTCATAGCCTTTCGGCAACCGTACCAATTTATATTCAGCTTCATGTGAAAGATCTCCATACACAGACTTGAATTTCTTTGAGCTGATGATCTTCTTGAACTCATCAAAATTATAATCGATCTCCTGGCGCACTTTGCGGAGAAATTCCGGCCCTGGCATCCAGATACCTCCGCCGGTAAAAGTTTGCCCGGGTTCCAGGTGGAAATAATAACCAGCGGAAGAAGTAGTTTGTTTCCCACCTTTATTCATCGCTGCGCCGAAATTGGTTTTATACGGCGATTTATCTTTCGAAAAACGGATATCGCGGTTGATCCGGAATAAACAATCCTTGGCCACGAGATTGTGGATGGCCGGATCTTTTTTTCCGTGTGTATCAATAACCCGCTGAATAAATTGAATGAAGTCGGCTTTAGCTGATTCGTATTTGGGCCGGTTGGCATCGAACCAGGGTTTATTATTGTTCTTTTTAAGATTGCGTAAGAATTGAAGTGTATTGGGCTGTAACATGATATCTCGTAATTTAAAATTCAAAAGTAAAAATTAAAAATGTATCGCTAAGAGCGCAAAGGATACGCAAAGAACGCCAAGAGATTTAAAGTAGATAACATTGCGCTCTTAGCGATACCCTTACCGAAGTATAAACTGGTTTTTATCCTTTGTTTATCACCTGGACAGCAGCTTTAAAAATTCTGCTTCAGAAATGATCTTGATTGAATTGATCTTCTTTGCTTTTTCCAGTTTGCTGCCGGCGCTTTCGCCCACCACCAGGTAATTAAGCTTCGCGCTTACACCGCTAACGATCTTGCCACCCTGTGCTTCCGCCATTGCCTCTGCTTCATCACGTTTCAATGTAGGGAGTGTGCCGGTAAACAAAAATGTCTGTCCTGCCAGGCTGCCACTTCCTTCCGGCTGATCTTTCTTTTCATTCTTTAAAGAAAGCCCCAGCTTCTCCAGTTCTTTTAACATCTGGATATTACTTTCATTGCTGAAGAAATGATGGATGCTGCCGGCTACTTTCGGGCCAATATCCTCCAGGTTTTTCAGATCATCTACAGAGAACTGACGGAAATCCATCAAATGATTGACTGCATGCGCTAAGGTTTTAGCAGTTGTTTCACCCACAAAGCGGATACCCAACCCGAAGATGAGACGGTTCAACGGCTGCGTTTTGGATTTTTCAATAGCAGCTTTCAGGTTGTCCACCGATTTTTGCCCGAATCCTTCAAGCTTTCCGATCTTTTCAAAATCGAGTGTATACAGGCCGGGAATATCTTTCAGGAAACCAAGATCATAAAACTTGCGGACGATAGCATCTCCGAAGCCGCGGATATCCATCGCATCTTTGCTGTTGAAATGAATGATGCGCTCTACGACCTGTGCCGGACATTCAATATTAATACACCGCCACACGGCCTCTCCTTCTTCTTTAAAGAGTTTACTATCGCAGACAGGGCAGTTCTTTGGGAACTTTATATGTTTTTCATCCCCTTTTCTCAACTCCGCCTGTGATTTTACAATATAGGGGATCACATCTCCGGCACGTTCTACCAGCACAGTATCGCCGATCATCAGGTCTTTTTCTTTGATCACTTCTTCATTAAAAAGGGAGATGGAAGAAACGGTGACCCCGCCGATCGGTACAGGCTGTATTTTGGCTACCGGTGTAATGGAACCTGTTCTTCCCACCTGGAATTCCACACCAAGAAGTTTACTTGTTCCCTGGCGGGCTTTGAATTTATAAGCAATGGCCCAGCGCGGGTGATGAGAGGTCATGCCCATTTTATCCTGCAGCTCAAGGTCATTCACTTTTATCACCATCCCGTCAATTTCATAAGGAAGGCTATCCCGGGTTTGTTCAAACTCCAGGCAATAATCAATTACACTCTGTATGCCCTTGAACACTTTTTTTTCTTTATTGGGACTGCGGAACCCTAACTCCCAAAGCAATTCAAGCGATTGGGAATGAGTAGTAAAAGGGAGGTCCTTAAGCGCAGAAGTGGTATAATAACTGATATGGTACACAAAAGCTTCCAGGCTTCTTTTTGACACTTCAGCCGGGTCTTTGATACGTAATGTACCGGAAGCTGCATTGCGGGGATTTGCGAGCGGAGCCAGTCCCTGCTCCACGAGTTGCTGATTGTACCGCGCGAAATTGTTTTTATTGATCAGCACTTCTCCTCTTATCTCTACGGTTTGTATACCGTATTTGGAGAATTTCGCAGAAAGAGGGATAGAACGGATCTGTTTTACGTTAGTCGTTATTTCGTCTCCCTCCACTCCATTACCACGTGTAGCCCCACGCACCAGCATATCATCTTCATAGATCAGTGAGATACTGCCGCCATCAAATTTTGGTTCCACACAGTATTCGATTTCTTTAAGCCCCGTCAGTTCGCGGGCTTTCCGGTCAAAATCGACCAGATCGTCTGCATTATAAGAGTTGTCGAGCGAAAGCATAGGCACCAGGTGCTGTGCTGTCGGAAAATCTTTGGTCAAACCCTTGGCTACCCTTTGGGTAGGGGAGTCGGAGGTGATCAGCGAGGGATTTTCTTTCTCGATTCTTTCCAGTTCTTTGAACAGTTGATCATACTCGCCATCGGCGATCAGCGGATCATTCAATACATAATAGCGGTATTCATGAAAGCGGAGCACGTCTCTCAATTGACCGGCTTTGTCGGGCTCAATGGCTTGTTTGGCACTGCTTTTTAGTAAGGCAAGACTTTGTTTCTGGAGTTCTTTGGTCGCATCCTGGGTATACATATCCTTCAGTTTCAAAGTAAAGTTAGGGCCTCTTGCTGAAAACGGGGATTAGGACTCCCCCGGTTTCAAGGATTATATTTTCCCACTAAGACACGAAGGCCACACAGAAATATTGCCAGGGCATCTTCCTTAGATGGTATATAAATAAGTAAATATTCTTTGTGGCCTTCGTGTCTTAGTGGGAAAATATTCAGACTGAAGTCAAAACCAGAAAATTCCCGGAATGAACTATTCCCTGAATTTAAGCCCCGAAAAATAATTAATGTGTTGTAAGTACATATTTGTATCTTCATTCCCGGTTTTGCCAAAACTGGTTTGTGCCGGCTGTTGCCCAATATGATTGGATCTATATAAAGTTCAAAAACCACCTGTTGACGTGGAAGGTTTTGCATCTTGATTTTGAATGATCCCAACAGCCGCTTTAAAAACAAATTGTTTATATGAAACGATTGTTGCCGGGCCTGCTGGTCCTCCTTTGCGCCCCTGTATTTTCTTTTGCCCAGTTATTAACCTGGACTCCTGCTTTTCCCAAAGACAATGATAATATTACTATCGTACTGGATGCCACCAAGGGTAACCAGGGATTGAATAATTACAGCGATCCCAATAATATATATGTCCATATCGGTGTTACCACCAATCTCAGCAATAATGGCGGCCAGCAATGGTTGTATGTGAATGGCAGTACCGGTGCTTCCTGGGGTAGCGCCACACCGGCTTTGAAAGCCACTTCCCTGGGTAATAACAAGTATCAGTATACCATTACTAATATCCGCAGCTTTTTTGGTGTACCTGCAGGTGAAACCATTCAGAAAATCGGGATCCTGTTCCGCGATGCCAACGCCAATCCTGACCTGGTAAAGAAAGCAGCCAATGCTGATGGCAGCGATATGTTCATTCCTGTCTATACAAATAATGTAGCAGTGCGGTTTTCGGTTCCTCCTTTTCAACCCACATTTGTTCCTTCGCCAGAGCCACTGACCAAAGTGGTGAATGATAATATTTCACTTACAGCCAATTCAAATAAAGCTGCCACGTTGAACCTTTATCTGAATGGCACGCTGATACAGACCGCTGCAGGCGCTACAACCATTTCCGCCAATCCAACACTCACTGCAGGAGGTAATACGACCATCATTGCTGAAGCAGTGGATGGTGCAACTGTTACCAAAGATTCCGTAAAATTCTTTGTAACAGGTGGCGTCACTGTTGCGCCCCTGCCTGCAGGTGTCAGGGATGGTATCAATTATTTACCTAATAATACTTCTGTGGTCCTGGTACTGTATGCGCCTGGAAAAAATCGGGCAAGTGTTATAGGTGAATTCCCGGGTAATAACTGGACAGAGCAGATTTCCAATCAAATGAATAAAACCCCTGATGGCAATTACTGGTGGCTTCAGATCGATGGATTGACAGCGGGTACGGAATATGCTTTTCAATACCTGGTTGACGGCACTTTGAAAATAGCTGATCCATATACTGAAAAAGTGCTTGATCCTGCCAATGATGGCAGCATACCTGCTGACGTTTATCCCAACCTGAAATCTTATCCTGCCGGTCAAACAGGCATAGTAAGTATTGTACAAACTGCTGCGCCAGCATATACCTGGAAGAACAATAGCTTTAATGGCCCTGATAAACGCAATCTTATTATCTATGAAGTGCTGATCCGTGACTTCACTGATGCGCATCGCTGGCAAACCATGATCGATACGCTTAGCTATCTGCAACGCCTGGGCATTAATGCGGTTGAGCTGATGCCGGTGACGGAATTTGAAGGAAATGATAGTTGGGGTTATAACCCTTCTTTTTCCTTTGCCCCTGATAAATATTATGGTACCAAAAACAAACTGAAAGAGTTTATCGACTCCTGCCACAGCAAACAGATAGCCGTGATCATGGACGTGGTGCCCAATCACTGCTATGGCCAATCACCGCTGGCTCAGCTTTACTGGAATTCGACACTCAACCGCCCGGCGGCCAATAATCCCTGGCTTAATGAAGTGCAGCCGCATGCATTTGGCTTTGGTAATGATTTTAATCATGAAAGCGCTGCCACAAAATACTTTTGGAAAAGAATGTTTGATTTCTGGTTGCGGGAATACAAAATGGATGGGTTCAGGATGGATTTTACCAAAGGGCTTACACAAAAGCCATCCACCAATGATGCAGAATTCAGCGCTTATGATCAAAGCCGGGTAGATATATTAAGAACCTATGCAGACACGATCTGGAAATATTTCCCTTCTTCCTATATCATTCTTGAACATTTGGCAGCTACCAATGAAGAACAGACCCTGCAAAATATGGGCTTTTTGCTCTGGGGAGGCAAGCGTGAGAATGTGGCGTATAATGAAGCCACTATGGGCTATAATGAAAGCAATAAATCCAACTTCTCTTCTGTTGTCTATAACAGCAATGAAAGAGGATTTACCAATCCTCACCTGGTAGGTTATATGGAAAGCCATGATGAAGAAAGATTGATGTATAAGAACATTGCTTTCGGAAATGCGTCGGGCACCTATTCCGTCAAAAATGATTCTATTGCACTTCGGCGTATGGAAGCCGCTTCCAGCCTGTTCTTTACCATACCCGGTCCCAAAATGATCTGGGAGTTTGGTGAAAGAGGATATGATAAATCTATTTTTGCCTGCACCGACAATAGTATTCCCCAGCCTTACGGAAATGAGGATTGTAAACTGAGCCGGAAAGAACCCCGCTGGCAATACATGCAGGATATTAAAAGAAAACGCCTGTATGATGTAACGGCAGCACTGATCAAACTGAGAACAACACAAACAGCTTTATTCAACAGCACAGACTTTAGCTACAACCTTATCAATGCAGTAAAATATTTTAAGATCAATTCTGCCGACCTGAACGCATTGGTTGTGGCAAATTTTGATGTGGTGCCTTCCAATGCAAGTGTAAGCTTCCAGGGCAGCGGCACCTGGTATGATTATCTTACCGGAGCGACCATTACGGCAACCGGCGCCCTGCAAACCATTCCGCTGCAACCGGGCGAATACCATGTTTACCTTAATAAGAATATTGTAAATGCAGTAACCACTCCTGTTACGGATATTGATAGACCGGATATTGCGCTTGCAGCAGTTGTTTATCCAAATCCGGCCTCGGCTGCTTCTGTTCTCAGGCTGAAACTGCCGGAAGCTACGCAAGTGAAGGCTGAATTGCAGACCATGCAGGGGCAGGTGATCCGCCAGGTTTTTTCCGGAAAGCTTGGTGCAGGAGAGCACAGGGTAGCTCTTACTGATAAAATCAATAATTTGGCGGCTGGTATTTACCTGTTGAAAATAAACGCTGACAGGCAACATCAATATATCAAGATCCTGATTCCATAACCTTATTTAATCAACTCTATATGGCGAAAGGCATTAATTTGAAAACGGCAGAGCTGGAAAAAATAAGTCACCTCGATTATTTCAATATCGCGGTGTCTGTAGACTGTGTTATTTTCTGCTATGAAAACAAAGAACTGAAAGTGTTGGTGATCAAATCTGACCTCGAAGAATTTTCTAACCTGTATTCCCTGCTGGGCGATCTGGTGCGGCTCGATGAAGACCTGGATACGGCGTCTTACAGGATCTTGCAGGAAAGAACAGGAATGGAAGATGTGTACCTGGAGCAGGTGCATACCTTCGGCAGTGTGGACCGTCACCCTTCGGGAAGGGTTATTACAACGGCGTATTATTCACTGATAGACGCCAAGCACCAAAAACTCCGGTTGACAAACAATGATCTGCATTGGCATCCGGTAAAAAACATCAAAAAAATGGCTTTTGATCATAAAGCCATTCTTGATACCTGCCTGAACAGGCTGCGGGAGCAGGTAATGGAACATCCAGTGATATTCAACCTGTTGCCGGAAAAATTCTCCCTCCGGGAATTACAGGAATTATATGAAGCCATTCTTAGCGTGGAGCTCGACCGGCGGAACTTCCGGAAGAAGATCGCGATCAAGGACTGGCTGGTCGATCTCAATGAAATGGAAGAAGATGTGCCGCACAGACCCGGAAAATTGTACAAACTGAAACCCGAATTCAAGCGGAAAACCCTGCGCCGTAAAACCAGCAACCAGCGTCCCCTGGTTGCCTGAGATACAGCAGGGGCCTGACTTCGGAAAAAATTAATTTTTTTCCTGAAATAAAAATACACTAACATTGTGTTCTAAATACACATTGTGTATTAACGAAACTGATTAGCTTAACAATTAACGATTGCTTATGTCCTGCAAAAATCTGCTTAAGGCATTGCTAGCATCTGTAATGCTATTTCTCTCTCTTTTCTCGTTCGCTCAAGACAAAGTGGTTTCCGGTAAAGTAACTGATGCCAAAGGGGCAGGGGTTGCGGGAGTCAATGTGGTTGCCAAAGGCAGCTCCATCGGCACACAAACGGCTGCTGACGGAACGTATCGCTTAACTGTTCCGGCAACGATCAATATCCTGGAATTTACTTCCATTGGATTTGCCACACAGGAAGTGAACATTGACGGCCGTTCAACAGTTGATGTAAGAATGGATATCAACACTGCTTCATTGGGTGAAGTAGTGGTGATCGCTTATGGTACCCGCCGTAAGTCTGATCTCACCGGCTCTGTCACTTCTCTTTCTTCCAAAGATTTTCAAAAAGGTAATATTGCCTCTTCAGAGCAGTTGCTCCAGGGAAAGGTTGCCGGTTTGCAGGTAACTACAGGTGGTGGTTCTGCAGGTGGCGGTAGCCGTATCCGGATCCGTGGTAATGCATCTCTGAATGCGAGCAATGACCCATTGATCGTGATTGATGGTGTGCCTGTTGAAAGCAATGGAATTGCAGGCTCTGCCAACTTGTTGAATACGATCAATACAGATGATATTGAATCCATCAGCGTACTGAAAGATGCATCAGCTACGGCTTTGTACGGTTCAAGAGCTTCAAATGGTGTGATCATCATCACCAGTAAGAAAGGTGCAAAAGGTAAACTCCGTTTTAATTTCAATACACAATTCTCTGTTTCCTCTTTGGCCAAAAAAGTGGATGTATTATCTGCTGATCAGGTAAGGGAGATCATCAACGCCGATGCTGCTGCTACCGGCAATAACACATTCAAAAATCTATTGGGTGCTGCCAGTACGGATTGGCAGGACCAGATTTATCAGAATGCATTTGGTACCAATAATAATATAAGTGCAAGCGGTGCTGTAGGTAATATGCCGTTCCGCGCTTCACTGGGTTTTTTGGACCAGGCAGGTATACTGAAAACAAACAAGTTTGACCGTTACTCAGCGTCACTTAACCTGACGCCAAAATATCTCAACGATCACCTCGCTGTTACACTGGCTTTAAAAGCAAGCCAAACAAAGAACAGGTTTGCCGACGAAGGTGCTGTAGGTAATGCAGCCACTTTTGATCCTACAAAACCTGTATTTGACAAAGGAAGCCATCCCGTTAATTATGGCGGTTATTACGAATGGCGTCAGGCAAATGACAGCGCTATTTCCCTTGCTAACCGTAACCCGCTCGCATTGCTTGATCAGCGCAACAACCGCTCAAAGGTGAACCGCCTGATCGGTAACGTACAGCTTGATTATAAACTGCATTTCCTTCCTGATCTGCATGTGTTGCTCAACCTGGGCATGGACCATACAAAAGGAAGTGGCGATGATATCATTGATTCATTATCTGCTACCAACTATATTACTCATGGAAGAGTAACGCACTACGAACAAACCAAAAAAAACTATCTGGTTGATGTTTCATTGACCTATAGCAAAGAAATAAAAAGCCTCCGCAGCAAAATAGATGTGCTGTTGGGACATAGCTACCAGGACTTCATCACAGAAGTGAGCAACTTTGCTTCTTTCAGTCAGCGTGGTAAAGGGCCGAATGATACGATCCCTGGTTCTGTTCCTACGTTTGCTACAGATAAGCCTCAATACAGGCTTGAATCTTACCTGGGCAGGATCAACCTGACAGTTGCAGATAATTACTTATTGACTGCATCGCTCAGACGTGATGCAAGCTCTAAATTTTCACCAGAGAACCGCGTAGGTTATTTCCCTGCATTTGCGGCTGCCTGGAAAATGAGGGATGCATTATTCAGCAATGTAAATGCATTGACCGATCTTAAACTGAGAGTAGGTTGGGGTGTTACCGGTCAGCAAGATGGTATTGGTTATTATTCTTACCTGCCCCGTTATTCAAGAAGCCAGTCAACTGCAGAATATCAATTCGGCGATGCTTATTATAGTTTCCTGAGGCCGGCTCCTTATGATAAGAACCTCAAATGGGAAACAACCACTACAACCAACCTGGGTCTTGATTTCGGCTTCCTGCGCAATCGCATCACCGGTACAATAGATGTTTATCAGAAGAAAACAAAAGATCTGCTGAGCACTGTTCCGGTTGCTCCCGGTTCCAACTTCGATATCCAGATCACTACCAACGTAGGTAACCTGACAAGTAAGGGTGTGGAATTTTCAATAAACACTATACCTGTTCAAACAACGAGGTTTACCTGGCAGTTTGGTATGAACTATACTTACCAGACGTTCGAGATCACCAACCTTTTGAAACAAACTGACCCAGCTTTCACTGGTATTCCTGTAAGCGGAATATCCGGCGGTACAGGTAATAATGTTGGAAAGCATGTGGTAGGATATGCTCCTTATTCTTTCTTTGTTTACAAGCAGGTATATGATAAAGCAACCGGCAAACCCATCGAAGGATTGTATGAAGATATCAACCGCGATGGCGTAGTGAATGACGCAGACCGTTACCTGTATAAGAAACCTTCAGGCGATGTGTTGCTGGGCTTTAATACGCAGTTTACATATGATAAATGGACGCTTGGCCTGTCTGGACACGGAGTTTTCGGAAACTACTTATATAATAACTATTTCTCCAATGCCGGTGTATTGCGCGCTATTAAAGATCCAATCAATATCATCCGCAACGGTTCAATCAATTACTACGATACCCGCTTCGGTAATAACCAGTATCTTTCTGATTATTATGTGCAGAATGCGTCTTTCTTCAGACTGGATAATATCAATATCGGTTATGACGCAGGAAAGGTTTTCAACAAAAAAGCAAACCTTCGCATTATGGCTTCTGTCCAGAATGTGTTTGTGAGCACAAAATATAAAGGTCTTGATCCGGAAAGCGCCAGTGACAGCGGCGTTGATAACAACATTTATCCACGTCCAAGGATCTTTTCAATTGGCGCAAACCTCGATTTCTAATTTTTTAAACGATTCTTTCTATATGAGACAGAGTGTAAAATTATTAGCAGTTTTCCTGATCCCGGTCCTGGTATCGTCCTGCGCAAAAAAGCTGGACCTGTTCCCTCAGAACGATCTGACGCCGGAGAAGGTGTATGCGACAGCAGATGGATATAAGAGTGTGCTGGCAAAAATTTATGGTACCCTGGCCATTACCGGTAACACCGGCCCTGCAGGTGCCCCTGATATTGGTGGTGGCCTGGATGAAGGTTCTCAGGTGGCTTTTATCCGGATGTTCTTTAACTGCCAGGAATTGCCTACTGATGAAGCTGTGGTTGCCTGGAATGATCAGACCATCCAAAATTTCCATTCAATGAAATGGACCTCCGACGATCCTTTCCTGAAAGGAATGTATGCAAGGCCTATTTATAATATCACCCTGATCAATGAATACCTGCGCGAAGCTACCGATGAAAAACTGGCTTCACGCGGTATCACAGGTTCTGCAGGGGATGATATCAAAAAGAGCAGGGCAGAAGCAAGATTTCTGAGGGCATATAACTACTGGGTGATGCTTGACCTGTTTGGCAAATCCACTTTCATCACAGAAGAAAACCTCGTTGGTACAGATGTGCCAGGTGAGATCAGCAGGGCTGACCTGTTTACCTATGTGGAAAGCGAACTGAAAGCAATAGAAACAGAACTGGCGCCTGTAAGAACGATCGAATATGGCCGTGTTGATCAGGGAGCTGACTGGGCTTTGCTGGCAAGACTGTATCTCAACGCACAGGTTTATACAGGCACTGCAAAATGGACAGAAGCTATTACGTATGCGAATAAAGTGATTGGTGCAGGTTATACGCTGAACAATAACTATGCACAGATGTTCATGGCCGACAATGATAAAAGAAAAGGTGAATTCATGTTTGCGATCACCATTGACGGATTGCGTACTAAAGCGTATGGGAACACTACATTCTTTGCGCATGCTGCCTGTGGAGATGATTTCAGTGAATACGGAGTGGATGCAGGCTGGTACGGTTATCGCGCCACTAAAGGGCTGGCTGATAAATTCTCTGACCTGAGCGGAGGTACCGATAAAAGAGCCCTGTTCAAAACTAATTCATTTGGAACAAGTCCTACCCAGATCGCTATCAGTGATGTTACCAATTTCGCCAATGGCCTGCATGTGAAGAAATGGATCAATGTCCGCTCAGACGGTGGTGCGATCTCTGATATCACCAAAGCATTTGCTGATATTGATTTCCCTGTATTCCGTTTACCTGAAATGTACCTGATCTATGCCGAAGCAGTTTTGCGTGGTGGTACAGGCGGAGATAAACCTACAGCCGTGAACTATATCAACCTGATCCGTCAGCGTGCTTATGGTGGCCCGGGCGGTAACATTTCATCTACAGATCTGACATTGCAATTTGTGTTGGATGAGAGGGCAAGGGAATTGTATTGGGAAGGTCATCGCAGAACAGACCTCGTGCGTTATGGTCTGCTGACTACCGGTACTTACTTATGGCCCTGGAAAGGCGGCGTTTCATCAGGTACAGCAGTGGATGCGAAGTATAATATCTTCCCTGTTCCTGCGGAGAACCGCACTTCCAATCCGAACCTTAGCCAAAATGATGGTTATTAATTTTCTTACGTAAAAAAAATTGAACATGTCAACCATAAATAAACTGCTCACCGGTTTGGCACTTGCCACTGTAATGATCAGCTCCTGTAAGAAGGATGAGAACAAGGTGTTTTATGAAGGCGGAACCGCTCCTGTATTGACAGCTTCTACAACAGCAACCATACCTCTTTCATTTGCGAATAGCGAAAAAGATGCGGTAAAGCTGAGCTGGACAAATCCAGAGTACCAGTTCAACACTGGCATCAGCTCGCAGAATGTTACCTACCTGATAGAAATCGATACAGTGGGTGCCAACTTTACCAATCCCAATAAGCAAACCATAGCAGTGAGCAATGATCTGAGTAAAACCCTTACACAGAGCCAACTGAATGATTATTTGCTTAACCAGTTGGTATTAGTTCCGGCAAAGGAGCACAATATTGAAATAAGGGTGAAATCAAATCTTACAAATAATTCTGCATTGCTTATTTCAAATGCTCTTCAGTTTAAAGTAACACCTTATGCCATTCCTCCTAAAGTGGCACCTCCTGCTTCAGGTCAATTATACATTACAGGAAGTGCTACACCGGCAAGCTGGCAATGCGGCTGTCCTGCTGATGTGGCACCGGCTTCCCAAACATTTACGCAGGTAAGCCCAACCCTGTATGAGCTTCCTAATATTACTTTGACCGGCGGCGGCTCTTATTTGTTCTTACCGGTATATGGTAGCTGGAGTGCTAAATACGGTTTTAATGGCTCCAACAATGCTAATAATGTAAATGGTGATGATTTTAAAGCTGAAGGTGGTGATATAAAAGCTCCTGATGCCACCGGTAACTATAAAATAGTGGTGGATTTCCAAAGAGGAAAATTCACTGTAACCAAATTATAACCTCAACTGATTGTCTATATGAAACCTGTTATAAAAATACTGTCCCTGCTGGTTGTTATGGCTGTAAGCCTTGCTGCCTGCCATAAGGTTGGTGACCTGCCGCATTATGAAAATGGCTCAGCACCCGTGTTGAGCGCATCAGCCACAACGATCGCTTCACTGCCTGCCGATTCCAATAAAACAGCGCTGACGCTGAACTGGACTTATCCCGATTATGCCACTGACACCAACAATATCAAATACATTGTTGAGATAGATTCGACCGGTAAGAATTTTGCGCATGCAGTCAGTAAAGAAATTATCGGATCATTAAGCACATCTTATATTGCCAAAGAGTTGAACAATATATTGCTTGGATTTGGCTATGCGTTCAACAAGCCGGTTGATATGGATGTTAAAGTGACATCTTCTTATGTAAATAATAACGAAAGACTGGCATCCAATATCATCAAGATAAGGATGACGCCTTATAAAGTGCCGCCAAAAGTTGAATTGCCCGCTTCAGGTAAGCTGTTTATCGTAGGAAGTGCCACACAAGGTGGTTGGACCAATCCTGTTCCTACCCCAACGCAGGAATTGACACGCATTGACGAAACAACTTTTGGAGGGATATTCCAACTGAATGGAGCGAGTGAGTATCTTCTTCTTCCAGACAATGGTAGCTGGGATAAAAAATATTCCGTTACAGACAATACTGTTCCCGGTTTGAATGAAGGAGGTGATTTTGGATTTGGTCTGCCGCAAAACTTCCCTGGCCCCACTGCAGCGGGTTTATATAAGATCATCGTGAATTTCCAGACTGGTAAGTTTACTGTTACTGCCTTTACTCAGCAACATGGACTGCCTTCTGCTTTGTTCATTGTTGGTAACGCTACTCCCGGCGATTGGACCAATCCTGTGCCGGTGCCTTCACAGGAGTTCACAAGGCTCAATTCCACCCGTTTTGAACTGGCTTCACTTGCCTTAGGTAATAATAAAGAGTATTTATTGCTTCCTGAGAATGGTAACTGGGGTAAGAAATTTGGTGTATCAGATAATACTGCAGCGAATATAAAACTGGGTGGTACGCTGGTGCCGGAAGGTCAGAATATCCCAAGCCCGGAAACAGCAGGCAATTATAAGATAACAGTTGATTTTATCAATAATTCATACACACTTACAAAGCTGTAACCGGATCCTGAATTGTTGATCCAGACAATAAAGCAAAGAGCGCAACGGTATGCGGAAGATGCAACGTTGCGCTCTTTACTTTACTGCTACGCGCTTCACGCTATTTCTATACAAGGATATTTCTTTGGTGATCAATAATGAACTGGATGATCTCTTCCAATGGCGTATTGATCCTTGAAATTGCATCATTGATATCGTCACGACTCACATTTGCAGCAAAACTTTTCTCTTTCAGCCGTTTTTTTACCCCTTTTACTTCCATGCCATCGTATCCTTCAGGACGCATTAAGCTGTAAGCGTGTATAAGTCCGCTTAATTCATCAAACACATAGATCATCTTATCCATCGTGTTTTCGGGCTCTACGCCAAAATATTTGGGTCCGTGCGAAGCAATACAGTGAATCACTTCAGGGTCGATCTGCCGGCGCTCCAGTTCTTCGATAATGATCCGGCAATGATCGTCGGGATGTTTTTCCCAGTCTGCATCATGCAGCAGACCAGCCAGTTCCCATTTGAGGGCAGTGGCGGCATCGGCATTTTCCTTTTCGATAGCCCATGCTTTCATTACTGCGGCTACCTGTTTCATGTGCAGGCGTAGTCTTTCATTGGGTACCCATTCTTCGAGCAGGGTATTCGCTTCTTCGATCGTCATCAGGTTTCCTTTATTCTTAGGGTCGCCAAAAACAGAGCGGCCGAGCTGGTAAATAGCCATTGGAGCGATTGATTTTATCGGTACAAGATACAGGTTATTATTGTTTGATGGCTGGGGTTTGATTGGATGGGGCTCCGTGGCTTTGAGTAGTGGTGTTGGATTTACTTTAGCCCACTGCTGTTGATTTTTTAGTGTGACTTAGTTAAATGTTTCCCACAAAGACGACAAAGGCCACAAAGAAATATTTTGCTTTATTAATACTATATCTATAAAGTCACAGAATAAAAGGAGATGCCCAGATAACATTTCTTTGTGGCCTTTGTCGTCTTTGTGGGAAACACTGGCCTTAGCCCGTCCTCAAACATCTGTCCCAGGCACGTTCAATAGCTTACCTTTGCGGCATGAGCGAAGAGATTTATAAAGGGCATATTTCATTTGTGAATTATGAGAAACATTTTGCCACAATAGATTACCTGAAAAATGGGAAGGCTAAATCAGTGAACTGTAAAACCATTGATCAGGGTGGCAAAAAGCGGCACCATTTCAGAATGGGGGATAATGTGCAATTCCAGCTCCGGCTTTCCGACAGAGGTGATAAAATGACTGCTCACAATGTGAAATTCCTTTATAATACCCGATTGGAAGTGCTATTGAACAAGGCTATGGTGGAGAATCGTTTTGCCGGCTTCCTGAAAAAAGTGGATGATGAATGGCTGATAAAGGAACATGACAGTTATATCTTCTTTCCCCTCCGGCTTTCCAGGTGGGAGAAGCCACCGGCCGAGCAGGCGCTGAATGAGGTGATCAATTTTAGTATTCAGAACATGGACAAACCGAATCAGTTGGTAGCTGAGTTATTTTCCCACGACTTCATACCTGAATACCGCAAGGCGCAGCAGTTATATAAGGATAAAAAGCCTGTGGAAGCAACAGTGGTGCGGGTTTCGCCCTATGCTGCATACCTGGAGATATTGGATGGGAAAATACAATCCAAGATCAACTTGAAGGAAGGACAGGAGGAGATGAAGGAGGGAGATAAACTGGAAGTGATGATTACCTATCTCAGTCCTCAACGGATAGTGGTTGAAAAAGCGGGGGGTACCCGAAACTAAATTGGTGGTAGAATGGACTATTAGGAAAACCGCCGCTCAAAACTTTTTTTCCTGAAAAATGAAAGCCAGGAGCTTGCAAAGGGTCAGGCAAACCCAAAAATGAGTTGAGCTAATTGCTAACTTTTGGAGTGATGAATTTCGCCGGATAAAAATTTTATTGAAAATCATTTAGTTACAGAGGCGTCTTCCAAAATTAACCCTCTTCTTTTTTGGAACTTCCCCCACTTCACACCTATCTTTGCAGCCCCAAATCAACCCTTGGGAATTTTTAAATCTGTCGCCGGGATAGCGGCGGCGTAAAAAGAAATCATAATGAGCAAATTACATTTTACTACCAAACATGCGAACGAGGCTACCGTTAAACGCGACTGGTATGTTGTGGACGGTACTAATCAAACCGTAGGACGTATGTGTGCCAAAATTGCTGCGATCCTGCGCGGTAAGAACAAGGCATACTACACGCCTCATGTTGACACTGGTGACTATATCATCGTGATCAATGCTGAGAAAGTTGTTTTTACCGGCAATAAGCTGGAGCAGAAAATCTATGATCACTTCACTGGTTATCCCGGTGGTCTGAAAGAAGAAACTGCTGCCAACCTGCAAAAACGCCGCCCTGAAGTGGTGATCGAGAGAGCAGTAAAAGGCATGCTTCCTAAAAACCGCCTCGGCCGCAAAATGTACAAGAAACTTTTTGTGTATGCCGGCGCTGAGCATCCGCACACTGCACAACAACCTAAAGAGTTGAAATTCTGATCCCCAAACAAAAATTCAAACATTCCAAATAATATATAATGGAAAAGCAAAAAAATGGTGTTGGTCGTCGTAAAGAAGCTGTGACAAGGGTGTTCCTGACAAAGGGAGACGGTAAGATCACAGTTAACGACAAAGACTACAAAACATATTTTTCACTTGTTTACCTGCAAAACCAGGTAGAGCGCCCTTTCAAAACAATTGATGCGGTTGGCAAATTTGATGTAAAGATCAATGCTTCCGGCGGTGGTGTGAAAGGCCAGGCAGAAGCTGCTATGCTGGGTATCTCCCGCGTACTGGTTGAACTGAACCCTGAATTCCGTCCTGCTCTGAAAGCAGCCGGCCTGCTGAAACGTGATCCCAGATCTGTTGAACGTAAGAAATTCGGTCACAAAAAGGCTCGTAGAAGCTATCAGTTCTCTAAACGTTAATGTTTACTACTGGTTGCGACCCGTATTCACAACTATCATCAATTATTATAATACAAGACAATGGAAAATAATACATCCTTACAACAGCAGCTTCTGGAAGCAGGTGTTCATTTCGGTCACCTGAAAAAGAAGTGGAATCCCAAGATGTTGCCTTACATCTTTGCTGAAAAGAAAGGTATTCATATCATTGACCTCAACAAAACTGTTGAGTGCCTGCAGGAAACTGCGGCTGCCATGAAACAGATCGCCCGCAGCGGCAAAAAGATCCTGTTCGTTGGTACAAAGAAACAAGCAAAAGACATCGTGAACGAATGTGCCAGAAAAGTGAATATGCCTTTCGTTACGGAGCGCTGGCTGGGCGGTATGCTGACCAACTTCAACACTGTTCGCAAGAGCGTAAAGAAAATGCAGAGCATTGAAAAAATGCTGGGCGACGGTTCTTTCGACAGCATCACTAAAAAAGAGCGCCTCACTTTGAGCCGCGATAAAGATAAAATGGAGAAAGTACTGGGTGGTATCGCTCAACTGGGCCGTGTACCTGCTGCTTTATTCATCGTTGACATCGGCCATGAGCATATCGCACTGGCTGAAGCAAAACGCCTTGGTATCTCCACTTTTGGTATCGTTGATACCAACTGCGATCCCAATAAAGTAGACTTCGCTATTCCTGCCAATGACGACGCTACCAAATCAATCGCTATCATTGTCAACTACCTCACTGCTGCAATCGCTGAAGGTTTGGCTGAGCGTCAGGCTGCTAAAGACGACGAAGCAGAAGAAACAAATGACGACGATAAAGAAAAAAGAGCAGCACGTCTCGAAGCAGAAGCTCAGGCTGAATCAGGCCGCGGACGTGGTGCCGGTGGCCGTGGCGGACGCGGTGGTAACACTGGCGGTGGCGCTGGAGCCGGCGGCGGTCAAAGACGCCGTACTGGTGGCGGTGTACCCGGTGGCCGTGGCCCCGGTGGTGGTAAAAGATAAAAAAAGTTTAATTGTTTGATAGTTTAAAAGTTTAAGGTTATCCCGAATTTCGATAACCTTAAACTTTTAAACCTTAAACCCTTAAACCGGCTGAACCCGATTATTTTAATTTAAACTATTGAGTATATGAGCACCGTAACAATAAGTGCACAGGACATTAATAAGCTCCGTCAGGCAACTGGCGCCGGCATGATGGATTGCCGCAAAGCATTGACTGAAACGAATGGTGATTTTGAAGCTGCTATCGACTGGCTGCGTAAGCATGGCCAGAAAGTAGCTGCCAAAAGAAGTGACCGTGAAGCAAAAGAAGGTGTGGTGATCGCTCAAACAACTGCCGACAACAAATCCGGTATCGTGGTTTGTGTAAGCTGCGAAACTGATTTCGTTTCTAAAAACACTGATTTCGTTGCTTTCGTACAAAGCATCGCTGATGCTGCTATTGCCAACAACGTTAATTCTGCTGAAGAACTGAACGAAGTATCTATCAACGGTACTAAAGTTTCTGCACTGGTTAACGATAAACTGGCTGCTATCGGTGAAAAGATCGGTATCACTAAGTTTGAAAGGGTAAATGCTCCTTATGTAGCTTCTTATATCCATGGCGCTTACCGTATTGGTGTGCTGGTTGGTCTGAACAAAGAAGCTGCTGACGCTGGTAAAGATGTAGCTATGCAGATCGCTGCACTGAACCCTGTAGCAGTTGACGCAGACAATGTTGATGCTGATATCGTTGCCCGCGAAAAAGCAATCATCGTTGACCAGATGAAAGCTGATCCTAAAATGGCCGGCAAACCTGAAGAAATGATCTCCAAGATCGCCGAAGGTAAACTGGGCGCATTCTTCAAAGAAAACACCCTTACTGCACAGCCTTTTGTGAAAGATGCTGGTATCAGCGTGGGTGAATACCTGAAGCAGTCCGGTGATGTGAAAGTAACTGAGTTCAAAAGAGTAGCCTTAGGTTAATCTTACAAAGATAAATTGTAAAAGCTGCCCCCTAAACCGGGCAGCTTTTTTGCTTATAATATTATCGTATGTTAATGTATTAATAACGTGAACATTGTCCTGGGAATTAAACTGAATTTTGAACCGAGGCGGCTGCTTTCAATTCAAATAACAGTCTATGTCAAGCAAAGGAAAATTCGTCCCGGTAATGCTGACACCTTTTACTGAAAAAGGTGCAATAGATTATAACTGTCTCGCAAAACTGACGGACTATTATCTTAAAGCCGGTGCAACCGGCTTATTTGCCAATTGTCTTTCCAGTGAAATGTTTGAGCTTACAGAAGAGGAGCGCATCGCTCTCACTTCATTTGTAGTGAAAGAAGCCGCCGGTACTGTGCCTGTGTTCAGCACAGGAACTTTTGGCGGACCACTTAAGCAACAGGCTGATTTTTGCAGACGCATCTACGACGCCGGCGCCGCTGCCGTGGTGGCTACAACCAGCATACTGTCCAGGGAAAATGAAACAAATGAAGTGTTGCTTGAGCGTTCACATGAATTATTGCAATTAACCGGTGATATTCCTTTTGGCTTTTATGAATGTCCTACTCCTTATAAGCGGGTACTGCCTGCAAATGTGCTGAAAAGCCTTGTTGAAACCGGCCGTATTGTGTATTATAAAGACACAAGCCTGGATATTCATTCTGTAAAGGAGAAAATAAAAGCCACTGCCGGATTTCCTTCGTTTGAACTATATGATGCCTATATAGTGAACGCTGTAGCCTCCCTGAAAGCAGGATGCGCCGGGCTCTCCTGCATACAGGGAAATTTTATGCCCGAACTGGTCAGTTGGATAACCACTCATTTTGCTGATCCTGCCTATGAAGAACAGGTAGCTGAAGTGCAGCAATTTTTTGTGAACACAATGAATGTGATGCATAATGTGTACCCCATTACTGCTAAATATTTCCTGCAGTCCCGCGGCCTTCCCATTGAACTTACCACCAGGAAAAGCACAGGGAATTTTTCTGCTTCTGTAAAAAAAGATATTGATCAATTGGCAATCAGCTATGAAAAATTACAGGAAAGATTGGGGATAGGAAAACTGATCCATGAGGTTTAGGACCGGCGCTAACAGGCTGCCCGGGAATTGCTGATTGCACGCCGGTACGTAAGCATATCTGGCGTAAAAATGCTGGCTGGGGATGGTCCCTCTTTTAAGCCTGTGTTAATTCCCCTATCTTCGCAGCGCAAAAACATCTACTGCATGCTTCCTAAGTACAAACGTATTCTGCTGAAACTTTCCGGTGAATCTTTAATGGGCGACAAAAATTTTGGGATGGACTCTGCGGTGATTTCCCAGTATGCCCAGGACATCAAATCCATTACAGATCTGGGAGTGCAGGTAGCGATCGTGATCGGTGGCGGTAATATTTACCGGGGAATGAATGAAGCAGAAACAGGTATTGAGCGGGCGCATGGTGATTATATGGGCATGCTGGCTACCGTGATCAACGGTATGGCCCTGCAGGCAGGGCTGGAAAAAGTAGGCGTTTACACCCGCCTTCAGAGCGCTATCAAAATGGAGCAGATCGCAGAACCTTATATCCGCCGCCGCGCTATCCGCCACGTGGAAAAAGGTCGTGTGGTGATTTTTGGCGCAGGCACCGGCAACCCTTATTTTACTACAGATACGGCCGGTTCATTAAGGGCGATCGAGATCAATGCAGATGTGATCTTAAAAGGCACGCGGGTAGACGGCATCTATACAGCCGATCCTGAAAAAGACCCAACTGCCACTAAATACGAAACCATCACTTTCCAGGAATGCCTTTCCAAAAATCTCCGCGTGATGGACATGACAGCTTTTACACTTTGTATGGAAAACAATCTTCCGATCATTGTTTTCAACATGAACAAGGAAGGAAATCTACGCAGGGTGGTGACAGGTGAGAAAGTAGGGACTTTGGTAAGGGGTTGATTTTTGGGTTTCGTTGAGCGTTGTTCGTTGGCCGTCAATACGCAAGCCGGGCCAGTAGTTCCTTCTCCATTGTCACCCCGGCCCTGGTTCTGTAAGTCTGCTGGTTTAAAGAATATAAGAGCCTGGGTCTCCCAGCCCCATCACTTCCTGAACGAAGGGTTCAAATTCTTCCCAAATTCTGAGTAAGGAATGAAAACAATGATCTCACCCATGGCAAATGGCCCTATTTCATAAGGGGCATAACTGAAGCCGATGCCAGTGCCGGTAAGAAAGAAATTATTATTAGCCTCCAATTTATCGTCAAACAAACCGCCTTCGGTAAGAGGAGTTGTAGTTGAAAGCTTCCTGTCTTTCCGGAAATACTTTGCCAGTAAGGCATTCAGTTGCTTTTTCCCGGCAGGGCCAAGCACCTGTGCCAGCGTATACCGCTTTCCTGTAGCAGGGTTAATGCTGATATAAGTAGTATTATAATTTCCGTGCGCCCCGCCGGTGTAGCCATAATTGAAATTGGCTACGGTGAGAATAGTAGGGGATTGATACGCTATCAATAACCGGGTTGTAACGTCCTGGGAATATCCGGATGAAAAATTAACCAGTTCACTATCAGGAACCGCTTTATTGTCTTTCAGGTATTCTGACAGAAAGCTCTTTTTTTCCGCCAGTAAATAAGGGCCGATCTCAGCAGGATTATTTTTAGCTCCCAGTTCGGTTGCGATTATTTTTTTCAGGGCTGTGATTGCAGCAGAACTTCCCTTAGGCCAAACAGTGGCAACCTCATAGCTTGCTACCGGCGATTCCTTCATTTTGGGTCGGAGTTTCTCACTGCCCGAGGTATAGACCACGTCGAACCAAATACCGGCCGATTGATCCCTGGCAGCTTTAACCTGTAACCCTCCGCCGGAGGCTGATGGATCCCTTTCCCATTTGCCCAGCAGGGAATCACCCTGTAGCGTTAAGGTAAATAATTCATTTTCAGCTTCGAAACGGGGTGAGTAGGCGAGCAGTCTTATCTGGCCGGAAGAACTGGTATCATCACCCAGCAAAGACAGCGGCTGCTGCATATTATTATAGTAGTAATATCCTGAATAAGTGTGGTCCAGTTTGTGCAAATGCAGCGTAAATAGATATTTATCAATGGTTCCTTTAAAACTTTTGTACCAATAAGCATCCTGCGCCGGAGCCTTTTTGACAAGGCTGAAGAGGATGGTAAAGAGGATCACATATCGGAAATTTACCATTTTGAGAAGAATACTTTTATTAATTAAATATACCGATTATCTTGTGAGCCCTTCTTGTGAAAAATTAAAAAAGCCATATCCGCCGTTTTAATTTTTATAGTTTCAGAATCTTAACACCACCATGTTATGGCTGCCAGTCTTACCCTGTCCATAGTTGAAATTGTCGTGCTATTGCTCGGAGCGATCATCCTGGGCATCACCATACATTTTTTTATCACCAGCCGGAAAAATCTGCGCATACCTAAAGAAGAATCCGGAAGCAAGGCTGATCTTGCGCGCAATGAATGGAAGCTGAAATATTTTAATGACATGGAAATAAAGGACAGGGAAATAACTGCCCTTACCAATCGTGTCAATATTGCTGAAGAAAATGCAGATGAGTTTGCGATAGAACTGGAAGAGTTGAAGAAATCAAACAGATCGTTGAAATCGACGATTGAAACAACCCGCCAGGCACCTGTTCTGGACGAAGAGACCCAGCAACAGATCGCAGCAATAAAAGAAGAAAACAGGGACCTGCAGGAGCAGGTTGCTTATGCAAAGCAGGTACTTGCTGAAAGCAATCGTAAAGAACAGCAGATCATAGAGCTGAGAGCAGAAAATAATCAGTTGCAGCAACAACTGAGTTCTGCACAGCAGCATAACCACGAAGAAGAAAACAATCAATCGCTGATCGCAGGCCTGAAAGAACAAAATGACCAGTTGAGGCAGCAATTAATCGAAATGTCGAGACAGGCGAGCAACCAGGATGAAAGTGCGCAACACCTGATAGCAGAGCTGAGAGCTCAGAACCAGCAATTGCAGCAAGAATTATCGGCCAGCAAACAGGCTGCTGAAGAGCCGGCACATCCGCAGGATGATTATCTCAACCGGCTGATGGATGCGAAACGCTCCTTGCTGGAACACAACCAAAAGATCAATGAACTGCTGGGAAATATCGAAGTGATCAAAGAAAAAGAAGAACTGCAGCAGGAAATGGCCAAAACAAATGAAGAGCTTGCCGGCCAGATCGATCATATGCGTCAGCAACTGGCCGATAAGGAATCAGAGATCAACTCAATCCGCCAGAAGGAGACCCTGACCAAGGAAATGAGTGCCATGCTCGACCATGCCTACAGCGACTTCAATATCTTACAGGATAAAATACATAAGCTGGAAGCGCAGCTCACTTCTTCCCGTATGCAAAGCCTGGAATTTGAAGACCTGAAAGAAGAGCATATCAAACTGAACAGTGATATAGAGCGGTACAGGCAGAAAAGCCAGTCGCTTACCGCAGAAAACCTGCAATTGCAACAGGAATTGAATATCACAGAAGATAAACTGAGGGAAGCAAATCTTCAGCGCCAGCAATTGCAAAAGAAAGTGGCGTACCTGGAAGAGATCAATAACGATCTGCAACAGGTTTCTGACGCAAATAAAAAACTGGAAGGGCAGTTGAGACGTATCGGAGAGCTGGAAAGCATGCTTCACCTGGTATCAGAAGAGAGGGACCAGCTAATGCAGAAACAACAACCATCGCAGCACCCTCCCTTTTCTTGAGATCCCTCTCAAAGAATTTTTTTATTTTCTCATAAAGCCACGAAGAACACAAAGAGATTATCAAATCTATTCTTTGTGTTCTTCGTGGGAAAAACATAAAATCACTTCATGGGAAATAAGCTTGTACCTTTGCGCGCAAACTCCCTTCTATGCAACCAGATATAGCAGGTATCCGCAAAACTTACGCCCGACAAAGCCTCTCAGAAGCAGATATTGACAAGAATGCTATCACGCAATTTGCCAAATGGTGGCAGGAAGCCGTGGACTCGCAGATCGATGAAGTGAATGCGATGACATTAGCGACTTCTTCATCTGACGGAATTCCTTCTGCACGAATCGTGTTGCTGAAAGGGTTTTCGCAAGAAGGGTTTGTTTTCTTCACTAATTATAATAGTTACAAAGGCAAACAGCTTACTGAAAATCCGAAAGCCTGCCTGGTCTTTTTCTGGAAAGAACTGGAGCGCCAGGTAAGGATAACAGGTATTATCAGGAAAGTATCTGCTGCTGAAAGCGATGAGTATTTCCATTCAAGGCCGGTGGGCAGCCAGATAGGCGCAGCAGTGTCGCCGCAAAGCAGCATTATTGAAAGCAGGGAATGGCTGGAAAAAAAGTATGAGGAGATGGAAAGGAAAACGGGCAATGGCGCTGTTGAAAGGCCTTCTCACTGGGGTGGATATATCCTGACGCCGGTATTGATTGAATTCTGGCAGGGACGTCCTTCCAGGTTGCATGACCGGTTTGAATATTCCTTACTGGAAAATGGAAGCTGGAAAGCAGAAAGATTGGCTCCCTGAGAATTTAATATTTAAAGGTTTAAGTGTTTAAGAGTTTATATCGAATGATTCCGACCTAAACTCTTAAACACTTAAACCTTTAGTCCTTTTTAAGCCTTCTTTTTAGCGGCTGCTTTTTTGGCGGGTGACGCTTTTTTAGCAGGACGGCTTTTGCCGAAAGATCCTTTGAAGCGTTTTCCTTTAGCGGTTTTTTTATCTCCTCTGCCCATAATTAAGTTTTAAAGATTGATCAGATTAGTTGCGAAGTTAATAAAAAAGCCCCGGTACTGACTAAGCACTGGAGCTTTTAATGTGTTGATTAGTTCAATTACAGTTTGGCGGAAAGCTCTTTACCAGCTTTGAATTTGGCAACTTTGCGGGCTTTGATCTTGATCACGGCACCAGTCTGAGGGTTGCGGCCATTACGGGCTTTCCTTTTTGAAACGGAAAAAGTGCCAAAGCCAACCAGTGTAACTTTGCCGTCTTTTTTCAGCGTTTTGGTAACAGCGTCTACAAAAGAATCCAGCGCAGCATTAGCCTGTGTTTTGGTGATACCTGCATCGTCAGCAAGTTGCGCAATTAATTCAGCTTTGTTCATAATCTTGTTTTTTAGGTATTTAGTAACGGCGACAAAATTATATGCTTTTTGATACCGGCAAAAATTATTTATCTTTTTTACCAATAGATAACAATTGGCCACAAGCCGCGCGGAGCAAGGATTTTAGCGGATTTAAGTATTGGTGGTTTTACGAGTGATTTTCCGTTGATCCTTTGAAACCCGCTACAGCACTGTGTTTCACAGAACACCCGCTGAAATGCAGGCGGGTAAAGGATTCCAGAGGAATATACAATTGTTTTTGAACCGGCAAAATTAATAATTAATGTTTTGCACACTCAATTCACAACCTGCAGCACTGATCGGAAAGAGATAACATTACTACCCCATTTTGCAAGAGCTGTTTTTCTTTTTTCTTCAGAAAACTCTTCGATATAACGATTGTATAATGCTTTGCTTTCTGAAAAAAATTGTACAGCATATGTCGGCCCTTCTGTTTCATCCACCTCAATTAAACGCAAAATAACAGCACGGGTAAAACATCCTGTACCAACAATATCCGGAATATGCTCTTCCTTCATCCATTGAAGCCATTTTTCTGCAACCGGTTCTGCTACTTTGGTGGTTACATTGTAAACAATGGCTTCCTTGATTCCTGAGCTCATGAATAACGGTGTTTAAACTTTTAAACTATGAAACAATTATATTATTATGGTTTCAGTTCCAGGTACACCGGGCAATGATCAGAATGTTTGATATCCGGATAGATCTCTGCTGTTACCAGGTTTTTCTTAAGCGGTGCGGTTACATTGATATAATCGATCCGCCAGCCTTTATTGTTCAGCCTTACAGAAGGAAAACGCTGACTCCACCAACTGTAGCGGTGAGGTTCCGGATGGAATTCCCTGAAAGTATCAACCCAGCCGCTGTCGAGGAACTTGCTCATCCATTCCCTTTCTTCAGGCAGGAAACCCGATGATTTTTTATTGCCTTTCGGATCATGGATATCAATTTCCTTATGTGCGATATTATAATCACCGCAAACGATCAGCTTGGGATATTTTTTCTTCAGTTTATCGAGATATGTATAAAATTCATCCAGCCATACATATTTATAGCCCTGCCGCTCATCGCCACTGGTGCCTGAAGGGAAATAGGCATTGATCAGCCGGACATCACCGAAATCAAGCTGTATCACTCTTCCTTCATCATCACTGATCTTATGCCCGGTACCATATTCCACGTTGTCTGGCTTGATCTTACTGAAAACAGCTACTCCGCTATATCCTTTTTTTTGTGCGCTGAACCAGTAATCCTCGTATTGAAGATCATTGAAGAGCTTGTAATTCACATTATCCTTTACTGCTTTGGTTTCCTGAATGCAAATAATATCTGCGGGATCGGTTTTCAACCATTCTATAAATCCTTTGTTAATGGCAGAGCGGATTCCATTAACATTATAACTGATGATACGCATAGCTGCTTTATTTAATCATTCAAAGTACAGGATATTTTTACTCCTGCCCAAATCCATACTGTTTGGCCCGAAATGTTTTATTTTTAATTCTTTTTCAAAGTTCTTCTTATGAGTGATACAGACAGAATCATACCTGCCAAAGAACATATTTTCCTGGATGGACCCAAGAGCCGGGGTTATGAACTGGGGTTTGCCTTCCGGGTTTTCAGGCAATTTATTAAAGGGTTCCGGTGCCTGCATTTTATGGGTCCCTGCATTACTGTATTCGGTTCCGCACGTTTTAAAGAAGATCACCCTTATTACCAGCAGGCCCGGGAATTCGGTAAGCGGATCGCGGCCCTGGGCTTTACTACTATGACGGGTGGCGGCCCTGGTATTATGGAAGCAGCTAATCGTGGTGCTTATGAAAGCGGCGGCGTATCTGTTGGTTGTAATATCCAACTTCCTTTTGAGCAGAAAGAAAATCCCTATCTCCATAAATCCGTGACCTTCGAGCATTTTTTTGTACGAAAGGTGTTGCTCATTAAATATTCCTATGCATTCATCATTATGCCCGGTGGATTTGGCACAATGGATGAATTTTTTGAAACACTTACGCTGGTGCAAACCAAAACGATCACGCAGTTCCCTATTGTTTTATTCGGAAAGGAATACTATCGTGAATTGCTTGAAACCATCGAAGACATGGCAAAAAAAGGCACTATCGCAAAAGAAGATATGGAACTGGTGCTGGTAACGGATGATATAGATGAGGCCATGGCACATATCCACAGCTATATTACCACGAACTATAAAATAAAACCAAGAAAGCGGCTGTGGTGGCTGTTCGAGAAAAGATAATGATAGCTGCAGGGTAGTAGCTACCTACCCGGCTCTAGCGGCCAATTGCCCCCATTTACTGTAATAAAATGATCGTCCCTGCAATGATCAGCGAAGCACCGGTAAGCACTTTCCAGTCAACCGGTTCTTTCAGGATAAGAAAAGACAGGCCAATGGCAATGGCTACGCTCAGTTTATCGATAGGGGCTACTTTTGAAACCGGCCCCTGCGCCAGGGCTTTGAAATAAAAGATCCAGGAAAGGCCTGTGGCTATACCGGAAAGACCGAGAAAAAGAAGGTTGGCTTTACTTAATTCTTTTACCTGTTTCAATTGCCCGCTGGCAAGAACAATTCCCCAGGCCACAAACAACACAACCAGGGTACGTACAGCGGTAGCCACATTGGTATTGATCCCTTTCACCCCGATCTTGGCCAGTATGGCAGTCAGGGCTGCAAAAACGGCTGACAGCACAGCATATAACTTCCACATAATTTAGGGTTTGTAGGATATAAATTTATAGAATTGGGTTATACCTCCGGGCAACGTTTTTTTATGTAGGTTTGCCCGCCATCATCACCAAGCCAACCATTATGTCAGTAGATGTGCTGGGTTATATTGCAGGTGCCATCACCGCATTGACCTTTTTGCCGCAAGTGATCAAAACCTGGAGAGAGAAATCTGCCAGGGATATTTCACTGTTGATGTTCCTGATTGCTGCCGCCAATGAAATACTGTGGATCATTTATGGAGCAGTGCTGGATAATTGGGTAATTATCCTTACTAACGCAGTTGTTCTTGCCATGTCATTAACAATGATTTTTCTCAAACTTCGATATAATAAATAATGAGCCGGATCACTACGATTATTTTTGATTTGGGAGGTGTGCTGGTCGACTGGAATCCTAATTACGTATATCACGACACTTATTTCGAGAGTCCTGAAAAACGCAAGTATTTTTTCGAAAATATCTGTACCAGCGACTGGAATGAGGAGCAGGATGCCGGCCGTTCTTATGTGGAAGCCACCCAGGAGTTGGTAGAGAAATTCCCCGAATGGGAACAGCAGATCCGCGACTATTACGGCCGCTGGTCGGATATGTTGAAAGCTCCGATCCCCGCCACCGTGGAAGTGCTGAAGAAACTGAAAGAAACCGGGAAATACAAGATCTATGCTTTGACCAACTGGCATGCCGGCCTTTTTGATGTTGCGCTTGCCCGGTACAACTTCCTGCATTGGTTTGATGGCAGGGTTGTGAGCGGTGAAGAAAAAACCAGGAAACCATTCCCGGAATTTTACCAGCGCCTGCTGACCCGCTACCAGGTGAAGCCGGAAGAAGCTATTTTTATTGACGACAACCTCCGGAATGTGAAATCGGCAGAAGAACTGGGCATCCGGTCCATTCATTTTACAAGTGCCGGGGAACTGGTAAAAGAACTCGAAAGATTGCATATATTACCATAATATCAACGCCATGGACAACAATCAACAACACACCTCCGAAGTCGAATCAATTTTTTCTGAAGAAATGCACAACCTCGTCCAGTACGAGCAGGCAACGAAAGGACAACGCGCAGTGAACCTGATCATTGACAATATCCTGATGCGTTTTGGATTAACTTATGTCACCGGCACAGCGGTGGGTTATCTCCTGGGTTCTCTTTTCCCTGAATACACACTGCGAATCGTTCAGGATTCAGATAACCTGGACCTTTTACTTATCGGATATATAGTAGCCATCTTCAACTATCTTATCTATTACACTATTTGTGAAAAAGCCTTCAGAGGCTATACATTAGGTAAGTTACTTACCGGCACCAGGGCCATACGCCAGGATGGAGGCGAGCTTACATTTAAGGATGCTTTTCTCCGTAGCCTGTCACGCCTTGTTCCTTTTGAAGCATTCAGTGGTTTTGGCGACAGCCCCTGGCATGATAGCTGGACAAAGACCACTGTTGTAAAATCCCGCTGATCCTGTTATCCGTATTGTATGAAAACCGCTTAAGGCCTTATAAAATTAAAGGCCCATACAGGATATGAAGCGTACTATCAAAAACATTGTTTTCAAAACAGCAAAGATCACCGGGATCGCTGTTGGTTCTTTATTACTTATTCTTTTTCTTTTACCATATATTCTTCCCGATACTATTACAACCAAGGTGAAGCAACTGGTAAATAGGTCCATTAACGGGGAGGTTAATTTTTCCAAAGCGCGTCTTTCATTTTTCAATCACTTCCCTGCGCTGACAATGAGTTTGCATGATTTTTCGCTGAAGGGATCAGCGCCCTATCAGAAAGACACTTTGCTGGCAGCTAATGAAGTAGCATTTGGCATTAATATCCTGGCATTGATAAAAGGCGATATCGAGGTAGACCAGTTCTTTATCACCAAAGGAAAGATCAATGTGCTTGTAAATGAAAAAGGAGAAGCCAATTACAATGTTTATCAATCGGCTTCCTCTTCCGGCAGCAGCAGTTCTGGTGAAGACACTACAACAGCCCTGGAGATCAAAAGGATCGTTATCGAAAAAACCGATCTGCTGTATGATGATCTTTCTTCTGCCATGCTGATCAAAGCAAAGGGATTGAACTATACTGGACGAGGTGATCTCAGCAAAGCTGTTTTTGATCTTACCAGCCATCTCACCGTAGATAGTTTTGATCTGTATTATGACAAGTATCCTTACGTGATGCAGAAAAAGCTCAATGCTGATCTGCTTACCAGTATCAACACGAACTCGCTTGCCTTACGTTTCCCCAAAAACAGGCTGCATATCAATAAGCTGCCGATGGATTTCAATGGCAGCTTCGATTTTCTCAACAATGGATATGATATGAATTTCCAGTTGAGCAGCGCTGATGCCGACCTGGATGATGTGATGTCTGCATTGCCACCACAATACCAGGGCTGGCTGACCAAAACAAACATTAAGGGGAAGGCGGATATAAAAGCTGACCTCAAGGGAAAGTATATTGTCTCTACCGACAGTATGCCTGATCTTTCGTTCGACATGCAGGTGCGCAAAGGATCCATCGCGTATGATAAAGCGCCGGTGGCATTGAGCAATCTTTATCTCGACATGGATTATCGCCTGCCCCTGTTGAATATGGAAAAGCAGGAACTGAAAGTGGATTCTGCTTTTTTCAATGTAGGTAAGGATTATTTCAGCACTGTGCTGGATTTAAAAGGTTTTTCAGCTCCGTATATAAAAGCAAAAGCCAACAGTACGCTCGATCTTGCTACACTCGACAGGGCATTGGGCCTGGCAGATTATGATCTGAAAGGAAAACTGAACCTTCAGTTTTCCGCCAATGGTCAATATGCAACCGGGCAAAATCCGGCCAAACTCCGGAAAGACATTATTGTAACAAGCATTCCTGCATTTACACTCAATTCTTCCCTGGAAAACGGTTATATCCATTATACACCTTTGCCAAAACCGGTAGAAAAGCTTGGGTTTAACCTGCAGGTGAATTGCCCGGATAATAATTATCGCCATACAAGCATACAGCTCGAAAACCTGGATGCAAAAGTGCTGAACAATTATGTGAAAGGTTTTCTGAAGATCAGGAATGCTGCCGATTTTCCGGTGGATGCAGAGCTGGATGCAATGATCAATCTCCCGGATATTGCACAATTCTACCCGCTCGATAGTATGCAGATCGAAGGTAAACTGGCAATGAAACTACACTCAAACGGACAGTATATTCCGGCTAAAAAGATCTTCCCTAAAACAGAAGCAGTGCTAAAACTGGAGAATGCCCTGCTTCGTACTAAATATTATCCTGCTCCTATCCAAAAGATACAGGTAGATGCTACAATAGCTAACAAGGAAGGTACCTTCCGCGACCTGGCAGTCGATATTAAGCCAATCTCCTTTGAATTTGAAGGCAAACCATTCCTTGTAAAAGCTGACCTGCACAACCTGGAGAACCTCCATTATGATATTGTATCAAAAGGAGAGATAGATCTGGGAAGGATATATAAAGTGTTTGCGCAGCAAGGGCTGGATGTGAAAGGGACCATTGAAACAGATCTTTCGCTTAAAGGAAACGAAGCAGATGCAATGGCACAACGCTTCAGCCGGTTGAATAACAGGGGCACGCTGAAAGTGAACAATATCGTGGTATCAACAGATATCTACCCGCAGCCATTCTTTATTGACCGTGGGTGGTTCCGTTTTCAGCAAGACCAGATGAAGTTTGAATCTTTCAATGCCCGCTATGGCAGTTCTGTGATAGCGTTGAATGGTTCTTTATTCAACGTGTTCCGTTACCTGGCAGGGCATGGGGCTTTGCAGGGGAAATTCAATCTTAATTCCGATCATCTTTTACTAGATGAGTGGATGGCATTCAATACAACGACTGACCCGTCTGTAAAAGTTACTGCTCCTGCTGCAAGCAGGGGTGTTGTGCTTTTGCCGGCTGACCTTGATCTGCAATTGAACGCAGCAGTAAAGAATGTTGATTACAATACACTCCGTTTAACCGATGTAAAAGGGAATGTGCAGATACAGGACGGTCAGTTAAAAATAGAAAAGACAGGTTTTACCATGGCTGGCGCCAGCACATCCATGGATGCAACGTATAAAAGCCTTTTGCCGGATAAAGCATTCTTTACTTATCATATCACGATGAACGATTTTGATGTGAAGAGGATGTATAAGGAAGTGGGATTATTCCGTGAGCTGGCACCGGCCGCAGGCAAGGCAGAAGGTGTTATTTCTGTTGATTACAACCTGGAAGGTAAACTGAATGCCGATATGTATCCCATCATGCCGTCGTTGAAAGGTGAAGGCGTGCTGTCGATAAAAAAAGTAAAGATGAAGGGATTCCGTTTGTTTTCTGCAATGGGCAGATCAACCGGCAAGGATGGATTGAATGACCCTGACCTTAGCAAGATCAATTTCAAAACAAAGATCCAGAATAATGTTGTAACGCTGGAGAAGACCAAAATCAAAGTGGCAGGTTTCCGGCTTCGCTTGCAGGGGCAAACAAGCCTGGATGGTAAACTGAAACTAAAATGCCGGCTTGGCCTGCCGCCATTTGGTATCATTGGCATCCCGATGAATATTACAGGAACAGGCCAGAACCCACGGATAAAATTGGGGAAAGGAGATGAATTGCCTTTGGAAGAACAGAAGGAAGAAACAGAAGATGTAGATAATTAAACCGGTCAGTTAACAGAAAGTCTTTTCCAGAAATTATCGAGATAGGTTTCGCCTACAGGTAAATAGGTTCCCTGTATTACTACTCTTTTTCTTTCAATAGAGCTGATCTTATCCAGTGCGATGATATAGGATTTATGTATCCGCAGAAAGTCTTTTCCATCCAGTGCTTCTTCAAAACTGCGAAGGCTCTGAAGGGTCAGTATTTTACCTGAAGAGATCGTATGAATGGCTACATAATCGCGGAGGCTCTCAAAATAGAGGATATCTCTCAATTCAATTTTGATGACGCGGTATTCTGATTTGACGAAGATATAATCAGGTTTAGCTGCTTCAGCGACGGGTTTGCCCTGACTGATCCTTTCCCGAGCCTTCTGAACGGCCGTCATGAACCGTTCAAGCGAGAATGGTTTTAACAGGTAATCCACCACATCATGATCAAAAGCCTGGAGGGCATATTCCTCGTAAGCAGTAGTAAGGATGATCTTACATTTTCCATTCAGTACTTTCATGAATTGAATACCGGTAAGTTCCGGCATTTGAATATCCAGGAAAATAAGATCTGCTTCACCGTTTTGTGCCAGTTGCAAACCGGCAAATGCATCGCTGCCGGCCATTATTATTTCCAGGTCAGGGATTTTGACAGCATAGTCCTTCAATAATTTTACTGCCAGCGGTTCATCATCTATGATAAGGCATTTTATCATCGGGATAAAATTAAAAGAATAGCTTTAATTGTGCGGTGAAGGACCCGTTTTCTGTTTTAGTTTCCAACTCATGCCTGCCGGGATAAAGAAGCTCCAGCCGTCTCTTTACATTATCAAGCCCAATGCCTCCGGAATCATCCTTATTCTGATGCCCGATGCGATTGCAGATAGTGAATTGCAGGGAATTGCCCGACACAGCAAGCATGATCTTTAAGGGGTCATTCCGGAAATCGCCATGCTTAAAAGCATTTTCTATAAAAGGAATGAGAAGGTAAGGAGGGATAAGAAGGATGCTTGTATCACCTTCAAGTGTCAACTGCACCGGGACCTCATAATCAAAACGGAGCTTTTGCAGGGTAATAAAATTCTGGATATAATTCCACTCCTTGCTTACAGGTACCATTTCCTTCTTTTCATACAGCATATAACGCATCAGGTCTGATAACTGAAGCATGGCAGCAGGTGCTTTGGGTGATTTTTCATACACCAACGAATAAATATTGTTTAGGGTATTAAAAAGGAAATGAGGATTGATCTGGGAACGCAGGAACTGAAGCTCTGCTTCCTTGTTCTGTTGTATCAGCATAGCCTGTTTTTTCTGGTTACCGATCTGCATATCCAGTAAAAAAAGCAGGAACCCTATGATGATATAAACGGAAGCAACATAAATATTATCAAGAACGTAATACAGGAATGACAGTTTCTCGGGATAATTCCTTGCTCCGAGCAGGACGGGATATAATTTCTCTTCAATGGAATAGCGTAATAAAACACATAAAATAATCAGGCCAGCAATGGCTAATGCAAAGCGAAGATGTTTTTTAGAGAGAAAATACCTGCTGCAGATATAATGCATCAGGGCCATGGTGATGCCTGCGTAAATGAGTTGAGAAATATTAAAAATATTAAACGCTTCCTTTAGGTGAATCGCCCGGTTGAGTTTAACAGTATTGATGATATCAGGCCCCCAGATCATAATGAAAAGGGTGAAGCAGTAACAAAGTATACGCTGGCGTTTCGTCATGCTACTAAAATAGGCGAATGATGCTGGTAAGAAAAGGTTTGTCTGCAAATCCCTGCTTTTTATCTGCGATCCTGTAGCCAGGGATTGGCAGATAGATAACCGGGATTGGTAGATCGCGGTTGCTTAGGTTGTGTTTGCAGGCAAATTTTGAGAAAAATTTATTTATGAAAAGATATATGATCAGTTTAGTCTTCCTGGCGATACTTATGCCGGCGATTGCCCAAAAAGTAAATTGGAAAAAACTGAATTCCCTTAACCCGGATAAACTATTGTTATCAGGCGAAAGACAGCCATCCCAGGTGTTGCTGCTGGGCACGTTTCACTTTGCTTATCCCAACCTGGATGAGCATATCACAGATTCATCCCTTCGTGTGGATGTATTGTCCGAGCAGCGGCAAAAAGAGATCAAACAACTGGCCGAAGTGATCAAGCGGTTCAAACCTACCCGTATCTATATTGAATCGACCCGTCAGTCTTTTCATGATTCATTGTATAAGGAATATTTGAGTGATAATTTTAAACTCGATCGAAATGAAATATACCAGGTCGCTTATCGTGTCGGAAAAGAGCTTAATCTGCCAAAAATGTATGCTGTGGATGCAAGTAATTTCGCCACGGAGAATTCGAGGAAATACAGATGGATCGACAGCATGTGGAATGGCAAGCCGGTAGACAGGGCTCGAGATATTTACTGGAATAAACTTTATGAAAGACTGTACTCTGTCGGTGATTCAATAGACAAAACTTTGACCATACTGGAAAACTTCCTGTTGATGGCACAGCCTTCTGTATTGAACAGAATGCAGGGCGCATACATGACCGGTGGGTTCAATACGCATACTAATGACGGACCGGATATTATTGCCATGTGGTGGTTCAGCCGCAACCTGAGGATATTCAATAATATTCTTAAGAGCCAGCCTGGTGCCAATGACCGGATACTTGTGTTGTTTGGAAATGCACATATCCCCACACTGAAGCATTGCTTCGAGGCAAGCCCGGAGTTTAAAGTGGTTGAACTGAGGTCCTTACTAAAATAAGCAGCAATCCGGGAGCTCATTTGCAGTTGACACCCCGGACCAGGTTTAGTAAATTAACAAGTATAGTACACTAAGATCCGGGGTCTCCTCAAACTGTGGAGACCCCGGATCCTATATTCTTTAAATTTGTATGTGCATTGAATCAGGTCCGGGGTGACAGCAGAAAAAACTTTATTCCATTGCCGATCTTAACCAGCGTTCCATTTCTTCTTTACTCAATTCCTTGCGGGATACATAATCTTCAAACTGGTCAGGCTGTATTTTGCCGACGCCAAAGTACTGGCTTTGCGGATGACTGAAATACCAGCCGCAAACAGAAGAAGCAGGATACATTGCCAGTGATTCGGTAAGATGAATGCCTGTTGATTCTTCACCACCCAGTAAAGCAAACAGTTTATATTTTTCTGTATGATCAGGGCAGGCAGGGTAACCCGGAGCCGGGCGGATGCCGCTGTATTCTTCTTTGATCAGTTGCTCATTGCTTAATACTTCATCTTTTACATACCCCCAGAATTCTTTACGGGTGCGCTCATGCAGGCATTCGGCAAAAGCTTCAGCAAGGCGGTCAGTAAGTGCCTGCAGTGTGATCTTATTATAATCGTCCAGTTCGGCTTCAAAGCGTTTGATGTGCTGTTCAATACCCTTGATGGTTACAGAGAACGCACCGATATGATCGGGTGCTGCTGTTGCATGTTGTGCCGGACGGATAAAGTCAGCCAGGCTTAAATTGGGTTGGCCTGGTGCTTTCTTGATCTGTTGGCGGAGGAATTGCAGGCTGATATCACCCTTCCCGTTTTTCACAGCAACCGTATCAGGTGCTGTGCCGGAAGCTTCCCAGAAACCGATCACACCCTGGGCGGTAAGCCATTTTTCATTGATGATCTTATCCAGCAATGCGTTGGCGTCATTATAAAGTTTAGTGGCTTCTTCACCCACTTTTTTATCGGTAAGAATGTCGGGGAAATTGCCGTGAAGTTCCCAGGATATAAAGAAGGGTTTCCAGTCGATATACCGGCGGATCTCAGCCAGATCATAATCCTGGAAGATTTTTGTACCGGTAAAAGTGGGAGCGACAGGAGTATACCCCGCCCAGTCGATCTTTACCCTGTTGGCCTGTGCATTTGGGAAGGAGAGATATTCCTTTACCACTTTCTTGTTCTCAAAATCAGTTTTGAGCTTCTGGTATTCCAGCCGGGTCTTATCGAGGAAATTATCTTTTTGTTCAGAGAGCAATGAACCTGCAACGGTCACACTGCGGCTTGCATCCAGCACATGCACCACCCCATTGTTATATTGGGGTGCGATCTTTACAGCGGTATGCATGCGCGAAGTGGTGGCACCACCGATCAGTAAAGGCTGCTGCATGCCGCGGCGTTTCATTTCATGGGCCACATTCACCATTTCATCGAGTGAAGGAGTGATCAGTCCGCTGAGCCCGATGATATCTGCTTTTTCTTTTTCGGCAGTATCCAGTATTTTATCAGCAGGCACCATTACGCCCATGTCCACAATATCATAGCCATTACAACCCAGCACCACACCTACAATGTTTTTGCCGATATCATGCACATCTCCTTTTACAGTGGCCAGCAAAATCTTTTTCACATTACCATTCTGCACGTTGGGGTTGGTCTTCTTTTCTTCTTCAATAAAAGGTGTGAGCCAGGCAACTGATTTTTTCATCACGCGGGCGCTCTTTACAACCTGTGGGAGGAACATTTTTCCTGCTCCAAACAGATCACCTACCACACCCATGCCGTCCATCAGGGGGCCTTCAATCACTTCAAGCGGTTTTGGATATTTCAGGCGGGCTTCCTCTGTATCTTGATCTATATAGTCAGTGATACCATTAACGAGTGCATGTTTCAGTCTTTCTTCCACGCTGGTGTTGCGCCATGCTTCATCTTTCACTTCCACTTTGCCTTTGGCTTTTACTGTTTCGGCAAAAGCGATCAGTTTTTCCGTGGATTCGTTGTTGGCATTGTTGCGGTTAAGGATCACGTCTTCGCACAGCTCACGGAGTGCTGGTTCGATCTCGTCATATACTACCATCTGCCCTGCATTCACGATGCCCATGTTCATACCTGCCTTGATGGCATAGTATAAGAACACGGCGTGCATTGCTTCGCGCACGGGTTCGTTGCCACGGAAGGAGAAGGAAAGATTACTTACACCACCACTTACGCCAACAAGTGGCATCAGTTCTTTAATGCGGCGGGTGGCATTGATAAAGTCAACGCCATAGTTATTATGTTCTTCAAGACCGGTAGCTATTGCAAAAATGTTCGGATCAAAAATGATATCCTGTCCATCAAAACCTACTACTTCGGTCAGTATCTTATAAGCGCGGTGGCATATTTCCACTTTGCGGTCTTCTGTATCTGCCTGTCCCATTTCATCAAAAGCCATTACGATCACAGCAGCACCATAGCTCTGGCAGATGATCGCCTGTTCGATGAATTTGGCTTCCCCTTCTTTCATGGAGATGGAGTTCACAATGCATTTTCCCTGCACGCATTTCAATCCGGCTTCAATGATCTCAAACTTGGAGCTGTCGATCATGATCGGGATCCTGGCAATATCCGGTTCGCTTTGCACGAGGTTGATAAAAGTGGTCATTGCCTTTACACCATCGAGCAGGGCATCGTCCATGTTGATATCGATGACCTGTGCGCCGCCTTCCACTTGCTGGCGGGCAACACTGAGGGCTTCTTCAAATTTGTTTTCACGGATCAGCCGGGCAAATTTCTTGGAGCCGGTCACGTTGGTACGTTCACCGATATTTACAAAATTCGTTTCCGGGCGGATCACGAGTGGTTCAAGGCCGGATAAGCGGAGGTAAGGTTGAATATGAACTTGATCTGACATAATATCTCATTAGCAAAAGTGCAGATACCGCTGTCGCGACTTCTACACTTTTCTTTTATGGTCGTGTTTAATTATTTAAAGCGAGCGTTGTTTCTACAACAGGCAATTTTCTGGGTGCAACACCTTTTACATGCTCGGCAATATGGCGTATATGGTCTGGCGTGGTGCCGCAACAGCCACCTACAATGTTTACATATCCTTCTTTTGCCCATTCTTCCAGGTAATGGCCTGTATCTGCGGGGTCTTCATCATATTCACCCATGGCATTGGGTAAACCGGCATTGGGATAGGCAGACACATAGCAGGAAGCTATCTGTGAAAGTTCGGTGATATGCGGGCGCATTTCTTTTGCTCCGAGGGCGCAGTTCAATCCAACGCTTAAAGGCCTTGCATGAGCTACGGAAGTATAGAATGCTTCCAGAGTTTGTCCGCTGAGTGTTCTGCCTGAAGCATCAGTGATGGTGCCGCTGATCATGACAGGCAGCTGCGGTTTTTGTGTATCCCTGAAATATTTTTTGATCGCGAAGATGGCGCCTTTTGCATTCAATGTATCGAAGATGGTTTCGATGAGCAGCAGGTCCACTCCGCCATCTACAAGCCCTTTCACCTGTTCGTAATAAGCATTCACTACTTCATCAAAAGTGACGGCGCGGTAGCCGGGGTTATTTACATCAGGTGAAAGTGATAATGTTTTATTGAGCGGACCGATAGCACCGGCTATCCAGGCCTGCTTGCCGGACTGGCGGATGGCTTCGCGGGCGCATTTGGCAGCAGCTACGTTCAATTCATAAGCGAGCGACTGCATTTCGTAATCGGCCATTGCAATGGATGTGCTGCTGAATGTATTGGTTTCAATAATGTCAGCGCCGGCATCAAGGTATTGTTTGTGTATTTCGGTGATGATCTCGGGGCGGGTAATGCAAAGGAGGTCGTTATTACCTTTTACATCCAGGTGCCAGTCTTTAAACCGCTCACCACGGTAATCAGCTTCGTTGAGTTTATATCGCTGGATCATGGTGCCCATTGCACCATCGATGATAAGAATGCGTTTTTCCAGTTCCTGGCGAATATCCATAGTCGTTTCGTTTTAAATGAAGTTTTGGCCCTGGCGGGCATAACCAGTTAGTGATACTATCACTGGCAAATCATCTTAACCGAATCATAAACGTTGGGAAACCGTATGGGGGAGTTTCTCGGCGTTTATTAGTTCAGTTTTTAGACAGGCCGAACAATAAACAAATCCGCCTGTGAGGGACAAAGCTACTATAAGTATTGGTTATATCAAAACGATGGCTGATCAGCGTACATACCTCTCCACCGGCAACCGGTTCTGCAAACTCCTGGCAAGGGTCATTTCATCTGCATATTCCAGCTCACCGCCAAAGGCGATCCCCCTGGCAATGGTAGTGATACGTAAAGGCGAAGCTGCGGCAGGATTGGCTTCCAGCTTTTTTTGTATGTAATAGATCGTTGTATCGCCCTGGATGGTAGGGTTAAGGGCAAAGATGAGCTCGGCCGTTTTTTCTTTTTCAATGCGGTGCACCAGCGATTCAATGTTCAATTGATCGGGGCCGATACCATCCAAAGGAGAAATAACACCTCCCAGTACATGATAAACGCCATTGTATTGCTGTGTGCTTTCTATTGCGATCACATCACGGATATTCTCTACTACACAGATCATATCTGCTTTACGCATGGAATTGGCGCAAATGGAGCAAATATCTCCATCTGCCACATTGAAACAACGTTGGCAGAATTTAATCTCACTGCGCATTCTTGCTACTACTTCACTGAAATGTTGTACATCGCCTGTATCCTGTTTCAGCAGGTGCAAAACAAGACGAAGCGCTGTTTTTTTACCAATACCCGGCAGTTTCGCGAACTCGTTGACAGCATTTTCCAGCAAAGAAGATGAGAATTGCATCCGGCAAAGATAGTTACTGCTGTAATCCTCCTGAAATTTGCCGCCTTGGTTCACGGCTGGGTTGGGGAGCAGGGCCCTTGCCCGGAGTGGCTGGCGGGGCAGGGGCAGCATTCACGTCAATCTCTGCTTCATTTTCCCAGTTGGCTTTCACGACCACCTTTCTCTCGATAGACTTAACCAATTCAGGCTGAATGTGTTTGCCAAAAAACTCACCCGCGTCCCATTTGCCGTTCTTATTACGGTCTTCTAATATGCGAAGACTGTATTCTCCTGGAGGGAACATAGCTTGTGTAAAGCTGGCAGAGTTTAAGGGGTATGAACTTTTCAATTCATTATTCTGTAAGAAAAGCAATACAGGATTTTTAGACAGGTCAAGATTGCGGAAACGAAGCGAGATCTTGCCATAATCTGAGATCTTTTTCGAGGCGAAATGAAGGGTGTCCGTTTTCAGCAATTGCTGGCCCAATGTATCGGTCGCAAATTCCTTCTCAAAGATCAGATGATAGACTGTATTCTCTTTCCAGTTGTAGTGAAGGGCCAGTGATTTTTTGAGTGAATCCTGTTGCCAATAGAAGCCGGTCACAGGAGTATAAGTACTATCGGTTACAAAATGGACTTTTGTAGAGTCGAACACTTTCAGCGGTGTTTCAAAAGCCAGTTCCATCGGGCCCAATAAGTCTTGTTTGCCTTCCTGCAGCCTGTTGGAAAGTTTCAACCGTTTTTCTCCAGGTTTGGGTTTACCGGAATTGGAGGCTGACGCTGGTGGCGGCGCCTTTTTGGGTTCTGCGTAAGCATACAGGGTAACGGATGGGGTCTCTTTTTGTACTCTCACAGCAGAATCTGCAAAGGCAAAAAGCGCTTCAGGGTTCATATAAAGATAACTGCCCCCTTCGTCTTTCAATGCATATACATAGTAAGTGCCAGCAGGAAGGTTGCGGAACCGGAAACTGCCGGTATTATCGGTTTTTGTAATATAGCGGGGTTTTTCCTTTCTCACTGCCGAATCTTCGGCGCTTCTGTGAAGCATTACTGTGAGTGTAGTGTCTATTCCTCCTGTTTCAGCCAGGACCACTTTACCCGCAAATTGCAAAGAGTCGAAATATCGGCCGGTAGAGAAGATATAGGTATAATTCTTCATGATATTCCCTTCGTTCACGTCCTTGATCGTGTTCCCGAAGTTGATGGAATAAGTGGTATTGGGTTCCAGGGTGTCCCGCAGTTTTACCACCATGGTATTCAGCTTGCGGGAAACAAGGGGGGCGTTCTTGGGAACTGGCGACATGATCAGGTTTTGCATAGGATTATCCAGCTCAATGTATTCATCAAAGACAAAATTGATCCGGTCGTCTGCAAAATGGAGGGTGGAATCACGGGGGGTGACCTTTCTTACCACAGGCGGCAAGGTATCTTTCAAACCGCCCTGGGGAGGCACAATATTGGCGCAGCCGGGGCCACTGACAATACTGGAGAAAAGAATAAAGCCAAGGGCAATAATAGATATAAGACTCCTGTAATTCATGCGGGTGCAAACTTAGGCCGTTTGGAGAAAATGGGGGATTGTTTATTCATAATAATCCCATAAATAATAGGAGGGGTTGGCCGTTGGCCGAATAGTTGAACTCTTATGTCAGATGGAGAAGGGACCACTGGTTCCGGCTTACGTAGAAATTCGGCCAACGGCCAACGAACATTACTCTTCCTCTTCCAACTCATGTAATGCCACTGCCAGGTTATTCGTTTTCACAAAATTGCACCAATGACAATCCTCTTTTCCGCAGCCTGTATAAAAATCGCGATCCTGTATCTTTTGCCAGGTTTCCTGTATCTGCTGGGTCACTGTAGCGATATCAGCAGGTGTGATCACCAGTTTCTCACGGCGATAGTTCTTCTTTTTATCGGGTTCAATAAAATCGAACTCGGTGCTGGCTACTTTCCAGTCTTTTTGCTCATAATTATCTACCAGTATTTTATAAAAGATCGCCTGCCGCCAGTAATCACCCCCATTCGGATCTTTTTCGGAAGGGCCTTTCAATTTCGAGAGGGCTTTATCAGGATCTCCGGTTTTATAATCCACCACATTCACTGATTTTCCGTCAAACTCAAGCTTATCCAGTTTCCCTTTCAGCGGTACACCTTTTACAACCACATTGCGGATATTCCGTTCAATGGTAACGATCCTGTTGAACTGGTCAATATATTTATCGTAATAATTCGTCAATACCAACTGGCCATATTCCATCCGCCGGTCAAATTGCTCTTTGGTAAAGCTTTCCCTGTGTCGGCGCATATACCATTCAAAATCGGCAATGAATTCCTGGCGCGGGGGGAACTGATCTTTATCCAACATTTTCCGGAAAAGCTGTTCCAATGCAAAGTGAACAGATGAGCCAAACTCCGTGGCTTCATTCTTTGGTGAAGGAATGCGCACAAGATTCCTGAAATAAAACTCAAGCGGGCACTTCAGGTAATTGTTCAATGCCGTTACATTCATGACGAATTTCTCCAGCATGCGGCTCACAAAATCCTCTTCCATTTTTTCTATTTCAGGGGCCTGCAGCACCATAAAATGCAGGGCAGCGAATTGAGCCAGCACTTCTTCATCAAATACCATTTTTTCAACAGGCAATTGATGCTGGTCCTGTATCTCTGCCAGGAACATGGATGGTTCCAATTCTTTTCCATCATTTTTAAACCTGCTATAGGAAAGGATCAGGTGTTGCTCTGCCCGGGTAATGGCTACATAAAATAACCGCCGAAGTTCTTCCGCATCACCGGCACCGGAAGTGGATTGATCAAACATTGTATCCGGCAGTTTATATCCTCCACCTGGTTTCCGCTTTTTCTCCCAGGAAGCTGCATTGCAATTGGCTAAAAAAACATGTTCAAATTCCAACCCCTTGGAACCGTGTGCCGTGAGCAGGTTCACCCCTTTATCGCTGCCGCTAACCTGCACAAGCGGAAGTTTGATATCTTCTTTTTCCATCAGGTCGATCAGCCCTACCAGTTCCGTTAGTGTAAGCAATGGAGCACGGTGTGTTTCATCTTTTACAAAATCAAACAAACCGGTAAGTATCTGCAATTGCCAGTGCTTATCAGGCAACTGCATAATATGATTGAGCACTCCTGCTTCGCGGATAATGTTTTCAAACAGCAACTGGAGCGTGGTATTGGATACATCAGCGATCAGTTTCTCTATCACAGCAGATGCTTTCACCAATCCCGGATGCATAGCAGGTGTAAATAAATCCCTGGCTGGTTCTTTTGCTTTTTCAATCAGTAAGCGGCGGATGGAATAAGGTGATGCTCCTGATGTGCGTTTATCTGCTACTTCAATACTCAGTTTGGCCACTTCGATAGGAGGAATGCCAAACCAATCGAAATGCAGTATTTCAAACAGCATTTCATCGCCGCCATAAGGGATATCATGCTCTGCTGCAAGGTATCTTAACAGGAGAATGATCTTTTGTGCAAGCGATAGTTCAAGAATATTTAGATGTCGTTTACTGTATACTGGTATCTGCAACAATTTGAAATACTGCGCCAGGTCTTCCCCATATTTATTCTCTTTATAAATGATGGCAATGCGGCCGGGAGGTATTCCCTGCTGCAGCAGGGCCTGCACCTGCCGGGTGATGCCGATCATCTCCTGGCGCTGGGTTTCATATTCCTGCACCAGGGGCGGATGGGTGAGCTGGCTGATCTTCGAATTGCTGGATATTAGTTCTTTGCTCAGGCCATCAATTTGTTTTACCAGCCGTTCTTCATTCCGGTTGATCAGCGTTTTGGAAATATTGAGAATCGGTTGGGTGGAGCGGTAATTGCTGGTGAGCACAACCGTCATCAGGTCGTTGCGGTAGCTATTGGCAAACTGTAGCATGTTCTCCACGTTGGCACCCTGGAAGCGGTAGATACTCTGGTCATCATCACCCACTACAAATACATTGGGTTTGTCCCAATAACTGATCAATAGCTCTACCAGCCGGTTTTGCGTACCACTGGTATCCTGGTATTCATCCACCAGTATGTATTGAAATTTTTCCTGGTAGTTGGCGAGCAGGTTCTTGTTTTCTTCAAAAGCCCTGATCACCCAGTTGATCATATCGTCAAAATCGTAGCGGTTGCGTTTCCGCATCAATTGCTGGAAGTGTTCAAATTCGTTGACTGCTGCCTGCAATTTCTCCATACGCTCTTTTTCTTCATCCAGCTTATCTTTTTTCAGATCGCCGGCATTGAATTCCTTATATTTTCTTTTGTATACGAATTCATCACGGTTGGGAAGGTCAGCCAGGTATGCTTCTATTTTCTGGTTGATGAAAGCAGGGGCCCAACCTTCCCGTTTCATTGTGCTGAAAAGGGATTGCAGGTTGTTCACTTCAAAGTATACATCACCACGGTATCTTTTAAGCGGATGATTTTTGGGGAATGAATCGATCAGCTCTTTGAAAAGCTGGATCTTTTCAAGATCAGAGATGGGATCAAGAGCTGTTTTTTCAAACAGGGAAAGGTTTTCCTGGATCACATCATTGCAAAAGGCGTGAAAGGTATAGATATTGACCTTGTATGCATCAGGGCCGATGAATTGCAGCAGACGTTTGCGCATGGCTACTACGCCAGCGTCTGTGTAAGTGAGGCAAAGAATGTTCTCAGGCAATGAATCTGTTTCCAGCAATATTTTACCGATGCGGCTGGCCAGGATCTGGGTTTTGCCGGTCCCTGGCCCTGCAATCACCATTACCGGCCCTTCAATGGTATCCACAGCTTTGCGTTGTTGTTCATTAAGCTGGTTATACGCTAGCTGGAATTGTTCGTGAAGAGAAGGTTTTGCCATAAGGATAAAGGTAGGACGGTTTTGGATTCTTATGATACGTTCAGTTTCTTTAATATCGCTTCAGCAGCTTCCCTTATCTTTTCTTTCAGCTTTACCGGTTGCACAATTTCTGCGGAAGTACCGAATGTCATGAACCAATGCGCGAACCCGTGAATGGAAGCTGTAAGAAAAGTCATTTCTATTTTGTCGTCCACTTCCCGTTCGGATATAAAGCCACTGTAATATTTCTGATTCTCGAGATATCGTACAGCATCTTTATCAACGCGGATGATCACTTTCTGCAGGTCCATCTCCCTGCTCCATTGCTGCAGGTAAGCTTTCAGGGTAGGATGCACCTGGTCAAACGTTTCAGCGGTTTCTTTAAAACTTTTTATCCGGTCGAGACGGAAATCGCGGTAATCTTTACGCAAGCGGCAATAGGCGATAAGATGCCAGTAGCCGTCCAGGTAAAAAACTCCCATCGGTTCTACAAGCCTTTCTGTTCTTTGCTGGCTATGCGATGCAAAGTAATTAAGCGATAAAATTTTTTTAGTGCTGATACATTTCAGGATTGTCTGAATGGGATTTACGTTTAACTGCTGATGTGAGAATCTCCGTCCTTTCAGCACCTGTATCTGCTCATCCAGGTTTTCCAGTACATCCTTTTCAGTGCCGCGCAACACGGCCCTGACCTTGTACATCGCGGATTTAAAGCTTTCATCCGTTGATGCATCGGCCAGCTTCTCGATCATCTTTTCAGCCGTCAGGAAAGCAGTTGCTTCTTCACGGGTAAACATCACCGGAGGCAATCGATAGCCATCCATGATGGAATAGCCAATGCCGGCCTCCCCGATCACAGGTATTCCCGCTTCTTCCAGGGTTTTTACATCACGGTAAACCGTGCGCAGGCTGATATTAAAACGCTCAGCAATATCCTGGGCCTTCACCACTTTTCGCGATTGAAGCTGGATAAGGATAGCAGTGACACGGTCGATACGGTTCACAGAAATAAATGGTTTAATGTTTTTGTTAAGCTTCGGCCTGCAAAGCAACTATTGTTTTATCCCTGCACGTTTCTTCAATTCTGCTACAGGCATATTGATCATTCTGCCGATCGGTTTGCCATTTCGATAACTGATCACCCGCATCAGTACTGCATCTTTTGGCACCAGCAAGGGCTCTTTGTATACAGGATAGAACTCGTCGGGATAAGAATTATCAAAACTGTAATGCAGGCTAAGACCGTCTATTTCAGGGATGAGTTCTACTATTACGGAGCTGGAATCTTTTTTCTTCACCTTAAAATCTGCATCATACAGGCTGGGTGCATATTTTATTTTTGCCACATCAAGGCGGGGAAACTGTGCTTCTATTCTTGTTATAAAACCATTCCAGTTCCTTTTTTCTTTCGGGCTCCATAATATTTCTGCAAGGGCCATGCCACGCGGCCATATCATGTATTGAGCCTGGCGGAGATTGTATATTTGCTCGGTCCAGAGATTACCCTGTCCTCCTTTGACCATAGATGGATCAATGCTATCAGGGATGGGTTCAAACTGATAGGTCTTTTTTAAACGCAGGGATGCATACACGGGAGGTTCCATCACTGCGTCACTTTGCATATAATCCAGGTAAGCGAATTCCGTGGGTGTCATCACCACCTGGTGCCCCTGTTTGGCGGCAATGGCACCATGTTTCATATTGCGCCAGCTCATCACGGCTGCATTGGGTGCAAGACCTCCCTGCAGGATCTCATCCCAACCGATCATCTTTTTGCCTTTGGCATTGATGATCTTTTCCATGCGTTTGATAAAATAGCTTTGTACTTCATCAAGGTCTTTCAGTTTTTCCCTTTGCATCAGTTCTTTGATGGCTTCCGATTTCTCCCAGAAGTTGCGGGCAGTTTCATCGCCGCCAATATGTATGTATTCAAAAGGAAAGAGTTGTGCCACTTCGGTGATCACTTTATCCATGAATTCATAAACCTTTTCATTGGCGGGACAAAGGGAATTATCTATCAGTCCGTAAAAGTGACCGCCTGCAGGCCAGATCATGAACTGCTCGCCTGAATTAACCCTGTAAGTGCCCGGTGTGCAGCTTAACTCGGGGTATGAAGCAATAGCTGCCATGCTATGGCCCGGCACATCGATCTCGGGAAGGATGTTTATGTTGCGTTCTTTTGCATATTGAATGATCTCGCGGATATCATCCTGTGTATAGAAACCACCGTAAGTAAGTGGCTCATCAGGGGTGGGAGCGGAGAACCTGCCGAAAGTACCGGTTTTATCAACCCGCCATGCGCCGACTGAAGTAAGTCTAGGCAGACTTTTTATTTCAATGCGCCAGCCCTGGTCGTCGGTAAGATGCCAGTGAAGCAAATTGAATTTATAGCGGGACATATTATCGATGAAAGTTTTCACATCCTGCTTGGAAAAAAAATGACGCGATACGTCCAGCATAATACCTCTCCAGCCAAAGCGTGGATGATCGGTGATCTTCACAACAGGGACCTGCCATTTTGCAGAGGCAGGAGATGTTGCTTCAATTTCTTTGGGAAATAATTGTAACAGGGTTTGAATACCATAAAAAATGCCGGCAGGGGCAGAACCCCTCAGCAGGATATTATTGGTGTTCACTTCCAGTTCATATCCTTCAGCAGGTATGGTGGATGCAGGAGAAAGGGCAATAGCTATCGTATTGCGTGAAACCATTTTTTGCAATTGCACGCGGGAAGAAGTTTTATAACCTGTAGCCTTGCTGATACGAAGGGCGAGTTGTTTGGCCAGTGTATCCAGCGATTGCTGCATGGCAACAATGCGTGTATCGGCATTTAAAACAAAATAACCATCACCTTGTGTCACCGAAACAGGTTGCGGTACGAGGGAAAGTACTGGTTTTTGGCTATAGGCCAGGCAGGTTGCAAAAGCAAGCGTCAGGGATAGAAATATCTTTTTCATTGTTGGTAGTAAAGGAATGCAAAGTAAATTATTTAAATGATCATAACTGAACACCGCGCGTATCAAAAGCGGACACTTATGATCTGTTTTCTAAAGATTAATGTCTGAAAGCCAGAATCTTATCAATCTGGCATTTTCTTGGCCCGGTGTAGGTATTGTCCTTTCTCAATTATCAATAAATATATGCTCAAAAATTACTTCAAAACAGCCTGGCGGAATCTATTGAAGAATAAGTTTTATTCCCTGATCACTATTGCAGGGCTTACAGTAGGGCTTTGCGTGGGGATGTTGATCTTGTTATGGGTACAGGACGAATTAAGTTTTGATGCATTTCATAAGAAGGAAGCCAATATTTATAGATTGGAAAACAGGGTAGGCACCGGCAGCAGTATACAGATATGGGAGGAAACGGCAGCTCCTATCGGCAAACTGGCTAAGGCAGAACTTCCGGAAGTGAAGGATGTGGTGAGGATACGTTATAATTATTATTTCAGCCAGTTTCATACGGGGGATAAAACTTTTAATGAAGAAAAAGTTTTTTTTACTGACCCCTCTTTTTTCAGCGTATTTGATTTCGGGCTGATCAGGGGAAATAAAGAGCAACCGTTTAAAGATGATTATTCTGTTGTAATGACGGCCTCAACAGCCCACCGTTATTTTGGAGAGAGCGACCCAATCGGGCAGGTGATCACGACGGAAGACAGTACAAGACTGACTGTTACGGGTGTGATCGCTGATTTCCCCAAAAACTCATCACTTAATTATGATATGTTGTTTCCTATGTCATTGTTTGCAAAAAAACAATTACTGGGAGGCAACAATATCGATACAGATTTTAACCAGTATATCTACGACACCTACCTGCTGCTGCAACCAGGAACATCGCTGAGTGCACTGGCTACCAGGCTGCGGAACATACACCTGCGGATGAAGTCGGATGATACGGACATCGTTTATCTGCCCTTTCCGATCAGAAAAATGCATTTGTTCAGGGCTGATGGAACAGAAGCGGGAATGGCAACTATACGGATGTTTACCATCATTGCTTTGCTGATCCTGGTGATTGCCTGCATCAATTATGTAAATCTCTCCACAGCCCGGTCCATGCTGCGCTCCCGCGAAGTAAGCCTGCGTAAAATAGTAGGGGCTGGTAAGCTGCAGCTTTTCTTCCAGTTTATTCTTGAAACGGCTTTGATGTTTGTGCTGGCAGCAGCATTGGCAATGATGCTGATTCCGGTGTTGATGCCTGTGTTCAATTCCATTTCAGGCAAGCAACTGGAATTTAACCTGGGCAATATTCATATATGGAAGGTGATTGGTTGCACTATTGCAGGTACATTGATTGTATCAAGCATTTATCCGGCCCTGCTACTTTCTTCATTTGAGCCGCTGAAAGCGTTAAAGGGGAAAATAGCTTTACGGATCAATGATGCGTTTTTCAGAAAAGCGCTGGTGGTAACGCAATTCGCACTTTCCGTTATACTTATAGCCGGCACATTTGTGATCAGCCGACAATTACAGTATATCCGTTCCAAAGAACTGGGTTATGATAAGGACCATGTTTTTTCTTTTTATATGAGGGATATGGCTCCCCACTACGATGCAGTAAAGGCAAACCTGCTGAAGAACCCTGGTATACAGGAAGTGACCAGGTCGAGCAATGACGTGATCGTTAACCTGAGCAGTCTTACAGGCAACACGGATTATGACGGTAAGGGGCCGGGAGAAACCTTTATGGTGTATCCTCTGGCGATTGACAAGGATTATATACCCTTTTTTAAATTGAAGATGACAGCGGGAGCTAATTTCACGGGTATGCCTGCAGATTCATCACATGTTATATTAAATGAGACCGCTGTGCGGAATGCGGGCATTAAAGATCCGATTGGCAAACGTTTCCGGTTATGGAAGAATGAAGCGACCATCGTGGGTGTAGTAAAGGATTTTCATTTTGCGTCCATGAAGAAGGCAATAGAACCGGTGGTACTTTATTATGCTCCCAGGAACACCCCAAGGATCTCCATTAAAACAACCGGCGCAGATGCAGCAAAAGCAATAGCAGCAGCAGAAGCGGAGTGGAAAAAATATAATCCCGGATTTCCGATCAACTACACTTTCCTGGATGAAAGCTTTAATAAATTATACCAAACCGAGCAACGCACCGGTACCCTGTTCAATATTTTTGCTGGTATAGCTATTCTTATATCCTGCCTGGGATTGCTGGGGCTTACTGCTTATACGGCGCAGGTGCGCACACGTGAAATAGGCGTACGGAAAGTGCTTGGTGCAAGTGTGCCTGGTATTGTGAGTTTGCTGGCCCGGGATTTTATCAGGCTGGTGCTGGCGGCTATTGTGGTAGCAGTTCCGATATCCTGGTATGCGATGAACAAATGGCTGGAAGATTTTGCCTACAGAACAAATCTCAACTGGACAATATTCGCTTTATCGGGCTTGCTGGCTATCCTGATCGCCATGATAACGATCAGTTTCCAATCAGTGAAAGCTGCGTTGGTAAACCCGGTGAAAAGCCTGAAGCAGAACGATTAACTGATTTAAGTCGTTGGCTGTTGGCCGATGTTTGATGGCCGAAAATGGAATAACATAATGACGGCTGCTTGTCGGCCAACGATCATCGAACAACGACTTAATGAGCAGCCTCTTATTATCCAGGCATCCTGGAAATATATTTTTCTATCTGTTTTATCTGATCAACGATCTGCGGAGTAGTAGGCTTTAAAGCTTTTGCTTTGCGGAAAAAGTCTTTACTGGCGCGGAATTCCCGTTTGTTCATCATAATACTGCACATCTGGAGATAAGCAGCAGCTTCATTCTCTTTATCGGGCAGCCCTTTGCGGATAGCAGCGCGGATATAAGACTCAGCTTGTTTAAGATCATTTTTCTGCATGGCCAGCATTCCCATTTGCAACATACTGGCGCCTTCAGCTTCTTTCATAGGCATACCCAGATCAAGCCCTTTCTTCATCATTTTTTCAGCCCCATCAAAATCCTGCTTCATCATAGCAATATTGCCTTTCAAGGTGTAGTACACAGAGCGGATAGGCTTATAGAGCAGGTTAGGAAATTGAATGGAAGCCAGCACTTTTTCAGCGCCGTCCATATCCCCGTTTTCCATATACTCCTGTATCAGCCTGAGTGGCCCAAAAAAGAAATGGCCAAGAATAAGGATCAGGCCAACAAAATACAGCGGAAAAGCGGGCCAGAACCCGGCAGAATAGTTCACATATCCTCCCAGCGCGGCGAGCACTATGCCGATCCAGAGGCGGTATTTGATCAGGAGATTATAAAATTTCATACGTTAGATAGCCTTAATATGTTTATTAAGGGCTGGCAAAGATAGGAAAAACGCGAATGACGCGAATAATGTCTATAAAGGGAGGGGTTGCTTAAAGCCACGAATAACGCGAATAGTGTTCTATAGGAGAAGTTTGTTTAAAAGTCAGAAGGTTTGTAGTGACTTTGTTTTCTTAATGGGGTTTACCGAATTAATTAGGGTTTTCCTTTATAGGAAGCTGTTCGCGTTATTCGTGGCTTTAAGCGAACCCTTCCTTAAGGAGTATTATTAGCATTATTCGCTTCTACCCAGTAGCCGTCAGGATCTTTAAACCAGATTTGTTTTACGCCATCGACGCGTAAGGTAACGGAGGCTTGTTTGCCGGCCCAGTCTTCGTAAGGGATTTGATGTTTGTTGAGGTTGGCGATGAATTGATCTATTGAAGGGACGGAAAAGCAGAGATGGGCATTTTTGTCGTGTGGGACGGTGTTAGCAGCACCGCTGATGATGTGCAACTGGCTTTTGGGGCCGATGTTGAACCAGGCGTGGTGGCCATCATGAAAGGGTTCGGGGATGGTGTCGAGGCCGATGATATCGCGGTAGAAGCGGGTACTTTTTTCGAGGTCGACAACGTAAATGGCGATGTGGTTGAGTTGGGGCATGGGTTTAGTTTGAGCGTGGCAGAGCTGGGTAATGATGAGACCAGCAAAAAGGAATAACTGGGGAATATGGCGGCTTAAAAATCTTGGGTTGGCGGGTGAGTTAAGTCGCCGGGTTGGGGATAATAGGGAATGCTTCATAATAGCAATATACAGAAAGAGGTTGACCGTTGTCCGCAGGATCTTTGCATGGATTGAAGTGCCATGTAAAGGATTTTGGGGACAACGGTCAACCGGGCAACAGCAACAAATCACCCCAGGTTCAACGATCTTAAGTAAAGTATTGCCTGGCAGCGGTGTTGTATCTCCTGGTCGATATAGCGGAGAACAAAGGAATAAACGGGGCCTGAGCCGAGTCCGAAAACAGTTTGTTTTTCCAGTAGGCGGTCCTCCGGCATTTCTGCCCATAGCCGGTCGATCTCGCCGGTTGTTTTATCCCAAAGGCTGAGCAGTTCTTTTTTATTCAGCGGTTTCGGCTCTCCGTTCCAGGAGCGGCTGAAGCTGCCGGTGGGTTGCCAATGACCGGTAGTAATGCCCACCACAGCGGGAAGACTCATGCTGATAATATCCAGCACTAATTCCGCGAAGGGGCGCATGCCATTGAGTGAATAAAAAAACAGGTGATCTTCCGGGAAAGCTTCAATGAGCTGCCGTGTTTGCCGGCGCTCATCCTGCCAGTAGGCCAGCATCACTTCCGGGGTAATGGTAACAGGATTTGCGGTTGGTATGGTTGTAGACGTCATGATCAATTTTGTTTGCAATGAGTAATAGCATAATCGTATAATGGTTGAGTGGAAATTTTGGTTTGACTGGCACGAATAAATTCTGATGAAAGGAGAGTTAAGAGGATAGACGCGAATACGATCCAAATAATAGAACGTCTCCGATATTGCGAATGGCGCGAATGGTACAGTCATCCTTATCTGAAAATTCCTGATCCCGAAAAATAATCCTGTCCATATATCAAACCCCTTCCGAAAACCAGCACGCCCATTCGCGCCATTCGCGGCCCTCAAAAAACTTCATCTATACAGAATGTATTAGCGTCATTCGTACTATAAGCGGTCCCAGAAGTAGGGCGGCTCAATCCCCAGTGCTCTCAAATACACATATCCCTGTCCTCTGTGATGGATCTCATTATCGATCACGTACATCAGGAGCCAGTACATGGTGCCGGGCCATTGGCCGAAGGCGACATCTTCTTCCTGGAGGCGTTCGGGTGTCAGGTCTTTCCAGATCCGTTGAAGTTCTTTGGTAGTGAAGTCCCAGCGGTCGAGTAGTTCCTGTTTGGTAGTTGGTTTGTTTTTCCAGCCGGCAAGAAGAGGCAGTTCTTCCTCTTTTTTCCATTCGCGGTAAGCAGCGCCATGCAGGGAAGGGATGGCCATTCCGAGGAATTCCAGTACCAGTTCGCTGAAGGGGCGCATGCCGCCGACGGAGAAGGTAAAGAGCTGGTCTTCGGGGTACTTTTCAATCATTTTGCGGGTGAGGTTGCGATGGCCCATCCAGTGGTTGAAAAGTTGGTCCATGGTAAGAGCGGTTGGAGCGGGGGTTAAGGTTGTTGCTGACATTTTATTGGTTTTATGGGTGATTATTGCGTTGACGATACAAAGCAACGAAGGGGTAGTGACAGCCCTGTGTCAGTAGGATTGGGGGAATTGAAAAAAAAAATTGAAGGTTGTAAGTTTTTTGGGGTGAATAAGGGGATTCCCTGGATGAGGCTGGCCGGATGGGGTTATAAATCTCTGGTTTAAGCGGGAATTTAGTGGGAAACTGTTATTTTTGCGACCCGTTATTTCGTTTTGAGATAGCGTGGTCCCGTAGTTCAATGGATAGAATAGAAGTTTCCTAAACTTTTGATACAGGTTCGATTCCTGTCGGGACTACAAATAAGCTGTAGAAATCTTCATCGCCTTTTGACTCTTAATTTGAGATCGTACATTTTGACAATTATCCTATATTCTCGCTTTTCTTGCTCAATCAAATTGATATTCCCTTCCAACCTTAGAAATAATTATATAAATTACAAACAAAATATTTACAGATGGGGAATAATTATAATGTTGATGCTTTGACGGTGATAATAAATGCCCTTAAAGATTTGGATCAAGAATCTCAAGTAAGAACTTTGAGCGCTGTCAGCACTTTTTTCGGATTATCCCTGACTTCAAATGAAGCGAAAAATACCTTAGTCGAGAGTGAAGATAAAAATTCGAAAAAAACAGGCGTTGCTTTTTCGGACGACAGACAGATTTCTCCAAAGGATTTTTTAAGAGATAAAATGCCTGCAACAGATATAGAAAGGGTCACCTGCCTAGCATATTATTTAACTCATTATCGAGGGATAAACCACTTTAAAACCTTGGATTTAACTTCTCTTAATATTGAAGCAGCCCAACCCAAGTTTTCAAATGCTGCTCAATCTGTGGACAACGCGACCAAAGCCGGTTATCTAGTGCAGGCAGTTAAAGGATCTAAACAGCTTAGTGTTATCGGTGAAACATTCGTGCAAAAATTACCAGATAGAGAGGCTGCTCGTGAAGCTGCATCTGCTATAAGATCGAGAAAAAGAACAAAAAAAGCACCCAAAAAAGCTCCAAAAAAATAGTATAGATTTTGCCAAAATCTCAACTTACATCATTAGATAGACACCGAGCCATAAGAATTGCACTTTACAACCATAAAGGTGGCGTTGGTAAAACAACATTGACCCTAAATATTGCTTCTGCATTGGCATCTTTAGGAAAGAGGATCTTACTTGTCGATGCAGATCCTCAATGTAACTTAACTTCATACTTGGTCGAGTCTGAGCTTGTTGATAGCTGGCTTGATAAATCTGACACGTCAAGTGGCGTAACAATTTGGTCTGCATTAAAGCCGTTTTATGAAGGAGTGGGGGATATTAAACCTATTAAAGCCATCGAAAGGCAAGAAGGGATTTTTTTGATACCTGGTGATATTCGACTGTCGCAATTCGAACAAAAATTAAATCAGATCTGGCTTGAATGCTTCCAGCGTGAGATGCATGGCTTTAACGGGATCACTGCTATAAGTCAACTAATTAATATTTCATCTTATCGGGAAAACATCGATTTCGTGTTTTATGACGTTGGGCCTAACATAGGTCCTTTGAATCGAGTGATTTTGTTAGACTGCGATTATTTCATTATCCCAGCTGCGTGTGACCTTTTTTCAGTTAGAGGGCTATCAACTCTTGGTCATTCATTATATAATTGGATATTAGATTGGAAAACTATTAGATCTCTTGCTCCCGCGGGGGTTATTCTTCTTCCTGGTAAGCCTAAATACCTAGGATATATTTTACAGCGATTTAAAATGTATGGAGGAGCGATATCAGAAGAATTTTCTGAATATGCTGCTAAGCTGGAAAAAGCATCTTACAGCGAAATAGTTTCATTACTTCGGAAAATCGACAAAGAGTTAGCGAAATCAACTTTAAGCCAAGCAAAATTAGGGCAGGTAAAAGATTTTAGTTCGCTTGTGCCACTTTCACAAAAACAAGGCAAACCTTTTTTTACGGTTTCCAAAGGCAATGCAAATCTTAAAAGGGAAGCAAGGAATGAGTTTGTCGCAATTGCTCAAAATATAATAGCACAGACAAATTCCGATTCTTTAACTAAATAAATATGGAACTCAACGCTGCTGAACTAAAACATATTGACTCACTAGTACGTTACTTCAAGCAAAAATCTAGTTTGTTTGATGCATGGGTAAATGTCTTTGACAAATACTTCAATGAATCAAAACAACTTAAGCCCTTTATTCATACAATAAAATCAAGAGTAAAAGACCCCGAACATTTGCGAGGAAAGCTCATTCGAAAAACAAAACAAGCGTGGGCAGATGGTCAAGAGTATGAGATTACAAGAGAAAACTTATTTCATAGGATAAATGATTTAGTTGGATTTAGAATTATCCATCTTCATACTCGTCAAATTGCTGTTATCAATCGTCATTTAAAGGCACTTTTGAGAGAGAAGAATTGTAAAATTATTGAGGGGCCAGAAGCTAAAACTTGGGATGACGAGTCAAGAGGCTATTTTGAATCTTTAGGGTTTAGCACTGTTGGAAATAAGAATATGTATACGAGTATTCATTATGTCATTCAGCCAAGCCCCGAAGTAACTTGTGAGATTCAAATTCGGACTTTAATGGAAGAGGTGTGGGGAGAGGTTGATCATACTATTAATTATCCCGATCCAACTGAGAGTATCTCTTGCCGAGAACAAATCAAAACTCTTGCTAGAGTTACTTCAAGTTGCAGTCGCCTAGTGGATTCCATTTTTGCAACAGAAGAATATGAAAAAACAAAAGCTATAAGACAAACTGGTATAGTTTCTGAAAAAAAAACTACTAACCCCATATCAAAAAAGAAAAGGAAACAATCATAGTTTCAAATCTCACTACATTGTAATAATAAATCCTCTGAAACTGTTACCGAGCCTCATAGGTAACCATTCGATTGAAGATAGTGCCAGTTTTGAAACTCCATCTGAATTGAAGTTTCTCGAATTTTCTTCTCTCCCTAAGCTTGCCGCTACTTAATAGAAGGAAGCCCACCGTTATGTTTTCAATTTTATTCTTGCTAATGATTTGATCACTAATATAATAAGTCGCATCTAAATTAATTGAACTTAATAATTTAAGCGCAATTAATACCTCAATCCATACCCTCATCAGCTAAACTCATCTGACTAGAATTAATATCAATAATATCTTATAAAACATTTAAAATCAGGTAGTTATTAAGTCGACTAGGATCTTCTATTATAATATTTGTATATTTATAATAATTTAAATCTTAAACTATATCTGTAATGAGTGATTCAAAAATTCAAATTAAAGTAGGAATAGTCGAATTCTCTGGTGAAGGAAATCAAGAATGGTTAGCGTCTCAACTTGACAAAATACTTTCAAAAATGCCTGAACTACTAAAAATAGAACTTAGTGGCGCTGGTAATGATTCTTCCAATTTATAAAATGCTAAATTTAAAAGAAATACTGAAGCCGATGAAAAGCCATCAAACTTGGCAACATATCTAAAAGAAAAAAATGCTACAACAAATCAAGTAAAAAAATTCTTAGCATCTGCTGCATTTTTACAACTGAACGGGAAAAATCGACTTACGACTAGTGATATTTCTGGTGCACTGAAAGATGCTAAGCAAAATAAGTTAAACAATCCAAGTGATTGCCTTAATAAAAATATTAAGAAGGGACATTGCGAAAAAGATGGTAAAGAATTTTTTGTAACGTCAAAAGGATTTGAAGATTTAGGAGCTACTGAATGAGATTCGAAAAGCGGATTTTAACACTATAATTTTTTTGACCGAATGTCAACAAAAATTTCTGAAATAGAGATTCTTAAAGAAATTGATAAATTACTCGAACATTTATTAGCTGAAGAGCGCCAGCGTATTTTTAATTTCCTATCTTCTAAATACACTATCTCTTTAGGTGTGGCGGCGGTAAATTCAGGGAAGATTTTAGATAACAAAAACCAATCTTTTTCTACCGGTACAACTATTAAACAATTTATTACAGCGAAAAAGCCTAACGGATTCTGCGAGCAAATAATCTGTTTGGGTTATTTCTTAGAAAAAATACAAGGGTTAGAAATTTTTGAGTCTAAGGACATGACTGAAGCTAATACTGCAGCTCGGGTTACTAAAATTCCACACACAAGTCTATATTTAAAGAGCTGCTTTGCACAGTATGGATACCTGGTACAGGTAGGAGGCGGGAAAAAAGCACTTTGTGCAAGAGGAGAAGCACTTGTAGAAGCCCTTCCTGATAGGGATGCGGTAAAAGCAGCATTAGAAAATAATCCAATTAAGAAAAAGCTACGACAAGAAAGAAAAATCAAAAAATAATCTGTGAGTTTAGATAAAATTAAAACAGTATTAAAAAGCCGATTTCCAGATAATCTTGTTAATGAACTTACTGATTGCTATAGTGAGCAAAAAAGAAATTTCTTTCTAGGCAATCACCGACCAAATGAGATTGAAGGAGGCAGATTTTCGGAAGCAGCGTTTCGTCTTTTAGAGCATTTTGTCGGCTTTACAACAACACCACTAGGAACTCAAATTAATACTGACAGCTTAATTCGAAGTCTACAACAGCTATCCAGCAGTAGTTTTAATGATTCTGTTCGGCTTCATATTCCACGTACATTAAGAGTAATTTACGACATCAGAAATAAGAGAGACGTTGCTCATTTAGCAGATGGAATCGATCCAAATTTACAAGATTCTAGCTTTGTATTTTCTGCATTAGATTGGGTTTTGGCAGAGTTTATTAGAATGTCTGGAGGAACCACTCCAGAAGAAGCTTTTTCTTTAGTAAAGGGAATTACTATTCACTCCATTCCAGCCATAGAAGATTTTGATGGATTTTTAAAAACACTACGGCCGTCCATAGGTCCAAGTGATAGAATATTGCTTCTTCTTTACCATAAAAACACAATTGGTGCTACTCAAGAACAGTTGAAAAATTGGCTAAAACCATCACAAAGAGCCAATATAAAACGTGATTTGAACAAGCTAGAACACGAAAAAGATTTTATAACATTACAAAACGGAAAGTATTTAATTACTAGGCTTGGCATTATCGAGGTACAAAAAAAGAAACTGCTAGAACTCTAAATCATGATATGATAAATATGGCGTTAAATGTGTGACTTGTCAAAATGCGGTAAAAAAAATAATTCCAAGGCATTGCAATAAATAAAATAACTGGTATTCAAAATTTAATCTTGAATCATATTTTAACATCAAAGAAGATCTTCTAAATAAGTACATAAAACGGGTTATTCTGAAAGACAGAATCACCCTTGGAGGAAATGAGAGAGTACATTTTAAACTCTTTCTTAGTAAAGAGAACAAAGATATTCTTCCGACAAAAAACTTCTTAAATCCAAAAATTGAAAAATTTATTAGAGTTAGGGAGGAGTATTACCTAGAATACTGGTATGAATTTACTGACCAGAAGTTATTAGGTAGACTCAGGAAATATAAAATTGTACAATACTTGCAGGAATCATTTTCACAGCCAACGGCTGCAAGGAGGGAAATTCCTGGATTTTAACTCTAGATGAAAAGAGTAGAAAGTTTGGGATTGAAATTCGCTATCTCGATTTTCAAGGTCAAGGTCTTGTGTGTATTCAAATCAATTATGCATTTCGACAGTTCATATACAGAGCGCGCTGCTACCTTCTTGCATCAATAAATGTACTACTGAGACTTGGACTATCGATTGTCCAATTAATGTAATGAGAGTATGTATATTAGAGCATTGAAGCTAATAATTGATAAGCTTTGCGAATGAATCCTACTGATATAAGCTATTGTATTGAGATTTTGAATGAAAAGCCAAAATGGTTTTTTCAAAAAGAAAATATTGCTGGCAAGCTTCAATGTTTCGATACTATTCAACGAGTTGGAACTGCTACTGCAATTTATTCGCTTATTGGCTTTTTGAAAAGTGATAATACGCTGATACAAACAAAGGCTGCGGAAACTGTCTTATATCTTTTTGCGAAATTGAAGTCTTTGAATGACTATGCACACACTTTGAAGCACCTGGTGGTCAAGAAAAGCGATCTGGATCGTTATAAGGCTAACTTCGATGAAAATACTTATGTACAATTATTAGGGATCGCAAGCTTAAACGACAATGGGTATGTAAGAGAAAAGGCGGTAAAAGAACTTGCAAGGCTAAAGAATGCTGACGGGCTTAAATTTATTCTTTTGCGACTTGGCGATTGGGTCGCGGCGGTCAGGGAAGCCGCAACCACAGCAGTCTCTTCTTTTTTAGAAGATGCTTACACTGACGACTTATTAAAGCAACTGCCAACTATAGATCGGTTGCTTAAAATCGAACGCATGGATTTAAGCCAAATCCACCAACGCATTATTCAGTTTATTGTAAACCGGGAATTTTCTGAAGATTTTTACCATAAGATAAGGCGACTGGACGATAGAATCAGGGTTCGATTTTATAAAAACTTTTTGGCCCATAAACGTCCAACCAGAGAGCAGGTTTATAGAATTATTGCAGACAGAAACTTTTTGGTCCGCGCAGAACTCCTAAAATATCTTACACGATTTGACCAGGCCATCCAAAAAGAACTCCTTGGACGATTTCTACAGGATCAGTCATCTGTAGTGCGGCTGAAGGCATTATATGCAAGTAAAAGCTTCAGCCCAGCATTTGAAGGCCAAATCGCTGTACTCCTCTCTGATGAAGCGGCTTCTGTACGCGAATTGAGCAGGTATTTACTGAAGAGTAATGGAATAGACTTTGCTCAATACTACAGACAGAGCATTGCTGATAAACGATTTCTTTCAGGTAGCTTACTGGGATTGTCTGAAACCGGGAATCAGGAAGACCTTCCAGCCTTTGAGCAATATATCCATAGCGGAAAAAATAAGCTTGTTGTTGCTTCTTTAGCGGCCATCAATAAGTTCAGTCCGGACACAGCAAAGAGTTATGCGTTGGCACTACTTGTTCATGGAAGCACCAAAGTCCGGAATAAAGCAGTCGAAATTTTAGCAAAAAGTAACGAAAGTCAGATATTAGAAAGGATCAGAGGCATTTATATCCAAGGCGGTCGAGAAGTAAAAAAGACAGTTTTAAGGCTATTTAACAGAATTGGTGGCTGGAACATTATTGGAGATCTTCTGCTTGCCTTAACTGACGAAAATATACCTATTCAAAACTTAGCCTGGCAACTACTTGATAAGTGGAGGTTAAAAGCGACAAGACTATTTACTATGCCGCCAAAGGCTGAACTCGAGAGGGCCAATCAACTATACAACCATCTTGACCTGAGTAGATTAAAAATGAACAGTTACAGGGCGAATCTTTTACAAGATCTGAAGTTTTACTTAAGGTAAATAAAACTAGCGGGTACTACGATGAAAAGATTTTGGATTTTCACCATGACTTTTTTGGGAGCTGTCGTGCTGTTAAAACAACCAGCATTTTTACTGAAACCGTCTACTTTGGGCCACTGTCAAAAACACGCAGAGAGATCTTGATGGGTGGATTAATAGTACACTCACATAGCTTCCGGATTTTTTCAGCTTCGAATATACAGGAATTGGACAGGGTTAGAGGCGAAGCATGGGAGGTAGGAGCAGTTTAACAAAATATACGTTGTGTGTTTGCAATACCCGGCATCGAATACCGTTGAACAAGCTCAAACCAATACCATGCTCTCCATTATCAAAACCCAGCTTAAAGTTGCCTTTGGCTTTAGTTGCCTGCTTCTGTTTACAGCCTGTAAGCATCGATCTAACCAGGCACTCCTTGATTCGCTGGATAAAACGATCGCTCAATCAACGCTGCGGGCGAGCCAGGAAATGGAGACCAAACTGGCTTCTTTGCAGGAAGAGCTGCTTCATCCCTGTTCAGCGGAAAGAGCGAAGCAATGGCTACCGATTGCCCGACGGGCACAAGAATTGACTATGCAGTTGACCGATTATTTTGCCCAGCAGCGCAAGACCCTTGGGTCAGGTAATGATAGTCATGATGCCAAAGGATTAGTTGACTCTGTCCACCATCGCGTACAGGCCTACCGGGACGCAATCCTATCTCTCCATGAGAACATCTATCATGAATTTGCAGCATCATTGGAAGGTTTGGATACAACGGAAGAAGCGCCGTTAGCCATTAGTGAACAATTGCAATTATTGCAAAACGCGAATGAACACCAGTTACCTGTGTTGTTAACGCAACTCCGGCATAGTATTATGCAGCTTGGCGCCCATGTAGTTATTTTTTGCGGGGCGCATGTGGGATGTTTCATTGACCGGTTTGACACCTATTCCGCCATAATAGGACAAAGTAGTCAAGGTGTGCTCCCAGGCGATTCGGTGGAGATATTTGCTGGAATAGGGGCTTTCTCCAAAGCAGCGCAGCCAGTGATCACTATTGATGATAAGATTTATCCCGTCGGAGAGGAGGGCGTTGTGAAATATAAACTGGCCGTAGGCCTGAGGCCCGGTAAGTTCAATGCACGGGTAAAGATTGAATATTTAAATGAGGATGGCATAAAGCAATGGATCGATAGGGAAGTAGAATGGGAAGTGTTGAACAGGAAATGACATCGGCAGGTCGTCAATCTTTTGCTATAGTGGAGGTAATGATTATCTTTCGTGTCTATTTATTTGTCTTGTTTGTCAGCATCTATTATTGTCATTAATTGTCCATCACCATGTACGAACTCACTAAACAAAAATCAAAAGGGCGGGTAATCCTGTTTGGGATCATCATCTTTACGTTTATTTCCGCTGTGCTGAAAATGGCTTTTTACAGGTCCCCTACTACGCTCAACGATGACCTGATCAAAGCGGCGAATGAGATCAATTCACATGCACCGGTGATACTCGATAGTTCTACCCGGTTTGATTATGTGAACGCATTGCATGGTAATACCTTTCAGTACAACTATACCCTTACGAAAGTGGATGCTGCACTGTTCGACACCACCGGACTGATGGGTAACGCGAAGCAATCCATGCTTGAGGAGATCCGCCGTAATCCGAATATTTCCTTTTTTGCCGACAACAATATTGAGATTCAGGCCCGCTATACTGACCGGAAAGGAAAAGAGGTGTGTATCGTGACGATCCCTGCAGCTGAATACAAGAGTGGTCGTAAGTAGGCCGGGGATCTGGTTGATTTTATTTTCTATTGCTATTTAATTGACAATCCTCCCACCAGACGAACTTCATATCTTCGTTAAAGGCATAGGACGTTTTTTCTTTACCGAAATAGTTATTTATCCTGATCAGGTAACAAGTCTTGTTATCTTCTTTCCATGTTCTTTCCAATATAATTTCGTCCTCCTCGAAATTCAGTGTTTTTGAAAGCTTGACCTTCGGTTTTCCTCTCGAAAACAGGGTTGCAGTGAAAATAAGTTTAGCGGAGTAAGTGTGCTTGCCAGCATATATGCTGTCGAGACTGTCCTTCATTTGCTTAAACCTGGCATCGTCGATGAATCCCATCGTTCGGTCAACTATCATCGTAGTATATTCAGCCGGTTTTGAAGAGGTATCAACGAGTTCATACAAAGAATCTCTTCGATGAATAAACATTGTTTCCCGATAGAAATCGACAAGTATTCTACCATCGGATAAGACAGACTTTATAAAAACAGACCTGCCAAATTCGGGATTTTTCTTCACTTCTTTAAATGCCCCCAATGTGTGCGCCCACTGCATTCCCAGCGTCCAAATCTTGATCGTGTCACCGAAGTTTCCCCGCACAAATAACAGGGAGTCACAATTGTAGTAAACCGTGTAGCCTGCCGGTACCTGAAGCGTATTCAGTTGGATACTCCTATCGCGGACATACTTGTGCGTGGCTATCCATGCGCTGTTATCCTGCGCAAAGGAGCTAGTGGATAGCAAGAGTAAGGCTAACAGCCAATTATTTTTTATCATATCGGGATGTGTTTTGAAAGAAGCAACCATCTTGCCCCTGAGTTTATTCTTTGCCATGTCAGTGTTGATTATAATAGTATTGTTGTCTTGCTGGGTATATCCGAATGTGGAGTTATACATCCAAAGGATGAGCAGGATTGAATATCTCATAGTCGGGAGAATGGTCTGGTTTTCATGAACGCCGTAATCTTTTTGTTATTGTAATTCGCTGATCATGTCATGTTAAAACTTTCCACTGGGCTTATGTTCTTTTGGAATGGAGGTCAGGCAAGGGAGTATGGGAGTTGTGTTGACGAGGTGTTTGTATATTTAGGGTAGGGGGCTATTCTCCAATGCCCATCCTACTTTATGAAAATAATCAACCGCTTTAAAAAAAATACTTTAACGACTGACAAAAGTGCATCAGGCCCCAATATTATGAAGCAATTTCTATTACTGCTAAGCCTCATCGTTATTATCCAGGGATGTCAAAGCAAACGCAAGTATAAATCAGCCTATGAATTCCTGAAGGCTATGTCCACCGACATCAATAAAACTTTGCCACTCCAGGTGGATAGTATACTCAAGTTGGAAAGTACAATGGCTATCCCGACGTTACTTTCCGATTTAACTACACACTTCAATTCTATACCATTACCTATGACATCCGTGAATTTGAAAAATCGCTTACCAGAACAACCATTAATACGGTGAGGACGAGCCCGGATGCCGCGCATTTCAGAAAAATGTTTGCCACCATTGAGTATAATTATAGCGATACGTTAGGCAATTATCTATTCCGCATCATTGTAGAGCCGGGAGATTATTTAAAATAGGTTACTACTCAGGCCTGATTGGTATATCGAGTACGGTAGTGGTAGAAACTCTATTAATTATTGAATGTTGATCAAGGTTTTTACACCATATATCATGATCATCGATGCCTTCCCTGTTTCTATAAAATATCGAACGTCAGCTCCGTTTGCCGTCTGAATAATGCCAAACGTAAATGGTTGCGACTTTGTTCCTTTAAAATCTCCATACAGCCTATTCTTTGCACCAGCCAGATCGGCAGCATGCGTTACCCCATTTTCTCTGGTGATTAATCGCTGAGTCGTTAGAATGCTATAGTTGTCAGGATCAATGACCGTAGAACAAATAACGAATTCATATTCTGTTGGCGAGAAATTGATCTGCGGATACACCTCTTCAAGCGTCGTGTTATTCTCATAGAACCTCGTCCAGTTGTAGTTTGTCTGCATCTCAGCATGCCTTTTAATGGATGCGATACAAATATCATGTTTTGATCTGTCTGACTTAGCCATTTGCCATACCCAGTGTTTGGGGAATTTGTTTTTATTTGGATTACCTCAGCACAACACGATTAAACATCCGCGCAGCGGCCTTCAATAGTAAATCCAAAGCTAACCATTCCAGCTTAACATGAATGCCATTCCGGTTTCCCATTTTATGAACCACTTTGATGGAATCGCCTTTGATGATCAGCGTGCAGGTTGCGTCAAGAGTTTCGCCGCCTCGCTCGTCCCAGGCGATCGCGTAATTATAGGTGTCGCTTTTTGGTTTTTGCGCCAGCGAAGTGGATAAGAGGCCGGCGTATTTGTTGCAGTCGAATTTGCAATATAGATGGGGCATGCTGCGTCCTGTTCCCATGAAGTCATTCATTCTTCTCCCCGCCCTGGTTATGGGAAACAGTGAGTTCAAGTACAACAGAGGCTGTTTTAACGTGTCACTTTGATCCTACCTGAGCTAACGGCCAACCCAGCAATAAACCGGCCTTCGCTAATTTAAGTTGCTCTTCAGTGCGCTGTTTTCGCTCCTGGTCTTTGAGATGATAGTTATAGTTCAGAAACAGATAATACATCAACACCCTGTTATAAGCATCGAGTTTGTTATCAGCGATCAAACCTAGCAATCTGTTTTCCATCATTTGCGGCTGACTGTATTCGGAGAGCGCACGGCCGATGCGTCCAATATACCCATCATAGTGATTCTTCGCAGGATTGGATATCCGCAGCGTGATGCCTAACAGGAGGTCTGGTACATTAATGTCCAGCACTTCCAATTCTTTCAAATAAGTCTGCCGACTGGCCCAGGCATAGTTGCCATCCGATGCGCGTTGAAAATTATCATTCATAATATCAAGGTGAGCGCGTAAGAAGATCTCCCAATTTACCGTTTCAGCAGCGAGTGTAGCGATATTCAAGGCATGTGTGCGGGGGCTCAGGTCCTGGCTGCACATGCCTACCACAATGCGGTTTCTTTTTAACTCCAGCGAACGGGGTGCAGCGCCTTGCTTTTCAAAATACTTCTCCAAATCTCCTGTTGAAGTGCCGGTCCTGATCGCTTCCATGTAGGCATCCTCTGCCAATTGTTTAAGCCGGGCATCCTGGTTTGACAGCTCAAAACTGGAATCCTTTTCGTATTGTGCATTTAGGTATTGACTGAATGCGTAGATCTTTGGCGCCTTTTTGGGATCTGAAAAATTCCATCCGCCACGCCGGGTCGCCTGTTCCGTGAATATTTGTGCAGATGTGTCAACCAAACAATCTGAATATTGTATCCACCGCGCATATTCAGGTGGTATCTGGGGCGTTTCAAATTCTTTCTCGATATAAAAGGCTTCCAGTTCAGCCGAATAGTCTTTGCTTGCTGGTTCATAACTGATCAACCATGTGCCCGCTAGTTTGCCTTCATATTTAGCAAAATTACTTTCGAATGAAATGAACTGCTCATTGTTCTCTTCTACGCCAATGCTACGAAAATTGATCATCTTTTTGCGTTCATCGGGATCAGATTGGTAACGGATGATCACGAGGTTTTTATATACCGTCACCTCTTTATATCTAGCTAGCAGCTCCGACACAGAAATGCCGTTTTGCAGGTCTTTCCGCGCTGCATTGCACTGTACCCCTGACATAGAAATAAAATATCCTGTGGTTTGCGGCTTGGCGAGGTAGTACGGGCTGGCATTGCACACTTTGAATTTGAGATTCAGTGAGTCAACAATGTATTTCAGCTGCCCGATCGTTTTGGATGTGTAAATAAGTCCGTTCTCTGATGGGCCGAATTCTGTGGATTGGGCCAATGCTGCTACCGGCAGGGCCATGAAAAAAGCCAGGATGAAGCGTTTCATAAAGAAGGTTTTGGTGATGGTATATACAAATAACTCTATTTTATCTATTTGAGCATATCTGTTTAACCGGTTTAACAGATTTTTGTTTATTAGATGCCGACCCTCGCCTTTTTGCATAAACGGCATTGCCGTAAAAGAAAGGATACATGCAAATGAGGGGAAATGATCCATATTGCTCATTGCAAGGTTTGCGTATATTTATCACCATCAAATGCTGAACTCCCCACAATCATATAAAGACTGGAAGGACTTCTTTACAGAGAAGCTCGTTAATACTGGTGCTTTTCAATTAGCATCTGCTTCTTCAAAAGGTGATACGGATATCGAAATCTATTCTACTTTGGAAGGTGATTCCGATACGATCATTCAGGTGGGATACCTGTCGCCGGTGACATTGATTTACGTTCATGTACTGAATCCTGCAACTCCGGGCAAGAACAGGCAACAAGAGATTGAGCATCTATATACGTACGAGTTCGATACGGAAAAACAATATGGACCACCAGGGCTTGATTTCAATGAAATTAACGTTCAGGGTATAAGCAATTATTTGGATCAAGGCTTTAATGGTATCGAGACGATTTATTACCTGAATGGTAAGCCCGTAAAATCGAAACTTACGACAAGCTATTATCCTGATAGCCCTCAAAATACCGTTACTTATCGGTTTTATACACAATCAATTCTCCAAAGACTTTTGAGCAAAGTATTTGGAGAGAGAAACGAGTATGACGAGGTTAAAACTGTTAATTTGCAAGATATCTTTAGCGGACTGAACGGCCGCTAAAGATATCTTATTAAGCTAAATAACAATGAAGACGATTTTAAACAACCACTCAAATGTTTCTACTTTACGGAATACGAACAGCAAGAATCAAAAAGCACACAGATCATCAACCCCCTGTAAGAGTTGCAGTGTGTTCGACCTTAATGTTAATGTTTATCGGGGCTATTATCATTTATTTTTTATTCCAGTTTTTCCTTTTGGCGACAAGAGCGTAAAGATGAGATGCAATAATTGCGGAGAGCCAATGAGGTTCGACCCTCTTCAGAAGCATTATGAAGGCCTTACTAAAACGCCGATATATTTATATGCAGTACCGCTTCTTGTTGCTGCATTAATTATTTTTCTTATAATTTCAAACTTTCGTACTCAAAAAGAGAAGGCCGCATTTGTTGCCCATCCAGAAGTTGATGATGTCTATCGGATAAGAAAGGATGACAATAGCTCGACCACTTATTTCTTTCTTCGACTTGTTCGTATAAATGACGACACCGTTATTGCGTACCACAATAATTTAGAGTACCATGGATTTGTTACAAAGTTGAATAAAGACGACTTTTTTGTTAAAGATGAAGAGCTGTTTTTTACAAAGAGTGAACTAAAGCAGATGCTTGACAAAGGAGAAATCAATGCTGTAGAACGGAACTATGGGAATGCTAAGGGGTTTAATCGTATTAGATGAGGCAAGTATCACGGTGAATGATTTGTCTGCATTGTCGGACTATAGATGTTTCAGAATGAAGTATAAAGGAATAATTCTAGCAATCGCGTTTTTATTGCTAACAGTCAACACTACTTACTTTTGGGAGGGTAAGTTAGGGTTGTTTGCATTTCCGGCGTTTCTCATATTGACCGTTTTTTACGTTGTACTAGCTGTCATACTGTTTCGACAAATCATTCTGATCCTCAAAAATAAATTTAATGATAAGAAAAGAGTGGCCGTCTCAGCTCTTTTATTTGCAGTACTTCTGTCAGTATATTTCAATCCTACTGGGTTTATCGACTTTGATAGTCTTGCAGGTAAAGATTTATTGATTGCGGAGAGAGAAGGGGGAGGAAACTGTACTACAACGCTCAAATTGAAAGATAATTATACGTTTAGAGAAAGAAGTGTTTGTTTTGGAGTGAACGAAATAAAGGGAAGTTATGAGATTAAGGGTGACAGCATTATTTTTAAAGACATAAAAAATGAGAGGAAAAATGGATATTATTCGTATGCACTTATTAGGCCAGCTATTTTTCAGAACGAGATGATTATTGGTACGCTAACACTTTTTAGGGATAAATCTGATAGTTCAGGACTTGAACTTTTCATAATAAAGAACGATTTAAAACTGAGAAGTAATTAAAATTGAAAACTGGTAAGAATGCTTTACGGGTCGGTCATAGTCCAAGCCCACACAGTTAAGAACAAAATCAAGTTTCCATCTGAATTGATTTGAGCTAATTTGATTGGTGTGTTCGATTCTGCTATTTTTAAACTGTTGCAAAGCAAATCAAACTACAAGAGGGCCTTAACAAAGGTTCGTCAAATTAAAAAATTGATTTTGAATATTGTGTAATGCCATATTCGATTCCTGTCGGGACTACAAATTGCATTTAGCAACATTAACCTGCACTTTAGGGACAAACTCGAAAAAGTTATGACCCAAAAAGAACCCTAACTGTACAGATAATACCACGCTTAGTATTAATCGCAGCATCCTTTCTATCTAATACTCTTTGCACTTTTTCCAGTTTAAGAATCAAAGATCAGGCATTGAGCCCGCAGCAACATCTTTTAAAAAAAGTGTTGGAAAACTAAGTTAATACGAAATTTTCGTATATTCACGAAAATTTCGTAGATATGATAAAGCTTACACATCCGGAAGAAGAAGCCATGCAGGCGGTATGGCGATCGGGTGAAGGAACCGTTAAAACCTTTATGGCGCACCTGCATGAGAACCTGCCCTATTCTACCGTAGCCTCTATCATTAAAAACCTGGAGAAGAAAGGTTATCTCCATAGCCGCACCATCGGCAATGCTAATTTATACTCAGCTGCCATTACCGAAGATGACTATAAAAAAGCATTCATGGGTAACGTAGTGAAAGACTATTTTGATAATTCTTACAAGGAACTGGTCAACTTTTTTGTAGAGCAGAAAAAACTTTCAGCTACAGAACTGGAGGATATCCTGAAACTGATCAAACGGAAATAATTTTTACACGGATGACTATGCATTATATATTACTATTCCTGATAAAACTGTCTGTATGCTTCGCCGTAGTATGGTTGTTCTATCGGCTGGTATTGCGTAAGCTCACCTTTTACAAGTGGAACAGGATATATTTCCTGGCCTGCACTACATTGGGATTTGTTGCCGCCTGCACAGATATTGAGCCGGCTCTCCGGCAAACCAATCTATCGACCATAGCCTGGTTAGAATGGTTACCCACTGCACAAACAGCAGGTATTATTGCTCCCATACAAAACACAACTCACGCTGCTACTACCAGCTGGACTATCCAGGAATGGATCACTGCTGTAATATTATTTGGAATGATATTTTTGCTGCTCCGATTGACAGTATTGCTTTTTTCTGTACGAAAAATGATAAAGCAGGCTACCGCTTTTTCTGAAAAAGGAGTGCGCATTTACCAGGTCGATGCTAATATTATCCCCTTTTCGTTTGGCAATGCCATTTTTTTGAATCGCGATCTGCATAGTGAAAGTGAATTGCAAAAGATCATATGCCACGAATCCGTACATATACAACAAAAGCACAGCATCGATATATTATGGTCAGAAGTTTTGTGCATCATCAACTGGTACAACCCCTTTGTCTGGCTTATCAAAAAATCTGTTCGCCAGAACCTGGAGTTTATTGCTGACGATCATGTGCTGCAAACCGGCATCGACCCGGAGCAATACCAGTATTCGCTCCTCAAAGTGGCTGGCAATACCCAGTTCAGCATTACCAACAACTTCAATTTTGCTTCGCTCCGGATGCGTATCGTAATGATGAATAAGAACAAAACATCCGGCATGCACAGACTGAAATTTATCGTCTTGCTACCACTGGCCGTCATTCTGTTGCTGGCTTTCCGGAAAAACGGATCAGTTCCTGTTATCGACTGGGAAGAGGAAGAGATCTCCTTTACCCAGCCAGCAGAGGAGGCTGATCTTCTGCCTGCGCCAAATAACGCAATAGCCCCGGTGAAAATAAAAAAAACAGTTACGACCTCTTCAACTGCGACTCCGCCAGGCCACAGAAGCGGATTTACCGGGCTGGAGGGTATCATTTATGACAGCGGAAAACCAGGCGAGGAACCAACTCCCCGGTTTGCGATCATCAATGGCCAGTATTATTATTATACGCAGCACGCCGGCGAGGTAATTTACTATAACCGTCACGGACAACCAATGGATCACACTGGCAAACTGCTTTCCAACACGCAAACCAATGCATCCGAAGTGTTGCCCAACCAATATATCATCAGGGTATTCAAAGACGGAGAAATCATCAGTTCATTTAATAACGACAAAGCAGGAACTGATCACTAGACAGTACAACTCTTAACATATAAATTATATAGCCATGAAGTTTATCAACATTCTTCTAGTCACCCTTTTGTCTTGTACCAACGGTTTTGCCCAGAGCCTGACCACGATCGAGCAGGATTATCAACAGGCATTAAGACTCGCCGCCAAAGACAATAAACTATTACTGATCGATTTTTATACCAGTTGGTGTGTTCCCTGCAAAAAGCTGGATAAGCTGGTCTTCCAGAACGACTCCATCAAACAGATCCTGGGAAAGAATTATGTACTGCTGCGTTACAACGCAGAAGATGATACGGTATTCAATTTATCCAAAAAGCACCACATTTTCATTTATCCCTCTGCCGTGGTACTCAACAAAAACGGGTATGTTGTAAACCGCAACTATGGGTTTTCGGGCGAAGATTTTGCGACACTCAGCACCAGCGTATTAACCTTTACCAGCCAGAGCCGGGAACTAAATGACCAAAATATTTTCCTGAAAGGATATACTAATACCATCGATATCTCCGGGTATCCGAAGTTTTATATTGATTATATAAACCGTATCAACACCAAACCCGATCCGGCAGTGATACGAAAATACTTTTCTGAAAACCGAAACATATTTTCAGAAGAATATTTCTCCACCCTGATATATATTGGAGCCGATGAAGTACCGCCGAGTGTTGCGGACAGTATACTAAAAAATAAAAAAAGGTATACGGAACTCTATGGCGAAAAAGAAGTAGAATCGCTACTGTACGTGATCGTCCGCAGCAAGTTTGACAAAGCCATCGCCGAAAAAAATCAGCTGCTATTTGACGATGCCGTACTGTATGTGGTAAAAACCTTGCACGAGGGTTATGCCGCCACTATCCAATCTTTTAAAACTGAATTCATGCTCGCCCAAAACAAGTGGGCCGAAGTATTTCGGATAAATGAGGAACTGAAAGACAAAGGTGGTTTCAGCGACGAATCGGTCAACTACTTCTGCTGGACGGTTTACAAAAAATGTGAAGATCAACAGGTAATCAAACAATGCTTACAATGGATGAAAGAGCTCACGGACCGAAAACCCGAGTATGCTTATTTGGATACCTATGCTTTTCTTTTGTACAAGTCGGGCAACAAGGAACAAGCAAAAGTGATCGCCAAACGGGCACTTGACGCTGCCAAGAAAGAAAAAGAAAACACCAAGGCTTTGGAAAAACTGCTGGAAAAGCTTTAATGTAAACAATATTTGATTGATTTTGAAAAGCTAAACTTGTGCATATCTCATTTACCAGAATGGAGCCAGGCTGTAAATTAATAAATCACTCCCCCGGTAGTCTCAAAAACGCTGCGTATCCGCGGCTCCTGAAAACTTTCGAATATCGGCGACCATATACTCCTTCCGTTTGTTTTTTTCAAATTTATGCCCCAGTAATTGGGGGCAGATATCCCGGACTTACCGGGGGCAATGTTGGGGAAAATCTCTTTGGTCCAAAATGGAGCTTTGGCATTTGGTGCACTGCGATAGAGCCCGTCTTTAGCCATTAAAAACAGCCCTTTGTCATTTGCAAAAAAGCTATTTCCCCGTATACCATCTTCCTGCAAATTTTCTGGCAGCCCTTTGCTGATGTCCAGCCAGGTTTGTCCGCCATCTGTAGATTTAAAAACGATCTTTGCAGTTCCAGCCTTTTCTGTTTGTGAGTCTGGATGGCTATCCCGGAGAAGAGAAGATGAGGAAACCGTGAAAAGGAGCAAAAAAGCAGGGATATAAAAATTCATGGCTATAAATTATATGGGTGAAACAATAAAATAAAGATATTGGGCGTCAACTCCCAGTAAAATTTTTAGCAGTAAAAAGATGTAAAGGATACGTAAAACGTTTGTAAAACAACCTGAAACCGAGTGTTAATGAACTATTTTGCACGCATGAAACCTTTTACGTTGTTTGGTTCTTCAATCATGATTGTTATTTTGATTGGTGCTGTTGCATTTATCAGTAAAAAGAATGAAATCCCGGAGAAGCATATAGAAGTTGTATTACGTGATGTAGGGCACCAGCTTTTGCTGGCAACTAAAGATTCTATATCCCGGGTGCTGCCGGTGAAGACGATAAACGAAAACACCTACCAGCTTTCCTTTCAAAATGAGTTTAGTTTTATCTCAGACTCTCTCATCAACCTGGTGCAACGGGAATTTCAAAAAACCGCCCTGGCCACCAATTATATAGTGAACCTGAAGAATTGTGAAAAAAAGGAAACCGTCCTTGCATTTGAAATCGGTAGCCAGGCCGGTGATTTAACACCCTGCCGGGGCCGCAGGCTTTCAGTTGATTGTTATATTGTCGAGATTGAATTATTGAAAAAGGGAGCCTTTAATTTCTTTTGGTTATTGCTCTTGCTTATTCCTTTAGCTTTTATCGGTTTTTACGTAAAAAATAAGCTCCGGAAAAACGAAGACAACCAGGCAATTCCGGATAACAATGATTACATACAGCTAGGAAGCTTTGAATTCTACGCAGATAATAATGTGCTGAAAACGGAGGATAAAACCATTGAGCTGTCGGAAAAAGAAACAAAAGCTCTGAAAATATTTGCAGAAAATATAAACCAGATTGTAGAACGGGAAACACTGATGAAAGAGATATGGGAAGATAACGGCATTGTTGTCATCAGTAGAAATGTGGATGTGTTGGTATCTAAATTACGTAAGAAATTAATCGACGATAACTCCATTAAATTTATTACCGTACCCGGCAGGGGTTACAAATTTATTATTGAGTAGAGACCAATTAAGTTATTAGTAACGAAGATGCCCGTCCATTCCTTAGGGAAATAAACTTCCCCATTTCTATTGCTTTGCATCACTTTCCCATCCAGGTGGACTAACCGTTCAGAAGTATTTGTATCGTCATGCAACGGACCAACGAATTTGCCTGTCACCCGGGCACTCCTGTTTTTGGGAGCTGTAAAGACCAACACTAGTATGAAACCATTCCCGGCCCTTGTCTGCCTGCTTATGGCCAACCTGATCTCTACCATCTCGAATGCCCAGCCAAACGCCTTTACTTTTGGTGTGCATGCCGGATTCAATTTGTCATCAGCCAATATTCACACTGATTACGATCTCGGAAAAACCTCCTCAAAACCGGGTTTCCAGGCCGGTGTAAATGCCGACTGGCACTTCAACCGCTCCTTCTCCCTGCAATCCGGCCTGTCCTTTACAACCAAGGGTGTGAAACAAAAAGGCAGTGAGTTGTGGATAGGCGGTACTGGAGGAACAACAACCTACTATACCAATACCATCAACCAACAGTATCTTCAGCTACCCTTGCGCATAGCATACCAGCCAGTGGTTAATCATCCAACGAAATTTTTTATCCATGCAGGCCCTTATATCGCCTATGGCATTGGAGGTAAGGAAACAATGGAAGAAACGACAAAGCCTGCTACCGCCAGTCCCGACCAACGATTCGTTGTTCACACCTTTGAAAAGGAACAACGAAGAAGAGGGAGCTATCACCTGAAAAGGTTAGATTATGGCCTTTCGGCTGGATTGGGCATCCTTTACCAGCGGTTTGTCCTTTCGGCAGGCTATGAACTGGGGTTGTCTGATATAGGGAAAATCAATAACTACTATGGCAATTATCCTCCCGCTTATGTATACAAGAACCGGAATTTATACTTAACGGTCGGTTACGGGTTATGGTAAGGGTTGTAACGATCAGCAATGATTCTTCAAAATCATAATGATACCTGTTACATGGTAAATGTCAGTTGCATATATTTATGAGCCCCAAGCGCCAACCGTATACAAAACCATCAACCGACACATGAAAGAACTTCCTGGCAAACTACGCTTAATTTACAAGCGATTTTTACTCATCGCAATAGGTTTCTTTTTAGTCTACACCTTTTTGCACTGGCTTTTATTCATAAAAGCAGGCGTATCATTAAAAGAAGACTTAATAAAGTTTTGGCTTCCTTTCGGGCTTCCTTTTATTCCAGCTTTAATCTGGCTGCGTCCAGGATTAAAGCTTCTCTATTTCAAAAATGATAATGCATCATTCGGGTATCAACTTATTGCCTGTATCGCTATCCCAACTATTAGCAGAAGTGAAGTAAGAGATAAAGAAGAATAATTTATTAAGTCCATGCAAAGGCTCAAGGTTAACCTTTTTAGGTCAGCATACTAAAACTTTCCTTGAAATAATTGGACTACCTCAAATGTGGTATTGACTTCGCCTTATTTATGCATTACTTTCAATGCTGCTTGAAATACAACAGGAAGTTTGAGATGATACTGTTCAGGATATTACCAGAGGAGTTATCACTTTACTCAGTCATAAACTATCTACAAATCGCAACCTTAGGCCAAACTTCCATTTTAGTAGCCAAATTGTCTTAGCCGGGAGCACTGCTTGTAGCGGGTAAGTCCCCTGTTCGAATTCCCTTATTCCAATATCATCCTGTTAGGGTTCAGTTAATAGCACTGGAATAATTTTTCTTAACCATTTAAACTAAGAATTATGCCGGGACCAGCTATTCACCACCTCATTGCCAACAAGCTTAAACAAAACATCTTGTCCGGCAACGGACTTGGAAACAGCGCAGATTACCCCAAACTACAAGCACTGTTATCCGACAGTAAAAACTTTCCCTATCTCTTCCTGGGTTGCCAGGGACCTGATTTTTTATTCTTTAACACCAAAGACTGGAGCGGCTTGCCTATAGGTGATGCCGTGAAAATGTACTTCGAGGTGTATGACTTCATTGAAGACTTTAAGAAAAAGGTAATGGAGATCGTTCCCCAACCGGTCATTGATGCGCTGGAAGCGCTGGGCGCAGCGGAAGATGCGCTGGTTGAAAACTCTTCTACGCTTACTGAGCTGGAAGAATTATTTAGTGATATGCAGCAGGTAGTGGATGCATTGATGGCTACCCTCACGGAAATGATCAAGAAATACATTACCGACTTTAACCTGTATGATCTGTTGGCACATCCTTACCGCGACGGTCAAACAAAAGGCGAATGGTGGTGGTTTGATGTCATGCATTACCGTAAAACAGGTGAGTATGCAAAAGCCTTACTCAAAAAGACGAAACCCGACTCACCGCTTCATTTATATGCCATCGGCTACCTGACCCATGTAAGCGGCGATTCTGTAGGGCACCCTTATGTGAATGTCAACAGCGGCGGGGCTTACCGTACTCAATCACAACGGCATAAGACTGGAGAAAATTACCAGGACGTATTCAACTTCCTTACTGCCGAAAATAAAGATTGGAACAGGTCGCAGTTACATGCTTTTTACAATTTCAACTTCAATGGAACGATCAACCCGATCGGTGATGAAGATCCCATTCCTGATCCGGATACAAGACTGCCTGATGATCTGGCCAAACTGATCGCAGATACATTGTCAGAAGTTTTTGAGAGCGGTGCATCAAATGACAATGAATATGGAAGAAAGATCACGCCAGAGGATGTAGACGCCGCATACCGGCTCTACTATAAATGGTTTCGTAGCGCTACTGAAACCGGTACCCTCCCAGAACCTGTGCCGTATTCATTGAGCGAAGAGCTGGAAGAAGTTTGGGAGAATGCTATGGATAACCTGGGCGATATTGGCGACTTCCTGGAAGATGCTGCTGATAGTGCAGGCAGTTTCAGCATCCTCGCCATTTTTATTATCCTCGCTGCGCTCATCATTGCAGCAGTTGCCGCGGCAGCTACTCTTATCGATGCTGTATTGGGCGCACTCACTACACTTACTGTATCAGGTATCCGTGCTGCAGCCTGCCTGATCTACGAAAATTTATACAATGCCTTCCAGAACTTCCGGCTTGGGGTGGCCCTCAATGGTCTCGCTTACCCTATGCAGGAACACCTGGAAGAAGTTCGTTTTGGGCAATTCAAGAACACTAACTTTCCTGACCCATTTGGTTTTGTATCCGGCGATCTTAAAAGTGCCTTGCCTAAACTGAAAGTGATACTCGATGGCGGATTTCTTGATCAACTGTTTCATCGGGAAAAACACCTGGTATATCCACCGGTAGATCCCAATGCTTCTGAGCCCAACAAAGTGATCGGAGGGCCTGACAGCTATTTTGCTGCCACATCATTGCATTATGCTTTTGACCAGATCCCGCTTGACAAGGACTTTATTGATTTTCTCGCCACACTTGCAGGTGATGAACAAAAACTGTCTGATTTTATAACACTTGCTTTCCGGAAGAAAAAGCGCATTCCTACAATCGGTAATGCAGTAACGCTTGCAGAAGAACTGTACGACAGAGTGATGACCGGAAAAGGTGTTCCTGATTTTAACCTGGATTCCGATAGGGGATATGCCTACACCTGCTGGACACAAAAAGACAACAATGGACCGAATTCACCGGAAGCTCCCAAAGAGCTGTTGCAGCAAGCGCAGCAAAGAAATGGTCAGCCCATTACCCCGGTGAAACTCGATTTCATTTAAATCAATATTTTCTTTCAACACATTCAATAAAAAATCATGTCAAATCATATTCAGAAACTCAATAAGTTCCTTAATGAACTGAAAGGGCAGGAATCAAAATATACAGTTGATGTAGCTGAGCGGCTTGCCAAAATATATGGCTCAGGCAGACGGAAAAGAAGACCCGATACGTTTAAAGACAGTTCCTTCCTGTATATCCGTTCCTATGATGGTGACAACGGCATCCGGCCGTTCTCAAACATCCCTCATTGGAACTCACCTGATATTGCTATCAGCCCTGTATCACAGTTAGGGGATTTTACAACAACTCTTGAAGCAGGTAAATCTTACGATATCAGCACGAGATTGCATAACCGGGGCGATCTTATTGTTCCTTACCCTAAAGTGGAATTTTTCCTGACGGATCCTACGCTTGGGTTTAACACTACCGTTGCAAAATACCTGGGAGTATCGCAGCTACCCTCACTTCTTTTGCCTGCCAGTAATGGGGAAGCACATTTCCTGTATAATGTGCCGGCAACTGAAGCCGGCCATAAATGCCTTTTTGCCCGTACCTTTTCTTTTAGCCCGCTGGATAAGCCATTTGACCTGCATGCTTTGGATCCGCGGCTTGACCGGCATGTTGCGCAAAAGAATTTGAATTTTGTGGCACAAAATTCAGCCTATGCTTTCAATCTCGTACACCAGCCCAACGCCGATGAAACAATTGCTTTTAAACCACTGACCAGGGACCAGGTTCACGCCCTTCAGCACCCCAACATGCGAAGCCTGAAGATTGGCAATATGCGTAATACTGAATTGCTGAGAAGCATAAAGATCGAGCTTACAAGCAAAACCAATGGAAAACTGACCCATAGCAGGGATAAAACAGGATGGAGTTTTAAGGCTGCTAATGAAAGAGGTTTGAACCTGGACCAGCAAAGCAATATACTTAAGCAAACGGAAGCCATCATTCAAAATGTGTATAGTGGAAAAAGTAATTTCGCTGATCACAAAAAGGATTTACAGGCGTTCAGAGATATGAATAAATCGGTCGAAAAAACTACCATGCAGATCACTATCCCCGATTTTGGTCTGTCGAAAGGGACCGCTGTGGGGTTCGACATCGTGAATGTCAATCTTATCAATGGTCAGTTAAAAGGGGGTATTACTATTATCGCGATGGGCTAAAGGAAGGAGTTTCATTTTCCGTTAACAACTCTTCCAAAAAATCCTTAACTTGTCTGAAGTACCAAACTCCGGCCATAGTTTGGTCTTCCTGATCTTACCTTATGAGCGCCCGATCGCTTACTACTAATATTAAGATCATGAAACGTCGATTGTTTCTTCAGCTCCCTCTTGTAGCATCTGCTCTTATAGCAGATGCTAAAAACCCGCCAGTAAACAGACCAAATAAAGGCTTTAAAGTTGAAGCCAATAAAGACCGATACCAGGAAGAGATGCTGTTGATGGGTGGCAAATTTGATTGTAAGGTATCTTCTAAAGATACGGATGGTGATCTGCTGATCTATCACACGATCCGGCAATCGAAAGGCGGGCCGGCTTTTCATGTTCATCATTCCCAGGATGAGTGGTTTTATGTTATTTCCGGCGAATTCATTGTAAAGGTTGGGGAGGATACTTTCAATCTTAAGCCCGGTGATTCTGCTTTCGCTCCACGAACTATTCCTCATGCTTTTGCTAAGATAAGCGAGGATGAGGCCCAAATGCTTGTGCTCTTTCAGCCGGCCGGATTAATGGAAGATTTTTTTCATCAACTGGCAAAAGTTGGCGCAGACGTACCGCAAAACCAGGAAAAGACTTTGAAAGAGCTATGGGCGAAGCATGGGATGGAGATCGTAGGGCCGCCGTTGAAATTTTAACCTCAACAAAATAAAATGAGCCATACCAGCGAACAATACCTGGGTTGCCCCGTTCAGTTTACAAGGCAGTTTATTGCAGGAAAATGGCAAATGGGTATTCTGTGGAGTGTCAGGGACAAGCCATTGCGATTTAATGAGATTAAAAAGCGTTTACCTGATATATCCGATAAGTCCCTAACGAAAGAGTTAGATTTTTTCATTGAAAAGAAAATAATCAGAAAAGCAATTGATGAAACTTCTTTGCTTTATTCTGAATATTGTTTGACTGAGTTTGGGCAAAGCTTAATTCCGATTATTACTACTATTGTAGAATGGGGATACGCTCATTTCCAGGATGAAAAAATCAATAAAGAAATGAATCTCACTCCTATCGAGGTAATTCAGAATATTGAAAATTCTCTTTTAGCTAAAGCCGGGGAAATTTGATTCCATATTTGGAGGCTGTCGCTATCAATCTGCCAATATCAGGTGGGCCCTTAGGTATTGGTGGAAGCTCCAATTCCCCTGCAGGCTCGCTCATTTCAATAAAATAATTTTCAAAACCGCCAGGAGTAAGCAACATCAGCGTTTCCAGTGTTTCAGTTTGTATTTTAAATGAATGCTGAATGTTTTTAGGCAAGAACATTACATCGCCTGCTTTTGCATTGAAGGTTTGATCACCTACCGTATATATCACTTCACCTTCAAGTATTAAAAAAGCTTCGTCTTCTTTTGTGTGAGTGTGTGGTGGTGGTTCCAGGCCCCTGCGTTCGGTGGCTCTGAGTAAAGCAAAGCTTCCGTCCGTTTGCTTAGAGCTAAGCATGACCGACATCAGATGACCTATATACCAATAAGAATTTTCTTTATTTCTGTTGGCGAGTAAGGGTGTTAACAGTATTTCTTTTTCTTTCATGTTTCCCAAAGTTTTTGAAGCGATAAGCAGGCTGCTCATTGCTCCCATTGTATTTATAAATGTTCTTCTTGTTGGCATGGCTGGAGATTATTTGATACTACTTATAAATGTAGAATATTCCTGAAAGGCGTTTTGATCACTTACCTTTTGGTAAGCAAGGCGTTGCAGGTGCCGGTACTACTCCGCTATCGAGTTGATTATTAATAAAGTATAAAATCCGTGCTGTTTAAGGTGAACAGTATTTTCGCTTTCAGCTATGCCAATAATTTCTAAGCGAGGGTTAGCGTACTTTACTATTGAGTTGCGTACATTTATGAGCTAGCGGTAACTTTATGAGACTCTTCATTTTAATGGCATCCATTTTTTTTTCGACCCATTGTTTTGCCCAGGAAACAATAACTATTGAAACTGTAATAATTGATAGTGGAAAATATGAATTTAGGTTACAGGCAAAAAAAGATACTCCCGACTATTCCAAAGCCTTTAGAATTCTGACTAATCAGGTAAAGCAGGATCCGAAAAATACAGAGTACAGGTATTTTTTAGGCTACACTATTGACAGGCTTAATTCTGAGGATGGAAAAGGAATAGTTCAGCTAAAAAAAGAAATGACCATTGAGGCCAGTGAACAATTCGAAGAAATTAATAGATTAGAGCCAGTTTACAAAGGTGAGATTTTCATTTTGGACCCCTACGCCAAGCTTACTTCGATTTGGGGTAGCCTGGCTCAGGCCTATTTAAACCGGAGACTTGTTGATTCTGCAAAATGGGCGTTTTCAGAAGGTAAAAGACGGGGTGGTTTCTTAGAAGCAATTTTGGAATTCAACAAGCAGCTTTTGAACAGCTGCGACAAAGACGCCATTCTTGTTACATATGGAGATAACATTACAGTTCCAATTTGGTACTTGCAGATAATTGAAAATTATCGGACAGATATTACCGTTGTGGATGGAAACCTGATAAATGCCGGTTGGTATACCAGGTATTTGAAATCAGAAAGAAATTTGAAATTGAGTTTTTCTGATGCTACTATCGACACCATCGACTATATACGATGGCCGCCTCAATTGGTAACAGTCGCCAATCCAATTGACACAACACAAAAGTTTAGCTGGGAGTTACGTCCGACTTATATGGGCAATTATATACTAAAAGGGGATAGAATTCTGCTCGACATTTTTCGGCAAAACTTTTTCAGCCGACCGATTTATTTCACCAATAGCTCCGACTCATCTTATAATCTATTTCTTTCACCCTATTTGATTGATGAAGGATTGGTTAACCGGGTAACATCGAAAATATTCGATTATGGTACTGATGTTTTTAAGGTTTCAAAAAACCTTTACAATTACAATATTGACAGGATAAAAAAGGATGATATAACTAAATCAAGTGATGCAGTCTTTACTTTAAATGGTTTCCGTTGGGTCTATTTCAACAATGTTTATCATTTGGCGAGACAGGGAAATTATGACAAGGCGGTGGAATTAATTAAACGTATGGTTGACAGATTTAGTAAAGATAAACTGCCTTTTATATCGGATGATATGGAAAAATATTTTGCAGATTTTTTTCAGAAGCTGGATAAAAACTACCGTTAACGTTCAGTGGGCTCTTTCTTAAGTTCAAGGCCGCCTTTAGTATTTACTGTCACCTATAACTTTATATTTTATATGAATACTCAAGAACAAATCAAAGACTACATTAACAGCCACCCCGAACCCAAACGCAGTGATATGCAGGAACTGCATCGGGTAATACTCCAGATGATACCCAAATGTAAGCTGTGGTTTCTCGATGGTAAAAACAGCGAAAATAAAACAGTTTCTAACCCTAATATCGGCTATGGATCGCAAATCATAAGATATGCTGATGGAACTACCAAAGAGTTTTATCAAATTGGCCTTAGTGCAAATAAAACCGGGATATCTGTCTATATTCTTGGTATAAAAGACAAGAACTACTTAGCCCAGACTTATGGGAAAAAAATGGGCAAGGCAAGTGTAAGCGGTTATTGCATTAAGTTCAAATCGCTGAAAGATATAAACATTGACGTACTGAAAGAGGCAATACAATATAGGCTTGAACAGGAAGGGCAGTAAATGCTTGTACTTTCCTTCGTGCTGAAACGAAAACTTATCGACCATTCCTGCTTAACATGAATGCCACTGTTTCTTTACAAAGTCGATCACTGTCGGGCCATCTCCGCAACCACCGATCTCTTTTGCATGAATGTCACCACTTTTGCCACTGCAATTTCGGGTAGCCTGTATTTGTAAATTCGCTGATTATTTCAAAAACGAGATATAGCCATCATAGGTAATCCCAATGAACCGGAAGGCTTATTTCTCTATAAAATGATCAGAAAGTGCCATTCAAATTACTACTAAATGGGTATGGCCAACATCACCCATTATCCTAAATTTGATCTCTCGACTCCGCAATTATTCCCCATCTCTGATGAATTGTAGCCCGGTTAATGCCTGCAGGTAGTTCGTATGTCATTCATTCTTCATCATAAAAATCAGCGTTATGACAGAACTTAAAATCGAGGCGCATTTCAGAAACGACAAACACCATAACTCACTTGAGATCGTTGTTCCCGAAGGACTTTCTCATAAGGAACTCGCCAAAGTGACGCTGGGTGATTTGCTTTCCAAATTCAGGCCTTCCGGTTGCCAGGCCTGTTTATCCGGACAAGACTTCATCATCCGTGAGCGGTTTGAAAAAGTATTGCCTGTTGAAATCCCCGCACTGCGCGGAGCATTGGCTACCAAGTAGTAATGAAAACGTATACGGCTTGCAACCCTGCAGGCCGTATACTATTTATTTAGCTGGCTTTCTTTTACAAAAAATTGAACGATGAAAACTGAGCAACTTGGAATAGGTATTCTGTATAATGCTTCATTACCCGAATACCTGGAGCAACATATTGATCAACTGGACTACATTGAGATCATTCCCGATATGTTTTGGTCAGATGAAGGAAGAGGACAGCAGCCAAGATTCCGGCCACTGCCCAAATGGATGCATCAATTGGATTGGATTGCCGGACGAGTGCCATTAGTTGCGCATAATATCGGGATATCAATCGGAACTATCGATTATTTTGATGAAGAATACATACGCTTCATGCGGCAAATGCATGAAGCATATCAGTTCAAATGGCATAGCGATCATCTCTCCTTTCTTAAACTGCCCACTAAAGGGCCACATGATCATAATGCAGGGATTGCTATTCCTGTTCCATACGATGAAGAATACCTCATGATGATAGGAAAGAAGGTGGAGTTTATACGAGATACAATAGATATCCCCTTCCTGCTTGAAAATAATGTTTACTTCGTGGAATATCCTGAGCAGGATTATACAGAGACTGCATTTGTGAACAAGCTGGTCAGAAACCATCGGTGTAATATTTTGCTCGATATCCATAACCTGCATGTCAACGCTATAAACCAGGGAGCTGATGCAAAAACATATATCGATGAGTTGGATATGGACAATGTGATGGAAATGCATATTGCTGGCGGCAATGACATGAATGGTTTTTATATGGATTCGCATGCCGGACCATGCCCTGATGAAGTGTGGGAATTGCTTGACTATGCTGTAAGCAAGGCGCCTAACCTGCGTGGCATCACTTTCGAATTCCATGAATCCTATTTTCCGCTCCTGCAATTCGACGGGTTGAACAGGCAGATAGAACTTGCAAGAAATACATGGGAAAAATACCACTTAAAACACCAGGGATATGAGCGCGCGTGATTTCCAATTGGCATTTGCTTCATTGATTGCTTCGCCCCAAACCTGCTATGAACTGCTGACAGCAGAAGCACCTTTCTTTGCCCGCTTCGACCTGACAGAAAAAGAAAAGCTTCGTTTACGTGCTATCGTAAGGCAAAGAGGTATTTCAGCCTGTTGCTCCTTATACAGGATGAACAGGGTTACACCGGTTTACTCACAACTCTCAAACACCTGTGCTTTGTTAAAAGATAGGCTGGTACCATTAATAGAAGAATTCTGGCAGTATCTGGCAAAACCAAGTCTTCAGTTTAGGGAAGAGGTCCTTGAGTTTGGGAATTTTTTAGTGAATAAAATAAATGCGGGAACCATTCGCCTGCCCTATCTGAAAGAGGTGCTGCAGTTGGAGATGACCATGAATGAACTGAGCTATCTGCCTGAAGGTGAATACCGGCTGCTCAGTTTTGAACATGATATTTTTTTTGTGCTGCAGGCATTGGTTGAAGGAAGCCTGGATGAAGCAATTGTGCCCTATTCTACGGAGAAGTATATGATGTATATAAAGGATGATAAGGTTGAGATGGAAACGGCAGAAGATTTCTGCATCAGGCGGACAGCAATAAAATAGGGGCCCAAATTTTGGCCCCCTATTTTATTCAGATCATCTAACCTCAATCACCCCCCCTCACAATTCCTTAATCATTATATTCTTAAAATACACTTTATTCCCATGGTCCTGTAAAGCGATCAATCCTGTCTTGGCCATTCCATAATCAGCATAATCTTTCCATTTTCCTGTTTCTTTCTTCTTTTTCCAGTCATCACCCCAGGCTTCAAATTCAACAATCTTTTCACCATTGAGCCAGTACTCAGCATGACCTTTATCAAACACGATCCTGCTGCTGTTCCATTCTCCAACAGGTTTCATTTTTTTGTTGCTGCCTGCTGTATACATCGCATAATCAGCGCCTGTTTTCTGCCATTCTTCCAGCTTTCCCGGAAAATCTTTATCATCTATCATCTGGTATTCCGGGCCTGTTTCATAAGGTGCCTGGTATTTGGAACTTTCTACCACGTGATACATAAGACCACTGTTTGCTCCCTTGGTGAGTTTCCAATCCCATTTCAGTTCAAAATTTTCGTAGGCTTTATCTGTTACGATGTCTCCGCCATGTGCATCTTTAGCAGCGCCGAGGCAAACGAGTGAACTGTCTTCGATCATCCAGTTTTTTATCTCTCCCTGTTTGTTATAACCGTGCCACCCGGTAAATGATTTACCATCAAAAAGGCTTACCCATTGATGTTCTACAGGAGTTGTTTGTGCCATTGTATCGGTTTTTGCTTGTTCTGTTGCTGTGGTTGGCGTATTGTTTTCACCACAGGAAATTAATGTCGCAAGTGAAAGAGCTCCATACAAGTATTTCAAATTCATATAGCAGGTATTTATTTTTTAATTAATTGCATTTTTTCAGGATTCCATAAAATGGCAGTGTTATTATTATAACTGTCGTTACATAATAAGGCCGGTGCTGCTGCGCGGTAACCGAATACAGCGTCTTCAGCAACCTTGCCGCCTGTGCGTATAGCATTGAAGAAATTGGCGAAGTGATCATACGGGCCGCCGAGATAACCTTTTTCTGCCTCAAAAGTATATTCTTGTGGAGGGAGTATCCTTTTGCGTCCGGTAACCGGTGTGCCGGCTTTTTTCATCTGTTCGATAAAGAAGGGATCGTCAGAAGATACATCCTTGTTTCTTTTCAGCGTAACAGAATCCCAGGTAATATCCATTGAGCCTTCGCTTCCTACAAGCTTCAGATAGGTTGTTCCGCTTGTGCCATCCACGAAATTGCATCGCAGGGAGAGATTGAATGCGGGATGAACCTGTTGTCCGTAATCAAATACACCAATTAATACGTCCGGTACTTCACGGCCATCTTTCCAGTAACGGAGACCACCGGAAGAATACACTTTATTCGGACCGAAAGAGTCGGTAATAAAATGAAGGCTTGAAAACAAATGCACGAAAAGATCGCCGGACATTCCGGTACCATAATCGGTATAATTTCTCCACCTGAAGAAGCGGGTGGCATCAAAAGGGCGTTTGTTTGTATTGCTGACGAATGTATCCCAGTCAACGGTAGAAGGGGATGCGTCTGCGGGGATCGGGTATTGCCATGCACCTACCGGTGAATGCCTTGCCCAAAACCCTTCGGCGTAATTCAATTGCCCGATGGCTCCGTCTTTTAATAGCTGCTTTGCTTTTTCATTACCAAGGGAAGAAACGCCCTGGCTGCCGACCTGGAATACTTTGCCGGATTGTTTCTGAGCGGCTATTACATCGTGTCCCTCATCAATGGAATGCACCATTGGCTTTTCACAATACACGTGCTTTCCTGCTTTTAAAGCGTCGATGGAGATTTGTTTATGCCAGTGATCGGGAGTGGCAATGATTACCGCGTCCACGTCTTTCCTGGCGAGGATCTCTTTGTAACTGCGGGTGGTAAACAGGTCGGAACCCCACCGGTCTTTTGCATCTTTAAGCCTGCCATCATACAGATCGCAGACTGCTACGAGCTTTGCACCAGGAACACGAAGCGCCGTCTTGGTATCTTCTGTTCCCATTCCACCTGCCCCTATCAATGCGATATTGATATTGTCGTTCGGGCTTACAATAGATCTTCTCAGAAATTCGGAGTACTTATGTTCTCCTTCTGCAGAAAAAACGTTGGAGCCGACAGCTACGGCTGCAGTTGATCCAGCAAGTTTTTTAATGAAACTTCTTCTTGAAGGATCCTGGAAGAATTTACTCATGAGTTTGTTATTTCAGTTCTTTAATGCGGATATTTTTCCATCTTACTTTAATTCCACCACCATCGTGTATCTGGAGAGCTATAAAGCCTTTTCCTTTACCGATCTTCTCATCGCTGAGGCTCACCATTTCTGTTCCGTTGAGCCAGGTGGTCACCTTGTCATTTACAACAAGTATTTTCATCTTGTTCCAACTACCGGCTTTCAATATCTTTTCCTTTTCAGGCGAAGGTTTGATGAGCCAGCCTCTTCCATAAGATTCATAGATGCCTCCTGTATTATGATCGGGTGGGGCTACTTCAACCTGCCAGCCATTAATGGTAGTGCCTTCAATTCCTGATCTGAAAAATACACCACTGTTGCCATCAGCTTCCTGTTTGAATTCCAGTTCCAGGAGGAAATTGTGATAGGGCTGCTCGGTGGAGAGATAGCCATACTTTTTGTCGGGGCCGCTTTCACAAATAAGCTCTTTATTCTCTACGTACCATTTTTCTGTACCATGGATCTTCCATCCTGAAAGATCTTTCCCGTTAAAAAGTTTTTTAAACCCTGCGGGGGCGGCAAAAGCGAGTGATCCAAGGATCACAATAACCGTTAGTATGTATTTCATAATAGTGATTGACAGCGTATGTCTAAAAATACATTCTTTCCTCAATAAAACAGGCTTAGAATAATTTTCTTTTAATATAAATCAGCGAGAGCCTGCGTTTTAATATCCCTGAATCGCGCAGGCTCTCGCCAAAACCGTCATATAATATATTATGACGTCAATAAATATTTTGAATAATTAAGGCTGAGCCAAAGCAGCCCTTACCTGCTTTAAAAAGGCATCGCTGTTTCCCAAAGGAGGTGAAGCGTTGAAGATATTTCCTTTTTTGTCGATTATGCATAAGGTAGGATAACCTTTCACCTGGTAATCGCGGATGATGGGATGCGAATCCTTAAGATCCTGGGTATACACATGGCGTCCCTTTATTTTAAACTGAGACAAGGCCTGAAGCCACTGACTGCGATCGTCGATAGATACGTTGAGAAAAACGACAGGTTCTCCTGCTAAAGAATCCTTCAATGGTGCAAACTGTTGAAACAATGAAATGCATGGCGCGCAATTACGGTACCAGAAATCCAGGACAACCACCTGGCCGGCTAACTCAGAAAGACGAAAGATATTTCCTGAAGGATCGGTCAATGTAAATTCCGGCGCCTTCTCTCCTTTCCGGAAAAGATGTCCATAGCGGGCTGCCAGTTCTTGCAGATATGTAGCATAGAGACTGTCCATCGGAGGCAATTCTTTTTTTAGCCATTCTGTCAAAAAACCGGTATCACTAAGCGACATAAAATCGGTTTCTGCCAGCATGCATAAAATCCTTTCCCGCAATTTTGGTGTCGGCAGATAACGATCGTAAAATCCATATTTATCAGGGATATCACCTGGTACTTTCCGGGCCAGTTGGAGCGACATGTATTCCTGGAGCAAAGCATAATATACATCGTTTAAATACTCCGGACTTTCATAAAGCAATTCATCAAATTGCAGAAGCTGTATAAACTCACGCCGAAGGGAAGTGCTGAGGTTGCGCTGTTCTGATAAAGACAATAACGTTTCTCCGGGATATAATCTGGCTAATAAACGCCGTTTTGCGTTATTAAAAACCGATCTGTAATATCCTTTTACCAGATTCTGTACTCGTGTGCTGGTATGACATTCGGTAACGCTATCAAGCAGTTTTGTTTCCAGTAAATTAATACTTCGCCAACATGACTCCAGGTTCTCCTTTGTCCCGCTTTCAGTAAGCTGTTTGATCCGCGCGGAAACGGGTTTGCGTATATCAGGAAAATATTTTTCGGCTCCCTGGCCAGTAACCTGGAAAGAGCCAATAAAGTCATCAGCTTTATAAGAAATAGTCACATCGTCTCCTGGTTCCAGGATAGCATAAATAAAATTTTTTCCATCACTGAAACGTACAACTGAAGGTCCTGTTGGTTGAACTTCCCATTGAGCTTTGTTTGCATGAAGCAATAATGTCTCTTTTTTGATTTGCCGCGTAGCTTCATCCATTATCCAAAAAATGTTCAGCGTATCAGAAGGTGCTCCTGAAATCATTAGCTTAATATCTGCTGCATAGAGTGGCCTGCTGAGTATTAATACAGCTACTGCAATGGAGATCTGTTTCATTATATGTATTTTAATTTCGCTGCCGGCTACGGCGTTGGCCGCCATTATCGGGTTTTATCTGGGAAGGAGCAATAACTGAGTCCTTTGCTTTCCGCCGTATTCTTTTAGGTATAATATTAATGATGGTATCCCGTCCTGGGTTGTTGAGTTTTTTTGGTTGTGTGTGATCTTTCTTGAGATTACCGGTATCTGCAATTTGAATTCGATCTGTTGTGTCCCGAGGTATTATCATGGGATTGGATTGCACAGGTGCCACAGGAGTGGGAGATAGAGGAAGTGATGGATTTCTTACCACGCTGATGACTACGCAGGTCAACAAAATTCCAAGAAGCGTAGTATAAACGACAGAACTGCTAAGTATCTGGCCAGTTGCGCTTTCACCCACACCAGCCTGTTTTAGCAATGAATGCATAGATTGCCAATGCTGTTCTATCCCCGAGATATCCGGAGCTGTCTGAGCTTCGTCTTGCTGTAATAGTGCTGTAATATCCTCCATCTTCTTTATTTTGTTTCTAACAGCCGGGCCAGGGCTTTCCTGGCCTGATTTATATGCCATTTCGAAGTTCCTTCAGAAATACCCAGCAACCCCGCTATTTCGGTGTGCTTATATCCTTCGTACCAATAGAGCAAGCAAACCGTTCGGGTAGCAGGCGGTAGTAGCTGTAAAGTTTCCTTTACCTCCTTTACGGTAAGTTTTTCAAGAGCGCCTCCTGTAGCATGAAGCGGATTTTCTGTTGATGATATTGGTTCAAATCTGACCTGCTGTTTGATATGATCCAATGCCGCATGTACTACGATCTTTTTCACCCATGGTAAAAAAGCTCCCTGCTCCTGGTACCGCTCAAGATTGCGAAAAACACGAAGCATGGCATTATTAAAAATAATTCCTGCACCATCCTGGTCTCCTCCATAGCGATAACAGATCCCGATCATAAGGGGATAAAGATGTTTATACAACACCTCTTGTGCTCCCCGCTTTTTTGCCAGGCAGTCTTGGATCAGTATGACCGGATCTATCGTCAATATTTTATTGTCTTTTATAGAAACTGCTGATTTCAGAAAAGGGTTGGGTAAAAATGAGTATTTCTCAAATTTAATTTTTCCCGGTTATCGATGTTTTATTGAAGATATAATAATCACATTGTTCCGGCGAAGTGTGCCGGAATGAGGGCAGATGGTGTGGTGGAAATAAGAGGAGGGGGCTTACATTATGTTACTGCTTCACAAACCTGGTAACATTATTTTTTATCTTATCTACTGTTCTTAAATAACTAAAAATGGCCGACAGGTCCGAACTATCCATGCCTGTATACATAAACCAGGGCATTGGTGTATTAAAATCATTCGATCCCAGCTTTTGCGGATGATAACTTGAATCAGAAAACCGTTTAAATTTCTGAACGAAAAGTTCGCTTGACCAGCTTCCGATACCGGTTTCAACATCTGCCGTGATATTAGGAGTTGTTACGATCATCCCATTTGGGAAATTAAATGAACGTCCACCACCAAATTCAGTACCTGTAATCGGATCGGCCTGTTTATCAACCTGGCTGTGGCAATCCACGCACTTGGCCATGGTTACGAGATACTTTCCATAAGCCACAGCGTCAGTTTTTGCAGGCTTAGGAGATAAGGAAGCTTTTGTTGGGATGGTGTTTACTATAAAGCTTACCGGGAAATCAAGTGTTCTTTCGGGCACATTGTTCGCGATAGCAGGAAGGGAGCGCAGGTAAGCTATAATACTATAAATGTCTTCCTGGTCCATTTTTCCATAACTTAAATATCCCATCAAGGGAAAAAGCGCTTTATCATGTTTATTTTGCCCTGTAGTGATGGCCCTGAAAATTTCGCCATCAGTCCAACTGGAAAGTGCATAAGGCGTGATATTGGGTGAATACAGAGTGCCGGGGAATTGCATTTCCTTTCCGAATCTTTCGCCTCCGGCTCCAAATGTACCTTCTTTAATAGGGCCACCATACATTGTCCAGTCACGCTGGCTGTGGCAATCCATACAGGCTGCTACATGGTTGGCCAGGTATTTACCTCTTTCTACACGCTCTGGAGTGGCTTCAATCTTAATATCAGGAGCATCACCGACATTAGGTAATGCTTTTTTCACGTAAGCCATAACGGCTGCAATGCCAACAACAACTACCATCACTAAAATAAAGAGTACTTTAAAGATCTTTTTCACCGTTTTTTATTTTTCTATTATTAAGCCAGTCTCGTCATCGTTTTGCGGAATGGGCAGGTTGCAGTCCTTTGTTATTTTTTTACAGTTTTAATTTCTTCCACTCCCTCTACCGTGTACTTAAGCGTAATGAATTCTGAGGCATTTTCCATTATTGCCTGGTAAGCTGTTTGGCCGTATGCCTGTATTTCAGTAGCCCGAAACAGGCGGTAAGCAGCATAATCTTTTTGAATTTCTTTGCTGAAAGCTTCAGGCAAATTTTCCATACGGCACTCAGTGATCGCATAGCTCATTTTTCCTTTTGAAGAAAAGCAGGCGGTGGCTTTCCGGCCATTATTTAAAAAGGATACAAAATGGTACGAGTCTTTCTCGTACCATTTGGGTTCTGTTGCCTTTGGAAATAAGATGGAAAAGGAGGTGGCTATTGTTGGGCTTACGGCGGCAATATTTTCTGTGCTAATTTCTTTTTTGATGATCGTTACTATGGCATCGGGGTCTTTTTCAGCATTTCCTGCGTACATACCTTGTCCAAAAGACAGGATTGAAACGCCCAGAGTAAGGAATAAAGTGGTGGCTAAGGTTTTGGTGCACTGTTTCATTTTAATACGATTAGATTATTATGAATCAATTGTAGTTACAGCATAAAAATACCCTTCCACCCAGCCGGAAGGCTATAAGAATTGATTCAAAAGCTGTCAGTTTTGGATCATTTGTGCTTTGAAACCCAGTCTGTTGGAGATAATCCGTATTGCTCCTTGAAGCATTGGCTGAAATAAGAGGGGCTGCTGAACCCGGTTTGGTAGGCGGCAGACGCTATATCCAAACCGGCTGCTATCAGTCCGGAAGCTTTCTGTAATCTGTATTGACGGATCAGATCGTTGGTAGAAATATTGAGCAGTGATTTTAACTTACGGTTGAGAGTGCTCCGGCTCATGGCCATAACCTTACACAAATAATCCACACCAAGTTCAGCATCGTCCAGTTTTGCATTTATCTCTTCATATAACTGGACCAGGAAGGGGTCAGTAACTTCAGGTAATGGATCAGCCGGCTTTAAACGTGAAAGTTGTGATTGCAGCCATTCCCTTTGGCTCTGTTGCAGCCGGTACAGATTAGCAGTACGCAGCTCCAGTTCAGGCAAATTGAAGGGTTTGGTGAGATAATCATCTGCACCGGTACCCAATCCCTTAAGCCGCGCATCATGCGCTGCTTTGGAAGTGAGTAAAATGAATCCTACGTGGGAAGTGCGGCTGTCTGTTTTGCACATTTTACATAAATCGAACCCATCCCGTCCTGGCATCATTACATCACTAATGACCAGGTCGGGCAATTCCTGTAAAATGATTTCCCAGGCTTTTGATCCATCCGAGGCTTCCAGCACGCGGTACTGTTTGCAAAGTGTTTCTATTAAAAATGCACGCAATTCATCATTGTCCTCTGCAACCAGCAATAAAGGAGCGTCCGCCTGAGCAACCTGATCCGTTTGTGTTGGTGAATTGCCTGTTTCAGTAAGTGGCCTGGCTTGCGGCTTTTCCACTTTTTTCATTGGAACAGTAACTGTGAAACAGGTGTAACCACCGGGAAGGCTATCTACTTCAACGCTTCCATCCATTAATGCGGTCAATTCTTTTACCAGCGAGAGACCGATACCGGTGCCGCCATAATTTCGTATGGTCGAGTCATCTACCTGGTAAAAGCGGGTGAATATTTTTTCGTGCAGTTCTTTTGGTATGCCGGGGCCATTGTCGGTTACATCTAACCGGATCTCGCCTTCTGTTGTTGAAGAAAGCGTTACAGCAACGACTCCATTTTCGGGAGTGAATTTTAATGCATTACTTACAAGGTTGGTAATGATCTTCTCCCATTTTTCTTCATCAAACAGGTAATAGTCTGCTACCTTATCTGCTGTAAAACTGAGGGTGATATTTTTGTCCTGCGCCGTTACTTCAAAAGTGCTCACACAATCGGAAGTAAAAACATCAATTTCGCCTGCTGTTGTTTTTAACCTGAGTTGTCCATGGTCGAGTTTAGAAAAATCAAGAAATTCATTAACAAGCCGCAACAACTGTTTTGAATTTCTTTGGGCCGTTTTTATGTTGCGCATGGCCGCAGTAGAAAGTGAAGGTTCCCCGGCCAGTTTTTCAAGTGGCGTAATGATAAGGGTTAATGGTGTTCTGAACTCATGCGTGATATTGCTGAAAAACCGGTCTTTTAATTCATCAACTTCCTTTAAGCGAAGTGCTTCCCTTCTTTCAAATATCAGGTTTTGCTGTATCCTTAGTCTTCTTTCCCTGAATAAAAAATACCAACGGATCAATGCCAGAATGATCAATGAGTAAATAAGCCATGCCCACCAGGTGCGCCAAAAAGGAGGTCTGATATTCACTTTTATCGATGTAATGGCATTGCTCCATAAGCCATTATCGTCAGTAGCATTTATTTTGAAAGTGTAGTTGCCTGGCGACAGGGCCGAGTAGAATGCTATATTGGAATAACCATTTTCTATCCAACCTTTATCGACACCTTCCAACTGGTACCGGTATTTTATTTTTTGCGGCTGGTTGTACATGAGTGCTGCAAACTCAAAACGCAAATAGTTTTTATCATAAGGCAGATCAATAACAGATAAGGTGCTCAGGGATTGTTTGATGAAGCTATTGGGCCGGTTAATATCCTGCGGCTCGTTGTTGATTAATAAACCGGTCAACAGTACCGGCACCCGTTCTGTTTTATTTGGCAGTTCAAAATCGGCAGGATCAAAAATGCAATAGCCATCCAGCCCGCCAAACAGAAGCCGCCCATCAGGTAATGTAAATTTATGTGCCCTGTTAAACTCATTTCCCGGCAGGCCATCCGTTTTTTCAAACGCAATTATGCGATCAGTTTTAGGGTCAAGCCTGAAGATGCCTTTATTGGTACTGCACCAGATCTTGCCAGTCTTGTCGGGCAAAATGCAATAAATAGTATTATTGGGTAACCCGTCATCCATGGTGTAAGCGCGTTGCAATCCTTTTTGCGCATCCCATAACAGCAAACCACCACCGCGTGAACCGATCCAGAATTTGTTTTTATCGGTAGGGTCTGCACAAATCTCCGTAAGGGCTTTGGGTACATCATTAGTTCCTACCCGCCCTGCATATTTAGCAACCAGCTTTTTTCCATCAAACTGGAACAATCCATTTGTAAGAGTGGTCATCCAGATATAGCCGCCAATATACCTTGCGTCGGCAAGTTCTACCGCTGTAAAGTTTGCGGAGTCGGGTTGCAGTTTTTTCGGAACGGCATCCGGATTGCTCCAGGTATACCATACAGATTCTGACTGATCAAATGCCCAGATCTCATCTCCGGGCATTGCAACAACTGCAGTAAAGATCTTTTTATCTGGTACATGCGTAAACCGGCGGAAACCTGGTTTTGTAAATTGAAAAACTCCGTCCCGTTCATACCAGTTATTACAGGAATAAAGATTGCCCTTATCATCCCAGGCTTGCCGGAAATAATAGCCGGCATCGGGATCCTTCCATCCAAAAGGCAAGTTTGTTTTGTTGCTACCAAGCAGCCCGGTTATTTCTTCTATAAAATTGCCATCATTTTTATACGACTCAAAATGGAGTGCCTGAAGGTCTATTTTAAGTACGCCCTGTGCATTTACGCTCACCCATAATACACCTGATCTGTCTATAAAAAATGCACTGATACGTGCAGGTGGGCCGCTGTTTTCCCAAAGCACTTCCAATGATCCTTTATCTGTAAGGCGGTATATACGTCCATAATATTCAAAATAAACATGGCCTTCGGGATCTAACTGCAAACCGGTTTCGCCCTGTATAGCGTGCGGGACAGGTGTAGGTAATACAATGGCGGTGCTTGTTTTTTTGTTGACGTCCAGCAATGTCAGCGTGTTCTTCTCTAATGTGGCCAACCGGTTGTTGGAATAGCTTATAATGGAAAATTTTTCTCCGAATACATTCCAATCAGGGTTGGGTGGTTGCTGATCTATATGTGTGTCAAAAACTGACCATTCAAATTTCGTCCGCGAGGTATCACTTACATGCACCCCATTTTTACTTATGATATATATTTTCCCATCGGGCGATTGTGTAATGGCACATACAGTATCAGTCTGCAACATTCCATTGGAAGTGTTTGCATAATGAACATTGCCTGTAATACCATCCAACCAGCCCATGCCTTTGTTACCATTTACTGTAAAAAACCAATTGCTGGTGCTGAAGCCGAAACGGTAAGATTGCCATCGGATGCCGGGTATTTCAGCAAGCCGGGCGCGGATATTGTTGCGGGTTACCTTAAAAGTTCTGAGATTGAACTCATCTGCCTGTGTGGCACTGTAATAAATGGTAACAATATTGTTGACCTGCTTGCCCAATCCGTTCAGTGTATTGGCCGCCAGGCTCGAACTATCTTTAGGATTATACCGGAATGTTCTGAATCCCCTGCCATCATAGCGGCAAAACCCATCCAGTGTACTTAACCATATAAATCCATCATCATCCTGTATAATGCCTGAAATATAACTTTGAGGAAGTCCATCTTCTACGCCAAAATGTTGTTGATTGGTAAAAATGCGTTGTTGCCCGGAAGCAGCCTGTGGTACTACGAATAAACCAGCTATAAGGAATGACCTTATACCTCTGGTAAAAGAAAGTAAATAAGCAGTCTTAGTGGTCAACCTCGGCATTGTTAGGATGGTAAAAGCAAAGCAGTTTGCGGCAGTTGTATCACTAATAAAGATATACAATTGTCATCATTAACCCTTGCTCCAGGTACAGTTTTATGCTTTGGATAATTATCAGGCGATAACCTCTTCAAACCTGAGATGGAAGGCTGTGCCGATCGTCAATGAATATTCATTAACAAAACTATCGTATACATTTTTGGCAACCTTCGGCTTGCCCAGTTTGTATAGTTCCCTGCACTTGATGAGCAAAGCATGTTCATTGAGCGGGTCCTGCATAAAAATGATATCGCAGATAGCGATCAGGTTGGCAGGGGACTGACGTAGTTCCGGTTTTTGAGCGAGCAGCAGCATGGCGTCGATGATACGGCTGGCATAATCTGATTTGAAACTGTCAAGCCATTCATAATCCAGGTCAGGCAGCAGGCTTCCTTTGGATGCTACCCGGATCAATTCAGTGTGATCAACCTGCTGTTGCCGGAGCGCATCGGTGACCAACGGTTGTACCTGGAAATAATCACAATGCACTGAAGGATCAAAAGTGAGCAGCCAGTGATTCCCTTCATTATTTATAAATGCATTACCCACCTGTTCCAGCAGTGTACGCAGTTTTTTAATGTTCACGCCACGGTTGTTGCGGGCGCTTTCTTCACTTTTATCGGGCCATAGCAGGTTCCGCATCTGAACAGATGAAATGCCTTTACCGGTTTTGACTGTATACAATGCCAGCAACACCAACAATTGTTTGAGCGAGGGTGTAAAAGCTGCGGATATATTGACACCATTCTTGTCGATCACCTGGAAACCGCCCAGTAATGAAATAGAAGATGCACCACTGGTTGCAGGCAGCACAGGACTGCCAATCGGCAATACAGGAGCAGGTATGTAGGATTCCACTACTGCCTGTTCTTCCACAATTGGTTGCTGTGCAGGTTTGGGGGAGGCCTTTACCTTTTTGCGGCGGAAAGTGAAATATGCCAGTATTGCTAAAAGGGGTAACAACAGCAATAACCAGCGATTGCTTTCTTCTGCAGCAAAGGAGGGCGCGACCTGTAAAGCATCATGCTGTGATAAAGCAGGATAAGCAATGGTGTATACGGTGACCTCGGTGAGGCTGTCACCAACTGGATAAGAAGTGACGGCTACCAGCTCTGCGGTGCGCGGACTGTAAAACAGGTCAGCGTATGATTTGGTATCCTGGAAAAAATAAGGGATGCTGTCGCCGATAATAGTATTCCCTGGAGATCCTAATGAAAATTTGCGTAGGTATAATGTGCTCGCATATTTATGGATCGGGTAACACAGTACATAAAAAGAACTGTCGTAGGGCTCGAAGTGAAGCGAATTGGCTGTTACAAAATTTTCGTCTTTATCCTTGCTTTCCCAAAGTTTTGTAAAAGTGAAACTGTTGAGATCAAGTTTGTACAGGTCATATAATTTTTCAGGTGATAATTCCTGTTTACCGCTGGCGTTTCCATAACCGCCGAATATGAGCAGGTCGGTTGGTTCTTTGCCGGTGCCGGCTGAACTCAGATAGCGCGGTTTGATATTTCCTGTAGTTGCGATCGTATCCCATTTGCCCTTAAGCGGGTTAAAGCGCTGTACCAGGTTTTTGTATGTAAAGTTGCCGTATCCGCCAAACAGGATCAGGGAGCTGTCGACCGGCGATATTATTTTATTATGATGCCAGAAAGCCGGCTCCTTTACTTTATTGTCGTCGTTATCCCAACTGAAAGTGGAAAAATTGAAACGGGCGATCTTATTTTTCTTGGGATCATATTGCCACAATTCCTGCCGCGCCTGGTTAAATAACAGCTGATTGTTGGGAGAAGGGAAAAAGGTACCACTATTATATTTTCTGACGGCCAGTTGGGCTGTTGAAAGCGGATAGGTATACAGCGAGTCGGGGGTAGCTATGATCACTGCCGATGAATCTGGCCTGAAAGTGATCTGCGGGCGAAGCAGGGTAGTGTGGATCACAGCCCTTTTTTTCCAATAAATATGTTCATCGATCAGCCAGTGGGGATTGCGTATTTCCAACGGTTGACTAACCGTCCGGTCGTATACAATATTTCCATTGTGCTGTTTTAATTCCCAGTGTCTTAACAACTGATGTTGGCTGTTAAACACTTTGATATCCCTTACTTCCATCGGCGGCACATCGGTGGTGGAGAACTGGCCATGATCATTGGCCCCAAAGAAAAGCCGGATACTGCTAAGCCGTGAAAAGATCAGTGTATCAGTATAGTGCTGGCCGTTAACGGTGAGGGTAACATGATGTTTCCTGAAATCAAAAGCGGCAGCTACATCTACCCAGTCTTCTTTTTTATAGCCCGGTAATTGAGCCAGGTCGACAATAATATTATCAGGTTTATCGCCCGATACCAGGGCCAGATTGCGGCTTGAAGTGGAATGGCTGTTGCAGATGAGATCAATTGATTCTGTTTCATTGAGCGCCAGGCGGAAGATATAACCATACTTTTCCTTGTTGCCCATCAGCCGCATGTTAAAACCAATACTGAAACCTTTTGAATCAACAGGTAATTCGGGAAAAGCTATGCTGGTGCGTTCATCCTTGGTAACATCATGAGAAAGAAACCGGATCCCATAGTCCACCAGAGGCTGACTTTGAACAAGTCCGGGAAAGAAAAGACATATTAAAAAAAATAAAAATAAGCAGCTTTTCATCATCAGCAAATTCAACGTTCAGTTGGCTCCAGCTTTGGGAAACTGTTTAAAAACAGGGGCTGAAGCTAAGCCATTTTAAGGGATCGCGCCTGTTATTTTTCCTTAAACCCGATCAGGGTAAACACTCAGATTTTTTTACGTGCTAGTCCTGGTTCCCGGAAACGGCCCATGATACCGGATATACCCCGGGAAAAAGGCCAAAAACATATTTGTGCAATAAAAACAGCAAGAATTTTTTTTCTATAGAATTTTTACAATTATTTATTAAACAACAAATTATGTATTATACATTCTTTTATTTAAGGATTAATCGGCCAATTAATTTGAAATTAATTTCCTGCTAACTGTGCACGTTTATTTTTATTCCCTACTGCTTTTTTAAACCCACAACGATTGCTATGAGATATTTTGTGATTTGCCCCATGGCCGTTTGCCCGGCCCATGCGCTGAGTAAAAAAGGTTTTAGCCGAGACCTGTTTTACTGACCATTCAGCGTATTCCGTCGAATAATTCAATCCTTCACACACGAGGTAACTACACCCATTTTTTGCATTTAAAATAATTATTATATGACTAGATCATATATAAATGTTACCCTTTTTTCCTTAGCAGCCCTGATCTTACTTTCTTCTGGCCGGGAAGTACCCCGCGACCCTCAACCTTTATTCAATAGTTATAAAGGACTGGTGATGGCTGGTTACCAGGGATGGTTCAATGCAGAAGGAGATGGTGCCGGCCGGGGATGGAACCATTATGTGCAACAAGGGCCCTTTCAGCCGGGTAATTGTAAAATTGATTACTGGCCAGACGTAACTGACTACCCGGTCACTTATGAATCACCATTCCGGTTGGCCAATGGGCAGCCGGCCCGCTTATTCAGTTCCTACGATGAAAGCACTGTAGACCTCCATTTCAAATGGATGAAGCACTATGGAATAGATGGTGTGTTTATGCAGCGGTTTATCACCACCCTCAAAAACCCTAAAGGCGCACAGCATTACGAAAAAGTGATGTCATCGGCCGTGAAAGCTGCGGACACACATGGCCGTGCCATTGCCATTATGTATGATCTCTCTGGTATGAAGGCAGAGGATTATAAGGTGGTGATTGAAGACTGGAAAAAGCTGTCGACCCAGTATGGTTTTGGCAAAAAGAAAAATACAAACAGGAATTACCTGCACCATAATAATAAGCCCCTGGTGGCTGTATGGGGCATTGGGTTCAACGATGGCCGGAAATATGGTCTTGCCGAAGTGGAAAAGATCATTGACTTCCTTAAAAATGATCCGGAATACGGCGGCTGTGCCGTACTCGCCGGTGTGCCTACCTGGTGGCGCGAGTTGAAATATGATACAGATGATAATGCGGCTCTGCATGCGTTGATCCGCAAAACAGATATCGTGTTGCCCTGGTTCGTGGGCCGTTACAATGAAAGTACCTATCCTTTTTTCCAGGAGCGTATTAAAGAAGATATAAAATGGTGTAAAGAAAATAAAGTGGACTACGTGCCACTGGCTTTCCCCGGATTCAGTTGGAAAAATATGCGTCCCAACGATCCCTTCGATGCTATCCCCCGCAATAAAGGTCAATTTCTCTGGAAGCAACTGGCAGGCGCCATTGAAGCCGGTGCAGAAATGATCTATGTAGCCATGTTTGATGAAGTGGATGAAGGCACGGCTATTTTTAAATGTGCATCGGATGTGCCTGTAGGCAAAAGCCGCTTTGTGCCGCATGAAAAAGAGATTCCTTCAGATCATTATATGTGGCTGACCGGACAGGCTGCCGGCATGCTGAAAAAGGAAATCCCATATCAGAAAGAAATGCCTTACCGTACCTATTGAAACATTAAGACCATATCCAGCATAATGCTCACCAAACTAAGCTTAATAATTAAACAATCAATTTCATGAAACAGTTTTTCTGCCTGCTCCTGGCCTGTTGTTCTTTTCTGACAGCAGTATATGCCCAGGAAGTCAGTGTTACCGGAAAGGTCACCAACCAGGAAGAGGGAACTCCTATTGAAGGGGTGAACGTAACAGCCACCGCTGCCGGAGGCGTACGGATACAGGCATTGACCAATGCCAGCGGTACATACACTATCCGTATCCCGGCCGGTGTAAAGGAGCTGAACTTTACGCACGTTTCCATGCAGCCTGTTACAGAAAGGATCCCGGCAGACAGAGTACTGAATATCCAGATGAGCAATAAAGGTGTTGCTCTTGAACCGGTAGTTGTGACTGCCCTGGGTATTAAACGCGAAACAAAGGCATTGAGCTATAGCCAGCAGGGAATGGATGTGAACGCCATGAATGAAACCAAAAGCCCCAATATCCTGAATCAGTTATCTGGTAAAATTGCAGGTCTGCAGGTAGTACCTGCAGGTTTCAATACAGGTTCTACACGTATTGTCATCCGCGGTAATAGTTCACTTACGGGCAATAACCAACCGCTCTTCGTAGTGGATGGTATGCCTATCGATAATGAGCCTGGCGATGGCAGCAGTATTGACTATGGTAACAACGCTGCCGATCTCAACTCCGAAGATATCGAAAGCATACAGGTGCTGAAGGGACCTAATGCTTCAGCTCTTTATGGTTCACGTGCAGCTAATGGTGTGATCCTGGTCACCACTAAAAAAGGTTCTACCAAGTTCAATGTATCATTCAATTCAAGTGTGATGTTCCAGACGCTGACCGAGTACCCGGAATATCAGAATGCGTATGGCGTGGGCACATCTTTTTATATAGATAACACCAGCCGCATACCCAGGGCTATTCAGAATTACCGCAGTTGGGGTTCTCCCATGCTGGGACAGCCTTATGTGGCACTCAATGGAGAAATAAAACCGTATCTGCCTCAGCCGGATAATGTAAAGGATTTTTACAGCACTGCCAGGCTGATCACTAATGCTGTATCTGTAGATGGCGGTAATGCTACCACTCAATACCGTTTATCATATACCAATTATGATGGTACCAGCGTAGTGAAAGGATTTAATGAAAACAAGAAGCACAACATCAATCTGCGCATGCAGAATAAATTGGGACAGCGGGTCAACTCTGATCTCAAGATCAATTTCATCAGGGATATCGTAGACAACCGCCAGTATTCCAATGCCAATGGCCGTAACCCTACTAACCTGTATACCCATATGGCCCGCAGCACCGAGCTGTCTGAACTGCTTCCTTATAAAGACCCGCTTACAGGAAAGGAAATTGGTACACACCGCAACTTCAGCAATCCATACTGGGTGATCAATGAAAATCCCAACCGCGATGTGAAGGACCGTGTGATCGCATCTTTTAATCCTGAAGTGACATTGACAAAATGGTTGAAGCTGACCGGACGTGCAGGTGCTGATATATATTGGTGGGATGGATTTGAGTTTAACAATATCGGTTCTATTGTGGCCAGCAACCCCGATGGGTTCATGCGCACCTTCAATACAAAAATGCAGAACTTCAACCTGGAAGCATTGCTGACAGCCAATAAGAAGTTCGGTGAGTTTTCATTGGTAGCCAACCTGGGTGCCAACCGTTTCAGCAGCAATTTTGAAAGAAGGGAACAAAGAGCCAACTCTTTGCTGCAACCCGGACTGATCAATCTTTCCAATGCAAAAGAATATCCGCAGGTAAGCCAGGAGCGCCGTACCAAACAACTTAATTCCGTATATGGCGCCGTCTCTCTCGGGTATAAAAATTTTGCTTTCCTGGATATCACAGGGCGTAATGACTGGTCGTCTACATTGCCAAAAAATGCTAACTCCTATTTTTATCCATCAGTTGGTGGTACGCTCGTTATCACAGATATGCTGAAGATGCGCAGTTCTTTCCTGAGCTTTGCTAAACTGAGAGCGTCACTGGCTGTAGTGGGTAATGATACTGATCCTTATCGCCTGGATCAAACTTATTCATTCAATGGTTTCTTTAACGGGGCTACAATTGCAGCTCTGTCTACTACCCGCAACAATGCGGAACTGAAACCCGAGAAAACCACTTCTAAAGAAGTTGGCCTGGACCTCCGTTTCCTCAAAAACAGGTTGTCGATCGATGCTACATATTACGATGCTGCAACCACCAACCAGATCATCACCGCACAACTTCCTTCTTCCAGCGGATACCAGCGCAGGTTGTACAATGCCGGTAAGATCCGCAACTGGGGATATGAGCTGAGCATGAATGGTGCAATTGTTCAGAACCGGAAATTCAAATGGGAAGCGCAGCTCAACTATTCAGCCAACAATTCCCGCGTAGTGGAACTGATTGAAGGTGTACCTCGTTTTCAGCTCAACAATAACTCCAGTTATATTTATGTATATGCAGAAGTGGGCAAACCTTATGCATATCTCCGTGGATTGGGTGTGGCAAGAAATGAAAAGGGGCAGATGCTGATAGAAGATGGCGGTTCACTCCTTGTAAAAGATAATGACAAGGCTTTCGGTACGGCTATGCCAGAGTGGATCGGTGGCATCAACAACCGTTTCACTATTGGCAAGTTTGATTTCAGTTTCCTGTTTGATATCAAGAAAGGTGGCGTATTGTATTCAGGCAGTTATTCCCGTATGCTTACCAACGGCGTAGCAGCGGAAACCCTGTATGGTAGGGATGACTATTATAAACATTTTATCATTTTTGGTGAAAGCAATGCTGAGCTGAGTGGCGGCGCTGTATGGGATGCTTATTTCCAGGATGGAACAAAGAATACAAAATTTGTAACACCTCAGAACTATGAGTATGCACGCCCTAACTATGCAGAGTTTGTGATTTTTGATGCGTCTTTTATCAAGCTGCGCGAAGTGACGATGGGTTATACATTACCTGCCAACCTGCTGAAGAAAACATTTTTCCGTACAGCACGTGTTTCCCTTGCTGGCAGAAACCTGGCAATCCTGCATCGCAAAACTCCAAAGGGTGTAGATCCTGAAGCATCTTCTACATCCGGCAATGGTCAGGGAATTGAAAATGGTTCACTACCTCCCAATGCTATTTACGGGTTCAATGTACGTCTCACTTTCTAAATCCACAGCAATGAAAAAAACAATTTTCTCCATACTTACTGTTGCCGTACTGCTGGGCGCCTGTACCCGCAACTTTGATGATATCAATACCAACCCAAATAATCCTACAAAGGTTGAGCCGGACTTTCTTTTTACCAATGCTATATTTCAGGCTATGAACCTGTATGGTGGTGAAATGAACCGGACCGTGTTCTTTAACTATACCCATCATTATTCAGGATTCCAGGGCGAGTTTCAGCGCTATACTTACAGTGTTGCTTCCAATAACACTTACTGGCGCAATACTTATATCAATTGCATGCAGCCGGTGAAGCAGATTGAGCTTACCTATAAGGATGATCCTTCTTATCACAACCGTGTTGTTATCGCCAGGGTCTGGCAGGCATATATTCTCTCCAACACAGTAGCGATCTGGGGTGGTGTGCCTATGACGCAGGCATTGAATGGTGAGCCCAGCGTTCCTTATGATAAAGAGCAGGATATTTATTATGCCCTGCTGGATGATCTGAAATCGCTTGCTGCTGATATTGATCTGAACGGTGATAAGTTTACTGCCAATGCAGACAAGATATACGGTGGTGATCTGCTGAAATGGAAAAAGTTTGCCAACACCCTGCGTTTGCGGCTGGCTATGCGCATTTCCAATGATGCGCCTAATGGCGATCCCGAAAAAGCCCGTGCAGTGGTTGCTGAAATTTATGCAGACCAGCAGAATACAATTGGACAAACAGCAGAAACTGCTGCTGCCAAATGGGGCACTACCAGCGATACCTGGAGCCCGCTGTATGATCGTGTAGTATATAATTATACGGCGAATAAGGCAACTATCCCGGTGCTGAACGAATCGTTGGTATACCACACAGTACCTTATCATGACCCCCGGATCACTGTATATGCCAAACCTGCTGCGCAGGGGCCGCGTATCGGAGAATACTTTGGTCAGAATATCTCTTATGGTGGCGGAAGCTCCTATGCATCCGGCCAGCAGGTGAATCCGCATACAGGTCTCAAGCAAGATGACTATTCACAGATAGGCGAGCGCTTTACACGTCCTGACGCAGAATATGTATTCCTTTCCAGTGCTGAAGCTTATTTTTTGAAAGCAGAAGCTGCACTCAAAGGATGGTGGGGCACAGTTACTGATGCCGAAGCACTGTATTATCAGGGTATCGATGCTTCATTTGCTCATTATGGTCTTAACGCACAGGCGGCAGCTTATAAAAATGAGCCGGGTGTTAAATGGGGAACCGAAACAGATTCAACAGGTCGCTCTGAACAATTTATGGACTGGCTGGGTATCTGCTCAAGCTATATTCCTGCCAATGATCACTTCAGGCAGATCGTTATGCAACACTGGCTGGCTATTCCTATGCAGGGTGTAGATGCCTGGACACTTATAAGAAGAACAAGAGTGCTGGAGTTTCAACCGCAGTTTGCAACTTATGACGGGGATTACAAATACGTGCCGCAGCGTATCCTGTATCCCGGCGAAGAGTACCAAACCAACCCACAGGAAGTGCAGAAAGCAGCTGCGTGGCTGGGAGGTTCCGATGATCTGTTTACCAAATTATGGTTTGCCCTTCCTCAAGTGAAGAATCCTTATCTGCCTTATTGATCCTGATTAAAAATAACTATATGCGAAAAATATTTTTTTCAATCCTCATAGCTTCCACGCTGGTTTCCTGTAAAAAGGATAATGAATACCTGCCTCCGGCATTTAATTATGAAATACCGGATATTCCGGTTACTGTTGATGTGCACACCGGTGCTTATTATTATAACTATACAACTACCGACTGGGGACGTAAATACACCGGTACGCCTGTGCTGGGTCAATACAGTGCACTGAATGCAACTACCATGGCGCAACACCGTAGTTGGGCCGATAAAGCAAAACTCGATTTCTTTATTTTCAACTGGAATGGTGCTTCTGCAGGTAATCCGCTACTTACCAGTTTCATTACCGGCCGTACAGAGAATGTGAAAATGGTGATAAACTATAATAATGCGCACCTGAGTGCAACTAATACTTCTCCGCTCACGGGAGCGAAACTCACCACGATGCTGAATGAGTTGAAAACACTGGCTGCTGCCCATTTTGATAAGGATTATTATTTCCGCATCGGTGATCAGCCGGTGATCCTGATCACTCCGCTTAACCTGTCGACCAATGCTGCTTCCAGCATCGATTACACAACAGTGATCCCTGCTGTAAAACAGGCACTGTCTGAAGTTGGTTTCACTCCTTATATCATTGGTGAGATCACAAGTGGTTGGTTGCCTCCGCAGCGATATGCCCCTGCTATCAAGGCTATGAACGGTGTAACACTCAGCAACTGGGCTACGGACAACTATGACCGTTATAATTTCTTCCCTTCTTATAGCGATATCAACTGGCAAAATTGGAAGGATTCTACTACTGCATGGGGAACAGTTGATTTTGTTCCTACTGTATTCCCTGGTTATAACGATAAACAGTTTTCTCCAACCAGTAAGATCTATGATATCGATCACACCGAGAAGTTTTATAAAGATTACTGCAATGTGGCTAAAAGAAATATGAGCGATAGACGTATTGTACTTATCAATTCATGGAATCATTTTCAGTTGGGCACCTCACTGGAACCCACTGCTGAATATGGAGAAACATTCCTGGATGCCACCCGTATCAATTTTAAAAAACCCTGATATAAGAGAAGACCAGTCAGTATCAATTCAATTATCAAGTAACTGCAAAACGATATTATATGGAAAAATATAACCGTAGAAGATTTCTGGCAACCATGGGAGCACTTTCAGCGGCTCTGCCACTGGGTGCTACAGCTTTTGACTTTGTTCCCGGAAAAGGCAACGATTTCAATTTCCTTTTACTGGGTGATCTCCATTTTGATAAGTTGGAGCATCACGATATGGAGTATGTAAAAAAGAACTATCCCAATGATATTGTGCAGATCCAAAATTATTCACGCATTACCCGCGACAACTTTCCTGTGCTGATGCAGGTGGCCAAAGAAAAAGCCACTCAGGCGAAAGCAGACTTCTGGCTCCAGTTGGGTGATTTTGTAGAAGGGCTTTGCGGTTCACAACAACTGGCCGAACAACAGACACGCGATTTTATTTCTTATGTGGCCGGTATGAAAATCAAGCGACCCTTTTTTGTGGTGAAAGGCAACCACGATATTACCGGCGAGGGTGCACGCGAAACCTATAAGCAAACCGTACTTTCCTGGCAGGGTGAAGAGCTGAAAAAAAAGCTGTCAACTGCCAATACCACTTTTGTATATAAGAGGGCGCGCTTTATAATTTTTGATTGCTATACAGCAGATGAAAGCCTGGAATGGCTGAAGAAAGCGCTGGCAGAGCATAAAGAAGAATTATTGTTCTTCTGTGTGCATCAGCCAATTGTTCCTTACACAGCAAGAGCCAACTGGCACGTGTTTGCCAAACCTTCACAGAAGGCGAAGCGGGATGAACTGCTTGAAATGCTGGGACGCCACCATGCTATTGTGCTTACAGCACATCTGCATAAAACGAGCATACTCACCCGCCGCACAACCAATGGCAAGTTTGTGCAGGTAGGTATTGGCAGCGTGATCCCGGCTGTGGATGCGCCGATAAAAGATCATCTGAAAGGCACCAGTGCCTATGGTGTAAGCCTGCTTGACCTGGAACCCAAATTTTCTGCCACTACACTCGAAGAACGAAGAGATAACCTGGAAAAAGAAGCACCTTATATAGATCATTTTGAGTATGCTGACTTTTGCGGCTATGCAACAGTGAATGTTTCGAAGAAAAATGAAGCAAGCGTGATTATATATGCGAATGCCGATAAGAACGCCTGGACCACAGTAGACCTTACCGGGCTGTTGAAATCTTAAAGAAACCATGAATATGCGATATCTGCTACAGGTTGTTTTTGTAATTCTGCTGTTGCTGCCAGGCTCTATTATGGCAGCAGACACCAGGCCTGATCCTGAACCGGTTTTGCTGCGGGGACCTTATCTCCAGGTGGCCGGTTCTGCCACTATCACTATCCGTTGGAGAACAGATGTGGCAGAGCGCGGTGTGGTAAGATATGGCACTTTACCTGATAGCCTGCTGCAGGTATCGGAAAGCCGCTCAATCAGCATGGAGCATATTGTACAACTTACCGGGCTTCAGCCTGCGACAAGATATTATTATTCTATCGGTGGTATCACACATACACTGCGCGGCGACAGCTCGTATTATTTCACTACTATGCCTTTGCCGGGAAGCAAGGGCAAGTATCGAATAGCAGCACTGGGTGATTGTGGTAATAATTCTGTTAATCAGAGGCAGGTAAGAGACGAGGTAATAAAATATTTGAAAGGAAGTGAACTGACAGCCTGGTTGCTTTTAGGTGATAACGCGTATGAAAGCGGGACAGATGCTGAATATCAACACAACTTTTTTGCCGTATATCAGCAACAGCTTCTAAAGAATTATCCATTATTCCCTGCTCCCGGTAATCATGATTACCGTGACATAGGGCCTTATCGGAAAACAGCCGGACAGGGACAGGAGTATGCGTATTACAAAAGTTTCTCCATGCCTCAGCAGGGAGAACTGGGCGGTGTTCCTTCCGGTAATCCTGCTTATTATTCCTTCGATATTGGGAATATTCATTTTTTATCACTTGACTCTTACGGTAAGGACAGTGCCATGCTGCGTATGTATGATACGCTAAGCGCACAGGTGCAATGGGTAAAAAAAGACCTGGAGCAATATGCAGGGAAAGGATGGATAGTTGCTTTCTGGCATCATCCGCCTTACACCATGAGTTCGCATAATTCTGATAAGGAGAACGAGCTTATCAAAATACGGGAAAATTTTATCCGCATACTGGAGCGCTATGGAGTTGATCTCGTGCTGTGCGGCCATAGCCATGGATATGAGCGTACCCGGCTGATAAATGGGTATTATGGCATGGAAGCCAGTTTTGATGCGGCTGCGCATCAACTGAGTGGCTCCAGCGGCAGGTATGATGGCACAGTAAGCTCCTGCCCTTACATTAAAAAAAGCAACAATGAACCGGGTACCGTATATGTGGTAAGCGGTTCTGCCGGTAAAATAGACAGCCGTGTGCAAACTGATTTTCCGCATAATGCCATGCACTACTCCAATGTAACAGAAGGTGGCGGCCTGATGCTGGAAGTAGAAGATAACAGGCTCGACCTTCGATGGATCTGTGCTGATGGTGAAGTGCGTGACCAGTTTACTATGATCAAAGCGGTGCCGGAAAAAACAATTGCTTATGTGAAAAAGGGTAAGCCGGTCACACTCACAGCAGCATTTCCCTCTGAAGTATATTATTGGAATGGAAAAAAGGGCGAAAGGCAATTTTCAATCAAAGCAGTAAATAAAAGAACATTATTCCAGGTTCGTGATGAAGCAGGGTGTATAAAACAGGAGTTTGAGATATTGATAAGTAAATAAAAATCACTGACAACTAAAAAATGAAGACAACATACAGGTTAAGGCTGCTGATTTTTGTATGTATGCTGACCGGGGGTATATTACCTCTTTCTGCGCAGAATGCAAGTTTTATTGTGCTGGGTGATATGCATTATGACAGATTGGACGATCATGATCTGGATTATGTGATGACAAGGCCACAGGACTTTAAACAGATATTCAATGAATATCCGCAGTACACAGCATTTTTTATGAAGAAATTCCTGGCAGTTATCAAAAAACAGACGGTAGCTCTGAAGCCAGATGTAAAAGCTGTGGTACAATTAGGTGATCTCGTGGAAGGAGTGGCTGGAACCCCAGCGCTTGCCAGGCAAATGAACCGAGGTGTAGTGGACCTGCTGCATTCTGTGGAGCTGCCTGTGCCATGGGTACTTACCAAGGGTAATCATGATGTGAGCAATAGCCCGGGACAACCCGAAGCTTGGGATGAAGTGATACGTCCCTTTATAGAAGGCCAGGTGAAAAAACAAGTAGGGCCAGGTATGTACACGTACTCACCCACTAAGGATATCGAATTTTTTGTATTGGACCAGTTTTTCAGTGTGGATAAGAATCTGCCTGAAACTGCTATGGTGGAATTCCTGGAAGCCGGGCTGGCACGCTCAACAGCCAGGTACAAATTTGTAATGGCCCATCAGCCTGTAATTCCCGTAACACAACGTTGCTGGCACTTGCTGAGCGGTATCCGCCGGCCAGTTGCAGACAGCAGTTTGCGTAACCGGTTTCTTAATTTGCTGGCACAGCACAAGGTAATCGTATTAAGTGCACATTTGCACGAATATTCAGTATTAAGCCGTGAAACGGATTCAGGTAATATAGTGCAGGTAATGGTGAATAGCGTAAACCGAGGGCTGGAGCCTCCGCAACCTAAAGGGTACATCACAGAATATAAAGGAGATGGATGGATCAATGCAGACCCTGACTGGCAGCCCGCCACTCGTGAAGTGCGACGGAAAATATTAAAAGAAGAAAAAAAACATATCCGCAGTTTCAGAAGAGCTGACCTGCCTGGATATGCAGTAATATCAGTATCTGCCGACAAAGAGGAAGTGATATTGAATTATTATAATGGATTATCAGAAAAACCATACGAACAGATCAATCTTACAGCGCTTCAACAGCGCTGAACCAAAACCTGGTGATTTAATATTCACAATGCCTCATCCTGAATTTTTTGTTGATCATTTAAATTTTTAACCGAATGAAACGATTTACTTTTTTCCTTGTCTTTTCTTTCCTGCTGGCCATAGGCTCTTATGCGCAGGAAAGGATAATAAAAGGGAAGGTTACCAGCAGTGTAGATGACCAGCCGCTTGAAGGTGTAAGTGTCGCGGCTATTGGTGCCGGTAATGCGCGAAACCAGGCAATCACTGATTCTGCAGGACAGTATACCATCAGGGTTACTGCAGATATAAAGGAACTGGAGTTCACGCATATTTCCATGCACACACTTACCATGAAACTGCCGGCAGGCAATGAGTTGAATGTACAAATGTCTGGCAAGGGCATTGATCTTAGCCCCGTGGTAGTAACGGCTTTGGGCATCAAGCGTGAAGCCAAGGCGCTGAGTTACTCACGGCAGAAAATGGATGTTGATAATCTTGTATCAGCACCGGCTACAAATATCGCCAGTGCTTTATCAGGTAAACTGGCTGGTGTGCAGATCACGCCGCCATCTTCCAATACCGGATCAGCCCGTATTATTATCCGCGGCAACAATTCCATTACCGGCAACAACCAACCCCTGTTTGTGATCGATGGTATCCCTGTTGATAACGAAGCGGGCGATAAAAGCCAGCAAACATCCGGCAATAATGCACTGGATTATGGTAACGTTGCAGCCAACATCAACCCGGAAGATATTGAGGGTATCGAAGTGCTGAAAGGCCCCAACGCCTCTGCGTTATATGGTTCACGTGCGGCTAACGGCGTAGTGTTGATCACTACAAAGAAATCTGCCGGTACGCGGTTTAGGGTTACGGTAAACTCCAATAGCACATTCCAGCGCATTACGCAATTCCCGGAATATCAGAATGTGTTTGGCGCAGGCAACAGCCATAAGCTGGAAGGGTCCGGCTCTACGAGCAATCCATTGCGGATACCCGATATCAGGGTGTTTAACAGAAGCTGGGGAGCCCCTATGGTAGGACAGCCTGTGATCGGCATCGATGGAAAGGTGAAAGCATATCTTCCGCAGGAAGACAATGTGCGTGATTTTTATCAGACAGCAGGCATGTATACCAACTCTGTTGCTGTTGAGGGTGGTAATGCACAAAACAGCTACCGGTTTTCTTATACAAATTTCAAGGGTAATAGTGTAGTAGCAGGAGTGAATGAAAATACACGCCATAATGCCAATATCCGGATGGTCAACACACTTTCAAAAGCTGTCAATTTTGATTCAAAAGTCACCTATATCCGCAATACAGTAGACAACAGGCAGTATATGAACGGTAGTACTAAAAACCCTATTTACCAGTATGCTTTCATGATCAGGGATGTTCGGTTGAGTGACTATGAACAATATAAAGATGAATACGGAAATGAAGCAGGTACCCACCGCGATTTTCTGAATCCTTACTGGGCCATCAATGAAAATCCTAACAGGGATACACGTGATCAGTTGCTTACTGCATTTAACGTGAATGTAACCGCGGCCAAATGGTTGAAATTTACCGGACGTTTGGGAACAGAAATGTACTGGTGGACAGGCATGGAGTTCAATAACCGAGGTGCACAGGCCGATCCTGACGGTTCATTAAGGACATTCAATAACCAACTGAACAATCTCAATGCCGATGTATTTGCTACAATAAATAAGCAGGTAAAAGATTTCTCCCTTACTGCTGTAGCAGGTGCGAGCCGCTTTCAGCTCAATACACAAAAACGCAGTCAGCGCATCAACTCCCTCATTCAGGCCGGATTGATGAATATTTCCAATTCCAATGAATTTCCTACTGCTACAGATGTGCTGGCACGTAAGGCCATCAACTCAGTATACGGATCAGCAACCTTTGGCTTCCGGAATTTTCTGTTTGCAGATGTAACAGCGCGTAACGATTGGTCATCTACATTGCCACATGGCAACAATTCCTATTTCTATCCATCGTTTGGTGGCACGTTTGTGTTCACAGATGCGTTTAAAGGGATCAATAAGAAAATACTTTCCTTTGGTAAACTGCGTGCTTCCTATGCCATCGTAGGGAATGATACAGACCCTTATCAACTGGAACCTACTTATAGCTTCTCCGGTATTTATAATGACCAGGCTTATGCTACACTGGCTTCCATTTATTATAATTCAGACCTGAAACCTGAAAAAACACGCTCCTTTGAATTTGGTACAGACCTGCGTTTTTTCAAAGACCGCTTGTTGCTTAACTATACCTACTACCATTCGGCTACTACCAACCAGATCATTTCCGCACAGATCACACCGTCGAGCGGATTCGACCGCAAGTTTTACAATGCCGGCCAGATCAACAACTGGGGACATGAAGTGTCTGTAGGTGCAGTGCCTGTAGAGAACAAGAAGTTCAGCTGGAATGTGATGGTCAATTTTGCTACCAACCATTCGAAAGTGGTGAGCCTTATTGACGGAGTGAACAGTTTCCGCCTCAACGAATGGTTTGGTAATGCAGTAGTATATGCTGAGGTAGGACAACCTTATGGCATCATCAGGGGCCGTGGTTGGAAACGTGATTCACTGGGCCGTAAACTGGTAGCTGCAGACGGTGGCGTACTGACCACGCCAAATAGCCTGCTGGGAAGTGTGTTGCCCGACTGGACAGGTGGTGTCAATAATAGCTTCAAGCTTGGTGATTTTCGCTTTAGCTTCCTCGTAGATGTGCGTAAAGGTGGTAAATATTATTCTGGTACGTTCAAACGTGGCATTCAGAGCGGAGCATACGCCATTACACTTGAAGGCCGTGAAGATTATTATTATCATACTTATATCCTGGGTGAAGATCCAAACCTGGGCACCAGCGGATTCATTTTTGCAGATGCCTACTTTGAAGACGGACGTCCCAACGATAAATACCTCAACCCGCTGAACGCTTTTCAGGGTAAAGGTTATTTCGCTAATGAAGAATTGCACATGTTCGATGCTTCTTATGTAAAGCTCAGGGAAGTAGTGGTAGGATATGATATTCCTAAAAAACTGCTTAACAAATCCATGTTCTCCAGTGCCAGGGTATCACTCTCTGCACGTAATCTCTGGATCATTTATCAGAATACGCCAAGGGGTATGGACCCTGAAGCCAGTGTTACTTCCGGCAACGGACAGGGCATTGAGTATGGATCATTGCCTCCTAATACCACTTATGGATTTGATATTCGATTCACTTTTTAATTAATGTATATGAAGCAAAATAATTTCTGGATAGGGCTTGTATTGGCTGTCAGCCTGCTGGGAAGTGGCTGTACCAAAGAGCTGGAGAAGCTGAATGAAAATCCCAATAGCCCTTCTGTAGTAGATCCTGAATACCTGTTGAATACTTCCATATTCAATACAATGAATTTCTTCGGTGGTGATATGCGCCGTCGCGTGCTTTCTCATTATTCTAACTATGTAAGTGTAGGAGGCGGACAATTTGAGCGGTATTTCTATTTCGTTTCTTCGGACAATGAATACTGGCGTACTGCTTACATCCAGTGTCTGCAGCCGCTGCATCAGATAGAGCGGAATTTTGGTGATAAACCTGCTTATGCCAACAGGGTAGCTATTGCGCGGATATTGCGCGCATATATTTATTCCAATATTGTAGCGATCTGGGGAAGCATTCCTTATCAGAGTGCTCTCTCCGGTGAAAACAGTATTTCCTATAATAAAGAGGAAGATATTTATATGGAACTGTTGGAAGAATTGAAGACAGCGGCATCGTCTATTAAACCGGACGGAGATAAATACATCAGTTCTGCTGATGCAATGTATGGAGGCAGTCTGGATGGATGGAAGAAGTTTGCCAATACACTGCGTCTCCGGTTGGCTATGCGTATCAGCAATCCTGCGCCCAACGGTAATCCGGGTGAAGCACAGCGGGTGGCGGCTGAAGTGCTGGCAGATGAAGCCAATACTATCATGAACCAATCCGAGACCGCCAATTCCAACTGGGGAAGCAATTCACTCACCTGGAGCTTTTTCTATAATTACAATGTATTCAATGCCACAAACAATGCTGCCAGCCTCAACGTTATCAGCGAATCGTTGCTGCAACACATGCTGCCCTACGGAGATCCACGCGTGTCTGTATATGCCAAACCGGCTTCACAGGGACCACATGTGGGACAATACTGGGGTATGCCTAAAACCACTTCTCTGCCGACCGGTTTCAGTATGCCCGACAACCCGCACAGCGGAAGAGCTCCGGCCGACTACTCGCAGGTAGGTGAGTATTTTTCAAAACCCAATGCTGAATTTGTATTTCTCTCTTATGAAGAAGCCTGTTTCCTTAAAGCAGAAGCAGCGTTAAAAGGCTGGGGAGGTTCCCTTACTGCGGAGCAATACTATAATAATGGTATCAAGGCTTCGATGGAAAAGTATGGAATAGCTTCTGCTGCGATCAATAGCTACCTTCAGAAAGACGGTATTAAATGGAACACAGCCGTAGATACAACAGGCAGCAATGGCGCTTATACCGATTACCTGGGTATTACTACCAGCGCTGTGCTCAATGTAAATCCTATGCGCCAGATCACCATGCAAACATGGCTGGCTGGCTTTTATAATGCTATCGATGCCTGGACACTGTTGAGAAGAACTCAGGAACTTGAGTTCCCTCCTCACTTCAATCCTGATGGCAGTGAAGGTGGTACTGTTGGTTATGCTTATATCCCCCAAAGGATCGTATACCCGGATATTGAATACCAGACCAATGACACCGAGATCAAAAAGGCATTACCCTGGCTTGGTGGACCTGATGCCATGAAGACCAAGTTATGGTTTGCCCTTCCCAATAAAAGAAATCCTTATTTACCCGAATAATATAATCAGTATATGAAGAAGATAATGTATGCCCTCCTTTGCGTTGCCATGCTGGCATCCTGCAAAAAAGACGGCGAAAATCTGATAGATCCCTCAAAATATGTTTACCCGATTGAGCCGGTTAAGCTGAAGGAAGATGCAAGGGTGGGAGCTTATTATATGCAGTATAAAACTGCCGACTGGCAGAAACCAATGGCTGATACAGCTTCACTTGGTTTTTATGATGCGCTGCAGGCCCCGGTTTTTGATCAGCACCTGGCCTGGGCTGCAAAGGGCGGTGTTGACTTTTTTGTATTCAAATGGGATGGTACTTCCGGCAATGCCATGCTCAACGCAGCCAAAGCAAGGGTCAATGCAGCAGGCAATGCAGGTACAAAAATCGTGATCGAATACGTGACTACACATATAGGCGCTACCAATGCATCACCACTCAGTGGTGCTAAACTGCAAACGCTCATCAATGAATGGAAAACGTTTAACACCAGCTTTTTCTCGGACGACAGTTATTACAAAATTGATGGACGACCTGTAGTGCTGCTGGGCCCACTTAACCTGTCTACTGCTGCAAGGACCAGCATTGACTATAAAAAAGTGGCAGACTCTATCCGTTATGAACTGGGGCAGTTGAATGTTAATCCCTATATCATAGGTGAATTCACGACAGGCTGGGTTGCCCCGGTCAACTATCCCGCTGAATGGTTGTCTGCAATGGATGGTATTGTACTCAACAACTGGGCTACTACTGATTATGATCGCTTCTATGCTTTTTATAGCTACAGTGATATGAATTATAAAAACTGGCAAACAACACTGGCTGCGCAGAACGTAGACTTTGTGCCCTGTATTTTCCCGGCATATAATAACCCGGGTACCGCAACTCAATACGTATTTGACAGAACGGATAAAAACTTTACCGACTATTGCAATGTTGCCAAGCGGAATATAGGTAATGACCGGTTTGTGCTGGTTAATTCCTGGAACGACTTTCAGAAGGGCAATGCCCTGGAGCCTGGTAAAAAGTATGCTACAGAATCGCTTGACATACTGAAACGGGAACTAAAAAAATAAACTGACTGGATAAAACTGCTGCCTCTGTATACCGCAACTGACTATTGCGGTATACAGAGATCATTTTTTCATTTTCAAAACTGCATAAGAATGGTTAGAAAAAAATTATGGGTAACGTTTATCCTGCTGGTTGGGATATCAGCCCTGCATGCCCAGCCTTCTGGCAAACAGGCTGTGAACCGCCCCAGGTTAGTGGTAGGAGTAGTAGTGGATCAGATGCGCTGGGATTATTTGTACCGGTATTATGACCGGTATAATGAAACCGGTTTTAAAAGAATTCTGAAAGAAGGATTTTCCTGCGAAAATACCATCATTGATTATTTGCCTACGGTTACTGCCATCGGGCATAGTTCTGTTTATACCGGGTCCGTACCTGCTATTCATGGTATAGCAGGCAACGATTTTATTATCAACAGTACAGGGAAAACCATGTATTGTACAGAAGATAATGATGTGTCTACTATAGGTAGCAAGTCAAATGCCGGAAAGATGTCGCCAAGAAATCTGCTGGCCAGCACTATTACAGATGAATTGAAACTGGCTACCAATTTCCGTTCTAAAGTAATTGGTATTGCGCTTAAAGACAGGGGTGCTATCCTGCCTGCAGGTCATGCAGCCAACGCTGCCTACTGGTTTGACAATGGAAGTGGCAATTTTATTACCAGCACCTGGTATATGAAACAATTGCCTGATTGGGTAACAAAATTCAACGAGCAACGCCTGCCAGAAAAATACCTGAAACAGGACTGGAACCTGCTTTATAAGCCAGAGACATACCTGCAGAGCACGGCTGATAATACTCCTTATGAAGGCCTGTTGGGAAATAAGGAAACACCTGTTTTCCCGATCCGAACTTCGGAGATGTTTACGAAGGATTATGATATCATCCGTACAACGCCCTATGGTAATACATTGACCGCAGATATGGCGAAAGCTGCCATACTTGGTGAAAAACTGGGGCAGGGTGCCGAAACTGATTTTCTCACCGTAAGTTTTTCATCCACCGATTATATCGGTCACAAGTTTGGTATCAATGCGATGGAAATTGAGGATACTTATCTGCGGCTTGATAAAGACCTGGGTGATCTTTTAAGTTTTCTGGATAACCGTGTAGGGAAAGGCCAGTATACTATTTTTCTTACAGCAGATCATGGTGCTGCACACAATATCGATTTCCTGAAGGATAATAAGATCCCTGCAGCCAGATGGTCGGGCAGCACATTAATGAAAGAGATGAATACAAAACTGGCTACCGCATTCGGCGTGCAGAACCTGGTACTAAGCCTGATGAACTCGCAGGTGCATTTCAACTATCAGAAGCTTGACAGTGCTTCATTAAACGAAGCAGCAGTGCGCAAGGTGGTGATGAATGTGTTGAAGCGGAATGAAGACATTTCATTTGTTGCCGATATGGATCAATTGGGGCAGGAAGCTATTCCCGCAGAGATAAAGGAAAGAATGGTGAATGGGTACAACAGGCAGCGGTCGGGAGGGATTTTCTTTATCCTGAAACCAGCTGTGTCATCGGCCGGGAAAACCGGTACCGGGCATGGCGCCTGGAATCCTTATGATTCGCATATTCCTCTTTTATGGATGGGCTGGGGCATCAGGCAAGGAGCAACCAACCGTCAGACGGGTATGACGGATATTTCCGCCACTCTCGCAGCATTGCTGCACATCCAGATGCCCAATGGTTGCATTGGTAAGCCTATTACAGAAATTTTAAACCGCTAACCCTTCATGAATCTCAAACGTTTTCTACTTATAATAATAATTCTTTCCAGTTGCATTGCTCATGCACAGACTGGCAGCAATGTAAAATATATCGATCCGACCATCGGAGCTGTAGGTCATATACTGGAACCAACCCGTCCCGCCGTACACCTGCCTAACAGTATGGTGCGAGTATTCCCTGTACGTAAGGATCAACTGGATGACCAGATCAAATTTTTTCCGCTGACCATTTCCTCACATCGCCAGCCAAATTTGTTTGGCATAATGGGATTCAGTAATGAAAAGGAATATGGTATAAAAGGGTATACCTGGGATAATGAAATAGCTACCCCTTATTATTATAGCGTTCGACTGGAAGATAGTGGCGATAGCATCGAATTCGTTCCTGCAGAAAGAAGTGGTTTCTTCCGTTTTCATTATGCAGACAATGGCGAACATTTTATCCGCTTTCATACCGTCAATCCCGGTCGCTTGCAACTGGAAGGCAAACGTGCTGTCAGCGGTGTGGAATCTTACCAGGACCTGACTGCTTATTTTTATGCAGAGCTGGACACAGATATACAAGAAGGCGCTTCTTTTGAAGACACGACCCAACGCCGGCTGATACTTCAATTGAATAAAAATGTGAAGCACGCAGGCGTGAGATACGGCATTTCATTTATCAGCAAAGAGCAGGCACGTCAAAATCTTCAGAAGGAAATTCCGGATTGGGATTTTCAGCAAGTGAAAAGAAAAGCCTTTTTTGCCTGGGATAAAGTGATGTCGCAGATCAATGTAGAAGGAGGAACACTTGCACAAAAACGGGTATTTTATACTTCGCTCTATCGCAGTTATGAGCGTATGGTGAATATCAATGAATATGGCCGTTATTACAGTGCCTACGACCGTAAAGTACATAATTCATCTAAACCATTTTATGTAGACAACTGGCTTTGGGATACCTATATCGCCCTGGAACCTTTGCAAACTATTCTCAATCCGGGCATGCAGGCTGATAAGATCAATTCATATATCAATATGTATGAGCAAAGCGGTTGGATGCCATCCTTTGCCCTTGCATTCGGAGATAATCCCTGTATGACGGGCAATCACGCTGCTACATGGATCGCTGACTCGTGGGTGAAAGGGATCAGGGATTTCAATCTGGAAAGCGCACTGGAAGGCCTGAAAAAGAATTCCCTGCAGGCTACATTACTTCCCTGGCGCAATGGACCGGCCACTTCACTCGATTCATTTTATAATCGCCATGGTTATTTCCCTGCGCTTCACCCTGGAGAAAATGAATGGGTACGGGAAGTAAATGGATTTGAAAAAAGACAGTCGGTGTCTGTGACACTTGAAAACAGTTATAGCGACTGGTGTATTGCTTTCCTGTTGCGCCAGGCAAAGGATAAGGCGGGCAGCGACCTGTTCATGCAAAGGGCAGGATTTTACAAAAATGTGTTCAGGCAGGATAAAGGGTTTATGTGGCCCAAAGACAGTACCGGGAAATGGATTGAACCATTTGACCCGAAATTTTCCGGTGGCCAGGGCGGCCGTCATTATACCACGGAGAACAATGTGTATACATACAACTGGGATGTGAAACATGATCTGCAGGGATTGTTCACACTCATGGGCGGACATAAAAAAGCGGAAGCCAAGCTGGATGATCTGTTCCGTCAAAATCTCGGAAGAAGCAAGTACGAATTATGGAATACATTTCCTGATGCCACCGGCCTGGTAGGACAGTTTGTGATGGGTAATGAACCAAGTTTTCATATTCCCTACCTCTATAACTATACCGGTGCTCCCTGGAAAACACAAAAGCGGATCCGCATGCTGCTGGATACCTGGTTTACCGATAACCTGTTTGGTATTCCCGGTGATGAAGATGGTGGCGGGATGACAGCTTTTGTTGTTTTTTCTATGATGGGTTTTTTCCCGGTAACTCCCGGTGTACCAGTTTACAATATTGGCAGCCCTGTGTTTGAAAAAATTACCGTCAATCTTCCGGGTGGCAAGAAATTTTCTGTTGTTGCTAAAAACAATTCAACAGGAGCACGCTATATACAGAGTGCAAAACTCAATGGTAAAAACTGGGAAAAGGCATGGTTTACCCATCGTGATCTTGTTGCCGGTGCAGTGTTGGAACTGCAGATGGGTGAGATACCCAATAAACAATGGGGTAGCAAAGGGCAGGATGCACCACCATCGGCTATGGATATAGACCCAGCCACGTTTTAAAATAAAAAATCAGATCAATGATAATTAAAAAATATCGCTCCCTGTTTTTGCTGGCATTTGCCTTGCCTGTTGTGGCCGCGGCGCAGGTGAGAGGGGTTCATCTTAGCTGGAATGGCATTTCTTCATCCACTACAGCTACGACTATGGCCATTACCTGGATGAGTGATGCAAAGGGATATGAAACAGTTTGCTATGGCACAGACAGTACAAAACTGGATAAAAAGCTGATCGCAAAAGAAGACTATTCAGCAGACATGAAAGCATACCTGCTGAAAGCAACACTTACCCGGTTAAAACCCGGTACCTGTTATTATTACAGGATAGGTGATGGCCGGAGCGGCAGTAGTAATATCTACAGTTTCAGAACCGCCGGCAAAACAGGAAGCAGTGCAACTTTTACAGTGGGTGTCTGGAGTGATACGCAGGATAATAAAGGCAATCTTAGTTTTGAACAAACAGACAGCATTGTAGCAAAGCTTGCTGCTTATCCGCTTCATTTTACCCTGCATACAGGAGATATCGTGGAAAATGGTTCAGTGCAGAGAAGCTGGAACAATTTTTTTGAGACAGCACAACCGCTCAATGCACGATTCCCATTTATGTCTGTCACCGGCAATCATGATGTCATCAATGACCGGCAGGCAGGTCAGTTCCAAAAACCCTTTCCGGTATATTATGATCTGTTCAATCTTCCCAATGATCAGTTGAATTATTCCTATGATTATGGCAACACCCATTTTGTAGCCATCAATTCAGGATATGCTAAAGGAGCAGAGAAGGACAGCCTGGTATATTTCAAGCCAGGTTCAGCCGAATATAAATGGCTGGAGAAAGACCTGGCCAAAGCCAGGCGCAGCAAACATATCCGCTGGATCGTTCTTTATTGTCATTATCCCATGTATGCTTATGGAGTGAGCCAGGTGGAACAATGGCAGCAGCATATAACTCCCTTGCTGGATAAGTTTGGAGTGGACCTGTGCATTTCCGGCCACCGGCATGTATACGAAAGGCACCAGGCTGTAAAAGCCGGTGTTCCCACGGGCGTTAAAGACCGGCATATATATGATCAACCTGCAGGTACAGTATATATCACTAATGGTTCGGCCGGCGGCTCCCTGCAAGGCACTGGCGGAAAAGATCTGCCTACGATGATATTCACTCCTTCAGAAAAAATATATACCTATGGAACACTGGTAATATCTCCACATGAAATACGAATGGACGTGTATGAAAAAAGCGGCAGGAAGATCGATTATTTTACAATCAGGAAGGAGAAGAAATGATCCTATTGGTTAGGTGTTGGAGTAGTTAAAGTGAAGGGCCCGGTGTTTGTTCCGGGCCTTTCTTATGGTTTGATCACGTGCAAGAAGGGCTTTGCTGCTGAGTATTGCAAAACGATCAAATTTCCGGGCATTAGGTAGAAGATGTATATTTAATGAGCCCTGTTCATTTCACTAACCATCATTCTACAAACTTTATAAACCATGCCATCAGCCGGAACAACCAGGAGGATCTCCTTCTTCATGAGTATTGGTTTAGTAGGATTTTTTGCGGTATTTGTAGGGTTTGGGAAAACCCTGCCACCCGCTATCCAGGATGAAAGAACCCCTGTCTCTATTTATATCCATGGTGCTTTTGCTTTTTGCTGGTTGTGCCTGTTCTTTATTCAGGCAACTTTAATAAAGTATAATAATTTCCGCTTGCATAAGACCCTCGGAATTTTAGGGGTCTTTATTGCGATAGGTACTGCTTTAACCATGTTGCCGGCCGGTGTATACCAGGTGCAGAAAGATTTGAATAATGGCGTGGGCGAAGCTTCTTATTCAAACATAGTTGGTGTGGTTACCAGTGCCACCATATTTCTTGCCATTGTTCTTGCCGGCATTCTGAACCGGGAAAACCCACCAGTGCATAAACGGTTAATGCTTTTAGCGACCATTTTAGTGTTATGGGTAGCATGGTTCCGGTTTCGTCATTATTTCCCTTCAGTACCAAGACCCGATATCTGGTTTGGCTTAGTGTTATCCAATAGTCTCATCATCGTCTCCTGGATATGGGACAGGTTTGTAAATGGAAGATTACACCCTGTACTGGGCTGGGTCGGCGCGTTTATCATTGCGGAGCAGACTTTTGAAGTCGTCATGTTTGATAACCCCGTATGGCGCTCATTTGGGAAGGAGGTTTTTGATCTTTTAGCCAGGTAAATTGATTGCTGAATCTTTTGTTGTATACTGATCCACACTTGCTTCCCGTGTATTGGAACTTTTGACCACAGCAAATTTCGCCTTCAACTTCAAGAATTTCTTTTCATAGAATTCATAAGAAAGGTAAGCCAGTAATATGGTAGCCGAGATAATGATAACGTATACTAATAAATAGTTCTGGAATGCATCAGAATTAAAGTGGCCGATCAATTTGCTGAAATAAAATATCAGCAGTGGATGAATAATATATATCCCGTAAGATATTTTACCAATAAAATCACATACCCGGTTCTCAAGGTTTATTATATTGTTTTTCTTGGTCACTTGTCCCATTATCAGGATCACAGAAACAATAGAAATCAGTTCCCCGTCAATTACAGAGGCGATATGAAACTTATTAAAAACGGTTAAAAAAATGGATCCCCATGCAATTATTTGAGCCAATCTGTTTGTTGTCAGAGATAGAAATAATGGATTTTTATAGTAATAAAGGATCGCTGCTACAACCCCGATAAGCATGGTATGGAAGCGAGTTACGGAGATTGCTATAAGTGGGATTTCGATGCCATATTTTCTGAACATTATCCAGAAGATAAATTTCAGGGTAAGAAGAAAGAATATAAGACCGATCGCAATTCTCAATAACTTCTTATTTGGGTATTTGGCAATCTGTGGAAAGAACAAATAGAACTGCTCTTCTACTCCGAGTGACCAGTAATGGGCTACAAGAGGAAGGGCGGTTCCAAGAATAAATGGGACATTGGCAGCAAGAAATATATAAAATGGAACAGATGAGCCGGTAAAGCTCAGGCCAAATAAAAGTATTGTTCCAAGGCAGATAAAAAGATACAAATAATATAGTGGCCATATTCTCAGTATCCGCCGGATATAAAAGTCCTTGACCTTAATACTGCCTAACTCCTTTTCTTTTAAAAGAAGAAAGGTTATCAGAAAGCCGCTAAGCGTAAAAAAGATAGTTACACCATGTCCTGCAAGATTCAACCCGTTGGCATTGCCATTCATATCGGTGCCGAAAATCTTGTTGTTTAAGCCGAATTCATCCAAGCCAAGAGAGGTGTGTGAAACAAGCACAGCCAGAGCTGCTATCGCCCTTAACCCATTGAGTCCTGGTAAATAAACTGCTTTTGATGCCATGTGCGGATTGCTTCTGCTGATTTATGATAGAAATTGTCTTTGACCTCCGCAACTTTTCACGGACTGGAGTGTGAAAGCGGCATGGGGAAGTTTGTTGGTGTTGTAATAGCCAAAGATATGTTTTACAATCGAATATCAAAAACCGCAGTAAAACAGCAGCGTAGTAAGGCCTGTTGATTCTATACAATAATGCTTATCGATAACGTGTTTTCACGGGTTTAAACGGGGCTAAAAAACGGTTGGTAAAATGCTATGTGTATTATAAACTTGTTCTGGTTTATAAAATAATCACACTTGGAAAATTTTAATACGGGCTACAAACTTCATACCTCCTGAACTGCGCAGATTGATGACCGGTATTATTCTATTACTGCGCCATAACAATGATCATCTTTAGCGTGAATCGAAGATGACCGTACCTGAAGAAAATCGGGGAATTTCCGAAACCCCATTTGAAAAAGTAGGAGTGTTATTAAACCATCCATTATGAAAAAATTAATGTTCGGCCTGTTAGCTATTGCTCTTGTAGCAGGTATCAGTGCTTTCACATTGAACAAAACCAACCAGGCAAAGAAGCCGGTAGATGCTGCTATCTACTATCAAACAACCGAGGGCTTTTATGTAAGAGCCAATCCTGAAACGAATTGCCAGTTGCCTTCAGACAATCCATGTGAGGTATATTTTTTACACGATCCGGGTATTCCATCTTTTTATATTAGTAGCCCACCGGCTCCCTATACCGGATCTGGTGTTTGTGGAAGACGCGAATGATCGTTATTTTATAATGGCCGTTGTTACACATACAACGGCCTATTTATTTCCCGCTGACCTTTTTATTACCTTCTCCACTCTTTTCCGTTTACTTTCTTTGTCTATTTCATCAAGCCGCGAACTAAGGGTTTGAATAAATTTCTTCCTGTTTTTATCGTTGACAATGCCTACTGTCTTTTCTGCATACATGGGCAGTTGGTTGACCGGGCTTTGCAGGAGTTGCTCATTAAGCAATGCAAATGCATCATCGGCATATTGCTTTAATGAACACAGGCTGATCAGAATATTTACTGCATGGTCTTTTGTAATCACCGATCCTTTATCTGCAGCGTCAACGATTTTTGAAATGGAAGAAAAGATAGCCTTGGGATTTTCAGGCGTTATAGCACTCAATGCAGTCATTGCTCCCCACTGAAGCCGGTTGTTTTTGTGATCGAGTAATGCAAGGAATTCTTTATAGTAGGGGGAGATCAAAGAGGGATTGATGGCCCCTGTTTCGTAGAGAACTTTTATACAATCATTCTGGATGTCTTTGTTCTTATTTGAAAGATTGTCTATCAATTCCTGAACCGCATTTTTGTCTTTTTTGGCCGAAATTTGCTTTGCCAATTCCTGGTTAGGCAATTCGTCTCGACGGTTTAGGGATGAAGCAAGCTTATTTAGTACACTCATTGCTTAAATATTTGATCTGGAGCATTCTGTTAATAAGAGTTCTGTAAAAGGAAAGTTAAGGCATATTCTGATCAAAACATTTGATGTAGAAGCCCCTTCCAGGCATACATAAGCCGGCTTCTTTTCTACTCGGATCACCTCCTTCTGTATTTTTGCAGGTGAAGCGGTTCTGTAGTCTCACTCAAAATCATAATCTGGATTGAAAAATGTACAATTAGGATTGAAGGAGAACTGGAAGCAATTCTGTTTGCTTGTCGTCATCAATGCCTTTGTCGGTGGTATGGTGGGGCTGGAAAGAAGCATTCTCCCGCAGATAGCCGAAGCAGAGTTTCATATTGCTGCTAAAACAGCGATCCTTTCTTTTATTATCGTCTTCGGGATCGTTAAAGCACTTACCAATTATTTTACCGGTACACTGGCCAATAAACTGGGACGAAAGAACCTCCTGGTGATCGGTTGGCTGTTTGCTATTCCTGTTCCTTTTATTCTGATGTATGCCGGAAACTGGAACTGGATCATTGCTGCCAATATTCTGTTGGGCATTAACCAGGGCCTTGCCTGGAGCAGCACTGTTGTAATGAAAATAGACCTTGTAGGAGAAAAGCAAAGAGGATTTGCAATGGGACTGAATGAGTTTGCCGGTTATGTAGCAGTAGCTGCGGTTGCATTTGCTACCGGCTGGATCGCTGCTGAATATGGATTAAGGCCTTATCCCTTTTATATCGGCATCGCCTTAGCCATACTCGGATTGCTGGGCAGCCTGTTTTTTGTAAAAGATACCCGGCATCATGTGGCGCATGAAACTTCAACCAGCAATGCACCGAGGCTCAAAAAAATCTTTTGGGAAACGACCTGGGCGAATAAAAACCTTGGCCCAGTTACTCAGGCAGGATTGATCAATAATCTGAATGATGCACTGACCTGGGGCTTGTTTCCCATTCTGCTGGCATCAAAAGGATTCGGCATAGCTGAGATTGGAATAATAACCGCCATCTATCCCGCTGTTTGGGGTATCGGGCAATTATTTACCGGGAAAATGGCTGATCATTATTGCAAGAAAGACCTGCTTTTTTGGGGAATGCTGCTGCAAGGCCTGGCATTAATTGCTTTGCTGTTTGCATCAACAAGGTTCCATTTTATCGTGCTTTCCTCCATTCTTGGTTGGGGAACAGCTATGGTATACCCGACTTTCCTGGCAACAGTGGCCGAGCATACCCATCCTGCAGACAGGGCTGGCAGTATTGGCGTATTCCGCCTTTGGCGTGATATGGGATATGCCATTGGGGCTATTCTTACAGGTGTTATTGCAGATACTTTAGGTATTAATGCAGCTATTTTTATTATCGGGCTGCTTACTGTATTTTCTTCCGGCATCATTTATTTCAGGATGAAATGTGAAGATATTTCCGGGACGAAGCTTTTTAAATGGATTTAATATCCATGTACCCAAACCCAATTCCGGATATAGCTTTTATCTATCAGAATATAGAATCAATTGATAGCGATTATATGCCCGAAATCCTATTTTTATAATGCCTACCGAGCCCGGCAACGTTTCAATAGACTTAAAAACTTATTAAATGGAAAAACAATCACAAGACATCAGCAAATGCCCATTTCATAATGGCAGCTTAAAAAGCAATGTTGGTGGAAGCGGCACCAGGAATAATTATTGGTGGCCCAATCAGTTAAAAATGAACATTCTTCGTCAGAATTCATCCTTGTCAAATCCGATGGATAAGGATTTTAATTATGCCGAAGCTTTTAAAAGCCTCGATCTGGAAGCAGTGAAAAAAGACCTTCATGCGCTTATGACGGACTCGCAGGATTGGTGGCCGGCTGATTTCGGGCATTATGGCCCTTTATTTATCCGCATGGCCTGGCATAGCGCCGGCACTTATCGTGTAGGTGATGGCCGTGGTGGTGCAGGTGCAGGGCAGCAACGCTTTGCTCCGCTCAATAGCTGGCCCGACAATGTGAGCCTCGACAAAGCCCGCAGGCTGCTCTGGCCGATCAAACAAAAATATGGCCGCAAAATTTCCTGGGCCGATCTGCTGATCCTTACAGGTAATGTGGCACTGGAATCAATGGGCTTCAAAACATTTGGCTTTGCCGGTGGAAGGGAAGATGTATGGGAACCGGATGAAGCAGTATACTGGGGTTCAGAAACCACCTGGTTGGGTGGTGATGTGCGGTATGCGCATGGTTCTGAAGGTGTGGCCAAACAACATGGTGTTGTATCCTCCGATGACAATGCCGATGGCAAACTTCATTCCCGCAACCTGGAAAATCCGCTGGCTGCTGTACAAATGGGTTTGATCTATGTGAACCCTGAAGGCCCTGATGGCAACCCTGATCCACTTGCTGCTGCCAAAGATATCCGCGATACATTCGGCCGCATGGCTATGAATGACGAAGAAACAGTGGCGTTGATCGCAGGTGGCCACAGCTTTGGTAAAACCCATGGCGCCGCTCCTGCTACGCATGTAGGTAAAGAACCGGAAGCCGCCGGTATGGAACAGCAAGGGCTGGGCTGGAGTAATAGCTATGCTTCCGGCAAAGGCGCGGACACTATTACAAGCGGACTCGAAGTAACATGGACAAAAACGCCTACCCGCTGGAGCAATAACTTCTTTGAAAACCTTTTCAGCTTTGAATGGGAACTTTCTAAAAGCCCTGCAGGCGCACATCAGTGGGTAGCAAAAAATGCAGATATGATCATTCCGGATGCATATGATGGTTCAAAAAAACATCTGCCTACCATGCTCACTACTGACCTTTCTTTGAGGTTTGATCCGGTGTATGAAAAAATATCCAGGCATTTCCTGGAAAATCCCGACGCATTTGCGGATGCTTTTGCACGGGCATGGTTTAAATTAACGCATCGCGATATGGGTCCGCGCTCACGTTACCTGGGACCGGATATACCGGCAGAAGAACTTGTTTGGCAAGACCCTATTCCTGCTGTTGATCACAAACTGATAGATGAGAAAGATGCTGCAGTATTAAAAGCAAAAATACTGGAGTCAGGGTTGAGTGTGGCTGAACTGGTTTCCACCGCATGGGCTTCGGCTTCTACTTTCCGTGGATCCGATAAACGCGGAGGCGCCAATGGAGCACGTGTGCGACTGGCCCCTCAGAAATCCTGGCCGGTAAACAACCCCCAGCAATTGCAAAAAGTATTGACAGCATTGGAAAAAATTCAAAAAGAATATAACAGTGCCCAATCAGGCGGTAAGAAAGTTTCACTGGCTGATCTGATCGTGCTGGCTGGCGATGCTGCCATAGAAAAAGCTGCAAAAGAAGCCGGGCATAAAGTTAATATTCCATTTGCACCAGGCCGTATGGATGCTTCGCAGGAGCAGACCGATGTCGATTCTATCGGCCACCTCGAACCACTTGGCGATGGCTTCCGCAATTACCGCAGGGCAGGTATTCCTGCATCTACAGAGGAATTGCTGATCGATAAAGCACATTTGCTTACGCTTACTGCGCCTGAAATGACGGTACTGGTTGGCGGTATGCGTGTACTGGATACGAATTTCGACGGTTCTAAGAATGGAGTGTTCACACAACGCCCCGGCAAACTGACCAACGATTTCTTTATAAACCTGCTCGATATGAATACTGCCTGGAAAGCTGCATCGGAAGACAGGGAATTGTATATCGGCAGCGACCGTGCTACTGGTCAACCCAAGTGGACAGGCACACGCGCAGATCTTGTGTTTGGTTCCAATGCTGAACTGAGGGCTATTGCAGAAGTGTATGGAAGTGCAGATGCTCAGAGCAAATTTGTGAACGACTTTGTTGCCGCATGGAATAAAGTGATGAACCTGGACAGGTTTGATTTAAAGTGATAGTAAGAATGTTCTTCATAAAAAAAGACACCCGCCTGGGTGTCTTTTTTTATGAAGAAGCCGATAACTGAATTATTTGCGGACAATCATTGTATCAAATTCGGACGGTTATTTAATCATAAAATCCCAATCATCTGAAAATCAATATGGAGTAATATGGTATCGTTTTAGTTGACACTTTCCTACCAAATCCGCTTCAGATGTTTAAGAACTACTTCAAAACCGCCTTCAGGGTGTTTACCCGGAATAAAGCATTTACAGCGATCAATGTGCTGGGCTTATCCATCGGTATCAGCGCTGCATTGATCATTTTCCTCATTGTTCAGTTTGAGTTTGGTTATGACAAAGTGGGAAAAGATACAGATCGCGTTTACAGGGTGGTAATGGACCTTAAGTTTGATGGTACCGACGGCCATTCTGCAGCCGTGCCTGCACCATTAAGTGCAGCCATTCAAAATGAGGTGACTGGTGTGGAAGCAACCGTACCATTAATGTTTTTTCAAGGCGACGGAACAGCTAAGGTCAGTATCGAAAAAGCAGGATCGTCACAACCTTCAATATTCAAAAAACAAGGGAATATCATTTTTACCAACCCGGAGTATTTCTCTTTATTACCTTATCAATGGGTTGCCGGATCGCCGGAAGTATCATTGAAGAATCCATTCAATGTGGTACTCGCTGAAAGCAGGGTCAAAGAATATTTTCCTTCTGTCAACCCTGCCGATGTTGTTGGCAAACAGATAAAGTATAATGATGATTTTTCAGTAACTGTTTCAGGCATCGTGAAAGATTTGAACGAGCGCAGTTCACTCAAGGCGGTTGAGTTTATCTCATTCGCTACCATCGCTCAAACTCATTTGAAGGACGATTTTATGATGAATAGGTGGAACGACTGGATGGCGTATTCCCTTGTGTATATAAAACTGGCAAAAGACACTAAAGCAGGCAATACGGAGAAACAATTGAACACATTGTTTGCCAAATATCATAAAGATGCAGGTAAGGATGCGAATAATTATAAACGGTTCCATTTACAACCTCTAAGCGATGTTCATTTTAATGCCATGTATGCAGGATTTAACCAGCGGCTCGCACATAAACCGACACTGTATGGATTGTTTGCAGTGGCCGCATTCCTGCTATTACTTGCCTGTATCAACTTCATAAATCTTACCACCGCCAATGCTACACATCGGGCAAAGGAGATCGGGGTAAGAAAAACCATGGGTGGCTCCAGGAAGCAACTCATCTTCCAGTTTCTGGGTGAAACTTTTTTGTTAACCGCAGCAGCCTGTATCATTTCGTTTTGCATTGCACCGTTGCTGCTCAGATTCTTTTCAGGGTTTATACCTCCCGGCTTGCAATTTCAACCGTTTAACCAGCCTTATATCCTTTTGTTCTTATTTCTGCTGGCTTTGCTGGTGAGTTTCCTCTCAGGATTGTACCCCGCATTTATTTTATCCGGTTATAAGCCCGTGAGCGTTTTAAAGAACCAGTCTTTTGCAAACAGGAGCGAAACAAGGCATACATGGATAAGAAAAACACTGACCGTATCTCAATTTGTGATCGCCCAATTCTTTGTGATCGCTACAGTGATGGTTGGCAAGCAGATCAATTATTCCCTGAATGCTGATATGGGTTTCAGAAAAACTGCCGTGCTAAGTTTTGATGTACCCCGTGATGATAGCGCCAGTCTCCGTAATCTTTTGCTGAACGAGATCACTGCTATTCCAGGTGTGGAAATGGCAAGCAGGGGTTTTTTAACACCTGCTGACGGAGGCGCTGCATTTACTAATATAAAATACAGGGGTGCGGCAAATGACAATGTAGGGAGTGTACAATTGCGCTGGGGCGATAGCAACTATCTTAAACTGTTCGATATAAAAATACTGGCAGGCGGGAATGTTCAGAAAAGCGATACTGCCAAAGAATTTCTGATCAATGAAACTTACGCTGGTCTGATCGGCTTTAAACGGCCCGAAGACGCCTTGGGAAAGCAATTGGAATTTAATGATAAGCTAATGCCCATTGTTGGGGTGATACGGGATTTTAATGAGCAGTCATTTCACTCAGAGGTCGGCCCGCTGGTATTTACCAGTATGGATCAGAGAAGCTTTTTTTATCACGTATTATTGCAATCAGGCACAGGGCCTAATACATCCTGGCCGGAAACGATTGCAAAAATCCAGCAGGTCTATCATAAAGCATACCCCGATGCTGATTTCAATTATAAATTCCTGGATGATACAGTAGCCCGCTTCTACGAAACAGAACAACGTACGTCTAAGCTTCTGAGTTGGGCTACAGGCTTGTCTGTGCTTATCAGTTGTCTCGGCTTATTGGGCCTGGTGATGTACACTATTAATGTTCGTACGAAAGAGATCGGTGTAAGAAAGATACTGGGAGCTTCGGTCGCCAATATCATTTCCATACTGTCGAAAGATTTTGTGTTGCTGGTGATGATCGCATTTGCTATTGCCCTGCCTATTGCCTGGTGGGCAACCTATAAATGGCTGGCAGATTTTGCATACAGAACAACGATGGATTGGTGGGTATTTGTTATATGTGGTTTCGTAATGCTGCTGATAGCATTGTTTACATTAAGCATCCAGACAATAAAAGCGGCAATGGCCAACCCGGTCAAATCGCTTCGCGCAGAATAGCTGAAAAGAAATAATCAAAGCCTGCAGGATAATATTATTCTGTAGGCTTTATTTTTATGGTGTGAATGATCTGGCAGATCCATTTGCCATCAATCAATAAGCAGCATAAGAATGGTTGAAATATTCGATGATATCCGGAAAATTTACCTGTTCAGTCAGCCCTGTGAAGAGTTGGCCGACTATATCGAGTTTTTCTCCGAATCGTCTGATGAAGCTACAAGGGGTTTTGCGGGCAATGCCTGTTTTAACGTTAAAATGTTTCCAAGCTGGACACCTACATTCTGGATCAATCTCGGCGCTCCTTATTACCTGACATTGGGTAATGAACGTCATTATATATCCCCGGGAAAAGATATTCTTGTTACAAGAGATAGCATAGCAGAAAGGCATAACCAGCCTTTGGACCATTTATTTACTATCAAGTTTTATCCCGGCGGGCTGGAAACTGTTTTAGGGATCGATCAATCCACCCTGGCAGGCAAACTGGTCCATTTGCAGGATGTGCTTCCTGCTTCTTTTATTTTCCGTGTCAAAAGAGCCAAAAACTTTGCAGAAAGACAGAAGCTGCTGGAAGATTTTTTCCTTTCTCAAATGAAGGCCTCCAGGTCACGGGCACATTATATGGAACTTGTGAGCAAAACAATTGCTACTTATACCACTGGGAATTTGCAATATAATGTGGATGAAATTTCAGCCCGGGTATTTACTACCTCCAAAACGATCAACCGTTACTTCAATAAAGTGATCGGCACAACTCCCAAAAGTTATTTCTCTATTATCAGATCGAGAACTGCCTTAACGGCTTATGTAACTGACAGGAAAAGATTTGACCCTTCTGTTTTTGGTTATCACGACATGAGCCATTTTTATAAGGATGTAATAAAATTTACGGGTGAGGGGATGGCTGTTCATAACCGTTGAGAATGTCCTTTTTTTACCTGCCCTCTTTTCAGATGCTCTTTTAGCTTTGCCCAAAGAATTGTAATGAAATATCTTCCGGCTTTTTTGATTGCTGTTCTGTGTTTACCGCAGGTTGCTTATTCCCAAAATAAGCAGGGCTATGTGCCAAGGATAGAGGCCTGTGATTGCCCGGTTAAAGTAGACAGTAATTACAGCAATCAATGCGGCTATCTGATCGTACCTGAAAACAGGAAAAAGGCAAACGGGAAAATAGTTAAGCTGCCATTTATTATTGCTAAAAGCAATAATCCTGGTAAACGAAAAGACCCGCTTCTTTTTACTGCAGGCGGCCCGGGTGGTAGTTCACTCGACTGGATCACAGGTGTAGGCAAACGTGGTATAATCGATAACAGGGACTGTATTGCATTTGAACAACGCGGGACCCACTATGCGGTCCCTAACCTATGGGGCAATGAACTTAGCGATGCTATAAGGGATTCGTATAGAAATAATCTTTCCAAAGACAGTATGGTGCTGGAAGGAGTTAAACGGTATAAAAGAGCGCTCGTTAAAAAGGGAATTGATCTTGCCGGCTATAATACGGATGAAACAGTTTCTGACATACATGACCTGTTAAGCGTTTTACAAATCGATTCTGTTAACCTTTTTGGCGGTTCTTACAGCGGAGGGCTCATGCTGGCTGTTTTGCAAAGAGATCCTTCACGGATCAGGTCGCTGATACTGGATTCACCGCTTCCTACTTTTATTCCGATCGATGAGGATGAGCCGGCTAATTTTAATGAGGCATTGCAGGTATTGTTTGATCATTGCGACAAAGATTCTACCAATAAAGAACTGTATGGAAACCTGAAAGAAAAGTTTCAGCAATATTTTTCCTCTATCGAAAATAAAACCTTCTATTTTCCCTACAAGGAGAAAGGAGCAACTACAGTCTTGAATATCCAGTATACAAGAAGCGATCTGCTGAATATAGTTGTAAATGCTTTTTATGACCAGTCGCATATTAAGGATATCCCTTATCTCATTACACAATTAACAGGAGGAAATCATGAACCTTATATAAAAGGAATGTTGGACCAGGTGCTTTATAGAAATGTTGGCCCCTCCGGAATGAGAATATCCGTTTACTGTGCAGATCAGACTGCCTATCATGAAGGAGCCATTCTGAAACAGCTATACGGCCCTTATCCTTTTATGAAAGGGTACCATATCAATGATGTGTACAGGGAAATGTGTGATTGCTGGCAGGTGCCACCGATCAATGCAAAAACAAAGAAACCTTTTTATTCAGATAAACCTGTGTTGCTTGCTGATGGTGAAATGGACCCTGCCTGCAGGCCTTTGTATATCGACATGATCCGTCATTACATGCCCAATAGTCAACGCTTATTATTCATCAACCGCTCACACATGGTTTTGGGAGGGCCGGTCGGAAATGCGATCATGAAAAAATTCCTGGACAACCCTTTTGAAAAGATTAAGCGGGACGAAAAAGATATTATAGCATACTGATTATTAACTATTTGATTTTAAGAAACTTAAATCCCTTTAGCAAATTACAGGCTGAACCTGCATTCCTCCCTGAATCAGTTTTTGACGGAATTGATTTAAATTAAGGTTCAAGTGCAACTAACAACCGACATATATCAGCGTATTGCTGCTGCCAAAGTGTTTATTGACCAAAACTATCATGAGTCAATTGACCTTGACAGGATATCCAGGCAGGCTCTTTTATCGAGATTCCATTTTCACCGCCTCTTTACCCGCATTTATAAAAAAACGCCCCATCAATATGTGACGCAAACCCGTGTGGAAGCCGCAAAACTGTTGCTGGCCAAAGAAGGTATCAGTATCACGGAAGTTTGCAACATGATCGGTTTTGAAAGCCTCGGCTCATTCAGTTCTTTGTTCAGTAAGCAAAACGGGTACTCTCCACAGTATTACCGGAACATAGCCTGGTTGAAAAAGAAACTGGCTAAGGAACAACCCAGGCGGTTCATCCCTCACTGCTTTATCGAACAATATAAAATAGATGGGTCGCCAGCAGGCGTTTGATAAAAAAGCAAGATTCGAGAAGCCGTTTTTCCTGCCCGCTTTTATCTTCACTTTATTAAATCAATAATATGATCACAAAATTCTCCCACACCACTCTGTTCGTTCTTGACCAGGAAAAAGCGTATGATTTCTATGTAAACAAATTAGGCTTTAAGGTGAACACCGATGCTATTATGGGAAATGGCTACCGTTGGCTTACCGTTAACCCGCCCGATCAACCGGATCTCGAAGTGGTGTTGATGGCTGTACTGCATGAAAGTATGGTGAAATCGGATGCCTGTCCTGATGGACTGGACCAGGAAAGCCGCGATGCATTTAAAGTGTTGCTGGAAAAAGGAATAATGGGCGCAGGTGTCATGCATACCAACGATTGCCGTGCTACTTACGAAGAACTGAAAGCAAAAGGCGTTCAATTCAAAGGAGAGCCCAGGGAGCAGTTCTACGGAATTGAAGCTGTAATGTTTGACGGTTGCGGCAATTGGTTCAGCGTAACGCAGCCCAAGGAAATGTAAATGCCAAAACCATAAACCAGACAACATGCCAAACAAATTGACACATTTTGCCATTCACATTGACAATATGGAAAGGGCAAAGAGTTTTTATGAAGGAGTATTTGATTGGGGATTTGCTTCTTATGGCCCCGCTGACTTTCTGCAAATAAAAGCCGACAAAACGGATAAAGGAGAGTTGATCGGCGCCCTGCAATCCAGAAAGTATTCACCAGTGAAAGAAAAACTGGTCGGCCTGGAATGCACAATTAGTGTAGCAGATATTGAGGATATTATTAAAAAGGTAGAGCATAATGGAGGGCAGATCCTGATGCCCAGAACCGCCATACCCTATGTAGGATGGATCATAAAATTTCTTGATACCGAAGGCAATCTTGTATGCGCTATGCAAACAGACACCGGAGCAAAATAAGCATGATGAGTAAATCCCGTGATATACATCCCGACTTCCTTTTTCTTTTGGAATTGAAAGAGCAAGGCCTGATCAAACTGTTCAAAGACCTGAGATCGTATATTCTTGAAATTTATCCTGACAGCAACGAGCTGTTGTATCATACACATGCTCTCACGGCTGTATTTTCCATCTCAGATAAGCTTGCCGATGGGTTTTGCATGATACCGATATATACGAATCATCTGAATCTTGGGTTTCATAAAGGCACTTTGCTCAATGATCCTCATAAGCTCCTGACCGGAACAGGAAACCTGATACGGCATATTCCCGTGAAAGCCCCTACAGATTACCGGAATAAAAAGACCAAAGACCTTGTGCGATCAGCGGTAGATTTTGCTATTAAGGATATGGAGAAGCCGGCAAAATCCGTTGGTCAAACGATCTCCAAAATTACCCGGAAAGGTTAATAGATCCATCTTGTTTCTGAAAGGGCGGCATAAAAATGGAGGTATTTCCGTATGAAAAAGGAAGAACTCAGACATATTTCAACTAACCATTACAAGAAGATCCAAAAGCATCTTGACGGGATAGTAAAGGATATGGATGGAGAAGAGATTCACCAGTTAAGAGTGGAATACAAAAAAATGAGAGCTTTTTTCAGGATGTTGTCCTCAACCCCTCGCGTAAAAGAGGAAATAAAGGTTTCAAAAAAATTAAAACAATTATACTCTTTGTATGGCACTGTCCGTGATTTGCAATTGCAACAGAAGAGAATAAAAGAAGCAGTCAAAAGCAATACAGGGAAAATAAGCCCTTACCTGGATTTACTGCAATCGGAGATCGATAAAGCAAAGCCCGAACTTCAGGACATTCTATTCAAAAAGCCGGTGCAGGAAAGTAAGAAGAAAACAAATGCCGGTTTGCCTGAAAAATTTCTGAAAGAAGACTTCCATCATTTTGTCGAAGATAAATGGAGTTCCGTATATGCTATCCTTGCTTCAGGTCATTTTAGTGATGACAATATACATTCTATCAGGAAACATCTCAAGGACCTGTTTTATAACCTGAAAGAATATGAAGGGAAAGAATACAGGGTGCTGTCGGCTAATATCTGGAAAGGGCAGGATGAAAAGTTTATTGCTGCATTGCTTGATGAACTGGGCTCCTTCCAGGACCGGTGCACTTCTATCAGCCTGTTAAAGACTTATTGGGTAAAACGCTTTGCGCTTCCGGTCAGAAAGCTGCTTGATAAATTAAAACAACAATGGATAAAGGAAAAGACCGGAATGAAAAGAATGTTGGTTAAAAAAATGAAAACAGCTATCCCAATTGTATAAAAGGAAAGGCCAGATGATTCTGGCCTTTTTTCCCTGAAAAGGCAAGTTCAATCGCGTGAAGGAAACTGTATGAACCTGCCTGAATCTACCACCTACGAAAGTAAATTTGGTCAGAACCTGTATTTAAGACCGACTTCGAGACCCAGAGAAGAGTTATAGGTTTTGGCACGGCCAGCAGGATAGCCTGCATAGCCTTTATCTTCTGCATTGGTGAAATCATAGTCAAATCTTACACCAGTGTTCAGGAACACATTCTTTGATAAAGCAAAATCAAAACCAGCATTTGCCATACCACCAAAAGTCAGGTCCTTAAACTGGTCTTTGGTATCTGTTTTCTGATTACCGGCTTCTACTTTTGAATCAGTGAGGATGCTTAATTGAGGGCCAAGCTTACCGGTAAAGGAAACTCCCTGGCTCAACGGTGTTGTGTAAGTAACGTATAGAGGAACTTTGATGTAGTTATTCTTCTGGTTGACTTCTGTACCGGAATAATCAAATTTCCTTCCTTGCAGTGAATACAAGGCATCAAGACCGATACCTATGTTTTTAGTGAAAGCATATTCAACTCCAAGTCCGAAATTGGCGGCAAATTTACTTTTACTATCAAAACCCGGGAGGTCTTTATCATCCGAATTGTGCATCCAGCTCAGTAGAGGAGTTCCTTTCACGCTTACTGTCCATTTTTCCTGAGCATTGAGTGTACTGGCAGAAGCCAGTAATGCGATAGCGATAACGCTTAATAGTCTTTTCTTCATAATTAAAATGTTTCTTTAACTTAAATCTCGTCTGTTACTGTACAATGATCTTAATAGCGCTATTTCGGGAACAAAATTCGCCACTGACCATGTAACGGAAAATGTCTGTTTGTCTGTTTTTTTTGTCTTTTTCGGAACAAGAATCTTATTGACTAGTTAATTATTCCGGGGCTTAAACATTTCAGGGTTTGTTATGTTATTGCATATTTTCTTTTTCATTTCAGATATGTTCTGGTTAAGTGGATAAAGACATTCGTTCTTTATTATATTTGTCGGGTGAAAAAATGGGCTGCTATCATATTCCTGTTCCTTGCCGCGGCGTGTACTTTCTATCCCTGCTGCCCGGGTGATGATGATTGCGCTACCGATCAAGCCAGCACTCATTCTTCTGGCGATAAAAATGATGATTGCTTTTGTTCCCCTTTCTCTGCATGTGCTTCCTGTGCTGCTTCAGAAGAAATATTAGCAGGCAACTTTAATTTTCTTCAACTGAAACCACTGCCAGCCCGTTACAGCACCTATATTTTTACCAACGGAGAAGAGGTGTATTCCTCTTTATTCCAACCTCCCCGGTATTGCTGGTCATAGTTCAGCAAACAAGATTTTTACATTTTATAAACCAGGTAATGAGATATTTATTGACAGGCATTGTCCTGTATTGCTTTGTGCTCACGGCACAGGCTCAACATACATTTACAGCAACGGTTATCAGCGATCACAAATCGCCCTTACCGGGAGCTACCCTCCACTGGAAAGAAAAAAGCAGATCGCTGATCGCCGATTCATCTGGTAAAATCGTTCTTACAAATATTCCCGATGGTGTGCAAACTTTTACTGTTTCTCATGTAGGCTTTGCAGACAAAACCATCACTTACACATTCCCATTAACAGATGCTGCGATGATCATCATTGAAATGGAAACAGCAGAGGATGAGGAAGAAGAAGAAGTGGTGGTTACCGCCACGCGCACCAGCCGCACTATTGCCAACACGCCTACCCGCACAGAAGTAATATCTGGGGAAGAGCTTGAAGAGAAAGGCAATATGAAGCCCGGGGATATACGGATGTTACTGAATGAAAGTACGGGTATTCAAACACAACAGACTTCTGCTACTTCTTATAATTCCGGTATACGTATCCAGGGTTTGGATGGACGGTATACACAAATATTGCGGGATGGTTATCCGGTGTATGCAGGATTTTCAGGTGGCTTATCCCTTCTCCAGATCGCCCCGCTTGATCTCCTGCAGGTAGAAGTGATCAAAGGATCATCTTCCACTTTATATGGTGGTGGTGCAATCGCCGGACTGGTGAACCTTGTATCTAAAACACCTGGCGATGAAAGAGAACTCAGTTTTATGGCCAATGCTACTACAGCCAGGGGGCTTGATATAAGCGGTTTCTATAGTGAGCGTTATGGTAAAATAGGATTAACAGTATTTGGATCGCGCAATAGCAGCGCAGCTTTTGATCCTGCTGATATCGGATTAACTGCTATCCCGAAGTTTGAACGCTATACAATTAATCCACGGATGTTCATTTATGGCAAAAAGACTACTGCAGATATTGGCATCAGTTATATTACGGAAAACAGGACCGGTGGCGATATGAATTATATAAAGAACGGAAGCACAGGTTTTTTTGAGAAAAATAATACAGACCGGATCACTGCTCAATTTGGAATTGCCCATCGGTTGAATGAAAACTCAACTATTCAACTAAAGAACAGTTACAGCAGGTTTGACCGTTCTATTGCTATCCCTGCTTACCAGTTCATTGCTTTGCAGCAATCTTCTTTTTCAGAACTCACCTGGAACCGGAAAGGGGAGCAGGCAGACTGGGTGGTTGGCGCTAACCTGCTGACAGATGATCTTAAAGAAAAACCTTTATCACCCGATCCTGCCAGGAACTATCATTATAGCACTATTGGTGTTTTTATTCAGAATGCCTGGTCTGTTTCAGATATATTTACCCTGGAAACAGGCCTTCGGGGCGATTATGTAAATGAATATGGATTTGAATTGTTGCCAAGGATAGCGGCCATGTTAAGGATTACTCCAAAGATCACTTTCCGCGCAGGAGGTGGATATGGCTATAAATCGCCTACCATTTTTACAGAAGATGCAGAACGGAACCAGTTCCGTCACATCCTGCCGGTTAATATTCACACTACCCGTAATGAAAGATCTGTTGGAGGTAATGCGGACATCAATTACAGAACGAATTTTGGGGAATTGGGATTCGGTCTTAATCATCTGTTCTTTTATACCCGGCTCAATCGCCCACTGGTATTGACAAATACAGGAGGAGGGATGATGGAATTTGAAAATTCCACAGGCCATGTTGATACAAAGGGGATGGAAACAAACCTGAAACTGACCTATCATGCATTTAAGTTGTTTGTAGGATATACTTACACGGATGCCAATACTTATTTTAATAGTAAACACTGGTTACCTCTTACAGCCCGTCACAGGCTTAATAACGTACTGATGTACGAAGTGGAGGATCAATGGAAGATCGGGCTGGAAGCATATTACTATAGCCGTCAGCAGTTGAGTGACGGAAGTTTTGGCAGATCTTACTGGATCACCGGCTTCATGGCAGAAAAGATCTGGGAGAAATTTTCACTGTTTGTCAATTTTGAGAATTTCACGGATACTCGCCAGACTAAATTTGGCCCGATCTATACAGGTACTATTGATAACCCTGTTTTCAGGGATATTTATGCACCTGTTGATGGGTTTGTAGTAAACGGAGGGATCAAGCTTAAGTTGTAGGGTATTGCCTGCTTATTCTTTATTGCGGCGGATCAGTTGGAGATTATCCCGGTAGTTTTCTCCAATAGCGATATTTGTTCCTGCTACGTTCAATATGTTTTTATCCATCACTTCGATATAATTCATGTTGACAAGGTAGGAACGATGGACCCGCGCAAAAGTATCAGCAGGTAAAAGGCCGGCCAGGTTCTTCATGGTCATATAAGTAAGAAGATTTCCTTTGGAGGTCTTGAGAAGGATATAATCTTTTACGGATTGAGCATACAGTAATTCAGTATGCATTACTTTCACCAGTTTACCGGACACTTTAAAGTAGGTATACTGTTTTTGCTGTATTTTCTCATCCGGATAGATCCGAAATAGTTTCTCCATGCTCTTTTCAAATCTTTCATAGCTGATAGGCTTGAGGAGGTAATCAATACCATCGAGCTCAAAACCTGTAAGTGCATATTCGGAATAGGCGGTAGTGAATATTACTTTGGGTGGGGATTTGAGTGATCTCAGGAACTCAATGCCATTGATGGCCGGCATGCGGATATCCAGGAACATCAGCTCAATATTTTCTTTGTGAAGCACTTTGAACGCTTCCAGCGCATTCGGACATTTGGCAAAAATTTCCAATCGCCCGAACCGTTTGATATGCGCTTCCAGTACTTCCTGCGCCAAAGGCTCATCATCTACAATAATACATCTGATCATGCCAGTTTAAGATTTAAATTCACTTCATAGCTCTGTTCATTTTCTGAAACCTGTAACTGGTGGCTGTTATGATAGAGCAATTCCAATCGCTTCTTTACATTTTGCAGGCCTATGCCGCAAAGGTTATGCTCTTTTTTTCTTTCAGGCTTGCTGTTGGTAACCTGCAGGCTCAGCTCTTCTTCAACCAGGCAAAGCACAATAGATATATTACCGTTGTCCACAGCTTCCATAGCCCCATGTTTAAAAGCGTTTTCAATAAAGGGAAGCAGAAGTAAAGGCTCGATACGCGCAGTGTCAGTAATGCCCTGCACGTCAAAACTGATAGAAATATGCTGATGATGTCTTAACCGTTCTATTTCCACGTAACTGTGCAGAAAAGCAACCTCCTGTTGTAACGATACTTTTTGTTCGGCAGACTGATACAATACATACCGCATCATTTCCGAAAGCTGTACCACCATTGGCGCTGTATCTTTGGATTGTTTGATAGCCAGGGCGTAAATATTATTTAATGTGTTGAAGAAGAAATGAGGCTGCACCTGGGCTTTCAGATAATTAAGCTCGGAGATCAGTTGCTGCTCTTTGAGCGTTTTTAATTGTGCTTCCTGTTTTAATGCGCGGATAAGATAGGCAAAGCCGATCATGGGTAAACACCGGTAAGAAAGCGTGTAGACATAAATAAGCTTGAACCCTTCCTGGGCTTTATATTGCCTTGCAGCGATCTTCCGTAAACTTTCTGAAAGAAGGGGAAGCTTACTCATACTCCATAAGGCAACGTAGTGATTGTAGTAATGCATTACAGGAACGAAAATGATCAGGCTGATCACCAGCAATAATGGCTTTCTTCCATCTACAAACCTTTTTACAAATCCCCAGTAATAGGTTCCAAAGAGGATGAAACTGAAAGTGCCAAAAGAAAGACGGTATTCAAGCGAATTGATAAAATACCATCCGTTGCCTTCTTCATATATGCTGTATTCCACATCGCTAAGGATAGCGATAAGGTAAGTGATGGAAACCAGCAGAAGCATTTCCATCCAGAAATATTTATCAGCGATCTTTTTTTTCAGCAAATCCAGCATCGGGGCAAATTAAAAAATGTAGTAAGCAGTAGTTTTTCCTTTCGATAAACCCGGTCATTTTTTCGACTAATCCTTCCTGATCTAATTCTTCTGTGAGTTTGTCTAATTGAAGATACAGAGAAGCGCGTATTGTTTAGGTTTGGGTAAAACAAAGTTTTATGCGTTATCTTTTATTAGTTTCAGCCCTGCTGTTGTCGATGCTCAATGCTGTTGAAGGAAATACACAGGATGCCTCCAAAATATTCAGCCAGGTAGCTGAAGCCCTGAACAAGCTTTCTTTCTTGCAATATGACTCTTACAGGGAGATCAATAATTATAAAGACAATTATTTTGCAAAAAACAGTGGTACCAGTTATTTTGATTTTGCTTCCCAGGCAAAAGGGGGAACCTTAAGATTTCAACTACGTTCTCCAAAGTCATTACAGGTATATAATGGAACAGAATTTTTTCAATTGAATGAATCGGACAAAACATATGATTTCGGTAAGCGGGACCTCCGGTCGCTGGAAAATACCTCCCTCCTGTATAACTCAATTGCTACATTACGGATTTCTTTACCACTTATTGCCAGAGACGCTGGTATACCAAAGTCAGTTAAGGATACTTCAATTGAAGGAAAATCTTATTATTTATTGAAAGCTGCATTATATAAAAAGTCGCTTGCTTTTACTGATGGGTTCTCCGATCTTGATGCAGAAGTTACCCGCTATTATGACCTGGTGGTTGATAAGAAAAATTTACTGCCTTATATCATTATCGACCACAACAGTATTATGAAGGATCAGTATCATACAAAAACCATTTTTACCAAAATAGAAACCAGGCCGGTGAATCCTTCCCAGGCATCCTGGTTTTTTTCTTCTTATACCGGTTATTCACCAAGGCAGGGTTTGAAAAAGAGATCATTGGTAGAAGTGGGAGCGAGCCTGCCATCATGGACCTTACCAGTGTATAAAGGAGATATGACTGACAGTATTGATCACTCAGCTTTGAAAGGAAAAAAAGTGCTGATGGAATTCTGGATAAAGAACTGCGGGTATTGCATGGAGGCATTTCCGGAAATGAAGGCCTTGCAGGAGAAATATGGTAAGGAGGTAGATATCCTATCGGTAAATGCTTATGACGACAGGAAAGAGATAGCTTTCTTTTATGAGCGCGACAAGCCCGGCTACAGAATGTTGTATAACGGGGAAAAGCTGGCGAATGATTTAGGGATATATGCTTTCCCAGTTGTTGTGATCCTGGATGAAACAGGTAAAGTTATTTATTCGCGCGAAAGTTTTAAGAAAGAGCAGATAGAAGAAATATTGAGGAAATAAGGTGAACTTCTATAAAGATGACTGTTATTTAATTTTCTTATCTTTAAGAACTTAAGTATCTGCATTTAATAACAGTTTAAAACCTTATCACCTATTCACGAGGGCTGGTATCCCTTAAGCCAAACCAATTCTTTTTTAAGCCACTTTTAATCCTGCCTCTTACAACATCACCTTTAATTATTAAAACCGAACTGAATGAAAAAGAAACTCCTAACACTTTTCATAGGCATAGTTATGCTCGCTTTTTTGCCGGGGTGCGAAAAAGTATTTGATTATATTCACGACAATCCATCCAAAGATTTTACAGATTGCCAGATCCAGGAAATAACTTTTCCCGAAGGCCTGAAAGGGACTTTTACTTATAACAAGCATGGAGATCCGGTAAGTGTTATTTACACCAACACTACCAGCGAAAGACCGAATTTCTCATTTAAGTATGATAATAAAAAGCGCCTGATAGAAAGCCTGGAATATTATAATAACGGCGTTTATAAATACTGGTCAAGATATAAGTACAATAAAGATGGCCTTATTGTTTCCGATAGTACTTATGAAGCTGGCTTACTGGTGAATGGTGCACCAATACCAGGAGATGCTGAGAGGCTGGTGCGCAATTATACCTATGATGCGCAGAACAGGATAATCAAAATAGTACAACACTGGCCAGATTCTCCCGGATCCGGTGAAGGTGAAATAGAGTGGCTGTATGATGCCAATGGTAACCGCCAATCCGATGGACTAGCTTTAGCTTATGATAATAAAATGAACATTCACCGTACGCATAAAGTATTCATGTTTATTGACAGGGAGTATAGCCGGAATAACTATATTGGAGCAACGAGCTATAATGCAAAATACCTGCCTACGCAATTTGGCTCAACTGTGGCAAGGTTTCTTATAGTGTCGCTGGGTAATGGCCAGATCGCTTATAAATGTAAATAAAAATAAAAGCCGCTCTTTGTCCAATTCCGGCCCGTTCATTGGTTATTGATATGTAAACAAATATTCAATAACTTGTTTGTCTCCTGATCCTGACCCAGGCGCGCTGGGAAATGGCAGAGACAGCATCAAACAACAAACAATGAACGAGTTCATATTGATCTTCCGGCATGAAGACGGCAACAAAGTTGCCTCGCCGGAGCAGATACAGGTGTGGATGAAGCAAACAATGGATTGGATCGGCGGCATAGCGGCCCAAAACAAATTCGTTGCCGGAAACGGATTGCCTTTTGAAGATGCCCGGGTTGTATGGCACAATAATGTGGTCACCAATGGGCCTTTCGGAGAGGTAAAAGAAACAATTGCCGGCTATGTCATTGTGAAGGCAGCTTCTGTGGAAGAAGCAGTTGAATTTGCCAAAGGTAGCCCTGTGCTGCAGGGTGATGGCAATAGCGTAGAAGTGCGGAGGATTGCCAAAGAAGACGGCGTACATTAATTCAAACAAAGCCTTGTGCATTTTGCACAGGGCTTTTATTTATGCAACAGCAGGAACTGATACCGCATCTTTTCAGAACGGAGTTCAGCAGGATCACGGCTGTGCTTTGTAAAACCTTTGGCATAGAGCATATCGAAGCAGCGGAAGATATTGCCAGCGAAACGTTTTTAGCGGCGCTGGAAAACTGGACGTATAAAGGTATTCCTGAAAACCCTGCTGCCTGGCTCTATACTGTAGCTAAGAATAAAGCCAGGACATACCTGCAACGGAACAGGTTATTTGATCGGAAGATCAGCAGCCATTTACGGCAATCGCAAGAAGAGGATGAAGAGATCTCCATAGATATGTCGGCCACTAATATTTCCGATAGCCAGTTGCAGATGTTGTTTGCGCTTTGCCACCCGGCCATTCCACCGGAATCACAGATCGGGCTGGCCTTACGCATTCTTTGTGGCTTCGGTATCGATGAAATTGCCCATGCTTTCCTGACCAATAAAGAAACGGTCAATAAGCGGCTGTTCCGCGCAAAAGAAAAGCTACGGCAAGAAAAAGTAGCGATTGAGTTTCCCGGTGAAGCAGCGATCGGCAACCGCCTGGAAACTGTTTTAACCACACTGTACCTGTTGTTTAATGAAGGATATTACTCGGAATGCCAGGACAGCGTTTTGAGGGAAGACCTTTGCCTGGAAGCGATGCGGCTGACTTACCTGCTGCTGGAAAGTCAGCAAACCAACCTGCCAGAAGTGAAAGCATTGCTGGCCCTGATGTGTTTCCATGCATCGAGGTTTGCTGCAAGAAAGGATGAAAGAGGAGAAATGGTTTTGTATCATGACCAGGATAACTCCCTTTGGAATAAAGAACTGATTGCGAAGGGAACTTATTTTCTGCATGAGGCCTCACAGGGAGAGAGGCTTTCCACTTATCACCTGGAAGCAGCTATCGCCTACTGGCAAACCATAAAAGAAGACACAAAGGAGAAATGGGAAAATGTTTTGCAATTATATAATCAACTATTGCAGATCAGGTATTCTCCCATTGCAGCACTTAACCGTACATATGCTTTATCCAAAGCGAACGGAAAACAGGAAGCTATTGCTGAGGCAGAAAAGCTGAAACTGGACGGCAATCCATTCTATTTTGCTTTGCTTGGAGAGCTTTATACAGGAATTGATAACCGGGAAGCAGAGAAGAATTTCCGCAGGGCGCTTTCGCTGGCCGGAACGGCGGCAGACAGGAAGGCCATTCAAAAGAAACTGGATACATTGCCTGATCAAAAATAAAGGCCGCAGTTACTGCGGCCTTTTTATTAAAACCTTCTTTGGCCAGGTCTCTTATCATATTTCATCTTCTTTTGTTCATGGATGGTGATCCGTCCATAGCGGTCTACGGAGATGTCCAGGCTGCTGCGGTTCACCTGGAAAGTAGTGCTGCTTACCAGTTTTTTCTGCTTACTGAACAAGCCATTTTTAAGCTGGTATACTTTGATGGTATGTCGGCCGTTGTTGAACAGGGACACGTCCATAGTGTTGCCGATAGCACTGGCATAGCTGCGGCCATCAATCACCACTTCATACTTTTTATCTGCAGTGAGGGTTACAGAAGGCCTTCGGTCAGCAGCAAATAAAGCAACAGTGAACAAACTGGCAATAGCGAGGGTAAAGATCTTTTTCATAACGTTTATTTTAAAGGTTAAAGATGCCAGGTATAGTTCAAAGCAAATGCCATCGTGCCAAAAACGGTATAAGGAAACGTTAAGGTGAAGGTTATTTAAGGTTAAGGAATGTCGGGAAAGGTTAATGCATGTTGTGATCAGTTTGAGTGTTTTCCACAAAGACAACGAAGGCCACGAAGAATTGCTGCTTGAACTATTTACACTATAGCTTTATTAGTATCTTGAAAAATAAGACAAAATTTCTTTGTGACCTTCGTTGTCTTTGTGGGAAAATAAAACCGGATAAGGGACATTAAGTATATTTAAGATTATTATCGCTGTATGAATAAACAACTGCTTTATGTGTCATTGCTGATCGCGATCAGTATTACCATTCTCTCCCGTTGTGTAAGCGGAGAAGAGAAAAAAGATATCCGCGGTGGCAATTTTGCCGGATCTGCTGCCTGTATCACCTGCCATAAAAGCATTTATGATTCCTATGCTTCTACAGCCCATCATAATACATCCCGGCCGGCAGCCGATTCCACAATACTGGGAAGTTTTCAACCTCCAGCCAATAATTTCAATTTTACAAATGGCATGAACGTGATGATGGAAAGCCGCGACAGCGGGCTCTACCAGGCAGCTTATCTTAATGGTAAATTGCAGGAGCTTCACCGTTTTGAAATAGCCATAGGATCGGGCCGCAAGGCACAGACCTACCTGTATTTTAATGTTGACCAGTATTTCCAGTTGCCATTATCCTATCTGGTATCTGCACACAACTGGGCAAACAGCCCCGGCTTTCCGGCCAGTCATCCGCGGTTTGACAGGGTGGTGAATACGGCTTGCTTTGGTTGCCACACTTCTATGGCTGCCGTAAAGGGAATAAAAACACAAGGGGTAAGTTATACAGAGCAATTTGAAAGAGGCCAGGTGATTTATGGAATAGATTGTGAGAGATGCCATGGGCCTGCTGCAGAGCATGTTTCGTTTCATACAGAACATCCGCAGGAGAAACAAGCAAGGTTTATCACCCGGATTGATACCTTGAAAAACCAGCGGAAACTGGATATGTGTGCAGTATGCCATTCGGGTTTGAAAGCACCGATACAACCGGTATTTAATTTCAGACCCGGCAGTGCATTAAAAGATTATTTCTATCCGGACCTCAGCCGGCCAAATGTTGCTGAACTGGATATTCATGGAACACAATACCAGTTATTCACCGCCAGCCAGTGTTTTATACAGAGCAAAGACATGAACTGTTCATCCTGCCACAATCCCCATGCTACAGAAAGGGCGAATATGCAGGTGTTTTCCCAGCGCTGCATGAACTGTCATTCAGAAGCAAATCATAATTTCTGTAAACTGAACACTATGCCGGCTGCCACGCTTGCACAAAATTGTATCGACTGCCACATGCCTGCCCTTCCTTCCCGGGCAATCACGTTGCTGACAAATGGAGAATCCAAACCAACGCCTGATTCGATCCGGACGCATTTGATTGGAGTATACAAACCGGATGTGAAAGGGATTATTGAATTAGTGAAAAGTCATTAACCTTAAATTTGAGAAACTATTGCAATGGCAGGTACTTATTTTGAAGATCAGACATTCGAATCAATTGACTTTTCCGGTAAACCCCTGGCTTTAGGGGAGTATGAAGGATGTAGTTTTAGCAACTGCAATTTTTCAAATACTGATCTTTCAGAGATACAGTTTATAGATTGCCAGTTCAAATCCTGCAATCTCAGCATGGTTAAAACGATCAAGACCTCCTTTAATGGAGTAGCCTTCCATGAGTGTAAAATAATGGGTGTTAATTTTGAAAACTGCAGTGATTTTTTATTTAAGGTGGAGTTTAACAAATGCGTTCTCAATTTTTCTTCCTTTTATAAACGCAACCTGAAGAAAACTTCTTTTCAGGGTTCCACTTTGCAGGAAACAGATTTTACAGAAGCTGATCTTACAGGCGCTTCCTTCGATCATTGTGATCTGCTGCAAGCAAAGTTTGAACAAACCATGTTGGAAAAAGCTGATCTCCGGTCTGCTGTTAATTATTCGATTGATCCGGAGATCAACCGGATCAGGAAAGCAAAATTCTCTTTGCAGGGAATAACAGGTTTGCTGGACAAATATGATATAGAGATCGAGTAACTCAGTATGTTGATTATCAAGATATTAGGTCGGGTGTGTAAAATAGCGATCGTAGATTTCATTCACAAACGGGGTAGATTTGCTCTTGCGGGAGCCTTACTGCAGGATTATGTTTGTATCAGAAGTTGATTGATAGCGATATCAATCCATCCAATATCCAAAGTAGAAAAACAAAAAGATCCAGATCCGAAAAAACCAACAATCCAGATCCAGGAAAACCGATCGATCCAAATCCCAAAACCAACTGGCCTAACCAACCAGTCACTAAAATCCAATATCAGTCAACTTCTTTTTTACCGTCCTGTAATTAAAAGATTTTAAACCGCTACTTACTGTAGCGGTTTTTTTATTTAATAAATCCTTTTCAACATGAACGTTCATTAGTTTATACAGGAATTAAAAGTAATTACATTTCGCGTCAATCTTTTTTTATTATTGGCTTTACAAAAAAATAACCGCACACTTTTAACGTGATGAAAGATGTTTTGAGAAAATCCCTAAGGAGAAATAGTGTAAGGAAAACACATTGAGAACCATGGATGTAAAAGAGGTTTAGTGAAGAAAAACAATGAGGTGCGTACCCCGCATATATAGATTTTGACCTTTACGGGTAGGTACCCGAAATAGTAAAAATCATAGGCCTTCCGGGTAGATTTCCTCTTGCAATACTTTTGATCAAACTCTATGTTTGTACCAGCAGTTGAGTGATAGAAATATCAGTCCATCCAATATTCAGTGAAAAACAAAAACTTCCAAATCCTTAAAACCAACCGGTCTTAACCACCCCGGGTTTAAAATCCAATGTCACTCACTCTTTTTACCGTCCAGTTAAAGAGACAGGGCTGCTACCAAAAGTAGCGGCCTCTTTTTTATTCATCATATATAATTATCGCGTTATTGCCAGGTTTATTTTTCAAAAACCACCGCCCTGGTAAAACATTCTGCCAGGGCGGTAGTTTTTAATAGCCCCTCTGCAAAGCAGTTTCCCAATTATTTCCCTTGCTTTACTTTTTTCCTTTCATGTTGGTGATCTTTCTGATTATGCGTCATATCATCACCTTTAAATTCCTGTTCTTCGCCTTCCCTGCTGTCGAGGTCATCTTTATTCTCCGGCCTTTTTTTATGGCTATACACTTTGGTAGCAGGTTTACTGCTTTTGGGATTAGTGGTTTTCATGTCCTTTTATTATTCCTTAATAAAATATCATACCAGCTGATGCAATGTGCATTCTTTTATAGTTGTTACATGTTGAGGAATAGCATAAATTTTTAAGTGATCAATCAACTGTGGCAATGTTATCCGCTTACCGGAGATGATTATTACGCTTGTAGAAAACATTGCACGGTGTGTAAGTAAGTTTAAGAAGCTATTATTCAACGTATTTGAAAAGAAGTAAGCATTTTCATTTCTTGGTGCGTTTCTTCCTTAGCTCTTTATATACTGATACTTTTTCGTATGAAGATTTTTACGTGGCACATACATGGCAGTTATTTATATTTTTTATCACAGGGTGACTATGAAATATACCGGTTGTAAAAGTATACTGATCAATAATGGAAACGAAACCGAGTGGGTGATGTCTGAGTTGCGCTGGCCCTATGCCTGGGCAATGAATGTGCATGAAGCTGCATCATTAATTATTCAATCTGAAAACCATGAAACAGCATATGATGAGTGCTGGGTTTACAGATGATCATTGCTGTCCCAACAACTTAAAGTTAGTCCCCTCTATATCCACGAATTGCTCGTCAGCATTTCCTGCAGGATGAATAATTCCCATCAGCGATTTCATTTCCTTTCTGAAATGAGATTGATCTGTATAGCCGGCTTCAAAGGCAATGGAACGCCATGAGCTATGCGGGTTTAATCTTTTTATTTTTAGTGCAAAATTGATCCTGCTGATGCGCGCGAAAGCCTGGGGCGACAAACCTGTTCTTTCAGTGAATTTCCTCCTAAACTGTCTTTCGCTAAGAAAGCTTTGCCTGGCCATGAGATGTACTGGTAGCCCCGGAAGCTGTAAAAGCCTGGCTGTTACTACATCAATATAATCGGAACTGCAGGAGTTATTATCAAGCAACTGCAGCAGGTACTGTTCGACAAATGTTTTCTTTTCATCAGTAGTTGTCATTTCCCTGACCTGCAGTCCCAGCGTTTCCCATTCATTTCCCAATGATATAGCAGCCGGGGTAAAGGTTTCTGAAAAATGGCTGGCAGGAATACCAAAGAACCGGAAGAACCCTGTTGGATGAAATATGACTACAAACATATCCAACTGCCCGGTAATCTGCAGTTCCAGTGTGGAATTACTTACACCACCTCTTACATTGCAACACTTACCGGGGGATAATATATTACCCTGACGGTTGGCGAGATCTTCTACTACTGGGATATTGCCGGTTGAAAAAAAGATACATTGTTCAAGCTTTGCAGGAAGTTCGCAGGTTACTGCTTTATTGGGTATACCCATGCAAATATCCAGGTAGCATTTTATAAAAGGCTGAAGAGCCGGTGCCGGAAATCTTATTTGATGAATAGCCGCCATACTGTGACCTAAGATACTGTTTTAAACGGCTAATAGAATGTAGGCTTACCTGTCAATGTGTTAAATCTGTTTTTAATTCCAGTAGTAAAATGTCCGATGCATACTACATTCTTTCAAAGATTCGCATATAATTTTAACACGGCTCAGGTCGTTAACCAATAAACCTTATATAAATATGAAATGGTTCAGACGGATCATTATTACCCTGTTAATTCTTTTTGTGGCAGCTGTTGCCTCACATCTCTGCTATGTGTATTCAATGTCTCCGGATGAAAAATATCCGGCTGACACTTACCTTCAGGGAAATATTCCTAAAAGGGCTTTAATTGTTACTGCGCATGACGATGACGCTTATTCATGTTCGGGTACTGTATTAAAATTGATCAGTGAAGGATGGGAGGTGTCACAGATAAGCTTTAAACGTAAAAAAGACCAGGTGAATAATGAACTGTTTTATCAGCTTGGAAAAAAAGAAGGTTTGAAAGAAGTAGTCTTGCTTGACTTACCTTACCGCAAAGACAGTTCCGCCCTCGCATATATGCCTTTTCCCTATACAAAATTCCCTAAAGTGTTCAATATAGATACTGTATATGCAGCATTGGCACAACATATTGAACGCATAAAACCGACTGTGATCTTCAGCCTGGACGATGTGATCGGAGGTTATGGCCATCCTGAGCATGTATTTATCAGTCAGCAGGTAGCAGATTATTGCCAGCGGAATAAAGGCAGGGATGGTTTTACAGTTCAGCGGATATACCAGTGCGTTTATCCTCCATCTATGGCAGAAGCTGTATTGATCAAAGATTCATGGGTGACTGAGAACCCATATACAAGAGGAAAGAAAGAATATAACTGCAACGGCATGCCTCTGCCGGATGTACAGGTGAATATTTATGCTTTTGCCCAAAAGAAGAAGTCTTTTATGAACGGGTTTTCGGCACACGACAGGAAGAATATTGCCAAAGCATCACCTTATTATAATTGGTATCCGTATTGGATCTACTTCAGGATATTCAATAAGGAATATTTCAGGGTGCTTGCATATTAAAAAAGCCTGCGTATATATTCCAGCTGTCTTCCCGGCAACCTTTACCGGGAAGACAGCTGGAAATGTTATTTCAAGGTTTTCAGACCTTTGGTTTCGTCTGCATTTTTCACTTCCATCACACTTATCGCATAACCTCCGCCAGGTGCACAATGCTGTGACAATTTCGATTTATTGGTCACTACCACTTTCCTGATCACATAGTCTTGCGGATTTGTATCATAATGTGCTTTCTCGCCATCACTGTAAATTGTTGCTATGTATTTTTTACCGGCATCCAGGAAATCGAATTTGATATTGGAGACACGGCCATTCTCATCACAGGTGCTGCCGATAAACCAGTTATTTGTTCCTTTTGCTTTACGTGCAAGCGTGATATAATCACCTGGCTCAGCTTCCAGCGCTTTTGTATCATCCCAGTCAACTGCTACATCCTCAATAAAGCGGAAAGCGTCAAGGAATTTATTGTAAGTCTCCGGCAGGTCGGCAGCCATTTGCAAAGGACTGTACATGGTAACATATAATGCCAGTTGCCTTGCAAGCGTGCTATGCACATAAGAGGTATTGGCAGGATTGTACTTGCTGATCTTTGTTTCAAAAATACCCGGTGTATAATCCATCGGACCACCGATCAGGCGGGTGAAGGGAAGGATCGTGGTGTGGTCGGGATTATTTCCTCCGAATGATTCATACTCGGTACCTCTCGCTGCTTCATTCGCCAGCAGGTTGGGATAGGTGCGATGCAGGCCTGTAGGGCGGATCGCTTCATGTGCATTCACCATTATCTTGTAATCCGCAGCTTTTTGAATGGCATAGAGATAATGATTGACCATCCATTGTCCATAATGGTGTTCGCCAACAGGAAGGATATTTCCTACATAACCACTCTTTACTGCATTGTAACCGTTCTCTACCATGAATTTATAGGCAGTGTCCATATGCCGCTCATAGTTGCGGACAGAAGAAGATGTTTCATGATGCATGATGATGCGGACATTTTTGCTGGCAGCATAGCGGTGCAGTTCTTTTACATCAAAATCAGGATAGGGTGTTACAAAATCAAACACATAATCCTTCATTTTTCCAAACCAGTCTTCCCAACCCACATTCCAGCCTTCTACCAGCACAGCATCGAACCCATGTTGCGCAGCAAAATCTATGTACTCCTTCACGTGTTTGGTATTGGCCGCATGTGTACCGTTGGGTGGCGTTTTGGTATAATCAGTCTTATCGAGTTGTATGTTTTCCAGGTTGGTATACGACCACGTGCTTTTGCCCGTGATCATTTCGCACCATACGCCTATATATTTGATAGGCTTGATCCAGGAAGTGTTCTGATATTTGGTAGGTTCATTGAGATTCAATACAAGTTTGGATTCAAGTATATCACCTGCTCTGTCGCTCACGATCACTGTGCGCCAGGGCGACTGACAGGGTGTTTGCATAAAACCTTTGTTGCCGACGGCATCCGGTGTTAGGAATGATTCAAGGATAAAATTTTTATCATCGAGATCCAACGACATGCAGGAGTAGTTGACCAGCGCCGCTTCATGGATATTTATATACAATCCATCCTTACTTTTCATCATCAATGGTGTTTGCACACCAGTAGGTGAAAATGTAGTTTGAGAAGCGTTGGGGGTAACGGCTGCTTTCATCTTTCCTCTTACTTCCGAAAGATTAGAAGTGACGGTACTGTATTCCTGCGTATCATAATCACCCGGAAGCCAGAAAGCTTTGTGATCGCCTGCCAGTGCAAACTGTGTTCTCTCTTCCTTAATAATAAAATAGTTCAGGTTCTTTTGTTCGGGAAATTCATAACGGAATCCCAATCCATCATTGAACAAACGGAAGCGGATCACGATGAACCGTTGGGTAGACGACTGGGTAATTGTTACAGCCAGTTCATTATAATGATTCCTGATCTCTTTCACTTCTCCCCATACAGGTTTCCAGGTTTCATCAAAACTGGTGCGGGCACTGTCACTGATCACGAAGCCCTGCAAAAGGGAAGTATCATTTACCAGTTGTAATCCCAGCTTGCTGGTCCGGAGCACATCCTTTCCTCTATAGGTCAGGCTGTAGGCAGGCGTTCCCTTCTCTACCAGGGAAAAGTGAAGCTGCAGTTGTTTATCGGGCGACTGAAGGTCCTGGCTATAAGAAATAATGTACAGGAGAATGAGAACAAGAGAGGCAAATAATCTGCGCATATCGTTTGATTGAGGATGAATAAACGGCCGGCCAATCAGCCGGGCTGAAGCAAATGTAAGTAATAAGTTTTAATGTGTATAAAGTACATGATTACTGTTATTTGTCGTATTCTGCCTTAAGAATGCCGTGATTGAACCCTCCTTTCGCAAAAAAATGCGGCTAGGTTTGTATTCATTTAATAATTGTGATTATGAAAGAGGAATTGCTTTATCAGATCGACACGACAGAAGCTGAATTATTGCATATCTATTCAGAGCTTTCCCAGGAACAATTGAACCAGGTACCTTTTGAAGGCAGTTGGACGGCCGGACAGGTAGGGGAGCACCTGGCAAAAGGTTGTTCTGTAGAATTATTATATGGCAATATAAAACCTACCGAGCGTGATCCTGCCGTTATGATAGAACCGCTCAGAAAACTATTCCTCGATTTCAGCACCAAAATGAACTCCCCTGATTTCATTTACCCCCAGGAAAATTATTATCAAAAAGATGAAATGTATAAACGCCTGGAGACTACCTGGAAAAACATCCGGCATGCAGCCAATACGCTTGATCTCAATCCTACATGTACCGATTTTGAGTTTCCTGGCACCGGGATGCTTACCCGTTTCGAATGGCTCAGCTTTATGGTGATCCATACGCAAAGGCATTTACATCAGTTAAGGAATATATACAGCAAAGTGGCGGGATAATAGCATTTTTAAATATTTAAGTTTTTGATTTTTATTTTATTAAAGTGAAGGAATAAAGAGATCGTATTTAACAATCCTTTTATATACTTAAACCGGCCCTTTATTCGTTAACCACATCCTGGCACACCATCCAGATGTATTCCCACATGAAAAAACTGGCCGTTCTACTTTCTTCTTTTATTGTATTGGCCCAAAGTGGCTATTCTCAACAACAAACAGACAGTATCCCGGTGCCGGCGATTCCACGCAATAAGTTCACTGTTCGTCAATTACAGGTGCCGCTTACACTTACCTTAATGGGATTGGCTGCAAGCAGCAATGCAGATGGCTCTATCAAAAATTATATTGTCCGGGAACGGAATGAACACTTGCCTGGCTTCAAAACCCATATTGATAATTACCTGCAATATTCCCCGATCGCAATTGTGTATGGGCTCGATGCAATGGGTATTAAAGCCAAAAATGATTTTGCCAACCGAACGGCTATGCTGATCAAAGGTGAGTTGATGATGCTGACCACCGTTACTCTCTTAAAGAATACAACTGATCAATTACGGCCTGATGGTTCTGATCGCAGTTCTTTTCCTTCAGGACATACTGCACAGGCTTTTGCTACTGCTACTTTCCTGAGCATGGAATATAAAGACCGTTTTCCCTGGATGCCTTATGCTGCTTATGGACTGGCTTCCACAGTCGGTATGATGCGTATGGCCAACAACCGGCACTATATCAGTGATGTACTGCTGGGTGCAGGTATTGGCATTCTTTCCATGAAAGCTTCTTACTGGACGCACCAGTACAAATGGGGGAAGAAGAAAACAGCAAAACTGATCTACTGATCCTCACCAGCCTCTTTCAAAAAGAATTCAAATTTATTCGGATAAATTTGCGGTAATAATTCTGCATGAAGATCCTGATCATCGAAGACGAAGAAGAACTTTCTTCCAGTATTGCTCAATATCTCAAGGAAGAGAATTACCGCTGCGAATTTGCCAATACTTATGCCCAGGCCATAGAAAAGATCAGCTTGTATGAATATGACTGCATTTTGCTTGATCTGATGCTGCCCGGCGGCGATGGCCTGAAGATCCTGGAAGAGCTGAAAGCTCAGAAAAAACAGGATGGCGTGATCATCATATCGGCTAAAAATTCTGTGGACGACAGGATCAAAGGGTTGCAGATCGGTGCAGATGATTACCTGGCCAAACCGTTTCACCTTCCCGAACTGGCTGCACGCATTTACTCCATTATCCGCCGGAGAAGTTTTGGCAACAATAATATGGTGCGTCAGCATGAATTGGAAATCGACCTGCTGGCCAAAACCGTGATGGTCAATGATACGCCTGTTTCCCTTACCAGGAAAGAATTTGATCTTCTGCTTTATTTTGTTGGCAATAAGAACCGGGTCATATCCAAAGGTGCACTGGCGGAGCATTTATCGGGAGATATTGCAGATATGCTGGATAATCACGATTTTGTGTACGCTCATATTAAGAACCTCAAAAAGAAACTGCATGATGCTGGCTACGGTAATTACCTGAAAACGGTTTATGGTACCGGGTATAAATGGGAAGTGTAAGGGCCAATTAACAACACTTTGATAGTTTATTTATATTTCGTTAACCAGTTTGACCCTCTATTCTTCAAAATTTCTTCCAAATCAGTCAACAACTTTGCGGACATAAGTTCTGCCTGCATGAAAAAACAAGCTTTCGCCTGCCTTTTCCTCCTTTTATTGTTCCAGTGTGGGTATGCCCAACAAACGGATAGCAGCCTGACCGTTCCTCATTACCGTTTTAGCGTACGCCAATTGAATGTGCCTGTCACCCTTGCGCTGATGGGAATATTTACGGATGGGAACGGAAAAGAATCCATTAAGAATGAGATAGTGGAGGAGCGGAATGAGCATATGCAGAGTTTCAGGACGAATATTGATAATTACCTGCAGTATTCCCCCATTGCTATTGCGTATGGACTGGATGCAATGGGTATTAAATCAAAAACCGATTTTGCCAACCGTACAGCCATCCTGCTGAAAGGCGAACTGCTGATGTTCGGAACGGTTACCCTGCTCAAGAATACTACGCATCAGCTCCGGCCGGATGGATCTAACTATAATTCCTTTCCTTCCGGGCACACTGCCCAGGCTTTTGCCGCTGCTACATTCTTAAGCCAGGAATACCAGGACCGCTTTCCCTGGATGCCCTATGCAGCTTATGGGTTAGCTTCTACAGTCGGCATGATGCGTATGGCCAACAACCGGCACTATATCAGTGATGTGCTGCTGGGTGCAGGTATTGGCATTCTTTCCATGAAAGCTTCTTATTGGACACACCAGTATAAATGGGGAAAGAAAACAAAGAAACTGATCTATTGATCCACCATAATTATAACAGATAGCTGTATGCATTGGGATTTTTTTAAGGAAGGAAGGAATAAATATGCTCCCGCCATTCTACTCGTTGGGCTTGCCGTGCTCATTTCTTTTCTTACCAGGTTGATATTAGTGATCAGTTTTGAACACAGGATGGATAGCTCATTCCTGCCGGTTGCAGAAAGTTTTTTTATCGGGATGTTGTACGACCTGATGATCGCTCTTTTTGTGGCTGTTCCCCTGGTATTGCATATATGCTTTACCAATGAATTTATTTACACAAAGAAAGGAAGATGGGTGATGGCCGCTTTTTTGGCGGCATTGCTGGGAATAATCCTGTTTACCCATCTTATCCCAAAAGATTTTAACCGGGACCTCTACAAGGCTTTTCTTATTTACCTTGCCGTCCGCGTGGTTATCTATCTTTTCCTGCTGACGCGAAGTTTTTCTTTCCGCAGGAAATGGCGGACTGCTGTGGTAGGATTGTTCCTGTTCATTGCTATATTCCTTCTTCTGTTCAATGCAGTGAGTGAATGGTTTTTCTGGAATGAATTTTCTTCCCGCTACAATTTTATTGCAGTGGATTACCTGATCTATACCAATGAAGTGATTGGAAATATCAGGGAATCTTATCCGGTGACCAGCATATTGCTGACTGCTGCTATTGTTGCAGGTGGCCTGATCTTCCTGTTCCGGAGAAAGATAACGGCAAGTATAAAGGAACGTTTTTCTATCGTTCCGAGACTGGCCTTTATGGTACTCTTTGCCCTGGTAACATTCATTGTTGCATTTGCGATACCGGCAAACTGGAAAAATTTCAGTAAAGACAACTATGCGAATGAACTGGCAGGGAATGGTATTTATGATTTTGTACAGGCTTTCCAGAATAATGAACTCGATTTTTATAAGTATTATCAAACCCTTCCTGACTCCACCGCGTTTTCTATAGTGAGGGAGCAACTATCGGCACCTAACAGCCGTTTTGTAAGCAATGATCTATTCAACCTGGAAAGAGAGATATCCTATCCAGGCCCTGAAAAGAAAATGAATGTGGTGCTGATCAGCGTGGAAAGCCTGAGTGCTTCTTTCATGGATGCTTTCGGCAGCACGCAACACCTGACTCCCTGCCTGGATTCCCTGGCGAATAAAGGAATGCTGTTTACCAACCTTTATGCTTCCGGCACAAGAACCGTAAGAGGATTGGAAGCATTATCCCTCTCCATCCCTCCTTTGCCCGGGCAAAGCCTGGTAAAGAGACCGGGAAATGAAAACCTGTTCAGTCTCGGTGCTGTGTTCAGGCAAAAAGGATATACCACACAATATATTTATGGAGGCTATGGATATTTTGATAACATGAACTATTTCTTTTCACATAACAATTATGATGTAATAGACAGGACGGCTATAAACAACAAGGATATTCATTATGCCAATATCTGGGGAGTGGCAGATGAAGATCTCTTTACCCTGGCTTTGCAAACAATGGATAAAAATTACAGCCAGCATCGTCCTTTCTTCACGCAGGTGATGACAGTTTCCAATCACCGTCCCTACACTTATCCCGAAGGCCGTATTGATATACCACCCAGTTCCCAAACCCGGGAAGGCGCTGTGAAATATACAGACTATGCTATTGGCCGTTTTCTCAGAGAAGCATCAGTGAAGCCCTGGTTTTTCAACACCATTTTTGTGGTGGTTGCCGATCACTGCGCTTCCAGTGCAGGGAAAACAGCACTTCCTGTAACCGGTTATCATATCCCGATGATCATTTATTCTCCGGGAAATATTTCACCAGCAAAAATAGAATCACTGACTGCACAGATAGATATTGCCCCCACGATCCTCGGGCTGCTGCAATTCAATTACAAAACAAAGTTCTTTGGCCAGGATGTACTGAACCTGCCTGCCGATAGGCAGAGAGCATTCATCAGTACTTACCAGGGACTTGGATTGGTTGTGCGTGATACATTGATCGTGCAGTCGCCTGTAAAACAAACCGCCCTTTTCCAGGCTGATTTTTCAACAGGAGCTGCAAAGGAGTTGAAGCCCGATGATAAGTTGACAAGGCAGGCTATTGCCTGTTACCAGGCTGCGGCCTGGCTGATCCGGAATGGACGGTATACTTCAAAGTGATACGCAGGGGGTAATTCCGCCATATCCGGGTGTTGATCGCGACAAAGGATCTGCCTAACTTTAGGATATGAAACACGTATCTATCCTTGTTCCGAGAGGAGCTATCATGGGCAGCATCGAAGGTCCTCACAAGTTATTTACTGAAGTAAATGAGCTGGCAGTTTCTATGGGAAAACAGCCATTGTTCAAAGTACACCTCGTGGGTATCGATAACCATACTCCTTTAAGCAGCGGGCTGTTTACCGTTAGTACAGAATGGACGATTGATAATACCAAAAAGACTGACCTGGTGATCATTCCTGCCGTGCATGGTGATCTGCAAAAAGCGATTGACGATAACCAGGCGTTTATTCCCTGGATCGTCCGCCAGTATAAAGCAGGAGCAGAAATTGCAAGCCTTTGCTTAGGTGCTTTCCTGCTGGCATCAACAGGTTTGCTCAAGGGCCGCAACTGTGCTACGCACTGGCTGGCGGCAAACGATTTCAGAAAAATGTTCCCTGATGTGAACCTGGTGGCAGATAAGATACTGACAGATGAATATGGCATTTATTCAAGCGGCGGCGCTTATTCTTATCTCAACCTTATCTTATACCTGGTAGAAAAATATTCCGGTCGTGAGATGGCTGTTTTTGTTTCCAAAATTTTCCAGATAGATATTGAACGCGACAGTCAATCGCCTTTTACCATTTTCCGCGGGCAAAAAGAGCACGAAGATGAGCCGGTGAAAAAAGCGCAGGAATTTATTGAGCGCAACTTCCAGGAAAGGATCACTGTAGATCAGCTTGCGGGCATGCTTGCCCTTGGCCGCCGCAATCTTGAAAGACGCTTTAAGAAAGCTACTTCCAATACTGTAGTGGAATACATACAACGCGTGAAGATCGAAGCAGCCAAAATGAGCCTCGAATCATCCCGGGAAAATGTAACGGAAGTGATGTATAATGTTGGCTACACCGACCCGAAAGCTTTCCGGATCACCTTCAAAAGAATTACCGGGCTTTCACCTGTACAATACAGGAATAAATACAACAGGGAATCGCTGGCAATTGCCTGAGAAGGGATACCGTTTATTGTTTACTTTTAAGTATGCGCCATAGCTTATTTTTAGCGATACTGCTTCTTGTGATGTCCAATATTTTTTCCCAAACAGAAAAGGAAGCATATAAAACTGCTCTCAGGCAGTTTCAACAACAATATAACCAGAAGAAATTTGAAGCGATATTTCACCAGTTTTCGCCAGAGATGAGGATAGCTATGCCCTTGAGCAAAACGATTGATCTCTTACATGGTTTGTTTGAGCAGGCTGGTAAGCTAAAAGAATATAGTTTCAGCACCAGGAGATCAGGGTTTGAAATATATAAAGCCGGTTTTGAAAAGGGTGTTTTAAGTTTCCAGATCGCATTGAATAATGAAGGTGATATTGCCGGACTTCTGTTTCAGCCGTATGTTCCTGATAGTCCCCCACAGCCAGAGAAAAATACTGGTCAGCCAAAAAACGATTCGGTAAAAAAAGATAAAGCCGGAAGATAATTGCAACATTTTTCCTGTTGCACCGTCAAATGCCCAGTGAGCGTTTCAACCAACCATAGAAATCCAGATAAATACCTGGTAGACAGGGTATTGAATGGTGATAAACAGGCTTTTGCCACTATCATTCACAACACCGAGGCGTTGGTGGCGCAGATGGTTTTCAGGATGGTGCCGCGGGTGGAGGACAGAAAAGATCTTGTTCAGGACATTTATATCAAAGTTTACAGCAATCTTCAGGGTTTCCGGCACCAGGCCAGGCTTTCCACCTGGATCGGCCAGATCACGTATAATACCTGCATCAGTTATCTCCGGAAAAAACAATTGCTGCTGCCCGGTTATGATAATGAGAACAGCGATGAAGAAGATATTATGCCGGTGCAGGAGCCTGTGGCTTCAGATGGGTCGGACGCGCAGCTCTTCAGCAAAGAGCGCATAATAATCCTGCAGGCCGCAATGGAAAAACTTTCCCCTGTTCACCGCACACTGGTCACTTTGTATCACCAGGAAGAAATGAGTTACCAGGAAATAAGCGTGATCACCGGTTTGCCTGAAGGCACGGTAAAAAGTTATTTATTCAGGGCCAGGAAGGCTTTAAAAGAAAACTTATTGCTCAACTATAAAAAGGAGGAGTTATGATAAGCCAGCATATTTCAGAAGACGATATCCAGTTGTATGTACTGGATGCAAGCCAGGTAAAGGGGGAAGTAATGCAACACCTGGAGCAATGCCCAGCCTGCAAAGCGAGGGTAAAGGAATATGAAATGTTGTTTACAGGTATCGGATCATTGCCGAAAGCCACATTCGATTTTGATGTGGCAGCGTTGGTATTGCCGCAATTGCCTGAAAAGAAAAAAGCTTCTTCCTATAAGATTGCCGGTATTGCAGTAGCAGTGGGTGTGACAGCAGGACTGATCAGTCTTCCCTTTATCCTGTTGCAGTTCAGGGTAAAGGAACTGTGGGAAAACATTTCTCCCTGGCTGATAGGACTGGCTGCGGTAATGGCTGTGGCATTCATTGGCATCAGCTTATGGGAAATGTATGAGCGTTACCGGCAGCAAATGCGGAAACTCAATTTTGAATAATTGCAACATTTATTTTAAAAGAAAGTCAAATAATATAAAACAAAAATTTAAAAATAAAGAGAATGAAAAAGCTAACAGTACTTGCAGTGATTTTGCTGAGCTCTGTGATGGTTCATGCGCAGCGTTTTGATGACCGTTCAGTAGGTATTATTGAGGAACTAACGCGGTCTATAATCATCCTGTTTGGGATGTTCCTGGTAGGGTCGTTTATCCTGATCATTTTCCGGCAGATACTGGACCACCGGTTAAAGAATCGCATGTTGGAGAAAGGGGCATCTGATGAACTGGCTGCCCAGTTTCTCCGGCCTGATGCAAAAGACGTAAAAAGGCAAACGATGAAATGGTTCATCATTTTTTTATGCATAGGCGCGGGCTTCCTTTTCATTGATGCTACGCAGCCGATAGGTTTGCATTCAATAGCCATTCTTTGTTTCTGCATTGCCCTGGGCTACCTGGCTTATTATTTATTTGTCCGTAAAATAGAAAATAAATGAGATTGCTATTAATCGCCTTTACCCTGGTCATAAGTTTTGCCGGGTGCAGGATGCTGCAGGGGGAAGGATTCAACATCTATTTCTGGACAAGTTCGGCAGGGCAGAAAGTATATCTCTTTATCGACGGGGAAAATAAAGGAGAATTGCCTTATCTGCCTACAGCTCCCGATTGCGACAATGAGGAATCAAAGAAAAATGCATTGATGATAGCCCTTCCTGCAGGCTCGTATGAGATTGCTGTAAAGAATGCAGATCAGAAAGTTTTGTATAGCGAAAGGCTGAGGTTTAAACGCAGTGGCGGCTCATTGAGCATTGGCAACAGCACTTCTTATGAAGATGGCGGATCAAGGCGTTCATTTAAAGACGCCTGTTTGATCGAAGAACTTTATTTTAATCAATAAGATCGGCGGTTTTTACTGCAACAAATCCTTAACGATTGTAAACCATCCGTTATTCCTGCTCCCTTTTTATTCCTTTTCCTGTTTTTGCAGTCATAGATATGAAACAAAAAACAGGATCATGAAAAATCTACTGATTATATTAAGCTTATTCCTGTTATCTCTTACAGCATCAGCCCAACGAATGAAAGGTGGCGGTTACCATGGTGGTTACAGGGTGTACCGGCCAGTTGTTACTTATGGGTCCTGGTATCCTTATGGTTTTTATAACCCGTTCTACTACCCATATTATTATTACCCGGATTACTCTTATCGCTATCCAAGGCAATTGGAAATGAAGCTCGACGCTATCCGCGACGACTATCAACAACAGATAAAAGAGACCCGTCGTGATAAATCAATGAGTAGAAAAGAAAGAAAGGAAAAGATCCGTGAGCTGAAAAATGAAAAAGACAGGGCTGTTATAGATGCAAAAAGGGATTACTTCAAGGATATTCGTGCCAAGTAAAATTTATTTGACATAAGAGGTATCGCCAAGGGCGCAAAGAAGAAGCTAACGTTGCGCTCCTGGCGTATCCTTTGCGATACCCTATTGTGGCCTTATGGCAATTTCGCCACCAATTTCTCCGGCATTGCTTTTAATATCTGGTAGATCATTTTCCATTTAATGCCCGGCACTATAATAAATCTTTTTCCTGCATTCACTACAGCCTTTGCAATAAAAGAAGGCTCAAGCATCAATGATTCCGGCAAATTCAATCCTTTTGTCATTTTGCTTCGGATATAGCCGGCAACAATCACATTGACCGTGATATGGCGGGGAAACAGGTATTGCCTCAATCCCGCAAGGTACTGTGTGAAAGCAGATTTGGTGCTTCCATAAATAAAATTGCTTTTCCTTCCGCGGACGCCCGAGAGGGATGATAAACCGATGATACGTTCCAATCCAATATTAGACGTATCCATTGCAATGATATTGAGGATAGATACTGCACCTGCATAATGCACTTTCATCATCCGGAAACTGCCTTCCCAATCAAGCAATGCTTCTTCATTCTGTTTGAGATAGCCAGCCGCATAAACAACAATATTGGGTTTTTGCGGAAGGCTTGCATAAAAGGAAGTATGCGTGTCAAAAGCCTCGGCATCAAAATACAGGATGGTTACTTTGGCCGGGTCAATATTTTCTTTATAAATAAATTCTTCGAGGGTACCGGTGCTGCGGGAAGCAGCGATAACATGAAACCCTTTATCGGCATAAAGCCTGATCGCTTGCTTGGCCACATCGGAATTGGCCCCAAGGATCAGCACATTTTTGGTTGATGGCATACGGTTCTATTTATGAGGTACAAACGTATTCACCAGGTAAGCGATCAATACGAACACCAAAGCTACGGCGGATACATAGATCCATCCTCCATGCGCCCATGCAAGACTGCCTGCCACAGAACCGATTGAACCTCCGATGAATGCAGATGTCATATATACTGTATTGATCCTGCTTCTTGCTTCCGGTATTAATGAAAAGATCCGTGACTGATTGGAGATATGTGTTGTTTGCATACCGATGTCGAGGATAATTACACCGATAATAAGCACCCAGAGGTAAGTGCCACCTGCTCCCAGCAATACATAAGAAAACATCGAAGCAAAAATGCCAAGACGCAGGGTGAACTGAGGCCCTCTTTTATCTGCGCTTTTGCCTGCGATCGGGGCAGCTAAAGCACCACACGCACCGATCAGCCCAAACAATCCGACCATATCACTTCCATAATGATAAGGAGCACCTTCCAGGAAAAATACCAGCGTGGTCCAGAATACACTGAAAGCAGCAAACATAAAACAGCCGGTCAGTGCTGATTTCTGTAAAGGCTTCAATGTGCGCGTAAGTGTGACCAGCGACCGCATCAGGCTGGCATAGGAACCCTTGTAAGTAGGTTGGCTGTGCGGCAGATAACGCAGAAGTGCCAGCGATAATATGACCATGATGCCTGCGCCGGCACCAAACATGATACGCCAGCCAAAATGGGCGCCCACATAACCACTGATCGTTCTTGACAGCAGGATGCCGATCAACAAACCGCTCATCACCCTGCCAACCACTTTGCCACGTTCATGATCACCGGCCAACTGTGCAGTCATCGGCAATAATACCTGCGGAACAGCGGAAAAGATGCCGGTGAAAAGACCTGCCACCACCAGCACTTCAAAAGAAGGGGCCAGTGCAGACACCAGCATGGAAAGAAAAGCAATAGCGAGCATGATGAGTACCAGCCTTTTCCGTTCCACTTTATCACCCAATGGCACGGCAAACAGCAGCCCGATGGTATAACCCACCTGCGTCATGGTAGCCAGCAGGCTCACGGTGCTGTCTGATACATTGAAAGTGTGACCTATTTCGACCAGTAATGGTTGATTATAATAGATATTAGCTACCACGAGGCCGCAGGTAACGGCCATCAGTATGGTGAGCGAAGAAGAGATGGAACGGCTGTCAGCCCCGGTATTCACAGTGTCGGTAGTTGTAGTCATAATATTGTAGCCGGCAAATTTACGACAGCGCCGGGATACTCATATCATCAGTTGTTTTAATCAATCTATCGCGGATAGCTACAGTTCATCGGTAAGTCCTTTCCTGCGGTGGGTGTGGTGGTTATATTTGGCAGATTTAACCACACGCATGCGTTCCTTTCTCCTATATTGTTTATTGCTTTCATCGCAGTTGGCCGGAGCGCAATTACGAAAAGATTACCTGTTTTCCAGCCTAAGCAGCCGCAATGGCCTGGTGTCGGAAGAAGTAGTGGATGTGCAGCAGGATGAGAAAGGGTTTATCTGGATCGCAACAGCAGATGGTTTGCAACGCTACGAAGGCCGGAGACTGCTTACTTTTCGTCATATTGAGGGCGACACCACCTCTATTCCCAACGATAATATTGAAAAGATGCGGATCGATAAGAAAAACCGCATCTGGCTATTGTTCAATGAGAACAAAGTGGGCTACATGGACCCTGTAAGCCTTTCGTTCCATGAGATTCCTGTCCGCGCTCCAATCAATATCAACAATATTTCCATCAGCCAGCTTCTTATTGATGAGGATGGTACGATATTTCTTTTATTGTACAGGGTAGGAATATTCGTATATGACGAAGCAAGACAGGAATTCAATTCGCAGAATGTGCCTGTTCAAACGCCTGCAGGCTGGAACGCTATTTATATAAAGAAGGATAAAGATCCCGTTATTTATTGGGTGGCCTGTGATTCCGGTTTGGTAAAATATGATAGTAGGAAAAAAAGCATGTATTACCGCGGTCAGAATGCGGTAAATGATCCGCTGATCACGGCAGCCAGTAATCTTCGTTTTATCACTTTTCTTGTACCCGACCATTCTGACCGGATCTGGTTAATGGCACATTCTTCATCAGGCATGGTAAGCCTGCTTTACAGTTTTGACTCAAAGACCAATGCGCTCAAAGAATGGAGCTCGGATATTTCTTCCATTGTTAAGAATCCGAAGCACAGGGTGATGCATGTCCAGGAACAATCAGACGGTACGATTTGGGTAATGGGGAGTAACCTTCTTGCCGGTTTGAGTAAGGGGGCAGAACATTTTGAATTGATCGAATCCAATCTTCCCGGACCTTATTCCATCAGGTATGATGCGGTATTGAATATCTATGAGGACAGGGAACACAATCTGTGGTTTTGTACCAACAAGGGAGTGTATCGGATCAACCCTTCCAGCCAGTTTTTTCATGCGGTGATCAATACCCGGCCCGGCGATGGCGTATTGCCGTATCCGCAGGCTGTATCCGGCGTATGCCAAACAAGTGAAGGGGATATTATTGTCAGCACTTCGGGCAATGGTCTTTTCCGTTACAATACAAGATTGCAACCGCTGCCTCCCAATTTTGTCGTTAATGCTGCCAGGCCGGATGAAAGCATAGCCTGCATGTACCAGCAATCCAACGGAGATATATGGAAAGCAGGAGAGGATGGCAATATCACGATCATCAGGAAGACGACAGGAAAGGCGGAGAAGATCAGTTTCTTTTCCGGTACTACCATCATCCGTCAGATCACGGAAGATAAGGATGGGAATATCTGGGTGGGTACACACAGTGGCAGGCTGGCCAAATGGGACCCGGTTAGCAAACGCCTGACCCAGCTACAGAAATTCAAAAACCGCATCATGCGCCTTTTGCCTGACAGCAAAGGAAATCTTTGGGTCTGTGTGTTGCAAAATGGTTTGTTCAGGTTAAATATAAAAGATGGGGCAGTGATAGAAAACTATACAACTGCCGGCCCTGCCAATCGCAAACTGCTTTCCAATGATGCCTATGATATGTTGCAGTATAGCGACAGTTTATATGTTATTGCTTCCGGCGGACTAAACATATTGAATATCTATACCAATACTATTTCAAAATTACCAGCCCCGGCTGATCTGCCATCCAATATTGTCTGTAATGTCATTAAAGACCGGTTAGGGTATCTCTGGGTCGCCACCCAAAGCGGCCTTTGCAGTGTGAACATGAGTACCAAGGTGGTGACAAACTATAATGAAAGGGATGGCGTGCACACCAATTCTTTTATTTCGGGCACTGCTACTTTATTAAATGATGGCCGTATTGCTTTTGGTACTGCGCATGATTGGATCATATTCGACCCGGCAACAATTGCCAGGAATAATTTCCGTCTGCCACCTCCGATTGCCATCACCCGTATTGGGGTGATGAATAAATGGCTGAACGCTGATTCAGCTTCCCGGCTGCCGGTGCTTGAACTGTCTCATGATCAAAACTCCCTCACCATTGAATTCTCCACCATGACCTTTCAAAGCAGTTATGGTATTTTTTATAAACTGGAAGGGCTGGATGAGAACTGGCAATTGTCCAGGCAATTCCACCAGGCCGTATATAATTATCTTCCGCCGGGCACTTATACTTTTAAAGCATATTGCACCAACGCAGACGGGGTCCATTCCCGGAATGTGGTGGAAATGAAGATCAGGATAAAGCCACCTTTTTGGAAAACCTGGTGGTTCCTCGGTATACTGGTGCTGGCAGGCGTTTGCGTATTGTACTGGCTGGATAAAGTGCGTATGCAAAAGATCAGGGCCACTGAAAGTATCCGCACACGAATCGCTACCAGCCTTACAGAAGATATGAGCAACTCACTCAGCAGCATCAATATCTCCAGCGAACTGGCAAAAGCAAAAGTGGATACAGACCGGCAGCGTACCAAGGAATATATCGGCCAGATCAGTGAAACCAGCAGCCGCATGGTGCAGGCCATGTTTGATATGGTGTGGAGCATTAATCCCAGGACTGACACGATGGCCGATACGATCGAACGGATGAAAAGTTTTGCCGGTGAAATTGAAAGCATCTACGAGATCAATATCGGCTTTGACATTGAGCTCGGTGTACGTGGGCTGAAACTGAATATGGAACACCGTTATGAACTGCTTTCCGTGTATAAGGAAGCTGTCACCAATGCCGGCAAACACTCCGGCGGTAAACTGGTGGAAGTAAGTATCCGTTACCGCAAATCCAAACTGATGATGATGATCGTAGATGATGGAAAAGGATTCATGATGGACAATGTGGCCATGATGGGCCGCGGCCTTAGCGATATGAGAAGAAGAGCTTCCGCCATCAATGCATCATTCTATATCGAATCGGAGATCAATACGGGAACAATTGTGAAGATGGAAGTGGCGATGTGATCTTGAGTCGTTAGTCGGCAGTCGATAGTCCGAATCTCAAAAGAATTTGCATGTTCATTTTGATATCGTAAAGCATGATCTGACTTGATGAAAGGTCGGACTATCGACTGTCGACTAATGACTCGAGGCAGACTGCCGACTCATTTACCCATCCAACGTTTGAAATCCGTTACTTTCTCTCTACTTACAATAGCTTCCTTATCCACTGAGGGATTAAGCTGGAGGATCAGGCGGTTCCCGAAGTAATCGTGTATCTGGTCAATGCTGTCAACGGAAACATAGAAGGAGCGGCTGATGCGGAAATATCTTTCAGGGTCGAGCATGTCTTCCAGCTCATCCATGATATAGTCTACTACGAATTTTTTGTTATCGGCCGTTTTGAAGAAATTGAGACGGCCATCGCTGTAGAAATAAGCGATATCATTTACTTCAATGCTGACGAGCTTTTGAGCATGTTTTACAAGGAAGCGTTTGCGGTATTCTTTGGGCTGTAGTTTTTCCTGGAGTTGTTTTACCAGGCCTTCCACATTAAGCGGGTCGCGGCCGGCCATATTGCCATAAAGGGTTTTCATACCCCTGAATTTTTCAAGAGCGCCGCGGAGATCTTCTTTTTGTATGGGTTTAAGCAGGTAATCTACGCTGCTTACTTTAAAGGCCTTTAAAGCGTATTCGTCATATGAAGTAGTGAAAATGACCGTGCTTTTAATAGAAGTGCGGTCGAATATTTCAAAGCTTTGCCCGTCGGCGAGCTCGATATCCATCAGGATCACGTCTGGACTATCGTTACTTTCCAGCCAGTTTACTGAAGAGCGGATGCTGTCTGTAACACCCACAACCTCTGCAGCGGGTTCAATAGCAGCGAGGGTTTTCTGGAGCTTTTTAGCCGCCAGTTCTTCATCTTCAATGATAAGCACTTTCATAATAGAATGGTTTTGATGAAACCAAGATACTCATCAAAACAGGCTGGATGAACCTGTTCCAGTTGACCTGACATTACCCCTGCATGAACTGTTCTTTTTATGTATGGGCTGGCGGCTAACCCTGGATAAGAGGAACGGCCACGGCAAACTCTTTTCCATCATCCCTTACCGTGATGTCTTCCTGCTTCATGAGCCGGTATTTATTTACAATATTGATCAGGCCGACCTTATTGGAGGATACCATCCGTTCCTTGCGTTGGAGATTATTGCTTACCAGCAGCTTACCGCTATTAGTGGTCATGATCAGTATTTTAAGCGGCTGGTCTTTCAGGATCATGTTGTGCTTTACAGCATTTTCCATCAGTATCTGAAGCGTGAGTGGAGGAAGCAGGTACACCAGGAAGCGTTCATTGATGCGTACTTCCATTTCCAGGCCGTCGCCATAGCGGGTTTTCAGCAAATGGAAATAGGAATAAATGAATTGCATTTCCGTATCCAGTGTTGTCAGTCCATCTTCATTGGTGCGGAGAAGATAGCGGTACACTTTGCTCAGTTCATCCAAAAATTTCTCCGCTTTTTGCGGTTCATCACTGATGAGCGATGAAAGGGAATTTAGGCTGTTGAAAAGAAAATGGGGATTCACCTGGCCTTTCAATCCTTCCAGTTGGCTTTGCAGGTTTTCTTTTTTCAGTTGATCGGCTTCGTCAACGAGTTTTCTCCATTTTTCATAAAATACTGCACCTTCATTAAAGCTTGTAGCCAGCAGATTGCAGCCAATGGCGATTACCAGCATCCAGGGGTAGTTGCTCATTTTCACCCGTAAATCCATTATATGGATATAGTCATAACCAAAGAAGAGAATGGTAATTGCGATCACTGTAATACCGATATAGCAGAGAATGCTGATGCCGATGCGCTTGAAAGTTTGACTGTAAAGGGGAAACCGGTTGTCCAATATAATAGCCACCATGCTGCAAAGCGTATAGATCACCAGCACAACTATCATCGTGATCAGGCTGGGCCAGAGAAAATGTTGCCAGCTATTGAAATAAGCAGCCCCAAAGATCATGGAATTGAAGAGGAGGGACACGAGTGGAATAATGAAAGCGCCAATAAGCCGTTCTTTACTGCTGTATTTCAGTATCGTCATGTGTATTTACTAATTGTTGAGCGTAACCAGCTCTAAGATAGAATTTCTGCTTTTCCCGTCCCTGCTGTGCGGGATAAACTGCAGTTTCTGTAGATGGGCTGGGCTTTTGGGGTGCCGAACCGTTGGGTTATGACTCTCCTTTTCGCTGGCCTGATGACTCCCTGATGATCAACTGCGGGGCCAGGGTAGTGGTAGTGAATTCAGTGACCGGTCTTTTGCTTTCAATCAGTTGCAACAATGAGTTGGTGGCTAGCTTCCCCATTTCAAAAGCAGGTTGCTTGATAATGGATAGGGAAGGGTCAATCAGCTCGGTGAGGTCGGAATTGGAAAAGCCGATCAGCGCGATCTCTTCCGGCACTTTTATTTTCCGGGCTTTTAATGTTCTGAGGCTGCCGGTGGTCAGCTTGTCTGAGAGGGCAAGGATAGCATCGGGCCTGGATTCACCGCTTAATAATTGCTCCATCGCTCCTTCTATTTCGGCAGGCAGCAATCCTCCGTGCGGGCAATATTTAATAAGATCATTTTTTTCTTTCAGCCCGTGATCGGCCAGGGCTGCAAGATAGCCGGCCAGCCTGTCTTTGGTAATGGAAAGAACAGGGTTACTGTTAAGCGCTGCGATTTGTTTGTAGCCGTTCCGTATAAGATGAACGGTGGCATCATAAGCACCCCTATGGCTGTCCACTATTACCTTATGTGTATTCAATTCAGGAACGATGCGATCAAAGAAAACAATAGGCATGCCACGGTCATGCAACTCTTTAAAAATGCTGAAATCACTGGTTTCGGCTGACACGGATACGATCAGTCCGTCGATAGAGCGGGAAGTAAGATAATTCAGGTTGATAACTTCTCTTTCGTATGATTCGCGTGTCTGGGAAATGATAACATTGTAGCCGTTGCGGTAGGCTACCGATTCAATACCATCGATGGCTTGTGAAAAAAAGCTGTTGGCAATCTCGGACACGATCACTCCAATGGAATGCGATCTCCTTTCTTTCAGGCTAAGAGCAATAGGATTGGGCTGGTAATTGATCTTTTCTGCATAATCCAACACCAGTTTTTTAGTTTCAGGGCTGATCTCATAGCTGTCGCGCAAGGCTCTTGATACCGTAGAAGTAGAAAGGCCCAGTGCTTTGGCAATATCCTTAATAGTGACAGCTTCAAATTTCATGACAATAAGGGGCAAGGTAAATCATTTTTCCCCACTTTATCTTTATCCTTCTTTTCCAACGAATAACTATCTTACGCTTTAGTATACCTGCATGCCAATTACACAATACCGAAACAACATACTGATATGAAAAGATATTGCCTGGCACTTGACCTTGTTGATGATCAGGAAAAGATAGCCGCCTATGAGCGTTACCATCAACAGGTATGGCCTGAGATACTTGACAGCATCCGGGATGCTGGAATAGAACAGATGGAAATATACCGTTTCAGCAACCGGCTTTTTATGATCATGGAAGTGACGGATACATTTACCTTTGAGCAAAAAGCCGGCAGTGATCAGGCAAATCCTAAAGTGCAGGAATGGGAAACACTGATGGGCCAGTATCAGCAGGTAATACCCGGAACTAAAGCAGGAGAGAAATGGGTGCTGATGAACAAAATCTTTTCATTGAAATAAGCAATAAGGAATAAAAGGAGTTGATATGTTCAGTCTGAAAGGAAAAACAGCGATCATAACAGGAGGCGGCAGCGGCATTGGTAAAGCGATCTCCCTGCTTTTTGCACAGCAGGGCGCTTCCGTTCATATCCTTGACTTTAATAAGGAGTTAGCCGAAGAAGTGGCTGCACAGGTAAAAAAAGAAGGTGGCCAGGCAGCGGCTATCGTATGTGATGTAAGCAATCAGCAACAGGTAAAAGAGGTGGTGGATGGTATTGCACAGAAAGCCGGTGGCATACAGTTGCTGGTCAACAATGCAGGCATTGCGCATGTAGGAAATGTGGAAACTACTACAGAAGATGATTTCAACCGCTTGCTGGCTGTGAATGTAAAAGGTGTTTATAATTGCCTGCAGGCAGCAATACCACACATGAAAAAAACAGGAGGAGCTATTTTGAATATGGCTTCCATTGCTTCTTCCATAGGTTTGCCAGACAGGTTTGCTTATTCTATGACTAAGGGTGCTGTGCTGGGCATGACCCTCTCTACTGCCCGCGATTATATTTCACAGAATATCCGATGCAACTGCATTTCTCCTGCACGCGTACATACGCCTTTTGTGGATGGTTTTATCGCAAAGAATTATCCTGGTAAGGAAAAGGAAATGTTTGAAAAATTATCAAAAACACAACCCATAGGCCGGATGGCCGAACCCGGTGAGATCGCTAACCTGGTTTTATATCTCTGCAGCGATGAAGCAGCTTTTATTACAGGTTGCGATTACCCGATCGACGGAGGATTTATTAAACTGAATAACTAACCCGAAATTCAAGAATCAAATGAAACTGATCCGTTTTGGCGAAAAAGGAAAGGAAAAGCCAGGTATATGTATCAATAATGAGTTGTATGATGTATCTGCTTTTGTTAAGGAATACGATGAAGACTTTTTTGCAAGCGGAGGTTTGCAACGGCTATCAGAAAAGATAACCGGAGCCGGGCAGCTTCCCAAAGTTGCAGCCGGTACCCGCCTGGCATCTCCTGTTGCCAGGCCTTCCAAGATCGTTTGCATTGGACTTAACTATGCAGATCATGCAAAAGAGACCGGTGCAACACCTCCGGCCGAACCTGTTATATTCCTGAAATCGAGTACGGCTATCAGCGGCCCTTTTGATCCGATCATTATTCCACGCGATTCTGTAAAAACCGATTGGGAAGTAGAGCTGGCTGTTGTGATAGGAAAAGAGGCAAGCTATGTTGAAGAAGCGGATGCTATGGACCATGTAGCCGGTTATTGCCTGCATAATGATGTAAGCGAAAGGGAATTCCAATTGGAAAGAGGCGGCACCTGGGATAAAGGAAAAGGCTGCGATACATTTGCGCCGATAGGCCCCTGGCTGGTAACAACTGACGAGATCAGCGATGTTGACAATCTCCGCCTCTGGCTGAAAGTAAACGGCAAAACGATGCAGGACGGAAACACTTCCAATTTCATTTTCCGCATTCCCTTTGTGATTGCCTATGTGAGCCGGTTTATGACCTTATTACCCGGTGATATTATTTCTACAGGCACACCGGCAGGTGTGGGACTGGGATTCAATCCACCGGTTTATCTCAGACCCGGTGATGTTGTTGAACTGGGAATAGATGGGCTGGGAGAATCCCGGCAAAGCTGCATGGCTTATGCTAAAAATTGATGCACATAATCATTTTTGGAAGTTTGATCCTGTAAGGGATAGCTGGATCACTGAAGAGATGGATATTATCCGCAGGGATTTTATGCCCGCAGATCTTTTACCTGTACTGCAGCAACATGGTTTTGATGGATGCATTGCCGTGCAAAGCGATCAATCGGAAAAGGAAAATGATTTTCAATTGAAGAATGCAGCGCAGTATGATTATATCAAAGGAGTAATAGGTTGGGTTGATCTGCAAAATCCGCAAGTGGAAGAGCGATTGGCTTATTATCGATCCTTTCCTGTAATGAAAGGCTTCCGGCATATTTTGCAGGGCGAGGCCGATCGGGCATTGATGTTGAAGCCTGCTTTTAAACAGGGCATCGGCTTGCTGGAGAAATATGGGTTTACGTATGACATATTAATATTTCCGGATCAGTTGAAATATGCTGAAGAACTGGTGGCTGCATTTCCCCGGCAAAGATTTGTGGTGGACCATATCGCCAAACCGGATATTAAAACCGGCAGCAGCATCGACTGGAAAAAAGAGATGCAGGCATTAGCTGATCATGATAATGTATTTTGTAAAATATCCGGCATGGTCACCGAGGCCGATTGGAAACAATGGAAGAAAGAAGATTTTACTCCGTATATAGATACGGTGGTTGAAGCATTCGGTACCGGCCGTATTATGTATGGTAGCGATTGGCCGGTTTGCAATGTGGCTGCTTCTTACAGCAAAATGCTGGAGATCGTCAGTCAATATTTTTCCCGGTTTTCGGCCACGGAGCAAGAGGCCTTCTTTGGAGGAAATGCCAGTTCATTTTATCATCTTTAAAACGAATCAATGGACCTGCAACTAAACAATAAGATCATCCTTGTAACGGGTGGCGCCAAAGGTATTGGAGAAGGGATTGTGAAAGTGCTGGCTTCAGAAGGGGCTATACCGGTAATTGTCGGCCGCAATGAAGCAGATAATAAGGCAGTTTTATCAGAGATCGAAAGGAATGGAGGCAAAGCTTTGCAGGTGGTTGCAGAACTGACCAAACCCGAAGAATGCGAGCAGGCGGTAAAACAGGTGATCGCACAATGGGGCCGTATAGATGGGTTGGTAAATAATGCAGGCGTTAATGATGGAGTAGGATTGGAGAACGGAAATTATGAAACGTTCATGGCCAGCCTGCATAAAAATCTTATCCATTATTACCTGATGGCGAAGTACGCTCTGCCTGAACTAAAGAAATCGAAAGGCAGCATCGTTAATATTACTTCCAAGGCAGCTGATACAGGGCAGGGAGGAACTTCTGCCTACGCTGCATCCAATGGGGGCCGCAATGCGCTGACAAGGGAGTGGGCAGTTGAGTTGTTGAAATATGGTATAAGGGTAAATGCTGTGGTAGTGGCGGAATGCTTCACGCCGCTGTATGGCCGGTGGATTCAAACTCAGCCAGACCCGGCAAAAAAATTAAAGGAAATTGAATCGAAGATACCATTGGGCAACAGGATGACTACAGCCGAAGAGATCGGCAATACCGTTGCCTTTCTTTTATCTGAACGTTCGAGCCATACCACCGGCCAACTATTGTATGTGGATGGCGGTTATGTACATCTTGACAGGGCGCTGACCAATGCTTAATGATCATTCATCTTAAAAAAAATGAAAATGAAATATTTCATGCTCTTTCTTACTTTATCGCTGGTAGCATTTACCAAACCGGTTAAAAAGAACAAGGTTATTTTCTTTGGTGATTCCATTACGCAAGCGGCTGTGAATCCCAATGGCTATATCGTTAAAATGGACAGCCTGATCCGTAAAGATGGATTAGCTGAGTCTTTCGAACTGGCTGGTGCAGGTATTGGCGGCAATAAGGTCTATGATCTTTATTTGCGGATGGACAGTGATGTGCTGTTAAAGAACCCTGATATTGTATTTATCTATGTCGGTATTAATGATGTGTGGCATAAAAGCAGTTCAGGCACCGGCACCGATGCGCCAAAATTTGAAAAATTCTACCGTGCTATTATCAAAAAATTGCAGGACAGAAATATCCGTGTGGTGGTATGCACACCTACCGTGATCGGCGAGAGAAATGATTATTCCAATGAGCAGGACGGTGATCTTAACCATTACAGCAATATTATCCGTAGCATTGCGAGAGACATGAACCTGCCGTTGTGTGATCTTCACAAAGCATTTGTTGATTATCTCAAAACGAACAATCCAAATAATGCGGAAAAAGGCATTCTAACCACAGACAGGGTACACTTAACCGGTGACGGAAACCTGCTGGTGGCGACCGAAATGTGGAAGATTTTGAAGGCCTTGCCGAGATAAAAAGAAGAAATTGTAATTCGCTGTAAATCAGTAGTATGTACTTGATTTGCATCTTTTGCATAAAAAATGCAATCGGTTTCATTTTTCATTGATGGATATGCTGTAAGTTCGGCCCGCCTACGTTGTCTTCGGCGGGCAGGCCTGTGAAAATAAAACTGACTATTTATGTTATTGTTAGGCCTCGATATAGGCACTTCTTCCATTAAAGCATCCGTAGTGGATGCCGCTACTCAACAACAGCTTGCTTCGGCCCAATATCCCGAAACAGAATCGGGCATTACATCCCTGCAACCCGGATGGGCAGAGCAATCGCCCGGCATGTGGTGGGAACATGTACAACTTGCCATCCTGAAACTGCATGCGCAGCGTAAGTATGATCCTAAAGATATCAGTGCTATCGGTATTGCTTACCAGATGCATGGATTGGTGTGTGTGGACAAACAACAACAGGTACTCCGCGATAGTATTATCTGGTGCGACAGCCGTGCAGTGGAATTGGGCAACCAGGCTTTTGAAACGATCGGTAAAGAGCGTGCGTTATTGCACCTGCTTAATTCTCCCGGAAATTTTACAGCAAGCAAACTGGCCTGGATAAAACGAAACGAACCGGCATTGTATAGTAAGATCGATAAGATCATGCTGCCTGGTGATTTCATTGCTATGAAACTGACCGGTGTTATCAGCACCAGCATCTCTGCGTTATCTGAAGGCGTGTTCTGGGATTTCCAGGAGCATGAATTGTCCAAAGATGTATTTGGTTATTATGGATTGGACCTTCAATTCATTCCCCAGGTAAAAGATGTGTTTACCGTGCATGGCCAGGTAAGCAAAGCTGTGGCAGAATCATTATCGCTTACACCCGGTATACCGGTTACTTACAAAGCCGGCGACCAGCCTAATAATGCATTATCGTTGAACGTACTGAACCCCGGCGAAGTGGCTGCCACTGCAGGCACCAGCGGTGTGATCTATGCAGTGAGCGATCAGTTGACTTATGATAATGAATCGCGTGTCAACAGCTTTGCGCATGTGAATCATACCGACAAACAAAAAAGACTGGGTGTATTGCTCAATATAAATGGTACGGGCATTCTTAACCGCTGGATCAAAAATATTACAGGCGATAAACTGGATTACCGTGAAATGAATGAAGCGGCTGCCGGCATTGTTCCCGGCAGTGAAGGTGTTTATATTCTGCCATTTGGAAATGGAGCGGAACGCATGCTCAACAACCGGACCATACAAGCACATATCCATTCACTCAATTTCAATATACATGCTGCTCCGCATCTGTACAGGGCTGCGCAGGAAGGAATAGCGTTTGCCTTCCGCTACGGGCTTGATATTATGCGCAGCAATGGTATCAACCCCAGTGTGATCAGGGCTTCCAAGACGAATATGTTCCTCAGTGAAGTGTTTACCGAAGCATTTGTGAATGCTACCGGTCTCAGTGTGGAATTGTACCAGGGCGATGGAAGCACAGGAGCCGCTATCGGCGCAGGTTTGGGGGCAGGCATCTACAAAACGGCAGAGGAAGCTTTCCGCCATTTCAAACCTTTATATAAAGCAGAGCCTTCTTCAAAGCTTACCGCTGCTTACGATGAATTGTATAACGGATGGAAAAATATTCTGCTCAATCAACTAAATCAATAATAAATATAAAAGATTCAACACTATGAACGTGCTAACAGGAAGCAGGGAATACTTCAAAGGAATCGGACAGATAAAATATGAAGGCCGTGATACAGATAATCCATTAGCGTTCCGATGGTACGATGAAAATAGAAAAGTGGCCGGCAAAACCATGAAGGAGTATTTGAAGTTTGCCTGCGCTTACTGGCATAGCTTCAATGGCAGCGGTGCAGATCCGTTTGGTGAACGCACGCATATCTTTCCCTGGGATGAGAACAAAGATGTGTTGCAAAGAGCGAAAGATAAAGCCGATGCTGCATTTGAATTTATCACCAAAATGAGCATTCCTTATTATTGCTTTCACGATGTGGATGTAGTGGATCATGGTCCCGATATAGCAGAGAATGATAGCCGCCTGCAAACCCTGGCCTTATACCTGAAAGAAAAGCAACAGCAAAGCGGAGTGAAATTGCTTTGGGGCACAGCCAACTTGTTCAGCAATAAACGGTATATGAACGGTGCCGCCACCAATCCAGATTTTTATGTACTGGCCCATGGAGCAGCCCAGGTGAAAGCTGCTTTGGATGCCACTATTGCGCTTGGTGGAGAAAACTATGTGTTCTGGGGTGGCCGGGAAGGCTATATGAGCCTGCTTAACACAGACATGAAAAGAGAAAAAGAGCATCTTGCCCGCTTTCTTCAAATGGCGCGCGACTATGCAAGGAAGAATGGATTCAAAGGGAAATTCTTTATTGAACCCAAACCCTGTGAACCCAGCAAACATCAATACGATTATGATTCAGAAACCGTGATCGGTTTTCTCCGCCAGTATGGATTGCTGGATGATTTCAGCCTGAACATTGAAGTGAACCATGCTACACTGGCTGGTCATACATTCACCCATGAATTGCAGGTGGCTGCTGATGCAGAACTGCTGGGCAGCATTGATGCAAACCGTGGCGATTATCAGAATGGTTGGGACACCGACCAGTTTCCCAATGATATCAATGAACTCACCGAAGCCATGCTGATCATACTGCAGGCAAACGGCTTCAAAGGCGGCGGTATCAACTTTGATGCAAAAGTGCGCCGCAATAGTACGGATATGGAAGACCTGTTCCATGCCCATATTGGGGGAATGGACATATTTGCCAGGGCCTTGCTCACAGCAGAAACGATCCTCGAAAAATCGGATTATGAAAAGATCCGTAAGGAGAGATATGCGAGCTTCGATAGTGGTAAGGGAAAAGAATTTGAAGAGGGTAAGCTGACACTGGAAAACTTACGTACGTACGCAATTGAAAACGGGGAACCAGAAATGAAAAGCGGGAAACAGGAATACATGGAGAATATCATTAACAGGTTTATATAGTGGAGCAATGAAGTGAGAATTGCGGCTTCTTTGCGTACGTGGGGACACTTCCTGCATCACCTGCATTTGTTAACCCAAAATCAATATTTTTAGGTCTTTTACCGGAATTTCCGTACCTATGTGAATTAAGTGTTTATGTGACACGTATTTTTACCAGAATTGCTTAGCGGAAAAAATAACTTTAACAACTAAACAGCTTGCTGTATGAATTCTCTTCACACCAAGGACTACCTGGTTTTCCTCCTGTATTTTATCATTGTCGCCGGTTATGGCTACTGGATTTACCGGCGTAAAAAGAAAGCCAGTGTATCGGCTTCACACGATTATTTCCTTGCTGAAGGGTCTCTTACCTGGTGGGCTATTGGTGCATCGCTGATCGCATCCAATATTTCGGCTGAGCAGTTTATCGGTATGAGTGGCAATGGCTTTACCATGGGTCTTGCTATCTCCACTTATGAATGGATGGCTGCAGCCACCCTGCTGATCGTAGCGATCTTCTTTATCCCGGTTTACCTGAAGAATAAGATTTACACGATGCCGCAATTCCTGAACCAGCGCTACAACAGTACCGTGGCGATGATCATGGCGGTGTTCTGGTTATTATTATATGTGATAGTGAATCTCACTTCCATCCTGTTTCTTGGTGCACTTGCTATCAGCAGCATATCAGGTATCAGCCTTACTGCCTGTATGATCTTCCTCGCAGCCTTTGCCATTATCATTACACTGGGTGGTATGAAAGTGATCGGTTATACAGATGTGATCCAGGTATTCTTCCTGATCCTTGGTGGCCTGGTAACTACTTATCTCGCGCTTGACCTGGTAGCAAAACACTTCGGTGGCGATGGCATAGTGGATGGATTTAAACAACTGACAAGAAATGCAGATGATCATTTCCATATGATCTTCAAAAAAGATAACCCTTATTACATGAGCCTGCCGGGCCTTACGGTGCTGGTAGGTGGTATGTGGATCGTGAACCTGAGCTATTGGGGTTGTAACCAGTATATCACACAAAGGGCCTTGGGTGCAGACCTGAACACAGCACGCAAGGGCATTCTCTTTGCAGCATTCCTGAAACTGCTGATGCCCGTAATTGTTGTACTGCCGGGTATTGCAGCTTTTGTGTTGCATCAGAACGGGTATTTCCAGCAGGAAATGATGGTGAATGGAGAATTAATGCAGGATAAAGCTTATCCGGTATTATTGAACCTGCTGCCTGCAGGTCTGAAAGGGTTGGCATTTGCCGCGCTTACAGCCGCCGTGGTGGCATCACTGGCAGGTAAAGCCAACAGTATCGCTACCATTTTCACGCTCGATATTTACAAGAAGAAAATAAATGTAGATGCTGATGAAAAGAAAATGGTATGGGTAGGCCGCACTACTGTAATTATCGCAATGGTAATAGCGGTGTTGATCGCTCCCTTGTTGGGCATTGATAAAAAAGGCGGTTTTGAATTTATCCAGGAATACACCGGCTTTGTTTCTCCCGGTATTTTCGCAATGTTCATCCTTGGCTTCTTCTGGAAGAAAACGACTTCTGCTGCAGCAATGTTTGCCACTATCGGCGGCTTTGCTTTATCGGTGATCTTTAAAGTGTTGCCTACGTGGACCAACCTGGAATGGCTGAGCCCTTATGGTTTCTCCAAACAAGTGACACAAAAAGACGGCAGTGTGCTGTATGAAATACCTTTCCTCGATCGTATGGGTTTTGTATTTGTGATCTGTGTGTTGGTAATGATCGCTATCAGCTTGTATCAAACCAGGAGAGGTGTTGTTGCCAAAGGCCTTGAAGTGGATTCAAAAATGTTCAAAATGTCTCCCGGCTTTTTGGTTGGCGCATTGATCGTATGCGGCATCCTGACAGCTTTGTACACAATTTATTGGTAGAATAAAATAAATGATCAGTATGCTACAGCCGGTTTAAGAATGGCAGACCATTCTTAAACCGGCTGTAGCTATTAAGAATATTCTCATTGGTGTAACCACCAGAAAAGCATAGCTTTGAAATGACCTGAAAAATGCTGATCAACTGATCCCTGCCCAATAGTCGTCAACCTGTATGATCAATAAACTTCCTTAAACGATATGTACAAACTGATTTTAGCCGTAGCCATATCAATGATAGCTATACCAATGAGTGCCCAGACCAAACAGGAAAAAGAAGTAGCCGCTGCAGTAGAGCAGTTGCGCAAGGCAATGGTGGATGCAGACAGCGTTGTATTGTCTGATCTAACCGATGATAAACTCACTTATGGCCATAGTGGAGGAAAAGTGGAAACAAAAGCTGATTTCGTAAGAACGATCGTAAGCGGTAAATCTGATTTTGTGACTATTGATCTTACTGATCAAACTATCCAGGTCAGTAAAGATGTGGCCATTGTGCGCCATAAGCTTTCTGCCAAAACCAATGATGATGGTAAACCTGGCGAAGTGACCCTGAAAATATTGACTGTTTGGCAAAAAATAAAAGGCAATTGGAAAATGCTGGCGAGGCAGGCTGTAAAAACTACCTGATGCTTCAAGCCTTTGATCATCGTTATATAGCATTTTAATCCATAATTGGTCTTTAATATTCTCTTCTTGTACCAATGGAATCGTTACCGGCAACGATTGCGTAAAAAAAACCTCGGAATGGATTGAATATGACTGCCTTTGGGTTTAAACTTGTAAAAAGAACCCAAGGGATCTTGTGTTTAACTGATAACGATGTACTTGTCATGATGAAAATGATCTTCGTCCTATGCTATTCTGTTCCCCGCTTTGCTGCTACGCAGCTTAAAAAAGCTCTCCTCATAGCATTGTTGATTTCGTTTGGGTTTACAAAAGAGCAGGTAGCACAATCGCTTCCCTTATCGCAGCAGATGACAGAAACGGCAATGAAGTTATGGCCAGATTCATTTTCTGTTCAACCGGGATCAAAAGCCAGTTGGAGTTATGACCAGGGTGTTATCCTGAAAGGCATTGAAAGTGTTTGGCAAAATACGGGCGATGCAGGCTATTTCAATTATATCCAACATAGTATGGATTACTATGTAAGAGATAATGGCTCCATCTATGATTACAAGGGAGATGATTACAATATCGATCATATCAACAATGGGAAAATACTGCTGACTCTCTATCGTGTATTGGGAAAAGAGAAATACCGGGAAGCTGTTGAGCTGTTAAGGAATCAATTAAGAACACATCCCCGTACTGAGGAAGGTGGATTTTGGCATAAAAAGATTTATCCTTACCAGGTATGGTTGGATGGATTATATATGAGTCAGCCCTTTTATGCAGAATACGCCCAGGTATTTCATGAAGATTCGATCTTTAATGATGTTGCCAAACAATTCGCCTACATAGAGCTTCACGCGCGTGATCCGAAAACAGGATTGCTGTATCATGGATGGGATGAAAGCAGGCAACAACAATGGGCAAATAATGAAACAGGTACTTCTCCTAATTTCTGGGGCCGGGCAATGGGCTGGTATGGCATGGCAATGGTGGACGCACTGGATTATTTTCCTGGTTCGCATAAAGGAAGATGGATGATTGTGGATATGCTGAAGCGGTATGCGGAAGCCATTGTAAAAGTGCAGGACAAAAATTCCGGCTTATGGTATAACATACTGGACAAACCCCAGGAGCCCAAGAATTATAAAGAAGCTTCCGCATCCTGCATGATCGTGTACACATTGGCAAAGGCAGTACGTCTTGGATATATCCCCCGTAAATACCTGGCGAATGCTGAGAAAGGTTATGCTGGCATTGTAAAAGAATTTCTCAAAACAGAGAACGGACAATTGAACCTGTATGGTACTGTAGCTGTTTCTGGTCTGGGAGGTAATCCTTACCGCGATGGAAGTTTTGAGTATTATATGAAAGAGCCCGTTGTGGTGAACGATCCTAAAGGCATAGGAGCTTTTATACAATGTGCCGTTGAAATGGAAATGGTCCCGACTCTTTCTGTTGGTAGAGGAAAGCAGGTTATGCTTGACCGGTATTTCAACTCAGAAAAGCGCAAAGATGTTACCGGCACTTCTGTTTACTGGCATTATGTGTGGGAAGAAAGGTCTAATCCTGGTTTCTCCACCTTTGGTCAGATCTTTAAGAAATATGGTGCATGGCTGAGTTACTTCGATAAGCCGAATGCTATCTATCTTGGAAAAACAGATGTTTATATCATTGTCGACCCCGATCATGTAAAAGATAATCCTGCTCCCAATTATGTTACAGATGAGGATGTGAAAATCATTAAGGATTGGGTGAAGCAAGGTGGTGCCTTACTCTTAATGGCAAACGACAGTAATAATTGTGATCTGGTCCATTTTAATAAACTGGCGAATGCTTTTGGGATCAATTTCACTGACAAAAGTGTGAATATGGTGAAAAATGATCATTTTCCGACGGGCTCTGTGTTGCCGGGAGATAATAACCCAGTGTTCAAAACGGCAAAGGAAATGTTCCTGAAAGAAGTGAGTACGATCACCGTGCAAAAGCCTGCCCAGGCCAATGCCGTTAAAGATGGTGATATAATTATCGCTACGGCTAAATACGGTAAAGGTGTTGTTATAGCTGTTGGTGATCCCTGGTTATATAATGAATATATAGATGGACGGAAACTGCCTGCACAATATGAGAATTATAAAGCAGGTGAGGACCTGGCAAAATGGTTACTGGAAAAATCCAATACGAAGTATCACAGAACATTCAGGAGCAAAAAGATGAAAAAGTAAAATATAGAGTGAGCGTATGCAATTATCAAAACAAATAATTCAACAGATCAGCCAGGAGGCTGTAGCATCAATACCCGGTAGAGCAATACTGGAACTGCCTGAAAAAGTATTACAGTTTGGCACCGGCGTATTGCTTCGCGGGTTGCCTGATTATTTTATTGACAAGGCTAATAAGCAAGGCGTTTTCAATGGCCGCGTGGTGATAGTAAAATCTACTTCCAGTGGTGGCACAGATGCGTTTGCTACACAGGAAGGTTTGTTCACCTTATGTGTGAAAGGTATTGAAGATGGTAAGAAAACAGAAGAAACCATTATTAATGCCTCCATCAGCCGTGTGCTGTCTGCTGCAGAAGAATGGAAGGAAATATTGAAATGTGCTCATAACCCGGCTATGCAACTGGTGATCTCCAACACAACAGAGGTTGGTATCGTGCTCACCCAGGATGATATTCACCAGTCACCTCCAAATTCTTTCCCCGGTAAATTGCTGGCTTTCCTTCATGAACGTTATAAAGCATTTAATGGTTCAAAGGAAAGTGGAATGGTGATCATACCTACTGAACTGATCACCGACAATGGGACCAAACTTCGTGAGATAGTGCTGGAACTTGCTGAACAGAATAAATTGGAAAAGCCTTTTATTCAATGGTTGGCATCGGCCAATCATTTCTGCAGTTCGCTGGTTGATCGTATTGTGCCGGGTAAACTTCCGGCTGCAGAGCAAAAAACGACTGAAGCACGCCTGGGATATACAGATGAACTGATGATCATGGCAGAGCCATTCCGGTTATGGGCGATCGAATCAGGTAGCGATGCTGTAAAGGAAATACTTTCTTTCAGCCAGGTAGATAAAGGGGTGGTGATCACCCCGGATATTGAAAAATTCAGGGAACTGAAACTTCGCTTATTGAATGGTACTCACACATTTTCCAGTGGATTGGCTGTGTTGGCTGGTTTTACTACTGTTAAAGAAGCTATGGCTGATGAGCAGATGGCCGCTTTCGTCCGCCGCCTTATGATGCTGGAGATTGCAACTGCAATGTCGGGTGACACGATCTCCTACAATGAAGCCTGTGCTTTTGCCAATACGGTGATCGATCGTTTCCGTAATCCCTTTATTGATCATCAATGGATCAGCATAACGATGAATTTCACGTCGAAAATGCGATTGAGAAATATACCTTTGTTGCTCTGGCATTATGAAAAATCGACCAGGGTGCCGGTGCAGATGGCACAGGGTTTTGCAGCTTACCTGCTATTTATGAAATGCAGCAAAGGTGACGATGGCAGCTATTATGGCCAGTCCGGTTCATTACGATATAAAATGCAGGACGATAAAGCTGCCTATTTCTCCGAAAAATGGGCAAAGCTTAATACAGAAGATGTAGTGAAAACTGTTTTGGCCGACACTGAATTGTGGGGAGTCGATCTTTTACACCTTCCTGGTTTTGCAGAAGCTGTAACAAATTATATGAAGTTTATTGAGCAGGAAGGAGCGCTCGCACTGATAACTGAAGGAGCTAAGAATAAAACAACCGCATAAATGAAGCATAGAGTATTAAAGGTGCATCCGAACGACAACGTGCTGGTAGCATTGCAGAATCTTTCAAAAGGCGAGACCATTTCTTATAATGGTAAGGACTATGTGTTGCTGGAAGATATTCCGGCAAAACATAAGTTCTTTATGCAGAACATGCACACCGGTGATAAGATCACGATGTATGGCGTGCTGGTAGGAAAGATACAATTTGATGTGGCTGCAGGCAGCCGTATGACCACCGATAATACCAAACATGCAGCAGATCCATTTGCCTACCGCCCTTTTCATTATCAATGGCAGCCGCCGGATGTGTCAAAATTCAAAGGGCGTACTTTCAATGGATATCATCGTAGCGATGGACGCGTGGGAACAGCCAATTACTGGTTGTTTATCCCCACTGTTTTTTGCGAGAACAGGAACCTGGATGTGATCCGTGAAGCATTGCATAACGAGCTGGGATATGCTGTTACTGATAAATACAAACAGAAAACACATCATTTACTGGAATTGTATAAAAGCGGAGCAGATATCAGCAAGGCCGATCTTGATGTAAAAGAAGCCATGGTGCCTACTAACCGCATTTTTAAAAATGTGGATGGCATTAAATTCCTGAATCATCAGGGGGGATGTGGTGGCACCCGCCAGGATGCCGGGGTGTTGGGTAAACTGCTGGCTTCTTATGCCGACCATCCTAATGTGGCTGGTGTTACGATCCTCAGCCTGGGCTGTCAGAACCTGCAGGCACAGCAACTGCTGGACGATATAAAAGAAAGAAATCCTTCTTTTGATAAACCGCTGTATGTTTTTGAACAGCAGTTGTCGCAGAGCGAAGATCAGCTGATCACTGAAGCGATCCGGAAAACTTTTCTTGGCCTCATCGAGATCAATAAGATTGAAAGAAAACCAGCTTCGCTGGATCACCTGGTGCTGGGTGTGAAATGCGGTGGCAGCGATGGTTTCAGTGGGATATCTGCCAACCCTGCTGTAGGGTATTGTTCAGACCTGCTGGTGGCATTGGGAGGAAAAATATTGCTGGCTGAGTTCCCGGAGCTTTGTGGAGCTGAACAGGACCTGATCGACCGTACAAGAGATGAAGCTGCTGCAAAGAAATTCATCCGGTTAATGACAGCTTATAATGAGGCGGCACATCAGGTAGGTTCAGGTTTTCACATGAACCCATCGCCCGGTAATATCCGCGATGGATTGATCACCGATGCGATCAAAAGCACGGGTGCCGCAAAAAAAGGCGGCACTTCGCCGGTAGAAGATGTGCTGGATTATACAGAACCTGCAGTGAAGCCGGGACTGAACCTCGTGTGCACACCAGGCAATGATGTGGAAGCAACTACCGGCAAAGCAGCAAGCGGCGCCACGTTGATCCTGTTTACTACAGGATTAGGAACACCTACGGGCAACCCAGTTTGCCCTACCATTAAAGTAGCTACAAATTCAGCCCTGGCTAAAAAAATGGGTGATATCATTGATATCAACACAGGTCCTATCATTGATGGAGAAAAGACCATTGAAGAAATGGGAGAAGAGATATTGGAGTATTGTATCAAAGCTGCAAGCGGAGAAGTGATTCCTAAAGCAGTATTATTAAACCAGGACGATTTTATACCGTGGAAACGCGGAGTATCATTATAAACAAACACCAGGCAACGATCATAAAGTGAAAGAATACAATTCTGATTTTAACCGTGGCCTGATATAGATAGACATTAAAGCAGTTGTATGAAAGCATTTTTGGACGAAGATTTCTTCCTGAAGACCAAGACGGCTCAACGTCTTTACCATGAATTTGCAAAAGACATGCCCATCATAGATTATCATTGCCATCTCCCACCGCAACAGATAGCAGAGGATACGCAGTTTGAAAACATTACGCAAGCATGGCTATATGGTGATCATTATAAATGGAGGGCCATGCGCACCAATGGCGTGGATGAAAGTTATTGTACCGGGGATCAGCCTGATTTTGAAAAATTCAAGCAATGGGCAGCTACCGTTCCATATACGCTTCGCAATCCATTATATCACTGGACGCATCTGGAGCTGCAGCGTTATTTTAATATCCAGGATACCCTGAGCCTCGATACCGCTAAAAGTATTTATGAAGAAAGCACGGCCAAACTGCGGACACCTGCTTTTTCTGTAAAGAATCTTTTGCGCAGAATGAATGTAAAGGCAGTTTGTACTACTGATGATCCTGTTGATTCCCTGGAGCATCATATCCGGCTGCGTGAAGATGGTTTTGAAATTCCTATTACACCGGCATTCCGGCCGGATAATGCAATGAACGTAAGCGACCCGCAGAAGTTCAATGCTTATATCAAAAAACTCGAAGCTGTAACTAATATTGCGGTCTCATCTTTTGATGATTTCTTGTATGCTTTGCAGAACCGCCATGATTTCTTTGCATCGCTTGGTTGTGGTGTATCCGATCATGGCCTGGAAGAGATCTATGCAGAAGACTTTACCGGTTCAGAAATTGATGCCATTTTCAATAAAGTACATGGCGGCAAAAGCCTCAACGATATTGAGCAACGCAAATTCAGATCAGCTATGCTGATCCATTTTGCAGAGTGGGACTGGGAAAAAGGATGGGTGCAGCAATTCCATTTGGGAGCATTGCGCAACAATAATACCCGGATGATGCAAACCCTGGGTGCAGACACTGGCTGGGATTCTATCGGTGATTTTTCCCAGGCAAAGGCTTTGGCCAAGTTCCTTGATAAACTGGACTGCAATAATAGGCTGGCAAAAACTATTTTGTATAATCTGAATCCTGCAGATAATGAATTGATGGCAACTATGATCGGCAATTTCAATGATGGATCTGTTGCAGGAAAGATACAATGGGGCTCCGGCTGGTGGTTCCTTGATCAGAAAGATGGTATGATCAAGCAACTGAACACGCTGTCGAACATGGGATTGCTGAGCCGCTTTGTAGGGATGCTTACCGACTCAAGAAGTTTTCTTTCTTTCCCGCGTCATGAATATTTCCGCCGGATATTATGCGATCTGTTTGGAACAGAGATAGAGAACGGTGAATTGCCGAATGACCTGGAATGGATCGGAAAAATAATACAGGATATTTGTTTTAATAATAACAAGAATTATTTCAACTGGCAATTGGAGCCGACGAAAGAAAAAGCGGGTTCTGTTTAACATTCAACAATCACTAATTTGCAGCAAAAACCAGATGAGCATTCTCCAACAATTCAGTCTTGCCGGTAAAGTGGCATTAGTTACAGGTTGCAACCGGGGCATTGGCAAGGCCATGGCTCTTGGTCTTGCAGAAGCTGGCGCAGACATCCTGGGTGTTTCTGCAACAATAGAACTTACAGGTAGTGAGGTGGAAAAAGAGGTAACTGCTTTAGGAAGAAAATTCAAGGCTTACCAGGCTGATTTATCCAACCGTGAGAGCATTTATGCATTCACCAACAAAGTGAAAGCGGAAAATAAAAAGATCGACATCCTGATCAATAATGCAGGTACCATTATGCGTGCACCTGCTGCAGAGCATCCTGATGAATACTGGGACCGTGTGATCGATATCAATCTTAATGCGCAATTTGTGCTGGCCAGGGAGATCGGCAGGCAAATGCTGGAAAATGGCAGTGGCAAGATCATTTTCACTGCTTCCCTGCTTAGCTTCCAGGGAGGTATCAATGTGCCTGGCTATGCAGCCAGTAAAGGTGCAATAGCAAGCCTGATCAAAGCATTGGCAAACGAATGGGCGGCAAAAGGGGTGAATGTAAATGGTATTGCGCCGGGATATATTGCAACAGACAATACAGAAGCTTTGCGCAATGATCCTGCAAGAAGCAAGTCCATTCTCGATCGTATTCCTGCAGGCCGCTGGGGTGAAACGGAAGATTTCAAAGGCGCTGCAGTATACCTGGCATCCGCTGCTTCGGATTACGTGAATGGCACCATCCTTACAGTAGATGGCGGATGGATGGGCCGCTGATATTGATTAATTCGCTTTACAAATAAGATTTTATGGAACTGAGATTTCAAAACAGTCCTGCTGAAACCAAGACGATGACTACGGAACAGCTCCGGGAAAACTTTCTTATCCCCGGCTTAATGCAGGACGACACTATTCAATTGGTATATTCCCATTACGACCGTGTGATTATTGGCGGGGTAAAACCTGTAAGCAAAACAGTGGAATTGCCCAACCATCCTGAACTCAGGGCAGAATATTTCCTGGAAAGAAGGGAACTGGGCGTGATCAATGTTGGCGGCACAGGTACTGTAACAGCGGATGGAAAAGATTATACATTGGATAAACTTGGCTGCATATATCTTGGTAAAGGCACTAAAGTTGTAAGTTTTAAAAGCAGTGATAAAAAATCACCAGCCTTTTTTTATTTGCTTTCGGCGCCGGCACATCAGACTTATCCCAATACCCAGTATACTAAAGAGCAGGCCTCACCGGTGTCTTTAGGTGATATTTCCACTTCCAATAAGAGAACGATCTATAAATACATCCATTTGGATGGTATCAAAAGCTGCCAGTTGGTGATGGGATTGACAGTACTTGAAGCGGGAAGTGTCTGGAACTCTGTTCCGCCGCATACACATACCCGCCGCATGGAAGTTTATTTCTATTTTGATGTACCGGAATCACAGCGTGTGTTCCATTTTATGGGCGAACCCCAACAGACCCGTCATATTGTGATGACCAACCATGATGCAGTGATCTCTCCACCCTGGAGCGTACACTTTGGAAGCGGCACTTCCAATTATGGATTTATCTGGGGTATGGCAGGAGAGAACCAGACATTCACTGATATGGACCCTGCTCCTGTAGCAGAATTGAAATAACCCCGTTGAAAGAATGATCGAAACCAACAATACCGCAATTTTATCGGCTAAAAACAAGAAGCAAACGGTTTTTTGTTTTGGAGAACTATTGCTGCGCATGTCGCCATCATTGGGAAGGCAATGGATACGCAATAACCAGATGCCGGTGTATATCGGAGGGGCTGAACTGAATGTAGCAACGGCATTGGCCAACTGGAATATTCCGGTAACTTATTCCACTGCTTTACCACCACATTATCTTTCTGAAGAAATACTGGAAGAACTGAAAAGCAAAAATATCGGAACGGACAGGGTGCATCTTTCCGGCAACCGGATTGGTACTTATTATTTGCCGCAGGGAGCCGACCTGAAAAATGCCGGTGTGATCTATGACCGGGCTTATTCTTCTTTTGCAGAGCTGAAACCCGGTATGATCGATTGGAATACATACCTCGATGGATGTTCATGGTTCCATTTCAGTGCGATCAGTCCTGCATTAAATGAGATCGCTCCTGCTGTTTGCGAAGAAGCATTAAGAGCAGCAAAGGCAAAGGGATTGATCATTTCAGTTGATCTTAACTACCGTGCTAAACTCTGGAAATATGGGAAAGCTCCGGTGGAAATAATGCCATTGCTGACACAGTACTGCGATGTGGTGATGGGTAATATCTGGTCGGCCGCTCAATTGCTGGGCACGCCGCTTGATCAGCTGCTGATCGACCGCAATCAAAAAGAAGCCTACCTGGAACATGGCCGTAAAACATCCCAGGCGATCATGGCTGCTTTCAGCAGTTGCCAGGTGGTGGCAAATACCTTCCGTTTTGATGCCGGTGAAGGCATCAGGTATTATGCAGCGCTTGATTCCCGGCAGGGCCAGTCGGTGTCGCTTGAATTGGCAACGGATAAAGTGGTAGATAAAATAGGAAGCGGCGATTGCTTTATGGCAGGATTGATCTATGGTTTGTACAAAGAATACCCTTCTTCGCAGGTGATCGATTTTGCAGCAGCAGCAGCTTTCGGCAAACTGCAGGAAAAAAGCGATGCCACTTCCCAACGAATAGAAAACGTAAACGAAATCCTGAGAAAATATGGAGCAGCAGGCATACATCATTGAGCAGATAAAAAAACAGGGTTTATTGCCTTTGTTTTATCATGACAGCAAAGAAGTTTGTCTTTCTGTTACCCGTGCTTTGTATGATGCAGGCATACGGGTGATCGAGTTTACCAATCGCGGCAAGCAGGCTGCTGATAATTTTAAAGCCATGGTGGCTGCAAAAAATGATGGCATGAAAGATCTGCTGCTGGCTGTAGGAACGATCCGTACTGCAGAGCAGGCCAGTTCTTTTATCCAGGCAGGTGCCGATTTTTTGATCAGCCCTGTATTTGATGCCGATGTATGTGATGTAGCCTACCTGCAGAAAGTATTATGGCTTCCTGGCTGTATGACCCCGACGGAGATACATGTTGCTGAGAATGCAGGATGCAGGCTGGTGAAATTATTTCCCGGTAATGTGTTAGGCCCGGGCTTCGTAAGCGCTGTTAAAGAATTATTTCCTGATATGGATTTTATGCCTACGGGCGGAGTGGAAGTCAGTGCAGAGAATATGGGCGCATGGTTCAATGCAGGTGTGTGTGCAGTAGGGTTGGGGAGTAAAATGATCAGTAAAACTGTTTTAGCCAATAAAGATTACGCAACGATCACCAGGCTGGCGGGGGAGGCATTGGCCATTACCGCCGCTATAAAAAAATAAACCGATATGCAGCAAGCCATTGGAAAAACGATTGGAAAGTACAGGTGGACGATCTGTTCGCTTTTATTTTTTGCAACAACTGTTAACTATCTCGACAGGCAGGTGTTGAGCCTTCTTAAGCCCACCCTGGAAAAACCTGAGAATTTTGGCTGGACAAACAGCCAGTATGCTGATATCGCAGCAGTATTCCAGTTTGCGTATGCTATAGCAATGTTGTTTGCAGGCCGGGTGATTGATAAGCTGGGTACAAAGAAAGGTTATGCCTGGGCGATCATTATCTGGTCGATCGGTGCTATCATACATGCGCTGGCAATTCCTATTGGTAAAGGCACTATTGCCGTGTTGGGTTGGACAGGACTTGCCTTGCTTCCTATTTCCGTAGTCGGTTTCATGGTATCAAGAATGGTACTGGCAATTGGCGAAGCGGGCAACTTTCCCGCGGCAATTAAGGCCACAGCAGAATATTTCCCCAAAAAAGAGCGATCATTTGCAACAGGCATATTTAACTCCGGTGCCAATGTAGGTGCTATCCTTGCACCATTGACTGTTCCCTGGATTGAAGAACATTGGGGATGGCAGGCAGCCTTCCTGATCATTGGTGCCATTGGTTTTCTTTGGTTATTCTTCTGGTTGCGGTATTATGAAAAGCCGGCTAAGCAAAAAAGATTAAGCCAGGAAGAGTATGATTACATCCATAGTGATGAAGACAGTAAAGCAGCTCCTGAAAGAGTAGCAGCAGAAGTAACAGAAAAAGTATCCTGGTTTAAGCTGTTGGAATACAAACAAACCTGGTCTTTTGTAACCGGTAAGTTTTTAACAGATGGAGTTTGGTGGTTCTTCCTGTTTTGGTTGCCGGCTTACCTGAAGGATCAATATCATATTGAAGGAACAGGTATTATGTTGCCGCTGGCAATATTGTATAGTATGACAATGTTTGGAAGTATCGGCGGAGGATGGTTCCCGATGTATTTTATCAAAAAGGGGTACCAGCCTTATGATGGAAGGATGAAAGCTATGCTGTTGATCGCATTGATCCCACTCGTGGTGCTTGCAGCGCAACCGTTGGGGCAGGCAAGCTACTGGATGCCCGTTATCCTGATCGGTATTGGAGCTTCTGCGCACCAGGCATGGAGTGCTAATATTTTCACTACTGTATCTGATATGTTTCCCAAGAAAGCTGTGGGTTCAGTAGTAGGTATCGGTGGCATGGCTGGTGGTCTTGGTGGTGTGATCATTACCAAGATTGGCGGCTCATTGTTTGATCATTATAAAGCGTTAGGACATATTGAAACGGGCTATACGATCATGTTTGCCTATTGTGCGGTGGCCTATCTGCTGGCCTGGGGTATCATGAAATCGCTGGTACCAAAGTATAAACTGATAACAGACCTGTAAAATAATTAGTATCGCCAAGGGCGAAATCTTTGTGTCCTTGGCGATACTAATTATTTTACAGCATTGCTACACTTCTCTTCACAAAATCTGTCAGCTCCGCACCTGTCAGTAAACCCTGTGATAACAAGGCAAGGTCAAACGCCTGTTTTGCCAGATTCGTTTTCTCTTCATCATTTCCTGCCTGTGCAATTTTACCGATCAATGGGTGATTGCTGTTAACTGTTACTTTGTAGTTGTCAGGTAAAGAACCATAAAATCCCATTCCGCCGCCCATGGCCGCCATGTCTTTCATACGGCGCATAAACTCATCCATTGTTACAGTAACAGGCAATTCAGCAGGGGAAAGGCTTTCCACTGCTACAGACATACCTGGTTTCGTGATCGTTTTTTCAAACACTGTTTTAACTGCATTGGACTCTTCTTCGCTTAATGCGGATGGCAGCGGTTCTTCTTTATTGATCAGTGAATCTGCTGTGCCGGAATCAACACGTTTTACCTGTGTCTTTTCCAGTTTTTGTTCCAGTTGGCTGATGAAATGATTATCTAACGGTGAATTCATCATCAGCACATCATAGCCTCTCGCTTCAGCAGATTGAATAAAAGCATCCTGCCTGCCGGGATCAGTGGTGTAGAGATAAATGCGGTTGCCATCTTTATCTGTTTGCAGCGGCGATACTTTTTCCTGGTATTCAGTAAGAGTATAGAACTCATTTTTGGTATTGGTCAGCAACACAAAATCCTTTGCCTTTTCATAAAACTTCTCATCCGTGAGCATGCCGTATTTTACGAACAGGCCTATATCCGACCATTTTTCTTCATAAGCTTTTCTGTCTTTTTTGAAGAGATCAGCCAGCTTATCGGCTACTTTTTTGGTGATATGTGAATTGATCTTTTTTACATGGCTGTCTGCCTGCAAGAAGCTGCGGGATACATTGAGCGGGATATCGGGTGAATCGATCACTCCATGCAACAGCATCAGGAATTCAGGCACAATATCCTTTACTTCATCTGTAATGAACACCTGGCGGGAGAAGAGCTTGATCTTATTGGGTCGCAGTTCTACTTCCTTTTTTATTTTGGGGAAGTAAAGAACGCCGGTGAGATTGAAAGGATAATCCACATTGAGGTGGATCCAGAACAGCGGATCGTCTGAGAACGGGTATAATTCTTTATAAAAATCCAGGTAATCTTTGTCGGTAAGCTCAGAAGGTGATTTAGTCCAGATCGGAGTGGTATTATTGATAATATTATCCACTTCGATGGTTTTGTATTTGGTTTCACCTTTATCATCCTGGCCATCTTCAACAGATTGGTTGCGTGTGCCAAACTTCACTGGCACTGGTAAGAAGGCGCAATGTTTTTTCAGGATATCTTCCAGTTTGTGCTGATCAAGGAATTCTTCTGAATCATTGTTGATATGGAGGATGATATCTGTACCGCGTGTGGTGCGGCTGCCGGGAGTGATCTCGAAATCAGTGCTTCCTTCACATATCCAGCGGGCCGGAGTAGCGCCTTCCTGGTAGGAAAGGGTCTGTATCTCCACTTTATCGGCCACCATAAAGGCAGAATAAAAGCCAAGACCAAACTTGCCGATCAGTTCATTGGCATCTTTTGCATCTTTGAATTTTTCCACGAATTCTGTGGCGCCGGAAAATGCGATCTGGTTGATATATTTTTTGATCTCATCAGCAGTCATCCCCAGCCCGGAATCACTGACAGTAATGGTCTTTTTGTCTTTATCAAAGGCCACTTCTACCTGCAGATTGCCCAGTTCTCCCTTGTATTGTCCCAGGGATGAAAGGCGTTTGATCTTTTGGGTAGCGTCTATGGCATTGGAAACCAGTTCTCTCAAAAAGATCTCATGATCGGAGTACAGGAACTTTTTAATAATGGGAAAAATATTCTCCGTATGGATCGAGATTGTACCTTTTTCTTGCATAGTCATAATTTTTTGAAAAGAGTTATCGGCCCTTTTCAGCAATGGGTGTTCCAAACTGGTATGCGCAGACAAAGTGGCAGGATAGACCTTTTATTTACCTTCTCTTACTGCTTTTTCAATCCCTTCCAGCATTTCCATTTCCACTTTCTGTATTTCCAGCAGTCGTTTATTCTGATGTAGCAGCAGGTGGTCGAGCTTTTCATGGAGCATGCGGATCTCGACCTCTGCTTTGAGGTTTACTTTGTAATCGTGTTCTGCACGCTGGCGGTCTTTTGCTTCCTGGCGGTTCTGGCTCATCATAATTATTGGCGCCTGTATGGCTGCCAGGCAGGAAAGGATCAGGTTGAGCAGGATGAATGGATATGGGTCAAAGCCTTTATCATGCAGGAACCAGGCATTGAATCCCATCCATATTATCAGGATGATAAAGAAAATGATGATGAACGACCAGCTTCCTCCGAAACTGGCTACTTTATCGGCCAGCTTTTCCCCAAAACTCAGGTTCTTATCGGTTGGAAGGGAGTGTTGCCTTGATAATATCTTACGATTGTTAATACTTTTGGTAACGATCTTTTCCACCTCATTCAATTCTCCGAAATCCTGCTCCAGTAATTCGTTGATATAATTTTTACGAAGTTCGATCAGTTGCTCAGGAGGGATCGCTGATATATCATCTACATCAGGATAGTGTTGTTTAAAATAATCAGTAAAGGAGCAATCAATAGGGGAGGTCTTCTTTTTCATGAACCGGTTTCTTTAAAAGGTAGGACTTTTTTGGTGTCCCGCAAAAAGAGTTGAGTTTCCCACTAAGACAACAAAGAGCACAAAGAAATAATTTTGTGTCCTTCTACCTGTCTCACCAAAAGGCGACTAAGCAAGCAGTTTAGCTATATAATTTCTTTGTGCTCTTTGTTGTCTTAGTGGGAGAAAAACCTCCTTCGTGAGAAACATCAGGCATAGATGCGTTCAATAGCATCTTTATATTTTTCCGTGATCACCTTCCGCTTCATCGAAAGTTTAGGCGTCATTTCACCGGTATCGATTCCCCATTCATTGGGCAGCAGTTCAAATTTCTTTACCTGCTCCACGTGATTGAGGTATTTATTATAACGTTCAACAATCTCTTTATAAAAACTGATCACTTTTTCATTGCGGATCAGCTCTTCATTGGCCGCATCCGGTATACCGTTCTGCCTGCACCAGTCGCGCAATGCGGGAAATGCCGGAACAATAAGACCGCCTACAAATTTCCTTTCAGGACCTACTACCATCACATGTTCAATATAAGGTGATTCCTTGAGTTTGTTTTCCACGGTAAGCGGTGCCACATATTTACCGCCACTTGTCTTGAACAATTCCTTTTTACGGTCGGTGATCTTGAGAAAATGATTGTCGACCATTGTGCCGATATCGCCGGTATGAAGCCAGCCGTCGGTGATGGTTTCAGCAGTGAGGTCAGGACGTTTGTAATAACCCAGCATGATGTGCGGGCCTTTGCTTAATATTTCTCCATCTTCGGCAATCTTTACTTCCACTCCGTCAATCAATGGGCCAACGGTCCCGAATTTGCGGTTCTCTTCCTGGTAGCGGTTAACGGCGATCACAGGTGATGTTTCAGTAAGGCCGTAACCTTCCATAATAGGGATCCTTGCGGCAGTGAATATGCGTATCAATCTTACCTGGCAGGCAGCGCCGCCGGTTACGATGCATTTCAGTTCATTGCCCAGGCCTTCCCTCCATTTACTGAAGATGAGTTTGTTGGCCAGTTTCAACTGTATGTTATACCAAAATCCCTGGTTCTGGTTGATCTCGAACTTTTCTGCAAGGCCATGTGCCCAGAAGAATAATTTCTTTTTGATGCCTGTAAGTTCGTTGCCTTTCTGCATTATGCGATCATATACTTTCTCCAGTAGTCGGGGCACTGTTGTGAACATGTGAGGCTTCACTTCTTTCAGGTTGTCACCGATCGTATCCAGGCTTTCCGCATAATAGATAGATGTGCCTTTGAAAAGATAGAGATAGCTCACCATCTTTTCAAAGATATGGTTGAGCGGCAAAAAACTTAACGAACGCATATCCTCTCCAGGAGGGAAACAAGGGAGGCAGGCTACCACGTTTGAAAGAATATTGCGATGGGTGAGCATTACACCTTTGGGTGTGCCGGTGGTGCCGGATGTGTAAAGGATCGTTGCTACGTCTTCATATTTGATGTTTGCAGCAATTTCTTTTACACGAGCTTTTGTTTCAGGTGTGGCATGCGCAGCAATATCTTTCCAGTAAGTAGCATTTGCCACATGTTCGATCGTGAATATTTCCTTGAGGTTGGGAAGTTTATCTTTCAGGCTAAATACTTTCAGGTAAAGCTCTTCATCGTTTACGAACACGAATTTCACTTGTGCATCCTGCAACACAAATTCCAGGTCGCCAATGCTGATAGTAGGATACACTGGTGTTAAGATAGCGCCAGTTTGCTGCACTGCCAGGTCGATCATCAACCATTCGGGCCTGTTTTTACTGAGAATGGCGATCTTATCCCGGGTTTCTACCGTCATATCGTTGGGGCTGGCGCCAAGGGCCAACAGGCCGGCTGCCAGGTCTTCAACGATAGTGGCCACTTCACGGGTGCTGTATGTTTTCCAGCGGCCGCTTTCTTTTCCGGCTAACATTACTTCCAGCGGCTCCCTTTCCAGGTGCCATTCGATACAATCAAAAAGTCTGCGGGGCTCTGTCATAATTACAATCGTTATTCTGCGGACAAATTAGGCAAAAAAGCTTTAAAGAAGGAGGAAGCCCCAAAGTTTAAGAAGTTTAAAGGTTTAAGGGTTTAAAAGTTTAAGGCTCAACAAGCAGACACCTATCTGCCCATGAACTTTAAACTTTTAAACCCTTAAACCTTTAAACTTATATTATTTGCCGGCAACAGCCTGGTAATACTGTCCCGGAGGCATCTTGAATACCCTGTTGCGCTGGAATTTGTTAAGTGCTTCGTATTGATCGGCATGTGCTTTTGTCCAGTTGTCGTAAGCTGCCAGGTTTTCTACGGGACCAAACAGCCATTGGTTATAGGCTTCAAAGAGACCGTCCTGCAAAAGCTGACGCTGGTAATCGAAGAGGCGGAAAGGGAATTTTGTAGCATAAGTATTGTACCAGTCAAGGATAAACCTTGAGCGGACCATTCCAAGTGTTTCCACTGTCACACCCTTATTGGTCAGGCTTAACTGCTTGTTCATAGTCTGTAAATAAGCTTTAGCGAAATCGCTTTTGCTTTTATCGGCGTCTTTGCTCAGATCAGCTTCATTGAACAATTTTTCTTTGTATGCTTTCAGCAACAGTTCTTTCATAGCCGCCCCTCTTTGTGAAAGGCTTTCCATATTTATAAAGATCTCACCGTATATCAGGCTCCATACTTTATCGTTGGTAGAAAAATAGAAAAGAGCAGCATTGTAATAGTTGCCTCCATAAGCAGGATCTACCTGGATACCTTTTTCCCAAAGATCAATAGCGGAGTTATTATGGGCAGACAAAAGCAGTTCGCCATACTCACTGTATAATGGTCCGCTTTTGGGGAACTTCTTCAGCCCCTTTTTATACATCTTCTCGCATTCCTTTACTTCTTCCAGTGCTTTATATACATTACCGGCAATCTGGTAGCATATGACATCGGCATCTTCACGTTCTAAAAGGAGCTTGGCTCCTTCCAGTGCTTTGTCATAAGACCTTTTCAGGTAATAAGACATCACCAGGTCTTTCTGCATTTCCAGGTTGGTCTTATCCTGCACAAGTGCACGGTTCAATACAAGGATCGCGTTATCAAAATCACCTGTACGCATATATCCTTTGGCTGTTTCATGCATGGTCTTTGCATCGTCCTGTGCAAAAGCCACCAGGGTAAAAAGGAATAGGGCGGGGATAAGGAAAAGTTTTTTCATTCGTATTTTTTTAGTTCACCGCTTTAGGCGGTCGATGTTTTGTAGAATGGAACGCCTTATTACATATTTCCCTGTACAGGAATTATCATAAGCGTTTCATCAATACAGGTTATGAAGATCATACAAAGCTAAGTTGTTTATGGTTTTCCGTAGCGGTTTCCCATTGCCTGAAGCGATGTATGTCCTAATTTTTAGATGTTATTAACAGCTGACCTTCAATGTTTAAATAAGATGGGTAAGTAGTCCGTCCCTTAGCTTTGGTTCAAACCAGGTGCTTTTCGGCGGCATTACATTTCCACTGTCAGCGATATCGAATAATTGCTGGATGGTGACCGGGTAAAGGCTGAATGCTACTTTCATTTCGCCACTGTTCACTCTTTTTTCCAGTTCGCCAAGGCCCCGGATCCCCCCTACAAAATCGATCCGCTTATCAGTGCGCTGATCTTTTATGCCCAGTAATTTGTCAAGGATATTGTTGGATAATATCGTTACGTCCAGCACGCCGATCGGGTCCAATGTATAAGTGTCTTTACGGGAAGTAAGGATATACCACTGTTTATCCAAATACATGCCGAACTCATGCTGATGAGCAGGCTTTACGGGTTCCGAACTATGGGTGATCATGAAATCGTCTTGCAGGGCGCTGATGAAATCATCAGCATCATATCCGTTCAGATCTTTTACAACACGGTTATAATCCATGATAGCGAGCTCGCTGGCAGGGAAGATGGTAGTAAGGAAAAAACCTGCAGAAGAACTGTCTTTTAACTCCCTGCTCACTTTGGCTGCAGACGCCGCGCGGTGATGGCCATCGGCGATATAAGTGGCCGGAACTTTCTGGCCGAAGAGGCGGGTGATCTCACTTACGATGCTGTCTTCATCCACCACCCAAATAGTATGCTGTATTCCATCGTCAGCCGTAAAATCATACACAGGAGAATGATAATCCTTCCAGTTGTTGATAATGGCGTCCAGTTCTTTTACGTTGTTGTATGCCATGAATACGTTGCCTGTTTGCGCACGTATCGTTTTCATGTGATCAATACGGTCCTTTTCTTTTTCCGGCCGTGTGAATTCATGTTTTTTGATCACATCATTGAAATAATCCTGCACGGAAGAAACGCAAACAAGACCAGTCTGGCTGCGGCCATCCATAATAAGACGATAGATATAATAGCAAGGCTTTTCTTCGGTGAACAAAATGCCTTTTTGCTGAAAATCCAGCAGATTTTGTCCGGCTTTTTCATATACGTCCTGGCTGTGGGGGTCAATACCATCAGAAAGGTCTATCTCAGCTTTGGTGATATGAAGAAAAGAAAAGGGATTGTCCTTTGCTTCCTCCTTTGCTTCACTGCTGTTTAACACATCATAAGGCCTGGATGCTACTTTATCGGCGAGGTCCTGTCGGGGCCTCAGCGCCTGAAAAGGCTGGATGATTGCCATACTTATTATCCTTTTTTATTTGCAAAATCTTTCATTACTTCTGTCAGCACTACGACGCTCTCGAGCGGTAAAGCGTTGTACATGGAAACGCGAAATCCTCCCACACTGCGGTGGCCTTTTACGCCGTAGAGCCCTTCCTGCTTACAGCGTTCAGAGAATTCTTTTTCCAGTGCAGTGTCTTCCATTACAAATACAGCATTCATGAAGCTACGGTCTTCTTTCGCTACAGTGCCTTTAAATACAGGGAGACTGTCGAGCGTGTTGTAAAACAGTGTGGCTTTGGCATGATTGAGTTTTTCTGCAGCAGCAACGCCTCCGTTTTCTTTCAGCCATTTAAGCGTAAGCATACATATATATACAGCAAACACGGGAGGTGTATTCAGCATGGACCCGTTCTCGATATGATTGCGGTAGTCCATCATAGTAGGAATGGGCCTGTTAACCTGCCCAAGTATATTTTTATTGACCACTACAAGGTTTACACCTGCTGCGCCTACATTTTTTTGTGCGCCGGCATAGATCAGGTCAAACTTATTGAAATCAACCGAACGGCTAAGGATATCACTGCTCATATCAGCTACCAGCGGCACATTGAATTTCTCAAATGCGGCCAGGTTCTGCCATTGCGTACCATATATGGTGTTGTTGGTAGTGATGTGCAGGTATTTGGCAGTAGCCGGTACATGAAAATCTTTTGGTAAGTAAGTGTAATTGCGGTCTTTGCTACTGCATACCACTTCCACATGTCCGAATAGCTTTGCTTCTTTGATGGCTTTAGTACCCCATACATCAGTATCTGTATACGCCGCCATTTCCTTTTCATTTAACAGGTTCATAGGTACCTGCATGAACTGGGTGGATGCACCGCCATGCAGAAATAGCACTTCATGGTCTTTATCAAGCAACATCAATTCCCTGACCAGGGACCGGGCTTCATTCATCACGTTTTCGAATAAAGGGGTGCGGTGACCGATTTCGAGGATAGAGAGGCCGGAATTATTGAAATTGAGGATTGCGCGGCTGGCTTCTTCAAAGACTTCTTTGGGGAGAATGGAAGGGCCAGCATTGAAATTGTGCATCACTGGGCTGTTGATTTATTGAATTAGAGGGGCAAAGGTAGTTTATTTGACTTATTCGTGTTCCTCACCATTTTTCCAGGCTGCGTTCAATATTTCAAACTCTTTCAGCTCAGCTTCGCTGAATTCTCTATTGGATAAATGTTGAAGGTCCGGCTGCCCGGCATTCACCCAGGCTGTGTACCAGCAGGAGGCCGTTGCAAGAATGGATTGCCGCATGCGCCGCTCTACCATACCGTTCAATTTATTATTGTACAAGCGTGTGTAAGCAGAAGAATACTGACGGATAACAGCTCCGTTCCGTTCTTCAAAAGCAAAACGTTGATCAGCCTGCATGGTTTGTGATAATTCCTTTTCGAGTTTTAAAACCGTATCGGCTGCTGCCGCACTTTCCAGCACTCTTTTCCAGAAAAACTCTGCGGGGTCGGAAATGTACACTGCTTTCCCGACTATGAAATCCCATTCCTGTTCTGCCAGCAGCTCTGGGATCCGGCTCTCCCAAAAACCATGAATGCCCTTCTGGTTGGTCAATTGTCCATTATGATTGCTGCTGGCATGCAGCGGCACATGGGCATCGCCAATATAATGACCGATCTCTGCGGAATATTTCAGGATCGCGGCCTGGTTTTTCTCTTTGAATGCATGGGTGAGCCGTTGCAACATGGTTTGCAACCACCAGGGAATGATGCCATGCGCCTGCAGACTGTCAGCCGAATAAAGGGCAACCGCATCTTTCCAGGAACGGGGAAGGGCGGGATAGGGGTGCTGGCCATACTGATCGATATCTATATAATGGCGCGGACCTTCTGCGGCAACTATATAGCGTCTTTTATCAGGATCAACTGCATGCTCTTCTATAAAAGCAATATGTTGCTTGTAAATAAGGATCATTTCCGGAGGTAAAAGAAAGACAGCGTAGTAATTGATCTTACGATGGCCGAAAAACCCCCAGGAATGGGCAAGGGATGTTATAAAAAGAAAGAATAGAGAAAAGAGGTATTTCATAACAGCAGGTGTTATCTGGCGTTTGAGGATGAGTATTTGTTGATTGTTGACCGATGGCCGGAATGAACGCGCAAGCCAGGACTAGTAGTCTCTCTTCAATTGACAAATAACTGTTTGTTCTGCCTTGCGTGCTTGAATTGATAAAAAGAAAGGAATACCTACAAGCCTTCAGTTGGCTTCGGCTGACGGGTATGATCATCTTCCAGTTCCACCACGCCGCCTGTTACAGCATATTTCATGGCTTCACCTGAACTGATCTTATCTATTTTTTTTACTCTTGACCGGGGAAGTATATATAACTGACCGGCAAAATTATATGCCTGGGGAACATATACGGCTACCTTATCGGCTCCCATCTCAAACTTGCTCATCTCTTCATCGGTTAAGAACCCGACGATCCATACATCTTCTGCAAACACGTTGGCCAGCACGGCTTTATTGAATCTTTTCTTATCACCTGCAAAAGCTTCAAAGAAGTCTTTGGTGGAAGAATAAATGAATTTGATCACAGGAGTACGTTCCATCCATTGATCAAAAAAATGGATAAAACTGCCCATCAGGAAGTTAGAGCTTATCCAGCCTACCAGGATAATAAATACGACAATGATCACGAACCCAAGCCCCGGGATATTTACATAAGGGCGGAGAATGCCATCCACTTTTGCAAACAGCAGGTAAACAATATATATGGTAATACCGATCGGCGCCAGGATGATAATCCCCTGGATCAGATAGCGTAAGAGCTTTTTTGCATAATACTGACCGGTATTCTTAGGCGCATTCGCCATGGGTAACATTGATTTGGGGCCAAAGGTAATAAAAGCTACGGCTGCCAGGGCGTGTAAAAAACAGGATGAACGGGGAAAAACACAGGATGGAAACTTTGGTTACGAAAAAAGTTTCCCTAGTTTTGTACCCTAAATTTCGCGTGAATGGAGGCTAAAGAGCGTATTTCTACGAAAGCTGAAGAATTGTTTACCCGGTATGGTATCCGTTCCGTATCCATGGACGATATCGCCAACAACCTGGGCATGTCGAAAAAGACATTGTACCAATATTATGCCGATAAGGATGAACTGGTACATGCCGTAGTCGAAAATCATATCAACTCCCTCGAACATGATTGCCTTACCATACAGGAAGGTGCCAAGAATGCTATTGATGAAGTGTTCATTACCATTGAGAAAATGATTGATGATTTCAACGATATGAATCCCCTCCTCGTCCATGACCTGGAAAAATTTCATTATCGCGCCTTCCAGCGTTTTCGCGAACACAAAGACAAATTCCTCATGGAAGTGCTCCGCCATAATATTGAGTGGGGTATCAAAGACGAGCTCTACCGCGCTGATGTCAACGTAGAAATGATGAGCAAATTCCGTCTTGAATCGATGATGATCCCTTTTAATGTAACTGCCTTTCCTGCAGGCAAGTATAATATCGCGGAAATGTCGAGGGAATTCTTGATCCATTTCATTTATGGCATTGCTACTGTTAAAGGACATAAACTCATTCAGAAATATATACAACAAAGACAAAAAAGCCTTACTCATGAAGAAAGCAAAAAATAAAAGGCATCACTGGTTATTACTGGCCTTCCTTTTACCTCTTGCTGCGCTGGCGCAAACTGGCGACACAACAAGTGGAAAGCGGTATGAACTTTCACTGCAACAGGCCATTGATTATGCCAATCAGAACAATCTTGATATAAAGAACGGATTGATCGATGTGTTGCTGCAAAAGGAAACCAACAGGCAAACAACCGCTGCAGCTTTACCCAAAGTGACCGTCAATGGCAGTTTTACCGATAACCTGCAATTGCAAAAAACCTTATTGCCGGGCGAACTCGTTGGCCAGCCAGGCACGCTTATACCCGTTCAGTTCGGTACCAAGTATATCACCAGCGGAACAGCCGAATTGACCCAGATATTGTTCGACGGGCAGGTGTTTGTTGGACTGCAAGCCCGCAGAACATCTATTGACTGGGCCAACAAGAAAGTGGAAGTGACACAGCAGACCATCAAGGCCAATGTGCATAAAGTGTATTATCAATTGGTGGCAAGCAAAACACAGGTTGACCTACTCGACAGTAATATCGTGCTGATCAAAAAGCAACAGCATGATGCCGAAGTCATGTACAAAAATGGTTTTGCAGAAAAACTGGATGTGGACAGGGCCAGCGTGGCACTAGCCAACCTCGAAACAGAAAGGGCTAAACTGCTGACCACGATCAATAACGGCTATTATGGCCTTAAACTCCTGCTGGGCATTCCAACCGCTGACCAATTAATATTGACCGATACATTGAGCAATGAAATGATAAGGGGCGGCATACTGGAAAACTCAACCTATCAGTATACCGACAGGAAAGATTATCAGTACCTGCAACTTACCCGTGATTTCAATGCCTACAATATACGCCGGTATAAACTGAGTAAGATCCCTACACTCAGCCTGGATGCATCCTACAACAAACAATTGCAGGAAAACAAATTCAAATTCGACGGAAACTGGTTCACTGCCTCCTATGTTGCCCTCCGTTTATCCATTCCCATCTTTAATGGCTTTGCGACCAATTCAAAGATTGCCGCTGCAAAGCTAACTGTACAACAATTGGACAACCAGATACAGAACATGAAGATCTCGATAGATAATGAAGTGGTAACATCCCGGAACACATTGCGCACATCTATTGCGGCAATGGATTATCAGCAGAAAAATATGGAACTGGCCGAAGAAGTATACCGGCAAACAAAAAAGAAATATGAAGTGGGAACAGGAAGCAGTACAGACCTTACCACTGCGCAAAAAGACCTTCAACAGGCACAAACCAACTATATCAATGCCTTGTACGATGCCATCATTGCTAAAGTTGATTTCCTGAACGCAACAGGCAAACTTTAATCATAAACCAAACCATGACCCATAAAACAATATATATGCAAAAGATACTTACCATCATGCTGTCAGCCTCCCTGGTATTGCTGATGGCTTCCTGCGGAAGCAGTGCCAAAGACGAGAAAGGCACGCTCGGGGATAAGAAGGCCGAACTGGAAAAGCTGAAAAAACAGCAGAAAGATGTAAATGATAAGATCGTAAAACTGGAAGATGAGATAAGCAAACTCGATTCATCAGCAGCGATCAAAGCCAAACTGGTGGCTTTGTCTACCGTCGGTACGGATACATTCACCCACTTTATCGATCTGCAAGGAAAGGTAGAAGCCCAGAATGTAGCGTATGCAGCTCCAAGAGGACAGGGTGGCCTCGTAAGAGCCGTGTATGTAAAACAGGGTGATGCAGTTCGTGTAGGACAGGTGCTGCTGAAGCTGGATGATGCAGTGCAACGTCAGCAACTGGCAGCAGCACAGCAGCAGATCAGTGGTCTTGCTTCGCAACTGGATCAGGCAAAAAGCATTTACCAGCGTCAGCAAAATCTTTGGAAAGAAAACATCGGAACAGAAGTGCAGGTGCTGAATGCCAAAACAAATGTGGATGCATTGCAAAGCCAGTTGAACGCAGCAAAAGCAAACGTGGAGATTGCACAGGAACAACTCAACTTCACCAATGTGACTGCCGAAATAAGTGGTACCGCAAATACCGTGAATGTAAGAGCCGGTGAAGTGTTTGCAGCCGGTGCGCAGCAGATCCAGATCGTTAACACCAGTGATCTGAAAGTGCTGGTGCATGTGCCGGAGAACTATCTTGAAAGAATAAACGTTGGTACTAACCTGAGAGTAACGCTTCCTGAATTAAATAACAAAGTGATCGGTACAAAGGTTTCTGTAGCCAGTAAGCTGATTGACCCTATAACCCGCTCTTTCTATATTGAAGGCAGGTTGCAGGATAAGGACCTGCGTCCAAACCAGATCGCTGTAGTGCAGATACAGGATTATAAAACACCTAATGCTATCACTGTTCCTGTTAACACATTGCAGAATGACGAAAATGGAAAGTTTGTGCTTGTAGCTGCAACAGAAAACGGCAAACTGGTAGCCCGTAAAAAAAGGGTTACTATCGGTGAGTTGTACAGGGACAAACTGGAAATAAAAAGCGGTCTGCAAGTTGGCGATAAGATCATTTCAGATGGCTTCCAGGGATTGTATGATGGGCAGTTGATCACTACAAACTGATCAGGGGGTATGGACCAAGCGCGGAAATTAAACCAGAATTGATGAAAGGATGGGCAACCATCCACAACAAATTATACAATGAGTGCTTTAGAAAATTTCACCGGTAAGTTTAAAGAATTTAAACCTACCTCCTGGAGCGTCAAAAACAGGACTTCCGTTTACCTGCTGATGCTGATCGTTACCTTATGGGGGGTAAACCAGTTCGTGACGTTGCCGAAGGAGCAGTTCCCTGATATCGTGATACCTACAATTTATGTACAAACTGTGTACGTAGGTAACTCACCCAAGGATATGGAGAACCTGGTGACCCAACCGATCGAAAAACAGATCAAGGGCATCACTGGTGCCAAGATCACCAAAACAACGAGTACATCCGTACAGGATTTCTCTGCCATCACTGTTGAGTTTGGAACGGATGTGAAAGTGGATGTGGCGCTGCAAAAGGTCAAGGATGCGATAGATAAAGCGAAGCAGGACCTGCCTACAGACCTTACAGAGGAACCAACTGCGCTTGAAGTTAGTTTTTCTGACCAGCCCATCATGTATGTGAACGTAAGCGGCGATTATGATGTAGTGCAGTTGAAAGAATACGCAAAAGATCTGCAGGACAGGCTGGAAGAGCTTTCACAGATCAACCGTGTGGACCTGGTAGGTGCGCCGGAAAGGGAATTCCAGATCAATGCAGACAATAGCCGGATGGAAGCTACGGGTATCACGTTTGATAATATCCAGGCTGCGGTGGCTAATGAGAACCTCGATATTTCTGGTGGCTTGCTGGAAGTAGGTAATATGAAGCGTACACTGCAGGTGAAAGGCCAGATCAAGGAAGCAAACGAACTGGAGAAGATCGTGGTACGGAACACAAAAGGCGCTCCTATTTATCTCCGTGACATTGCACAGATCAAAGACACTATTAAAGAAAGCGAAAGCTATGCACGGCTTGATGGCAAGAATGTTATCACGCTTAATATAATTAAGCGTGCGGGGGAAAATCTGATCGAAACATCAGACAATGTAAAAAGAATAACAGAAGAATTAAAGGCTACAGAGTTTCCAAAGAATCTGGAAGTGGTGATCACCGGCGATCAGAGTAAACAAACCCGCACGTCTTTTAATGAACTGGTTAACTCAATCGTGATCGGCTTCGTGCTGGTATTGCTGATCCTGATGTTCTTTATGGGTGTAACGAACGCTTTCTTTGTGGCGCTTTCAGTGCCCTTGAGTATGTTCGTTGCCTTCATGTTCCTGCCGGCCGCGGACCTTATTATCGGCTCACACGTTACGCTCAACTTTATCGTACTGTTTGCCCTGCTGTTCGGATTGGGGATCATTGTAGATGATGCGATAGTGGTGATCGAGAACACACACCGGATCTTCATGGAAGGAAAAGGAAAGATCAGTGCTGAGAAATCAGCGATGATGGCGGCAGGCGAAGTGTTTATTCCTGTACTGGCGGGAACACTGACCACGCTGGCGCCTTTCTTCCCGCTGCTGTTCTGGCCCGGTATCATCGGTAAATTCATGGTGTACCTGCCGGCAATGCTGATCTTCACGCTCACCGCATCGCTGATCGTGGCATTTATCATGAACCCTGTATTTGCGGTTGACTTCATGAACCATCCTGAAGGAGAGCATAAGCAACCCAAGTCAGCGATCTTCAGAAAACCATTGCTCTGGATTTTCGTCGGTTTCGGGATACTGCTTGATCTGAGCGGCACTACCTTCTTTGGCAACCTGCTTATCTTCTTCGCATTGCTGATGGTGCTGAACACTTACGTGATAGATGGAATGATCCATCGCTTCCAGAACAGGGTATTGCCCTGGATCATGAACCATTATGAAAATCTTTTACGTTGGGCACTGAAAGGATGGAGGCCGGTGCATCTGTTGCTTGGAGCAGTGGGCTTATTTATCCTGACCATCATGTTCTTTATTGCACGTCAGTTGCCGGTAGTATTATTCCCCAGCGCAGATCCCAACCAGGTATACGTTTACCTGAAACTGCCTGTAGGCACCGACGTGAAATATACCGATTCAGTTACCCGTACGCTCGAAGCAAAAGTGAATAAGGTGCTGGATATGGAGAATGGGAAGAAAAACCCGATCGTGGAAAGTGTGATCACGAATATCGCTATCGGTGCAAGTGATCCTACTTCAGGTGATAGAAGTACAAGACCGGAATTGGGAAGGATCCAGGTTTCATTTGTGGAGTTTGAAAAACGTCATGGCGTTTCTTCAAGACCCTATCTTGATTCCATACGTGCCGTTGTTAAAGGTATACCAGGTGCTGAGCTGTCGGTTGACCAGGAACAGGGTGGCCCTCCCACTGATCCGCCGGTGAATATTGAAGTAGCAAGTGAGGATTTTGATGAACTGATCAAAACAGCTGTTTCACTGAAAAACTATCTTGATTCAGTAAACACACCCGGTGTGGAAGAATTGAAGATGGACGTGGACCTTAACAATCCGGAGATATCACTGACCATCGACAGGGAAAGGGCTATGCGTGAAGGTGTATCCACCGCACAGATAGGGATGCAGATAAGAACGGCTTTGTTTGGCCGGGAAGTTTCCAAAGTGAAGGATGGAGAGGATGAGTATAAAATACAATTGCGCAATAATGAAATGCAACGGAAAAACCTGGTCGACCTGCTGAATATGAATATCCGTTTCCAGGATATGTCGGCCGGTGGTGCAGTGAAAAGCATACCTATCACTTCCGTGGTAAAGCTGGATCTGACCAGTACACTGGGTAGTGTAAAAAGAAAGAATCAAAAGAGGGTGATAACGCTTCGTTCAAACGTATTGAGCTCACAAGGATTTACACCGGATGGAGTGAATCAGCAACTGGCCCGTGAGATCGCTAATTTCAAAGATAAACCCAACGATGTAACGATCAGGCAAACAGGTGAAGGCGAACAGATGGCTGAAACCTCTGCTTTCCTTGGTAAGGCATTGCTGATCGCCTTATTGATGATCCTGCTGATCCTGGTGATCCAGTTCAATTCGGTGAGCAAATCGGTGATCATTCTTACAGAGATCGTGTTCAGCGTTATCGGGGTGCTGCTGGGTTTCTCGATCACGGGTATGGAATTATCGACTATTATGACCGGTGTGGGTATCCTTGGCCTGGCAGGTATCGTGATCAAGAACGGGATCCTGGTAATTGAATTTGCTGATGAATTACGGGCCAGGGGGCTGAAAACCCGCGAGGCTGTGGTGCAGGCGGGTAAAACGCGGATCATCCCCGTATTGCTGACGGCATTGGCTGCTATCCTGGCGCTGATACCACTGGCAGTCGGCTTCAACATCAATTTCGTGACCCTGTTTTCAGACCTGAACCCGCATATCTTCTTTGGTGGTGATAACGTAGCGTTCTGGAAGCCGCTTTCATGGACTATCATCTTTGGTTTGGCTTTCGCCTTTTTTATGACCCTGATCATGGTGCCAAGCATGTACCTGATCGCTGAAAGGCTGAAGCGTCCGATGCGGAGGATGTTTGGAGGCAAATGGATATCTTTTATGGGTATCCCGCCATTGATCTTCCTCTTTATACCGCTGATGGTCATAACCATGTTCAAGCATAAAGCCGAGGTAAGAAGAAGGAGAAGAAAGCTGCAGGATGCCCGGGTGACGGAAGAATTTAAAGAGGCCTGGTTCTAAGCTCTTTAAGCAATTATATAAAAATTTAATTTGTAAAGGGCAGTCTATCATTAGGCTGCCTTTTTTTCAGTTAATTCTTGGTTATTTTAAAAAAAATTAGGGCTTTGTGCAGCACAAGCAAATTCCTTTTTGTCTCTATTATGCGGTTCCTGGAACTGTATCCGAATTAACTGCTTAAAATATTTACATAGTTGGTTTTGTATCCGCGCCTTTCTAACTGCTTAGCGGAAAAGCGGCCCCTTGAGGGCCGCTTTTATTTTTGGCTGAGCGGGGTTAAAGAAAAAGGCCGATCCCATGGGGTCGGCCTTTTTCTTAGGAGTATTCATATCTTAATTAGAATCCTTTCTTTTCAACTGGTTTTCCATCCGCATCCAACTCAATGATCTCATAACCCAGTTTCTGCAGACCGGGCAGGATTTTGGCTTTATCGCCTACCACGAGCACATTCATTTTGCCTGCATTCACCCATTTTTTGGCTAATGCGTCGATGTCCGCCTTGGTGATATTGGCTACGATCCTGCTTTGCTGGTCCACATAATCTGCGGGCAGATCATTGTCCAGGATATTGCCGATAAAGCCAGCTTTCTGAAAGCCTGTTTCATAACGCAGGGCATCGCGCTGGCCGATCGCGCTTTTCATAAATGCCAACTCTTCATCGGTGATGCCGTTTTCAGCATAACCTTTCAGCTCTTTCATAATTTCTATCAGTGCACTGTCTGTAGCATTGGCACGTATGCCGGAGCTGAACTCAAAATCACCTGTTTGCTTGCCGCCGGAGAATCCGCTGCGGGCACCATAGGTCCAGCCTTTATCTTCACGCAGGTTCAGGTTGAGGCGGCTGTTGAAAGCACCACCCAGTGCGTAGTTCATCAATCCTGATTTATAATACTCACCAGTAGCGTCGTATTTCATACCGGTAACATATCCAACCCGGAATTCTGTTTGGGCTGCTTTAGGAACATCTACCAGATAGATCTTTGTTTTTTCTACTACCGGCACGGCAGTAATAGCAGGAATATCTATTTTTTTATTAGGCAGCTTACCCAGGAAAGAAAGTTTGGGCAATATTTCGTCTTCCTTGATATCACCTACCACCACCACTTCAGTTCCTTGTGAGGTCATATTGTTATCGTAGTAAGATTGAATATCAGCCAGTGTAATATTGTTTACTGTTTCCTCATCGCCATCAGCAGATATACCGAGGATATGACCAGGGCCGTAATTCAGTTTGGCAAAAACGTTGTCTGCTATAGAAGCAGGTTGTGTTTTCGCCATTTTGAAGCTTTCCAGGCCTTGCTTTTTGATGCGGTCAAATGCTTCCTGGGTGAATTTGGGGTTAAACATCCTTTCCTGCAGCAGGGTCAATGTAGCATCCAGGTTTTTCTTTTGCGATTGTACCTGGAATGTAATGTCTTCATTGCCGCTGAATACGGAAACAGAACTTCCTAGCTTCTGCAATTCACGGCTCATAGATTCAGCCGTATAATTCTTTGTATCATCATTCATCATATCAGTGAAGAATGATGCCAGACCGGCTTTCGACATATTATTGGCTTCCAGGAAATGTCCACCGGGGATCTTGATGGATAAAGTGACAGTAGGCAGTTCTGTATTTTCTGTACCGATCACTTTAATACCGCCATCAAGGTCTTTTTTCCAGAAAGCAGGAACTTTTACTACAGGGTTAGGACCATTGCCCGGTATTTTGCTGCGGTCAAATTTATCCTTTGCTTTTACATATTTCAATCCTTCATAGCCGTAATGTGGAGCAACATATCCTGTTTCATCAATCTTGTAATTGTCACCGGCCACCAGCATTTTTTCATCAGCGTTTTTGGGCAGCACACTTATCACCACGCAATGCTTCAGCTTAACATATTTATTGTACACACGCATTACATCTTCCCTGGTCACTGACTGGTACATTTTCATCAGCTTGCTGATCATGTTGGGATTGCCTGTAAATGTATTGAATGCCGCCAGTTGGGACACCTTGCCAGCAACGCTTTGCAGGCCATTGATGAGCTGGGATTCGTACCCGCCTTTGAATTTGGCGATATCGTCATCTGTTACGCCTCGTGCTTCAAAGCTGTCGAGCGCATTGTTGAGCAGGTAATACATACTGGATAAAGGTTTGCCCGGATAGGGAACAACCTGGAAGATAAAAGAACCTGATAATTCCTGTAAACTGCTGAAGCAACCTGCAGACAGCGCCAGTTGTTTTTTTACCAGTTGCTGGTACAATATGGAATTATTCCCCTGCCCGAGTATCTGAGCCAGGCAGGCGAGTGCAGCCTGGTCTTCATGATAACTTGGAATAGTAGGATAAGATTCCAGCAGCATGGGAAGGCGGGCATAGTTGTCTGTATAAGAAGCAAACCGGTGAGTGGGAAGCACGGGGACCATGGGCTTCATATTTTCCACTTTAGGCCCGCGGGGGATGCTACCGAAATATTTCTCTACCAGTTTCAGAACTTCTTTGGAGTTAACATCCCCACCAATTGTAAGTGTGGCATTGTTAGGACCGTACCAGCGAAGGAAGAAGTTTTTCAGATCATTCACATCCACCCTGTTCAGGTCTTCAATATACCCGATAGTGAGCCAGGAATAAGGATGGCCATAAGGATAAAGATTTTTTGCAGACACTTCCCCTAATAAACCATACGGACGGTTATCATAATTCTGGCCGCGTTCATTCTTTACCGTTTCGCGTTGGATCTCGAATTTCTTTTGTGTAACGGCATCCAGCAAAAAGCCCATACGGTCGGCTTCGAGCCAAAGCATTTTCTCTAATTGGTTGGAAGGGACAGTCTGATAGTAATTGGTCCGGTCCGTGTTGGTGCTGCCATTGAGCGTGCCACCGGCTTCTGTAACGATCTTGAAGTGCTGCTCATCACCTACGTGGTCAGACCCCTGGAACATCATATGTTCAAAGAAATGGGCAAACCCTGATTTACCGATCTCTTCGCGGGCGGAGCCTACGTGATAAGTTACGTCCACGTGCACGACGGGATCACTGTGATCTTCATGTACGATCAACGTTAATCCGTTGGGTAATACATATTTTTCGTAAGGGATGACCAGCTCATTGCCCTGGCGGGTCACCTTTTCTACGAGTTTGGCCTGGGCATTGGCTGCTGCAGTTGCCAGCAATGAAAATGCCGTTGCCACAAAAATTTTTTGTCTCATATAATTAATGATTGCGTTTAGGAGGGTGGCAATGTAAGGAATAATGGGCTGAATTAAATACCGGTCGTCAAATAGTGGGGTATGGGGAAGGGAGGTATGGAAAAGAGTTGTTTTCGGGTTTAAGACGATCCCTTTTATTGTGGGAGTAACAATTTATTAATGCTTTGATACAAATAGAAATAGAGCCGTTCTGATGATTATAGTATGGGCTACAGGAAAAAAGCGTTTTTTCTTGTGTTCTTCCCATGGGCTTAACATCAGCGGGATTTAATTTTATGCCAGTAGATTCAGATAATTAGAATTATTAAAGATAACAGGATGAAAAACATTCAAAATAGAAAGAAGAAGCTGACTTGTCCGCCCAAGCCATTTTATGGAAGCCTTTCGCCATCTCAATATACTTCAATCATTAGCTGGGGGAGTGTATTTAATTTCTGGGGTAACTATTACAATGAAAACATTTCCCGAATTCTCAGCCGACCAGATGAAGAAGTCTTAAAAGATGATTGGGGTATAATAGGACAAGATATCAATAATAGCCTTAAAGAAGAGTCAATAGAGGTTGCTGCATAAAATTTTTGACAGATGAGTCTTTCATATAGTCAGGATAAGGAGCAGATTGTCACAGAATCATCTATGGATGATTTAAGAGGAATACCTTATGAAGTTGAAGAAATGCTGAAAGGTTTGCCAGAAATACAAAAAGAATCTATCCGGAATCTGTTGACGGAAATTTCTTTTCGAAAATCAACCTGGAGTGGTCCTTTACCACCTCCGGAAATTCTCAAAGCGTATAATAAAGCTGCACCAGATGCTTCTGAAAGAATTATAAGAATGGTAGAAACTCAATCTATCCACAGACAGTCATTAGAGAAAGCCGCTATATCTGAGCAACTTAAGGAGAGTAAAAAGGGGCAGTTGTTCGCATTTATTGTCGCGTTGTCGTTCTTGATCGCATCTGTCTTACTGATTTTAATGGGTCATGATGCTTCAGGAACAATAATAGGAACGGTAGATATAGTGGCACTCGTGTCTGTTTTTATATATGGTAAATATTCCCAAAGAAAGGAGAGTCGGATCAAGAAAAGCTAAATTGTTTTTACAATACCAAGCTTAAATTGATAAATTATCGTTTAAAGCGGTTAATAAAAAAGCCGTAGCATCGAATCGCTACGGCTTGCTATGATCATGGCTATACTCTACATTAAAACGCCTTCTTTCCCGCCGGCTTCCCTTCTGCATCCAACTCTATGATCTTATATCCCATTTTTTGCAATCCCGGAAGGATCTTCGCTTTATCTCCCACCAGCAACATGTTCAACCTGTCTGCTGAAATATGCTTTTTGATCAACCCGTCCATTTCCTTTTTCGTCATATTCTGCAAAATCTTTGCTTGTGTTGCAGTATAATTTGCAGGAAGGTTATAATCTAAGATCATGCGGATAAAGCCGGCTTTCTGGATGCTGGTCTCATAAGCCCTTGCATCACGCTGGCCTATCGCATTCTTCATAAAAGCGAGTTCATCTTCCGTGATACCATTTGCGGCATAGTTGCGGATCTCTTTGATCACTTCGCCGAGAGCACTGTCAGTTGCTTCTGCTTTTATGCCTGAACTGAATTTAAAATCACCATCATATTCATCACCACTGAAAGAAGAGCGGGCGCCATAGGTCCAGCCTTTGTCTTCACGGAGATTGAGGTTGAGACGACTGTTGAAATCGCCACCCAGTGCATAGTTCAGCAGGCTGGCGCGATAATATTCGCCAGTGGCGTCGTATTTCAATCCGGTATTATAACCTACGCGGAATTCTGTTTGTGCCGCTTTGGGAATATCTACGAGATAGATCTGTGATCCATTATTGGGCAATGGCGTGGCTTCGACTTTAGGGATAGTAACCGTCTTATTCGGCAATTTATTCAGAAATGCCAGTTTGGGTAAGATATCTGCTTCCCTGATATCACCTACCACCACTACTTTCAACCCTTTGTTGGTGATGTAATTGTCATAATAATGCTGGATATCGTTCAGGCTGATATTGGCAACGCTTTCCGAGGTGCCATTTTCAGGAATGGCGAGGATATTATTGGGGCCGAAATTGAGTTTAGCGATCACATCAGTGGCTACGGTCGCTGGTTGTGTTTTGGCCTGCTTGAAGCTTTCCTGCATCTGGCGTTTGATACGGTCCAGGTCTTCCTGGTTGAACTGCGGACTGAACATGCGTTCCTGCAGCAGCGCAAGCGTTTTGTCGAGGTTCTTTTTCAAGGTCTGCACATTGAATGAGATATCATCCCTGCCGCTGCTGATGCTGAGCGAACTGGCCATTTTCTGCAGTTCGGCTGAGAATTCTTCAGCTGTATGGTTTTTAGTATCCTCATTCATCATACGTGCGAAAAGATTCGCGAGCCCGGCCTTGGAAAGATCATTGGCCTGCAGTAAATGGCCGCCAGGCATGGAAATAGAGATCGTAACAGTGGGGATTTCGGTATTTTCCGTGCCGATCATTTTAATACCATTTGGCAGGTCTTTACGCCAGAAGGCGGGCACTTTTACCACAGGATTGGGGCCATTGGAAGGCATCTTATTGCGATCGAAGTTATCCTTTGCCTTAGTATACTTTAATCCTGCATAACCATAGTCAGGTCTCTGATAGTGTGTGGTATCAATCGTATAATTGTCCGCATGTGCGATCAGGTCTTCCTGCCCTTTTACCAGCACGCTTACGATCACATGTGGTTTGCCCTTGATATATTTCTCATAGGCGCGCATTACATCTTCTTTAGTCAATGTGCTGTATTGCGCCATAAGTGTCCTGATCATGTTGGGATTGCCGGTAAATGTCTGGAAGGCTGCCAACTGACTTACTTTGCCGGATACACTGGCCAGTCCATTGATCGTACGTGCTTCAAACTGTGTTTTGAACTGCTCCACATCTTCATCGGTCACGCCTCTTTTTTCAAATTCGGCCAAAGCTTCTTTTATTAAAGCCTCCATTTCTGCGAGATTTTTACCGGGGTAAGGAGTCACGGAGAAAGCAAATTCGCCTGCAAGCTCAGACGCCTGGTTGCTGGCACTGGCAGATAAGGCTTTTTGTGTTTTGATAAGCGTTTGGTACAGTACGGAGTTTCTATTACCTCCGCCGCCACCTCCTCGTCCTCCACGGCCACCGCCTCCACCACCGCCACCGAGCACCTGTGCCAGGCAGGAAAGGGCTGCTTCATCTTTATCATAATCACGAACAGTAGGATAAACCAGTCGCAGTTGTGCAGCGCGTGCGTAATTGTCAGTATAGCTTACATAACGGTCCTGGTCCAGCTTCACCGGCTCAAGTTTTACCGGCACCACTTCCGGTCCGCGGGGAATAGAACCAAAGTATTTTTCGACCCATTTCACGATCTGTGCAGGGTTCACATCTCCGCCGACAGTAAGGGTCGCATTGTTAGGACCATACCAGCGGAGAAAAAAGTTTTTAAGGTCATTTACATTCACACGGTTCAGTTCTTCGATATACCCAATGGTGAGCCAGGAATAGGGATGACCATAAGGATAGAGATTTTTCGCTGAAACTTCGCCCAATAAACCATAAGGGCGGTTATCATAGTTCTGTCCGCGTTCATTCTTTACTGTTGAGCGTTGTATTTCGAATTTTTGCTGTGTCACAGCATCGAGCAGGAAACCCATACGGTCTGCTTCAAGCCAGAGCATTTTTTCTACCTGGTTGCTGGGTACGGTCTCATAATAGTTAGTCCGGTCGCGGTTGGTGCTGCCGTTCAGTGTGCCTCCTGCTTCAGACACGATCTTGAAATGTTGCTCATCGCCCACGTGGTCTGAGCCCTGGAACATCATGTGTTCAAAGAAATGGGCGAAACCCGACTTGCCAATTTCTTCACGTGCCGAACCAACATGATAAGTAACATCCACGTGTACCACAGGATCAGAATGGTCTTCATGGATCACCAGGGTAAGCCCATTGGAAAGCTGGTACTTTTCGTAAGGGATAACGAGTTCGTTGCCATTCCTGGTAATTTTTTCGATAAGTTTGGTTTGGGCAGATGCCAGCATCGCCACCAGCATAAGCAATGAAAAACCCAGCAGTTTTTGTTTCATTGTGTGTGTATTTTTTGGATTGATCGGGTAGAGTAGGGTATCAGCCCTCATTTGACGCTAAAAACCCACCGCGCCTTTCGATAGCTTTCGAATATTTCTTATTCTCCCTCATTCATGTTAGATTTGCTTAATTCGTTTTACTGATCTTTATTCCTGTGCAATCACCCTATGCTGCGCTTTTATCTGACTACCAGCTTCCTGCTTTTCCTGTCATTTCTTCTGCAAGCTCAGCCTCGCAATTATCATGTTCAACATTACACGGCAAATGACGGACTTCCACAAAACAGTGTTACCGGCATCGTATTCGACAAAGCCGGTTATTGCTGGTTTAGTACTGAAATGGGCCTGGTAAGGTTTGATGGAAAAAGTTTCACGGTCTTTAACGCTGCCAACCTGCCCGATATCTATTCTCCCCGCATCCGGTTTTGTTCTTCCGACAATGATGGCGAAGTGTATATGGAAGCAGAAAAAGGTGAACTGATCCGGATAAAAGCAGGAGAGGGACAGATAGCTTCTTATCCGCAGGTAGAGAAAGGAGCGAATCTTTGGTTGTGGAATACCTATAGTCATGTTCCCCGTTTTGTAGCAGCCAAAAACAGGAAACGGCTGCCTGAATTTTCAGTGCGCTCTGCTGTATCATATAGTTACCTCCTTTCTTCCGGTGATATTTATTGTATCGATGGAGATAAATTATATTACCTGGATGATGACCGGCTCATGCTGGCTGATACGGGTATTATAACGACTACACACACTACTACCGCCACCAGCGATTGCTTTATAGTGATGGGGAAAAAACAACCCATTAAATGGTGGAAAAAAGGCCGGCGGCAGAAAGACCTCCTTTCCATACGAGGGCCATTGCAACAGAGCAAAGCTTTTTTGCAGGGAAACTTTGATTGTTATTATAATTCCGGGCAGGGGTATGTATACGCTGGTGGCACCCTTTATAGCTTGTATGAAGAAAATGGCGAATTGACTACAAAAACACTGCTCGAAGGGCTCGATATATCCGTGCTGGCTTCTGTGTATTACAATGCGGAGCAAAAGAAATATTATCTCGGTTCGCTGGTATCGGGCTTATATGTGATATCCCCTTCTGCATTCAATTCCTTAGGCAACCAACCGGAGATCATCAGCAAAAGCGTATACGGCCAGGCGATCAATAGCAGGGGAGAGATCATCTGCCAGCGTTTTTTATACGAATGGTCCGGTAAAGTGCGGGAGATCCCATTGAACCCGTATGTTGGTCCTACTTTATGGCTCGACAACGACAGGTATCTTTATTACAGCGATGAGCCGGCATTATTCCGTTACGATTTTGAAACAAACAGCAACCGCCGCTTATTACCCCTCGACAGCCGTCCTTCCTCCATCTTCCGCGATAAGTTTGATACAAACCAGATCATTGTCGGTACCAGTTTTGCAGTAGGCAGGTTTACAGGTGAAGCAATGCATGAATTGAAGCATGTGCCGGGAAGGAATGCGATCATGTCGATTGCTCAAACGGGGAAGGACTCTTTCATCCTGGCTACAAAGTCTGGTGTTAAATGGTATGATTTTGCCAACAATAAAGTATACCGGGAGATACTGGATTCGGTCTATACCCGCAATGTATATCCCGAACCCTGCGGCAGGGTCTGGGTGGCGACTTACGGGAAGGGATTTTATCTTTTTGAAAACGGGAAAGTGTATTCTTTTCCGGAACATTCCACTAAAGCTTTGCAAACCGTTCATTGCTTTATTGAAGATGGTGAAGGCAATTTCTGGCTGCCCACCAATAATGGATTATTTGTAGTTAAAAAATCTTCTTTGCTGGCTTATGCAAAAGGAGCCACAAAGGACATTTATTTTTATTTGTATTCAACATTGGATAACCTGCCTACGAATGAATTCAATGGAGGCTGCACACCGGCTTATATCTGGACAAAAGACAGTTTGCTTTCCATTCCTTCCATTGAAGGTCTTATCCAGTTTGATCCGCGGAAAACGGTACCGATATTTCCCGATAAAAAGATCTATGCGGAAGAATACCGCCTGAACGATAAAACCATTCAGACAGGTTCTTCCGGCTTGTCACTCGATCCTGATTATGGCAACCTGACTATTAAAGTAAGCAGCCCCTATTTTGGCAACCGGGAAAACCTGCAAATGGTATATATGGTAAAAGGGCTGGATAAAGACTGGCAGCCAATGCCTGAAAATAACCGCATCAGTTTAAGTCATATTCCGGCAGGTAATTATCAATTGCTGGTACGCAAACTTAGCGGCCACGGCATAAGCGAATACGATTCGTTTGAATTTGCTTTTTCCGTCAACCCTTTTTTCTATAACACCTGGTGGTTTTATATCCTCTTATTCATACTGGCCTGCCTTATCGGGCTTATTGCTGTAAGGCTCCGTACAAAAATATTAAAGGAAAGGAATGCAGGCCTTCAAGCCATTATCTGGGCGCAAACTGCCGACCTCAGTAAAACGGTGGAGCAGCTTAAAACTTCTGAACAGGCATTGAAAGAAAGCAACCTCATGAAAGACCGGGTAACCACCATGGTATTGCATGATATGCGTTCGCCTATCCGTTTTTTGCATACCGTCAGCGACCAGTTGCTGAAAAAACACGACAGCTTAACACCGGCAGAGATAAAGGAGAAACTGGGTGTTTTGCAAAGCAGCACAGGTTCTTTAAACGAGTTTACCGAACAATTCTTTACCTGGGCTGCCAGCCAGCATCGTGATTTTAAGATACAACCGGAAACTTTTCTGCTTCAACCATTGTTCAATGAGCTGGAAGAATTGTATGCAGATATTGCAAAAGCAAACAATAACCACTTTATAGTGGAGTCAACACTACTGCAGGCTAATACAGATAAAAATATCCTGTCTGTTATTATCCGCAACCTGCTCGACAATGCCTGCAAGAATACAGCGAATGGTTGGGTAAGGCTTTCTGCGGGAGCGCAGGCTGATAAATTAGTGATAGCGGTGGCTGATACAGGTCCTGGTCTTGATGAAACAGCCATTGCAACATTTTTTGAAGGAAACGGGCGTGTGGGCAGCAGCAGGAATGGCAGTTCGATCGTGATCAACCTGCTGGAAAAAATAGAAGGGCGGCTGGAAATTATTTCATCAAAAGATCAGGGCACTTCTTTTAATGTTGAGTTGAATTATCATCAATAAACCCTGCATGCCGCGCCAATTGGTTCAGCTCAAGCAGGGAAGACACGTTTAATTTCTTAAAGATCCTGCCTTTGAAGGTGCTGGCAGTAGAAGGACTGATAGAAAGTTCATTGGCTACTTCCAATATTCCCCTGCCTTTTAGCAGCAGTAAAGTAACATCCAGTTCACGGGAGGAAAGGGATTGAAGCGGGTTGCTTTCCTGTTCTTCCTTAAAAAAATCTTTTGCGATCCTGTTACGCTGCGATTCAGAAATATAACGCCTGCCGGCTGCTACCGTTCCGATGGCTCTGCGCAATTCATCATCATCCGATTTTTTAGAGATAAATCCCAGGGCACCGAGCTGAAAACATCTGGCAGCAAAAAAATCCTCAGAGTTTACACTTACTACCAACACATGGAGAGTAGGTTGTATTTGCAGCACTTTCTCCAGCAATTGCAGGCCATTGAGCCCGGGCATGTTCATGTCCGTGATCAGTGTATCGTATTCTGCAGCCTGCAGTTTGTCTAACAACTGGTCGCCGGATACTGCCTGTTCAATAGTGCAGGGGCTGTTTACTGCATCCTGTGCCAGCAATTCCAGTCCTGCCCTTACAACGCCGTGATCGTCTGCTATAATTAGTTTCATTTCTTGGTTGCTGCATCAAAAATAAAATTGAAAAAGGAACTTCCCTCATTATTAGTAAGTGATTTTTCATTTTTCTGTAGCTCAACATCTACAAAACAGAATTAAAAATTATACGTATTTGCTGGCTCATTTCAGCGTAAACCAGTAGACCATTCCTGGCTTGGTTGCGATATCCATCTCCAGTATCCTTTGTCTACCTCGTCTAAATCCAACAAAATGAAAAAGAAATTATCCGGCCTATTGGCTACTGTCTGCTGCAGCAGGCAACTGTGCTTACTCTTATTTGTATCTGTTATTTCTTCCGGAATTTTACAAGCGCAGGGCTACGTGAGAGCCTCCCGTAAATTTATACTTACCGGTTCTGAAACTATGCGGGAGATGGTCGCCGACAACAGTAATAACACTTATGTGTTGTATTCCGTCACTGCCAATACCTTCCCTGTAACGATCTTACCGGCTCCAACAGTTACAGGAACAAAAGCAATATTGATAAAGTTTGACCCGGATGGCAATGTGCTTTGGTCGCGCTACCTGCCTACAGGCAGTGCCGGTAATTCGGATTACATCAGGATGGTATTGGATAATGGCACTCTCTATCTCCTGGGAAATGCTACTGTTACCGATGTGCCGGTAACAAACGGCTCAACTGCAGGAGGTGGGGGTTCTGATATTCTATATGCCCGGGTAGACGCTTCAACCGGTACTGTTATTTCCAATAGCTATCTTGGCGGCAATGGTGCAGAAAATTCGGGGTTGGAACTTCTGGTGGAAAATGGGGCTGTTTATATTACGTATACCACCACTTCTTCTAATATTCCTGTTACAACGGGTTCTGCATTTACCACCGGGTACGATCACGTTGTCCACAAAATGGATGTTTCAGGCAATATTATTTACAGCCGTTATACGGGCAGTACCAATACTACTGCCACCAATACAAATTTTGCATCTTTGGTGGTAGAAAATGGCCTTGCTTATCTTGGTATCGTTGTTAGCAGCACTAATAATTTTATTACTACTGATGGCACGGCAGTACAGGGTAATTATGATTTTGGTGTGTTAAAGCTGGATGCTTCGGGTAATACCGTTTTCAGTACTGTGTTGGGAGGAAGCGGAGATGAAACACAACCAATGCTTGCTGTGAAAAGTGGTGAAGTGTATGTTACAGGTATATCCACTTCAAACAATTATCCTTCCACAGATGGATCTTCTTTTGGTTCCAATGGAGCCAATCATGTAGTCACTAAGTTCAATGGTGCAGGCAACAGGCAGTTCAGCAGCTATCAGGCTGGTATCAGTGCCGGTTCCGATGTTCCCCGTATTCAATGGAGCAATGGAGCGCTTTACCTGGCAGGAAGTATATCTGCAGGTCAGCCAGGCATCACTACTACGGATGTAAGTTCAGGCAGCACCTATCTGGTGAAACTGAACCCAACCACCGGTCAGAAACTGTTTGCTACGACGTTTGGAGGCTCTGCCTTCGCTCTTTTTCGTCCGGGCACTGATTTTTTAGTAAAGGATAACAGGATAGTTGTTGCTACACCCCAACTGAACCGTACCGGCACTGCAACTGATGGTTCCTCAAAGGCGGGTCATGGTGGAGTTCATCTTGCTGTATTTGACCTGAATGGCAAACTTCTGTATGCCACAATGAGACTTACAGGTGCGTTTCCGGCGGGAGGAGCCACTTTGTCAAAGCTGATGATCAATGGCAACAATATCTTTTATGCTTCAGTCTTGCAGCAACCCAATAACTACCCTGTCACTACTACCGGCGCTGACCCATCCTTAGCTGGTACGGACCTGGTCTGGTCTGCGCTCACCCTCTGCCCTCCCATGCCCACAGATAATACGATCTCACCTTTGTCACAAACTATCTGTACCGGTGGTTTCACACAGTCCCTTACCGGAAACAAAGTGGCTTTCGCTTCTTCCAATATGCCGCTTCTCTATCGCAGTGTGAACTCTGAGCAACAAACAGAAATACAGGCCCGCTATCAATGGCAAACTGCCAGCGATCCTGCCGGCCCCTGGACAAATATTGCCGGCGCAGGAACACAAAAAGATTACTCACCACCCAGCACAACAATAAGCCGTTACTATCGCCGCATTGTACTCCCTCCCGCTGGTTGTGGAGATGATCCGGTAAGCACTTCACCGGTAGCTGCTGTATTGATAGGATCTGATGTAGCACCCACCGTTACTGCCGGTATCTTTAATACCTGCGTGGGCACACCTGTTAATATTTCTGCTACGGTGAATGGAGGAACAGCCCCTTATGCTTATACCTGGGATAATGGCATCGGCAGCACCGCCACAGCAGATGCTACGGTTACACCCACCGGCAATAGTGTGTATACGCTTACAGTTACAGACAACAATGGTTGCCAGCAGGCAGGCCAGGTGATCGTGAATGCGTACAAAGCAGATGCAGGGCCGGCAACGGCAAGCAGTTGCGCCGGATCACCAGTGCGGATCGGTACAGCACCACCCGCAGGACTGGCAGGCGTTACCTACTCCTGGAGCCCTGTTGATGGTTTGGATAATCCCAACATCGCACAACCACTGGCTTCACCCTTATCCAATACAACATATACACTGACCATGACCGTGCCTGTATCAGGCGGTGGCACTTGTTCCACCACTGATGACGTGACGGTGAACGTAGTGGCAGCTCCCACCACCGCCAATTTTGCCGGCGATGATAAAGCTGTTTGCCTTGGCGGGTCACTAACACTGGGTCTTCCTGCTGAACCAGGATTTACTTACACCTGGTCACCCAGCAATTATCTTGATGTTACCAATAGCAGCACCGCTACTTTCAATGCGGGATCAGAGCAGCCACGTCCCAACACATTTACCTATACACTTACCGCTGCACAAAACGGATGTTCATTTACCGATGCAGTGAATGTGTCTGTACTGGAAGTGGATGCAGGCGATAATCTCTGTGGTCCACGTACTGTTGGTGTGGGTGACCTGATGCCTAATGTAAGCGGCAAAACATATTTATGGGAAAAAATATCCGGCCCCGGCACCATCACAGGGTCTACTAATACACCCACCACAACAGTATCTGCTTCCGTTGGCGGCAACACTATTTACCGGCTTACCGTAAGCCTGCTGGGTGTAAGCTGCAGTGATGAAGTGGTGGTAGGTGAGTGTGCCACAGATCCCGGTTGCCCCATACTGAATATAGATGTAGTATCAGATCATGGTTGCCCCAGTACTGCTTTTGGCGCAGTAAAACTGGTAGCGAGACCAGCTAACCTATCAGCTACAAAATGGACCTATGTATGGTCTTCCTCCCCTGCAGGTGGAATATCTGCTACAACCGGTACCAGCATCACGCTTACTGATAATGTGGAAAGGGATATCACCCTTACGGTAACGAGCATTGACAACCCTGCTGTTTCCTGTACAAAAACCATACACGTGAATGCGCCCTCCTGGGCATTGCCTTCCTTCACTGCACAGGATCCTACGATTTGCCCGGGAAATTCAGCTCAGATCGGTGCAGCACCGGTTGCAGGATATACGTATTTATGGTCAGGTGTGCCTGTTGGCCAGGAAAACCTGTCGGACCCGGCAGTTGCCCCGGGTAAAACCACGGCATACATTGCAAAAGTTAAAGACGATGTGAGCGGTTGTTATATAAAAGATACAGCAACAGTAACGGTGAAAGAACTGGTAAATGCTCCCGGTGCCGACTGGACGGTTTGCAGTAACGCTGTATTACAACTCGGCTCACCAGCCCTGCCAGGTTATACTTATTCATGGGTGCCTGCTGTGGCTGCTTACCAGGGAGGCACTTCGGCCAGCTCTGCAGAACCAAAAGTGTTGATAGCAACTTCACAGGATTTCACTCTCACTGTTACGGATGCAGTTACGGGTTGCAGCAAAGACAGTACCGTGCATATTACTGTAGATAATAGCCTCGATCTGCCAACTATGAACAATGCTACTATTTGTAAAGGAGAAAGTGTGACCATTGGCAATCCGGGTATAAATGGCGTGACCTATAGCTGGTCACCGGCTACGGGTCTTAGCAGCACTACCGTGGCCCAGCCTGTTGCCAATCCACTTGCCACGCAAACCTATACACTAACGGTTACTTATTATGATGCGTTTGGTTCACCGCTTTGTACAAAAACAGGTGATGTAACGGTTACGGTAAATGCGCCCACTATCACCATGAGTGATGAAACGATTTGCCCTTCAGATGCCCTGTATAATCTCAGCACAGGTGTAACAGTGAACAATGCTGTTTCTTACGCATGGCAACCTGCTGTATTGGTTACCACACCAACGGCATTAAGCACTACCGTAAAAGCCAATCCAAATAAGCCAACCATATTCACACTTACAGCAACAGATGCGAATGGTTGCCGGACCTCGGCTTCCAAAACCGTCAGCCCGGTTAATGGTTCGCCTATAGCCGGCAGCAACAGCATGCTTTGCGTAGGCAATTCAATTACACTGGGTGATCCATCCAATACGGGTACGCTTACCTGGACTGTAGCGCCTGCAATAGCGGGTACACTGAGCAGCAACAGTTCTCCTTCGCCAGTGTTTACTCCTGCAGCAGCAGATGGTGGTAAAACATTTGTGTTCACTCTTAGCCAGGATATTGGTGGATGCGTGACCACTGCTACGGTTTCAGTGATAGTAAAAATATTGACCATACCGGCAATGGCGCCGCAAACCGTGTGCAGCAATGCTTCTACCATTATTGGTACAACAGCACAACCCAATGTCAGCTATTTCTGGACACCGGAAACCGGCCTGGCCGATCCACACGCAGCGACTACCACTGCTTCAAACATAACCAGTACCACTGCTTATACACTTACAGCGATAGATATCAATGGCTGCTCTGCTGAATCTCAGGCTGTGATCGGTGTGAATCCCACTTCTGCTCCTGATATCACTATTCCTGACGTAACAGTAGGTGTAGGTAATACAGCCACTCCTTTCAATCCGCAGATAACGCCAGCCAGCCCGACCTATACCTACAGTTGGACTCCTGCTAACAGGGTGGACAATCCTTATATCGCAAATGCTACAGGAGTAGCAGGAGGTGTTGGCACTACCACTTACACGCTTGCTGTAACAGATGATAATGGTTGTACCTCCACAGCACAGGCGAAAATGAATGTGGTGCAATTGATCACACTGCCGATAACCCTTTCACAATTCAGGGCTACTAACAGGGACTGCGGTGTTTACCTGAACTGGAAAGTGGAAACAGCCGATATGTTCTCTCACTTTATTGTAGAAAGGGGAACGGACGGCGTTTCTTTCAGCAGCCTTGCTTCAATCAGCTATGAAGCATACAGGCAGAGTTATTATTATGAGGATGTCAATCCTGGCAACGGTAAATGGTATTACAGGCTGAAACTGGTTGACCTCGATGGAACAGCCAAATACAGCAGTGTTGTTGAAGGCAGGGTGGATTGTCAATTGAATAATAAATTGATCGTATATCCCAACCCGATAGGATCTGCAGTGAATGTTAGCAGCAGCAAAGCAGTGAAGAAATTGGTGGTAGTGGCGTTGACAGGTGTGGTGGTTACCCAGCAGGAATACAATCAATCCCAGCCCGGCTTATTACAATTGCAGACTTCAAAACTCATGGCAGCAGGCACTTATGTGTTGCAGGTATGGAACCAGGATGGCACTGTGCAGTATGTGAAACTATTAAAGCAACAATAGGTGTAGAATAATACAGGTATAGGTTCAAGGTTAAAACAAGAGACGGATTTCTATCCGTCTCTTTTATTTTGCCGGCCTGTTAAGCCCTGTTCTTACCAATCCCGGAAAAAAATCCTCTCCCCGGAAGCAAAACCCCATTCCCATGTGAAACTATTGTAAATTTGCCCCCACAATTTTTGTAGACAATGGCCCGTAAACAGGAAGTCCTCCAGGACGTAGTGATAAAATTCGCCGGCGACTCCGGTGATGGTATGCAATTAACTGGTACACAGTTTACTAACAATACAGCCTTATTGGGGATCGACCTCTCCACCTTCCCCGATTTCCCTGCCGAGATCCGCGCCCCGATAGGCACCCTGCCCGGCGTGAGCGGTTTCCAGCTCCGGTTTTCAAGCGACAGGGTATTTACCCCTGGTGATGCCTGCGATGTGCTGGTGGCGATGAACGCCGCTGCACTGAAAGCTAACCTGGGCGCCCTGAAAAAAGGCGGCAGGATCATCGTGAACACGGATGGCTTTGATTCCAAAAACCTTCGCCTGGCCAATTATCCTGAAGGAGAGAACCCATTGGAAAATGACAGCCTCCAAAGCTATGAGGTGATCAAAATGGACGTGACAAAGATGACCCGTGAAGCACTGAAGGAGTTCACCATGGGCATGAAGGAAAAGGACCGGGCCAAGAACATGTTCGTGCTGGGATTCCTTTACTGGATGTATGGCCGCGATATGGAGAATACGACAAGCTTTCTTAAAGAAAAATTTGGCAAGAAGCCGGAGATCCTGGACAGCAACCTGAAAGTGTTGCAGGCCGGATACAACTATGGCGATACCACTGAAGCTTTCGGTACCACCTATAAAGTGGAAAAAGCGAAAATGCAGCCCGGCACCTACCGCTCCATCATGGGCAACCAGGCGCTGGCTTATGGATTGATCGCAGCTTCACAGGTGAGTGGTTTGCCCATGTTCCTGGGCTCTTATCCCATTACACCGGCATCAGATATTTTGCATGAGTTGAGCCGTCATAAAAATTTCGGCGTCCGCACTTTCCAGGCAGAAGATGAGATTGCAGCGGTCACCTCAGCGATCGGCGCTTCTTATGGCGGTGCATTGGGTGTAACCACTACTTCAGGTCCTGGTATGGCATTGAAAGCGGAAGCGATGGGCTTGGCTGTAATGCTGGAAATACCCCTGATAGTAATAGATGTGCAACGTGGAGGCCCTTCTACAGGGTTGCCGACCAAAACAGAACAAAGCGATTTATTGCAGGCCTATTACGGACGCAATGGTGAATGCCCCATGCCTGTGATCGCCGCTTCCACACCAGCAGATTGTTTTGAAGCCGTATATGAAGCCGTAAGAGTTTCTGTACAACACATGACGCCGGTTATTTTCTTAAGTGATGGTTATATCGCCAATGGTGCAGAACCATGGAAATTCCCTGTTACCAGTGAACTGCCCCCGATCCATGTAAAATTCAAAACAGAATTAGGGCATGGGGAAGAGAAGTTGCAACCTTATCTGCGTGATGAAAAATTAGCACGCCCCTGGGCAGTGCCGGGCACGCCAGGACTGGAACACAGGATCGGTGGTATTGAAAAACAAAACGTCACAGGTAATATCAGCTATGATCCCGAAAATCACCAGTTGATGGTGAAGATCAGGCAGGAGAAAGTAGATAAGATCGCCGATTATATTCCTGAACAAAAGATTGATAGTGGAGCAGAGAACGGAAAAGTGCTGGTACTGGGATGGGGCTCTACATTCGGAGCGATCAAATCAGCCGTAACAGAATTGATCAATGAAGGAAAAGAAGTAAGCCATGCACATCTGCGTTACCTGCGCCCTTTCCCGAAAAACCTGGGAGAGATATTGAAAAATTTTGAAACAGTGCTGGTGCCTGAGATCAATAACGGGCAATTGATCAAAATACTGCGTGATGTTTACCTCGTAGATGCGAAAGGGTATAATAAGATCATGGGCGTGCCGATCACAAAGACTGAGTTGGTAGAAGAGATAAAAAAATACTTATAAATAAAAGGAACCCTACTGATCTAAGGCTGCTCTATCACCGCAAAAAAACCCTCCCTGTAATTATCACTGACAGGCAATGAATGCTGCTGTATAGTCACCGACTTGCGCGAAGCCGTATGAATTTTTCTTACAGCCACGATATAAGATCTGTGTATACGCACAAACTCATTCCTGTCAAGCATATCTTCAAAATATTTCAGGTTATGCAAAATCAATAACGGATTAGGGGATCCTGTCAAATGCATTTTTGTATAATCCTTATATCCTTCGAGGTAAAGAATATCATCAAAGAATATCTTATGCATTTTATGGGAAACATTGATAAAAAAATAGTCCTTTCCTTTTTCTTTCTCTTTTGTATTTTTTGTTTCCACAAAATCCTTTACCCTGTTACATGCTGTAATGAATTTCTCGAATGAAATAGGTTTTAATAAATAATCCATTGCTTTTAGCTCAAATCCATTCATGGCATACTCGCTATACGCTGTGGTAAAGATCACTTCAGGTTTGTTTTTAAGGGAACGGTAAAAATCAATCCCTGAAATATCCGGCATTTTTATATCCAGGAACAAAAGATCAACAGGAGTGGATTCCAGTAGGGAAAGCGCATGCAATGGTTCTTCAAACTTGCCTGCTAGTTTCAGGTATGGCGTCTTGTTCACAAAATCTTCCAGCAACTGGAGCGCGAGCGGTTCGTCGTCGATCAGTACACAATTAAGCATTGGTCAGAGGCACTTTTAGGTTTACGGTATATTGATCACCGGAGTGGTGAAACAACAGCTTGTATTGGTGAGGATAGAGCAGCTCAAGCCTGCGGGTAACGTTCTTTAGCCCTAACCCACCTGGGGCAAAACTATCTTTTTCCACTATCGGGTTACTAACTGTTAACGTTAAGGTTTCTTCAAAAATTTTTATATCAATAGTGATCACAGAAGCTTGCGTATAACTGATACCATGCTTAAAGGCATTCTCTATAAAACTGATCAGTAACAGAGGTGCAATGAACTTGCCATCAGGATATCCGCCTACCCTGTAGTTCAACTTCACTTTGGGCGACAGGCGCAACCGTTGAAGATCAATATAGTTGTTGATGTATTGAATATCATCCGCCAGCGGTACTTTGTCAGTGCCGGAGTCGTACAGGCTGTAACGCAACAATTCTGATAGTTTCAGAATGGAGAACTCTGTATTTTCCGAACGGGCGTGAGCCTGGGAATAAATGGAGTTCAGTGTATTGAAAAGAAAGTGCGGATTGATCTGTGATTTCAAAAAATTGACTTCTGCATAAAGGTTTGCATTTTCCAGGTTCCTTTTTTCATTCTGGTTTTTGATGAATGAATAAGCAAGTCGTATCATTCCTCCCAATAATAAAAGAAAAAGACAGGTGGATAAAGTGCGGTTGATGGAAAAGAATAAGATGGGTTCAGGCCTTGTTGTTAATCTTTGACGGAAACGATCAGCAGGCATATCAGGAAAACTGCCTGCGCCAACTGAATCGATAAAATAGGTTCTGACGGATTCCGGTGCATTCCTTAACCGCATCACACTTTCCCGGATAGGGCCGGGCATGATGCCGGGAACATTGCTGCGCAAATAAATATCAGTAGCGCAAACCAGCGTGATAGCCAGAATAGTGGAGCTGAAATAGAGTGCATACTTCTTCTTTTCAAAAAATCGCGGTAATAAGAAGTAGTAGTTAAGGTAAAACAACAGGATCGGAACGATTTTGGTGATGAGCTCCCTTCTCCAGATCGGATCTCCCTGGAACCTTGTTGGATAAAAAAGCAAAGGCAGCAATAAGAATGCTGCCCATGCTGCAATGTGTACCAGGATGATCAATAATAAATGCGGTTTGCTTTTTGTTTTTTCAAAGCCAAACAGGGTAAATAAAAAACGGTTGATATTTTCTTTACTGGCCATGTTATTTCAGGGAAGGGCAAATCTCTTCCACTTCAAATCTACTGAGTGTAGGCAATCCATCGTTGTTTTCTAATTTCTTTAACACCAGCCTTGCGGCTTTCTCTGCCTGCTCTTTGTCCGGAAATCCCTTCCTGTTGCCGATCGCGGGGATCGACTCCTGATGAATGAACACACTATCATCCACCAGGATATCATATCCCCAACCATTCAAACCTGAAAATACAACCGATGAAAAACGGCTGCTTTTTTTTGTTGTGCGCTTGCTGAAAGTATAAACCAGTATGCCGGTTGATATGATCAGCGATGAGAGCAGCACAACGATATTATGTTTTTGGGATGCCATTTTAATCATTATCCACCTGTTCATCGTTGGGAAGGAATTCATACATGTTGTCCATCGTCAACGAAACATTTCTACCGGTTACTACAAAGCCGCGATTGCTGATATTAAAAGCAACAGCCCCTGTTCTTGCTGACCCTTCAAAGCTTGTTTTCTCTGTCCACCTGTCTGCAGCAGGATCGTATTGCCAGGTGGTTGAGTTGTTGTCGCCTGTGGTGAGATAAACATAATTACCGAGTACAAAAGTGACACCGTTCTGGCGGGGGATAGTGCCATAATCATCATCAAATGTTACACCATCATCTGTATAGTAGTTGTAGATCTTGTTTTTTTCTGTCCATTCGTCATTAGCTGCATTATACACCCAAAGGTCCTGTTGGATTTCTCCGTTATTATTACCGGAGCAGATATAGGCTTGCCCGTTCACTACAAATGCCATGGCAGCCGAACGTTTGGAACCACCAACACTGGCTTTCTTTTCCCAGCTATTCAGGTCAGGGTTGTATTGCCAGAGATCTTTTAGGAAATTGCCATCATTGCCGCAGGCGATATATCCTTTTCCGTCTACTGCGAAGGCCACAGCATCATAGCGGGCTGTTCCGCCAAAATCAGCTTTGGGCTGCCAGCTGTCCGATGCCTGGTCATATTCATAGAAATCTTTTAAGCGGACAGAGCCGTCATATCCAGTACCTACATATCCTTTATTGCCAATAGAGAAAGCAACAGCAGAATTGCGTCCAACACCTGGAAGGTCTGCACGCTGTGTCCAATTATGTTTGGCAGTGCTGTATTCCCAGAGGTCTTTGAACCGCTCTGTAAAAGCTGTGCCTGAACAAACATAAGCGTAATCACCAATAGTAAAGCTGACCGCCTCGCTACGGGCATTGCCTTCAAAGTCATCCGATCTTTTCCAGTTGCCGATCAGGTCATCATCATCATCAGTCGATTTGGTGCAGCCTTGAGAAATAATCAGCGAAGTAGAGATCATTGCAGTCCCAATCAAATAAGCATAAGCCTTTTTCATTTGTATGTATTTATTGTTTTTAGACAAATGGAATGCCTGGTATTCATTGCATACTAAGGCTCGGGCATTTCATTGTATAGTTTTGATATGGGCAGCCTGTCCGGCACCCTATTTGAAATTTTGATAAAAATATCAGCAGTAGGCGGGAAGATTATCTTAAAATAGATGAACAGGGCGGGTATATAGATGAATCGGTAGGGTTTCTCTGTGGGTTAGATATTGATTTAAAACTGTTGAAATCAAGGTCTGCACGAGAAAATAAAAATTATCGGTTCAGGATATCGTTTCGCCGATAAATCAATACAATTGATATAGTATAACACTTCATCTGTGAACTGTGGGAATATATTGCGCCCATTGCAAACTAAACCCACGAACATGAAGGGATCATATCTACCAATACTTTTCCTGCTTTTTGTATTATCCTGTACCCGGAAAGAAATAGAATTCGGCACCATCCCGGAAAACGCTTATACTGATCTGGCATATATCGATACTGTTACTGTGCAGCTTTCTACTGTATTGACCGATTCATTTGCTACCAGTTCTGATACTTCTTTTCTTCTTGGACGGTATAAAGATCCTTACCTGGGATCTGTTGCTGCAAAGCCATTCATGCAGATGTCTGCACCAGCTACAGTGCCGGATCTTCCTGCTTCCGCTGTCTTTGATTCGTTGAGTCTTATCATCAAACCCAATAACTATTACTATGGTGATACATCTAAAACGCAGACAATTGTCGTACATGAACTGGCTCAGGCAATCGCTCATACATATAATAACCAGTTATTCAACACCAGCAATATACCGGTTAAGCCGGCTGTGTTTGGTTCCCGGGTAATACGGTTCAGCCCATATGAAACAGATTCCATTGCCATCCGGCTGAGCAATAGCAAGGGTGAAGAGTTTTTTGAGAAACTCAGGCAGAAATCAACTGATATTACCACTCAGGCTGAATTCATTAATTATTTCTATGGCATTACTCTTGGCGTTGCAGACAACGATACCACGGCGGTATTTGGCTTATATGGAAGGGATGCTTCTGTTGTTATGCGGGTTCATTATCATTTAACGATCCCTTATCACGAGGCAGCATTTATTGATTTTGTGTCACTGGCCAATGAATATGCATTTACACAAATAGTGCCCGACCGCGCCGGTACAGGATTGATACCGCACGTCCCGGGCTTATCCGAATTATTTCCTTCCGGCACTAAGAATGTTTCCGTGTTTCAGCCAGGCACAGGCCTGGCACTTAAAATGATCTTTCCTTCATTGAAACAAATATTGTACAGGGAGAGTGGAGGGCTTGTGAAACTGCTGAAAGCCGAACTATTGGTTAAGCCTAAATATCTCTCATCAGATATTTACCGGTATAAGTTGCCGGCGTCCCTGAGCCTGGCGCAGACAGACGAAACAAATGTTTTGGGAGGCGCATTAGCCGATTCTACCGGTCAGGCTACATTGATTGCAATACCGGTGATCGATAATGTTTATGGCGTAAATAACCATTACCGGTTTAATGTAACAAATTATATCAACCAACTGCTGACCACTACTGGTAGTGAAAAGAAAGGGTTCTATCTTTTTCAGCCGTCTTCAAATAGCAGAAACATTGACAGGATGCTCGTTGATGCGTCCACAGGTAAGGATGCCGGTGTAATGCTGCTGTTATATGTTTTAAACATTAATAATTAACGCGTATGAAATTTATAAAGCAATGGCTGGCAGTATTGCCTTTATCCTGCGTGTTGACTCCGGCTTTTTCGCAGAATATGAACAGTCCCTATTCAATTTATGGCATAGGGGATATGGACTTCAGACCGTATAACCGGACCAGCGGTATGGGTGGTACTGGGATGGCCATTCGCTCTTCTTATTATCTGGTTGATAATAATCCTGCTGCTATTGCCGGTCTTACAAGAAGCTTCTTTACTGTTGATGCTGCATTCACCGGCAAAACTGCCCGGTATTCCGGAACTCCGATCAATGCAGATAACAGTAACAACAAAGATTTTTGGATAAAGCGCCTTTCAGTCGCCGTTAAGATCAATAAGTTCTGGGCAAGCAGTGTTGGGTTCAGCCAATTCAGCAATGTAAATTACGTGCTAACGGGAAATAAGCCGGTGAACGGTACTACCGGCTCTTACAGCACTTATTACGAGGGCGATGGAGGATTGAATGAATATTACTGGATGAATGCCGTGCAATTGGGGAAACGTTTATCATTAGGGCTGAAATCATCCATCATTGCCGGCTCCATCAATCAAACCGAAACAGTTGCAGACATAAATCTGTCCACGCCTGTTTCAACACAAATACAGGATTATGTAGGGAGAACAAGATTCCAGGCAGGTGCTATCTACACACAGCCGATCAATAAACAATGGGAGGTTTCGCTGGGCGGCAGGTTTTCTCCTAAAATAAAAATGACATCCGAAAGAACACTTACTGTTACAGAAGGCAGCACCACAGTGATAGAAGATGAATTTATAAAGAAGGACAGGTTTTATTTACCCAATACGTATGCGGGAGGAATAGCGGTGAAGAAACTGAATAAGATAACTTATGCATTGGATTATACCTATGAGGACTGGTCTTCTTTAAAAATCAAAGAGCAGGGCTGGCAATTGGTGAGCAGCAGCCGTGTATCGGGGGGCATAGAAATCCCCCGGATGTCAACTACCTGGAACCGGCAGACCGTGGAAAAGGGATTTTTTCAGGTGGGAGGGTTTTTTCATAATTCTTATCTGCAGGTTAGGAATGAGCCGATCAGGGAATTTGGTTTCACAGCGGGCTTGGGAGGTATTATCGGCAACGGTCTATCCTATACGCTTTCACTGGAAGCAGGAAGCAGGGGTACTACCAGGCAAAACCTGATCAGGGAAAATTATATACAGGCAACATTTATTTTTTCTTACAGGGATTTCTTGCAGAGCAAGGGAAGAAAGTATAACTAGGCAGGTGAGGAGAAGGATCTCGCCTGTCCCGCCATGAGGCAGTTCATCCACTTGTGGAAGATAAAAACAGAGAAAGTTGCTTAGCTTTCCAAAAACCGTTTATGAAAAAATACTTACTCTTCATTTTGTTACTGTCAGGTGTTCAACTGGTGCGGGCACAGGAAAAAGCAGCCGGTCCAATTGTGAAAGAAAAATGGCATTTTGGCCGTGCACAGGATACGACCTCGGGCTATACCCAGGTGGTTAAAGTAGATAACGTACTGTACATTTCCGGAACAGTGTCACTTGATCTAACGGCTGAAGGCGTAAAGGGTTTATACACAGCACTGGAAAAAAGCCTGAACCATTTTGGTGCAAGTTTCCAACATGTAGTAAAAGAAAATCTGTACACGCTTGATCTGGATGCCATGAAAGCATTGAATTATGTGAGAAAGCCTTTTTATAAAGGAGATTATCCTGCAGCCTCCTGGGTGCAGGTGAGCAGGTTGTTTACGCCGGAAACAAAGCTGGAAGTGGAATTGGTAGCACACCTGCCCAAATAGAGGAAAGATCGCAGGATTTCCGGAACCATCATTTCACTTTCGAGCGGAACACATATCCGAGTTTTAATTGAATACTGAAATATGCGTCCTTGTTTTTTGAATTCCCTCTTTGAGCACCGGAGGCGGGAACAAGCCCTGGGCTTAGTTCTCCCATACGGCTGTACAGTTGCCGGGCGAGGGCAGCAGATGGAGGATCGAGGTATTGTGAAAAATGAACAGGGTCAATATAGGTGGTGCTTACATCATCCAGGTAGTCTGTGAAGAGGATACGGTATATCAGTTCCAGTCGTAAATTGAATAAGGGGCCTGTTTCATAACGAAGTCCTGCTCCAATAGGTATAGCATATTGCTTCAGTTTATAAGGTTGCCGCCCATTATAAGCGACTAAACCCTGCCCTTCTAATCGTAACGGTTGAAGATCATGCCAGCGATCATGCAGGCGGGCCTGTGGGTTGAAAGAAAAATAACTTATACCACCTGTGAAATAAGGTGACCAGTAAGGCGCTTTGCTTTGCTCGTCCCATCTAAAAAATAAAGGATGAATTTCTGCAGCAAGTTGTATCTCTTTGATCCGGCTTTGAAAACTGAGATTGCGTCCATACCGGCCTGAAGGATCGGGATCTGTTTGTTGCAGCATGCTGTCTGCAGCGTGTATGAGACCGGTTTGCGCCTCCAGTCGCAAGCTGATCCTTTCTTTATAAGTCGCCGAAACATAGAAACTGAAACAAGGTTTGAACGATCGCCAGTCGATATCTTTAATGAATTTACCTCCATTACCTTTCCTGCCGCCGATATCAGTAAGGCAATTCATTAAACCATTGCTTATGCCAGCTTCCCATACCAGATCATAATTATAGTACCAGCTATTATAAAAGTATTGACTCTTTACAGGTGAAAAAGAAAAGCTACAGCTTATCCATACCACACCTAACCATAAGTTTTTCATCAGCATTTTTTTAATGCCGCTGATCAAGGGACTGGGATAAAGCTACAATGAAGAGGAGCTTTAATCAAAGGGTAAACCACTCTTTAATTTGTGAAAATACTGGCAGACGGGCCGTAAACCACAGATCTCACACCGTGGGTTCCTCGCCACACAAACGTAGCGGCCATGTAGTATCAGCCAGTGATGGGCTTTATGTATTAAGGCAGAAGGAAAATTCTTTACGAGTTCTTTTTCTACAGCGAGTGGGGTAGAAGCTGTCTGTGGCACCAGCCCTATGCGCTTGCTGACGCGGAATACATGCGTATCCACAGCCATATTGGGTTGCTGGTCCACTACAGAAGTGATCACATTCGCTGTTTTCCGGCCAACACCAGGCAATTTGATCAGTTCCTCAACAGTCATAGGGATCTTACCATTAAAATCCTCTACTACCATTTTAGCCATTCCGATCAGGTGTTTTGTTTTATTGTTAGGATAAGAAATGCTTTTGATATAGGGGAACAGCGTATCGAAATCAGCTTTGCTGAGTGATAGCACATCGGGATATTTTTCGAAAATAGCTGGTGTGGTGAGATTCACTCTTTTATCCGTGCATTGGGCCGAAAGAATAACAGCGACTAATAACTGATAAGGATTATCATAAATCAATTCTGTTTCAGCTTCGGGAGCATGCTCTTGAAAATAGTCTATTACAAACTGGTAACGTTGCTTACGGGTCATACCACAAAAATAAGGTAAGCCTCTCTTCCCGTCCTTCCCGCCTTACCGGTAAGCTTTTTTACCGGTAAGGCGGGAAGGACGGGAAGGATGTACTGTAACTGGGTTATTCTCCCAATCCATTTGTGTAAAATAAAAAAGCATCCGTGTGTTAACAGATGCTTGAAATTTTTTTTTAAACAGCCGGTAAAATAATGTGTGGAATACCGTAAGATGATCCCTGTTAAACCTGTTCTGCTGATTGTTCTCTCGCATAATTGAGAATGTCCATCACCACATTTGTACGGGGTGATTCTATCAGCACATCAAGCCTTTGCCGGGAATCTTTGAGAACTGCCAGTTTTTCGCGCAAGGTCCAATCCTGTTCCAGCGCTTTTTTGATGGCTACTGTTTGTTCTTCCGAAGCTTCATTGTACAAATACAATAAAAGCTCCTCAGGGGTAAAATTAATCATGAGCAAACCATTGATGTCCAAAAAAATAACTTTGTCCGAAGTTATATGTCCGGTATAGAAACGGGTTATTGGCGGGCTTATTGCCCCGAAAAAGTTAATTATTCGACTTTACGGGATTTTCCGGTATAATGTACAGGTCCTCATTATCCCTTTTCATCAGGTATTTTTCCCGGGCGTATTTTTCCAGGATGCCCGGATTTGACTTAAGTTGCTCTAATTCTTCGCGTTCTGAGGCTATCTGGCCGGTATAATATTGCTTACTTTCCTCCAGTTCCTTCAATTGCCGGCTTCTCGACATTTGAACAAAAACATCGTTTTTGTCAAAAAACAGCATGATAGCCGCAAAAACTGCGATTGCCACCAGGTATTTGTTACGGAGCCAGGAGGGTATGCGGGCCAGGAGTTTCAAAGCTGGTAATATTTGAGGTTAATGGTTTAAAAGTTTAAAGTTTAATAGTTCAAGGTTGGGTTCCTGGATAACATTAAACTTTAAACTTTTAAACGCCTAAACCGGTTTATTTCTTTCCAAATTTAATCTTTCCTTTTGGATAAATCGCACTGCTGCCCAGCAACTCTTCGATCCGGATCAGTTGATTGTATTTGGCGATCCGGTCGGTACGGGATGCAGAGCCTGTTTTGATCTGTCCGCAATTAAGTGCTACAGCCAGGTCAGCAATCGTGGTATCTTCTGTTTCACCGCTTCTATGGCTCATAATGGTGTTGTAACCATTATGCTGGGCCAGCGTTACGGCATTGATGGTTTCTGTAACAGTTCCGATCTGGTTTACTTTCACCAAAAGGGCATTGCCGATGTTTTTGTCGATACCCTGTTGCAGGCGGTCCACATTGGTCACAAACAGATCGTCGCCCACCAGTTGGCATTTGGCTCCTACAGCCTGGGTGAGTGCTGCCCAGCCAGCCCAATCGTCTTCAGCCATACCGTCTTCAATGGAAACGATGGGATAATTCTTCACCCATTTTTCCCAGAATTTTACCAGCTCGTCACTGCTCAGTTGCTTGCCGTCACTTTTATGGAAAACATATTTTTTCTTCTTGGCATCCCAAAGCTCACTGTTTGCTGCATCCATAGCGATCACGATCTGCGAACCGGCTTTATAACCGGAAGCCTGGATCGCTTCCATTACTGTATCGATCGCTTCTTCATTGGACTGGATATTGGGAGCAAAACCACCTTCATCACCCACATTGGTGCTGAATCCTTTTTTCTTCAATACAGATTTCAGCGTATGGAATATCTCCACACCCCATCGCAGACCTTCACTGAAAGTAGGCGCACCAACAGGCATGATCATGAACTCCTGGAAATCGATCTTATTATCTGCATGTGCACCGCCATTCAGGATATTCATCATGGGAATGGGCAATGTTTTGGCATTGGTGCCACCGACATAGCGAAACAATGGGAGAGCAGCTTCTTCTGCAGCAGCTTTAGCTACCGCCATGCTCACGGCCAGCAGGGCATTGGCGCCGAGTTTGCCTTTATTGGGAGTGCCATCCAGTTCGATCATCAACTGGTCAATACCGGTTTGATCAGCTACATCATATCCAAGCAGCACTGGCGCAATAATATCATTTACATTCTTAACGGCTTTGAGCACACCTTTACCTACATACTTCTTTTTATCGCCGTCCCGCAGTTCAACGGCCTCGTGAATACCTGTGCTGGCCCCACTTGGTACAGCCGCACGGCCGAGTGCTCCTTCATCTGTTAATACATCCACTTCTACAGTTGGGTTGCCGCGGCTGTCTAAAATCTGCCTGGCGAAGATTTCGGAAATGTAGCTCATGATCGATTACTTGATTTTTATAAATAAATGATACCGTTACCCAAAGGGGAATTGTTCTGCAAAGAAACAGCTTTAACAGTTTGCAGCAAACTGCTTTTCAATGGCGGAGAATCGTTAGATAGGAATCCTGGCACTGCCGGTTTTATTCCGGCAGGCTTGTTTTATTTTCTGTCAATGACCGGAACACGTCTTCCAGCTTCCTGCTTTCACTTTGCAGCGAAAGTATGCTGTTATTATGTTGCAGGGCAAATTCAAGAATACTTTTATTTACAAGATCAGGATCGCTGGTCTTAAGCCTGTAGCTGGCCGGGCTGATCTGTTCTGCTTCCAGAACCCCGCTGATCAGCTTTAATGCTTCATGATCAGCCGCATTCCGGAAACTTACCATCACTGTATGCTGGTCTTTTCCGGCCGACTGAAGATCGCTGAGCTTATCATCTGCCACCAGTTCTCCTTTATTGATAATGATCACCCGGTCGCAGATCGCTTCCACTTCCTGCAGGATATGCGAGGAGAACAATACGGTCTTGTTCTTTCCCTGCTGCCTGATCACTTCCCTGATCTCGATGATCTGGTTGGGATCGAGACCGGAAGTGGGCTCATCCAGTATCAACACTTCGGGTTGATGTACCAGTGCTGCCGCAAGGCCCACCCTTTGCTTATAACCTTTTGAAAGCTGCCCGATCTTTTTCCGGCTTTCTGCTTTGAGGCCTACAATATTGATTACTTCTTCGATTGCTTCGCGGGGAGATTTTACTTCATGCAATTCAGCAATAAATCCCAGGTATTCCCGGACATACATATCATAGTAAAGTGCATTCAGCTCAGGCAGGTAACCGATCTTTTTTTTAACACCCAAAGGGTCTTCTTTCACCGGGATACCGCATACAACGGCTTCGCCTCCGTTGGGTTGGAGGTAGCCGGTGATGATCTTCATGGTAGTGGATTTGCCGGCGCCGTTGGGTCCAAGAAAGCCAACGATCTCGCCTTTTTCCACCTTAAAGGATATGTGATTGACGGCTTTTTGCTCGCCGTAGATCTTCAGCAGGTCTTTGACTTCAATAGACATGCTACAAACGTACAAAAAAAGATGACAGATGGTTGTAGGGATGTTGAACGTTGTCCGATGTTCGATGGCCGCTCCACTATCCCGTAATCGGCCAACGGCCATCGGACATCGGACAACGCTCACTCCCTCTTAGAGATCATCAAGCTCATATACCGACTCCACTTCCGAGCCGGCTTTCATCTCAAATACCGACTTGATAAGACCGTCTTTCAGGCTGTATACCCAGCCATGGAGATCGGGGCGCTGGTCTTCTTTCCAGGCACGCTGTATGCTGGATTTACGGGAAAGGTTCTTTACCTGCTCCACTACATTCAATTCGGTAAGCCGGTCATTGCGTTCGCCTTCATCCTGTATGGCATTCAATTCTTCCTCATGCTTGTAATAAACATCCTTGATATTACGCAACCACATATTCAATACAGGCTTGTAATCTGTGCGGGAAGCTGCTGCCTGTATACCTCCACAACCGTAATGGCCGCATACGATCACGTGCTTCACTTTTAAATGGTTCACAGCATAGTCCAGCACCGCCAGCATGTTAAGATCTGAGTTCACTACAAGGTTTGCCACATTCCTGTGCACAAAAATTTCCCCGGGATGGGTGCCGGTGATCTGGTTGGCCGGCACACGGCTGTCGCTGCAGCCGATCCACAGGAACTCCGGCGTTTGCAATTGTGCCAGCCTTTCAAAGAAATGCGGGTCATCGGCCAGCATTTCCGCTGCCCAGGCTTTGTTTTGAAGCAATAATCTGTCGTATGAATACATAGTTTAAGAGATCAGGTTAGTGTATTACTTTTTGAAGTTCTTTATCATGTGTACGGATAATAGCAAATCCATTGCCATTGTCTTCTGTTACGATGCCATGGAAGCCCTGGTCCTTCATCTTGCTTTTCCTTAATTCCACGTCTATGTTTTTAAGCGGCGCGGCGATCATAAAATCTTCGATGGTTTCCACTACATCGCGATCGATATAATCTGCACGGGTAGTATCGATAAACACATACGAATTTTCCGGCACTTCTTCCAGCTTTCGCTTAATAATGGCTTTATTCAGAAAAGATACATCCTTTCTGAGACGGAACAGGTATTTATTGTCGTCGTTTACTACAAACACGGCCGATCTGAAATTGCTGCGGAATGCAAAGAACAATCCTACACCGATACCAATGATCACGCCCTTCAGCAGATCGGTGAGCAAGATAGCCATAATGGTGATGATAAAAGGCAGGAAAGAGTCCCAACCCTTCTTGTAAAAATTAATGAACAAAGACGGCTTGGCGAGCTTATAGCCTGTAAAGATCAATATAGCTGCTAAAGCAGATTTGGGTATGAGGTTCAATATAGCCGGGATGAACGCCACGCAAAGTAAAAGCAGCGCGCCATGCAAGATAGTGGATACTTTGGTTTTAGCGCCTGCATTAACATTCGCGGAGGAGCGAACGATAACGCTGGTAATAGGCAAACCTCCGATCAGACCTGAAACAATATTGCCCAATCCCTGTGCTTTCAATTCACGGTTGGTTGGTGTTACACGTTGATGTGGGTCGAGATCATCCACCGCCTCAATACTCAACAGAGATTCAAGGCTTGCCACCAATGCCAGTGTAAGACCGGTGATCCATATTTGTGGATTGGCAAGAAAATTCCAATCTGGTTGCTTAAAGAAAGAAAAGAACTCGCTTGCTGAAGATGCCTGCGGAATTGCTACAAGGTGCTCACCTTTTAATGAATTTCCTGAGCCCTGAAAAATATAGTTGAGCCCCACACCAATGAATACTACCAGCAATGGAGCAGGGATCAGTTTGACAAATCCTTTTTTATTGGCCACCAGTTTTTCCCATACAAAATAGAAGGCAAGACAAACACCGCCTATCAGTAAAGCCACAGGCGTGATATGGGCAAAAGCTCCGACAAAATTGGAAAAGATATTTCCCTTATCCTGTGGCACGCTTTCGTCTGTTTCAAAATGCGAATCATCACCCAGCAGATGAGGGAACTGGTTCAGGATAAGGATAAGACCAATAGCGGCGAGCATTCCCTTGATAACGTTATTGGGAACATAATCCCCGATCACACCTGCTTTTAAAAAGCCGAGGACCACCTGGAACAGGCCGCAGATCACTACAGCCAGCAGGAAAGCCTCAAATGATTGAAGGGTGATAATGGCTGCAGCCACAATAGCCGTAAGGCCTGCCGCAGGGCCGCTTACACTCAAATGTGATTTACTGCCCAGGCCAACAACGATACCGCCAATGATACCGGCAATGATACCGCTGAACAATGGTGCACTGGATGCAAGAGCTACTCCCAAACACAAAGGAAGTGCTACAAGGAATACAACTATCGATGAAGGAATATCGCTGGATAAATTTTTCAAGTAATCTTTTGCACGGGGTGCCATAACAACTTTTTTAAATTGTAAAGTAGATACAGATTTACGCTGAATGAATCAGCTCCGCCACCTGATGGTGGGCATCATTAATTACATAATAAAGAATAGGAGAAAACAGCTTAAGCCTTGGGGGGAGGCAGGACCAGTTCACCATGAAAAGCCAGGTAGAGGTCAGGCTGTTGCGATTTGTAGGTGAGAATTATATTGATGCTGGGATGTTGTAACTCTTCATTCTCATGAAGGTATTCGTTGAGCGTATTGGGTGAAGAAGGAACTTTTTCTTCTTCTGTTCCTGCCAGTGGCGAAGACGCGCTTATTTTTCGCTCCTGCTTTGCTTTTTCCTGGCGGGAAGCATTTACGAATGGGACACTTACAGTCAGCCACAAAAGCATCAGCATCATTAAAATGCTGCCGGAAAAAATGAATATGTTTCTATGTGCTGACATAAGTTTTGCAAAGGTAATTTACCAATATGGTTTATACAGGGTGTTCTAAAAACTTTACATGAAGTTTACAAAACATCCGTTGCTCTTTTTTAATGAGTGGATCAGTTTACTTCTTCAGTGAAAAAAAGGCCCCGCCTAGACAAGCAGGGCCGCAAAATCAACTCTGAGAAAAACGGGATCGACCGCTTGAAAGCGACCTCTCCAGCATCTTTAAACTATTTAAACAATAAACAATTCCCTGCTTATTGGAGTTTGAGTTATGCGCTTGCTTTTTCTTCCTGCAAAACGACCTCTTCTGCAAACAACTGACGGATAAAGCTTACACGGCCGTTTTCAACATGATACATGCCTCCTACAATACCGATCTTTCCTTCATTGTACATGTTGCGGAGGATGGTACTTTTTTCAAGGATCTCTCTCATGCTCTCCAACACGTTTGCCTGTGCCACCACTTCTGCATATTGTTCTTTAGTCGTTTCTTTTGCAGCTGCCGCTGTTTTTTCAAGGGCTGGCTTTACTTTTTCAAGCAAGCCGGTAAGGCTACCCATTTCCACTGCATCACAAGCACCTTTGATGGCGCCGCATTTACTATGCCCCAATACCACGATCAGTTTTGAACCCGCTACCTTGCAGGCATATTCGATACTGCCTACAATATCTTCATTCACCACATTGCCTGCTATACGGATACTGAATATATCGCCAAGGCCCTGGTCAAAAATATGTTCTATAGAAGTGCGGCTGTCCATACAGCTCAGGGTAACGGCGAAAGGATATTGTCCGCTTGCCGTTTCATCCATTTGCTGAAGCAGATCACGATTGAGTTTAAGATTATTGATAAAACGCCTGTTCCCTTCTTTTAATACTTCAAAAGCATCTGTTGGGGTAAGATTTTGCTGAAATTCTTTTGTATGTGTTCTCATTTTTGCTTTGTTAATTGATTAAATAATACCTGGATATGTCCATTCCGACACAAGTGCTTCAACAGGTATACAATCAAAGGTTATAACAATCCATACCGTTTTCAATACGGCACGCTGAATGCATAGTATATGCATTATGTTCATTAAGATAAGGCTGGATTCGGAAAATTATCCCCTGTAATTAGGTGGGGGACAAAGCAATTCACCATGAAAAGCTACATACTCTGATGCAGTATGATATCTTGTATGGTTCAATGATAACTCAGCTAAATGAAATAATTCACTGTCGAGGTGCAGGTACTCTTCAGAAAGAGAGTTGATGCTGCCATGGGTTTTTTCTTCAGTAGTGTTGCTACCGAGAGGGGTGCAGGTCTGCTCATCATCATTGGCATCATGGTGCGATGATTGTGATAAAAGCGCCTGTTGTTTCGCCAATTGCGATTGGGACTCATAAACAAAAGGAGTGCTTACCGTAAGCCACAGCAGCGTCACCAGCATTAAAATGCTGATAAGCTGTTGTTTAAACTGGTATATGGTATATCCTTTTTTCATTGTGGTCAATGTAAAAATATAGTAAAACAGCGAGAGAGAAAAAAGGTTTCAAATTTTTTTACATAACACTTAGAAATCAATAACCCAAAGAGCCCGGATCATTCAAAATCCTCCGACTTTCCGGGCAATTTATCATACTCACCTTTCAGGGCATAGATGCCAAAGATCATCAAACCTATAGCTACAGGAGTGAAAATAAGAATGATGATGATCCATATCACCGGGTTGTTAATGTCCTTATTTCCAGTAGGATCAATATGGGTTACAGCCCCATGCACCAACATGTATATAATAGCCGGCGCCAGTAAGAGCCAGCAAACACCCAATATCTTTTTTATATTTTTCATAAAAAAAATTTAAATCTTTTAATCGTCTACATTTTCATCAATCTTATTGCTGAGATATACTGCCCCGATGATAAAGCACAGGGAAGCAATACCGATAGGATACCATAATCCTACCAGTGGATCAGCAGGATAAGTGGTGGTAAGCAACAAGCCAATGAATGGCACCAGCCCTCCAAATACACCATTACCGATATGGTAAGGCAACGACATGGATGTGTAACGGATGCGCGTTGGGAACAACTCCACCAGAAAAGCTGCAATAGGGCCATACACCATTGTTACATACACGATCAGCAGGAATACCAGCGCCACAAATTTCCAATAGATGGCTGTTGATACTTCTTTATTGGTAAGAGTGGTTTTGCCGGGCACAAGAAAAGTTGATGTTACCCGCAATGTATCGGTTTTAACGGCTGTGTATTTCCTTCCATCGGCAAGACTGAATGAGGCTGTAGTAAGCACTACCGAGTCAGTTGAATTTTTAACAGCTTCCATTTTTACCACAGGCGGCATTGTTGCCGTTCCTTCTTCTGCCAGCCAGCTTTTGCTGTCTGTCGCCTGCAGAAAATAATTGAAGATGGGGCGATAAGTAAGAATACCAAGCAGCATGCCTGCAAGCATGATCCATTTGCGGCCCACTTTATCACTCAGCCATCCGAAGAATAAAAAGAACGGGGTGGCGAATGCAATGCCCCATAACATGATCGTACGGCTTTGTTCAAAACCGATATTGCATTTCGTTTCCAGGAAACTTTGCGCATAGAACTGACCGGTATACCAGATCACACCCTGGCCCATGGCTGCACCAAACAGGGCAAGCAAGACCATTTTGAAATTGGCTTTATGCCGGAAACTTTCTTTTAATGGATTGGCTGATGTTTTACCTTCTGCCTTGAGTTTGGAAAAAAGCGGTGATTCCTGCATGCGAAGCCGGATATAAATTGAAACACCTACAAGCAGGATAGAGATCCAGAAAGGATAACGCCATCCGCCCCATTCTGCATTGAAATCGCCGTCGCTCATATTCAGCTTCACCAGCATAATGATACCTAATGCTACAAACAGGCCGAGCGTAGCCGTAGTTTGTATCCAACTGGTATAATATCCCCTTTTACCTGTTGGCGCATGCTCTGCCACATAAGTAGCCGCACCGCCGTATTCTCCACCCAGGGCAAGGCCCTGCAATAAGCGAAGCAGCAATACCAGCAATGGCGCTGCAATGCCGATAGTTTTATAACCGGGCACCAATCCGATCAGGAAAGTGGAGCCTCCCATCAAAACGAGTGTTAGTAAGAAAGTGTATTTGCGGCCAATAAGATCACCGAGCCGGCCAAACACCAATGCACCAAAAGGCCTTACAATAAAACCTGCGGCAAAAATAGCAAGCGTGCTCAGGAGCGCTGCAGTGGCATTTCCTTCAGGAAAGAATTGAGTGCTGATGGTTTTGGCCAGCATACCGAAAATGTAAAAGTCGTACCATTCGATAAGCGTGCCAACGGAAGAGGCAGCGATCACGCTGCGGATACCACGGGATGATGAACTGTTCATATGTACAAGTTGGTAGAAAGATAATCCATCATGTTGAAAATGATGCATTTTTTTGGATCATCTTTCACGCTGAAATTTTAAATTTACGGTTCAATTTTTCAGCTACTTAAAACAACCTGATCGTAATGTCATATCCTTATCAGCTTAAAACATTTGAAGAGTATAAAAAAGCTTACCGGCAAAGTGTAGATGATCCGGAAAAATTCTGGGCCGGCGTGGCTGAACATTTTTCCTGGAAGAAAAAATGGGATAAAGTACTTAACTGGGATTTCAGGGAACCAAAGATCGAATGGTTTGCCGGGGCAAAACTGAATATTACAGAGAATTGCCTCGACCGCCACCTGGCAACATTGGGAGACAAACCGGCCATCATCTGGGAACCTAATAATCCTGAAGAAAGAACAAGAGTGGTGACTTATGAGCGGCTGCATAAACGTGTTTGCCAGTTTGCGCAGGTGCTGAAGAATAATGGTGTGAAAAAAGGTGATCGCGTTTGTATCTATATGGGCATGGTACCAGAGCTTGCTTATGCAGTGCTTGCCTGCGCAAGGATCGGTGCTATTCATAGCGTGATCTTTGGTGGCTTCTCTGCTCAAAGCATTGCCGACAGGCTGGAAGACGCAAAAGCAGAATTCATTGTTACCTGCGACGGAGCTTTCAGAGGTGCAAAAGATATTCCGCTGAAAAGCGTGATCGATGATGCGCTGATCGGAAATAAACTGGTGAAAAGAGTAATTGTGTACACCCGCACCCGCATACCCGTGAGCATGATCAAGGGTCGTGATGTGTGGTGGGAAGATGAAATGCGCGCAGTAACTGAAAGCGCCGAACAGCAGGAAGGCTATGGCGAAATGGAGACAATGGACGCAGAAGACCCATTATTCATTCTTTACACGTCCGGCAGCACCGGTAAGCCTAAAGGCGTGGTGCATACCAGCGGAGGATATATGGTGTGGACGAATTACACTTTCGTCAATTCATTTCAATACAAACCGGGGCAGGTGCATTTCTGTACTGCGGATATCGGCTGGATCACCGGGCATAGTTATATTGTATATGGCCCGCTGAGCGCCGGTGCCACTTCCATTATGTTTGAAGGAATTCCCACCTGGCCCGATGCAGGCCGCTTCTGGGATATTGTCGATAAATACAAGGTAGATATCCTTTATACAGCACCTACGGCCATACGCAGTCTCATGGGCTTTGGCCTTGATCCGCTGAAAGGAAAAGATCTTTCTTCATTGAAAGTGCTGGGAACAGTGGGCGAGCCTATTAATGAAGAAGCATGGCACTGGTATGATGAAAATATCGGTAAAAAGAAATGCCCGATCGTTGACACCTGGTGGCAAACAGAAACTGGTGGCGTGATGATCACCAACCTGGCAGGCGTTACTCCTTCAAGGCCTTCCTGGGCTACACTTCCAATGCCGGGCGTGCAACCAGTGTTGGTAGATGAAAAAGGAGAGGAGATAACAGAAAAAGATGCTGATGGTCTTTATAAAGGTAATCTGTGTATCAAAGCTCCATGGCCGGGCATTTTACGCACGACTTATGGAGACCACGAGCGTTTCAAAACAAATTATTTCAGCACTTATGAAAATATGTACTTCACAGGTGATGGAGCATTGAGGGATGATGAAGGATTTTTCCGGATCACAGGCCGGGTGGATGATGTGTTGAATGTAAGCGGCCACCGTATCGGTACGGCTGAAGTAGAGAATGCGATCAATATGCACGCCAGCGTGGTGGAAAGTGCTGTAGTCGGCTATCCGCATGATATCAAGGGCCAGGGTATCTATGCTTATGTAATAGTAAGCTCTTTACGTGGAGATGAACAAAGCACCCGCCAGGATATTATCCAAACAGTTTCCCGCATCATTGGGCCGATAGCCAAGCCGGACAAAATCCAGTTTGTAAGCGGATTGCCTAAAACCCGCAGTGGCAAGATCATGCGGCGCATACTCAGGAAAATAGCGGAGGGAGAAACCTCCAACCTGGGAGATATTACTACCCTGCTCGATCCGGGAGTAGTGGAGGAAATAAAGAACGGGAAGTTATAAAATAAATAAAGCAGCCGGATTTGCTGCTTTAAAAAGGTTTTCCAGAATGCCTTTGGTTGTCTGGAGTGAGCAAAAACCATACCGCAATGCAGGTTGCAGTATGGTTTTTTCATGAAATACTATTTCCTGATCGTGACTTTGGTCCCGACCGGCGTATATCCATACACTTCCAGCACATCATTTTTCTTCATGGATATACAGCCCATGGTCCAGTTTTTATATTTATCGATCACAAAATCTTCATTGGGCCAGGTGCCGTGTATGCCGATAGCGCCCCCGATACTGGCTGAAGCAGGGATTTCTCCGCGTTGTTTCCTCAACTTGAATTTTTCCCAGCTTTCTTTGGTTGGATAATCTATTGCCATGAAACGGAACCACTTTTCATGGATCCGTTTACTGATTATTTTAAAACTCCCTTCAGGCGTATTGTTATCGCCTTCCATCTTTTTATCTTCCAGGCTGTTGTTGCCAAACACAACAGGGTAGGTGGCATACCATCCTTTTTCATCGTATACCGTCAATTCATAATCTGACTTATCAATGGTAATAGAAATATTGCCTACAGGGCCGTCGCTTGCATCAGCTCTTTTGAATGAAGAAGAAGATGATGATTTTATGCTGTGTGTATTCACAGTCATCAGGCCACCGGCCAGCAATACAGAAGTAAGTACGACAACGGTTTTCATATTTACTGCTTTACCCTCCCGGATGAAAACGGAGGTATTGGATTTTTTATTTTCAAGGGTTGATGCTTTAACGATTGTTTGACAAGGTACGCTTCAAGCAAAAATGATGCAAAGAAAAATCCCGCTGAAAATTTCCAGCGGGATGTGGATAAGAATATGAGTGTTATTATTTATTACTTCGTAGTTCTTCTACCAGTTGCTGAAGCGCAATCCGAAATTATACGGCGTTAGATCCAATCCTTTTTCAAACATGCTTTCAAAAGCATAAGAGCCATACAGTTTTACTACGCCCAGTGATATTTCGCCTACATAGGAAAGTTTCCATTTACGCAGATCAAAATTGCCTTTGGTTTTATCTACATCGCCGTCCAGTTTAATTTTCTGGCGGGCACTGTATAGATAGCCTGCACTGATACCTGCGCTGAGTCCATAGTTTCTGCGCTTATTGGGTGTAAAGTTGAAGTTGAGCATCACCGGCATGGTAATATAGTCTGCGGCCAGTTTATTTTTGGTAAGGCCTGAATAAGATTGGTCAACCAGTGTTGGGTTTTTATTGAACTTGATGCTCTTGTCGTCAAAGAAATAGTTGTTGAGTTCAAGGCCAAGACCATATTTAAGATTTACTACATGCTTGATCATATTGATGCGTTGCATTAATATCCATATGTTCACGCTGCGCGATTTCCAGCCGCGGAGTTTGAACCAGTCTTCATTGCTTCCGGGAGCGAATGCCTGTGCTTCAGCGCCGCTGTAATTGGTTTTATCGTTGTAGTTGGAAAAGCCCAGGTCGAGGATCAGCCAGTTAGTGCTGATATTGGCGGGTCTGTCATAATTGCGGCGCCCGAGCCGTATATTAAAATCACGGGCGCGGCGCGATTTTACAGTGTCTCCATTGCCGGGTTCGCGGATGATCACCATACCACCGATCTTAATAGTATCAACGCGTGGTTTGCCAGTTGTGTCGGTAGCGGATTTGCCGGTCGTATCTGTTTGGGCAAAAGCTGTAGCCATGGTGCATAATGCTATGCACAGTGTAAAAATCCTTTTCATCTTCTTCTATGCTTTAATAGTGACTTAAAATTTGATCGCCAGTCCGCCCACCAGCAAACGGTCTTCACCGTCGGTAGCTTTGATATTGGTGGTCTTCTCAAAGGTCCTTGTGATCTTCCGGAAAAATCCGCGGAGCCTGTTTTTCTTTTCTGACTGGTTCATTATATCAAACGGCTGAACTTCTTCCTGGGTTACACCCGGAAGGGCGTTAATTTCTTTCTGAATTGTTAAGGATGGGTCTGCAGCCAGATCTGTACCATTAACAGATTGGTCTGCCAGCATATCATTGATACTTGTACGCTTTACCACTATTGTAGAAACGCTTTCCTCCGGTTGTTGTGCATTATCTGGAACAGTCACAGCCTGTTTTGCAACAACTGTGGTTGTAGTAGCAGCCTGTGCGTCGTTATTGCTTTCAGGAGCAACTCCATCCTTCTGCAAATTGATTGTAGTAGTAGGGGACTCGATGCTCTTTTCAGTGATCGAAGGAGCAACACTATGCGTGTCTTTACCTGTTTGCGCATTTGTTTGTGCCACAGATTTTATTTCCCTGTCACCATTGGAGGCGATACTATCTGGATGCTTGCGGTTGAACATAAATGCAGCGGTGCTTACAGCCAGCAGCAAAGCTGCTGCGGCAACCATTCTCCACCAACGGATGGGAATAACGCGGCCTTCTTCTTTACGGTATAATAAATGCTTATCAGCGAAAACAATTGTTTCATCGGGCTGAAGCCTTGCTTTTTGCAACAGCTCCAGTTCCTGGCTGGCAGCAGGGTTTTGAGCGATCCATTGCTCCAGGGCCGCTTTATGCGCCGGGTCCAGTTCATTATCCGCGTAGAGCAGCAGCCATTCTGTGTAATTATGGGAGCTGATGGGAGATTCCTGTTTCAGGAGTTCTTCCCTGCCGTTAAACACAATAGTTGTGTCAGGCACCAGTTTGCTTTGCAGCAGCAGGTCAAGCTCCTCTTTGAGGTCAGGATTTGCAGCAGCAAAATCCTCCACCCTGCGGCGCTCTTCCGCGGTCAGTTCATTATCCAGGTAAAGGATAAAGAACTCTTCATAATTATGACGGTCAATATTCATGTGCGATGCAGGCATTGCCCATTTATATTACATTTTCAATTTTCACCAAATATTCCTTCAGTTGCACCCTGGCCCTGTGAAGATAAACTTTTACCTGGCTTTCACTCAGGTTGGTTATCCGGCCGATCTCTTCGTAACTGTATCCTTCATAGTCTTTCAGCAGTACCAATGAGCGCTGAGTCTCGCTCAGGCGACTAAGTGCTTCTTCCAGCACTTTTTTCAGGTTATTGGCCGGCCGGTCCTGAACTTTCGTTCCTTCTGTAAATTCTTCTCTCAGGCTTACCCTTTTTACCTTTCGAATATGGTCGATCATCTGGTGGTAGGCTACTGTAAAAAGATAAGATTTGGAACGAAGTGGGTCCACTTCATGCCGGTTCCTCCACATTTTCTCAAAAGCGGTCTGCACCACATCCCGGGCATCCTCCTCATGACGGAGATTTTTCAGAATGAAGCGATAAACATTGTCAGAATAGGTGTTGACGCACTCGTTATATTCCCTTTCAGTCATAAACAGCCGGATTCCGCTTCTGGCAAAAATACAGTGGCCGGGCGGAATTTATTGTTATACGAATAGTGATAGCGGAATGTTACACCCAGGCTGGAATTGGGTCAGGAATACGCCGGGTCTAGAAGGAAGAAAAGAATTGATGGGAAATATTCTCCCAAATTACGCCGCTGCTCTCCTGTTTTTTGCAGGAAGCATCCAGGCTTTCTTCTGTGCCGGTATTATCGGGCTGGGCCGGGCTGGAAGAGCGTAAGATCAGGAAAGTGCCGGTAAGGGCGATAGTGAGTAAAACGATTTTTAAAGTAAGCTTCTGTCTCATCTGCGTGGTTTCTGAACATTTTGACGCGGGTAGCGCCTCAAATGTTACACAAAGATAGATGCAGTTTTCAGCCGCCCCAACTCAATATTGACCAAAAGCAAGTTTTTGCCTGCGAATTGAGGAAAATACCGGGTGAAATACGATTGTATATGACAAATGAAGTATATGAACGACACGAAACCCGTTATTCCCTGCGCAATACAGCTCTCTGATACCCTTTTACCCGGTAATTTTCTACTGCCGGGGATTCTGCCGTTCCTTTTCCGGTAACCGATAATGGCTTGGCCTGCAGGCTGTTGAACTCAACAATCATACTATCCCCCTGCAATTGGTAGGTGTTCAGGATCGTGGTATTGCCGACTGTAAACGCTCCGCTGAGCCGGCCGGCAAGGAAAAACTGGTCCAGGACTATACCATTATGCTCGTTAATGGCCCAATGGCCTTTGGCTGTATCTCTTGCGAAAAGAGTATAAGGGCGGTTATCTTCTGAAGGAGATCCATAGATCATTTGCCAGGTCCAGGCTGTATCCTTCTTATGGATCCGCAATTCCATATTCACTTTTTTCGGTTCTTTTCCTGTTTCAGTATGCCAGAGCATCTCGCCTTTCCAGTTGCCTTCCCAATTATGGGGGAACCCTGATTGTGCTTTAAACGCAGGGTGGAAAAGGAACAGGCAGCCAAACACGAATAAATGCTTCATTGAATGGTTTTGGATAAAAATAAAAAATCCCGGCAATGACCGGGATCTCAGTAGATGAACAGCAGGGGGCTTACATATAAAAGCCGCCTTTCTGTTTATAATGTTTTACTCCCTGGCAATCTCTTTTTGTAGCAGCGCAGGAGGATAACATACTAAGGATTACGATTCCCGTAACAAGGAAAAAAATCACCTTCTTCATTGGTACTTTTTGTCAGATTAAATAAAACTGTTGCGGGAAATTCAAAGGAAGGACTTCGAATATGCGAGTGAGAGTGCTAAAATAATGTCCGAAACCGGGGTTTCATAATTTTTACGAAGGTTTTTTACCTCCATTCTTTTATTTAAACCTCAATTTGCACTCGTAATACTACGATCCATACATACAAACTACTCGTGTTCAATTCCAACTGCTGAACCGCAAAGCCGTTAAGCTTTTTTCTTAACGGCTTCCGCGGCCGATTATTTCAGTACGCCCAATTCTTTACCAATTTTTGTGAATGCAGCGATTGCTTTATCAAGGTGCGCCTGTTCATGAGCAGCGCTTAATTGCACTCTTATCCTTGCCTGGCCTTTGGCCACCACAGGGAAGAAAAAGCCGATCACATAAATGTCTTCTTCGAGCAGTTTAGCCGCAAATTGCTGCGCCAGCACTGCATCATACAGCATGATCGGTACGATTGGGTGATCGCCGGGTTTTATATCAAAACCGGCTGCTGTCATTTTCTCCCGGAAATATTTGGTATTGAATTCGAGTTTATCGCGCAGGGCCGTGGTTTCAGTCAGCATATTAAGCACAGCAATTGAAGCGCCAACAATAGAAGGGGCCAGTGTGTTGCTGAAAAGATAGGGTCTTGATTTCTGGCGCAGCATATCAATTACAGCTTTGCTGCCGGATGTGAAACCGCCGGAAGCTCCGCCGAGTGCTTTACCCAGTGTGCCGGTAATGATATCGATTTTTCCAACCACTCCGCGGTATTCGTGTGTGCCGCGACCGGTTTTTCCCAAAAAACCGGAAGAATGGCATTCATCTATCATGATTACTGCATCGTATTGTTCGGCCAGTGCTACGATCTTGTCCAGTTGTGCAATGGTCCCATCCATGCTGAATGATCCGTCTGTAACGATAATACGGCTGCGGCAGCCGGCGGCTTCTTTCAGTTTAACTTCCAGGTCGGCCATATTATTATGTTCATAGCGGAAGCGTTGTGCTTTGCAAAGGCGGACGCCGTCGATAATGGAAGCATGGTTCAGTGCATCGGAGATGATCGCATCTTCTTCACCAAACAATGGCTCGAACACACCGCCATTGGCATCAAAAGCTGCTGCGTACAGGATGGTGTCTTCAGTGCCAAGAAACTCCGAGATCTTTTTTTCCAGTTCCTTGTGTATGTCCTGCGTACCGCAAATAAAGCGGACACTGCTCATGCCATACCCATGCGTATCGATAGCTTTATGAGCAGCTTCAATCACCTGTGGATGGGAAGAAAGCCCGAGATAATTGTTGGCACAAAAATTTAATACGGTTTTTCCGCCTACGGTGATCTCCGCGCCCTGGGGGCTGGTAATGATCCTTTCGGTTTTATAGAGTCCGGCAGCTTTTACGTCTTCTACTTCTTTGGCTATGCGGTTTGCAAAATTTGCGTTCATAACAGGGCTTTTAGAGTCGCAAACCTACGGTTGTTTCAGTTATGGATAAAATTTCGTGGCCCACAAAATTCTGCCTGCAATAGGTTTAAAATCGATTTTCCCACAAGGGCAAATGGTTTTCCCACGGAGACAACAAAGGCCACAAAGAAATAATCTAATTGAAAGGGCCAACAATTTATTCTTTGTGGTCTTTGTTGTCTCCGTGGGAAAAAAATCAAAACCTTATCCTCTGTGTGATCCTTATTGGAGCAAGGAGGTTAATTTTGCCGAAATTTTAGCTCATGCGTGTTATTGCCGGATTCCTGCTTTTGCTGGTATTAGGAAGTTGTTCCCCCAACAATGTAAAAGAAGACAACAGCCTTAAAAAATATTTCGATGACAATAAGGTCACAGGCTGCTTTGCCCTGATGAATAATGGAACAGGGAAGTTTACTGTATACAACCTTGCCCGTTACCGCGACAGCAGCTATCTGCCGGCCTCAACTTTTAAGATCGTTAATGCATTGATCGGTTTGCAAACCGGTAAGATCAGCAGCGACAGCATGGTGATAAAATGGGATGGTGTGAAGAGGCCTGTCGATACCTGGAACAAAGACCTGAGCATGTATGAAGCATTCCGCGTTTCATCGGTTCCCTATTTCCAGGAAGTGGCGCGCCGAATCGGAAAGGATACCATGCAGTTCTGGCTCGACTCGGTAAGCTATGGAACCAAAAAGATCACTTCTGCCATTGATACTTTCTGGCTCGACAATTCATTGAAGATAACACCCGATGAAGAACTGGGCCTGGTGAAAAGATTGTACTTTGACCAGCTTCCTTTTTATAAAACATACCAGGAAGTAGTAAAAAGGGCAATGCTGTTTGAAGACAATGCCAATTACCGTTTCGGTTATAAAACCGGCATGGGAGGCTGGGATGAAAAGAGCGGCAAAAGGATCGGCTGGATCGTAGGATGGATCGAAGAAAACCGCCACCCGTATTTTTTCGTATTGAACATCGAATCCTCCGATCGTAATTTTGATATGGGACCTGTACGCTTGAAAATAGTAAAGGATATTTTGAAGGATTTGGGTTTTTTTGAAGGGAAGATGTAAGAGGCGTTGGCCGATGAAAACGGTGTGATTCTTGCTATATCGTAACTTTCAATTCCTATGGGCTACCAATTCCTTCATAAAGAATACATCTGGCTTCTCGGAGCCCTTGTTTTATTTGGTGTGCTGTTTTTTTTATTATGGCGATGGAAAAAACAGGTTATCAAAAGAATTGGTGATGCTCACCTCGTAAAAGCACTTACCAGTAATTATTCCTCCTCTTTATTTTCACTGAAATCAGGCATGATGAGCCTCGCATTTGCAGCAGGTGTGCTGGCCCTGATGGACCTGCGCAAACCGGCGGGCGAGGAAGGCATAGAACGAAAAGGAATCGATGTGGTGATCGCACTGGATGTGAGCAAAAGCATGCTGGCGACTGATCTTCCTCCCAACAGGCTGGAAAGAGCCAGACAACTGATCAATAAATTAATGGATGTGATGCCCGACGACAGGATCGGGCTGGTACTGTTTGCCGGCAAAGCCTATCTCCAAATGCCGCTGACCACCGATCATGAAGCGGCACGCATGTTTGTAGCCTCAGCAAGCCCGGATGCTGTGCCCCAGCAGGGCACTGTGATCAGCGATGCACTGCAGATGAGTTCCAATGCGTTTATTGCAGCAGAACGAAGATTCAAAGCCGTGGTTTTGATCTCTGATGGGGAAGACCATGACCCTGCTGCCATTACTACAGCTAAAGAATTGTCCTCACAGGGAATGATGATCAACACAGTTGGTATTGGTTCCCCTGAAGGCTCTTATATACCTGATCCTTCAACCGGCGAGAACAAACGCGATGCTTCCGGCAATGAAGTGATCTCCCGCCTGAACGAGGATGAATTAAAACAACTGGCGGAAAGTACGAATGGCGTATATGTGCGCTTGCAGGATACTGACGATGCCGTAAAACAATTGAAAGCACAATTGTCGCAAATAGAAACACGGGCTTATGGAGATGTGTCGCTGATGAACTTCAACGCTTATTATGGTTGGTTTGCCCTGGCTATGTTTATCCTGCTGCTGGCAGAATATTTTATTCCCGAAATAAAAAAACGAAAAGCATGAAGCATATCGTGATCATAGCAGCTTTGCTTTTCTTCGTGAAAGGTATTTCAGCCCAGGAGTCTGACAAGCTTATTTTAAAAGGCAACGATCTGTACAAACAGCAGCAGTACCAGCAGGCAGAGCAGGCGTATGCTGAAGTACTGGCTGCTGATCCGAATAATGCGACTGCAAAATTCAACCAGGCAAATGCGCTGTATAAGCAAAATAAAGCAGATGAAGCCATTAAAGTCTTGAATGATCTTGCTTTTAAAACCAATGATCCATCAATCAAAGCAAAGGCCTATTACAATAAAGGCGCGATTCTTTCCGGTCAGAAAAAACTGGAAGAAAGCATTGATGCTTATAAAGATGCTTTGCGCCAGGACCCCACCGATAAAGATGCGCGGGAAAACCTGCAGAAAGCTTTATTGGAACTGAAGAAAAAGAACCCTCCCCAAAAAGAAGACAATAAAAAGCAGCAAAAGCAGCAGCAAAAACCCCAACCCAAAATGAGCCAGAAAGAAGCAGAGCAACGGCTTAAGCTGCTGGAACAAAAAGAAAAACAGGTGCAGCAACGGCTTCAGAAAGAGAAATCCAAACAGGGTGGAGGACAGGGGAAGGACTGGTAGTCTTTCAGTACTTTTGCATCATGCAGCTCTATACCGCATCCTTCACTGAATACAAACGCCTCATTACCAAAGAGGTAAAAATCGGCGATCTCTTGCTGGGAAATTTACATCCCATCCGCGTCCAAACCATGACCACTACTGATACAATGGATACTATTGCCACGGTAGAGCAATCCATCCGTTGTATAGAAGCCGGGGCAGAACTGGTAAGGATCACAGCGCCTTCTAAAAAAGAAGCGGAAAACCTGCTGGCCATTAAAAATGAATTGCGCAAAAGAGGATATACTACCCCGCTGGTGGCAGACATTCATTTCACCCCCAATGCTGCTGAGATAGCTGCAAGGATCGTGGAGAAAGTGAGGGTGAACCCCGGCAACTACGTTGACAAGAAAAAATTTGAACTGATCGAATACAGCGATGCTGATTATGCAGAAGAGATTGAACGCATCCGCGAAAGGTTTACACCCCTGGTGAAGATCTGCAAAGAATATGGTACAGCCATGCGCATCGGTACCAATCATGGTTCACTCAGCGACAGGATCATGAGCCGCTATGGTGATACACCTGTAGGCATGGTGGAAAGCGCGATGGAATTTCTCCGTATCGCACGTAATGAGACTTACCACAATATAGTGCTGAGCATGAAAGCCAGCAATCCGCAGGTGATGGTGCAGGCTTATCGCCTGCTGGTGAAAACAATGTTTGAAGAGTTTGGGGAATGCTATCCCCTGCATCTTGGCGTAACCGAAGCAGGAGATGGTGAAGATGGAAGGATAAAGAGTGCGATCGGTATCGGCACATTAATGGAAGATGGATTGGGTGACACCATCCGTGTTTCCCTTACAGAAGATCCTGAACTGGAGATCCCTGTATGTAATGACCTTGTAAAAAGATATGCTAAAGCAGAAAAGCAGGCTGGGGCATCAAAAGATGAGCCGCTTAAGCTTTCATATGATCCATTCAATTATAAACGGAGGGAAACATTTGCTGTTGGCAATATCGGCGGTAAACAGGTGCCTGTAGTAATAGCCGACCTGAGCAAGATAGAAAAGATCGAGCCACAACACCTGCAAAGTGTTGGCTATACTTATGAAGTTGCTACTGATAAGTGGCATATCGGCGATGCAGCGGCTGATTATATATTTACCGGTAATCAATTGCTGGATTTTCATTTGCCAGGTACACTGAAAGTGATCGTTTATCCTGAAGCCTGGAAAGAGGCGGGTGATCAACTTACTTATTATCCTATTTTCCAGGACAGCGGTTATGCAGAAAGCTCCGAAAGAAGCACTGCGTTGAATTTTGTGATGATCGATTGTCCTGCCTTGCCTGAAGCTCCTACAGATGCAATAGCATATCCTTATCTCGATAAGCTGGCAAACGACCCATCAGTAGTGATCTGCCTCAGCAGCACTGAAACCAATGCGATGCAATGCGTGCGGAGGATGCTGGTGGAACTGCAACACCGTCAGATCAAAAACCCGGTAGTATTGATCACCGACAGCCCTATGCAAACACCGGATGAGCATCTCATCCATTTTGCTACAGAAACCGGCGCATTGTTGCTTGATGGTTTTGGTGATGGAATATGCCTTGGTTTCAGCAGCCAGGCGCAAATGGAAAATATACAGGTGAAAGGAAGGACCTACCTGGAGGTGAAAGACATTTACCAGTTTACCAACAACACAGCCTTCTCTATTTTACAGGCTACCCGCACACGCATTTCCAAAACAGAATATATCAGTTGCCCCAGTTGCGGCCGCACTTTATTCGACTTGCAGGAAACAACCGCAAAGATCCGCTCCCGTACCAATCACCTTAAAGGCGTGAAGATCGCCATTATGGGATGTATCGTGAATGGTCCCGGAGAAATGGCGGACGCAGATTTTGGATATGTAGGTTCAGGTCCGGGCAAGATCACTTTGTATAAAGGAAAAGAGATCGTAAAAAGGAATGTGAACAGCGAAACCGCTGTTGATGAACTGATCGATCTGCTGAAAGAAAACCAGGCCTGGGTGGAACCGGCATAAGAAGGAATCAAACGAAGGTTTTAAATTTATACCAAGACACCACTGCTGCATGAAAAAAAATCCCTGGACCATCCCCTTTGCAATTGTTTTGGCTGCTCATCTGCTGGCTTTATTGTTTAGAATAGAAATCATGGACCGTATCACGAAGCCATTGATCGTTATAACTGTTGCCGGTTATTTTTTTTATACTACTAAAGATGTTCAGTCCAGGCTGAAAGTCTGGATAGGGTCAGCATTGCTGTTTTCATGGGGTGGGGATATTTTATTGATGTTCCAGGATAAAAAAAGCCTTTTCTTTTTATTGGGATTGTCTTCTTTCCTCCTTGCACATATCTTTTATATCATTTTCCTGCACAAAGTGCGGCTGGCCGAAAAAATAAAACCCCGGCTGTGGACCTTACTGGTGATAGCTATATATTATTCTGTATTGATCACTTTTCTTTCACCCTGGCTGGGCGAAATGCGTTTGCCGGTAAGAGTGTATGGGATGGTGATAAGTTTTATGCTACTGCTGGCACTGCACCTGTTGTTTCTGGCCAACAGGAAAGCTGGTTTGTATATAGCCATCGGAGCCATTCTTTTTGTATTGTCGGATTCTTTACTGGCCATCAATAAATTTTATCAGTCCTTTGAAGCGGCAGGGTTTCTTATTATGCTTACCTATGGCCTTGCGCAGTTCCTTTTGATAATAGGAGCGTCAGGCTATCTTAATGCGACTTCTTCCAAAAAATAAAATCCGTTTTTCTTTTTATTGTTGACATAGGGCTGTCACAAGCCGGTGGTTATTTTGTTGTATTCAATACAAAAACTATGGGCAGAATTATTCTATCCTTACTGGCATCCGGATTACTGGCTACAATAGGCAGCAATTATTTTTCCAACAATAAACCGAAACGTATGAAACTGAACGCTGGTATTATCACTTCCAGGCTGGATGAAACAAAGAAATTTTACAGGGATGTGCTCGGATTTGGTGTAAGGTTTGAATCAGACTGGTACATTCTATTGCACACACCTGATGGCAGTGATGAGATCGCTTTTCTTCAGCCGGAACATCCAGGGCAGGCTCCCGTGTTTCAACCGGCTTTTAATGGGAAAGGCGTATTCCTCACAATAGAAGTGGAAGATGTGGATGCCGAGTACAAAAGGATCAAAGAACTGAAAATTCCAATAGTAGTGGAATTAAAGAATGAAGACTGGGGCGACAGGCATTTTGCGATCATGGACCCGAATGGAGTGGGAATAGATATAGTGAAACATACTGCCCCGGGTTCCTGACCGCCTGGCAGTGGAAAAGCTATACAGGTTTAGCCGAACCGCATTAACTTGCATGAATGAAAGATCAAACTATGCGGACCGATTTCCTCGTGATCGGCTCAGGAATAGCAGGCCTCACCTATGCATTGAAACTGGCAAAGCGCTACCCGGAAAAGAAAGTGACGGTGATGACAAAAGCCGCCGCTGATGAAACGAACACCAAGTATGCGCAGGGTGGGGTAGCCGTGGTGAATGACCTGGAAAATGATAGTTTTGAAAAACATATAGAAGATACCCTGATCGCCGGCGATGGCTTGTGCAATAAGAATGTAGTGGAAATTGTAGTAAAAGAAGGACCTGATAGAGTTCGTGAACTGATAGAATGGGGCGCACAATTCGATAAGGAAAAGGATGGCGATTATAAACTGGGAAAAGAAGGCGGACACTCGGAATTCCGCATTATCCATCATAAGGATATTACCGGCTGGGAAATGGAAAGGGCTTTGCTGGAAGCAGTTTCCCGCCAGAAGAATATCGAGATCATCAAGCATTGTTTTGTGGTCGATATCATCACCCAGCACCATCGGGGCTATCTTGTTACCAAATCTTCTCCGGGCATTGAATGCTATGGCGTGTATGCGCTGAACCTTGTTAGCAACAGGATCGAGAAGATCCTTGCCAAGATCACACTGCTGGCCACCGGAGGCAATGGGCAGGTGTACCGGACCACCACCAATCCATCTATTGCAACGGGGGATGGAGTAGCCATGGTATATCGTGCTAAAGGAAGGATCGAAAATATGGAGTTCATCCAATTTCATCCTACTGCTTTATATGAGGCAGGGCTGCGTGGGCAGGCTTTCCTGATCACGGAAGCGGTAAGAGGCGACGGAGGTATTCTCCGTAATAAGAATGGAGAAGCATTCATGGAGCAATACGATGAAAGAAAAGACCTGGCTCCCCGAGATATTGTGGCAAGGGCCATAGATAGCGAAATGAAAAAAACAGGTACAGAGCATGTATGGCTCGACTGCCGGCATTTCAGCAAAGAAAAATTCGTCGAGCACTTCCCGAATATCTACCAGAAATGTTTGTCAATCGGGATCGATATCACTCAGCAAATGATACCGGTAGCACCTGCCGCCCATTACAGTTGCGGTGGTATCAAAACAGATGAGTGGGGGCGTACGTCCATCCACAACCTGTATGCCTGTGGTGAATGCTCCAGCACGGGACTGCATGGGGCCAACCGCCTGGCCAGTAACTCACTGCTGGAAGCTATGGTGTTTGCCCATCGTTGTTTTATAGATGTAACGGAAAGGATAAATGCGCTATCATTCAATGAAAATATCCCCGATTGGAATGCACAGGGCACAAGCGAGCCCAAGGAAATGATCCTTATCACGCAAAGCCTGAAAGAGCTTCAACAGGTGATGAGTGACTATGTCGGCATTGTACGTAATAATATCCGTTTGCAAAGGGCTTCAAGCCGGTTGGACCTTCTCTGGCATGAAACGGAACAATTATATCAAAGTTCCTCTCTTTCACCCCAGTTGCTGGAACTGAGGAACCTGATCACTATCGGCTACCTGATCGTGAAAGGCGCTGCTTTCCGCAAGGAGAGCCGCGGATTGCATTATAATACCGACTATCCGTCGAAAAGCGAGCTGGTGCAGAATATTGTGTTATAAGCCGTCAAATCCCGCTGCTGTTTTATCTTTGCCGGATTATGTATTATGTTGTTTACGGCCTGTTGTATGCCGTGTCGCTACTGCCGTTGAGAGTGCTTTACCTGATATCTGATCTTGCTTATTTCATCATTTATCACATCATGGGCTACCGCAAAGAGGTGGTCATGAATAATCTTGCGATCGCTTTTCCTGAAAAAAGCCAGGAAGAACGGAAAAAAATTGCCAAAGAGTTTTACCTCAACTTTACGGATACATTTATCGAGACCATCAAGATGATCTCGATCGGCCCTAAAGAGCTGGCAAAGCGCGGCCTTTGCGATACTGATTACCTGAACGGTTTGATCGACCAGGGAAAGAATATACATATCATGGTGGGTCATCAGTTCAACTGGGAATTTGCCAACCTGATGTATGCAAGAATGTTGAAGATCCCTTTTATCGGCGTTTATATGCCGGTGAACAATAAAATATTTGATCGCATATTCCTGAAATCACGGAGCCGCTATGGCACTATCATGGTTTCTGCCCGGGAGTTTGCCGCACGGATGCCACACTTGTTCAGACAACAATATGTGTTGGCCCTGGCCGCTGATCAGAATCCCGGTGTTCCATCAAAAGGTTACTGGCTGAACTTTTTTGGCAAACCTGCCCCTTTTGTAACCGGTCCCGGGAAAGGAGCCGTAAAAAATAATACGGCCGTAGTGTATGTAGCTTTTCATAAGGTAAAACGCGGCTATTACTCCTTCAAGGCCGTTCCCCTGGTGGAGAACGGTTCGGATTATACCCCAGAGCAATTGACCGTTCTATACAGGAATGCGCTGGAAGAAACGATCCGCAACAACCCTTCTAATTATTTATGGAGCCACAGGCGGTGGAGGCATGAGTGGAAGGAAGGATACCCGGAAATGGTCGGGTGAGCCACTGCATTTTCAAGCTTTTCGGCGGCTGGAGCTATTATGTTCCAGCCGCTTTTTTGATTGCTGAAACAAACCGTGAAAACACCTTTTTAATACGGTAAAAAAACCTGCTGGCAATTTGTTGCATAAAATAATCTTTAGGAGTAATTTTTATTCCTTCTTTCACCTAAAAAATATTGTTATGAAAAGTAATTTTCTATTTTTAGTCGTAGGAGCTATAGTTGGCGCTGCTGTCGTCTATTTTATACCCAAAACAACTGACGATTCAGCATTGCTTAAAAAGATCGCTGACCTTGAGAATGCTGAAGCACAGAAAGGACCTGCATTCTTTTCAACGCTGGATGTCAAAAAACTCTTAAAAGACAAGTGGCAGGAACTTCCTTATGATGGAAATGATGGGCCAACTATGCTAAGGAGTTATGAAGATGAATCAAATGGACTTTGGTACCCGCTCAGGACCAGGGTTGGCAATGAGGAAAAAGTGCTGCGCGGGTTTTGGGTAGACAGGAGAATGCTCGATGCGATCTTTGCTCAACCCGGCCAGTACGACGGAATCAGGATATACTTTGGGAAAAGAGCGAAGGCCAGCAAAAGAGAATACTCTTTGGTGTTCGTAGGTACCACTCCCAGCACCACCAAGGATGCGGACAGTGATAATACCGGAAAGTATTACGACTATGTTGATCCCTGTCCTACGAACTGCGGCACCGGTGGCAGATGATGCAAGCAATCATTCCGAATGACCATAAGATTTTTACTGTATCTCATTTTATTGGTTTACCTGCTTATTCTTGGCATTATCAGATTCAGGAAGCTGACATTGCCTTTTCAGATCCTGATCGTACTGATCGGATGTACCTTGATAAGTGAAATCATAAGCAGGATCCTGATCAATATATTTAAGAACAGTTCACCTGTTTATCATGTTTTCAATATTGTCAATTTCACCGGCTATGCATTAATATATTATTTCCTGTTGCAAAGCAGGCTGAGCAGAAAGATCATTCTGTTGCTGATTGCAGGTGCTGTTTGCTTTTCCGTTTTCAACACTATTTTTCTGCAGAGCTTATGGTCATTCCCCTCCAATTTCCTGTTGATCCTATGCTTTTTGAATATCTATTGTTCCTTACTGCTTTTCAGGCAAATGCTTCATGACAATGAGGACATAGATATATTAAGACAAAGTGTTTTCTGGTTCAATTGTGCAGTGCTGTTGTTTTACACGGCGATATTCCTGAACTGGAGTTTTTATAATTACCTGGTGCGGAATAAATTAAATACCAGGACGATCTCAACGATCATGTACTATCTGAATATTGCGTATTATATCATTGTGGGTGTTTCAATACACATTAATAACCGAAAGGCCGTTCCTGTTAAGCGATGAACTCTTCTTCAGGTGAAATATATTTTTTTATTGTCGTTGGCAATGCAATACTGATCGGTCTGATCGGGTTCATTCTCTATTTCGTTTTTCAATACAGGAGAAGAAAAGCCGAGAGTATCAGGGAAAACCAACGGATGGAAGAAAAGTTCAGGCAAACCCTGCTTCAAACGCAACTGGAGATACAGGAGCAGACATTGAAAACAATATCCCAGGAAATCCATGATAATATCGGGCAGGCGCTTACGCTCGCCAAACTCAATCTGAATACGATGCTGCCTGTGGCGGATGAGCAACTGCAGCAAAAAATACTTAATTCAAAAGAACTGGTGAGTAAAGCTATTGGCGATCTGCGGGACCTGAGCCACAGCCTTGATACAGACTATGTACAGGAAATGGGATTGCAGCGGGCAATTGAATATGAAATGGAAATGATCCGGAAAGCGGGCACAATGAAAACCATTTTCCAGGTACAGGGCACGCCATACCGGCTGAATAAGCAAAAGGAATTGATCCTTTTCCGGATCGTGCAGGAGGCATTCAATAATATTATCAAACATGCGGACGCTAAAACGCTGAAGGCCGTAATAACTTATTTTCCCGATGCATTAAAACTGGAAGTGTCCGACGATGGAAAAGGCGTTGATCTTTCTCCATTGAATGAAACTGCTACAAACTTTGGACTCGGTATCCGCAACATGCACAAGCGGGCCCAGCTTATCGGTGCTGAATTCAATATGAACAGTACTTTACAGGCGGGCACAGCAATAACTATTTTTTTACCTGTTGAAACTAATACAAATGACCTCAAGCAATAGAATCAAAGTGGCGCTGGTAGATGATCATGTGTTGCTGCGCAAAGGACTGGCAGCCCTGGTAAACAGCTTTGACGATTTTACCGTGGTATTTGAAGCTGACAATGGGCAGGATATGCAGCAGAAAATAAAAACTGATAATTTGCCCGACCTGGTGCTGCTCGATATCAATATGCCTAAAATGGATGGGTATGCTTCTGCTCAATGGCTGAAACAAACTTATCCGCTGATCAAAGTAATGGCTCTTTCGATGTATGATAATGAGAATGCCGTGATCCGCATGTTCAAAGCCGGGGCCAGGGGTTATATTCTTAAAGATTGTGAACCACCGGAATTAAAAAAGGCTTTGCTGTCTGTAATGGAAAAAGGATATTTCTATTCAGAACTGGTAACCGGTAAACTGATCCATTCCATCAATAAGCTGGAAGATGATGCGGATATCCGCAATATTGTTCAACTGAACGATAAGGAGATACAGTTCCTTAAATTGGCCTGCACTGAACTTACTTACAAAGAAATTGCAGAGCAGATGTATCTCAGTCCGCGTACTATTGATGGCTACCGGGATGCATTGTTCGAAAAGCTGCAGATCAAAACCAGGGTAGGCCTGGTAATGTATGCCATAAAAAATGGGTTCGTACAGGTTTAAGACCCGGCGAACCCATTATCTGTATATTATCTTAATTCAGTACACTGGTTTCTTTTACGATCTCTGCTTTCTCCTGTTCTTTTATTTTTCCCCATCCACCAACTACATTGCGGAGATTATGAATGCCCTGGCGTTTAAGCATCGAAGCTGCGATAACGCTGCGGTATCCTCCTGCACAATGAACATAGAGATTATGACGGTCTTCGATATTGGCCATGCTGCCCGGGTCAGGGAGATCGCTTAAAGGAATATTTAGCGCATCTTTCAAATGACCGTCTGCATATTCTGCAGGTTTACGCACGTCAACAACAATAAGGTTATTATCAAACGGAATGTCCATCATCAACTCATCTGCTTCCACATCAATGATGAGATCGGATTTTTCACCACTGTTCTTCCATGCTTCATAGCCGCCATCGAGATAGCCCTGCACTTTATCCAATCCCACACGGGCAAGGCGTACAATGCTTTCTTTTTCTTTACCGGGTTCGGCTATCAGCAGCATTGGGACATCAAAAGGAAGCAGGCTGCCGGCCCATTCTGCAAAGCGCCCATCGAGCCCGATGCTGATGGAGCCGGGGACAAAGCCTTGTGTGAAAATGCTGGAAGGGCGTGTATCGAGAATGATCGTGTCTTCTGTTGTCAGCTCTTTGAATTGTGCAATGCTGAGGGGCTTTAATGCTTTTTGCATCACTTCGTCCAGGCTGTCGTAACCTTCTTTGTTGATGCGGGCATTGATCGGAAAATATTGTGGCGGTGGTGGAATGCCGTCTGTTACAGCCTTAATGAATTCGTCTTTACTGGCTGCTTTCAATGCATAGTTGAATTGTTTTTCCTCGCCTACGGTGCTGTGTGTGTCGGGGCCGAGGTTCTTTCCGCAGGAGCTGCCGGGGCCATGGGCAGGATATACGATCACATCATCTGCCAGCGGAACGATTTTTTGCTGAAGGCTGTCATACAGCATTCCGGCCAGGTCGTTGGTCGTGATCTCCGCACCTTTTTGGGCAAGATCGGGACGGCCTACATCTCCAACAAAAAGTGTGTCGCCGGTGAAAATGCAATAGTCTTTTCCTGATTCATCCTGCAGTAAATAGCAGGTTGATTCGAGTGTGTGGCCGGGTGTATGGAGCACTTTCAGATTAAGCTGCCCGATCTTAAATACATCGCCGTCTTTAGCGATCTGGGCCTGAAAGCCGGTAACTGTTTGAGGGCCATAAACAATGGGGGCGCCTGTGGCTTTGCTGAGATCGAGGTGGCCGCTCACAAAATCTGCATGAAAATGCGTTTCAAAAATGTATTTGATGGTGGCTTTCCGTTCATTGGCCAGGTCGAGATAAACATCGATATCCCTGAGCGGATCAATGATGGCAGCCTCACCATTGCTTTCAATATAATAAGCTGCCTCACTGAGACAGCCGGTATATAATTGTTTGATGAACATAAAAAGGATAAATTATAAATATAAAGGTACTTTATTCAACTAAAAAAGGAAGCCGTTGGCTTCCTTCCTAGCAGAGATACCAATAATTAGTTCAACAAGGATTCGACAAATTGGTTCAACTCCTCAATACGGTTGGTATTTATCGTGTAGTAGATAAATTTTCCATCCCGTTCGGTATTCACAAAACCGGCCTTGCGCAAAATTGCAAGGTGTTGGGAGGCCACAGATTGCTCAAGCCTTAATTTCACATAAATCTCTGTCACGGTGATTCTTCCCTGCTCATCAATCAGCTTCAATATCTGCTGGCGGAGCTTATGATTAATGGCCCTCAGAACAAGAGACGCCTTCTTCACGTTCAACAAGTCCACTTTCAGTGTATTGTTGCTGTCGGGAGCTGTGTTCAATGTAAGCATGTAGTTGTTCATAGTTATAACCGGTTAAAAAATCTAAACTGCAAAGTTAGCCATCAATCACTTTTTTCTGAAAACAAAATTGTTAAGAAGTACAATTTTTTTGTAAGTGATTAGTGAGCAGGGGAGTAGAACTCCTTCACGTAAAGCGGTTCGGTATAGGCAAGGTTTGCAAAGCGTTTCTCAAGGAAATATTGGCCTGCTAAATGCACCATGTCTTCGGCAGTAGCGATCTTTTCGCTGAAGGATGCATTGGGGTGTGAAAGAACTGGTTTCAGCTTTTTGCTGCCATTGCCGGAAAAGATCATTCTGTGTCCGGCGAGTAATTGCGCAAAATTTGTACCATCCAGGATCATGGCGCACGGTGCCATCACTTCTTTTAACTCACTATTATACACTGCAGTGAATACTTCCATCCGCCGGGCATCGATCATCGGGCAAAGCAATGCATCATCCCCTTTTTCTGTAGTGCTGAAAGCCATCATCTCCAGTGTATTGATGGCAATCAATGGAATGTTCAATGCAAAACAAATTCCCTTTGCAGCCGATAAGCCCACTCTCAACCCGGTGTATGAACCCGGCCCGATCGCAACGGCAACTGCTTCCAGCTCATTCATCCCCAGGTTCATATCAGCCATCAATTGCCGGATGCTGGTATGCAGCCAGCCTGGCTGATCCTTTTGCCGGTTATTCAATGCCGGGTGCAGCACTGCTGAATCGCGGGCAAGGCACACTGAAGCGCCCTCCACAGATGTGTCAATATGCAATATGAGTGCCATTATTATATCAAAACCTTTTTTTCCAATAATTTACAGGGAGCGTAACGGGATTCTTCCTTTTCCAACCCCGCCAGCAAAGAATAAACGGCTGCAAGGCCAATCTTTTCCGACCACTCAAAGGGCCCGAACGGATAATTGGTGCCCAGCTTCATTGCCGTATCAATTTCCTGTTCTGTACTGATATTTTCCTCCAGTGCAAAAAATGCCTCATTGATGATGGATGCCACTACTCTTGCAGTAAGAAAGCCGCTGATATCAGGAACCCATTCTGTTTTTCTGCCTAATAAAACAAATAACTCCTCCGCTTTGTTCCTGCTGCTTTCATTAACTGCCGCCGCTTCCACTAAAGGACGTTTCAAAAAACCAGGCCAGCCATTGATGCGTACAAAATCTGCATTAATATCTGCGAGCGTAGGTACTACTGCATTTATAACAATCAGCGGAGATCCAAGACCATTCAGCCAGTTTATCCGTTCTCCTGTATTATCAAACAACAAATCGATGCAGGCATCTGGTGCAGCATTGCCCTGGTAGTCGCCAGGATGCTGAATGAAGTTGAAATGAACGGTACCATCCCCAGGCGAGCCGGCCAGTAATTCTTCACGAAGCGCATCATTTGTGATCACCAGTACCTGCATAGACAAATTTTTGCAAAGAAAGTGCATAAAGCTATATTCGCTGATCTAAATTTTAAAAGCAACGGGAATGGATAAGATCATCATTAATACGCCAGATGCACCTGCTCCGATCGGCCCATACAATCAGGCGATCATGACCGGTGATACTTTATACCTCTCAGGCCAGGTTTGTATTAACCCGGCTACAGGTGAACTGGACAATAAAGACGTGCAGGCAGAAACGCATCGCTCCATGCAAAACCTGAAAGCTGTTTTGCAGGCTGCAGGAATGAGTTTCAAACACGTGGTGAAAACAACCATTTTCATTACCGACATGAAGAAGTTTGGAGAGATCAATGAGGTGTATGGAAAATATTTTGAAGGGGATTATCCTGCCCGCGAAACTGTGCAGGTTGCCGCATTGCCCAAGTTTGTGAATGTGGAGATCAGCATGATCGCCGTTAAATAACCAATGCGCCGGATCCTAAGGTATATACTGTTAAAACCTGTTCTCTGGGCCACACAAAAATTTTCTTCCCGGCCTCAGCGCGATAGGATATTCAAGGCGTTGGATAAGTTGTACCAGGATACGTTAGCACGTTCCGGCAAGAAAGGACTGATAGTTCCTTATGAACTGAACAGCGGTAAATTCATCATTTTTTCAGACCAGCATAAAGGCGCACGCGATGGCGCCGATGATTTCATGATGGCAGAGCCCAATTATCTTGCGGCACTGGCACATTATGAACAGGAAGGGTATTTTTTTATTTCGCTGGGTGATAGTGAAGAGCTATGGGAGAACAGCCTGATGAAGGTGAAAAAATATAATCAGGCAACATTTGAAGCCGAAAAGAAATTTGTTGAGCGTGATGCTTTCGTAAAAGTGATCGGCAATCATGACCTCTACTGGGGCAATGATCCTTTTGCCTGGTGGCAGCTAAAGCATATTTATGGAAAGGAGATCAAGATATACGAAGGGCTGGTGCTTTCTACTGAAATAGGAGCCGGGCCTTTCAATATTTTCTGTACACATGGCCACCAGGGCGATGCACAAAGCGATGGCAACTGGTTCAGCAAATTCTTTGTTGCCCGGATCTGGGCTCCATTCCAGGCTTATTTGCGAATCAATTCCAATACAGCGGCCTACGACAATGAAAAGAAAACTCTGCATAATGAGATCATGTATGAATGGTCTTCCTCTCAAAAAGATACACTGCTGATAACCGGCCACACTCATCAGCCGGTATTCGAATCCCTCACGCATATTGAACGGCTTTACAAGCAATTCCAGGCTGCTGAAATCAATAAAGACAAGGACGTTATCGCTTCCCTGTATGCAGAAATACGCAGGCGCGAAAAGGAGTTCACGTCCGTAGCTGTAGATTATCAAACCATGCGGCCATCTTATTTCAATAGCGGCTGCTGCTGTTTTATTGACGGAGACATTACCGGCATTGAAATTTCGGATGCCAGCATCCGGCTGATAAAATGGACAAAGAAAGACGGAACTCCGGAAAGGGAATTGCTGGAGGAAATTAGCCTGGAAGAGTTAGCGAAGAGGCTGTGAGCCCATCCAGCTATCAACTAAGCCATCGCCGGTTTAGGTTTATTGCGTTTCAAAGCTACAGCAGAAATAATCGTCACAATCAACCCGATAATGAAGACCGTTGCTGTCATTATCAGGAAAAGCATGACCGGATTGTTGAACACGGCTGCTTCGCTTTCAAATTTCTTAAGCACTTCGTCAAGTTTTTCGGGTGATGTTGTTTTTTTCAATTCTGCTGCATAGTAATCCTGGTATTTCTTTAGCCAGGTAGGATTGATCACTTGTGTGTACAGCAGATCAAAGATCCCAAAGGCAATAGCAGGCACCACGGAGATCAATGCGCCTGTTTTAAGCCCCTGGCCAAAACTAAGATGGCCTCCATTCACCTGGTCGCGGTAATGCCGGATGCCCAGGAAAACGAAGAACATAGACAGGAACATGGTGAGATAGCCAGCTACTTCACTGACATTATAACTGGCATTGGGAAAAATAAAGAAGAAGTGAATGGCACTGAGCACAACGATGGCCAGGGTGCCATAAAGCCCGTAACGTAAAGCGGTTGGTTTCATATTAAAAGTTTTCAGGAAAATTAGATTCTTCAATCCTTCAACCTCTCATACCAAAGTACCAAATCCCTCCTTCTTTAGTAGGAAACACCTCCTCCTTTCCTGCAAATGCTCAGGAACTCACCATTTTAAGTTTTTTAGCGATGGAAACAGCCTGGGTCCGGCGCTTAGCATCCAACTTGAAAAGTATATTGGAAACATGGGTCTTGATCGTGCTTTCAGACAGGAATAATGCCGCCGCGATCTCCTGGTTGCTGAGTCCCTGTGCCATTTTTTCCAGCACTTCATGCTCGCGCTGGGTAAGCCCATGCTTTTTAATGGCTTCATGGTCCAGTTGCCCTTCCTGCACAGCAGACGCTGCGGGTGGCGGTACAGATTGCCCCTGTCCCCTGGTATTAAAATATAGCCCGACAAAAAAGAAGATCAATGCGGCAACCGCCACAATCACTTCCAGCCTCACATTTCCCTGCAAAAAATTCACTTCTGCAATGCGGAAAAAAATGAGCAGGCAAAGGATCAATAAACCAAAGCCAAGAATGACGGTGCGCATGATGTAATATAGCAATTAGTTGGGAGCCGGTCCCGATCCAGGAACGGCTCCCAACTCAGGATCAGAATGCTTTCTTCCACTTGTTATTCTCCCGATTCCAATCCGGCAATTTCTTATCAGGATCAAGAACAACTTCTTTGATCTCAGTGGTGCTTGGCACGCCAAGTGTATACAGCGCACCACGCTGCCAGATCTCTACAGGAAGGTCCATCCGGTATTCCTTGCCATTGGTTTCTTTGATCACGATGGTAACAGGCATCGGCATTTTTTCCAGGTTTTCCAGGGTGATCTCGGCGCCTTTGGCAGGATCATTTTTTACATACTTCACTTCTTTTACTGATTGGTCCAGTCTCCAGGTATTCAATACCCAGGAGCGCCAGAACCAGTCCAGGCTTTCACCTGCCACGTTTTCCATAGAATGGAAAAAATCCCAGGGAGTGGGGTGTTTGAAAGCCCAGCGCTGAACGTATTCGCGGAAGGCGCGGTCAAAACGTTCAGGCCCCAGCACAACGTCTCTCAATGCATGCAACATTTGAGAGGGTTTCATATAAGCGGCAATACCGAGATTGTCTTGCTGGATAGCATCAGGCACAGTATAAAGCCCGTCCATTTTATCGCCAAACGTATATTTTATCATGAATGGTGATGTAGGATCATTGAAAAAGCTTTTGTCTTTGAACTCACCATTATGGAATGCATCTGTTGAAAGATCGTTGATGAATGTATTGAACCCTTCATCCATCCATGCATATTTCCGTTCATTGCTGCCAACGATCATGGGGAACCATGTATGGCCGAATTCATGATCGGTTACACCCCATAAACCTGCACCTACAGATGTATAACTGCAGAAAACAATACCGGGATATTCCATGCCACCTACAATACCTGCAACATTGGTAGCAGCGGGATAAGGAAATGCAAACCATTTTTCTGAATAGTGTTCAATAGAAGCTTTTACCATTTCGGTGGAGCGGCGCCAGTCATTTCCTTTTTTGTCTTTCATGCTTTCTACTGGATAAGCACTTATTGCTAATGATTTTTTCCCATCAGGAAGATTGATGCGCGCAGCATCCAGCACAAATGCACGGGAAGCACCCCAGGCAACATCACGCGCATTCAGGATCCTGAATTTCCAGGTGGAGCTGTTTTTTTTGGGTTGAGCGTTCTTATCATTGATATCTTTATCACTGCGGATAGTGATAGTTTTATCACTTGCCTTCGCTTCATTGTATCTTTTCAGTTGCTCGCTCGTAAAGCATTCATGCGGATTCAGCAATTCTCCTGAGCCTACCACGATCATATTGGCCGGTGCTGTAACGGCATATTCAATATCTCCGTATTCAAGGTAAAATTCACCGGCTCCAAGGTAAGGCAGCACGTTCCAGCCCTGGATATCATCGTACACGCAAAGGCGGGGAAACCACTGTGCTGTTTCATAGATCCAGCCGTTCTGTGTGTTCAATCTTCCCATCCTGTCTGTACCGTATTGCGGGATATCAAATTCAAAAGGGATCGAAAGTTTGATCTTACCACCGGCAGATTTCAATGCTTCCTGCAGCCAAACCTGCATGCGTGTATCAGTGATGTTGTATTGTGCAGTATATTTTTTTCCATTGTATTCCACGGCTATGGATTTGATCACGTCTCCCTGTGTGAATTCTCCGTTGGCCCAGCGACCGCCAGCCTCGGTAGTAGTAGCGGAAGCACGGGAATCCTTTTTATAAATGTTCTGATCAAGTTGTAACCAGAGGAATTTCAGGTTGTCAGGACTGTTATTGGTATAGTTGATCTCCACTTCGCCACTTAAACGGTGATTGGTTGTGTCAAGAGTGCAATTGATCTTATAATCCGCACGGTTTTGCCAGTATTTCGGACCTGGTTCGCCACTGGCACTGCGGAATTCATTACCTGGATAAGGATAGAACTGCGGATTGAAAGCTTCTTTGGCATCATAATTTGATTGGGCAAAAGCAAGCACCGTATTCAGGGATACAGAAATTAACAGAATAAATTTCCTCATGATGAAGTGTAGGTTTTTAAAAAGAAACGGAATCTAAAATAAAGAAAAGGCCAGTAAACTACCAGCCATTAACAGAGTATTTCGATGTATTTGAAAAAAATTGGATAAGTGGTATCAGGCAAAGAGGGCTTCTGCAACCGCAATGCTTTCAGGTTTACCTACATCTACCCATTTATCGCCCGAGTGGTCATAACCATAGATCAGGTTTTGGGCAGCCAGAGAGAGCCAGGCATCAACCAGGGAAAACTTTCCGCTCAATGCCAGCTTATCAAAGAAAGAATAACTGAAAAGACTGACCCCGCTAAACGACCTGTTGAATTGCTGACCACTTGCCAGCTTTATTTTTTCTTCTCCGGTTTGCAGGTTTCTCCAACCGGTAAGCCGGTCGGTTTCATTAAAAACAAAACAACGGCTGCTTTTACGGTTGCTTACTGCCAGTGAAACAAAAGATTTTTGCCGGCGGTGAAAAGATAAGAATTGATGAATATCGAGTGTGGTCAGTATGTCTACATTGATCGTAAGAAAATCTTCACCCGGTTCAAAAAGATGTTTGGCTTTTAACAGGCCACCACCGGTTTCCAGCACTTCATTGCTTTCGTCACTGATCAGTATCCTGCTTCCGAAGCCATTGTTATCATCCAATGTCTTTATGATCTGGTCAGGGAAATGATGGATATTGACCACAACATCGCGGATATCATATTGCTGAAGGTATTCAATATTCCTTTGCAATAAAGATTTACCATTGATAATGGCAAGAGCCTTAGGATGCTTGTCTGTCCAGGGTTTGAAGCGGGTGCCAAGCCCGGCGGAGAAGATCATTGCTTTCATATATATCTAACTTTTGGGTGCTTCATTCACCCAGTTCTTCGCATCCTGCACTACGTGCTTCAACTCTATTTTTACCTTGAATTTGTTTCTCAAATGCCTGGCCAGTGCATCGGCCGCATACACACTGCGGTGCTGGCCGCCAGTGCAACCAAAGCTCACGGAAAGACTTTCAAATCCCCTTTTGATAAAATCTTCCACGGATATGTCCACAAGGTCAAATGTACTATTCAGGAATTCCGGCATTTTAGTTTGCTGCTCCAGGAAATCTTTTACTTCCTTATCACGGCCTGTTTGATACTTCATGCTTTCAAAACGGCCGGGGTTCAATATGCCGCGGCAATCGAAAACAAATCCTCCACCATTGCCGCTATCATCAGGCGGGATGCCATTGCGGAAAGAGAAACTATTGATCTTTACTACAAGCGGGGTTTTTTCTGTTGCTTGTATGGGCGTGAATTGCTGAATGATCTCGTCTGAAACGCAGAGATCAAGCACCTTGCGGAATTCCGGTACTGAGATTCCCAGGCTTTGATGCTGGAAAAATTCTTTCAGATTTTTTAATCCCATTGGGATGCTGGTAAGGAATTGCGCTTTGCGCTCAAACAAACCACGGAAACCATAAGCTCCCAACACCTGCAGCAGACGGATCAATACATAGCCATTGTATTGACTATGGAAAACGATCCTGTCTAATGAAGAAGGGATCAGTGTTTCAAAAGTATCCATATAGTCTTCCAGCAGCTTTTCTTTCCATTCTTCCGGCAGATTGGCCCTGGCCTGCCAAAGCATGGAAGCCACATCATATTGGGGTGCACCCTTCATACCGCCCTGGTAATCGATGAAATGAACCGAGCCGTCTTCCCTGATCATGATATTACGGCTCTGGAAATCGCGGAACATGAAATATTTGTATTCCGTATGCGTCAGGTAATTGCTCAGCGCTTCAAAATCGTTGATCAGTTTCTGCTTATCATATGGCTTGCGCAATGCATCCAGGAAATAATATTTGAAATAGAGAAGGTCCGCCATGATGGCTTGTTTCCCGAATTCTTTATTGGTCAGTGTACGATCATAGTCAAGCCCTTCATCACCTTTCACCTGCAATCTGGCCAGTGCATCGAGGCTGCGTTTGAAAAGATCATACACAGGTTGGGTAAACCCTTCGGCTTCCAGCCGGTTGAGCAGCGACACATCCCCGAAATCTTCCTGGAGATAATAAACGCCATCCTCACTGATGGCCAGAATTTCCGGAACAGCAAGTCCTTTTTCCCTGAACTGCCGGGAGAAATAAATAAAAGTCTCGTTTTCCTGGGTATTGGCACCATAAGTACCTATCACTGAATGACCGGGACCTCTGAGGCGGAAATACCGCCGTTCACTGCCCGATTGGGGTAATACATCAACTGAGGTGGGTTCAGCACCCTTCCATTTTGTATAAAGCTGTTTGACTGAATCTAATATAGCCTGCATAAGCAACAAATGTAGGGAACAGGGTTGACATCTTCCCCGGTACCTCTTACGGCAATATCTTCATTTACGCGCTAACAACCATTAGTTTTTTGAACTAAATTTGCACCGTTTCAAAAGATCCAACATTTATGAGCTATACGCCTGTCAACAAGATCAGGATTGTCACTGCAGCCTCCCTCTTCGATGGTCATGACGCCGCCATCAATATTATGCGCCGCATCCTTCAGGGCAAGGGTGCAGAGATCATTCACCTCGGGCATAACCGTTCTGTAAAAGAAATAGTGGAAACTGCCATCGAGGAAGATGTGCAAGGCATTGCCATCACCAGCTACCAGGGCGGGCACCTGGAATTTTTTAAATACATGAAAGACCTGCTGGATGAGAATGGCTGTGGCCATATCAAAATATTCGGCGGTGGTGGCGGCACCATATTGCCGGAAGAAATTGAGGAGCTGCATAAATATGGCATCACCCGGATATATTCACCGGATGATGGGCGGCAGATGGGACTGGAAGGAATGATTGAAGATGTGATCAGGCAATGTGATATACACCTGAACGGTAAAGCTGAATATAAAACCGCCCTGCAACTGGGTGAAGTAAAAGATATAAGGAAGATAGCGCGGCAGATCACCAACGCAGAGAACGGGCAGGCACCAACCGCTTCCAAAGTTAATAACATGATACCGGTGCTGGGTATCACTGGTACTGGCGGTGCAGGTAAAAGCAGTGTGACGGATGAACTGGTGAGAAGGTTTCTGCAGAATTTTACCGGTAAGACCATTGCTGTTATTTCCGTAGACCCTTCCAAGAAAAAAACAGGGGGTGCTTTATTGGGCGACAGGATAAGGATGAACGCGATCTCTCATCCGCGGGCTTATATGCGCAGCCTTGCTACCCGCGATGATAATACTGCTTTGAGTCATCACGTGCAGGAAGCTATTGACGTGTGCAAAGAAGCCGGTTTTGATTTTATTATCCTTGAATCGGCTGGCGTAGGGCAAAGTGATGCATCCATTCTTGATTACTGCGATGTAAGCATGTATGTGATGACGCCAGAATACGGTGCAGCTTCACAACTGGAGAAGATCAATATGCTGGATTATGCTGATATCATTTGCATCAATAAGTTTGACAAAGCCGGAGCACTGGATGCAATGGCAGATGTAAAGAAGCAATATAAACGCAATCATGCCCTTTGGACAGCGAAGAATGAAGAGCTTCCTGTAATTGGCACCATGGCCAGCAAGTTCAATGATGAAGGTGTGAACCACTTGTTTGCACTCCTGTTGAAAGTGATTGAAACAAAAACAAAGGTCAATTTTGGCGAATTCCATTTTTCTGCTTCCGCCAAAGTTTCCCCATCCATCATTCCTGCTAAAAGAGTAAGATACCTCAGTGAGATCAGCGAGGCCAACCGCAACTACGATCAATTGGTGAGAGACCAGGCAGCGATTGCCAGTAAACTCTATCAACTGGAAGGCGTGTTGGAAACACTGAAAGAAAAAACACCGGATGAATTATTAACTGTAATAAAACAGCAGATTGAATTTTATACCGGCCAGTTAACACCGGTAAGCCGTAAGCTGTTGCAACACTGGGATGAAAAAGTAAAAGAATATCAAAAAGATTATTACGAATATACAGTGAGGGATAAAGTGATCCGGCAGGAAATGTTTACCAAAAGCCTGTCCGGTACACGGATACCCAAGGTTGTATTGCCTAAATACAAAGACTGGGGTGATATCCTGCAATGGCAGGCACAGGAGAATGTGCCGGGGCATTTCCCTTTCACCGCAGGTGTATTTCCGTTAAAACGCGAGGGGGAAGATCCAACGAGAATGTTTGCTGGCGAAGGAGGTCCTGAGAGAACGAATAAACGTTTTCACTATGTGAGCGTTGATCAACCAGCCAAACGGTTGTCCACCGCTTTTGATAGTGTGACGTTGTATGGAGAAGATCCTGATCACCGCCCTGATATTTATGGAAAGATCGGCAATAGCGGGGTAAGCATTGCCACAGTGGATGATGCCAAGAAATTATATAGCGGCTTCGACCTCTGCGATCCGCGCACTTCAGTAAGCATGACGATCAATGGTCCTGCGCCGGTGATACTCGCCTTTTTCATGAATGCAGCAATAGATCAGCAATGTGAAAAATGGATACAGAAAGAAAAGAAGGAAGAGTGGATAACGGAAGCATTCCGGAAAAAATATGGTGCTACTCCAAAACCTTCTTACAATAATCCTTCTTCACCCGGTGTACTGCCTGAAGGAAACAATGGATTGGGTCTGGCCTTGCTTGGCCTGAGCGGAGATGAAGTGCTGCCGGCAGATATCTACCAGCAATGTAAAGACGCTGCTTTGCAACAGGTAAGAGGCACCGTGCAGGCGGACATACTAAAAGAAGACCAGGCACAGAATACCTGTATCTTCTCTACAGAATTTGCATTGAAGCTGATGGGTGATGTGCAGGAATATTTTATCGAACAGAAAGTAAAGAACTTTTATAGCGTAAGCATTTCCGGGTATCATATTGCAGAAGCTGGAGCTAATCCTATTACGCAACTGGCATTTACGCTTGCAAACGGATTCACTTATGTGGAATATTATTTAAGCCGGGGGATGGCGATTGATGATTTCGCACCCAACCTTTCTTTCTTCTTCAGCAATGGAATGGACCCTGAATACAGTGTGATAGGAAGGGTGGCGCGTCGTATCTGGGCCAAAGCCATGAGGTATAAATACAAGGCCAACAAGCGCAGCCAGATGTTGAAATATCATATACAAACATCCGGTCGCAGCCTTCATGCACAGGAGATCGATTTCAATGATATCCGCACCACGCTGCAGGCCTTGTATGCGATATATGATAACTGCAATTCACTTCACACCAATGCATATGATGAGGCCATTACTACACCCACAGAAGAAAGTGTGAGAAGGGCTATGGCGATCCAGCTTATCATCAACCGTGAGTTGGGCACTGCTAAAGCCGAGAACTTTACACAAGGTTCTTTTGTAATGGAAGAATTGACCAACCTGGTGGAAGAAGCCGTGTTGCAGGAATTTGACCGGCTTACAGAAAGAGGCGGTGTGCTGGGAGCAATGGAAAGAATGTATCAACGTAATAAGATACAGGAAGAAAGCCTGTATTACGAACACCAGAAACATACCGGCGAGCTTCCGCTGATCGGGGTGAATACTTTCCTGAATAAAAAAGGCTCACCTACCATTGTTCCTTCTGAAGTGATCCGCAGCACCAGGGAGGAAAAAGAACAACAGATCAGTAACCTGCAAGCTTTCTGCAAGCATCATGAAAACAAAGCCGGATCGATGCTGAAAGAGTTGAAAGAAGTAGCCATTAACGATGGCAACCTGTTTGCTTCATTGATGGAAACAGTGAAGTATTGTTCTTTAGGTCAGATCACGCATGCATTGTATGAGGTGGGAGGGCAGTACAGGAGGAATATGTAATTTAATAAGATGGCCGTTGACCAATGGCCATCTTATTATCCTAATGCGCCGGTACTGGTGTATACACTGCAGGTTTATGCTTTCCTTCCTTTATCTCTTCGATCATCTTCTTATTGAAAGCATCCAGATCTTTAGGACTGCGGCTGGTCACAAGCCCATTATCAGTAACCACTTCTTTATCTGCCCAAACCGCACCGGCATTTTGCAGATCTGTTTTTACAGAAGGATAAGAAGTCATTTTACGGCCACTGATCATACCTGTTTCAATCAGTAACTGAGGGCCATGGCAAATGGCAGCTATGGGTTTACCGGCTTCCAGGAATTGTTGCGCAAATTCCACACACTTATGGTTCATTCGCATCTTATCAGGGTTTAGCACGCCGCCGGGGATCATCAACGCATCATAGTCATCGGCTTTGGCATTTTCAATTGACACATCTACGGGCAGCTCGATCGACCAGTGATCATGATTCCAGGCTTTCACTTTATCTTTTTGAGGGGACACGATATGTACTTCTGCGCCAGCAGCTTCCAGTTCCTGCTTTGGGCTTGTAAGCTCCACTTCCTCAAAGCCGGTTTCTGTCAGGATCGCGACCTTCTTTCCACGTAAGCTTTGCATGATATTTTATTTTGGGTTGAATAAACAGGTTTACAGGGAATAGGGCTCAAAAACGGTACCAGTACAAATCTTTATCTTTATAGCTCATACGTAATTGAAATACTGGAATGAGATATTTTTATTTAGCGATCGTCATAATCATTTTCGCAGCTTGTTCTCCTTACGCCAAAACCAACAAGGTATATAAGAAACAAGCAAAAGAATACGGAAAATTGCTCCGTGAGTACCCTGTAAAAGATTCTGCAGGCTTGCTTTATGCAGATACCTGGGTAGGCACTACCAATTTTTCAATGCGCAGGCCCAATTTTGTAGTGATCCATCATACAGCACAAAACAGTTGTGAACAAACGCTGACCACGTTTACGCTTCCAAGAACACAGGTGAGCGCTCATTATGTGATTTGTAAAGATGGTACGGTGCATCATATGCTGAATGATCTGTTGAGAGCACACCATGCGGGAATAAGCAGATGGGGAAATAATACAGATCTCAACAGTAGCAGTATCGGGATCGAGATAGATAATAATGGTACAGATAGTTTCAGTGTGCAGCAGATCAGCAGTCTCCTGGTATTGCTTGGACGTCTTAAAAGGGCATATAATATCCCTACCACCAATTTTATGGGCCATGCCGATGTTGCGCCGGGACGAAAGGTTGATCCTAACAGGACATTTCCCTGGCAGCGGTTAGCCGAGCAGGGATATGGTTGCTGGTATGATACCACAGGAGTGCAAGTACCTGCTGACTTTAACCCTATGCAGGCATTGCGTATTATTGGCTATTCCATTAAAAAACCTGAAACGGCAATTGCTTCTTTCAAATTACATTTTGTGCCTTCCGATTCATCTTTGACGATTACGGATGAGCAAAAGAAAATTTTATGGAGCCTGCAGAAGAAATATGAATAAAACGGGTTATACTATTTTTTTTGTGTAAGCGTTAAATTTGCTGCATAATTAGCTTAACCTGAGAAGATAAATTTTTGTATGACAGCAGAACACCAAAGGCTCGCCGTTAATGCTGGTAAAACTGTTCCTTTAGCTCAATGGGGACCTTACCTGAGTGAAAGGCAATGGGGCACTGTGCGCGAAGATTATAGCCCGAATGGAGATGCCTGGCATTATTTCCCTTTTGATCATGCTAACTGTAGAGCGTATACCTGGGGCGAAGATGGACTTGGTGGAATTTCAGATTTCTTTGGTAATCTCTGTTTCGCTATATCCCTCTGGAATGGCAATGACCCTATTTTAAAAGAACGTTTGTTTGGTCTTAGCAATCCTGAAGGCAATCATGGAGAAGATGTAAAAGAGCTGTATTATCATCTGGATAATCTGCCTACACATTATTATATGGAATACCTGTACAAATATCCACAGCAGGCATTTCCTTATGAACAGTTAAGAACAGAGAACCGCAATCGCAGCAAACAAGATCCCGAATATGAAATCCTTGATACCGGTGTGTTTGACAACAACCAGTACTTTGATGTACAGATAACTTATGCCAAACAAAGCGCACAGGATATTTTTATAAAGATTGATATAACGAACCGGTATTCCAAAGGAGCGGAAATAACTGTACTTCCCACTTTATGGTTTTATAACCGGTGGAGAGATGGAACTTTTAAGGAAAAACCATCCATTAAGCCGGTTAATAAGATCACAGTTAAGGCAGAACACGAACGGCTGGGAGATTATTATTTCTATTTCCAACCGGCTGACAATACTTTATATACAGAGAATGAAACTAATACAGAGATTGTAACAGGTGCTCCCAACACTTCTATCTTCACCAAAGACGCGTTCAACCGGGCCATTATCAAAGGCGAAAATTTCGAAGAATTATCCAACAGGAAAGAAGGGACCAAGTTTTCACCCGTTTATAAAATGAAAATTGCAGCCGGCGCTACAAAAACAATTTACTGCCGGCTCAATACAAAGCTGGTGGAACGGCCTTTTGCTTCCGGCTTCAAGGACGTTTTCGCCGTAAGAAAAAAAGAAGCTGACGATTTTTATGCTGCCATTCTTCCCAAAGGAATGAGTGAGGATATGGCGCAGATACAACGACAGGCGCTATCAGGTATATTATGGAGCAAACAGTATTATCATTTCGATGTACAGGAATGGCTTACAACAAGTGATGGCATTTCGCCGGTAAGCCCTTCAAAAATGACAGGCCGGAACAGTGATTGGACGCATTTGAAAAACCAGGACATCATTATGATGCCTGATAAATGGGAGTATCCCTGGTATGCAGCCTGGGACCTTGCGTTTCAGTGCATACCTATGGCCGTGGTCGACCCTACTTATGCCAAGCATCAGTTGCTGCTGATAATGCGGGAATGGTATATGAAGCCTGATGGGCAATTACCTGCCTATGAATGGAATTTCAGCGATGTGAACCCGCCTGTGCAGGCCTGGGCAGCACTGCAGGTATACAATATCGAAAAGAAACAAACCGGTAATGGTGATATCAAATTCTTAAAGAAAGTATTTCAGAAGTTGCTGATCAATTTCACCTGGTGGATTAACCGGAAAGACGTGAATGGCAACAATATCTTTGAAGGAGGCTTTTTAGGATTGGATAATATTGGTGTGTTCAACCGCAGTTTTCATTTTCCCGGTGAAGTGCAACTGGAGCAGGCTGATGGTACCAGTTGGATGGGTACCTATGCGTTGGACATGATGGAAATGGCCATTGAGATCGCCATGAACGATGTGTCTTTTGAAGATACTGCCACCAAATTTTTTGAGCATTTTGTGTTGATAGCTGAAGCACTTAATCAGCACGGGTTATGGAATGAAGAAGACCGCTTTTATTACGATGTGTTGTGTGTAAGCGGTGCGGAGCCAGTACCGCTTCGGATCCAATCTGTTGTTGGGATCACAGCCCTGTATGCCGTGTCCACGATCAACAAGAAAGCACTGGATCATTTAACCGATTTTAAAAAACGGATCACCTGGTTTGAGAACTACCGGAAAAAGAATGCTAAGTTCTGGCCCAATGAGGAGAGAAGTAATGATGGCGAAATACTCCTGTCGTTAATACCCAAAGACAAGTTGGTTGATCTGTTGAAACGGCTGCTGGATGAAGACGGCTTTTTATCAGAAGGAGGTATACGTGCTTTATCAAAATATCACGATCAGCATCCTTATTCCGTTACGGTTGACGGGAATATCTACAGCATACGTTATGACCCCGGTGATGCAACATCGGATATGTTTGGCGGCAATTCCAACTGGCGCGGCCCTGTATGGATGCCCATCAACTTCCTGATCATTCAATCTATCCGGAAATACGGAGAGTTTTATGGCGATTCATTGCAGGTCGAATACCCTGTTGGTTCAGGAGAGCAAATGAACCTGAGCAAAGTGGCGGAGCACCTTACCAAACGTGTGATCAGTTTGTTTGAGAAAACATCTGATGGCTCACGTCGCCTGCATGGCAATTACAGTTGGTTCTATAAACAACCCGGTAATGAACGCCTCGTATCTTTTTATGAATACTTTCATGGAGATTCGGGAAGAGGGCTTGGTGCTTCGCATCAAACAGGATGGACTGCACTGGTGGCTGAGTTGATCAGTGAATACGGCCGGAGCACTAATGATTCGAATAATGCGGATGACGCGAATAATAGGAATGAGGTGTCAGTTGCGGGAATGGTGTCTGATCAAGAATGAACAGATTAAGTCGCTTTCGATACAATTAGTCCCGCGCGTATAACAGCGTTTGATATACACCGGGTGTGATCCCTTCAGCCTTTTTAAACAGCCTTACAAAATAGTTTACATCTGTGAAGCCGCATTGAAGGCTTACAGAACTTACATTGTTGCGCTTATCGGCCAGCAGTTGTTTGGCTAATTTGATGCGCTCTCGGTTGATATAATCCAGTGGTGTTATGCCAAACTGTTCCTTGAACCATTTGAAGAACATATTTCGGCTCAGGTAAGCTTTTCTGCTCAGTGAATCAACAGCTATTTTTTCGGTGAGATGTTGATGTATATAATGCAAAACAAAATGAAGCCTGCTTTGATTGGTATTGTCAGTGCTTTCTACGGCCACTTGCCTCAAATGCTGGCTTTGTACGAGACGGATCAGTAATTCTTTGAGGTTAAGATCTGCAAAAATATTCTTCCCTTTATCCGTACTGCTGCATACGCGTATCAGTTTATTGATCAGGTCGGTTACTTCTGTGTCGTTGGCAAAATGATACTGGTTGAATTGAAGTTTCCAGTTATGTACTTCGTGAGGGTCACTGTTGTAATAGTTGTTGAGATATTGCAAGGTGTTGTTCACGTAAGCAGCATCCACTGCAAGTGCAACACATTGTGTCGGATTATCCATTTCTGCTTCAGGAAAATCTATCACCATGGTTTCATTAGCTGGAACGATCACGGTTTCGCCAGGTAGGTATTCAAATGCGGGCTTATCAAATAAGTGCATTACTTTTTTACCCTTTACCATGCTCGTGATCACGAAATCATTAAAGGTCAGTGGTACACGATAAGTCTCCTGATAGCTCTCAAAAACGTTCAGCTCGCAGTTCTCCAGGTTGAATACGCGGCGGTTTTCAACCAGTGTCTGCAGGTACTTTGGCTGTGTAAGATCAACAGGATAGAGATAGTTTTTGGGCGGCATATACGGTACGTTTTAAGCACATAGTAAGGTAGCGCATTTTTAAAACATGTATAAATCCAGGGTACGATCGTGCTAGAAGAAAGTACAAAATTACCCAGCTTTTGTTCTTTTATTACTGAAGTTAGGGTATTGTTTAACGGTTAGGCGCTGGTGTTTGGACCCGTGACCATATGAAAAAATCAGGTTTTGGCCGCGAAACACATAAAATGATGCTCAATCATTACAGGCAAACAAAAAACATGTTGATCTCTTATGGAAAACAAAAGTTGGGATTCTTTTAATGGTTAGATGAAAAGTTAAAGCTTTCTAGTTTGGCAAGTAAGGAAAAACGGTGGCGAAAGCCACTGTTTTCCGTTGTGCCCTTTCGTCCGCAAAGAACGCAACGGGAATCATTAAAAATTATCGGTATGATACCACGTGTATTGGCCACTCCGGCTGCATTGGAGTTGATCCTTGATGTAACGCCGGGTCGGGGGCAGCAATTTTTTGCTTAAAATACCGCTTGGCGGGAGGTTTTATATCCAATCCCGGATCTTCATTGAGAAGGAACTTACCCAATTGGAGCCTTTATTAAGGACAGTCGAAGCCTGACTCCGCAAAGAATTACAGTGATTTTTGGCACAACTATTTCATGGATCATAAAAACGATGCTATGCAAATGATTAGATTATGCCTGGGTGGGTTGCTTTGCATACTGATCGCCTGCAATAATCCGGGAGAAAAGATCAGTAATGGCAATAATCCAAATGATTCTACTGCGGCAGGCACATCCGCCACTGCTGCATTGGACACAACTTTAGCCGGTTGCTATTCTTCCATTTATAAAAGAGATACATCTGCTTTACAGATTGAGACCAAGGGGGCTGTGATCTCCGGGCCGTTGAGCTATAACCTGTTTGAAAAAGACAGGAATGATGGCAATTTTCAGGGAGAAGTGAATGGAAATATTCTTTTCGGCTGGTATCTTTTCAGATCAGAAGGGGTGATGTCTGTAAGACAGGTTGCCTGGAAAATAAAAGGCGATCATCTCTGGCCTGCAACAGGCGAAGTGCAGCAACGGGGTGATACAATGTTTTTTAAGAACATGGACCAATTGCAATATGATTCATTGCATCCTTTTGTAAAAGTAGCCTGCACTTTATAGGGATAGTTCGGGCCTCTGGCGTTTAAATCTTATTTTAGCCCGGAAAACAAACCAGTATGGAATTTGGCAGAGTCCCGGAAAATGAATTGGACCAGGTTGATTTCAGCTTGCCCAAAGAACCAGCGTTTAATAAACAGTTCCTGAAAGGCAAACCACTGAAGCATCCTAAAGTGTATTTGGGTTGTGCCAAATGGGGTAGAACAGAGTGGGTAGGAAAGATCTATCCTCCCAAAACAAAAGAAAAGGATTTCCTCCAGCATTATGTAGAGCATTATAATTCCATTGAACTAAATGCTACACACTATAAGATCTATGGTGAAGCAGGCATCGGTAAATGGGCAGAAAAAGCAAAAGGCCGCGATTTTCTTTTTTGTCCTAAAATGTACCAGGGCATTACGCATCGTGGAAGCCTGAAAGGAAAGGAGTTTATTACGAACGAGTTTTTCCGTGGCATTGTAGCATTCAAGGATCATCTCGGCCCGATCTTCGTACAGGTAAGCGATAGCTTTTCGCCCAAGCGGAAAGAAGAATTGTTTGACTACCTGAAAACCTTACCAACCGATCTGCAATTTTTCCTGGAAGTAAGACACCCAGACTGGTTTGCAAAACCAGCCATCCAGCAGGAAATGTTTGAAACCCTGGCTTCGCTCAACATGGGTGTGGTGATCACCGATACGGCTGGTCGGAGGGATTGCGCTCACATGCATCTGACCATTCCGAAAACTTTTATCCGTTATGTAGGCAATAGCCTGCATCCGACTGATTATACCCGCATCGATGCCTGGGTAAAGCGAATGAAGTACTGGCTCGAGCATGGATTGAAAGAGTTGTACTTTTTCATGCACATGCATGATGAAGCCACTTCACCGGAATTGACAGTTTACCTGGTAGATAAAATGAATAAGGAATGCGGGTTGGATCTCATCAAGCCGAAATTTTTGAATAGTGCATTATTGCCGAAGGTGAAGCAGAAGGGGATGTTTGATTGAGTGAGGTGCAGGTACAAATACTATAAAGGTTTATCTTACCTCAAACAACTCGTCCCATCTTGTTGTATACCTTCCACTTCTTAATTCCTGCCGCATTTTCCAATTGCGTGTGGTCCCTGAAGAAGCAAACTTGAGAATATCATCGCGTTGACTAAAGTTGATATTGTCCATCATGTCCATCAACCGGCGCTGAATATTCGTGCTTTCAGGATTAAAAAGATTCCCCTGTACAGAGGCATCGGGGACCAGGCCGCTTAACATCACACCTGCTTTTTTGTAGGTATTACCCGCTTTATATAGATGATCCACCAGTTCCAACGCAGGTTTGATCAGTTCCTGCGTGATAGAGGTTGCCACCGGCAAGGTCGTGTATGTACCGATATTGTCATCCCAATCAAGCCGGTGATTTTGCTCTTTTCGTACAATAAAAACGCTGACCACTTTTGCGGCGCTGTATTGCCGGCGCAGCTTTTCTGCGGCGCGGGAAGTGTAAGTGGCTACAGCTTCCTTTATAGCGGTGATATTATCTACCGGGCTGCCAAACATCCGGGTAGTGGCGATCATTTTCTTTTCGACCAGTTCCTTTTTCATCTCTACAGAAGGCTCTCCACGCAGCTCTCTGATAAGGCGGACGCCTACTATTCCGCCAAGATGTGTATGCGCCCAATCTTCCCTCATTGTGGCCAGTTCCCAGCCACTGGTGATGCCGAGATTAAACAGCTTTTGAGCATTGGCATAACCGATCCCCCAGATATTGTTTAAACGGGTTTGTTGCAAAGCTTCCCGTTGCTGTTCCCTGGTAGCAAGAACGGTGACGCAACCTGTAGCCATTTTGTTTTTCTTGGCAATATAGTTGGCCAGTTTGGCAAGGGTTTTTGTGGGCGCAACACCAATAGATACAGAAATGCCTGTCCATTGTTCCACTGTTTCTTTCATTTCTTTTGCTGCCTGCTCCAGTTCAGCGATCGGCATATCAGGAAGATCGACAAAGGCTTCATCTACCGAGTATACTTCCACTTTTTCTTTTCCTGCCATGCTGCGTAAAGTATCCATTACGCGCATGCTCAGGTCGCCATATAGATTGTAATTGGAAGAAAACACAGCGACCCCATTCTCTTCAATCAGGTGCCTGGCCAAGAAATAAGGACCGGCCATTTGAACACCTAATGCTTTGGCCTCATCGCTGCGCGAAACGATGCAGCCGTCGTTATTGCTCAATACTACGACGGGTCGCTTATCCAGTTTCGGTTTAAATAAACGTTCACAGGAACAATAAAAACTGTTACAGTCAACAATGGCTTTCATAACTACCAGTTTGAAGACCTGTTATCCTTTTTCCGGTTATTTATATATGCCTGCAGCATGGGGTCTACCACATGTATTACGCAGGTGACCACACCCCAGGGGGTATACGTATTGAATTCGCCGATCTCTAATGGCTTGTACTTTTTGTTCTCTGGAGAGAGGATCACGCGATTAAAAGTTTGCTGGTAACGGCGTACCAAAAGCTCTCCGTCCACAGCAGCTACGATAATGCGGCCATTGGTGGGTTTGATGCTTCTGTCAATGATCAGCACGTCTTCTTCCTGTATACCCGCACCAAGCATGGCATCACCCCGCATGCGGAAAAAAAAGGTAGCAGGCTTGTTGATGATCAATTGCTCATTCAGATCGATCCCCTTTTCCATATAATCATCCGCGGCAGCGCCAAAGCCCGTAGCATTGGCTGTTCTTATCTGCTGCTGGGAAAATTGCTTCGATCCCTTATATGCTGCACTATAGAATTCTTCTTCCATAATTCAATGTATTAATAATGAATACCGACGAGCGGTTGAAAAATAAAGTTAGTAAAAATAATTCAAAAAACTAAATAATTTAGTAAGTTTATGCTAAGAAAATGATCAAAGGAAAAATCATGGAACAGGGATTGGTTGAAATAAACAGAACGGCACCCGCCTGGAATGAGATCGCTGATCCTTCAGGTGTAAGAATATCGGACAGGGATGAGTTTGAATACCTGTTAGTTATACATCCGGACATGGAAGTATACAGTAAAGTGATAGCGGAGAAGCAACGCTTTCATGAGCAATACAGGGCTAAAACCGGCAGCCGGGCAAAACCTCATATAACAGTTGCCGGTTTTATTGCTAAAGAATCCATGGAAGAAACATTGATCCGTTGGATACAACGTGTTTGCAGTGGGCAGAAAAGTTTTACAGTCACTTTAAATAATTATAGTGGCATTCCTCCGCATACCGTATATCTGCGTGTTCAGGACCATTTGCCATTCAATTTGCTGACTCAAAAGCTGAAGGTCATTAATGAGTATGTTCAGTCCAACGGCTGCCCTCCGGTTAAATGGGCCAGCAGGCCACATCTCAGTATATCGGGGCGTTTGCCGGAAGAAGTATATGAGCAGGCAATGAGAGAATATGCCCAGAAAATATTTTACGAAACGTTCACAGCAGGTGAGCTGGTTTTACTCAGGAAAAATCATGCCGCTGATTCCTGTAAGATCATTAACATATTTGGATTATTACCAGAGTAAATAATAACGATAATAAAAAGTATTTTATGCAAACAGATATCACCACCTTATCCGGTTACCGCAGCAGCGAGTATTTGCTGGTATTAAGCCCCCATGAGGAATTGAGAGAGCGGATCGGGCAGGTAAAAAAAGAATTTGCGGAAACCTATGGAGCTCCGGGGGCGGTATGGAGCAAAGCCCATCTCACACTTGCTCGGTTTAGGCAGCTCGATATGATGGAAGAGCGTATACTCAACCGGTTGAAAGTTGTAGCAATGGGACAATACCCTTTTAAAGTGGAGCTCCGGGATTTCGGCAGTTTCCCTACCCATACTATTTATATAACAGTGACAACAAAAGAACCGGTCCGTGATCTGGTAAAACAGATCAAACCCTGGCAACGCTTGCTAAAGCTTGATAAAGACAACAAACCTCATTTTATTGATGAGCCGCATCTTACTGTGGCAAGAGGGCTTCAACCCTGGCAATATGAAAAGAGCTGGCTCGAATACAGCCAGAAACATTTTACAGGCCGCTTCATAGCCGATGGAATGATATTGCTGAAGAGACGGGAAGGAGACAAGGGATATCATGTATTACGCCGGTTTGAATTCCAGAATTTACCGGTGGTAACAAAACAGGGACTTCTCTTTGGCTAGGAGAAAGGAATAAGGTGCTCAACAAATCTAAGATATAACAGGGCGATTAAAGCTTGAATCGGTTCTTGTCATTGCATGATAATGATCACCTTTCCTTTCTCCTTTCTTAACCTCGCAGCTTAAGCAAAACCAGAACATTGATTTCAGAAAAACTCCGGACTGACTGCCCAGGGTAAGGATATTCTTTTACCCAAAGTTCTTTAAACTTCTAACCATGGAAAAGCTTAAACAGGATCATTATAAAGTAACAGCAAGAAATAAAGAAGAAACAGACCAGTATTTGCAGGGGCGCGGTGCGCAATTCAATACCAAAAACCGTTTCCTGAAAGATGAGATAACAAAGGAGCATATTGAAGGAATAGATGACTGGTCGGAAGACAATACACCTACACAATACATCGAACAGGATTCCCGCACTATTGTCAATAAAGTAGACAGTCCAGATGTGGGAATGGCTTACAGCATGAACGCTTATGCTGGTTGTGAGCATGGTTGCATTTATTGTTATGCACGGAATGTGCATGAATACTGGGGTTACAGTGCGGGTTTGGATTTTGAAAGAAAGATCATTGTTAAAAAAAATGCACCGCAGCTATTACGTAAGCAATTGATGCATCCCAAATGGGAAGTAATGCCGATCATGCTGAGCGGAAATACGGATTGTTACCAGCCTGCAGAACAAAGATACCGGCTGACCAGGGGGCTGCTGGAGGTATGCAATGAGTTTAATCAGCCCGTAGGCATACTGACCAAAAATTCATGGATCATAAAAGATAAAGACGTGTTGCAGGAAATGTCAAAGAAAAGGTTGGTTTCAGCGATGGTATCCATTACTTCTTTCAATGAAGAGCTGAGAAGGGTGATGGAGCCGAGGACCACTACGGCGAAGCAGCGGCTGAAAGTAATTGAGGAGTTGAGCGCGGCTGGCATCCGGATGGGGGTGATGATGGGACCGATGATACCTGGTCTGAACGACCATGAAATGCAAAGGATCATGAAAGCAGCAGCGGATGTGGGAGCCAGGTTCACCGCTTATACTTTTATCCGGTTGAACGGGGCTATCAAATTCCTGTTTCATGATTGGTTGTATAAAAACTTTCCTGACAGGGCTGATAAGGTTTGGCACCTGATTGAGCAATCGCATGATGGAAAAGTGAATGACACACGTTGGGGCTTGCGGATGAGAGGGGAAGGAAGCATTGCGGAAATGGTGCAACAGCAATACAGGAAATATGGAAAACTATACCGGATGAATGAAGACAGATTTGAGTTGGATACGACCATCTTCAGGAGGCCGGGTGAACAGGGAAAATTATTCTAGCAGGAATAAAAGGATTTGGAAGAAAATATTGCTTGTTTTTTTACGCCGAGAAATTGTTTTTTCCCGTTGGAGGGCTCTTTGCTGTCAATCTATATTTAAACTCGGATTAGGACAGTGAAATTGGTAAACAACCGGATTAAATATTTCTTATGAAAGAAGATTTTTCACATTTAAGTAATGAAGAGCGTATCAGGGCAGAAAATAATATTCTAAAAATGAAACTGATGCTTGAGAAGGGTGCCCGTTTTCATGAGCATAGAAGTGATCTGCCTGCTGAAATTGAGCATGAATTCCTGAAACAGGTAATTGCATTTGAAAAACAAATTGAAGAACATAAAATGATCAGTGTGGTAGAAAAGCTGGGCAATCCCACGCATTTCAAGCCGGTAGCAGATATCCCGGATGAGGAATTCGCCAATGCCTGGGAAGAGCTCGACAGGTATATGCGCAAACATAATATCCACCTGGATGTTTGCAGCCCCAATATCTCGGAAAGGGAGCTCTACCGGTTTACTATTGAAGAATTATTCAGGCAGGAGATGGATGATCTCAATTTTCCTGGCATGACGTATTGCTTTATCTATGATGAATTCCATCCTGATCCTTTATATGAAAATAGTCATGCTGCGAAGGATACGATCAGGAGTATCCTTAATTCAACCATAGCCGAGTGTCTGCCGCATTTAAGACGCCGTAACCTCCGTCTTAATAACAGGTTGCCTTTAACGGAAGAGGAATTCAGATGGTATGTGAACCAGTTCAAACAGGCATATGAATGTATGGACAAACCGGAAATAGAACAGTTGGAGTGTACTGTAAATGAAACTTACTCATTGATCCGGGGTAATTATCGTCTCCGTGTCTCCCTGCAAACAGAATACATAGTATTGCAGGGAAATTGGACAGTAGAGCTGGAGCTGGATGATGATCTGGGTTATTGGTACATTTTCAATGTCCAGGTAGAGGGGATTAATTTTTGAACAGAACATAACGTTTATAATATTGATCATTAGAAGGAATATGAAATTGCATATCCGTCATCGTGCCAAACGGTACCGGGGATCACCAGACGGAAAAGAATAAGGCTGGGACATGGCTGGCCGGATATGCAATTTCATGTACAGCAGAATACCGTTTGGCATGCCATTAAATACATGTATGGTCAGATAGAAGGCGATATAATTTCTTGTTTTGAAAAGAGGGCATCGTTGATCAATGGTGTTTTTAAGATTAACAAATGTTCTTGCTGGCCTGATTTTTCTTTTCAATGATCTGTAATAGCAGGGTTCTTTCTTTTTTGATCTGCTGGCATACAGAAATGATTTCTCTTGTATTATCGACAATGGTCAGTTTTTCAAGAGAAGATTGCAGCAATACAATTTTTTGCAGGCAATAGCTTTCCATTACTTCCAAAGAATCTGCAAAAATTTCAGGCTCAAAAGCTTTTTTGGATCCTTGCCCGATAGCAGGTTTGATGTTTTTTTTGTTAGCTGACAGATGTTTCATAAAAAAGGTTTAATGGTTAGGCCCGGGCTTTGCCCGTTGACAGGGACCTCGATACTTCAGGCATAAAGGTGAAGCTATTCAGAGTCCGGGACAAGCGATAGGCTACTGAGAATTAAGCGTAGTTGCTGGTGCCGGAATAAGTAGTTCTACGTATAAGCAACCAGCAGGCGTAGAATATCTTAGACCCGTTAACCATTAAAAAATTATCACCATGATTACCGTCAGAAAATTTCTTTTCTCCTTAAAATTTATTGCCTTACCGGTTTTGCTCTTCGCTCTTATAAGTTCCTGTGGTCATCAGAACGAAGGCGGAGTGCGTATTCCTGTTCCAAAAGACACTTCAGGCCTTGCAGAAATTAATCATTTTATACCTGTAGAAAAGATCAATGAATTTCAAAAAAACTTTGTAGCCCAACGTGATAGTCTGACCCGGCTTTCCGGTTATTATTTCCCTATAAGTGAGACGTTTAATAAACAGGCTTTGCTTGACCTGTTAAAAGATTCCAGCAATGTGGGTATCCGGATCTATTATGGTTTGAAAACCGGGGGCAACCGGAATGAAATACGCCTTGTGCTCGTTGGAGTAAATTCTCAGGGTCAGGACCTTTATTATGAGAAGGGAGGGCAGATAGGAAAAGTAGCCACACAGGTTCCACCTGGTGGAGGCAGGGGAGGAGTAGAGTATGGACAATGTGATCCACCCTGCCAGCAATAGTAGCCACCCACCACCATGGGTATAAAATTCGAACCTGAAAATCATAGCCTGCATATATGAGCGATTTGCTAAAATTTTGGCTCAGCCTTAGCATTGTTTTCGCAGTCATAATAGGGATAATAAGATTCAGGAAAATAAATCCTTCTTATTATCCCTTCATTTACCGGGTAAGTCTGTCATTAGTAGTGGAAATGCTTCGCCGGGTATTGATTCTGCAGAATAATTTTAGCGCGGCCACATTGGTCACCAATTTATTTTCCCTGGCAGACTTTTTTCTGTTTGCCTGGCTCTTCCATAACTGGGGATTATTTAAAAAAGATAAAAAACTTTATTTAGGAGTATTGCTGGGCTTTTTTCTAGCCTGGTGTATTGCTACCTATACTTCTCCCAAACACTTTTTTTCTCCCAACCTGTATTTCCGGATACTCTATTCTTTTGCACTGATCTTCTTTAGCGTTACTACTCTCAATAGCTTAATTATCAATACCAGGGGAGGCATGCTCAAAAATGCCAAATTCTGGATCTGCATAGGCATTATAATTTTTTATACCTTGTTCATAATTATTTGCGCTACGCAATTATCTGTTCTCAAAGAAAATGTCAGCAAGGAATTCCAGCGGAAGTTCTACGATATAATGGTGTTTTCTAACCTATTTGTAAACCTTTTATACGCAGGGGCTGTGTTATGGATACCCAGGAAAAAAGTCTTTACAGCAGTCTACTGATCGTAGTGATAGTGGTAGGCATCGTCCTGCTGTATTTTATCATTACTATTATCCGCTACCAGCGTCGCAGCCTGGTTTTGCATAAAGAAAAGATCCGTGCTGAAATTGATACCCTGGAAAACGAAAGAAAAAGGATCGCATCCGATCTACATGATGAACTGGGCCCCTTGCTTTCTGCGGTTAAACTACAAATCAATAATCTTGATTCACAGGATGCTGCCGATAAACTACTGATCGAAAAGTCGAGCCAGCACATTGATACGATCATCCGGAGAATGAGGGAAATATCCAATAACCTCATGCCGAATACCCTGCTCAGGAAAGGGCTGGCGAAAGCCATCGAGGAATTTATTGAAAGCAATACTGAGGCATATAAACTTTCCATTAAACTGGTCATTGATGGAGAAGCCCGGCTCGGGCTGGATAAAGAGATCAATACTTACAGGATAGTACAGGAAATAGTGCATAATACCGTAAAACATGCGAAAGCTTCCTTGCTGGTAATCCGCATTAACCAGGAAAACGGCTTGTTTACCCTTTCCACCACCGACAATGGTACAGGATTTGACTATTTTGCCCGGTCAAAAGACAATACTGGCCTTGGTCTTCGTAACTTACAAAGCCGTGCAGAGATAATGGGAGGAGAGATCACTTGTATGACAGAACCCGGTAAAGGGACCAGTTACATCCTTGAGATCCCGGTATAGAGAAATTTTACTCATGAAATTACATGGAACCATAAAAGTGATCATAGCCGATGATCATGAAATATTCCGTGACGGACTGAAACTGATGCTGCAAAAACAGCCCGATATTGAGCTATTGGCTGAAGCGGAAGATGGTAAGGAACTTATCGAAAAAACAGAACAGCTTAAGCCCGACGTGGTGATCACTGACGTAAAAATGCCCAGGATGGATGGTGCATCAGCTACACGATATCTTACGGAACATCATCCCCATATAGGCATCATCGCTCTCACTATGTTTGATGAAGAAGAACAGATCATCGAAATGCTGGAATCAGGTGCTAAGGGTTATCTTCTGAAAAATGCAGATAAGAACGAGATCAAAGAAGCAATTCAATCAGTATACGACCAAACACCTTATTATTGCAAGCACACATCACACCGGCTTGCCCAACTGGTAGCAAAAAGCAAGTTCAATCCTTACCGGCAAAAACCCAAACTGGAATTCTCAGAGAGGGAAAAAGAGATCATCACTCATATCTGTGAAGGGATAACCAATAAAGAGATCGCTGAGAAAATTTTCCTGAGTGTTCGTACAGTGGAAGGGTTACGTATGAAGATCATGGAAAAAATGAACGTAAAAAATACAGCAGGTATCATTATCTATGCGATTAAGAACGGGCATTATTCGCCGGGAAAAAACTGATGATCAGTTAGACGGTCTTTTGTTGTTGGTTACTCCTTCAGACTTCAAAATCCTGATCTTGTTCGCTTCACTTCTTTTAGCAGTGTCAGTGTTCGCTTATCTGCTTTAAAATACCAGCCAGAATTTTTTTCTAAAAATATTAGAAAAAATTTGGCATCATCGAAAAATTATTTTCATCTTTGCATCGCAAATAACAACAAATGCTACGTATACAATTACATATTGAATCAATGAAAGGCTTTAATCCCAAGTCGGATTATTGCGCTTGTGGTGCTTGTAGCATTGTTGAATAACCTGAATAATAAAATTCAATGAAATACAGGCCCCGCAAGAGATTGCGGGGTTTTTTGTTTGGTGAGTATTGAAGTGGTTGTAAACAAACTGTTTAACAAAACAAACCTAATGCGAAAGCAAACAGAACATAAACGATTTACGATGCGGAATGAATACGGTTCATTACCCTGCTGTTATTGGCATGCCATAACAATTCCAGGTAGTGTATCCATTAGCAACCAATCAAACCGCATTTCCATACGACCGGCTCAGGTCTGTACATGAACATAGTGTTCACTGTAGTAAAAGATTGAGCCCGGTCGGAAATAACGACCGGGTTTTTTGTTTTCAAAAACACATAGCCCCGGATTGAACAAAAACAAGGAGGTATGTGATGAAATTTTTGTTGATCGTCCTGGCTATTCACCTGGCAGCAGAAGTGATAGCAGGAAAAAGAAAAGATGAGAATAAGAATGATAAAGGAACAACCGCTAAAACGGTTCATCCTGCAGAATATGATTTGAGATAAGGCATTAGATGCAGAAGGAGGAATAAGCGCTCCCCGTGAGATGCAGCGGGGACGCTTTAAAAATGGTTCGTAACTCAAATGGAACAGAGTACCGGTCTTTTACACCGGGAGTTGGGAGTTCGAGCCTCCCCGGGCCAACAGCGAGGCAAATGATTTAAGAAACACCGGTCTGAGAAACAGGATACCTGCTACCCAGATACATCCTTCCCGGTAAGGCGGGAAGACGGGAAGGGAGGACTTAGACGTGCCGGCTGCACAGGTTTGAGTCCTGTTTGATCAACAGTAAGAAAGATGGGTGATCCTGTCGCCATAACAATTATTGAAGTAATGACAACAACAAACGGAAAACGATGGAACAGACACAGTACCAATGGAGAAAGCTTAGCGGCGAACGGATCAAACAGCCGATTGAAGACGAGTTGCGAGAAGTGATCGTACGCGAAAAAGCAATGGGGCATGAACTGAAAGTGTGTATCGGCACAGACAGCCAGGTGAAAGGCAGGGAAACCGAATTTGCTACGGTGATCGTGTTCATTCGGAAAGGCAAAGGTGGGTTCATGTATATACACCAGGAAATAAGCCGGGTGAAAATGACAGTGAAGCAAAGGATGCTGGCAGAAGTGGCCAAAAGCATCGAGATCGCGTATGCACTGAACCGGTTGTTTACTTTATATAACGTAGACATGGAAGTTCACGCCGATATCAACACCAATCCAGGCTTTAAAAGCAACGATGCTTTAAAAGAAGCAATGGGATATATCATGGGAATGGGGTTTGCTTTCAGAGCTAAACCACATGCTTTTGCAAGTTCAAGTTGTGCTAATAAAGTAGTGCAGTGAATTGATATAAAATAATTGAATGCATCGCATTCACAAAAGCTTGCTTCACGGCAAGATGGGTATTACCTGTTGATCGCAAACCGGATGAGTGCTTAAGAAGCACCATAGTGCAGACGTAGTAACTATCTGTATGCTGTTGCATCAATGAGGTATCCCCACCATAATCTGTATGTCAGAGGTTCAACTCCTCTACGGGTAAGCCCGTTAGCTCAGAGGGTAGAGCAACAGAAACATGTGGGTTCGAGTCCCACTCCCCAATCAATGGGAATGGCGGAAAGGTAGACGCAAAGCACTCAATGCTTGAATCACGAAGAAGAGCACCACTTCTTAAAAAATGGTGGACAAAAACCGGCCTGCTGACCGGTTCTGGAACGATAGGGCTCTGTCCAACAGAACAATCAGGGAAGCACCCGCAGCTTGTTGTATATAAAAGTGAAATAACAAGGCCTGTCATGCTGCATTACAGTACCACGGTACTGTTGATAATGCTGACAATAATTTGAATGGAACTTTTTAAAATCAAGCTCCGTGTTGCCAGGATGGAATGCAAAGCCGGTTTTTTATTAATTAATGAATTAAAATGTAGAGATATGAGAAAGGTAAAAGTTAACGCCTACCAGGTAGGTCTGGTGTTTAAAGATGGCGCATATCAGAAAATGCTGCTGACCGGTAATTATTGGTTCTGGGGAAAAGAGAAGGTGATGATCTATGATATCACACAACCTTTTGCAGCACCGGTTGAATTGAATATCCTGTTGCAGGATGCTGCACTTGCAGACATATTGAATATCGTAGAAGTAAAAGAACATGAGATCGTGTTGCAATACCAGAACGGTTTGCTGAAAGAAGTGCTGACTGCTGGCCGGTATGCGTTCTGGAAAAGTATCGTTCCTTATGAATTCGTTAGGGCAGATATCAGCAAGCTTGATATTCCTGAGTATATCGACAGGACTGTGCTTGTTACTAAACAGGTAGCGCCTTTCGTACGTTCTGTAACAGTGGAGAACTATGAAAATGCTGTTATGTTCGTTGATGGCCGGTTTTTCAAAGTGCTGGAAAGCGGCGTGTATTACTGGTGGAGGAACCCGATCTCCGTGTTCCTGGCAAGAGTGGATAAGCGTCAGCAACAACTGGAGATCAGTGGTCAGGAAATACTGACCAGGGACAAAGCTACCCTGAGATTGAATGCCTGGGCACAGTATAAAGTAGTGGATATCGGAAAGGCCGCTCTTGACAACAAGGAATATGATAAACAACTTTATGTAGCATTTCAATTGTCTCTCCGGGAATACGTGGCCGGCTTTTCGCTGGATGAATTGCTGGAAAAGAAAGAGAGTATCGCTGCATTTGTTCTGGAACAGGTGAAGCCGAAAGCAGAAGTACTTGGTGTGGCAGTACTTGATTTCGGCATCAGGGATATCATCCTTCCTGGCGATGTTAAAGAGATCATGAACCAGGTGCTGGTAGCTGAAAAAAAAGCACAGGCCAACAGCATTATGCGAAGGGAGGAAACTGCCAGCACAAGAAGCCTGTTGAACACTGCCAGGCTAATGGAAGAAAATGCGATGTTGTGGAAGCTGAAAGAAATGGAATATATAGAGAAGATCGCGGATAAAGTTAGCTATATCAGTGTAACAGGTAATGGTTCGGTGGTAGAGCAGTTGAAGGAAATGTTTGTAAAATCAAATAAATAACCGGACCGGAGCTACCGGTCCGGTTTTAAACCAGGTCCGACATGTTGTACCTGATTAAACAAAAATTATGGGAAAGCTTAAAATACAAGGAAAAGAATTAAGAGCTATCGGTTACCCGGAAGGACCGGTAATCAGCATAGCCATGAATGTGATGGAAAAGAACTATAAACATCACAAAAAGGAGGACGTTATGGAGATTTTGAAAAGAGTGTTGGCAGCACCAGTGGAATATAAAAATGATGCGGTGCTGGCACTTATTGCAGAGCAGTTGATGCCGAAAGAAACCGTGGAAGGCGCAGAAATTTCATTGAACCAAACCGGGATACAGTTTAATGTATTCGGTGCAGAGCATATTGAGCAGGGCGCTATGCATCAGATGTATATGGCTGCCAAGTTGCCGGTGGCAGTGGCTGGTGCTTTAATGCCGGATGCACATGCCGGCTATGGATTACCGATCGGTGGGGTGCTGGCTACACAAGATGCAGTGATCCCGTATGGGGTAGGGGTGGATATCGGGTGCAGGATGTGTTTGAGCGTGTTTGATATTGATCCGAAAGAACTGGTTCAAAAAGAAGCATTTTTTACCAGGGAGATCAATGAGGCCACTCTATTCGGGAGCGGAGCCCAGTTCAAACAGGCAAGTGACCATGAAGTGATGGACGATAAAGCATTTTTTGAATTGCCTTTATTGAAGACCCTTCATGGAAGGGCCTGGAAGCAATTGGGGACCTCCGGTTCAGGAAATCATTTCGTAGAATTTGGCGTTGTAGATATCCCGGAGAAAGACGAGGTGCTGGGAATAGAAGCTGGCGTTTACCTGGGACTATTATCTCATTCAGGTTCCCGGGCACTGGGAGCAAATATTGCGAATTACTATACAAAGATCGCGAAGCAAAAAAGGCGGTTACCCGGCGAAGCCAATAACCTGGCCTGGTTGGGGTTGAATGAGGAAGAGGGGATAGAATACTGGATGGCAATGAACCTTGCAGGGGATTATGCTTCTGCCTGCCATCATATCATCCACGGCAAGATCAGCAAACAGTTGGGGCGAAAACCCATCAGTCGGGTGGAAAATCACCACAATTTTGCGTGGAAAGAAACATGGGAAGGGCGTGAAGTGATCGTGCACCGGAAGGGTGCCACACCGGCAGGAAAGGATGTATTGGGTATTATCCCAGGTTCTATGACTGCAGATGGATTTATTGTGAAAGGAAAAGGTGAAACAGCTGCCGTTAATTCAGCTTCTCACGGAGCAGGCCGGTTGATGAGCCGGACAAAAGCAATGCAATCCATCACTCATACAGCGTTAAAGAACGAACTGGCCAGGCATGGTGTGAAATTGCTGGGCGGAGGTCTTGATGAAGCGCCTTTTGCTTACAAAGACATCAACCTGGTAATGCAGTCGCAAAAACAATTGGTGGATGTGGTTGGGAAATTCACACCCAAAATTGTGAAAATGGACGGCACCGCACCCAAACCATGGAAGAAGACAAAAGCCGAAGCTGAAATAAACGGGGAGTAAGAACTCCCCGTTCTTATTTAAAACAAACGCGATAACTATAAAAAGCCAATAATAAGCTAATAATAAGCAGGATATATTCATATCCTCAGTATCTCATTCGCATCATTCGTGCCTGTCAGTCATCATTTGTTTCTATCTCTTTATTCGCATCATTCGCGTTTATAGTTTTCTTTTTATCGTAATGATGTTTGTAAAGAACATACGCTGCTTTAAAAAGCGCTACACTGTATTCATAAAAGAAGATTATGTTACTTCGTTCTTTTCCGTCAACGTCTTCTGATTCCAGTTTCATGGCAGCCGCAAGCATGAACCAAAGTGTTTCCTGTGGTCCTTCTTCATCAAAGGCCTCGAAAAATTCATGTAATACTTTCCAGGCGTATTTCTTGTCTTCAGTTTCCAGAAGATTTTTATAATGCTTGTACAATAACGCTCCTTCCAGGGTATTCATAATAGTTGTTTTGTATGGTTAGCAATTAATAATAAGCGATCACAGCAGTATGGATGACTGCCGGTATCAACTGCTGTCCCAAATGGGCGGATCTGGAAGGACCGCCGGTGCTGAGAACAGGCCGACGGTTAATTTCTCTAGGCATAGGACAAACCTTTGCCAGGCAGGATATAACCTGAACATAGAAAATCGACTAAGATGTCGGGACAATCTATACGCAAATGGTTTTGTGAACGGGTAAATCCACCTTCAAAAATGTTTTTTAACGGTCCCAATGACTAATAAAAGGCGGACAAAAAGAGGAAAACATCGCGGCCTCCCTCTCCGGTTGAAATAGCTTGCAACGTATAGACAATACAGCTAAGGTAAAATTATTCCCCCTCGGTTGGAATTGATCTGACTTGTTTTTTCACCGCTAAAAAATGTTTTTTATGAGGATCATTGACAGGCTTGCTCAATACCTGGCCTACAAAAGAATTACTGCCTATGCATTTGAACGTACCTGCCAGGTAGCCAATGGCTATCTGAAAAAACAATTGAAAGGAAAAGGGTCCATCGGCTCAGATATCCTGCTCAGGATATATCATAATTATCTTGATCTCGATTTTGTATGGCTACTCACTGGCAATGGAGAAATGCTCCGCCAGTATGATGAAAACGGCAACCTGCTTGGTGATCCACGGCCACATTATTCCAAGGACGAAATGATACAATTGATGAATACCCGCATCCTGTTATTAGAAACAGCTCTGGCCGACAAAGAAAAAATTATCGGGATGCTGGAAGATCGTTTACCTAAACTTTAATATAGATCTTCTTTTTATCCATCCACCAACAAATCACCCACATGAACATGATCACGCAAACTGCATACAACAACGATCCTAATTTGGGATCGCCGGGAATATGCACCAGCAGCTTTTTATACAGGAAATTCCAGGGGTTTACTCCTTTTTCCAGCCTGATCAGCGATAAGCCCTTTGGCAAAAAAGCGCTGAGAGCAAAAACAAACAAAGCATTCTTGCCAAACACATCAAAAAACCGGCTTAGACCGCCTTTTACCTGCTTCAATTCTATAAGATAGATCATTGTTGCAATGGTCATGGTCGCCAGGCCAGAAGTATAAATGGTATATGAACTGGTCCATATCTTCTTATTGATCGGGAAAACCATATCCCAACAAAAACCTGTTACCAACATGGCTACAGCAGCAATGAACAGCCCTGTGACCATTTCATAGGTTTTTCCTTTCAGGATAATATACTGACCAACCAGGTAACCAAGGACCACTTCGGCAATAGCAGGGATCGTGCTCATCAGCCCTTCAGGATCAAAAGGCACACCCTCTCCTTTATATAAGTGTGCAATACCCAGTATTTTTTTGTCGATATCAGTGCCGAACCAGCCATTCAAACTGAAAGGATCGGCCGGGTTGCCTGCAACACATAGAACCCAGTATAGAAGTAATAGTACCAGAGCTGCGAAAAAAGCCCGGCGAGGTTTCAGATAATAGACTAAAATAGAAGCAAAAAAATAGCAAAGGGCGATCCGCTGTAATACACCGAATATTCTCACACCCTTAGTGGGGTCAGCAGGGTTTATCCATGAAATAAACGTTAAATGGTCATCCTGCCATCTTACAAACGGCCACCAGTTCAGGAAAAGACCAATCGCAAAAATGATCAGGGTTCTTTTAATGACTTTTTTCCAGAATACACTGTTGCCCGCCGCTTCCAGCCGGGGCATCACAAAAGCCATGGCATTACCGACTGCAAACAGGAAAAAAGGAAATACCAGATCAGTGGGGGTAAGTCCATGCCACTTAGCATGGTCTAATGGCGCATAGATATGACCCCAGCTTCCGGGGTTATTTACCAGGATCATCAGGCAAACAGTCGCACCCCGAAACACATCGAGGGAATAAAATCGTTGGTTCAAGCGGGTTAGTTTTTCATAAAAATAGGAACTAGATCTTAGAAAGATGCATTGAAACTTGGAGCATGAATTTCTATGAAATATTCAAATTAGTTAAAATGTTAATGCGTTTATGCTCTGATGGCAAACCATTCAAAATCTGGCATTTTTATTGCCTGACCACTCCCATTCTCTATTATATTTGTAGTAGGCGGGGTAATTTTTTAACATTCCCGCCGTTAGTTGGTGCGCCCGTTCACGAAAAAATGTATGTGAGTGAGAAGGCGAAGCTATGCCCATTTCCCACACCCTTTTAACCCACCACCATTAAAGCGAACACTGTGACAAGAAAATGGCTGGCTGTTTACAGTCGCCCAAGATGGGAGAAAAAAGTAAATCAGCTTCTATTGCAAAAAGGCCTGGAAAGCTATTGCCCCTTAAACAAAGTGAGGCGGAAATGGAGCGACCGGGTGAAACTGATCGAAGAGCCTCTGTTCAAATCTTATGTATTTGTAAAGGTATCCGACGAAGACCGTACAGCAGTACGGATGACACCGGGCGTGATCAATTTTGTATATTGGGAAGGCAAGCCCGCTGTGATCAAGGAAAAAGAGATCCATGCCATCAAGCGATTCCTGAATGAGTATGAAAATGTGGAGGTGGAACCGCTCGAACTTCGGCCAGACCAGCGTGTCAAAGTTATCACCGGTCCGCTTATGGACCAGGAAGGAAAAGTGGTGAGTGTACAGCATAAAACGGTGAAAGTGGCCATAGATAGTTTGGGGTACGTATTAGTGGCACATATAGATAAATCAAAACTGACTTCGGCCTGATATAGAAGGTCCGATGCATTAACCGCTTATTTTATTAAAGAAGATTCATGAAACTTATCCGCTCCTTGTTGCCTTTATTGGTTTCATTTTATTTTATTTCCTGCGGTACCCAGCAGAAAATGCCGGCCTACTTGCAGAATTATTCCGATACCAGTGGCAAGCAGGCTGTTAAGGTCCCCGATCTGCTGATCCAGAAAAACGATATGCTTTCCATACAGGTATACAGCGCCAGTACCAAGCCGGAAATTTCCGACGCATTATATAATCTGCCGGTGGCTTCGCCATCAACATCATTACCACAACAGGGAGGTGCAGGTGGAACGGTATCCGCCTCACCCGGTTATCTCGTAGATAATGCAGGTAATATTGAATATCCCAGGGTGGGCCTCTTGCATGTTGAAGGATTAACAAAAAACGAACTGGCTGACCTGATCAAAAAAAAGATCAATGAAAAGGATTCTGTACTTACCAATCCTTCTGTTATTGTACGGTTTCAAAATCTGAAGATCACCGTGTTGGGCGAAGTGAAGAGACCGGGAATGATCAGCTTTCCCGGAGAGCGGATGACCATCCTGGAAGCACTTGGGCTGGCTGGCGATGTGGATTTATACGGGATGAAGGACAAGGTGAAAGTGATCAGGGAGGTGAATGGCCAGCGGGAGACAGGAACGATCGATCTGTCAGATAAAAAATTATTCGATTCACCTTATTATAACCTCGTACAGAATGATGTGGTATTGGTGGAACCGGCAAAGAGCAAGGCCAAAAAAGCTGACCAGGATGTAGCGCTGCGTCAGGCTGGTTTTATAGTAAGTGTTATCACAGCTATCGCGGTGGTTATACGTGTCTTTCAATAATTATTACTCTTCGCATACTAAAGTGTCTAATGGAAGAAAATATTCCAATCAATAAGAACAAACAGGAACTTTGGAACCTGAGTTTACGGGATATCTTTTACAAGTATATCCGCTTCCTGCCTGTATTCCTGGTATCAGTCGCACTCACCTTGATGGCGGCTTTTCTTTATCTCAGATATGCCGGCAATATTTATAGTGCCAGCGGGACTATGCTTATCAAAAATGAAAAAACCGCTGCACGCTCCACCGATAAGGTTGAAGACATTATCGCTGGCGGAAACCGTGTTCAGAATCTTCAGAACGAAATTGAAATGCTCAGGTCAAGACCTATTATGGCCCGGGTGGTAAACAGGCTGAACCTTCAATTCAGTTATACTGCAGAAGGAAGAGTAAAAGATATGAATGTTTACGGGGCAGTTCCTTTTTATGTAGAGGTCCTGAAAATGCCGGCCATCCCCAAGCCCTTTTCGATTAAAGTCCGTATACTGGACTCACTGAGATTCCGTCTCAATGAAGGTACTGAGATCTATTCCTTTGGCCAGAATATTCAAATCAACAATCACTTATGCAGGATTGTAAAAACAGGGGAACTTCTTCCCGGGGCCATCTATGCAGTTAGCTGGAATACAGTCAACGCAGTAGCCAGGTCCTTAATAAAAGATATTAAAATTTTACCCAAAACACCCGCTACAGGTATACTTACGGTAAGCATGGAAACTACCAGTCCAAGACTGGCTGCGGATATTGTAAACGAGCTCATGATACAATATGATTCCATGACGATTGAGCAAAACAATTACTCGACCGATCAAATGCTTTCATTTATTGATGGCAGGCTGGAGAAATTGAAAAATGAAATTGACAGCATTCAGGCGATCGAACTGGCCTATCGTCAAAAGGAGAACCTGTTTAACACGGACCTTCAATCAGAAAACTATTTCACAGCACTGGCAAATATCAACCAGGCTATCGGCGAGCAGGACCTGAGGATAAATACAGTTGACAATGTAGCTGATTATGTAAAAGATAAGAACAACAGGTATGCTAATGTTGTGCCTTCGGCACTGGGGCTTGAAGACATTACTTTAAATGAACTGGTATCCGGATACAATAAAGCTCAATTGGAAAGACAGACCCTGATCAATTCCAATATTCCGCCCAATAACCCATCTGTAAAAGAAGCGGAAGAAATCATTGAAAAGCAACGACAGGATCTGATAGAGAACCTTAAGAATATCCGCCAGTCTTATGTTTCGGCAATGGGAAAGATGCAGAGTAATATTGGTTCTCAGCAGGCTGAACTGAAAAAGATGCCTTATAAGTTAAAAGAATTGCTGGAGATACAAAGGCAGATCAGCACCAAACTGGCATTGTACAGCCTGCTTGAAGGCAAACGGGAAGAAACAGCAATTAGCAGGGCTTCTACCATCTCCAATTCAACCATTATCGATCGTGCAGAACCGGATCTTGTTCCGGTAAAACCAAACCGCCGGCTGATCCAGATCGTTGCCATTCTTGCCGGTTTGATCATTCCCGCACTTGTCATTTTCATCATTGAACTGATGAATGACAAAGTGACTACGCGGATGGATGTAGAGAAAGTAACAGATGTTCCCATCGTTGGTGAAATCGGACATTCTCTTTCTGAGAAAGTGATGGTTGTAAACAAAACAAGCCGCGGGATGGTGGCCGAGCAGTTCAGGATTATCCGTTCCAACTTACAATACATTTTAAATAAGAATGAGAACCCGGTGATCCTTGTCACATCATCCTATAGCGGAGAGGGTAAGTCGTTTGTCAGCACCAACATGGCCGGAGTAATGGCACTCACCGGTAAAAAAACAGTAATACTGGAATTTGATATCCGTAAACCCAAAATACTGTCTGGATTGAATATGCCTAAATCTAATGGCATATCCAATTTCCTGCTGGGTAAGGCTCAACTGGATGAATTGATCAAACCTGTTCCTGATTACGAAAACCTTTTCGTTCTTCCTTGCGGGCCTATTCCTCCCAACCCTGCTGAATTGTTACTTGATCCCAAAGTGAAGGAAATGTTTGAATTATTGAAATCCCATTTTGAAGTAGTCATAATAGATACGGCGCCTGTAGGTATGGTGAGCGATGCGATGACCCTGGGAGAATTTGCAGATTGCACATTGTACCTGGTGCGTCAGGGACATACATTTAAAAGACAGATAGCCTTGATAGATGAATTATATAAAGAGAAAAAACTTCCGAAGGTTTCCATTATTATTAATGATGTTAAATTAAAGGCCGGATACGGATACTATGGATATGGCCGTTATGGCTATGGTTATGGCTATGGCGAGGATAGTGGATATTATGAAGAAGAAATTCCGAAAAAGACGTTCGTCCAGCAGATCGCAGCATGGCTCAATCCCCGTAATTGGTTTTAAATAGAACACAGAAAAGAGTTTAATTATGAGAATTTTAGTGACAGGAGGATGCGGCTTTATCGGCTCAAATCTTGTCGAAAAACTGCTTGCAGATAAAAGAGTCAGTTTTGTCCGTATACTTGACAATCTCGCAACAGGCTCTGTTGCGAATATTCTTCCATTCAGGGATCATCCCTCTGTTGAGTTCATGGAAGGTGATATAAGGGATTATGACACCTGCATAGCTGCATGTAATTCAATTGACCGTATCTCGCACCAGGCTGCTTTGGGTTCTGTTCCCAGATCAATCAAGGATCCGCTGACGACCAATAATGTTAACATCACCGGAACGCTGAATGTATTTACAGCCGCCAAAGAATCCGGTATTAAACGGATTGTATTTGCAGCCAGTTCTTCTACATACGGAGATCATCCGGGTCTTCCCAAAGTAGAGGACCGGATCGGCCGCCCGCTTTCGCCGTATGCCGTTACCAAATATGTGAATGAACTATATGCCAGGGTATATGCAGACCTGTATGGAATTGAATTTATCGGGCTGCGATACTTCAATATATTCGGGCCAAAACAAAATCCTAATGGTCCGTATGCCGCTGTGATCCCTCTTTTTGCAGAATCCGTTCTGAAAGGTGTAATGCCTACTATTAACGGCGATGGCAGCCATAGCCGTGATTTCACGTTCGTGGACAATGCTGTTAATGCCAATATCCTTTCTTTGTTCAGCGAAGAACCCGGAGCCCTGAATCAGATATATAATATTGCCTGTGGTGAACAGACTTCTTTAACACAGTTGTTTGAATATCTCGCAGCCGAGGCAGGTGTTACCGGTAAACCCAATTATGGCCCGGAAAGAACCGGCGATGTTAAGCATAGTCTTGCAGATATCAGTAAAGCAAAACAACTGCTGGACTACGAACCTGCTGTCAGTATTAAACAGGGCCTGAAAAAAACCCTTGAATGGTTTAAAGGCAATTCCTGATCACAATATATTATTCTATTACCTTAACCTGAATATTCTTAAACAATCATTAAATGAGCAAAACGATAATAATCACCGGCGGAGCTGGTTTTATCGGATCCCATGTAGTACGTTTATTCGTTACTAAGTATCCCTCTTACAGGATCGTTAATCTGGATGCGCTTACATATGCGGGGAATCTTGAAAATTTACGGGATATAGAACAAAGTCCTAACTATTATTTTGAGAAGGTGAACATACTGGATGCAGAAAATCTGAATGAGGTTTTTCAGACTCATCAACCGGATGGAGTGATACATCTTGCTGCAGAAAGCCATGTAGACAGGTCTATACTGTCGCCTCTTGATTTTGTGTATACAAATGTGATCGGAACGGTCAATCTGCTGAATGCGGCAAAGCAATTCTGGAAAAATGATTTTAACGGAAAAAGATTCTATCATGTTTCTACCGATGAAGTATACGGTGCATTGGGGGAAACAGGCTTTTTTACAGAGAATACAAAATACGATCCGCACTCCCCTTACAGTGCTTCAAAAGCGTCGAGTGATCATTTTGTACGGGCTTATCATGATACCTATGACTTACCGGTAGTAATAAGCAATTGCTCTAACAATTATGGCCCTAATCACTTTCCCGAAAAATTGATCCCTCTCTTTATCAATAATATTATCCAGCAGAAACCTTTGCCGGTTTATGGAGATGGGTTATATACCAGGGACTGGCTGTTTGTAAAGGATCATGCAACGGCTATCGATCTTGTTTTCCATAAAGGAAAAAATGGCGATACCTATAATATCGGTGGCTTCAATGAATGGAAGAATATTGACCTGGTGAAATTATTATGCCAGTTGATGGATAAAAAACTGGGACGTCAGCCAGGGGAGAGCGAAAAGCTTATAACCTATATCCAGGACAGGCCTGGTCATGACAGGCGATATGCGATCGATGCAACCAAGATCAATAAAGAACTCGGTTGGCATCCTTCGGTTACATTTGAAGAAGGCCTGGCCCAAACAATTGATTGGTATTTTGAAAACCAGGAATGGCTGAAGCATGTTACCAGTGGTGCTTATAAGCAATACTATGAAAGACAATATTCAAAATAATAATTCATGAAAGGAATAATTCTTGCCGGAGGATCGGGTACAAGGCTTTATCCCATTACCAAAGCTATTTCAAAGCAGTTGATGCCGATCTATGACAAGCCAATGATCTATTACCCATTATCAACATTGATGATGGCAGGCATCAAAGAAATACTGATCATTACCACACCTGAAGATAATGCCGGCTTTAAGAGATTGCTGGGCGATGGAAGCCAGTTAGGATGCCGGTTTGAGTATGCCATACAGGAAGTGCCGAACGGACTGGCGCAGGCTTTCGTGATCGGCGAGGAGTTTATCGGCACTGATAAAGTGGCCCTGGTACTTGGGGATAATATATTCTATGGCGCTGGTATGGGTTCTCAACTCAGAAAGCTGGTGGATATAGAAGGCGGATATGTATTTGCTTATCAGGTTTCCGATCCGGAGCGGTATGGTGTAGTGGAATTCGATAAAGATAACCGGGCTATTTCCATTGAGGAGAAACCCGAAAAGCCGAAATCAAATTTTGCTGTTCCTGGCCTCTATTTTTACGATAATGAAGTTGTAGCGATTGCAAAGAACCTGAAACCTTCTCCAAGAGGAGAGTATGAGATCACGGACGTAAACAGGGAATACCTCAAGCTTCAAAAGCTGAAGGTTGCGATACTGGATAGAGGTACGGCCTGGCTGGATACCGGAACTTTTGATTCTCTGAGCGATGCCAGTGAGTTTGTACGGGTGATCGAAAAGCGCCAGGGCACCAAGATCGGATGTATTGAAGAAATAGCCTACCGGAGCGGTTTTATTTCCAAGGATCAATTGCTTCAGATCGCAAACGGACTTAGTAAAAGTGGCTACGGAACGTACCTGATCCGAAACGTTCTTCAAAGCACTTAACCCCTGCTGACTATGAAAAAACTACTCGTGAATGCAGTGCATTCGTTTTTCCTGGTAAGGCCGTTTGAGTCAATTCTTAGGTCCGCTGTCAAAGGAAAAGATATTACATCCACCCTGGTTAAGTTTATTCCTCCTAACCATGTTTATGATAAAAAGGCACAACGGATTGCGAGGGATGGCCAGCTCACGCTGTTTGCCAATCTCTATGACTATAATGACTGGAAAGCTTATTGGGGGGTGCGGGAAATTGAAAGGGAACGGTTGTATGCATTGGCTTCTTCAGCCAAAACAGTAGTAGATATAGGTGTGAATAATGGTTGGGTGCTGCTGAACCTGGCACGCATAGCTCAATCCAACAATGGTTTTGTATATGGGTTTGAACCCTTCCCACCCACTTATCAGCGCTGCATAAGGAATATAGAAGCAAGTAAGATCTCTAATTGCAAAGTCTTCAATATGGGTTGCAGCGATAAGAAAGGTGAATTGGTGATGATATCTGAAATAGCAACCAATAGCGGTCAAAACAGGATCGTAGGATCTGGTGAATTGTCAGATTCCCTGCCCACGGTTGCCGTTGAAGTGGTCACGCTCGATGAGCAGCTTTCTTCTGCAGGACCGATCGATCTGATCAAGATAGATGTTGAAGGATTTGAATTTCATGTTTTAAAAGGTGCTAAAGCTATTCTTGAACGGGATAAACCTGATCTGTTTATAGAAATTGACGACAAACTGTTAAAGGCAAATGGTACCACAGCGCGGGAACTTCTGTTGTATCTTCAGAACGAACATAATTATCACCTGTTTCATGCAACAAGCGGAGCTGCTATAAAAGATTTCGATAGTCTCAACAACTGCCACATGGATGTAATTTGTTCCACCTCTTCTTCGGTGGTATAATTTTCCCCTATAATGCTTACTGGCCTTTTCAAAAACGTACTCCTTAAATCCTCCACAGCAAAGACATTTTCTGTTTATGCCTTTACCCTGATCTTCAATGCAGGGGTATCTTTTTTCCTGTTTTCTTTAATCACCCATTACCTGACGGCCAAAGATTACGGGATCATCAACCTGTACACTTCTTTTTGTTTTCTGCTTTCGCCTTTCATCGCTATTGGTTCACAGTTTGCGCTGAACGTCGGATTTTACCGGCTTAATAAGAATGAATACCCGCAATATTTCACTAATATATCTATTGCGCCTGTTCTCCTTTCTGTCGCCTTTACTCTTCTGATCATCTTATTTTACGGCACAGCAAGGTCCTTTATGGATGTCGGCCTTTTTTTTTGGATACTGCTGCCATTCACCTGTTTGCTTACCACCTTCAGTGATGTGATCCTGTACCTGATAAGAAACAGGCAGACGCCTTTCTTATTTGCCCGGTTTTCTATTTTTAAGACTCTTGCTGAAGTAGCTTGTGTGATCATCCTTGTTATTTTCCTGCATGCAGGCTGGAAGGGCCGGCTTGGCGGCGCATTTATCAGTTTGCTGGCAGTTGGTCTTTTTTCAGTGTGTCTGATAGCCAAATGGAAATTATGGGCCGGGAAGTTTCAATGGAAAGCTGTTATGAATGGCGTGAGGGAGGGATTACCTTTTATACCGGAACGGCTTGCCATATTCGCACTGGGTTATTCAGACCGTTTTTTTATCGAATTTTTTAATGGCACCACAGATGTAGGCATCTTCAGCGTGGGAGCCCAGATAGCCGTGATTTTAAATATGGTGATGATGCTGCTTAATAATACTTTCCATCCCGTTATTTTTTCCAGCCTGTCACAAGCTGAAAGGGACTATAAAAAAATAAGAAAAGTGATCCTGATATATGTGGGCGTCAATATATTCATGTGTACCAGTTTGATAATCGCTGTCCCGATCATCTTTAAATACTTTATTGGCAAAAACTTTGCACTTGGAGAAGTATATGCTACGAATTTGATCATCGCAATGTTTTTCTGGTCATTTTATAACTTACTGCAACCGTTCCTTCTTTATTTAAAGAAGAACTGGTTATTTATGTATTTATCTGTTGTCGGCATTGTCGCCAGTGTTATCCTGAATTATCTCTGTATCAAGAACTTTGGCCCTATTGGCGCTACTTATTCAAGGATAGGGGTGTATGTTATTATGTGTCTGTTGATGGTTGGCTGTGTTCATAAATATTATAATCTCAGAACTATTTTCCCCCGGCGAACAGCGGCCTGATAAGAAAAGAGTATTATGCAGAAAAAGAAAATTGTTCATGTTATTGACAATCTGGTGAGGGGAGGTGCCGAAACTTTGCTCGTAGATTTATTGCCTGACCTGGTCAAAGAATATCACATTACACTGGTTACACTCTCGCCGGAGCTGGAATTTGAAAGAGAACAGCTTGCATGCGATGAATACATCAGCTTACAATTTACTGGCCCACGCAGCGTATTCTCTACAGCAAATAAATTAAAAGATATTATCAGGAAGATAAAACCTGATCTGGTAAGAACACAGTTATTCTGGAGTACAATAGTTGGCCGGTTGGCGTGCCCAAAGGAAATTCCTCTCTTTTTCAGCATTCATAATGCAATGAATGAAGACCCGATTGCCTGGTATAAGAAAGAGTTTCTCAATGTCGTTGAAAGATGGAGCTACCGGCGATATCACAATATGATCGGAGTAACGAATGCTGTGATCGACAGTTTCAAAAAAGTGCATAGGGGAGCAGTGGGGAAAACTTTTCTCCTGAATAACTATGTGCGGGATGCGTTTTTTTCACATCCTTATACGGAAAATTACCAGCCTGGTAAAGAACTTCGTATTGTAGCAGTGTCAAACCTTAAGAAGATCAAGAATATTCCCTATATGCTGGAGGTGATGCGGGAATTAAGAAATGAGCCGGTTTCATTGACCATCATTGGAGATGGGGAATTTCGGGAAATGACGGAGCAATACATTCTTGATCATGGCCTGAAAGTGACATTAAAGGGAAAGATAAAAAATGTGGATGAAGTGTTGCCGCAATACGATCTCTTTATTTCTGTCTCCATGGCTGAAGGATTTGGTATTGCCGTTGCTGAAGCGATGAGCATCGGATTGCCTGTTGTTATTTCTGATATACCGGTATACAGGGAAGTGTGTGGCGACAAAGCTGTATTTGTTAATAATACCAATGTTGCAAGCCTTGCAGAAGTGTTACGCAAGATAATGGATGGGCAGTTGTTATTGCCTGAAATGAGTAGGAAGGCGCAACTATATGCAGCCGATCAATTTTCAAAGAAAGGATACATCGATAAATTAAAAAAAATTTATAATTCCTGATATGTGTGGAATAGCTGGTTTTGTCGGTCGGAATTTCACCCGGCAGCAACTTGATAAAATGACGGGAATCCTGCAACACCGGGGCCCTGATGCAGAGGGTTTTTATTTTGACGCGACCGCTGGTGTAGGACTGGGACACCGGAGATTGAGTGTCCTTGATTTATCTTCTCTGGCTAACCAGCCATTTCGTTCCAGGGATGGCAGGTATATGATGGTGTATAATGGGGAAGTGTATAATTTTAAAGAGGTAGCAGCTCAATTCGGTATTGAAACAATTACTACCTCAGATACGGAAGTGATCATTGAAGCATTTGCCAAAAAGGGAGTTGAGGCAATTAATGCATTGAACGGCATGTTCAGCATTGCGATCTGGGATGAAACAGAAAAAAAATTATTCCTTTTCCGTGACAGGGTAGGTGTAAAGCCTTTGTATTATTGCCTGGACAATGGTGCAATTGCTTTTGCTTCTGAACTGAAAGCCCTGTTCACACTTCCTTTTCCAAAAGAAATAAATCAATCGGCTATTGCCGATTTTCTTTACCTAGGCTATATTCCTGGAGAGAATACGATTTATACAACATATAAGAAGCTAAAACCCGGTCATTACCTGGTATTTGATAAGGAAAGAGCAGCGATCGACAGCTACTGGAGGCCGGAAGATAAAATTGAACCAGATGTTTTGGCCGATGAGTCGTTGGCTAAAAAGAAACTGAAGGAACTTGTATTCAGCAGTGTTGAACTTTCGATGATCAGTGATGTGCCGCTGGGCGTTTTTTTAAGTGGTGGCATAGATTCAAGCCTTGTTGCGTCTGTCGCACAAACAATATCTTCTTCTCCGGTTAAAACTTTCTCAATCGGGTTCCGGGAAAATAAGTATAATGAATCGCCCTATGCACGCCAAGTAGCCAGCCATATTAAATCGGATCATACAGAGTTTATTGTCAACCATGATGACGCCATTGAACTAATCGATGGATTGACAGGTATATATGATGAGCCTTATGCAGACCCTTCTGCCATTCCTACATTACTGGTGTCACAATTGGCGAGAAAGCAGGTTACAGTTGCACTGTCTGGCGATGGTGGTGACGAATTATTCTGGGGATATGGTTTTTATTTCTGGGCACGCAGGCTTAACAGGCTGCCGGTAAAAATGTTCCGCAAAGCGATCCGCTCGGGTTTATACAATTTTGGAGATAACAGGATGAAGAGGGCCAGTTTTATGTTTGACTACAGGCCCGAAAGGATAAAAAGTCATATTTTCTCCCAGGAGCAATATTATTTTACAGAAAGGGAGATCAATGAGTTGTTGTTGATACCTGCTGATCTATCAATTGATGAAAATATTATCTCTTGTCAACGCCGGTTGGACGTAATAGAACAGCAAAGCCTTTTTGATATTAAGAACTATCTTCCGGAAGAGTTACTGGTAAAAACAGATCGTGCATCGATGCATCACGCACTGGAGGTAAGGGTTCCTTTACTGGACTATCGGCTTGTGGAGTTTGCTTTGAACCTGTCGCCCGATCTAAAGCTTCGGGGTAATACAGGAAAATATTTGTTAAAGCAGGTATTGTATGACCTCTTGCCAAAAGAGATATTCGATCGGCCAAAATGGGGGTTTGCCATTCCTTTGCAGTACTGGTTGTCCCATGAACTGCGCTTTTTGCTGGATAAATATCTTTCGGAATCGGTTATTGAGGAATGTGGATTGGTGAATAACAGCAAAGTTCAATATCTCAAGCAACAATTCCTCGCAGGCAAAAGCTATTTGTATAACAGGCTTTGGGCGCTTATTCAATTGCACAAATGGTATACTGAAAACGTATTAAAAAATAGCATGATTTTTGATAGTACAAATGAAACACTTGTCAGGTTATAATATGATAAGTTGCATGAAAGGAGTCAGCCGCTTTTTCCTGGGCTTGCTTTTATTTGTATTAGAAGCTTGTATGCCTGTACAAAAAGGCTTTTCGCAACAGCCTTTTGATCCAACCATTTTTATTCCATCAAAGATTGATAAGAATGTAAAGGAGTCGGTTGACGACATGGCGTATTGGATACAAAAATCAACAAGTGTAAAGTTCAGGGTAGAAGAAAATGACAAACCTCCCGTAAAAGGTATCCGTATTATGCAGGCCGATCCGGTTAATTTATCGGCAGGCGACTGGAAGAAGATCAACAGCGATGGTCAGTCCTTTTACCTCTCCATACAGCAAAATAATGTGACCATAGCCGGAACAGGCACCAATTCAATCATCAACGGGATCTATACCTTCCTGTATGAAGCAGGATTCCGTTGGTATATGCCTGGTGATAACTGGACAAAACTAGGAGACTTTAAGAATTTGCCCCGTATTAATAAAGTATATACGCCAGATTTCAGAGACCGGTTTTATTTTGGTTCCGGTGGAACGACAATCATACCCGGCCTTGATCCTAATGATTCTTTCCGGAATGATTTTAAAATATGGGATAGAAGGAACCGGATTTCTTCTGATTATATTACAAAAGGCCATTCCGGCCTCCCTTTTTACAAAGCTAATAAGACAGTACTCGATCAGCATCCCGAGTATTTCTGTAATAATAAAGTGAATCCTAATGGTATCATTGATATTTCCAATAAGGATGTGGTGGACCTGTATGTAAATTGGGCACTTGCTAACTCCGGGCCGGATAAGAGATTTCCTGTTGTCGGTGTTGATCCTGCTGATGGCAGTGGTAATGCAGGTGATTGCCTGCCCTCCAACATGCCGGAGATAAAAACGTGGTCCGATAAATATTTCTGGCTGGCAAATCAGGCAGCAAAACGGATCGACAGCAAAGACACTGTTACATTGGTACAGTTATACGCATATAGTAATCATGCAGCTCCTCCGTCTATGGCTCTGCACAGGAGTATATACCCCATTCTTATACCCTATGCGTTTCAACAGGTAGCAAGCCCGGAAGACTTTATCAAAATGTGGCGGCAAAAATTAGGCAATCGCGCTATGGGTATATATGATTACTGGAATATTACGCAATGGAGCAAATGCCTTCCACAATTCAATATCTATAATATCCCGATAAGGCTAACGTACTGGAAAAAAAATAATGTAGCTACCGTTAACCTTGAATCTACTTATGCCAATGGCCCGATGGGGCATGCGATGTGGCTGGCATCACAGATGATGTGGGATACTTCCGTGCCATTCGATAAATTGTATAATGAATTTCTGACCAATTGTTTTGGAGCAGCCGCCAGCGATATCCGTAGAATGTATGACCGGTGGAGCAAAAATTTCCAGTATGAAATGGAGGTTGATTTCAGCCTTAGGGACCTGGCTGCGGCCAGTGCTAAAATTAACGATCCTGCTATACAAGAACGGATAGAAGAATTAAAAGCGTATGTTCATTATATAAAATTATATTTCGAATATGATAGTAAGAAGGACATCACTTCTTATAATGCTTTGATCAGCTACATGTACAGCATTCACCATTTGCGACTGGTCCATACTTATGCTTTGGAGAAACTATATATTCCAAAGCCTGTAATGACATTGGCTCAGCCCGGTCAGGATAAAGGCAAAAATATTGTGATTGCCAGTGATAACGATATTGAAACGAACTTCCGTAAAGACCTAAACAGTGCAAATAAAGGGTATGCCATATCGTCGTTCCAGTTTGATATTTCCAAAGCAGTCAGGGTGAATGACCAGAACCCTCCATACGCGCCTAAATATATTAATGGAAAGAACAACTACGATTTTGAATTGACCCAATCACGGAATTTTCAGTTTTCCGCCGGGTCAACGAAAAACACCACCATCACTATCACAGATAATACAGGCAAGCAATGGCTGAGTAAAGAAATTAAAGCAAGTGATACGTCTACTGAACCTGTTAAGCTTTATCTTCCTGCAGGCCGGTATACTTTAACGGCCGGAGAGGCCCAGCGGTTTACACGGCTGGTATTGCCGGCAGACATCACTTTTATTTCCAGTGATAAGAATTACGACAATTATCAATATCCTGTTCAATATGTTTATGTTCCGGCAGATGTTAACGAAATAATTTACAGGGATGGACATGCGGCCCAGCAAAAGGGGCTGGCTTACTGGATTGATCCCGGAAAGAAAAAAATACGCCCGGAACTGGTAACAGGAACAGTTTACCGTGTAGCAGTGCCCGGCCAATACAAGGGTAAAGTTTGGGGCTTCTTTGTGGGGCATAGCGGTTATCAGCTGCTGAATATCCCATCTTTTTTCTCGGTAAATAATTTTATGATCAGGCAATAATATAGCAGTCGGGAATACTTCATGAGTAAAAAAGTTCTTTATATCTCGTATGACGGGATGACCGATCCCCTTGGCCAGTCACAGGTAATACCTTATCTGAAAGGCCTTACTAAATACGGATACCAGTTTACTATTTTAAGTTTTGAGAAACCTGCCCGTTATAAGGAAAGAAAAGGATATATTTCAACTCTTCTTAACGAACTTAATATTAAATGGGTGGTGCTGCCATTCAGCAGCAAAGTGCCATTGCTGTCGAAGATGTATGATCAGTACCTTATGACAAAAACTGCCAAACGGCTGTTCAGGCAGGAGCAGTTCAGCTTTATTCATTGCAGAAGTTATGTGGCAGCCGAAACAGGCAGCAAACTTCATAAGAAATTTAAAGTCCCTTTTTTATTTGACATGCGTGGGTTCTGGGTTGATGAAAGGGTTGATAACGGGCAATGGGTTCTGCAAAAACCTTTATATAAATGGCTCTATTCCAGGTATAAGAAAAAGGAAAAACAGTATTTCGCACTTAGCCGGCATATCATCTCCCTTACACATGCAGGGAAGATTGAGCTTGTAAATAATTATGGTGTCAACGCTGATAAGATAACGGTCATTCCGTGTTGTGTGGATCTGGACCATTTTGATTACAAAAAGATCACCGAAACAGATAAGGCGGCGATAAGCCCTTCACTCGGCATTTCGGCCGGAGATGTGATCATTACTTACCTGGGTTCTCTGGGAGGATGGTATCTGACAAATGAAATGCTGTCATTTTTCCGTATGTTCCATCAGCGAATACCAAATGCGAAATTCCTTTTTATTACACAGGATACACGGGATTCAGTTGTGAGCAAGGCCATTCAGCTGGGAGTAGACGAGAAAAACATAATTGTAAGAGCAGCCGGCAGAAAGGAGGTACCCTTATTGCTTTCACTTAGCGATTGGAGCATTTTTCTTATAAAAGATGCTTATTCCAAAAAAGCATCCTCTCCTACTAAGCAGGGAGAAATAATGGCCATGGGAATTCCTATTATATGTAATGATATCGGGGATACTGGTAAGGTTATTAATGAAACAGGCGCAGGCTTTCTGATAAATGAGTTTTCGGACAAAGCATATGAAAGAACGGTAGAAAGAATTATTTCAACCAGTAAGCCCATTCCGGAGCTCGTCAGGCAGGGTGCTTGGAAGTTCTACAATTTGAACGATGGAGTACAAAAATATGAACAGGCTTATGCCGGACTGGATAAAGGTGGTGATTAACATTGAAACAGCATGCAACAAATGAGCCTGAAGAAGGAATCTGCACGGGATAAAGCGGTAAAGATTTTTTTCATGGTGCCTTCTCCGCCAGGAATATCCCCTGCCCAACGTTTCCGCTTTGAACATTATTTACCGGTTCTTGAGCAACGGGGGATCCGGTATAAAGTCAGATCTTTCTATAGTATGAATGACTGGGAACAGCTGTATCTGCCGGGAAAGGTTTTGAAGAAGGTTTTTTTTGTGTTCAAGGGCTTTTTAAAAAGGGTAGTGGATATGTTCAGAACTATTCCTTACAACTATGTTTTTATACAACGGGAAGCTACGCCTATTGGTCCACCCGTAATTGAGTTTCTTCTTCGGTATTTTTTCAGAAAGCGGATCGTTTATGATTTTGATGACGCAATATGGGTGCCTGTAAGTTCTGCACAGAATAAACTGGCCTATCGCCTGAGATGGTTCAGCAAGGTGTCAAGTATTTGTAAATGGTCTTACAAAGTATCTGCCGGGAATCAGTTTCTGGCTGACTATGCACTTCAATTTAACAGGAATACAGTAGTTATGCCTACTGTCGTAAATACGAAACAGCAGCATAATGCGCTACGCGATCAATCGAAGAGGGATCTTGTAATTGGATGGACTGGAACATTCAGTACATTGAAGTACCTGCAAATGCTTATCCCGGTCATTCAGAAACTTCAGGAAGAAAATGATTTTACATTTGTGGTGATTGCAGATAAGGATCCCTTGCTGCCACTGAAAAAGTACAGGTTTGTTAAATGGAATAAAAACACTGAAATAAATGATCTTCTCCTTCTGAACATTGGAGTAATGCCATTGCATGAAACAACGATCGAAAAAGGAAAATGTGGATTTAAAGCCATACAGTATATGGCTTTGGGAATTCCGCCGGTAATTTCTCCCGTGGGTATGAATACAATACTGGTTGCTGAGGGACAGGATGGCTTTTTTGCAGAAAGTGAAGATGAGTGGTTGCGGAAACTGGAAAGACTGCTTGCGGATGCGGATCTTCGCACAACAATTGGCAACAATGCAAGGAAAAAGATCGTGGAGCAATATTCTGTTGATGCAACCAGTGAGAAATTTATTGAACTTTTTACCTGAGATATAACAGGGGCCTTTGCCACTTCCGGATGTTAACATATAAATTGCACAGGTGTATTTGTTAAAAACTTCAATGTTCAACCCTATTGACCTGCTGGCTTTTCCACTGGTGCTGGTCTTGCTTTACCTTGTAAGCAAGGTATTGCTGCGTAATGAGGATAGTGATACGAAGAAGTTTTTTATCCAGGCATTTTGGGTACGTGTGGTGGTGCTGCTGATCTTTACTGCTCTTATGCAGTTTTATTATGGTGGAGGCGACAGCTTCAGGTATTATATATCTGTACTGGATATACGGATCGCAATCGATAATAATGCCTTTAGCGTATGGGATCTTTTTACTACCGAAAAAGTAGATAGCTATCATCCATTGTACAGCTTCTTTGCGGCCGATGAATTGAGGGATAATCATTATTATATGATGACCACCGCCAATTTTACGGTACCGAGGATAGCAACATTCTTTTCTTTCCTTTTCTTTAATAGTTACCTGGCATTAGGTTTCTGTTTTAGTTATTTCGCCCTGGCAGGCTCCCTGGTGATATATAAGGTCTTCAAGCGTGAGTTTCCCCGGATGAAAAACCAGGTCGCCTTAGCTTGTTTCTTCTTCCCAACAGTATGCTTCTGGTCTTCCGGTTTGTTGAAAGACTCTTTAACTTTTGGAGCCCTGGGGTTTCTGTTCTCTGCTGCTTATGATATACTGGTAATGCGCAAACGCTTTGCTGTATCTGTTATAAAGATTATAGTAGCCGTTTATCTTTTTTACACGGTTAAGCCATATATCATGCTGGCATTTGCTCCGGCCCTCCTATTACTCGTTTTCACCCGATGGAGTGATGCAGTACAATCCAGGCAACTTAAACGATTTGTATTTGCAGTGATGATGATAGTTGGTTTACTCGGCGGAGTACTTTTATATGCCAACCTCACTTCGGAAGGTTCCTTGCAAAAATATAATACTGAGGTCATCCTGGATGCAATGGACAAGCAACGAAGTGTTTACGAATCCCAGAACATGATAGACCGGAGTGGATCTACCTTTGACCTGGGATCGGACAACCCTGTATGGATGTTCCCCCTGGGAATAGTCGCGAGTTATTTCCGCCCTTTTCTTTGGGAGATCCGGAACCCGATTATGGCACTTAGTGCTATTGAATCTTTTCTTTGCACTTTGCTGGTGATTTTCATGTTTGTTAAAGTGGGTTTCTTCCGGACATTCAGAATTGCTTTAGGAAATCCATTCACCCTTTTTTGCCTCATCTTTTCGCTATTGTTCGGGGGGGCTGTAGGAACCTCCACAGGCAATTTCGGGTCGCTTGTCCGGTATAAGATCCCTGGTTTACCGTTCTTTTTACTTTTTGTTCTTATTACTTTGTATCTGGCCAATGTTCCGCTGCCGGCAAGGATAAGAAAAATTAAACTTTTACAGACAACCTAATATGTGTGGCATTGCTGGTTCAATAAATTTTAAACTGGATATTCCTGTTTTGACCCGGAGCCTTCTGCATCGTGGACCTGATGAACAAACAACATATGAACAGGAAAATCTTATCCTGCATCATCATCGTTTGGCCATACTTGACGTAGCAGGAGGGCATCAACCTATGCATTATGAGCACCTGACGATTATTTTTAATGGAGAGATTTATAATCATCAGGATGTAAGAACGAAGTATTCCCTTAACTGTCATACGAATTCTGATACCGAAACGATTCTTCATGCATATGCAAAACTGGGCTCAGCATGTTTCAACGAATTTGATGGCATGTTTGCCCTGGCAATTTATGACAGGAAGAATAAAGAGTTGATGCTGGTCAGGGACAGGGCCGGAAAAAAACCTTTATATTATTACTCAGATCAGGGCCAGCTCATTTTTGCAAGTGAACTAAATGCTATCCGGAGCCAGATGGAACTGGAGGCAGATACCCACAACCTGCAGCAATATGTAAGGATGGGCTATTTCTATAAATCAGCAACCCCATACAGGCATGTGAAAGAATTGCCTGCCGGGTCTTTTGCCTGCATATCACTTCATGATCCAGTGGTAAGGGTTGAGCATTGGTGGGATATCCATCCTTTCTATTTAAAACGCCTTGAAGAACCTTTTGAAGAGGCACTGCGGCGTACGGATGATCTGTTGCATAAAGCGGTAAAACGAAGAATCGAATCTTCTGATCTTGAAGTCGGTTCATTTTTAAGCGGAGGCATTGATAGTGGCCTTGTGTCTGCTATTGCCCGGCAATACAATCCGGGACTGAATACATTTACAGTTTCATTTGAAGGACAATATGACGAAGCTCCACTGGCCCGCCTTGTAGCGGACCGGTATAAAACCAATCATCATGAGATCCATATCTCATTCGATTCATTAAAAGATGATATTGAAAAAATCCTGGGCAATTATGGGGAGCCTTTTTTTGACAGCTCCGCCATTCCCAGTTATTATGTAAGCAGGGAAGCCAAAAAACACCTTACTGTTATTTTGAATGGAGATGGAGGAGACGAACTGTTTGGCGGCTATCGCCGTTATGTACCATTTGCGAAGTACGATTTTTTTAAACCGGGCCTTGCAGTAAATGCCACAGCCCGTCTGATGAAGGCTGTATTGCCAGCATCGCACGATAAGAAAAGTAAATACAACTATCTCTACAGGCTGGTATCCTTTGCCTCAAAATCTGGCCTGGACACCTATCTGGCCGCTACAATGGATATTTTTGAAGGATACGATAAATATCTTTTGTCAGACAAACATATTCTTGACCAGGTAAGATATGATTTTGACAAGGTGAACAGTTTCCCGTTGACAGGCTTGCAAAAACTTATGCAATTGGATTTCAGCAATATCCTGGCAGGCAATCTTCTGGTAAAAATGGATATCGCTACCATGGCCCATTCGCTGGAAGGCCGTAGCCCCTTATTGTCCAGGGAACTGATGGAGTATATACCCTCTCTGCCAGACAGGTATAAGATTTCCGGTAGTCAGACGAAAGTTATACTACGGGAGCTTGCAAAAAAATATCTGCCTGAGCAGCTGATATCACAACCCAAAAGGGGATTTGAAATACCGTTAAAACAATGGGTGGATGATCAATTGAAGCCGGTGATTGGCGATTACCTGCTTTCCCGGCAAGCCTATCACCAGAATTTTATTGAACCTTCTTTTGTTAAGAAAATATGGAATAACCAGCTTTCAGTAGGAAGTGAGAAGAGGGCTAAAATGATATGGTCATTGTTTGCGCTGGAAGTGTGGTATCAAAAATGTTATCGTAAGAATGGCTAAAATAATCCGGGTAACTACAGTACCGCTTGCTTTCAAAGCTTTACTGCGTGGTCAGATGAAGTACATGAAGGAAGCGGGATACGAGGTGATCATGGTCAGTGCTGACGGGAAGGAACGGAACGATGTGATGTCTTTTGAGGGATGCCCACATGAGATCATCCCCATGACGAGGAAGATAACACCCTGGAAAGACCTGAAAAGTTTATGGATGATGTATCGTTTTTTCAAAAAGGAAAAACCTGACATTGTTCATTCACATACACCCAAAGCCGGTCTTATTGCCATGCTGGCGGCTAAAGCAGCAGGCGTTAAAATACGGGTGCATACTATTGCAGGGCTGCGTTTTATGACCGCATCAGGGATAACTTACAAGATACTTGTGCAGATGGAAAAACTTACAGCCCGTACTGCAACCCGGATCTGGCCAAACAGTTTATCCCTGCTGGAGTATATTACTGCTCAGAAGCTGGCCAATCCGGCAAAGTTGGAAGTGATCGGCAAAGGCTCAAGTAATGGCATTAATCTCACCCGTTTTTCCAAATCATCACTGAAGCAAGAGACGCTTGAGGAAACTGCCCGGCTCATCAATTATGATCCTTCGCTTTTTTATATTCTTAGTGTTGGCCGGATCGTGAAGGACAAGGGTATAAGTGAACTGGCACTTTCCTTTGTTGATTTATATTCCGGGAATAATAAACTAAGGCTTGTGTTAGTAGGATCGTTTGAAAACGACCTTGACCCCATTGATCCCGATATAATGCAGCTGATAAAATCCCATCCGGGTATTATCCTGGCTGGCTGGCATGATGAAGTGGAATATTTTATGCATCTCTGCAATCTGCTGGCGCACCCATCTTATCGTGAAGGCTTTCCCAATGTAGTATTGCAGGCTGGTGCTATGGGATGCCCCGTCGTTTGCTCCCGGATTCCTGGCAATATTGACATTGTTGATGAGAATGTATCCGGCCTGGTTTGTACAGTAAAAAATAAAGACGAACTACTTGCCAGTTTGCAACAGGCCATTGCGAATCCTGAAAGAATGAAAGAAATGGCCTCTATTTTGCAGAAGAAGATAGAAGATAATTTTGACATCCGGTATGTTCATCAGCAATTGAACCAAAGATATCAATCGCTGCTGGCAGAAAGGGATAACAGATCGTAAATATCCTATTAGTGAATATATGAAAGACAACCTAAAGATCCTGTTCATCGGCAAAGCAGGGGATCCTTATTCTATTGCAGCAGCGGCATTCCTGGAAGAACGGTTTACTGCCCCCAGAATCATCTATTCAAATCGTTCGGACCGTTTTCCCGAAGAACTGTTGAACTGGAAAGGGGATCTGGTCATTTCTTATCTGGCACAATGGGTTATTCCGCAGGCTTTACTGGATAATGCAGCAATGGCAGCGATCAATTTTCATCCCGGCCCACCGTCTTATCCGGGTATTGGGTGTACTAATTTTGCTATCTACAATGATGAAAAGGAATATGGGATTACATGCCACCATATGCTTGCCAAAGTGGATACAGGTGAAATCATTGAAGTACGCCGGTTCCCGGTCCATCCGATAGATACGGTTTATTCGGTTACACAGCGGTGTTATATTGAGATATTGTATGGCTTTTATTCCATCATGACCGGGCTGCTTAAAGAAAAGAAATTCCCTTTGAGTACGGAAAAATGGACCCGCAAGCCTTATACAAGAAAGGAACTGAACGAACTTTGCCTGGCCATGCCGGAAATGGGTAGTGAGGAAATCCAAAAAAGGCTGAAGGCGACCACATTTGGAGATAGGATCTGGCTGCAGGTCAAGGTAGACAATGAGCTGGTGCCTTATGACAGGGCGCTGAAAAACGGAATAATTCAATAAAGCTTAAGCAGCAGGCTATGCCAAATGATCCAAAGAAAGAATATCAGCAAATTGTTTTGCCACTGTATTTATTAATGCAGCTATCGATCAAGGCATATAAGAAATATATGCAAAACAAGATATATCTGCATGCACTTGTAATTATGTCATCCAATATCAAAGTCTACAATTTTATCATCAATCATATTGGTGAGATTCCAGAGCCGATTCAGGATGACGTTCTCGAATTGGTCAATCATTACGATATATGGATGACACAGTTTAAAGCGTTTGAGGCAGATAAAAAGCCGTCTCTTAATGTTGACTTTATTTTTCATCACCTGGATCAGCAAAGCGCTTTTCCCCGCCAGGCTGAGCAGAACATTTTCACTTACTATCATCAATTAAAAAGCTCTATTAAACCATTTACCAATGAGTAAGAAAATTCTTGTTACCGGCGGCGCCGGTTATATCGGTTCAGTTCTTGTCCGCATATTGCTGAACAAAGGATACCAGGTCCGTGCTTTTGATTCACTCAAGTTTGGAGGAGACGCCTTATATGATGTAGCTCAGCATCCTTCCTTTGAATTTATGCGGGGTGATCTCCGGGTTGATGCCGATGTAGAACGTGCACTGAATGGAGTTGATCATGTGGCACATTTAGCCGCAATTGTCGGAGATCCTGCCTGTTCCAAGTTTTCTGATGAAGCACAGGAAGTGAATTGGACTGCTTCTGTTAAGTTGTTTGAAAAGGCAGAAGCTTCAGGGCTGAAACGATTTGTTTTTGCCTCTACCTGCAGCAACTATGGAAAAATGGCCGATCCAAATTCTTATGTGGATGAAACATCCGAATTGCGCCCTGTATCCCTTTACGCAGAGCTGAAAGTGAAATTTGAGAACTACCTTCTTAAAGAGCGTAAAGATGCAAATATCTGCGCCACTGCACTCCGGTTCTCAACAGTATATGGCTTCTCTCCCCGTATCCGTTTCGATTTAACCGTGAACGAATTTACACGTAATGTATGTCTTACTGGTGAGCAGGAGATCTGGGGCCCACAGTTCAACCGCCCCTATTGTCATGTGGATGATCTGGCGCGTGCAGTAGTACTCGCACTCGAGGCGCCGGAAACAAAAGTGAAGGCAAACGTATTCAATGTCGGAGACACAACAGAGAACTATAGTAAGCGGATGCTGATGGAAGAAATCCAAAAGCAGTTGCCGAATGCAAAAGCGATCTATGTAGAAAGAACAGAGGATCCTCGCGATTACCGGGTCAATTGTGATAAGATCAAAAATGAGCTTGGATTTTCCATTACTAAAAAAGTACCTGATGGGATCCGCGAAATAATAAAGCTGATGCATAGCGGTATCATTACAGATGCGCGTGCTGCTAAATTCAGCAATATCTGACAGAATTGTTTTTATCGTCTTTTATAACCAATTGATGTGAATTATGCTTTTGCTTTCAGGTCCTAACATTGCCGGAAACGAGTGGAAATATGTAAAAGAATGCCTTGACACCGGATGGGTTTCTTCCGTTGGATCGTATGTTACAAAGTTTGAGAACATGGTGGCGGAATTCGCCGGCTGCAAGTATGGAGTTGCTACCAGCAATGGAACATCTGCACTTCATATTTCGTTAATGCTTGCAGGTGTAAAGCCGGGTGATTATGTGATTGTACCCAATATTACTTTTATAGCATCGGTAAATTCCATCAAATATGCAGGAGCTGATCCCATATTGATGGACGTTGATCCTCATACCTGGCAGATGGACCCCGATCTGCTGGAGAAATTCCTTAAAGAAGAAACAGATCAGAAGAAAGGCGAGTGTATATACCGCAAAACGAACAGGGTGATCCGTTGTATCATGCCAGTTCATGTGCTCGGCAATATTTGTGATATGGACCGCCTGCTGCAACTGGCTAAGCAATATAACCTGCTGGTGGTGGAAGATGCTACTGAATCACTGGGCAGTTACTATAAAGGAAAACACTCCGGTGGATTGGGTGAGATAGGCTGTTTCAGTTTTAATGGCAACAAAATTATTACAACCGGAGGCGGCGGTGTGATCGTTACAAATAATGAAGAGATAGCAAAAAAAGCGAAACACCTGACAACACAGGCCAAGAGCGACCCATTTGAATACATTCATGATGAGATCGGCTATAATTACAGGCTGGTAAACGTACTGGCTGCTATGGGGGTTGCCCAAATGGAATTACTGCCATCTTTTATTCAACGTAAAAAGGAGATCGATGCATTTTACCGTTCACGGTTAACCGGCGTCGGCGATATACAGTTTCAGAAAATACCCGTGGAAGTGGATGCTAACTGCTGGCTGTTCACATTCAGCTCATCCAAACAAAAGGAGATACTTAAAGTGCTGAATGATCATCAAATGCAGTCAAGGCCATTTTGGGTACCGATGAACCAGTTGAGGATGTTTGCGGCTGATGTGTATTATCATGACACTGATGTTTCCGGAAGCATCTACAAGCAATGTCTGAGCATCCCCTGTTCTACGTATATTACAGATGATGAACTGGCAAGTGTGGCAGATAAGATAATAGCTGTTTTTTAATCTGCGGGTAAGCCCTTATATGCCTTTCACTGCAATAACATCGTATGTATAAAGTACTGAAGCGTTTTTTTGATATCCTGTGTTCATTACTGGCACTTATTGTGCTGTCCCCGATCCTTCTTCCCGTCATAGTGCTGTTGAAACTTACCGGGGAGCATGAGGTCTTCTATTTTCAGAAACGGGTCGGCTATAAGAATAAAGAATTCCTGATCTGGAAATTTGCCACGATGCTGAAGAACAGTCCCAATATGGGTTCTGGCGATGTGACCACCCGTAATGATCCGCGTGTAACCAAAATGGGCAGCTTCCTGCGGATGAGCAAGCTAAACGAACTGCCGCAACTTATCAATATTCTTATCGGTGATATGTCCTTTGTAGGGCCAAGGCCGCTCATGAAAGCTGGCTTCGACCGTTACTCCGATGAAATGAAAGAAAAGGTTTACCGGGTAAAACCCGGCCTTACCGGTATTGGCTCTATCGTATTCCGCGACGAAGAGTTGATCATCACACAAAGTTCCCTGCCTCCTCATGAATGTTATCGCCAGGTGATCCTTCCTTACAAAGGGGCTGTTGAGGTCTGGTATCAACAGCATTTCTCCTTCTACACAGATTTTATGATCCTTTTTCTGACTGCCTGGCAGATCATTTCACCAAAAAGTGAATTGGTTTACAAGGTCTTTCCCAGCCTTCCTCCCCGTAGTTTTTAATTAATGTTGAAATGGATTGCCCATCAATCCTATAATTGCTAATTTCGACCTGCTAAGCAAGCAATAATGTTTAAATTATTTTCCAAACCAGCATCGGGCAAAGAGAAGTTTGACTTCTCCATGCTGAAAACAGATATGCACTCGCATCTTTTGCCAGGCATTGATGATGGTGCAAAGGACCTGGAAAATTCCCTGGAACTTATCCGCGGCTTAAAAGCACTGGGATATAAAAAGCTTATCACCACTCCGCATATCTTATGGGATATGTACCGGAATACGCCTGCTATTATTACTGAAAAACTGGAGTTGGTAAAAAAAGCAGTGGAAAAAGAAGGCATTGATATAGAGATCGAAGCTGCTGCCGAATATTTTTTGGATGAGCATGTGCAGGAACTGCTTCATAAAAAGGAACCTTTGCTGACACTAAGCGGCAACCTGGTGCTTACTGAATTTTCAATGGCCTATGCCTCCATGAATGTGAAAGATATTTTGTTTGATATGCAGATGCAGGGATACCAGCCTGTGATCGCGCATCCCGAACGGTATGCTTATTTACAAAGTAATAAAGACTTTTTTGTAGAGCTGAAAGATATTGGCTGTTTGTTCCAGCTAAACCTGTTGTCACTTTCCGGAGGATATGGCCGTGTGGTATCGGAGCTGGCAAATTATTTATTGAAGAACGGTTTTTATGATATGGTAGGTACCGATCTTCACCATACAGGGCATGTGGAGGCATTGAAAAAGTTTCAGGCTCCGCCCTTGCTTAAAGAATGGCTGGATGCAGGAAAAGCCCTGAACAGCAAGTTGTAATAAATTGTGAATCAATATCACTGAACTTTTCAAAAGCCGGTTTGTAATAGGAGTATGAGCGCTTTTACCATAAAAGACCTTGAGAATTTATCGGGAATAAAAGCCCATACGATCCGCATGTGGGAACAACGGTACAACCTGTTGAAGCCCAGGAGAAGCTGCACCAATATCAGGTATTACAGCAATGATGAATTGAAGACATTGTTGAATATCGCATTGCTGAACAAATACGGTTACAAGATATCGCACATTGATAAGATGTGCCGGGAAGAGATCTGCCAGAAGATACTTTCCCTGCATGATATGGAAGCTATGCAGGAAATGGTGGTGAACGAACTGATCCAGGAAATGGTGGATCTGCAAACGGATAAGTTTGAGCGTACACTGGGAAAATATATCTGCGATTACGGAATTGAGAAATGTGTGCTGGAGATCATCTTTCCTTTTTTGGAAAAGATCGGTATCCTTTGGCAAACGGATAATATCACTCCGGCACAAAAGCATTTTGTAACGAATATCATCAGGCAGAAACTGATCGTTGCGATCGATCAGATACCTTGTTGCAGTGAAGGGAAATCCTGCTTATTGTTCTTACCGGAAAAAGAATATCATGAGTTGGGATTGTTATTTCTCAACTACCTTTTGAAAAAGCAGGGCTTAAGAGTGATCTATCTTGGGGCAAATGTTCCGGTAAGTGATATGGAGTGTGTGGTGGCTACTATGAAACCTGAACTGGCTTTTGTGCATCTCGCCAGCAATTTTTCCCAGGCCAGCCTGGAGAAGATGATCGCAGATATCCAACTCCGGATACCAACTGTTAAAACCATCATATCCGGTTGTCCTGCAGAGGGATATGATCGCCCAACCCCTCCTTGCATCGAGCTAAAATGCAATTTCAGGGAGGTAATGGACCTGATTTCAACCCTTTGATAATCAAATGAATTGTTAAACTAAGAATTGAGATTTTTTTCTAAATCTTATTTTGTTTAACTTTATGCCTGTTAAAATTAAACAAAATTATGCCCACTACAGATTTCAATGAGGTGCTGCTCGAGAACGCCGACTTTCTCAAGCCCTTTGCCATCAATCTGACAAGGGACAGTGAGGCGGCCAATGATCTTTATCAGGAGACTTTATACAAAGCTTTAGCGAATAAGGAAAAGTATAATGTAGGTACAAATATTAAGGCATGGTTGTTCACTATCATGCGGAATATTTTTATCAACGACTACCGGCGTAAATCCAAACAGAAGACCATTTTTGACAATACCTCCAACGACTACCTGATCAATTTGAAACAGGCTTCCGTAAGCAATGCTGCGGAGAGTGACTTAAGGATAAAAGAGATCCATACAGCCATTCACCAGTTGCCGGAGATTTTCAAAGTTCCTTTCCAGTTATATTTTGATGGTTATAAATACCAGGAGATTGCTGATGTATTAAGCGAACCTCTGGGTACTGTCAAAAGCCGGATCCACTTTGCAAGGAAATTATTGAAAGAAAGACTGAGCCGGTTTTAATAACAGACCATGACAGCCAATAAAAGCGTAATTATTATTGGCAGTGGCTTTGCCGGTTTATCTGCCGCCTCTTTTATGGCAAAAGGAGGCTGGCAGGTTACTGTTCTTGAGAAGAACAGTGCGCCCGGTGGAAGAGCCGCACAACTGAAAGCGCAAGGATACACTTTTGATATGGGCCCCAGCTTTTACTGGATGCCCGATGTATTTGAACGGTTCTTCGCGCAATTCGATAAGCGCACAACAGACTACTATCACCTTCATCGCCTCGATCCTTCCTATCGCATTTACTGGCCCAATGCTTATACCGATATGCCTGCGGATCTGAATGCTTTAAAAAAAGTATTTGAATCCATTGAACCGGGCAGTGCGGCAAAGCTCGACCGTTATCTTGCCGGTGCAGCTTACAAATACCGGGTAGGAATGCAAAAACTGGTATACAAACCAGGATTATCTTTCACTGAATTTATCGACTGGCAGGCCATCAAAGGTATCTTCCATCTCGATGTTTTTACTTCCATCAAAAAGCATATTTCCAGTTATTTCAACCATCCCCGGCTCAGGCAGGTGATGGAATTTCCTGTTTTGTTTCTCGGTGCATTGCCTGAAGAAACACCGGCTTTGTACAGTCTCATGAACTATGCAGATATACAGGGCGGCACCTGGCACCCGCAAGGTGGCATGTACACTGTGGTGAAAGCCATGCACCAGCTGGCGCTTGAACAGGGTGTAAGATTTCTGTTTGATGAAGAAGCGAAGGAGATAAAAATAGAAAATGGGAAAGCCACAGGCGTGATCACTGGTAAACAAACATACACTGCCGATGCCGTGATCAGTGCGGCAGATTATCATTTCACAGAAAATCAATTGCTACCGTCTTTATACAGGTCCTATTCGGATGATTACTGGCAGAAGCGTGTGATGGCGCCTTCCTGTCTTTTGTATTATGTAGGACTGAATAAAAAGCTACCAGGTATCACACATCATTCCCTTTTCTTTGATGTTCCTTTTGATCAGCATGGACGGGAAATATACAAAACACCTCAATGGCCGTCTAATCCCTTGTTGTATGTCAGCGTTCCATCAGTAACAGATCCTTCAGTGGCACCTGAAGGTGGAGAAAGCCTTGTGTTCCTGGTGCCGGTAGCTTCAGGACTGGAAGGCGATACCGAGGAACTAAAAGATAAATATTTTGAATTGATCGTTTCCCGGTTTGAAAAACGGGTTGGTCAACCGATAAGAGATGCCATAGCTTTTAAGAGATCTTATTCTGTAAAGGACTTTGTGAACGACTATCATTCTTTCCGTGGAAATGCCTATGGCCTGGCAAATACCCTGAAACAGACAGCTATATTCCGCCCTTCGTGCAGGAGCAAAAAAGTAAAGAACCTTTTTTATACCGGGCAATTGACTGTGCCGGGACCGGGTGTTCCGCCCAGCCTGATAAGCGGAGAGGTGGTAGCAAAAGAAGTGATAAAGACGATTTGATGCGACCCGGATTTATTATACTTGCATTATGATCCAGTCGTTTCATACGGTGAGCCAAAACTGCAGCAGGAACATTACCAGGGAATACAGTACTTCCTTTGCTTCGGCCATCCGGCTGCTGCATAAAGATCTCCGCGCCCCGGTCCGCAATATCTACGGATTTGTGCGCCTGGCCGATGAAATAGTGGACACTTTTCATGATTACGAAAAAGAACAGTTGCTGAAGGAACTCAAACGCGAAACTTTCCTTGCAATTGAAAGAGGCATCAGCCTGAACCCCATACTGCATAGCTTTCAGCTTACGGTGAATCAATATAGGATTGAGCATTCCCTTGTCCATTCATTTTTTCAAAGCATGGAAACTGATCTTAGTAAGAAAGTATACAGCAAAGAAGAATACGAGGAGTACATATACGGATCAGCAGAAACAGTTGGGCTGATGTGTCTTCAGTTATTTTGTGGAGGCCGGCAGGATATGTATGAAAAGCTCAAACTACCTGCCCGTTCATTGGGAGCTGCTTTTCAAAAAGTGAATTTTCTGCGTGATATCCAGGCAGATTATAATGGACTATCCCGCATCTATTTCCCCTGTTGCGATTTCAACAATTTTACAGAAGAAGATAAAAGAAAGATCGAAGAAGATATACAGAACGATTTCAGGGCAGCTTATAAAGGTATTCTTCAACTGCCATTGAATGCAAGGTTTGGTGTGTATGTTGCTTACAAATACTACCTGTCTTTATTCGGAAAGATCAAAAAGCTGGAGCCTGCTGTAATATTGCAGCAAAGGATCCGTATACCCAACTATTATAAACTGATGATCGTTTTAAGAGCGGGTGTGAAGAACCGGTTGCGGCTGATCGGTAATGTTTAAATTTGCAGGAAATGGAGAAAGGAATAATAGAAGAACAGGTTATTCTTGTCAACAGGCAGGATGAAGAAACAGGCGTGGCTGAAAAAATGGAAGCGCATCAACAGGGATGGCTACATCGTGCCTTCAGCGTTTTTGTTTTTAACAGTCGTGGTGAAATGCTTTTGCAGCAAAGAGCTTTAGATAAATATCATAGCGGCGGATTATGGACCAATACCTGTTGCAGTCACCCTCGCCCCGGTGAAGATACCAAAGTAGCGGCAGAAAGAAGATTGAAAGAAGAAATGGGCTTCCGGGTTTCTCTTGAAAAAGTATTTGATTTCGTATATAAAGTAGATTTTGAGAACGGTCTTACCGAGCATGAATTTGATCATGTGTTTGTAGCGGAATATGAAGGCCCGGTCGATCTTAATAAAGAAGAAGTGATGAACTGTTCTTATCGTTCTATGCAACAGATCGCTCAATCACTGAAAACAGATCCTGCTCAATATACGGCCTGGTTCCGCCTCGCTTTCCCCCGGGTGCAATCATGGTGGAGCGGGCAATATAAAAACAGCATAGCCTGATGACCGTCGTACTTTATATATTGGTACTGTTGACCACCTTTCTGCTGATGGAAGGCACCACCTGGCTTACTCACCGGTATGTAATGCATGGCTTTCTCTGGTACCTGCATAAAGACCATCACCAGGTGAAGCCGGGGATTTTTGAAAAGAATGATGCTTTCTTTATCATCTTCGCCATACCCAGCATTTTGCTGATCTATACCGGCACTTATGATAAGATATGGTGGATGCAGGCTATAGGATTTGGCATCATGGCGTATGGCGCGGCCTATTTCTTAGTGCATGATGTGATCATTCATCAGCGTTTTAAGTGGTTTACCCGCAGCAATAATACCTATGTGCGCTCCCTCAGGTGGGCACATAAGATGCATCACAAACACCTTGATAAATATGAAGGTGAAAGTTTCGGCATGCTGTGGGTCGCCAAAAAATACCGCGATAAGATAAGGCAGGATAAAAAACTGCTGGCCAATAATGGCAATATAAAATACGCTTCCCAACCCGAATGATCCTCCGCATTCATGACTGTTGATACGCAAAAGCAATACGATTATATCATTGCCGGCGCTGGCTGCGCCGGCCTCAGCCTCCTGTTGCGGATAATAAGAAACCCCGCTCTCAGCAACAAAAAAATATTACTGATTGATAAGGATGCTGTAAAATCGAATGACCGTACCTGGTGCTTTTGGGAAAAGGAACCAGGCTTTTTTGAGAATCTTGTGTACCGGCAGTGGTCGCGGCTGGATTTCTTTGGAGAAAACTATGCGGGAGCGCTGAACATTTTACCCTATCAATATAAAATGATAAGGGGGCAGGATTTTTATACTTATTGTTTTTCTGAGATAGAAAAACATCCGCAGGTAGATTTTCTTTGTGATGAGATAGAAGATATAACTACGAAAGATAACCGGTCTTTTATTCGCCTTGCCGATCAAACCCTGGATACCGGGAATGCCCTTGTCTTTACATCCATTCATCAATCAGCTTCTTCACGCAAGAATGATATCATCTTGTTACAACATTTCAAAGGTTGGGTGATCGAAGCAGAGCAGCCCATTTTTGCAACACATAAAGCCACGTTGATGGATTTTAGAGTGCATCAGCAATACGGCACCAGCTTCTCCTATGTATTGCCTTTTGACGAACGGACGGCACTGGTTGAATACACTTTGTTTACACCCTCTTTGCTGCAGAAAGAACAATACGACAAGGAATTGAATAACTATATCACTCATCAACTGCAGATCAGTGCGTATACCATAAAAGAGGAAGAATCTGGCGTTATCCCGATGACCAGCTTTTCTTATCCTTTCTATAAGAATGGAGTATATCATATTGGCACAGCAGGCGGCCAAACCAAAGCTTCTACGGGTTATACATTCCGGTTTATACAAAAGCAGTCGCAGCAAATTGCTGATTGCCTGGCTACAGGCCAATCCCTCTTAACTATTCCGACCACAGCTTCCCGGTTCCGGTTTTATGATAACACACTTCTTCATATCCTTTACCACAATCAATTGCCTGGAAAAAAGATATTCTCCGATCTGTTCCGTAAAAACGATCCCTCACGTGTGTTGAGATTCCTCGATAATGAAAGTTCTTTCAAAGATGAATGGAAGATCATTTCATCCCTTCCCACCTGGCCCTTTCTCAAAGCGGCTTTTGCCCGTCATTGAAACTACTGATCGGGGTCCATTTGCATAAACTCCCTTTTCACCGCTTTCAGCATACTGAATAATTGAGCCACCTGGATCAGCAGCATTACAACCAATGCCAGCAAAACATACCAGGGTAATCTTACTTTTTCAATATTGGTGATGTTCTGAAATTTTTCCAGGTGCCAGCCTGCCAGTGCTGCACCAAATGCCATACCCACAAGCAGGAAGGAAAGCAGGGAATAGATCACTTTCATGAACATGATCCGCATGGTGGAATAACCTACTTTGAAATTTTCAAAGATGGCTGCCGGAATGATCAGTACCAGGGTGATCCAACTCCAGTTGTCGCGGAACCAGCTATCACTGAGAGCAAGATTCAGTGCAAGTATCAAGACAATGGAGAGTAAACCCCAGGGAAACAGCAGGAAAGAAGACGGTTTGGTAGGCGCGGGCATAGTGAATGAATTATTGTACAGTAAGATAAGAGTTTATTTGGTATATTTTACTGGTTTTTCCTGTCTTATAAGAAGGGGCTCTTCCCTTCATTTTTAACAGCAAGCTATGTTTAAAAGAAGAATTATAGCAGCATTGGTCACCTTGCTGCTTACCTCGGCTATTGCCTTTCATGCCAGTGCACAGGGCTTCCTGAAAGCAAGCGGGAAGTTTATTGTAAATGAGAAAGGAGAAAAGGTCATTCTCCGCGGCATGGGATTGGGGGGATGGATGTTGCAGGAAGGCTATATGTTCAAACTGGCGAATATCGGGCAGCAATACAAGATCAAGGCAAAGATCTGTGAACTGGTGGGTGAAGAAAAGACCCGACAGTTTTACGAAAGCTGGTTGAAGAACCATACTACAAAAGCAGATATTGATTCCATGGCAGGCTGGGGCTTTAATTCCATGAGGCTTCCTATGCACTACAACCTCTATACATTACCGGTGGATGAGGAGAAGACTCCCGGCGAAAACACCTGGCTTGAAAAAGGTTTTGCAATGACAGACAGTTTACTGAGCTGGTGCAAAGCCAATAAAATATACCTGATACTGGACCTGCATGCAGCACCCAATGGACAGGGCAATGATCTGCCTATTTCCGACAGGGATCCCGCAAAACCTACTTTATGGCAAAGCGAACCGGCCAGGCAGAAAACGATCGCTCTTTGGCGAAAGCTGGCCGAACGTTATGCCAACGAGCCATGGATCGGAGGGTATGATATTATTAATGAACCGAATTACGGCTTTGAAGACCCCGAGAAAGATTTCCGCGGTATCAATGAAAAAAAGAATGTGCCGCTCCGTCAATTATTGATGGATATTACCAAAGCCATTCGTGAAGCAGACAAAAAGCATATCATTATTATTGAAGGCAACGGATTTGGAAATAATTATAATGGAGTATTACCCACCTGGGATGATAATACGGTATTGAGTTTTCATAAATACGGGAACTTTAATACTGTACAGGCAATCAATCATTTTCTTGAACTGCGGGAGAAATACAATGTGCCTTTATGGTTGGGTGAGTCCGGTGAAAACTCCAATACCTGGTTTTATGAATGTATCAAACTGGTTGAATCGAATGGGATAGGCTGGGCATGGTGGCAAAATAAAAAAATGAATATCAATAATCCGCTGGAAATAAAAGTGCCGGAAGGATATTCAAAGCTACAGGACTACTGGGCCGGAAAGGGAGAGAAACCAACGGCGGAAGAAGCCTGGAAAACACTGCAGCAACTGTTGGAAAATCTAAAAATCGCCAATAACATTTTCCATCCTGACGTGATCGATGCCATGTTCCGCCAGGTGCAATCATCGATCACACGCCCGTTTAAGAATATTGTTATCGATCAGTCGGCTGCCATCCAGGCGGTTGACTTTGACCTGGGCCGGCAGCGTTTTGCCTATTATGATAAGGATACGGCCAGTTATCATTATACGCCCGGTGTGAATACAAGAGGCAACCGGGGTGGCGCCTACCGTAATGATGGCGTGGATATTCAGCAGGAAGGCAATGATTATTATGTTTTCAGTATCGAAGATGGTGAATGGTTACAGTACACGGCGAATGTTGCTAAAGCAGGCCGGTATTCAATCAGTTTTGAAATAGCTTCTGATAATAATGATGCAAAGATTTCAGTTGAAGCCGCTGCTAAAACGCTGGTCACTGAATTGCCGGTCGGAAATACGGGTGGTTTGCAAAACTGGAGAACAACGCCTGCGACAACTGTTTACCTGGATAAAGGTGTTCTGTCGTTCAGGGTTTATATGAATAAAGGAGGATTTAATTTCAAGCGAATATATTTTACCAGGCAGGATTAATGATGAGTTTTGATGATATGGTAAAACTGTAATAACCTCAAGATAATATTCTGTTTATATAGCCTTATTAGTTTTGCGCCGGGTTTGAATTATTAAATATCTATATCGGCAAGTTTTCTCGTGTGTGAGTCGCCCCGGTTCCCCGGGGTGGCTTTATTATGTACCTTTCCTCTTCCATCTCCGGGTTGGGCAACCGGCCCGGTTTCTAAAATAGAATATGCACAAGTTTATTTATATTCTTCTGTTCGTTTTGCCTGTCAATCTTTTTGCACAGCCTGTTTATTATTCTACTGTTAACGCCCATTCGCATAATGATTATGAAAAGGAATCCCCTTTTTGGATGGCCTGGGAAGAAGGTTTTGGTTCAATAGAAGCCGATATATTCCTGGTAAAAGATGAGTTACTGGTTGCGCATGATTCTTTACAATTAAAACGGCACTGGTCATTCGATTCCCTGTATCTGCAACCATTGCTGAAATGTGTCAACGATAATAAAGGATATGTTTATGCGGATAATAAAAGAGTGCTGCAATTGCTGGTAGATATAAAATCTCCTGCATTGCCCTCGCTTGATAAGCTGGTGAGCAAGCTGCAGCAATATCCTTCACTTATCAATAACCCCTCTCTCAGGATCGTGGTCACCGGTAGCCGGCCTTCGCCTTCCTTATTCACCTCTTATCCTTCCTGGATATATTTTGATGGTGACCTGAGAAATACATACACACCAGATGAACTGGAAAGGATTGAAATGCTGAGCGATAATTTTGCAAAATACTCTTCCTGGAATGGGAATGGAAAGATTCCCGAAAATGAACAGACGGCAGTGAAGAACATGGTTGACAAAGCTCATTCATTAAAAAAGAAGGTCAGATTCTGGAACGCACCGGATATTATTAATAGCTGGTATGGTTTTATGTCGCTGGGTGTGGATTACATTAATACCGACCAGATAAAGCCACTTAGTACCTTCCTGAAACAATTACAGACTCCCTCTACGTTGAAATAGAACCGGTATCTTATAGCCGGTAAGCATGTCCTGTATAATCCCTGCATAACCCGCATGTTGAGATTTCTTAATCATTATATCATCTTGCCCTAAGAATCTGTTCACATTACAAGCTCAACTTCGGCTCATCAAAATTCCAACCAAATCAAACTGATTGAGATATGCTCTATCCTAACTACCCCCGCTTTGTCCAGATTATTCTAACCTTCCTGCTGCTTACGCTATCATGCCTGGCTATGGCGCAACGTAATGTCAGCGGTAAAGTTTTTTCTACAGAAAATCAACCTGTGCCCGGTGCAACTGTAATTGTGAAAGGCACAGATAAAAAAACAATGACCACTAATGCTGGTGATTTCAGTATCAATGCAAATGATAACGATATTCTTGTTATCAGCAGCGTTGGTTTTGACAGCCGTGAAGTGAAAGCATCCGAAGCTTCACGTATTGAGTTGACGGCTGGCGTGAGAGACCTTGGTGAAGTAGTTGTAACAGCACTCGGTATTAAAAAAGATAAGAAAAAACTGGGCTATGCCATACAGGAGGTAAAGGGTGAAGACCTGACTGTGGCCCGCGAAACAAACGTAGTGAACCAACTGGCGGGCAAGATTGCGGGTGTAACCGTAGTGGGAAGTCCTTCCGGTATCGGTGGTTCAGCACGTGTATCTATCCGCGGCGAACGTTCTGTGGATATTAATAAGAACCAGCCTTTGTATGTAGTGGATGGTGTTCCCATCAGCAATGCGATCAATGGCGGGTCGGGCCGCGGCAACCTGGAAGTCGATTTTGGCAATGGTGCCAGTTTTGTTAACTCTGATGATGTGGAAAGTATGAGTGTGCTGAAAGGCCCTGCTGCTGCTGCTTTGTATGGCTCAAGGGCAGCAAATGGTGTTATTATTATTAAAACAAAGAGCGGCCGCCGGCAAAAAGGTATCGGCGTGGAAGTGAACAGCAATCTCACTTTTGAATCTGCACTGAAATTGCCCGAATATCAAAAAGTATACGGGCAGGGAAATGGAAGTGGTGGTGATTTTGCTTTTGTGAATGGCGGTGGTGGCGGCCTGGCAGATGGCACGGATGAAGGCTGGGGCCCTGCTTTCAAAGGACAATTGTATCCCCAATTCAATAGCCCGCGCACACTGAATGGACAGTCCACTGAATTTACCGGAGGTGACTTGAATACTCCGGGCACTGTGATCACTCCTACGCCCTGGGTGGCAGATGTAGACAACCTGAAAAACTTTTTACGGACCGGCAACACTTTCACTAATAACGTGGCGCTGGTAGGTGGAAACAAAGATGGCGATTTCCGTTTGAGCTATACCAACCTTAACCAGAAAGGAATTGTTCCGAATACTGATCTGTTAAGGAATACGGTTTCCGTTTCCGGAGGTTATAATCTTACTCCTAAATTATCTGTCAGAACTTTTGTAAGCTATATCAAAAGTGAAAGCGATAACCGCCCTTCTATCAGCTATGGTACAGAAAGTATCATGTACCTGTTCAACTGCTGGTTGCCTGCTTCAGTAAGAGTCAACGATATGAAAAGACTTTGGCAGAATGGCCTGGATGGGAACCGTCCTTACAGCCTTACCAACCAGAAACAATATAGCTGGAACTATAATTATCACGACAATCCTTACCTGACTGTAATGGAGAACACCAACGGTCAGTATTATGACAGGATCATCGGGAACGTGAACCTTAAATACGATTTTACCAACTGGCTGAATCTGCAGTTACGTACTGCGACCGATTGGAGTAATGAGCGCCGGGAATACAGGCGGGCATTCAGTACCCAGCGCTTTCCTTTCGGTGAATACAGGGAAGTGGCTATCGTGAATGAAGAACGTAACTCTGATTTCCTTTTCTCTTTCAATAAATCTGCAGGACCGGATTTTGTGATCACTGCTACATTGGGTGGCAACCAGATGAGGCAGAAATCACGCTTTAATGAACAGGTGGCCGGTCAGTTGAATATCCCGGGTATCTATAGCCTGAACAACTCACGTATTGCATTGGTGGCTCAACAAAGCAATGTTGAAAAGCGAATTAACAGTCTTTATGGTTCGGCGGGTATAGGATATAAGAACAAACTGTTCCTTGATTTCACGGGCCGTAACGACTGGAGCAGTGCGCTTACCCTGCCGGATGAGCTGAAAGACCTGGGAACGGAAGTCAATTCTTATTTCTACTCTTCCGTTGCAGCAAGTGCGATCATGAGCGATATCATCCGCATGCCGACTGTGATCAGCTTCTGGAAACTCCGTGCAAGCTTTGCACAGGTAGGTAACGATACTGATCCTTTTTCTTTCCAGCAAACGTACAACCGCAGTGAGCCATTTGGTGCTGCGCAGATATATGGGGAGATCAGCAGCCTTGCTAACCTGAAGCTGAAGCCAGAGATCAGTTCAGCATATGAGTTTGGCACTGATATCCGTTTGCTGAATAATCGCATTGGCCTGGATGTTACTTATTATCAGAGCCGCACCAAGAACCAGATCCTGAACCTTCCGCTTGATCCCACTTCCGGTTACTCTTCCCGTAAGATCAATGCCGGTATGATCAAGAACTATGGTGTGGAAGTAATGCTGACCGGTTCTATCATCAAACAGAAAAACTTTGCCTGGGATGCTTTTGTGAATTTCTCTGCCAACAGAAGTGAGGTACTGGAACTGAGTGACGGGCTGAGCACTTATGTAATGGCTGGAATGAACAGTGTGAGTGTGGAAGCAAGGGTAGGTGAAAGAATGGGTAATCTTTATGGGATCGGTTTTGCGCGTGTACAGAGCACTGATAAAAATGCTCCTTATTATGACGCTTCAGGAAAATATACAGGACAGATAGTGTATGCAGCCAACGGCCGCCCTGTTCCTACTACCAACAGGATACTGATGGGTAATTACAATCCCGATTGGCTGATGGGTGTGGGAAGCAGCCTGAACTATAAAGGGATCCGTTTGAGTTTCCTGTTTGATATCCGCCAGGGTGGTGTGTTGAATTCATTGACGCAAACCGTAGGCCGTGAAGGTGGTATCATCATTGAAACACTGGAAGGCCGTGCTGATGGTTATGATCTTTCCAAACCAGGCAATGGTGTGATCGGTCAGGGTGTGGTAATGGACGGCAGCGGCAATTTTGCTCCCAATACTAAAAAACTTACAGCAAGGGAATGGCATACAGCCTGGACAAATGGACGTGGTATTGCAGAGGGGGTAATGTATGATGCGTCATTTGTTAAGCTCCGCGAATTGCAGATCGGTTATACTATTCCTGATAAAGTGTTTGGTAAGTTGCCCATAAGAGGTGCTACCATATCACTGGTAGGCCGTAATCTTTTCCTCTGGGATAAAGTGCCGCACATAGATCCTGAAACCATGGGTTATTCTGGTGGCACGGCAGTGCCGGGTGTGGAAAACATGAGCATTCCCAGCTCACGCAGTTATGGTGTCAACCTCAGCTTTAAATTATAACCCTCATCCTCAAAAATGAATTGTATGAAATTTTTCAAAATAATAATACCCTCACTGCTGCTGGTTGTAATGGCAGGTTGTACAAAGGATTTCGAAGAAGTAAACAACAATAAGAATAATCCAACCTCCGTAACGGCTGATCTTTTGCTGAGCGGAGTTATCAAGAACATGATGGACCGCCAGGTGAACGAAGCCTGGGGTATCGGGAATATTGTGGCCCAGCATCATGCCAAGATCCAGTTTGTGAATGAAGACCGTTATGGATGGAATGAGCGAAATGATATATGGAACACCGTATATGATAATTACCGCAACTTGCAGAATGTGCTCATTCTTGCGAAAGATGATCCTTCCAATCCGTATTATGGCGTATCGCTTATCCTGAAGTCATGGATGTTCTCGCTTGTTACTGACGCGTATGGTGATGTTCCTTATTCTGAAGCAGGCAAAGCCAAAACAGACGGTGTATATCAACCTAAATACGATAAGCAGGAAGATATTTATACAGGTATATTGGCGGATCTCAAGAAAGCCAACGAAGCGCTGGCAACTTCCGGTACTAATCTCGGTGGCGATATATTGTACGGCGGTGGAGCAACAGGGATCCTTAAATGGAGAAAACTGGCCAATTCCCTCCGTGTCCGTTACCTGATGCGTATTTCGAAGAAAAAGAATGTGAATGCCGACCTGGCAGCTATTATAAGCAACCCGGCCAGCAATCCTCTTTTTGAAAGCAATGGAGATAATGCTGAATTGAAATACCTGGCTGCGGCTCCCAATCAATGGCCATTGTATGGCTCACGTGTTGGTTCCTTTGATGAGTTCAGGGTAAGTAAAACATTCACAGATCGATTATCTGAGCTTAATGATACCCGGATCAATGTATTTGGAAGGCCGACACAGAAATCAGTAGCTGCCGGCACTCCTGAGATCAAAGGTATTCCCAACGGATTGAGCGATGTGGATGCACTGGCCTACAATGGAGGAGTGCAGGGCGTTTCAAGAGTGGGCTATACATTCGCCTGCCTGGTTTGTAATGATGGTAACGAAGCGCCTCCTGTTCCGGATGCCCCGCGCGCATTATGGATGACCTATGCCGAGTTGCAATTCCTGCTGGCAGAAGCACGTGAAAAAGGAATGATCACTACAGGTAGTGCTGAAACATATTATCTCAATGGCATCAATGCCAATTTTGCTTACTGGCAATCGGTAGTACCTGTTGCTTATAGCCTCAATATTGCGATGCCTGCCGGTTATCTTACCCAGTCAAAAGTGGCTTACACAGGTTCTGCTGATGAAAAGCTTGCAAAGATCGCTTTGCAAAAATGGGTCGCGTTATACTTTAACGGACTGGAAGCATGGTTTGACTGGCGCAGAACAAATATGCCCGCAATCGTTCCGGGCCCTGCCAATCTTAACAATAATAAGGTGCCTATCCGTTACATCTATCCTTTGGCGGCACAATCACTCAATCCTGAAAACAGGGCAGAAGCAGTGAAACGCCAGGGAGGAACAGATGATCTAAATACTAAAATGTGGTTACTCCAATAAAAATTTGTGCTGATCAAAACTTAAGCAGTTAGTTAGAAGTAAGCGGGGCATTTTTATGCCCTGCTCCATTTCAATAAATATCTATGAGGCTCCACTTCTTCAGTATATTTTCGCTTATTGCTATTGCCGGTTTCACACAGATCCCTGTTACCGGCGATCCATTGCCTGCCTGGCAAAAAGGTTATCTCGATATCCATCATGTCAATACTGGCCGTGGCAGTGCTGCCTTCTTTATTTTGCCTGATGCAACTACGATGCTGATCGATGCCGGTGAAATGTCGCCGCTTGATGAAAGACTGTTTACGCCGAGGAATGCCATGATCAGGCCTGACTCTTCGCGCAAACCTTATGAATGGATTGCAGCGTATATAAAACAGGTAGCCCCGAAACCAGCTATTGATTATGCCCTGATTACCCATTTTCATGATGATCATTTTGGTGCCTGGTATCCACAGGCTCCTTATGCAAAGTCAGGAAAATATCAACTGACGGGAATAACAGGTGTAGCCGAACTTCTTTCCATACAGAACCTGATTGATAGAGGTTATCCGGCTTATAATTATCCTTACGATATAAAAAAACTTGCAACAAAATACGGTGGCGGTGAAATTGAATTCGGACATACCATGCGCAATTACTTTGCTTTTATTACCGAGAAGCAGGAAACCGGTATGAAAATGTCCCGGCTTAAAGCAGGTAGCAGGGAACAAATCGTTTTGCTGAATAATGCCGCTGCTTATCCATCTTTTTATATACAGAATATAAAAACCGATCAATGGATATGGACCGGAAAAGACAGCAATGTTATCGCACATTTTCCCCCTGTAGATACTGCCGACAGAAAAACATGGCCTGATGAGAACAGCCTGAGCCTGGCACTGGTGCTGCATTATGGCCCTTTTGTTTACTATACGGGTGGGGATAATCCCGGGAATGTTTTTCCGGGCGATAATCCATTGAGAGATGTGGAAACTCCTATCGCCAAAGCTATTGGCGAAGTGGATATTGCTATCACCGATCATCATGGCAACCGCGATGCCGTGAATGAGTTTATGGTAAGAACATTAAAGCCCCGTGTATGGATCGGGCAAACATGGTCGTCTGATCATCCCGGGCATGAAGTATTGGCCAGGATGACAAACACGTATATATATCCCGGCCAACGTGACCTGTTTGCCACCAACATGCTGGATGCGAACAGGTATGTGATCGGTCCTTTGATCGACCGGTCGTATAAGAGCCAGCAAGGACATATACTGGTTAGAGTGTTGCCGGGTGGCGATACATATTATGTGATCATCCTGGATGATATGAATCCCGTTTTAACAGTTAAATCCGTATTCGGACCGTATACATCAAAGATCATTAAAAACAATCCTCACCAAAAATAATCAAGCAAGATGCAAAAGATATTAACATGCCTGGTATCACTTCTTACGGTGACCGCTTGTTTCGGGCAATTCAAAAAATCGGAGAACATTGTAGTTGTAACCCTGGATGGCTTCCGCTGGCAGGAAGTTTTTGGTGGTGCAGACAGTGTATTGACCTTTGACACTGCGGCTAGGTACAGTACCAGCTATGTGAAGGATCATTTCTGGGCTGCAACACCGCAGGAAAGAAGACAGAAGCTGTTACCTTTTTTCTGGTCCGAAATAGCGTCAAAGGGCATAATACTTGGCAACAGGAATTATGGAAACTATTTCAACAATGCAAATCCCTACTGGTTTTCCTATCCGGGATATAATGAGATCTTCACTGGCTTTCCTGATACTGCCGTCAATTCCAATGACAAGATTCCCAACAAGAATGAGAATGTTTTTGAATACCTGAATAAACTTCCTGAATATAAAGGCAAAGCCGTCGTATTCGGCTCATGGGATGTGTATTCATATATTTTTAATGACAAACGTTCTGGCCTCCTGGTAAACGATGGCTATAAAGACCTTGCGGGCACGCTCACCCCTGGTCAGCAACTCTTCAATAAATTGCAACATGAAATGCCCGCCATTTTTCATGATGGCGAACGGGTGGATGTAGCTACTTTTCATATTGCATTTGAGTATATGAAAGCGCATAAACCCAAACTGATCTATTTCGGATTGGGAGATACGGATGAATTTGCACATGGTGGCATGTATGATTTCTACCTTGATGCTGCGCAGAATACCGATGACTGGATCAGGCAGCTATGGGAATATATCCAATCCACTCCTGAGTATAAGGATAAAACAACGCTGATCCTAACCACCGATCATGGAAGAGGGCTGGCTGCAGGCGGCAACTGGCAACATCATGGACAGCGTATTGCAGAAGCCAGTGAAATGTGGATGGCTGCCATCGGACCTTCTGTTAAACCTGTTGGTGAGAGTAAAGAAAAAGCACAGGCTTACCAGGGACAAATAGCAGCTACCATCGCCGCTATGCTGGGAAGGGAATTCAAACCATTGCACAAACCACTGCCTGTTCTTATTTTCCCGGGCAAATAAACCATCAGCGATATGTCGCCAAACCACTCAACACCCGCACAGACCGCCGATTTTATCATTGGCCTTTATGAACAATATGGCGGTGAAGATTATATAGGAGAGCCTGTTTCGCAGGTCGAGCATATGTGCCAGTGTGCTTCGCTAGCAGAAGAAGAAGGTTATAGTGAAGAGATCGTGCTTGCTGCATTTTTTCATGATATCGGCCATTTGTGTGAGCATATCATGCCGGTTAAGCAAATGGATGGATACGGAGTAGTGGACCATGAAAAACTGGGAGCTGACTTTCTCCTGGAACATGGTTTTTCCGAAAACATTGCCAGTCTTGTGCGCAATCATGTGCAGGCAAAGCGGTATCTTACTTTCCGTCATGAATCGTATTACAACCAGTTGTCCGAAGCAAGTAAGAAAACACTGGAATTCCAGGGAGGGAGGATGAGCGCGGCAGAAGCGGCTTTATTTGAAGCAGACGGTTTGTTTGAACTGCATATCCGCCTCAGGCAATGGGATGAGAAAGCCAAACTTGAGAACAGGCCCTTGCCACCATTGGACAAATACCGGAAAATGATGATTGCCCATCTTCAGGCCAGGGGCTAAACAATAATAACTCAGCTTCAATAATCAAAATTTCCCCACGAAGACACAAAGACCATAAAGAAACCTTACCGCTTTATGACGTGTATAAATATTTCTTTGTGGTCTTTGTGTCTTCGTGGGGAAAACATTCAACAGAGTCAATATCATTTAAACCTGTTGGTTTAAATCCTTAAATTTAGAAAATATAAAACAGACCATGCCCATTAAACTTGTTGTTTTTGACATCGCCGGCACTACGGTGAAAGATGATGATTATGTAGCACATGCTTTCAGAAATGCATTTGTAAAAAATGGTTATGATATAAGTCTTGAGCAAACCTATCCATATATGGGTATCAAGAAGATCGTTGCAGTGAATGCTATGCTTGCAAAACTTGGTGGGCAATCTGCTGATGCCGGAACGATCTATACTGATTTCACTGATGAGATGATGGATTTCTATACATATAATGCTTCGGTAATTCCTTTACCTTATACAGAAGAGGTTTTCCAACAGCTAAAAGAAAGCGGTATCCGGATTGCTTTGAATACCGGTTTCCCCAGGATCATTGCAGATGTTATTATCAACCGGCTTCAATGGAAAGAAAAAGGATGGGTAGATGATACCATTGCAAGCGATGAAGTGGAACATGGCCGCCCGCAACCTTTCATGATACAGGAGTTGATGTCGCGCGCTTCCATTACTGATCCGCTGGAAGTGGCAAAAGTAGGCGACACTGAAGTGGACGTGAATGAAGGCCGCAATGCGGGATGTGGCCTGGTGGTAGCAGTAACCACAGGAGCTTATACTGAGGAGCAACTGGCTGCGTATGATCCTGATCATATCATTTCCAATCTCTCTCTGCTTCCTAATCTAATTTTTAACTGTGACTGATATTGCTTCATCCATACAACGGATAGCCGGAAAGCGTCTGGTGGTAACAATTTGTGCATCCCTTATCGCTTTTATGGCATATTCGTCGATATATGCTTACCGGAAACCATTTACAGTGGCTACGTTTGAGGGAATCCGGTACTGGGATATTTCTTATCAAACCTTACTGATCATCAGCCAGGTGATCGGTTATATGCTAAGCAAGTTTGCAGGTATTAAATTCATTGCTGAGTTGAAATCGCTTGGCCGTTTCCGTACAGGCATCATACTCACAGGCACTGCCTGGTTTTGTCTGCTTGGGTTTGGACTGGTGCCTGCACCATGGGGCATGTTGTTTATGTTTATCAACGGTTTTTTGCTGGGTTTTATGTGGGGTGTCATCTTCAGTTATCTTGAAGGTAGAAGAGCAACTGATCTGATGGGTGCAGCGCTGGCGGTCAGTTTTATTTTTGCTGGTGGATTTACACGTTCTGTAGCAAAATGGCTGATGGTGGAATGGGGCGTTTCAGAGAAATGGATGCCTTTCTTTACAGGGTTGGTATTTCTTATTCCCCTGTTGATCTTTCTTTTTTTACTGGAAAAAATACCTCCACCCGACGAAACGGATAAAAAGGAAAGAACAGCGCGTATACCGATGAATGCGGAAAACAGGAAGTTATTTCTCAAAACATTTGGTATCGGTCTTGTCATCGTCAGCATTACCTACCTGTTCCTTACCGTGATGCGCGATATCAGGGACAACTATATGGCTAATATCTGGAATGAACTGGGCTATGGAACAAATTATTCCATTTTTACCAAAACAGAAACCAATACCTGCTTATTGGTTTTGCTGATGATGGGATTACTCGTGCTTATTCGGAAAAATATCCGCGCACTGGCAATGGTGCATATAGTGATAGCAGCAGGCTTCCTGATCGCCGGAATCTCTTCACTACTTTTTATCACTGGCCAGATGGATGGTGCTGTATGGATGCAACTGGCGAGCCTTGGTCTGTATATGGGTTATATTCCTTTTAACTGTATTTTCTTTGAACGCCTGATCGCTTCTTTCAGGATCGCGGGCAATGCCGGTTTCCTGATCTATTTCGCCGATGCTTTCGGTTATCTCGGTAGTGTAACAGTGATGCTTATAAAAGAGTTTGCCCGTCTCCGGTTAAACTGGTCGGAGTTTTATTCTCATGGTGTTGTGATAGGTTCATTGCTGGGGCTGGCGGGAACAGTTTTTTCGCTTATCTATTTTACAAAGCAGTATCGGGTTGTCAATCTTAAATGAACATGCTTAACAAATCAGCTATCGTTATAGGTGCAGGAATTGTCGGTTTGTCGACGGCTCGTGCGCTTGCTGTTCGTGGATATAAAGTAAAAGTGATAGACCGGGAACAGAAGGCCGTAGGAGCTTCTGTCAGAAATTTCGGGATGGTCTGGCCGATAGGCCAGCCTGCGGGTGAGGCTTATGAAACAGCAATGCTGTCGAGGCGTTTGTGGAAGGAGCTGGCTGATGAAGCTGGTATATGGTATGAAGAAGCGGGTTCACTTCATCTCGCTTATGAAAAAGATGAATGGAAAGTACTGGATGAATTGAAGGAAATATATAGGAACAGGGATTATCATTTGCTGGATGCAGTAGATGTATTAAAGAGATCACCTGCTGTTGTACCGGGTAAATTGATAGGAGGTTTATACAGCAAGGAAGAGTTAATCGTTGATCCTCGGCAGGCCATGGAACGGATACCTTTATGGCTTGCAGAAAAATTCGGCGTGGAGTTTTTATGGGGTAAAGCGGTTACTGCTCTTAACTATCCGTCTGCTGTTGCAGGAGCAGAATCCTGGCAGGCTGATGAGATCTATCTCTGCAGCGGTGCCGATTTCGAAACCTTATATCCGGAATTGTATGCAGCGCAACCGCTTACCAAATGCAAACTGCAAATGATGCGGATGGAGCCACAACGGAACAACTGGAGGATCGGCCCTGCACTTTGCGCAGGGCTTTCCTTGTTACATTATACTGCATTTCAGTCGGCACCTTCCATTAATATCTTAAAGAAAAGAATACAGGCACAGTATCCTGATTATATCAAATGGGGTATTCATGTAATGGTGTCACAAAACCAAAATGGTGAGCTTACTATTGGCGATTCACATGAGTACGGGTTGACCCATGGGCCTTTTGATAAAACTTTTATCAACGACATGATCCTTGATTATCTGCAGCAGTTTGCCCGCTTCAATAATAACCTGATCACAGAAACCTGGAATGGTGTTTATCCTAAACTTACCAATGGCCAAACACACCTGATCGTGGAACCCCGGCAGGGTGTTACGATCATCAATGGCCTTGGTGGCGCTGGTATGACAATGAGTTTAGGTTTGTGTGAGCGATGGATGCGGGGAAGGAGCTAGCTTATGCAGCTTTCTCTTGTTTGATCTTCACTTCTTTTTTGGCAGGCTTTACCTTGATGCCTTCAGTGAGTATTTTGGCAGCTTTCTTTAAGCGGCTGTTGAATTCTTTTTTACCCAGAGTTTCTTCCAGCCCCGGTAAAGCGGTCTGTAACTGGGCGATCACCTGGAGACGCGCCTGTTTCTTCGGAGATGGGATTTTAGTCTTAGCCATTTCTATTGAGTTTGTTTACGATTTGATAATATAAAATTAATATCAGGAAAAGACTTCCAATGTTAAGTTTTGCTGTTGGGCGAAAATTTAACATTGGAAGTCTATCTTCCGGCAATCACCAGTTTTTTCGTTTCAATGATTTCTCCTGTGGTAAGCACAACGCCTACGAAATAAGTGCCTTGTATGGGGAGGAATAGCGGAATGATATTTCTTCCATTGACCGCTTCTTCTTTTACTTTCTGGCCAATAGCATTCCAGATCACAACGGCTTTGGCGGGCAGGGTCTTATGAATGCTCAGGAAGAAATCGCCTGGAGATGGATTGGGCCATATCATGATGCTGTATTCACCGGGTGCCGGCCCCACAGCAATGGTGTCGGAAAAATTAGAACTGCTGTCATACTGCACAGAACGCAGGCGGTAAAAACTAATGCCCTGATCCCTGTTTGGGATATCAATGAGTTGATAGTTTAGTGTAACCGTGCTATAGCCATTGATGGCTTGTGAAGCCACCGTTCCTACAGGTTTGAAAACAGTTTCTGTACTTAACCTTCTTTCCACTACAAAATGATGTGTATTGATCTCTGGGTTGGTCCGCCAGTAGGTTCTTACCCTTATAGAGTCGAGGCGATATGCATTGAACCAAAGGCCGGTGCTGGAATTAAGAGTCTTATCCCCGGCAAATTTGGTGAACAATGAGTTTCGGTTAACAGATGCAAGGAATGTTCTTTTATTAATACCGCTATTGTTCAGAATACTACCGGTGGTAAGATCTCCATCAGCAGGCAGGGTTTGAGGTTGGCCGATATCCCATTGACTGTTTATTAACTGCGATACATAAGCATACTGTCTGTTGCTTGCAAACAGGTTGCCTTCATCAGCGATAAGGTGTTGAAAGGAGAGTTCTGTTATTCCGGTTCCTGGATATTTGCTTTTACCAATCTGCCAGATTTTATTGACAGATTCATTGATCAATGTGTTTCCTGTCAGGCCGTTTATCCGAACACTGTCAAATACGGATACAAAATAATCATCTCCTGTTGTGGTAAGGTTCTTGATAGCAGCCGGAGTGTAGGATTGTGAAAGGCTGCCTACCGGGAATACAATTGTTCCATCTCTGCGGCGGATATTTTCCCTGATCAATAAACCCTGATCAGGACGGTTGCCGGTAACAAAATAACGTGCCGAGTCGTATCCGTCGATTTTACCCGGATCATTATTACCCAACACAAGGATATTATCATTGAGAAAAAAAAGCCCTTGCTGAAAGCTGATCTCATTGCGGGCTTTAGCGCTTCCATTGAGCAGTTCAATTCCCTGTTTGTTATCTATTTTTATTTTGGTGAAAGAAGGGCCAGAGCGGGTTGCTGCATTATAGCCGCCGGATATTTGTTGTCTTATCGAATCCGATATAAAACGAAGCCAGCCTCCTTCACCTGTAATACCAGTTCCATTATTGGAATTATCAGTGATCCGGGATTGGTAGCTATTGTTCCAGGTCTCCCCGGAAAAATTCACAATCGCATTTTTGCCGATACCAAGATTACCCTGGTTGGTTACATTGGAAAAAATGGTAGCTGAATCGCCGATAAAAAATATTTTGCCCGTGGCCGGAACATAAAATCCCTGTTGTGCCGTTGTCTTCAAGCAAAACAGCAATGCAAAAAATAGACTATGGATGATATGCCTGTATTGGCTGGCCATTCATTAAAACTCTGTGATCGTTACATAAAACTTCGTTCCGGTGTTAATGGTCCGGGCACTCGTTGATGTATTATACATTCTTATTCTTACATTGTTTGTACTGGTCAGCCTCGCTGATCCAATGCTGACACCAGTAGGCAGGTCTGTATCTAATGAAACAGCAACAGTGGCTCTTGTACCGGTCGGCGCATTAGCCGCCGGTATGGTCAGATCTACATCCATTTGGGCAGGGGTATAAGCAAGGCCGATCACCACAAGATTCGCAGCAGCGAAATTGATCGCCGATGTTGTTGCTATTTCAAGGCTGATAGTGTTTTTCTGAACAGTTCCTTTGGCCCCCATTTTATAAGTGCCGGCAGCATCGAGAACAGCAGCCGGGGTAGGAGTGCCTATTCCAACGGACCCGCTTTGCAACCGCATTATCTCAGTCATTGTACTGGTTGAGCTATTGTAACTTTTAAAAACGAAAGGCTCATTCCCGTCCTTGCCGGTAATAAATTCCAAACCACCGTTATCAGAAGTGCCTGTGGAACCGAATTCAAAATAATCGACACCGGCTGCGCTTCCTTTTATCCTGAAATTACCGTTAGCATCGATAAATATCTTGGGTTTGTAGGATTGTGCTGCCGGTGCATGGAACTGCAGGGCAGATTTTAAATAAGTAAGCTGTTCGTTATTATCAGAATAATCAGGATATGCCTGCACCAATCCTAAAGTAGCCCTTTGTCCAAGTTCAAGAAAACTGCTGCTGTTCGATTTTAAGATCATCGCCTTATCATCGGTCGTGCCAATAAAATTGGATGAGCTGATCCCTGTATTGCCGGTAATGCTCCAGTAATTTTTCAGCAGATCGGTTGTGCCCAATGCCCGCCAGTGACCATTGCTTCTGATCATGAGCTGGGCAGACGGCTGGTGAAAGATCACCATGCCATCCGGTGGTGTCAGGCCATTGATCAGTGTTGTATCGGTGATCCTGGTGAAAAGCATACCCTGGTCATTGGATTCCAATTCCAGTATAGCTGATTTCTGCAGGGCAAGCGGTGTTTTGCCTAAACGTAATTGTTGCGAATAGACAAAACTGCTCCATACAAGGCATAACAAGGCCACGCTGATTCGCTTCAGGCTACGCATAGTAACAGGATTGATCTTTGCGGTTGTCTTCTACGGAATAATTACTTCTTGATGATATACCAGTTAGCGCCGTCTGTTTGGAGCGTCACATAGGTCCAGTCGTTATATATCACATAAGAAGAGCCGCCATCAATCGTTCCTGAAGCGGGAGTAATGGTCAGTTCGTGATCGATACCGCCGGTGCCGACCTTCTTGATAGTGTATATACGCCCTGAAAAGGTGGAAGGGTTGGGCAATGTGAGTGTAAGTGCTGAACTGGTAGTGTTCATCAAAATGGTATTGTCTGCTGCGGTAGCCGTGTAGTTGTTGCTGAATGTCTGGATAGCCATTGACAAAGAGCCGCTTACCTGCACGGTTGAGTTCGCCTGTCCTGTATTCCCAACAAGTATTGCCTTGGCTGCAGTTACACTGTCCTGGAAGGTTTTGTTGCCGCCGAAGGTTTGTGCAGCTGCTGTTACGATACCAGGGTTGGTGGCATCGGCCGGATGCAGTATGATGGTGCGTGAAGTGGTGTCGGAAGTGATTGAAGCACCATTTACATTAGGTACGGATGCTACAGCACCGATCGTGATCGTCTGGATGCCACTGTTTATCTTTTGCCAGTCGGCATAAGTGAGCAAGCCATAAGGTTTGGTGGGAGAGGAACCATTCTGCACAGGGAGATGGATGGCGATAGTACTGTCTGAAGCACGGTTCTCTACTGCTACTGTATCCGTGGTGGTGTTGGCGTCTGCAGTAAGGCTCAGGGTTTGTTTCTGGATACCGTTGATAGCACGGATCGCATTTTCAAAGGCGGAAGAGGACATGGAACGTTTGTATACAGAACCGTCAGCAGCCAGTACAAGCACATCCAGTTCGTTGGTGCCTGCGGCAAGGTTTTCAAATTTTACAGAGCCATCGACGTTCAGTTTGGCAGTAGGATTAGCTGTACCGATACCGACATCCCCATTGGCATTAATGCGTAATCTTTCTGCATTACTGGTTTTCATCACTAATGGCTGGCCGTCTACTGTACCGATAAAATTCAAAGAGGGGTCTGTGCCGCTGTTACCGTTAAGCGACCAGTTAGAGTTTGCTTCAGAAAGGTCAGCGATCTTTTTCCAGCTTCCGTTACTGCGGAGGCGGAGGCTCTTATCGGTATTCAGGAAAATGATCATACCGTCTGGAGGGGTCAGGGCATTGATCGCAGTGGTATCAGCCAGCCTGGGGAGCAAAAGACCCTGGCGGGTGCTTTCCAATTCAAGAATAGATGATTTCTGGATGCTGGTGGGGTTGTCGCCTACTTTCAACTGGGCATTTACAAAAATGGTGGAGCTTAGAAATAGCGCGACAAACAATAAACCTTTACGGTTTATAATCGTAGGATTAGGTTTCATAAAATATTAGATAGCTTTAAAAATTAGTAAACAGGAGTTGCAAGGGTGGCTTATCAATGATCCTGTTTATTCATTAACAATACAAAGGAAGCAGAATAAGAAGATCCGTTGTATAGATTATTCTATTATTGTAATGTAGTGTAACTGCTACAAAAAAACGTGATTAATGATCTCATACAGGCATATCAGGGTATGATCACTAAGGGTGACTGAGCTTTAACAGGCAGTTGAACTACTACTTTAAAGAGGGCAGATGAACTTTTTTGGGACGGAGATTTATATCGTATTTGTTTGATCCGGATCAATTGTTTTTCTGCTTGTAAAAAGCATCCACATAACCGGCCAGTTCCAGGAGTGGTTTGAGGTCGTTCAGTTCTGCAGCCTGATCTGGCATCTGCTGAAAATCAAAATTATTGACTTTAACAGTGCAATCATATTCACCAAGAATATTATCCAGCAATATAAAGCAGGCATAAGCCACCTGGTTATAATTCTGTTCGGTTATCCCTTTGGCATAAATAATAATATTCAATTGCTGGTTATCGATTACCGGGAAGAATTTCATTTGTGCAGGATCCAGAACCAGTGGACCAACGTTTAATTTCATTTCCTTCACTGCTGTTGCCGGCATTCGCTGGCGGAAAGCAAAAAACTTCCATCCTTTCACGCCGGGTGCTCTTTCTACAATATCCCTTACCAGTTGAAAAAGCTCTGGATTACCATTGGCTGAAACCGTCATATTGATAATGCCGTTTTGTGGTGGTTCAAATTCTATAGCCAGGCCGGCTTTTATCTTTTTCACCTGGATGAATAATTCGTTGAGATATTTATCAGGATCGTTCTGAAAATTGCGCAGTCTTTTTTCATTTTTTACAAACCAGCTCCAGAAATTATCAATGGAATCTGTTTTGTGATACAAGCCATGTACACTTGATCGTTCATGTAACACGGGTGTGGAATTAATGTTACATAGATATAATGATAGTAAAGAGATAAATATTGTTTTCATTTTACACTAGCAGAATGAGGCGTTCAAGATAATGGTTTTTATATAAATGGCCCGGCATGGTTGTTGGGCCGGTTCTGTTAAATGGTTGTTATGAAAAAGATCCTTCTGTTTTTTGCAGTAACCGTAATTGTAGCAGCTTGTAATAACAATGCCGATAATCAGGATATGGGTAAAGACAGTACAGATAGTGTGGTTTTGCCGGGAGGTCGTTCATCAGACAGCCTTGCTGTGCCACCACAAACGTCTGATAGCGCGCGCATGGCAGACAGCGCCCGTGCGAAAGATAATACCCGGGCAAGAAAAGACAGTACTAAGTAGATTATGCCTTCTTTAAATTGAAGTTTAGTACATCACAAGACCGGTGGTGGACAGGATTATTTATACAATAAATATTTCTTGCGCATTTTCCTGTACTTGCTCAGTTCCGGTTCCCAGCTTTTACGGATCACAGCTTCAGGCACTCCATCAATGATCTGTTTGCGGAATAAAGGGGAGCCGCTGAGTTTGCCGATATCGCCCATTTCTTTGCTCAATTTTGAATCGAAGAACTTTTCTTTATGTGGATGTGCTTTATATAATTCCATCATCCATTGAAGATTGAGTTTTTTTGAACGCATCAGCTTTTGGATATCATAGTTGCGCAGGTCGAGGCCATAACATACTTCATTCATAAAAAGAGGTGTCTCGCTCATTCCCTTAATAGAAGTGGGAGTGAAAGAAAATGAGTACTTGCCTTTCAGTTCCGGGCTGCCCAGTACGGTAAAGGGATAATATGTGCCCCGGCCATGGTTAAGATATGTGCCTTCAAACAAACAGGTGGAGGGGTAAAGCATTACAGCCTGTTGAGTGTTCAGGTTGGGTGAAGGGCTTACAGGCAGCTCATAATACATATCGTGATTGTAATTGGCCACGGGAATGATCTTCAGCTTGCATTTTACTTTACCTTCAAGCCAGCCTTCGCCGTTGGCCATTTGGGCAAATTCAGCAACAGTGAGCCCATGGCTGATAGGGAGCGGAAACTTGCCGATCCCGGACTTCAACGACATATCGAGTATCGGTCCGTCTATCAGATAACCATTGGGATTTGGCCGGTCGAGGATCAGTAATTCCTTATCATAAGTGGCACAGGTTTCCATGAGTAATGCCAGCACATTGATATAGGTAAAAAAGCGGCAGCCGACATCCTGTACATCGTAGATCATCAGGTCCACATCGGCCATATCTTCTTTGCTGGGCTTTCTTTTTGGCCCATATAAAGAGATGATGGGAATGCCGGTATCCGGATCAATTTGATCGGCGACTTTTACACCGGCACCAACATTTCCACGGAATCCATGTTCAGGCCCGAACACTTTTACGATATTAATACCGCTGGCTTTGAGACTGTCGACAAGATGTTTATTGCCGATACGTGAAGTGGGATTGGCGAGGATGGCAATGCGTTTATCTTTTAAATAAGGGATGTATTTTTCTGTTTGGTCGGCGCCGGGAATGATCGTGGTGCGGGTTTCTGCATTATCTGGAGCAGGGGTGGAGGCAACAGGTTGCTTAAAACCAAGGATCATTGAAACGAGAACAAGCGAAGCCGTCAGAAAAATATTCATGCAAAGAAATTTATCCTCAAATTTATGCCTATATGAATTAATTGTATCTTTACAGCCTTCTCTCTTTTCATCCGAACAAATTAATCTTCCCTTTGTTGATACCTCTCGCGGCTTGGTGAAAGCTTTTACTGTACAATCTGTAGCTTTACGCCCTTTTCCAACCCGGCCACTCTAATCCTTTGCCAGCCATTCTGATTCCCGGCGTTGCCGGAAGTATGATGTTATTGATTAAAACCTGTTAACTGTGACTAAAAAAAGATATTACTTTCTTGTATCAATACTTGGTGCACTTACCACCATTGCACCCTTTTCTATAGATATGTATTTGCCGGGGTTCCCTGCTATTGCAAAGGACCTGCATACATCTGTATCGGAAGTGTCACTATCCCTGTCTGGTTTTTTTGTAGGAGTTTCCGTAGGGCAATTATTGTACGGCCCGCTTATGGACCGGTTTGGCCGGAAGCCCCCGTTGTATGCTGCGCTTTTGTTGTATATCGCCGCTTCGGTGCTTTGCGTAATGGCTACCTCGCTCGATTTCCTGGTGGCTGTTCGTGTGGCACAGGCTATTGGGGCTTGTGCGGCTACTGTGGCAGCCAATGCCATGGTGCGTGATCTCTTCCCGGTGGAAGAAAATGCAAAGGTGTTTTCCATGCTGATACTTATACTGGGGGTGTCACCTATTATTGCGCCTACGGTTGGCAGTTATGTTACTTCTTCGCTTGGCTGGCAGGCAGTATTCATTATCCTTGCATCGATCACAGCTGTGATATTGCTGGCGGTTTTCTTTGGTCTGCCGGAAAGCAGCAAGCCAGATCCGGACTATTCGCTAAAACCTGCAGCGATCACACGCAGCTACCTGGCAGTATTCAGGGAGCCGGTGTTTTATACCTATACTTTCACGGGAGCTATCGCTTTTGCCGGTTTGTTTACCTATCTCTCAGGTTCGCCCTATGTATTTATGGAATTATATAAGGTGAGTGAGAAAGAATACGGATGGATCTTTGCTTTGTTGGCTGGCGGACTGATCCTGGCAAGCCAGGTGAACAGATTCCTGATGAAAAAATACAGTATCCAGCAGATCGTGATCACAGCACTTATTGTTAAAACGTTTATCGGTCTGCTGCTGTTGATTGCAGCTTCGCGCGGCTGGCTTTCGCTTCCCCTGATCCTGTTGCTGTTGTTTATTTATTTAAGCTGCCTGGGATATATACTGCCTAATTCATCTGCCCTGGCCATGTCGCCTTTTACAAAAGGAGCCGGCAGTGCATCAGCTTTGATGGGTGCTATTCAGATGGGGATAGGAGCCTGTGTAAGTATTGTTGTGAGCATGATACCGGCAGGTTCCATACTGCCTATGGCAATGATCATGAGTGCTTGCAGCATACTGGCCCTGCTGATGCTGGTAACAGGGAAGAAGATGATCGCCAGGAAGGCAGCGGTGGAAGGATTATGATCAATTCACACTTAACTTTCCTTCGAGTCCGTTGTTCATCACTTTCCCCCTGATGGCGCCTATAACGATCTTCAGGGATTCGATCATTTTATTATGCTTTGTATCCCAATAGTAGCCTTCCAGGGGCCTGAACTTCAGGAGCGTAAGATTAGGATCTTCCGGACCTTCATGAAACCAGGCAGTGAGATAGACATTCCATAATTTCCGGGCTTTCTTTTGATCAACGACAATTTCGGCCGTTCCATAAATGGACAAAAACTCAAGGGCTGTTCGGTTGGAATAGATAAGTTGCACCCGGTCGTCACGGGCAATATCAAGATTTAAGCTGCTGTCCGCTGCGCTGAAAAACCAGATCGTTCCATCATCATCCACTGATTGGGTTACCATGGGGCGTGTGTTGAAGGGAGCACCGCAGAGCCGGGTATTGAACATGCATAGCCGGGCTTCTTCGGCCAGCTCTTTCAGTTTGTCGAGGGCGGGTTGCTTCTCGAGGTGTTTAACGGTTTTCATTATGTCTTTTTATATAGTAGGTAAATAATCATGCCATGGGTAATGGGAGGGGATTGATTGATAAATAATGAAAAGCGTTAAAGAAATAAGCTGTCAGCAGGCCGGTTGTGTAAGTATTTCCACGTTGCCGGGGTCTGAAATCCATTATAATGCGGAAAGGCAATGAGGCTGCTCGAGAATTCCGGCGGGCTCTGTAACAGTTTTTTTATTTGTTCGTATAAGCCTGAAACATATAAACTATCTGCAATGAAATTTCCAGTTCTTGTATTCATCCTGCTGTTTGCCGCAGGCAGCATAATGGCACAGACTGCTGCTATTGACGGCTTTATAAATAATTATGCTAAAAAGAACAGCTTCAACGGCACCATTCTTATTCACAAGAAAGGCCGGACGGTCTATCATAAAAGTTTTGGACTTGCCAATATTCCATTTGGGGCGCCTGATAGGAATGAAACAAAATATAAGATCGCTTCCATCACCAAATTATTTACTTCGGTGTTGATAATGCAGTTGCAGGAAAAAGGAAAGATCGATCCTGGTCAGACCATTCGTACGTATTTGCCCGATTATAAAGGAGAGGGGGCTGATAAAGTGACGGTCAATCAGTTGTTGAATCATACTTCCGGGATGGTGAATATTGATACCATAACTTCTATAGAAAGTGCATTGAAGAATGGCCTGGGCGTTTATCAGAAACCTTATACTACAGATGAACTGCTAATAAAGTATTGCAGTGATACGCTGGTTGCAGAGCCCGGCAAAGTATTTAATTATAACAATGCCGAGTATATTATTCTTGGAAAGATCATTGAAAGGGTAACGGGAAAAACATACAATGAGGTTTTAAAAGAGTTTATCCTTGAGCCATTGGGCATGGCCAATTCCGGGTTATTGTATCAGCATCAGATCATTCCCGGGCTGGCAGATACCTATTTTTATCGGGATGACCTCCAGGCCCTCGTAAATGATCTTCCTGTGTACATAGAGAACTGGTATGCATCCGGGGCAATGTATTCCACAACCGGGGATCTTCTGAAATTCACAACGGCACTATTCGGATTAAAGTTATTGAAGCAGGCATCTCTTGACCGTATGTTCACCCCGGCCCTGGATGAATACGCTTATGGTGTATGGGTTTATAAGGATTATGAGATCAATAAGAAAATGTATACGATCGTGAAGAGGCCAGGTAGAATAATGGGTGCACAAGGCATGTTGTTTCATATACTGGAAGCTAATGCGACGGTACTTCTCTTAAGTAATACCGGCACTGCCAGCCTGGATGAATTTGCGGCAAAGATAGCAGAGCATATCATCCCTTAATCCAGTTCTATCTGGATATTGGCCAGGTAAGGCTCCAGCAGTTCCATATCATCAAAAGCGAGGATCCGCGTAATGGAATTAAGATTTATCACGTAAGTGATCTCAATGTAAAACGAATCCAATTGAAATAATAGGTAGCGAATATCGCCTTCGATCCTGTCTGCTACAGCCACGCCAATATACCAAACGGCAATTTCCTGTTCTACGGCTGAAAGTCTATTGAATTGTTGAAAGGTCATACAATTGGTTATACAAACAATATGCTAACCGGGAAAAGCGATTCATAAAAAGAATATGTTGGGGAATGAGTTCCACAGATGGAAACAGGTTTTCTGTTTTTACACTGTGCAGTTATGGGAAAATACCTGGTGGCATATATATGTTTGATTTATTATTTTTGAGCTACCACCCAACCGGACCGCCATGAGTTTTATCGCTAACTACTATTATATCAGCCTGATCCTGCAAGCCATCTGCGTGATCCATTGCATTCGCAGGGGCAATCAGAACAAGTGGATCTGGATCATCGTTTTTCTGCCGGTGATCGGCTGCCTGATCTATTTCTTTTCAGAGATACTCACAGGCCGGGAGCTGCAGCAGGTGAGTTCGGGAATGGGAGCTGTGCTCAATCCTTCTGCCAGCGTGCGGAAGCTTGAAGAACAGTTGCGGTTTTCCGATACTTTTCAAAACCGGATCGCATTGGCAGATGCTTACCTGCAAAAAGGCGAAACCCAGAGGGCTATAGAATTATATGAAAGCAGCCATACGGGTGTGTTCACAGAAAATGAACATTTGCTCCGGCAACTTATTATTGCATATAATGCTGTAGGCCGGTATGATGATATTATTCCATTAGCGCAGAAAATCTACCGTTCTCCTCAGTTTGCGCGTTCGCGGGCGCATTTACTTTATGCTATTGCGCTGGATAAAACCGGCCGGCCTGAACAGGCTGAGAAGGAATTCCAGACCATGGCTGGTCGCTTTGGTTATTATGAGCAGCGTTACTTTTATGGCTTATTCCTGATAAGGGGAGGGCGCACCCAGGAAGCTACTCAGTTGTTCAATGCAATTGTGGAAGAAGGCCGGCATCTTTCTTCCCAGGAAAGGAGTATGAACCGGGAGTGGATCAGTAGGGCCAAGGATGAACTGAATCGAAAATAATCTTACATAGTTAAAGACTATTCCTTTACTGAAACTGGTTTTATTAACCAGTGGCTTAGATTTTGTGCTTGGAAAAATATGAGAAAGAAGGAAACGATCTGGGAATTGATCAAGCGGTTGGATGAGCAGGCGGGGGAGTATAATGTGCACCTTCACAAGGCCAATCGACTTTTCGATACGGCGGCAAAAGAAACAGGTAAGGTGTTGGAGAAGCATCAGCAGGACCTGCATAAGACGATTACCAAATTACAGAAGGCTTTGAGGGCGTTTAATAAGCAAAATGAAAACGACTCTAATAGAAAGAACTCTACTAAAAAATGAAAATATTCTCTGGTATTAAGAGAGTGTTTTTTTACACTTCTTTCCGGTTAAAATATCATTTATCAAGGTGAAAAAACGGCGGTTAATTTAAGATCGTAATGCAATTTTACATGCACAGGGATATTCCTGGAATGAAAAAATGTTTTTATGATAGAATGAACAAAAGAAGATATGGCTGAATTTGATGAGTACTTACGCAACAGCATGAGCACCGCATGTCATCGAAAGAAGCAGCAAGAGAATATTTGATGCAAATGGGAATACTAACTCCGGATGGGCGGCTAGTATGGTGGTTTAAAAAATATATGGTTTAGATAAAAATAATGAGGATGTACGGTATTAAACCAGGTTTGATCATCGGTTTTCATGGTTGTGACAATGCTGTTGTTAATTAGCTGGTCAATGGCCTGGATGATCTGCGTTTTAGCTGGAACGCATATGACTGGCTGGGGCATGGAATTTATTTTTGGGAAAATGATCAAGAGCGGGCATTAAAATTCGCTGAAGAACAATCCAGCCGGAAGAAAAATCAGACAGTATTAAGGAGCCGGCTGTAGTAGGCGCTATAATAGATATTGGATTTTGTCTTGATTTATTAGGTGTCGGACATATCGATTTCCTCAAAAAGGGATATAATAGCCTGCTTGCTTTATCTAGGACGATAGGGATTTCGATTCAGTCAGAAGTGCTTTCATAGAAGGTGAGTCTATATATCCAAACGCTGGATTTTATAGCAGGAATCATATTCAACTTTGCATCCGTAATCCTAACTGTATTAAAGGGTACTTTCTTCCAAGAGCTGCAAATGACCAATGGCCAGTCCCATAAGTGCTTTGTAAGAGAGAATAACCAAATTTCTGCATTGTACTATTATTTACGGGATTAGTGAAGTAGATTAGCTTTACAGTTCACTTTTTAATCTCAAATACCATTGGAGCAGCTTCTCACTCATCTTCGTAAATACCATCCTCTTAGCCCTGAAGCCCAGGATGCTGTCCAAGCCTGCTTCACCCAGGTCATTCTTTCCAAAAATGAACTTCTCCTTACAGAAGGAAAAGTATGCCGCCATCTCTATTTTCTGGAACAAGGCGCCCTGCGAGGTTTTTATAACCTGGATGGAAAAGAAATTACTCACTGGTTCGCTTTTGAAGGAGATTTTGTTACCTCTTTCCATAGTTTCACTATACAACAGCCGGCCATTGAGAATCTTCAGTTGCTGGAAGGGAGCGTTTTATGGGCTATTTCAAAAGAGACACTGACAGACCTGTTCAACCGGTTTCATGAAATAGAGAGGCTGGTCCGGATCGCTTATGAGAAATATTATGTCCGGCTTGAAGAACGCTTCGTGAATGCACAATTCAAAACAGCCGCAGAAAGATACGAACAGCTAATTCAGCAAACCCCACATATAATTGAACGTGTTCCCCTTGGCCAAATCGCTTCTTATCTCGGTATCAGCCAGGAAACCCTTAGCCGGATCAGAAGCCGGCTTTAACATTTACTCTTTCGGTTTTTGACTTCTGTCAAAAACAGGCTGATTTCCACCTGTTAGATTTGACTCCTCAAAAACCACTTATGGAACAGAAACACACCCAACAACCTTCTGCCGCTTTTATCGGCGCATCCTGGATGGCTTTATTGATCGGCGTAGCCGCTTATCTCATAGGACTGGGAAATGCAGAAATGGAATTGAATGAAAAGGGATATTATTTTACCGTATTAATGTTTGGTCTCTTCGCTGCCATTTCCGTGCAAAAAGCAGTACGGGATCAGTTGGAAGGTATTCCCGTTACCAGCCTTTATTACGGTATTGCCTGGTTTTCTACTATCTTATCCATTATTCTGCTGACAGTCGGATTATGGAATGCAGACATGGAAAAAAGTGAAAAGGGCTTTTATGCCATGTCTTTTGTTCTTAGTATTTTTTCTGCTATCGCTGTGCAAAAAAATACCAGGGATATGAAAGTCTTCAAAGGTCAGGAAGAAACAAAAGATAAGGAGGTAGACAGATAACAGGTTATGAATAAATAAGAGGAATTTGCTTCGCATATTTCCAAACCTGATTTTTCAAAGGGTAGCATAAGCTGCCCTTTGCTGTTACCATTTTTATACACTCAGGACCATTAAAGCGGTGAAATACAAACAATAGCAGATTTAGGAAAAGGCATCATTATTGGAGAATTTCTTTAATAATATTTCACCACTAAAAACAGCATATTATGCGCTTAACATTTTTATTATGGCTGTGCATCAGTTGGTGTATCAGCACTAATTCCCAGGTGGTCAAAATCCCTGATAAAGCAAAGAACCATTTTCAATCGCAATACAAGAACGCGAGCGATATTAAATGGTCAAATGATGTCACTAACTATAAATGCAGGTTTAAGGAAGATGGGGTCGCCTACACTGCCCATTACAGCATTGATGGCGACTGGTCTTTTACAGAAAAATGGGTTGCTGAATCTGCCATACCTGCTGAGGCAAGGAATACGTTTTCCAAAAGCAAATACAGGGACTGGGATAAGAAAGGAGTAGCTTACGTCGTCAACAATAAGGATGAAAAATATTACCGGTATGAAGTAAAAAAAGGCATCAAAACAGTATATGTATTTATTGATAAGGACGGTAAAGTAATAAAGGAAAATACTACTATCTGATTCTTTGACTATTCAAAGGGGTGAGCAGGTTGATGACCGGAATGGATAAGCAAAAGCAAAACGGTTCCGTATTATCCCGGTATGTAAAATCTGATTTATATTGCGGATAATACCTCTTCCATGAAACGCGTTCTCCCCTTTGCCTGTATTTTTATTGCTTCAACAATCATTGCCCAACCAGCCAGAAAAACGGTTGAAGAAAGTATTGAAAGCCTGCAAAAAGATATTCCGGTCTGGATGAATAATGCCGATATTCCAGGCATGCAAGCCATCCTGATCCGGAATGATAAGCAGGTATGGCTGAAAAGTTATGGTGTTGCAAATGTTGAAACAAAAGTGCCGGTGGATGATAACACCCTTTTTGAAGCCGCCTCACTCAGCAAGGTGATCACCGCTTATGGTGCATTGAAACTGGTAGACCAGGGAAAGCTTGACCTGGATATACCTTTGAATACCTATCTCGGCAACAATTATGATATTGGCGAGGACGAACGTATCCGCCTGATCACTGCACGACTGGTATTGACCCATAGTGCTGGTTTTCCCAACTGGCGAAGCGAAGGCTCGCCCACACTGCCGATCGAATTCACTCCCGGCGCAAAATTCAGTTATTCAGGAGAAGGCTTTGTGTATTTGTCCAAAGTGATGGAGAAACTTACCGGGATGGATTTTGAAACATACATTCAGAAATCCGTTTTCCAGCCACTGGGAATGACCAATAGCTTTTTTTCCTGGCAGGACAGTTTTGCTTACAGGCATGTATACCGTCATAACTGGGAAGGGAATAAATCATTCCGTTGGGAAGGGAAGGGATATAATGCTGCTGCCAGTGTACATACCACCGCGGCTGATTATGGGAAATTCATTCTTGCATTGCTCAATGGGAAAGGGCTTAAGAAGAAAACCTGGGAGCAAATGTTCACTCCCCAGATAAGGGTCCGTACGGATGCCTATCCCGAGTTGTACTGGGGATTAGGTGTGGGACTGGAAATAGATAATGGCCGGAAATATTTCTGGCACTGGGGCGACCAGGGCGACAGCAAATGCTTTATGAAAGCAGATCTGAAAGCAAAAGATGCTTTCCTTTATTTCACCAATAGTGCCAATGGGCTTTCCATAGCCGATGGTATGATGGAAGATGCTCTCGGCGGCTCCACGCCGGCCCTCGCCTGGCTGAACTATGAGCGCTATAACCCAGCTACTAAAGCATTATGGCAATCGATATTGAGTAAAGGTGCAAAGACTGCTTTGCAGGAATACAAGGATCAGTTGAGCAAAGGAACTGTGCAGGCAATTGCTGAAACCTCTATTAACACTATCGGGTATCTATTGCTGAGGCGAGAAAAAGTAGACGAAGCCATTGAACTGTTCCTGCAAAATACAGTTGATCACCCTGAGTCCGGCAATGCCTGGGATAGCCTGGCAGAAGCATATATGACAAAGGGAAATAAAGAACTAGCTATAAAGTATTATGAAAAATCACTGCAATTGGATCCTGGTAATAATAATGCCATTGACCAATTGAAGAAATTAAAACAATAAAAAAGTTAGTTCTTTTCTCCCAGGGCTATCAGCGGCATTTGTTTTTCTTTTCCCCTTAGCTTGATAGTACCCAAATTGAAGGTTGCAAATTTGTTTAACGGTTGAAGTTCTTTTACCAGGTCGGCAGAAGCTATCACCTCCTGCCGGAATTCTTTACACAATGCCTGTATGCGTGAGGTAGTGTTCAATACATCCCCGGAATAAGTAATATCCCTCTTGATATTACCGATTTCTCCCACCACTACTATACCGCAATGCATGCCGGCTTTAAACGATGGCCATACGCCATAGCGGGAGAGGTATTTGTCTTTCAAACTGATCATCTGATCCTTGATATCAAAAAAACAACGGACGCATTGGCTTTGTTCGATCCCATCATTATAACGCCATGCTATTACCACTTCATCACCTACGTATTGATAGATCTCTCCTTTATTATCAAGAATGGGATTGGTTATATCAGCATAAAAATCTTTCAGGAAAGCATGATATTTTTTATCGCCTAATTGCTCTGCAATAGAAGTGGAGGAATTGAGGTCAAGAAACATAAATATTCTTTTCTCTTCTTTAGGCGTATTATATTTTCCCTTTACCAGGTTCCAGAACACGCCCTGCCCGAATTTACTGTTGATCTGCAGCAGCAGTTGTGTGATGCCTACAACTACTGCCCACACCAATCCATTTTTAAATAACCGGTGAATATCAGGATAAGCCACTGCACGGAGCACAAAACTGATCAGGATAATGATAAGTATAAAAGAAAGTGTAACGGCAATGACCGTGTAGCCATAAGGCTTGTCGCGATATCGCTCATTTATGTAAAATACCAGGAAGCTTCCACCCAGCAGTGCGCCAACAAGTGCTGCGATCATATTGACGATAATGGATGAAATGAGCGAATACCCGGGAGCCGGCCCCTGTGAAGTATGGGTTAGCAAAACCAGGTGATCGTATAAGGCGATCATTATCCCGATGATCAGCCAGGTAACAACGATTACCTTTAATTGGGCAAATTTTAAACTGGTTCTCCGGGTCATAAGCTGAGTTGAATCTGTCTTAAAATTAATCATAATCCTATTTCAGTCATCCTCAGGGTTCTGGTTTGAAATTTGTATCTCTTGATTTTTCTAAAGCATAAGAGATATTTTGAATCAGGAAATTTTACTTAATAGAAAGAGATGTATAGTTTCATCTGGCAGAAGGCTTTTAGGGCTGATATTCCTGCTTATGATAGTTCATGGAACTGCCGATTCTCAAACGGTCACTCCTGTTGATACACTGAAGAAAAAATCCCCGGCTGCAGATACGCTGAAAGTGATCAATCCTGCAGACACTCTCATGTACAAACAATACGATCTGTCCGATCTGTATAATGATATCTTTCATCCCAAACGAAAGCCCGATCTCCGGCGTAAACGATCCAGCATAACCATGATGCCCAATATTGCCGGCAACCCAACTATTGGCGCGCAAGTAGGGATTAAGGCTGTAGCAGGAAAAGTGCTGGGACGTGACCCTAAAACTTTTATGTCTGTTGCTGCAACATCAGCATCTATAACTACCAAAGGCATTCTCTATTTCTATATAAGCCATAACGTTTTCACGCCAGGCAATAAATGGAATCTCCAGGGCAGCCTGGTCGCTGCCAAAACGGTAACACCCGACTTTGGTTTGGGTATTGGTAATGCTGCAAATGGAAGTGAAGCCGACCGCATCTTAAGTAATCCTCAACGCAAAGGCTATGTATTGCATGCTGAATTTTACAGTTTCAGGGAAAAGGTATACAAACAACTCAGGAATAATATTTTTATCGGTGCCGGCGTATCGTTTGATATCAGAAGAAATATAAAAAACAAGAACCCGGTTACCGATTCAATTCCATATAATATCTATAGCGACCGCTACGGATTTAACCGTGATCATTATATGGCAAATGGCCTTCTCTTCAGTGCAGCATACACTACACGCGATAACCAGAACAGGGCCTATAAAGGAATTTATGCCGATATCAGTTTCCGCTTCAATCAAACCTGGATGGGTAGCACAAAAAATGCGATACAGGTTACGCCCGATTTCAGGAAATACTGGAGCCTGTCTGCCCGCAATCCAACACATGTACTGGCCTTCTGGAGCTGGGGTTCCTTTTTGTTAAACGGAGCCTTGCCATATCTGGAACTGCCTGGGACGGGTAAAGATCCGGGAAGCCGCAGCGGACGTGGCTATACAGTCACTTACTTTAAAGGCACACAATATTTTTATTCAGAAACTGAATACCGCTTTCCTATCACAAAGAATAATTTCCTGAGTGGAGTAGCTTTCTTCAATGTACAAACAGCCAATGATGAATTAGGTACAAAATTATTTGAGCGGTGGCAACCCGCAGGTGGGGCTGGCCTGCGGATATTGTTCAATAAATCGACCCGCACCAATCTTTGCCTGGATTATGCTTTTGGCAATTATGGACGGAAGGGTTTTTTCCTGAACCTGAATGAAACATTCTAACAATCAGAGAACGGCTTGTTGCACAGGGCTCGATTCCCTTACTACCAAATGAGAAGGAATGATAACGTTCTTTTGAGCAGGAAGCAATTTTTTCCTGTCGATAAGCCTGAATAGTATATCTGCAGATTCCCGTCCTATGCTGTGGGCCGGTTGAATAATAGCTGATAGGGATGGATTGAATAAAGAAGCTGCAGTCAGGTTCGAAAAACTGATCATTTTTACCTGTTCGGGTATTTTTATGTGAAGTTCCTTGCAAACCTCGTAAGTAGTGATGGAGAATTTTTCTACCGCTGTAAAAATCGCATCCGGTGTGTCCTTTCCTTGAAAAAGGGAACGGATCTTTTGACGGTTTACTTCATTATCGAGACCGCACTCCACAATTACTTTATTGTTCAACAATCCATATTTTTTGAGTGCCTCCAAATACCCTGATCTCCGCCTGCTGCTAATGGAGAGATTGCCGTCCAAAGAAAGAAAAGCGATTTTGCTGCACCCGGTTTTGATCAGGTGTTCTGTAGCTTCAAAAGCAGCCTGCACGTCATCGGTAGTCACACAGGGGGCATCCATGATCTCACAAACCCGGTCAAAAAAGACCAGGGGAACTCCCAGGTCCACGTAGGCAGTCAAATGTTCAAAATTAGTGGTGGTACTGGCTACCGAGATCATAATCCCATCGACCCTGCCGCTCCGTAACATATGGAGAATATCTGCCTCGCGCTGATAATTCTCATGAGTGATATATATAAGGACGTGATAGCCATTTTTTTGTGCCACTTCTTCTATACCATTCAGCACCTGGACAAAAAAATTGTTCTCGATCTCAGGGATAATTACAGCGATCGTTTTGCTTTTATTTTTCCGGAGGCTGCTCGCATGAGGATTGGGTTGAAAGTCGAGCTTTGCAACCAGCGCCCTTACACGGTCTTTTGTCTCCTGGCTGATCTCATGACTGTCCCGGAGCGAGCGGGAAACCGTTGAAGGTGATATTTTCAACTCCTCAGCAATCTTTTTCAACGTCATATTACTCATAATGGCGGACAAATTTATTTAGCATCAGAACCTGTTCCTTACGAATTTCGGAAACGATTGCGTAAAAATTGCGGAATGAGCCATATTGATTTACGCAATCGTTCCCGAAATCCATTGCGTAAATATTCCGCGCAGAAAAAGGTAGGGATCAGGAAATTATAAATAGACTTGTGAAAACGATTGCTTTGTCTGCCAAATTCAAACATGCTGCTTTTTTTGGCGTTCTGGTAAGTTGTGCCTTCTTGTGTCCCATAAAGGAAACCACAAGACCAAATATCTTATTTGTCATCTCCGATGATCAATCGTATCCCCATTCTTCAATTTATGGAAGCCGGATGGTTTCCACTCCCGGGTTTGATTTTGTAGCAAAACAAGGAGCTTTATTTACCAAAACATACGTAACCTCGCCAGGATGCAGCCCGTCCCGCGCAAGCATTCTCAGTGGCCTTTATCCATGGCAGGTTGAAGAAGCCGGATCGCATGCCAGTTCCTTCTCATCAAAATATACGTGCTTTCCGGATATACTGAAAGCGGCAGGTTATAAAATAGGATATACAGGGAAAGGCTGGGGGCCCGGCAATTGGGAAGTATCTGGCCGTTCCTATAACCCTGCAGGACCGGAGTACAATAAACTTACACTGACCCCGCCTTACAAGGGAATTTCAAAAATTGATTATACCGGCAACTTTAAACAATTCCTGGGCGAAAGGAAAAAGGGTGAACCATTCTATTTCTGGGTTGGTACAAATGAGCCACATCGCCCGTTCGAAAGAAATGCCTGGATCAAAGCCGGTTATTCCCTCCAAAATACACAGTTGCCCGGATTCCTGCCCGATAATGATTCGATCAGATCCGACCTGCAGGACTATGCTGTAGAAATTTCCTGGTTTGATACTCATTTGATGAACTGCATCAATGAGCTGAAACGGATCGGTGAACTGGACAACACCATTATTATTGTAACCTCAGATAATGGAATGTCATTTCCTTATGCAAAGGCAAATTGTACCGATGCCGGCATCCATGTGCCGCTGGCCATTTGCTGGGGAAACAGGATCAAACCCAACCAGGTAATAGAAACACTGGTAAGCACAATCGATCTTGCTCCAACAATTATTTCAGGAGTTGGCCTGAAAGCAGATAAAACATTAAGTGGTCAAAGTTTATGGCCGCTTCTTACTGGAAAACCAAATGACTATAAAGAAGATGCCGTGTATGCCGGCCGCGAAAGACATTCCTTTTCCCGTTACAACAACCTGGGTTATCCCATGCGTAGCATGAGATGGAATGACATGCTGCTGGTTCACAATTTTCATCCGGAAAGATGGCCTGCTGGCGACCCCATGGAAATCTCGAAGGATGGAACACTGGAGCTTGCTTATTTTGATATCGATGATGCTCCTTCCAAAAAGTACCTTATCGATCACCGGGATGAACTACCCATCGCTCCTTATTTTAAAGCAGCCATGGAAAAACGGCCAGCGTATGAGCTATACGACCTGAAAAAGGATGTTAGCTGCATGCATAACCTGGCCGGAGACCCTTCTTATGCCGGTGTGTTGGAAAAGATGAAACAAAAACTTTCAGATAAGCTGAGATCAACAAAAGATACAAGAATCGGCAATGATCCGGAAGTATGGGAAACATATCCCCGGCTGGAAGGGAAAATGAGGAAGTTCCCCAGTTACAATTAATGTACATGAGAAGATCAAAAAAGATATTGCTGCCAGGGCTTATAGCGCTGTTCTGCTGTTCAGGTACGGTGGCTCCGAAAGAAGCGACAACGCCATTACCTGCAAACAGGCCTAATATTCTTTTGATCTGTGCTGATGATCTTGGTTGGTCGGATATCGGTTGCTACGGAAGCGAAGTGAAAACCCCGAACCTTGATAAACTTGCAGCAAGCGGAATTAAATTCAGACAATTCCACAATACATCTAAATGCCATCCTTCAAGGGCCACTTTGCTTACGGGATTGTATGCACAGCAAAATGGTTATTTCAAAGATTTCGATAAGTCATTGGTGAATGGCATTACACTTGGCGAGTATTTAAAAACCGCAGGGTACACTACCTGGTGGTCAGGAAAGCACCACGGAGCCGAAAACCCAAGGACAAGAGGGTTTGATCATTACTTCGGATTAAAAGATGGTGCTACCAATTATTTCAATCCCGGGTTTCAGCGGGAAGGAGAAGGAAAGCCTGCTCAAAAAAAGGTGATCCGCAAATGGTGTATTGAAGAAAAGGAATATGCCCCTTATACCCCTGAAGAAAAAGACTTCTATACAACCGATTATTTCACAAAGTATGCATTGAAATGGCTGGATGAAAGCAAGGATGATTCAACACCATTCTTCCTTTATCTCGCTTATAATGCTCCGCATGACCCGCTGATGGCCTGGCCGGAAGATATAGCGAAATATAAAGGCAAATACGATAAAGGTTATGAAGCGGTACGCAAAGCCCGTTTTGAAAAACAAAGATCTTTAGGACTGATCGATAAGCGTTACCAGCTTTCTGCGCCGACCTATAAACCCTGGAATTCCTTATCAGCAAAGGAACAGCAGGAAGAGGCCCGGAAAATGGAAGTGTATGCAGCGATGATCGATAGAATGGACCAGAATATCGGGTATGTGATCGATAAACTGAAAGCCCAGGGAAAACTGGACAATACACTGATCATTTTTATTTCCGATAATGGCGCTTCGGGTGAGGTGGTAACATTAGATGAGAGTTATGGACCTATCGGTTCGATGACGAACTGGACATCGCTTGGTGAGGATTGGGCCAATGTTGGGAATACACCATTCCGTTATTTCAAGAACTACAGTTATGAAGGCGGCACTGCCAGCCCGATGATCATTTCCTGGAAAAATCAATTAAATAGCCCGAACCGCCTGTCTGATTTTACCGGACATCTTATTGATATTATGGCAACATTTGTGGATGTAGCCGGTGCTCCTTATCCTAAAGAGTACCAGGGTAAACCTGTTCTTCCCTATGAAGGAATATCGCTGTTGCCTGTGATCAAAAATGAAAAAGTGGTTCGTGAAAAACCCATATTCTGGGAATGGCAGAAAGGGCAGGCTGTACGAAATGGTAAATGGAAACTGGTGAAACAAGGCCTGGATAGTCCGTGGTCTCTTTTTGATATGGAAGCCGATCCGTCTGAAACAAAGGACCTGGCGCAGGCCAATCAGGGTATAGTGCAACAAATGGATCAGCTTTTCAGGGAATGGAAAAGCCGTGTGTCTATTGTAAAGGCAAGCAAGAAAAATACTAGTGAAGATTGAAAATAAAATAACATTCTTAAATAATGAGTTTACGATTTGTAGCATCTTTTATTTTTTGTTTAGCATCGGTGAATAGCTTTTCACAGGATGATTGGGCTATGGTAAAAAAGATTGAAGAAAATATTAAACCACCCCGGTTCAAAAACAAGGATTATAACATTGTAAGTTTTGGAGCAAAAGGAGATGGGAAAACGGATAGCCGGGTCATCATCAATAAGGCGATAGTTAAGTGCAGTACAGAAGGCGGAGGACGGGTAGTGGTACCCGCAGGAAAGTTTTATGTTAAAGGACCAATTATTTTGAAGAGCAATGTTAATCTTCATATCTCAGAAGGTGCAGAACTGATCTTTAGTTCTATTGCTGAAGATTATCTTCCTGCTGTATTCACCAAATGGGAAGGTACTGAGGTTTATAACTATTCTCCCCTGATTTACGCATATAAGGCAAATAATATAGCAGTTACCGGGAAAGGTGTGCTGAATGGAATGGGTACATCAAATTTTGCTACATGGAAGCCTGATCAGAAAAAAGACCAGCAGAGCATCCGGGAAATGGGACGCAAAGGCATTCCTGTTAAAGAAAGGGTTTTTGGTAAGGGACATTATCTGCGCCCAGCATTCCTGGAGCCTGTTGAATGCAACAACATACTGATCGAAGATATCAAGATGGTGAATGCCACATTCTGGGTTATTCATCCTGTCTATTGCAATAATGTGACGGTGAGAGGGGTGAAGGTGGACAGTAAAAACCTGAACAGCGATGGCTGCGATCCTGAATCATCAACAAACGTATTGATCGAAAACTGTGATTTTAAAACCGGGGATGACGGGATTGCTATTAAATCCGGCCGTGATAATGATGGTTGGAGAGTCGGCAGACCTACTGAGAATGTGATTATCCGTAATTGCACTTTTGAGGCGGAAACAAATGCAGTCTGTATCGGAAGCGAAATTTCCGGAGGTGTCCGGAATGTCTTTGTTGAAAATATCAATGTTTCGAAGGCGGGCAATGGCATTTATTTTAAATCAAACCTGGACAGAGGTGGTTTTATTGAGCATATACGCGTCCGGAATGTAGTAGCTGATTCGCTTCGTAACAGTCTTGTAAAGTTTGAGCCGGACTATAAATCAGAGAGCAAAGAGAACTACCCCACTCGTTTTCATGATTTCGTTATCGAAAACGTAAATGCTAAATATGCCGGGGAATATGGTGTGGATATAACAGGCTTTGAAGCAATGCCTGTTTCTGATGTTGTGTTAAGAAAGGTTTCCATAGCAAAAGCAAAACAATCTACCAGGATCAGGAATGCAAAAGGAGTTTCATTCAGTGATGTTATTATAAATAGCGCCCCTGTATTTGATAACTCATCCAATAAAACGATATCGCTGAACGGAACATGGGATGTGACGATGAGTGAGACAAAACCGGAAAAATATACATCAAAAGTGGCTGTTCCTGGTGTTGTTACAACAGCAAAACCAAAGCTTGCCGATGACCTGGATGGAGTGGACCATACAACTGTCGACTATAATTACATTTGGTACAGGTACACATTTGATCTGAATGAAACGGCCTATCCGGAAGCAATACTTAAGATAAGGGCAAAATATAACGCAATGGTTTGGTTGAATGGAGTTGAGATCGGGTATGATCATTATTCAACCTATTCTCATGGCGATTTTGATATCACCCGTGCATTAAACCTGAAAGGGAAAAATGAACTGGTGGTTCGCATAGGCAGTTGGAATACCTCCTCTTCTCCTTCCAAAGAAAACTCAGCCGAATGGTGGCGAAACAGTCGTGCTCCGGGAATATGGGACGATGTGATGATCGAGCTAGGCCAGCATGTAAGCACAAAACTGATCAAAATATTACCGGATATAAAGAAACAGCTTACATCATGTGAGGTAGAAGTAAAGAATAGTTCAGTTGCAGATGCATCCATAACTATAACTGCTTCCATACTCGATAATGGAAAGGTGATCAGCCAAAGCCAGAGAAAGGTCCAGGTTAAACCCGGGGAGGAAGGTAGTTATCAACTTGATCTGCCAAGCAGTATGTTGAAATACTGGACGGCTGGTAAAGAAGGCAATCCAAAACTGTACAGCATGAGTGTTCGCCTGAATGACAATGAAGGGAAGCTTTTGTCCGACAAGAATGCTGTGTTTGGTTACAGGAATATTGAGATAAAAGGAAAAGATGTTTTATTGAATGGTAAAAAGATCATGTTCAGGGCCGAGAATATTGCTTTTGTCCGTGCGCTGAACAGGTGGCCCGATATACTGTTTGATGAACAATGGATCAGGAATTTCTTAAGGGCTGCCGTACAGGAGTACAATTTAAATTACCTGCGTATACATCTTGGCCACGCTTACAATAAATGGTATGATATTGCCGACGAGGAAGGGATCATGTTGCAGGACGAATGGCGTTATATGCACGATGAAGACCCGGTTGGAAAAGAAAAAGAAGAAGCGGAGATAGAATTCACCCGTTGGATAAAGCAAAACATCAATCATGCATCTATCGTTGCGTGGGACCAGGAAAACGAAGGAAATGTGCGCCTGAAAGACCTGAAAGCGGAACTGCGTAAGTATGATCCTACCCGTTTGTGGGAGGATGATTTTGATGGCACACATGATTATAAATATTCAGAGAATATTGTTAAGACGCCAGGCTATACAGTTGCGGACGGTAAACCCAGTACAATTCTGGAGTCCTGCCGCTTATGGCTAAATGAATTCGGGTTCCTGGAGCCACGGGAGAATTTTAAAACCAGCAGAACAAGCAGTGGATGGGGAGTGTTTTATTACACAAAAGAACTGATGGGTCAGTTGCAGGCTGATATTCATGCCGACCTTGGCACTGATGTCCGCCGTATCCGCATGCAGGCATGGTCTCCGTTTGCTTTATTAAGCGGATGGGTGAACGGGCAAAGTTCTTTTTATGGCAATATTGCAGATTCACTGGCGCCTAAACCGAGCCTGTTGGTATTAAAAACAGTGTATGAACCTGTCGGAAGCTCTGTTGATATGTTACAAGCTCGTGAATGGTATAAAGAAAAAGTAATCTATAATCCCGGTAAGTCCTTTACCAGGAAAATATATTTATGGAATGATTTTTCAGAAAACCAGGCAGCGACTCTTTCATTAGTAGTTAAAGACCTGGCAGGTAAGATTATAAGCAGCAGCCAGACCAGTGTGAATATTCCAGCTTATCAATGTATAGACAAGATCCTGTCCTTTACAGCTCCAAAGAAAAAAGGGGTATTCTTCATCGAGTCCAATCTTAAGTTAAAGAATGGAAAAACTATCGCAGGTGTTACCCGCAGGATCATGGTTGCTGATAAGAACGATAAGAACCTGGAAGGATATATGGGTTTTGGTGGAAGCCGGACACCCATTGCTGGCGGACAATCCATTATTAAACATTTCCTGGGATTTGATCCTCCAGAGAAAATTGAAAAGGCGATCATTTCGATTGTAGGTAATGATGGGTTATTAGACAAGCTGAGTGTTGAAGGAAACGCCAAAGTGTATGTGGTTCAGTCTTCAACTTATCAAAGCAGTACAAGATCGATAGTGACTACTACAAGAATTGACTCCGAAGGGAAGATATTATCAAGCAAGCAGTCTGAATCATTGAACTATGTTGACCTGCCTGAACCACTCAAAGCAACCATTGTAAAAGCGCTGGGAGTTGTTCCGGTAGATGAATCAAAACTGATTAGATCAGCCAAAGGGGATGATGTGGTGTATGATATCACCGTGGTAGGAAGCGATCAGCGCTACAGGCTGACGATGTCATCAGATGGTGTGTTGAAGGAAAAGGAAGTTATTCAAAAAGGCGATAAAAACCGGATCAAATAATGACAATTCGTATAAACCAAATCAAACTGTATAAAATGCGAAACAAGCTAAAACAGGCCCTATCGTTATTGGCAATTATGCTGATAACTTTGCTGCCATGCCATGCTCAGGATCATGGCAACCTCAGTGGAAAGGTGACTGATCAAAACGGGAATGTGTTACCCGGTGCGTCCATAACTGTTGATGGAACAACTCTTGGCACATCTACCGATTTGAACGGTGTATTCACGCTCAGGAATATCCCAAGCGGCGACAGGAAAATCGTTGTGGGATATTTGGGGTACAACTCTTTGACGGTATCTGTCAAAATCGAAAAAGGGAAATCAATTTCCCAGGATTTCAAAATGACAGAAGTAGTAAAAAGCCTGGGAGGTGTGTCCGTAACAAGTGTGGTGGATGGTCAGCAAAGAGCATTGAACCAGCAAAAGACTGCTGATAATCTTATGCAGGTGATCTCAGCGGACCAGATCGGCCGTTTCCCTGACCTGAACGTGGCAGAAGCACTTCAGCGTGTAAGTGGTGTAACCATTACGCGGAACCGTGGTGAGGGATCTGAGATCCAGTTGAGAGGTACGCCAGCCAACTTTGTAAACATCAACCTGAATGGAGAACAGATGATGGGTGTTACTGAAGGTGGTAAACGTAACCCATCGCTTGATGTGATCCCATCCGATGTTTTGTCGTCCATGGAAGTTCAGAAAACACTTCTTCCTTCCAATGACGGTGACGCTATTGCAGGTGTGATCAATATGCGCACGGCTATCGCAAGATCATTAAAGACAAAAGTTACTATTGACGCCAGCACAGGGTATAACGTTCTGCGTGAAAAATCACCATACAACGTAAAAGCTGGTTTCGCAAAACGTTTCGGTGCAAATGAACGCAATAAGGATGGGCGATTTGGTATTGCAGCAAACGTGAGCTATTACAATACATATAATGGCTATGACCGCCTGGAAGCACAAACATGGCTACCGAAAGATATCCTGAACAGTGCTGGTCAACCGATCCCTGAATTAAAAGGCACTTATGTTCCAACCGATTTTCGCTACAGATACCAGGAGGGAAGACTTACCCGTATGGGCGGTACGCTTGCTTTGGATTATTCACCAACGCTTAAGACAAAGTTTGTGTTAAGTGGTATGTATAACAAACGCGAAGAAGACGATTGGCGTCACCGTAGCCGCTACAGGTACAGAGGAGCTTTCTACGATGGTGGTGATGGTAAATTAGGAACAGACAGGACCCAGAATATTGTACAGGCAACTTATCAGAATATCTGGACAGACAATTTCAACCTGAACCTGGATGGCGAAACAAGCGTTGGTTCATGGAAGATCGACGGAGGTCTTTTCTATTCTGAAATTGAGAAAAGTGCGATTAATGGACAATATGGTTTCCAGACTCCTGACTGGAGAGCGAATAACTCGAATATTGCAGGTACAGACAATGGCAGCGGCAGTCCTATCAAGATCCCTAAAGGAACTGTTATCGCGCAAATGCCTTCTTATCAAACACAATTCCTGACCTCTTCTTACCTGTATACTCCTCCTTTTGGTGGTGCAGCCGATGATCCTTCAAGGTTTAATTTTTATACAGTTGATAACAATGACCATATCACCAAAGGAACCAATTTTACGGCGCGTGCCAACTTCAGGAAAGATTATTTCCTTGCAAAGAAATATGCCTCCAGCTTCTCATTTGGTTTCAAGGGTAAGTTCATGACGAATAAACATTATCGTCCTGAAAGTGCTATAATTTCCAGCATTTCAACAATTACTAATACTTCCAGCCCAGACTATGGTGATACCAGGCTGGCCAATTTCCTTTACAATTCCAGCCTGTCTACCAAGTTCCTCGCAAATCACCTGAATTTTGGTCCTGCTGCAGACGTGGATAAGATCCGTGCATTCATCAGTAGCCGCCCTGACAGATTTGTAGTAGATAATTACAGAACACCTTTAAGTGCTGACCAGGCTTTCTATGATGCAAATGAAAATGTCACTTCCGGCTATGTAATGAACAAGATCCAGTTTAGCAAATTGATGATGCTTTTTGGATTACGTCTTGAAAACACAAGTGTGGATTACAGGGCGAATAAGATCTTTAGTTATGATAAAGATGCTGATCCAAACGTGAATGGCGGACAATTGCCGGGTGCAACAACATTCGTGTATAATGCGTATACAAAAACACTGATGGACACATCCATCCAGTACCTGATGGTATTACCCAATCTCCAGTTTAAATATGATGTGACAAAGAACCTGATCCTGCGTGCAGCATGGACAACAGGTTATTCCCGTCCGAATATTCAGGAGCTGATGCCTACATTGAATGTAAATACTGATCTTGGAAAGATTGAAAAAGGAAATCCTGCTCTAAAAGCAGCCCATGCCAACAACTTTGACCTCCTGGTTGAACATTATATGAAGAATGTTGGTTTGATCTCAGGCGGCTTCTTTTATAAACACATCAACAAGTTCCAGTATTTGAGTGAAGGTCCGATCACTGATCCTAACAACCCTTATTATAATGCAAGCGGTACAGATCAGTTAGTAATGACCGAGCCCCGTAATGGTAAAGCAGCCAATGTTGCCGGTGTGGAACTTACAGTGAACAGCAGCCTTTCATTCCTTCCCGGATTCCTGAAAAACCTGGTGTTTACAAGTAACTACTCTTATATCCATTCAAGCGCTGTTACAAACCAGGATCGTGGTAAACTTCGTCTTCCCGGTCAGGCAAAAAATACGGCAAACATAGCGCTGGCTTACTCAAGTCAAAAGCTGACTTTACAGGCATCTGCCAACTATAACGGAGAGTTCATCTATGCACTGGGTACTGATAAAGAAACAGACCTTTGGATGGACAGCCGCTGGCAGATTGACCTGAACGGCTCTTACAGGATAACTAAACGATTGATGTTCTATGCAGAAGTTGTTAACCTGACCAATGCTTCTGCATTTACTTATATGGGCAACAGGTCCCGCGTGTACGAACTGGAATATACTGATGCATTTCTCCGCACGGGTATAAGCTTCAGGCTTTAATAGCAAGCCCCATTCATATGATTTTTGAATCATAAACAGAGTCACAAGGCTGTCCCGGAGACAGCCTTGTGACTATATACAAACCAGTTTTGTTGAATCAGGTAATCAAAATAAAAGTTATTAATATCCTGGTATGAGATCCGTCAAATCCTATATCGTCATATCCCTTGCTTCCCTGCTGAGCGTCACATTTGCCAAAGCTCAAAAAATACCCTGGGGAAATAAAATGCAGGGCCACCCGAGGTTATTGCTCTTTAAAGGAGAAGAAGAGATGATTCGTGAAAAAATCAACTCTGACCAATTCCTTGCATCCATACACAAAACAATAATCCGTAAAAGTGATGAATTCCTTGCAGAGCCTCCATTAGAGTATATATTGATCGGAGGTCATTTGCTAAAAACTTCCCGCTTGGCCCTGACATATATTTATTATTTGTCTTACTCATGGCGTATGACGGGTGATAACCGCTATGCCGAACGTGCGAAACAAGAGATGCTGAATGTATGCGGGTTTAAAAACTGGGGGCCTGGCCATTTTCTTGATGTGGCAGAGATGACTACAGCCGTTTCGATAGGGTATGATTGGTTGTATGGCTATCTTGATCCGAAAACCAGATCAACGATTGAAAATGCCATACTGAAGAAAGGCCTTTATGAATCAATGCCTGGAATGGCCACAGACAAATCGCACTATAGCTGGTTAAAAAAGAAGAATAACTGGAATGCTGTCTGCAACACATCCATGGCATTAGGTTCACTGGCGATCTATGACCTGAAGCCACAACTTGCTCAAACTATTGTTGAAAGGTCCGTCAGGCTGGTAAGAGATGTAGCCATGCAGGAATACCTGCCAAACGGCAATTACCCCGAAGGGTATACCTACTGGAGCTATGGCACCACTTACAACCTGATCCTGATTGATGCATTGGAGAAGATCTTTGGCAGTTCTTTTGGAATGACAGACAACAAGGGCTTTATGTCTACACCCGAGTATATACTTCAGATGTCTACACAGAACATGGGTTGCTTCGCCTATTCGGATTGTTTTACGGGATTTACTTTTTCTTTCCCTATGTTCTGGTTTGCGAATAGAACACAAACCAGCTCTATGCTTTGGGGTGAAGCTGATAAATTGGCCTACATGAAGAAAAATGGAGTGACGGATGATGAGATGTTTAATGCCCGCTACCTGCCTTCCGTATTATTATGGGCATCTCCAAAACCTTTCGGGGAGTTGAAACAACCAGAAAAGAGATTGTATGTAGGGCAAGGCACAACCCCTGTCGCCATTTTGAGAAATCATTGGGGTGGTGATGATGAAATTTTTGTCGGTCTAAAAGGGGGGACCTGTGAAACCAATCACTCACACATGGATATCGGCAGTTTTGTTATGTACAAAGGCGTTAATCAATGGGTAACTGATCTCGGGGCTCAGGATTACAATTCACTTACAAAATTCGGGCTTAATCTCAGCGACAGAAGCCAAACCTCAAGCCGCTGGGATGCACTCCGGCTCAGCACCAAACTCCACAACGTGGTGACTTTTAATGGAGCAAAACAGGATGTAGCGGGAAAAGCCTACATTGATGCCACCGGCAACGCAGACAATTTTATTTATGCGACTACCAATCTCAGTTCAATAAATAAATCGCAAGTGGCAAAACACCTTCGCGGTGTTTCAATTGTTGATAACAAATATGTGATGATCCGGGACGAAATAACTAATTCAAAAAAATTTACGGACACCCGTTGGGCTGTGTTGACGCCTGCTTCTGTAAAGATCATAGATGATCATAATGCAGAGTTGAGTATGAATGGAGAAAAGATGTTAATGAAAGTAGAAGGAGAAGGAGTAAAGATGCAGACATGGTCAACCAAATCGGAATACAGCTTTGATATGGAAAACGGTGCAACAACCATGGTGGGCTTTACGATGGTGATGCAGCCTGGCCAATCAACTGCTTTTACTGTTTTATTGATCCCGGAAAACGTACAGGTGAGGAAAGGGCATTCATCTCCTGTTTCACAATGGAAATATTGATAAACCCTAATGATAGATCATGCAGAAATTATTAATAGTTGCAGCAATGGTTGTGAGCACGATGACCTCCTGCAAAACGGCCTATTTTACAGCAAAAGATAAAAAGACAGCCGATAAAGTAGCCGACTGGCAAATCCAGCATTATAGCGATACAATAGCACCCGAGGTGGGATGGGTACATGCTGCCATGACCCGCGGGCTTGTTGAGTGGGCTGATCTTACCGATTCAAAAAAGATCTACGATTTCCTTTTACAGATCGGGGAAAGGCAAAAATGGGGAATGCTGGACCGTGTTTATGATGCAGATGATCTTTGTATCGGGCAAACCTATTTCAGGCTTTACGACAAGTACAGAAATGAGGATATGATCAAAAAGGTAACAGAAAGGGTTGACTATATTATTGCCCATCCTGATACCAAACCTCTCATAACAAGTCAGGGGAAGTATTACAGGGACCGTTGGGGCTGGTGTGACGCCTTATTTATGGCACCTCCGGTTTATGCAAGGCTTTATGAAAAAACAAAGGATAAGAAATATCTGGATTTCTGTTTTGCAGAATACAAAGTAACCACCGATTCGCTTTATGACCGGAATGCACACCTGTTTTACAGGGATCTGCGGTTGGTCAATAACCGTGACAGTAAAGGCAATAAGATTTTCTGGGGAAGAGGGAATGGCTGGGTGTATGCAGGGTTGGCTATTCTGTTAGCAACAGTACCTGATACGCATCCGAGCCATCAGTACTACCGTAACCTGTATCTTGAAATGACCGACGCTATTGTTAAATGCCAGGATAAACAAGGCTCATGGCATAGTAGCCTGCATGATGCAGACACTTATGCCCAACCAGAAAACAGTTCTTCAGGTTTTTTTGTGTACGGACTGAGCTGGGGTATTAATAACGGAATTCTTTCAAATGAAATTTATCGCAATGCTGCAGTAACCGGCTGGAAAGCCCTGCGGAAGCATGTGGCCAAAAACGGTAAACTGGGTTTTGTGCAACCTATTGGCCATGCTCCACTGGTCATAACATCCGAAATGACGGCTCCGTATGGAGTAGGCGCATATTTGCTGGCAGCAACAGAGATGAAGAAAATGAATAACCAAAAAAGAAAATAGCCCTATGGTCAGAAATAAAATAACTGCAGCAGCGATCGCTTTATTCTGTTGTCTAAGCGGATTTTCCCAGGAAGGAAAAGATGGGTGGACAAGTTTATTTAATGGCAGGGACCTTACAGGTTTCAGGCAGTTGAACGGAAAAGCTAAATATGAAGTAAAGAATGGCGAAATAGTAGGTACGAACGTAGATAAAGAACCCAATTCCTTTTTGGCAACCAATGAAACCTACGGTGATTTCATCCTGGAGCTGGAACTTTTTGTGGATCCGGCCATGAATTCAGGAGTGCAGTTTAGAAGCCAAAGCATTGCATCATTCAAGGAAGGAAGAGTACATGGTTACCAGATGGAAATTGATCCATCAAACCGGGCCTGGAGCGGAGCCATTTTTGATGAAGGCCGGAGAGGCTGGTTGTATACGCTGGACCTCAACCCTGTTGCGAAAACGGCATTTAAAAACAATCAATGGAATAAGTACCGGATCGAATGTATCGGGAATACGATAAGGACCTGGGTCAATGGAATACCTACTGCCCACCTGATTGATGATATGACGGCTGAAGGATTTATTGCTTTGCAGGTTCATTCAGTAAGAAAAAATGAATTGCCGGGAAAACAGATCCGTTGGAGGAATATCCGTATAAAAACCACGAACCTGAAGCCATCTCCATACGACAATATTTTTGTTGTCAATCTTATTCCCAATAGTTTGTCTGTACAGGAAAAAAATAATGGCTTCAGGATGTTATGGGATGGAAAGACAGGTAATGGCTGGGAGGGAATAAATACAAAATCATTTCCAGGTGACAGGTGGAGTATAAAAGATGGAGAGCTTGCGATTGTGAAAGCGGGTGGAACTTCTTCAGTAAAAAAAGAAGGTATCATAACTGCAGATGAGTTTTCCTCATTTGAGTTGAAATTTGATTTTAAACTGTCGGAAGGAGCTAATAGCGGAGTTCAGTATTTTGTTTCAAAGAGTAATGCCAAATCGGCTACGGCTCCTGAATACCAGTTGATCGACGATAGTAAAAATTCAGTCGAAAAAGAAAACAGGCTGGCATCTCTTTATGGTATCCAGGCGCCGACTATAAGTGATGAGCGGTTCATTAGAAAAGCAGGAGAATGGAATGAGGCAGTGATCAAAGTGCAACCAGGAAATAAAGTGGAATACTGGCTGAATGGATTGAAAGTACTGGAGTATGACAAATTGAACAGTTTGGGATTGCCTGCAAAAGGCCGGATCCTCTTGCAGGATGATGGGAGCGAGGTTTCTTTCAGAAGCATAAAGATCAGGAGATTGAAGTAGTTAGAAAGGGTCATCTGGCAAACAAGCTTTATCTTTAGGCAAAGAGTATTACATGAAACACAGACAGAAAGAGATCGCTTTTTACATGTTGTTGATTTTGTTTGCATCAAACGGATGTAAGCAAAAAGAAAATACGGTCGCCGCTGCTGCTGCCGATGATACTGTTTCATGTCATACTAATATGCCTTCAAGAATAGCAATGGCCAATGATACCTCTCTTGCAAATATTCGATCGGCCGATTCCGTTTCTCATGAAGGAATGAAATTCATTCCTGCCGGCGAATTCATGATGGGAGCTGCTGATAATGAAGGACGGGAAGATGAATATCCCCGGCATCAGGTGAAACTGGACGGCTTCTGGATGGATGAACATGAAGTAACCAATGCGGAATTTGCCCGGTTTATAAAAGCTACAGGCTATATTACTGTAGCCGAAAGGAAGCCTGACTGGGAAGAATTGAAAAAGCAATTGCCTCCCGGAACGCCCAGGCCTGCAGATGATGTGCTGGTGCCGGCTTCATTGGTATTTACCCCTCCTTCACATCCTGTGCCTCTGAATAATGCTGCATTATGGTGGCAATGGACAAAAGGTGCAAACTGGCAGCATCCAACGGGGCCTAATAGTTCCATAAAAGGAAAGGAAAACTTCCCGGTAATACATATAGCCTGGGAAGACGCTGCTGCATACGCAAAATGGGCAGGTAAAAGGCTTCCGACTGAAGCTGAGTGGGAATATGCAGCCCGTGGAGGTGTGGCAGATAATAAATATCCATGGGGAAATGAAGACCCTGAGGCTAACAAGGCTAAGGCAAATACCTGGCAGGGAAACTTCCCTAATCAGGATAAGGGATGGGATGGTTATCCAGGATTGGCGCCAGTCAAATCATTTCAGCCAAATAAATATGGTCTCTATGATATGGCAGGTAATGTATGGGAATGGGTGGCAGATTGGTATAAACCGGATTATTATTCTTCCGTTGCAAATACAATATCTGTAAACCCCACAGGTCCCCGGGAAAGTTTCGATCCTGACGAACCGACGATCCCCAAAAGGGTGACGAGGGGCGGCTCTTTTATGTGCAACCCGTCATATTGCAAGGGCTACAGGGTTTCATCAAGGATGAAATCTTCACCAGACACCGGCCTGGAAAATACCGGCTTCAGGTGTGTATCCTCCAGATAGTTTTCAATTCCAGGTCCTGCAATTCAAGCACTGAATATTACAGTTCATTTCGACGCAGATTTTCCCGGCGATTTCTCCCACTGATATTCGCACCGAAAATTCATCACCATGCGTCTTATCCTGATGACACTATTGTGTGTAGCCGCTTCGTATGCTACCCATGCCCAGATTGATACATCCTATCACCTGTTATGGTATTCCGGAAAAAAACTCCAGCCCAATGTTTTGCTCACTTCTGGGAAGGACACCGTTACGTATACACCATCCCGTGGTACAGTGAAAATGACCAGTAAAGCCGGAAAAGGTAAGCAACTGGATAATATGTTGGTGGAGCTGAACAAAACATCGAAGCGTGCACAGGAATTGATCGCCAGATTAAGCAGCAAATTGCCCAAAGCAGTTTTACCTTCTCTCAGCAACAATATACGCGCAGCTTATAACGATGTGGAAGACGCTTACCGGAAAGTATTATCCAATTCATTTTCGTTGCCGGCCATGCCTTTGCCACTAAAGACTGCATCCATTGGCAAAGGTGGTTATATTGATGAAGAAACAGGGAACGATATATGGGATGATGCCGTTAAGAAAATGGAGGACTATCGTATTAATCATGCAAATGATAATCTTTCTAATATTCCTGAACCACCTCGTAGCAACCTCACTTATTGCTATGCCTGCAATGCAGAAGCAAAGAGTATTTACAATAAACAGGTAGATCAGTTCGTCGCTGCTATAACAGGCGAGGATGATAAAGAGATGATGATATTCGCTTTTGGCGCAAGCAGGCAGGCAGAATTCCTGCTTGGTGAAAACAGGAGACAGTATGTTCAGGATGAAATAGTAAAATTGTTGGACTTCATTATCCAACGTTTGCGGAAAAAAGTTTCATTGCTGATTGAACGCTATATCGATGAGCCGGAACAGGCTATTGCTGTGTTGCAGGCAGCACTGACGCTCGACCGGCAAATGCAGTTAATGGGCATTGGAGAACCAATAGCAGAGAACTACATGGGCCGTGCATTTGAAGCGTATGTGAAACGGATCAAAAAAGCGATGGCGGAAGAAGATTATTCCATTGCCCTCAACTTTGAGCTGTTGATCAACACAGACCGGCAAATGCAACTAAGCATGAGCGGGTATTATGAGGATATCCTGAACCCGGCGCTGAAGTTTAACCAGTTCAGGGTTAACATGAATATTACAGCCAAGACTGGCTCTGATGATGGATTCCTGCTGGCTCAATTGCGTGGAGACAACTGGTTTATGGCTTTTCCGGATACTGCCTGCCATCTTAAATGGTTTTTGGTGGGACCTTATATGAATAAACTAAAGATGAACCTGGAATCGGCTGATATGCGTGGGAATGGGGGACAGGTACCTTACGTTGGAACAAAAAACTGGGAAGCTCCTGCATCCACTATCAGGATCGATTTCTGTAATGATAAACCGGATACGGTCATCGCTTATCCATTCAATGCAGAAGAATTTGTAGAGCTGTGGCAATTCCCTGCTCCTGTAGGGGCTACCAATATGCAGCAAATAAATGGCTTATTCCTTAGCTGTTTCATCGACCCCGAACGTGTTAAAGAGGAAGCAGCCGAACTAAAGAACCCTGACAAAGTGGAAAAAATGAAAAAGGAAATGGCCGCAAAATATCAACAATACCTCAAGCTCTATCAAAGCGGAGCGCTCAATGGGAAAGCAAAAAACGTGGATATGCCAACACTGAATGCCATGGCGCGGTCACAGGAACTGGCACGTGGCATTTCAGAAATGGTCTACTCCGTTAATCCCGGCCGCTTTATTTTTACACCCACTGTTCATAATAAAGAACGGATCGTTGTTCAGGACCGCCTTGATGGAAAGGTACTCTTCCCGGATAATGCAGCGATTGAATACGCTTATTTCCATTTGAAGATCGAACATGACCCGGAAGGGCCGTATGTTATCAGGTTGTAAGCAGGTGTTGGATTAGCGAGGACTCGAGTTTATCCGTTTCTAAAAAGACACAAACATATTTCCTGCAGGAGTTTATGCACTATCCAACCTGCGACGGTTATTGAAAATCGTTAAATGGTAAATCAGGAAACAAGGATAGAAATTGTCGCTATGGTTATATTTTCAGCAGGATTCGAAAAGTGGATTTCTCCACCGATTTTTTCAGCCAGCTCATGCACCAAATGGAGACCCAGTCCTGAAAGAGAAATGGTATTTTGCTGCTGGTGTATCACTTGTTCATACTGCTGTTGGGTAAAAGAGCCTCCTTCATTTTGAATGGCTATTTCAACCCTTCCGTTTTCCTGTTTTGCACTAATATTAATTGAAACACTGTCGGGGGAGATTTTGATAGCGTTTTGCAAAAGATTTCGGACTATAGTTTGCAGGTAATTGGCATCAGTACGTACGATCAGTTCGCCAGGTAGTTCAGTTTGATAATGCAGATTTTTTGCATCGCTGTTAAGCTGTAATAAGTTTTGGCAGGTTGTTATTATGGAGGCAATATTTACCGGTTGAATTTGCGTTTTAAATGCATCCATTTGTGTTTTACTCCATAAAAGCAGATCTTCCATTGTGTCAAGTAGCGATCCTGCTGCTGATTGAATTTTGCTGTTCAGTTGTGTTTTCTGTTCGTCGTTCAACGCGTTCGGGTTCAATTGCTGTAATTTTAAAAACTGGTATACCTGGTTGATAGGGGAGCGCAGGTCATGGCCTATAATGCTGAACAGTTTTGCCTTGGTCCGGTTAGCCTCGTTTAATTCATTATTGAGCTGACTGAGTTGCTTGTTTTTTTCATCGAGGATATTCGCTGTTCTTTTTTTATTCCGGTAAATAACAAAAAGCAATAGTGCACTTAATGCAACTAAGCTCAGCCCAAGAACGAGCCAGAATCTTTGCCGGGCAGCGTTTTTTAGTTCCAGGTTTTTTGCTTCGATCAATAAACGCTTTTCTTTATTTTGATATATGGCTTCTGCGTCTGCAATGTTTTTATTAGCTGTCGCTTGAAGAATGGCACTGCTTGCTTCGCTGTACAGGTTCTGATAAAAATAGGCACTATCCCATTGATGAAGATTGGCATAGCAGTCGGAAAGTGTTTTATGAATATTAGATAGGAGTTGTTTGTCCCATTCCAGATCTTCTTTCTGAATATCCCTTAAAACAGTTAATGCATCATTGTATTTTCCGGACTTGTACAACAAATTAGCATATAATGTATTTGCCTGTATACGGCCATCTGCATCAGGGCTTTTTTTACCATACCTGTATGCCAGGGAAGCATACTGCGATGCTTTGCCCGGATTCCCTTTTCCTGAATAAAAATCTCCTAAAATGTGGTTGGCCTGCGTAAGCACGTTAAACAATGTATCACGGTTAGCCATCCGCTGATTGGTGAGATGGTAATATTTCAACAGGCTGTCTTCATTCTGTAAACCTTTATAGGATGCCATGAGATACAGATACAATGTTTCCTCATTGCCGGTGAGCGCTTTGTCGCCAATAATATTTGCTCCTTCGTTTAGGTATTCCAGTGCTTTATTGTATTGTCCTATTTCATTGAACATATTACCCAGGTTGGTATAGGCATAGCCCAGGTTAATGGTGTCTTCTACAACCTTTTCCTTCAGAAGATTTTTATAAAGATCAATGCTTTGCAGGCGAAAGGTAATAGAGCTGTCGTAATTATTTATATCCCTGTAGTATCCTCCAAGTACATTATACAGTTCGTATTTTGTCTTTTGATTACTGGTGGTATCGCCAATCAGTTTTAATTGATTGATCACCTGTTTTCGAAGTGTTGTGTTATTGGTGTAAGAATATATATTATCCAACCGTGTAAGAGCTAATACAAGATAGTTGTGATGATTTATCTTTTTGGCCGTCTCAGCAACAAAGTTTAAGTAGTTTTCTGCTTCAGGATAGTTCTTCAGGTTTTCATATGCCAGACCTGCAAACAGCGAGAACATAGCTTTGGCGCGGAGACTGTCGTTCGGTGAAATGGCAATGCCTGTTTTAGCAGCATCAGCGACTGCATTATAATCTGAACTGCCTAATAGTTCATTGCAGTACTCATGCCAGGCGGTAATTTTTTCTCCTGCTGATTTTAGCTTATTTAGATCGGGTCTTTGTTGAGCAATGCCGGCAAAGCCGGAACCGATTGCAAGCAGGAAAAGAATAAGAGTTTTCAATTTCAGAGTTTTATCTGACTGACTTCGGTGCGGTATGTTTTCCCAACAGGAATTATATAGTTCCCGCACTGGATGTTATTTCCGGTAATAGTACTGATCTTTTGACAGGCCACTGCATAGCTTCTGTGTACTCTCATGAATTTTTCGACAGGCAGTTTCTCCAGGAACCCCGTAAGCGTAGTCAGGGTCAGATAATTTTTTTTGTCAGTGACCACTTTGGTATAATCCTGCATGGCTTCAAGATAAATAATTTCATGCACAGGCAGTTTTACCTGATTGTAACCTTCTTTAAAGACCAGGCTTTCTTTTTCAAAAAGCACTTCATATGCGGCGGCTTTCTGTTTCATTTCCCAATACTCTTTGATGCGGCGGGCGGTGGAGGCAAAACGTTCTTCTGTCAGGGGTTTCAAAATGTAGTCCAAAGCGGAAAGTTCGAAACCTTCGAGGGCGAATTCAGGATGAGAGGTGATAAAGACAGATATGGGGACCTGCTGTCTTATGTTCCGAAGCAATTCTACGCCGGATATCCCTGGCATTTCTATATCTAAAAAAATAAGATCGGGCTTTAACTCCTTGATTGCAACAAGGCCTTCGCTGGGGGTAGCATAGCTACCTGTTTCTTTCAAAAAAGGATAACGGGCTGTGTATTCTGCCAGTACTATCATGTCGAGCAAATTGTCCTCAATGGTAATATAGCGGATGGTGTTTTGCATTGGTTTTTAAGATATCAAAAATAAATTTCAAAACCAAGTTTTCTCTTCTTTGAGAGGCTCAGAGTCTATCCGGGATCAGGCGGGGAGAAATGAAAGCTATAATGCGAGGAAAGGAGTATGGAGGAAATGAAAAGGACAAAGCCGGAGATCTGACTTTGTCCTTATTACAGCCGGAAAATGTGAGGCTGTATTGGAAATGCGAAGGTTGTTTATTTTTTAATGTTGGTTAGGACTTGTTGCCATAAAGCCGCCATTGCTGGTACCGCCATTATACAGAATGGGACACGACAGTATCGGTTTCTCTTTTGTGAGCGTAACGCCACTGCCTACGCCGGGTATTGCCAATTTTACTGGATTTTTGGCATAAGGAGTTCCGTTCTGGTTCGCAAAATTCATTGTAAGAGTTGCTCCCACGATACGCCAGGCGTCCGGTACGCCCAGGATATATTTGGGAGTTAAAATAATATCCATCCGTGCGTTCCTGAGATCCTCAAATATTATTGTATTGCTTTTCTTCAGGAAAAATGTGGTAACAGCCTTAGGGTCAATCTTCAGGTTGTTCTGGTCATAGCCGACTAAAGAACCGCCGTTGCAGCATCTGAATTCTATCCGTGCCACTGAACCGTCCAGTTTGTCATCAAACCCGCCTGCACCAGTTATAACCTCAACAGATGCATCCACCAGGTGATACACATCATTTGCGGGTATGCAAAGAGGGCTGATATAATAATCTGTAGCGCTTTCCACAGCGATCCTTTCTCCGGCCATACTGTAAAGGCTATACATAACAGGCTTGGCGCTTTGAGATGTTACAGCATTCAGGGCATTCAATACCTGGCGATCCAGATCGGCCAGTGTTGTTGTAATGGTGCCTACCAAAGTAGCGTTACCGGGAAGCCCCACTGAATAGATGTTTACAGTGCATGAAAGGCTCTGGTTATTGTCTTTAAATTCTGCTGCAGCCTGGAACCCGGCTTTTTTAGGATCCCCATATTGAAACTGTGCGTTGGCGCCTATTTTGAGCTGAGAGGCATTGATCTTTACATTGGCCATAACACGGGCGCCGTAGCTTACACTGCCCAGCCATACCATGTTGGGAGTTTGTTCTTTCGCTGCATCAGTAAAGAAGCCATTCTGGGGAACGGAAGCAGATAAGGTAAATAAGATCTTCCTGAAATCGTAGGTAATATAAATGGAACTGTCTGATTTGTTGAAATTGAAACCCGCCTGACCTGAAAAGCCTGCATAAGCACCCCCTGCAGTAGCATTCAACATCATTGAAGTACTATTGCTTGCGTAAGTATATTGGGAGGTTACAATGGAGCCAGGGTCTGCAGGGGTAATGGCTTTGAAGTTGACCACCGCATCGGAAAGTTGTGTAGTAGGGTCATTGATGGTAACAGAACGTGCAGCATCAGAAGAAATGATAATAGGATTGCGCTGCCAGTTCTGGACATCAGATTTGAAATTGCCTTTATAGAAATCGTCATACTTGTAAATAGCGCCGGGATACAAACCTTCTCCTGTATAAGATACGCTAAGAAAATCTGTGCTGTTCACCGTCACTTTTTCCCTGCTATAGGTGCAGGTATAGCCTGGTTTTGCAGGCTGGTTGGCCGGTGGGCTGGCGGGAGAAGCCTCAATGGAACTGCCGCTATTGTCGGAAAGGGAAACGGGCCGGAGCTTGTAGGTAACATTGATGTTATCGTTGGTCAATGCCCTTGTAAAGCTTGGATTGGTAAACGATGATCTTCCCAATTCCACCTTCCGTGCAGCCAGTATGGAAGGATTTATTGCCAGCGTTTTGGTTTTGATAATTTGTGTCTGGGTTGGCTGGGAAGACACTTTTCTGATTTGTGCATTTACTGCTATTGCGCCTGCAACAAGCAGGAGAAGAAAAAGTAGTTTTTTCATGTTTAGTTTTTTGCTTTGTAGTTTTCAGTGTAAAAATGAACAGTAGATTGCCGGGATGCAATCATGTAAAAAGAGGATTTTTACTGCCCGGGCTAAAAAATCCTATAAAAAGAGGAGGGCGAAAAGAGGCAGCATGCGTTTATTTGCGATATTAGAAGGAACTACCTGGTTCATTTATGAGAAAACATTTAATGCTACTATCGTTTCTCCTTGTTTGTCTTTTGGGAAAAGCTCAAACAGAGGCGGTTAAAGACAGCCTGGTAAAACTACTTGGCATTGCTAAAGAAGACAGCTCCAAAGTAAAATTGTATATTGAACTGGGGAATCAATATGAAGTAGATGACCTGCAAACCGCTGGTAAATATTACCTGCTCGCGGAAGACCTCAGCAGACGCCTGCACTACAAACGGGGAATCATAAAATTTATATCCAGCTATACCTACCTGCTTAACGTGAGAGGGGATTTCGACAGTTCGCTGCTACTTAATAAGCAGGGTATTCAACTGTCTACAGAAATAAGTGACAACTTATTGCTTGCAAAATCATTGGCCAACACGGGCAACGTATTTCAATACAGCAATGAATATGATAGCGCTGTATTTTATTATGAAATGGCCATTAAAATTTTTGAGCAATTGAACGATAAAAGGATGATAGCCTATATAGATGATGTGCTTCAGAATGCTTACCAGCAATTAAACCAAAATGACAAGGCTTTAGGATATGGCAAGGAAGCTATACGTATTTTAAGAGCTGCTGGAGATACTAACGGGTTAGGTCAGGCCTTGCTGAATACGGCTAACAGCTATCAATCACTCGGCTATGCTGATTCTGCTTTGGCCTGCTACAATGAAGCATTGATCATATCCCGCCAATTGAATCATAAGCGGCTTGAATCAGCCTGCCTGCTGGGTATCGGGAACCTTCATCTTCATCATTACGATGCAGACAGCATGAAGCCTTATTACGAAAAGGCCCTGACGCTTAGCAGGCAAATGGAAGACCCGGATGGCGAAAGCACAGCGCTCAGGGGTTTGGCGCTTCATTATCTGCTGAAAAAGAATTTTACCGAAGCAAAGAAAAACATTACTGATGCGCTGTCTATAGCAGACAGTCTTGATCTGCACCATGAAAAAGTAAAGAACATGAAGGTGATGGCAAGCATCTTATATTGTCTGCATGATGTGATTGCTGCTGAAAAATGTTTAGACAGCTCTTCTGTAATAGAAAACCGGCTTGCTGGCGATGAGATACAGAAGAAAACACTGGTTATCGAAAAAAAATTCGAAACGGAAAAAAAAGAAGCACAGATCAAGTTGCAGCAGTCGCAGATCAAACAAAAAAATACGCTCAACTATTTACTGAGCGCTTTTGCCCTGTCTGCCATTGTTATCGGGATCTTTGGTTACAGAAATCATCAGCACAAACAAAAGCTGCAACAGATCAAAATCGAAGAGCTGGAGAAAGAAAAACAACTCGCTGCTGTTGAAGCGGTGCTCAAAGGCGAAGAACAAGAACGCAGCAGGCTCGCCAAAGACCTGCACGACGGACTCGGCGGTATGCTCAGCGGCATTAAACATTCATTAAACACCATGAAAGGAAACCTGATCATGACGCCCGACAATACGCAGGGGTTTGAACGGAGCATAGATATGCTCGATAGTTCTATAAAAGAAATGAGGCGGGTAGCTCATAACATGATGCCTGAAACTTTGGTGAAGTTCGGACTCGACACAGCCTTAAGAGATTTTTGCAATGATATTAACCAGAGTGGAGCTTTGCAGGTGAATTATCAATCCATCGGTTTGGGCGAAACCGTTATTGAGCAAACAATCTCCATTACCATCTACCGCATTATACAGGAATTATTGAATAATATCATGAAACATGCGGCGGCGAAAAGCGCATTGGTACAGGTGACAAAAACAAGCTCGGATATCTCTATTACCGTTGAAGATGACGGGAAAGGGTTTGATACTGCTATTCTGAAAGACTCAAAAGGAATAGGATGGAGCAATCTGCGCAGCCGTATTGATTATTTAAAAGGAAAGATAGATGTGCAGTCTGCTGCAGGTACTGGTACTTCTGTTTTAATTGAACTGAAAGCATAATGAGCATAAAAGTGTTTATAGTCGACGACCATTATATGGTAATAGAAGGTATCCGATCGTTGCTGCAGAATGAAAGAAACATTCAATGGATGGGACATGCGACCAATGCAGCCAGTTGCCTTGCATTCTTAAAGCAGCAATTGCCGGATGTAATATTAATGGATATCAATCTTCCTGATAAAAGCGGCATTGAACTATGTAGTGAAGTGAGAGAGAAATACAGTAATGTTTTTATAGTTGGTTTAAGCACTTTCAATCAGCAAAGTTATATCCGGAAGATGCTGCAGAATGGCGCTTCAGGCTATGTGTTGAAAAATGCTACCAGGGAAGAGCTAATGGAAGCTATTATAACAGCAATGAAAGGGAAAACTTACTTAAGCCATGAAGCATCTCAAAGCCTCCGCACCGAAACCAGTACGGGTATTATTCTTTCCCGGCGTGAAAAGGAAGTACTGGGACTGATAGCCGAAGGGATGACTAATAATGAAATAGCACAAAAACTTTATATCAGCACTGCAACAGTAAATACCCACCGGAAAAACCTGCTGGTAAAACTGGAAGTAAAGAACACTGCATCACTAATTGGCAAAGCTGCAAAACTGAACCTGATTTAGGTGCGCCTCTTATGTTTTAACAATGGAAGGGATAATTAGGTAACTTAGTGTTTGATACCTCAAACAGCGAGTTCAACAAACATTTAGGTTATGCCTGAAATTATCATTGAAGCAAGAAAAGCATCTATCACTCCAGGCATGGAGGTACGAAGGATATTGCCATTCAGGCAACGCAGAATGGTAGGGCCGTTTATCTATATGGACCATGCCGGTCCTGTGAATTTTCAATCTGCACAACCTTCTGCAATGGATGTATTGCCACATCCACACATTGGATTATCAACAGTAAGTTATTTGTTCGACGGTAAGGTTATGCACAGGGATAGCCTCGGTGTGGAGCAGGTTATTGAACCCGGTGAAGTGAACTGGATGACTGCCGGAAGCGGCATTTCGCATTCGGAACGGTTCGAAGACCCTGCATTCTTATCCGGTAGTAAACTGGAACTGCTTCAAACATGGGTGGCACTGCCGGAAAAAGACGAAGAAAGCAATCCATCATTCGAAAATTATAAACAATCGCAATTACCGGTATTTACGGATACCGGCGTGTGGATGCGATTAATTGCAGGCAATGCTTATGGCTTGAACAACAATGTGAAGATACATTCGCCATTATTTTACCTGCATGTAGTGTTGGAAAAACATGCCCGGTTTGGTTTGCCAACAGATCATAGTGAGCGCGCCATTTATGTGGCCAAAGGAAGTATTGACGTGGCTGGTAAAACATATACTATCGGGCAAATGCTGGTATTTGCAAAAGGAGAGGACCCGGTGATTGTTGCAAATGAGCAGACAGCATTGATGCTCTTGGGAGGTGAACCTTTAGGCGAAAGGCATATCTGGTGGAATTTTGTTTCGTCCAGAAAAGATAGGATCGAGCAAGCCAAAGCAGATTGGAAGGCAGGGAAGATTTTACTGCCGCCTACCGATAACAAGGAGTTTGTTCCTTTGCCAGAAGATAAATTAAGAGGTGACAATAATCCGGCTCCCAACCCTTTATCATAGAGGTATTGAGGGGTATAATTGCAATCCGAAGGATCAATTTTATTGCTGACCCGGATGATGGCGATGCGAATCAATCCCGGCGCACAGAATTTGATAATTACTTAGCTTGCCTGGTTAACTCCTGTATCTTTTTTCTGTCACCTACTATCCAAACGATATCATCCCATTCAAAAACTGTAGTGGAATCAGGGTTCAGTATGTGTGTATCTGACCTCTCTATGCCTATCACAAGGCCATTTGTCTTTTCACGGATGCCTGATGACCTGATGGTAAAGCCTTTAAGTTTTGTGTATTCATCCACTACAATTTTCTGCAATGTTATATCGCTTACCGATATAGCGTTCTTCTCTACAGGTTGGGAGGCGTCAAATACCGGTTTAAAAACCTGCATTTGCTCATCTGTCGCAATAATGCCAACATGATCGATCGGATATAGCTTTTCATTGCGACCCGGCGCGTGTATTAGTTTCTCTCCCCGTTTTATATAAGCTATGTTTATACCGTATTGCTCCCGCCAGGCAAGTTCCATTAACGTTTTCCCGATATAGTCGGCGTGCTGATTCACTTCAAAATCTATTATGTGTGCAGACCAGGGTGCCAGGTTTGATTCGATCTCTTTATTTTTTCCAAGCACATCCGGAGAAAGGGTTTCTTTGCCAGCAGCAGCCAGGTCCCGCGCATTTAAGTTTACAAGGAACCTGCCTTCAATGCGTTGATAAAATTGCTGTATCTTTTTAGAGAACAGAAAATACAGTATAATAATAACAGGCACTGCAATGAAAATGGCTGTCCTTGCAGACAATAAACTACTCGCCCAAAACCATATGATCAGTATACCTATGACCAGGCGTGCTATTTCAATGATCAACAGGGGGCCACGATTGTACTTACTGTCGAGCCAAAGCTCTTTGTAAGCCATTTTGCCTGGCTTTTTCAGAATAAAAGCAACCAGGAAAGGTGAGCCAACCCCCAATGACACAACCAGGCAAATAACTCTTGCAAGAGTATCGTTTTCGATATACCTGACCAGGAATGGCAGAAGGAAATTAGATGAAATAAGGAATAGCGCCAGTATGATGATCCCATTGGTGAGAGCTATCCGCCCATAGGAGTTTAAAGCAATCTTCCAATTACTTTCAGCCTGGATCTTCTGTGTACTGCTGGAATACCTGTTTAGCCGGTCTATCCACTTTTTCGGTAACACCTTCAGCAGATAACCGTAAACCTTATCTGATCCCTTGATCATGTAGGGAGTAGTAAAAGTGGTTATGGCTGAAGCTCCGACAGCTACAGGAAAGAGGAAATTACTGATCACGCCCAGGCTCAATCCCAGCGTAGCAACTATAAAAGCGAATTCCCCGATCTGGGCCATGCTCATTCCCACCTGCACTGATTGTTTTAAGGGTTGTCCAGACATCAATGCCCCAATAGTTGTACTGAAAAATTTTCCGAAAAGTGTCAGTAATGTTACCCAGAGCACCGGCCATTTATATTCCATTATAGCCTCAGGGTCTATCAACATACCGACCGAAACAAAAAAAACAGCGCCGAAAAGGTCCTTTACAGGTTTGATGAGGTGTTCTACTTTTTCTGCCGAAGTAGTTTCCGCAATTATTGAACCCATTATAAATGCACCAAGTTCTGCTGAAAAACCTACCTGGGTAGCTAATATAACCATACCAAGACAAAGGCCTATTGAGAGGATCAGCAATGTTTCTTCATCTATTAACTTCCTGGCTCTTTCCAGGAAAGTCGGCAAAAGGAATATGCCTGTAATGAACCACAATACCAGGAAGAAAAGTAGCTTGAATACAGTTTTTAACAGTTCAAATCCTTCAAACTGCTGGCTTACCGCCATAGTCGACAACAAAACCATCAGTAATATCACCACAATATCTTCAACAACCAATACTCCAAAGACGATTCTTGCAAACTGCTTGGTCTTTACACCTAATTCATCAAATGCCCGGATTATAATAGTAGTAGAGGAGCTTGCCAACATACCTCCCAGGAATAAACTGTCCATATTTGACCATCCCATCCACCTGCCAACGGCGTACCCGCTGATCGTAATGAAAACTATTTCAACAAAAGCTGTAATGGATGCAGCCCCACCAACACGCATCAGCTTTTTAAAACTAAATTCAAGACCCAGGCTGAATAGAAGGAAAATCACTCCAATTTCTGCTAATGTTTCTACGTTTTCGGTGTCTGCTACTGTTGGGGTAATTGATAAATGTGGTCCAACCAGAAAGCCTGCAATGATATACCCTAATACCAGGGGTTGTTTGATCCATTTGAATATTAACGTTGTGATTGCTCCAGTAAAGAGTATTAGCGCAAGGTCTTCAATTAGCTTTGGTAGATGCCCCATCCTTTTGGCTTTTAGTTATTATTTGGGAGTATTATGACAGGTATGTTTGCTGAGTTGATCATTTCTGTTGTCCAGAACTTTCTGAAGATATCAGCGAGGGTCCTGCTGCCTTTCTGTATTACCAGAAGTCCTTTATTTTTTACCATATATTCCTTTACTGTGTTGATCGGGTCTTCATTTCTGTAGATCGTATAGGACGAATTTACCTGATCATTGTACCAGGTATGAAGCGATTGCAAATACTTTTCTGTTGATCCCTGATCTTCTTCTGGCTTTAATGATGAAAAGAAGCGTATCTCACTGATAATGTCTTTCAGGATCCCTATTAAATTTTGAAAAGCTTTTCCATTTATAGGATACTTTTCTTTAACCCCAACATATAATCTGTCTATGCTGATATCCGTTTTTGTAGTCGGGAAAGCAAGTAGGATCTTATCTGATTGCTTTGAAAGCTCTGATGCGGTATTGCCAAGAAATAATCTCTCTATTGCGGACCGGTCATTCACCCCAACAAATATATAGTCAATTGTATTGGGGGTTTCAAGGCTTTCGATAATGGAAATAAGATGTGCTGTATCAGCGAGGAAACGAATGGTACTGCTATCGTCAATAACTTCGCTTGCAAATGACTTTAATTCCTCTAAAGCACTTTCTTTAAGGCTTTGCTTTAATTTATCAATGACATCGGTAGTGGCTAATGCAGGAACAGGTTTTATTACCTGGTGAACCAGGACAATCTCGGCATTTGTTTTTTTTGCCCAGGTATTTGCAAGCAATAGAAGATGCTTCGAGTGGTCTGAAAAATCAATCAGTACAATAAAGCGCTTTTTCATATTTCCTGTTTTAAAGATCCTCTACATATCTCTTAAAAGGTAAGAAATTTCCGGTAAAGTAGCTCTCTGGCAAGCTGGATCTTCCGTATTAACAGTATTGACAATAATATGTTCAATTATTGTCGGGATTTTATGGGGATTAATATAGACTTTTCTATAGCAGTTAACTGAATTCCTCCAAAAGCCGCCAAATTCACAGGATTTCATGCCATATTCCAGGTTCAACTTTTAATATATTTCGTGATAGGTATTTTTGAATAAATATTACTTATGACGAAATTTGGCGTGGCATTATTACTGTTTTGCATGTCTGCAAAGCACCTGAATGCCCAAAAGGAAATTGAAGTTTTAGTTCCGGAAACCTATGAACTTTCCAACATTATTTTGGCTTTAACTGATTACGGCAGGGAAGATGAGTGGGAAGTTCAAAAGCGAACCGACTATTATAATGATGTTGTCAGGTATTTTGAGCCAGTCAAAGCACATCCTCTGTTACAGAAAGTAAACTATTCAAGAACATTATGGGAAGATTATCTGAGTTTCAGAACAGATGCAATCGCGTATAAATTTGACACAAATGGGAGGTTGATAAGAACCAATAACTTTTATGCAAATAAGGGGCATAACCCTTTTGATGAAAACCTTGATCTTATTAATGATTTTATTCAAAAATCAAAATACAGGGACTTCTATAAAGCACATAACCCGCTGTACAGTTCAATTGTGGCTAACTACTCAGGTTACTATATGCTGGATACGATGAAACTGTTTTTAGAGAAACTGAGCGGGATTTCTGTATCAGGTAAAGATAAGTACCAGGTGATTTTATCGCCACTCGTAGGTAGAATGAATTGTCATAGGAATATAGATAGCACCACTACCGCAGATTTTCCTTCTTTATCTGTTGCGTTGATCAAAAACAATGCAGCGGAGATAAGCGATCAGGCACAACGGGCTGTTGAGATCCATACTATATTTACTGAAATGGACCACGGCTATGTAAATCCAATTACTGATCTTTTTGGCAAAGAGGTTGAGCTGAAATTCAAGAATGAATATTGGGACAGGAAATCGGGCTATAAAGGATTGGATTGTTTCAATGAGTACATGACCTGGGCATTGTATGATATTTTCGTTGAAAAATACTTTCCACAGGTTGCCGATAGCGTCAGCATACAATGGCATTATCAAAACGGAGAAAGAGGTTTTTTCGCTTCCAATCTCTTTGCTGTGCAAGTAAAGGAGTTATATCGTTCAACAAGGCCAGGTGAGGGCTTGAAGGATTTATATCCCAGGATTCTTGCCTGGACAGCCAGGAACCAGTTGAAAAATGAGGAATTTAAACTGCTGTTACCAAAGGCAGACAGCGTATATCTGCTACCTAAAAATGGAAAACTGAAACTTGATTTTTCAACAGGATTAAAAAGGAAATTTGACAAGATAAGCTGCATTGTAATGAAATTGAATAACGGAAAAGCAACGAAGGAGAGAAGCATCATTACTATAACGCCGAAAGACATAGTTAAATGGAATGCTGATAATTCGGTTACATTACAACTAGAAATCCCGCATGAGGAATTTGCATTGATATTGAATTGGTGGGGATGTAGGTATCCGGTTTTAAGCGACCATGGGGTTATGTTGGCATCTCAGTCATATATTCTCCTCAAAAAGGATAAGAGTTAATAATATTAACCTAAGTATCACATAAGTTAACGATTAATCTAGTTTTGATTCATGAGAATTTTTATTTTGATTTTATTTCTTTTGACCTTAATATCGGCTCATTCCCAGATTGACTGGAAAAATTATTCAACTTCATTTAATGGCGGTAAATCTGCTACTTTAGGGGTAGCTATTCCTTATAATGGAATGTATAGCAATATTGATGGAACAATTGTCGGAATTGCTCATTGGAACCCGCAGTATAGAATTTCTATTGATGCTGCCCTCAATGATTCTATTCCATTATATTTTGTCTATGACACTGCCGGAATTTATTTTCTAGCTCCACAGGTTAATAAAAAAAACACCAAACAATTTGAATATTGTGTTTTGCTGAATAATAAGAAAGCCATCACTTCTTGGACCCACATTGATGCGTTTACAGAAACTGCCGTTGGAGATATGAATGCCGGTAGAGGGATCATGGGGAGCTATAACGTTAAACAAGCAGAATACCTGGTCGTGCATCTCAGGAATAAGGGTGGTAAAATAATTTCATCCTGGGTTGTGTATTATAAAAGTGAATCACCCAGAATAGCTTCCTTGTACACATCTAACAGTCCGCAGGAGTTTTCTCAGATTTTAAATAATAAAGATCATTTCGGTGGTGGCCCGGCAGAAATTGGCTGGCACCGGCAATACAATAATATTTCCAAAAAGCAGGATGGGGTTTTGAAATTGTCTTATAATGAAAGTTCTATATTGGTAAATATTGATGCGAAAATTTATAAAAAGGAAGCTCTCGGGTATGCAATCTTGTTTAATGGAAAAACTATAAGGGAATGGGGCCCGGGAGAATATGATAACAATTATATACTATTAAAAAATCTTGATCCTGGTAATTATACAATTCGTATAAGATACAAGCGGCAGGAAAATAGTATTACTGAACTAAAATTTTCAATTGCATCTGTCTGGTATAAAACGGCAACTTTTAAGGTTGCCATTTTAACGTTCCTGGTTTTGGCACTTGCATTCCTCCTATTTATTTTGAAATATCGAAAGCAGAAAGCAGCCTTAAGACACCTGAAAAAAAAGGCAGAATTGTCTGCTGAAGAGTTAAAAAATATCCACTCTCTTTTAAATCCTCATTTTACTTTTAATGCCCTTAGCTCTATCCAGGGGCTTGTTAACAAAGGAGATTTGGATGCTGCCAATAAATATCTGTCATCATTTGGAGAACTCTTGCGTGAAACGCTGAAAGAAAGCAAGACTCAACATCTTCCGCTTAGCAAAGAGCTGGAAAACCTGAAGATTTATATTGAGCTGGAGAGATTGAGGTACTCTTTTACATATAATCTGCATATAGATCAAAATATAGACTTGTACTCGACCACTATTCCGCCTTTTCTGTTGCAGCCGTTTGTGGAAAACGCGATCAAACATGGATTCTCTAAAATGAACGGACAAGGTGAATTGAACCTGAATATTGATAAAGATGGGGATGATATGCTGGTTAGGATAACCGACAATGGGGGAGGATTTGATAAAACAGATTTTAAAGAAGGGTATGGACTTAGTCTTTCAAAAAGCAGGATTGAGTTGATAAATGGTGAGTATGGAGAAGAACTGATTAAATTGCAAATAGAAAGTACGGGCAGCGGAGCCTCGATTTTATTATTTTTCAAAAATTGGCTATAGATGTTACAAGCTATTATTGTGGATGACGAGGTGAGCAATATTCAAAATCTGGAAATTTTACTAAATAAGTACTGCCCAAAAATTACTGTGGCGGCTACTGCTACAAATGTTGAACAAGCGTTGCTTCTCATAAGAGAAATTAAACCCGCAATATTATTTTTGGACATACAAATGCCAGGCAAAGGAGGCTTTGACCTGCTAAGAAGTATTACGAATCCTGACTTTGAAGTGATTTTTGTTACAGCATATGACCAGTATGCAATTCAGGCTATAAAGTTCTCCGCAATTGATTATTTATTAAAACCTGTGAATATTAATGAACTGGTTAATGCCGTGGACAGGGCGGTTACAAACGCTGAAAAGAAAATGCAAAATGAGAGGTTAGAGAATTTGATTAACTCAATCAGTAACAAAAATCAACTTCGTATTGCAATTCCCGGAAATAAAGAAACTCTTTTCCTTAGTCCTGAAATGATTCTTTTCTGTCAATCTGATAATAATTATACCATCTTTTACTTGAGAAACGGCCAGAAGCATATTTCATCAAAACCCATTTTTGAATATGAGGAATTGTTAAGTGTACATGGGTTTATCAGATGTCATCAATCTTATTTGGTGAACAGTACTTTCATAAAAAGCTGGATAAAGGCTGATGGAGACAGGTTGCTGATGGAAAGTGAGCATGAAATTCCTATTTCCAGGAACAGGAAGGAGAAGGTGAAGCAGGCTATTGGCATTAAATGACCGGGATATTTACATTTGGCCTATCATCAGCCAGAAATTTTTAGAACCATCAGGTGATCAACGAACTACGTGAAATCAACCAGCGGCAGTCCTGCTCCGCCGACTGCATTTTTCCTGGCGTATTTTTTAGCTTCTTTAATTCTGCCAGGCCACGAACAATCTGCGAATTGTTGGGCCAGTCGATTTTCCCCAGCTTCTTGGATAAGACAACATGTGAGATCTTCGCTGCATGCCTTGCATAACAAGGCCATTCAGGGGGTAGCCTGGACTAATTACGGGGTTGGATTAGACGGAAGAATTGTACCTGTTATTTTGCAGCAAATGGAATAAGAGCCTGTTTCCATATGTCGATTGCACCAGCCATCTCTGTTTCGTTCAAAGAACTGTATCCTATGCGTACAAAGTTGTTTGGCCTGGAAACATTAGGTTTGAAAAAATAATTACTGCCATCACTGATCTTTAATCCCAACTTTCCTGCGTTGAGTGCCACATCACTGGCATTTATATTCTTTCTGTAGGATGCCCAGATAGCTAGTCCACCGTTCGGCTGCTCAAATGTTAGGTATTCTTTCAACTCTTCCCGAAGCAACCTGCAGGTGTTTGCCAACCTCTGCTGATAAATCTTGTGAGACTTTTTCATGTGCCGGGAAATTTCACCGGCCCTCAACAATTCAGCGGTCGCTTCTTCCAACAACTGTTCACCTTGCCGGTCTATCAATTTACGCAAGGCGGCTGCTTCGCTTATTACTATTTCCGGCGCTACCAGAAACCCGATCCGGATACCCGGCGCAATGCTTTTGCAAAAAGAACCTACATATATAATATGCCCGCCAGTATCAAGGCTTGCCAAAGGCAACAGCGGGTTACTTGAAAAATGATAATCAAAATCATAATCGTCTTCCAGTAATGCAAATCCATATTTATGGGCCATGTTCATTAATCGCATACGCCGCTCTGCACTCAGGGTAACCGTAGTAGGCCGGTGGTGATGAGGGATGATATAGATCATCTTGGGCTGCTTCCTTTTACATAACTGCTCGATCTTTTCTACATCCATACCGTCTTTATCTACGGGGATAAATGTCAGCTTAGCTCCTGCCAGTTCAAACGTCTGATTCGCGTCCCTATAACCTGGTTCCGGTACAAACACGCTGTCGCCGGGACGGATGAGTAGTTGTGTCGTTAAATAGATAGCCATCTGCGTCCCTTTCGTTATCAGTATTTCATTTTCAGTTACCTGCATTCCCCTGGTCCGGTTTAAGAAATTTGCCAATTCAACCCTGAGCCGATAAGAGCCATACTCCGGGCCATAGGTAAGCAATCGATTTGCTAACCGGCTCTTCCCAAATCTTCTATACTCCCGTACCAATTCTTCGATTGGAGCGATCCTGGGATCAGGAAAGCCGTCATCTATTTTATATTTGAAGGCTGGCTTTCCCGTGGCATTTATCTCTATACCTAAATCTGTTCCCGTTGCTATATCAGAAGGCCGGTTTACCAATGAATAAGCGGGTTGCCCTTTGCGTTTCGGTTTTTTGCTGTTTTGCTTCATTGTACGATCCGAAGTTTCGGGGAGATGCCCGGATACATAAACACCACTTCTTTCCCTCGTTTCTACCCAGGCCTGCGCACTTAACTCTTCATAGGTTGCCACCACTGTTTTACGGTTGAGTTGCAGGCTATCCGCCAGTTCACGTGAAGATGGAAGTGCCTGCCCCGGTTTCAGGATGCCACGACATATCAACTGAATAATTTCCGACTCCAGTTGCCGGTATAAAGGACCATGTGTACCATCTTTTTTAAATGTAATCTCAAGTAGTTTATTTATCATATCTGGACCCCTCGGTATTTTGAAATTGGACCATTAAGGTAACCAAACTTGAAACTAATTTTACTCTTTGGATTAAAAGGGGCATATAGAACTTTAAAAACTACGATCATGTTGAAAACAAAACTGTACAACAAAACCATTTCTTTAAATATCGGTTTGTTTATAAGTAAAAAAGGAGGTGTGTTATGAAAGCAATTATTGTAACCGACCAGTCTGCAGGAACGGCCGGAATGAAACTGGTGGAACGACCCGAGCCGAAGGCAGCGATGAACGATGTCGTTGTCCGGGTGCATGCGTCTGCTATCACAGGCGATGAATTGTCATGGCCATCAACCTGGGTCGATCGCCTGGATCGTGACCGAACACCGTCGATCCCTGGGCACGAGCTGGCGGGAGTGGTCACCGCCCTTGGCTATGGCACGACGGGACTTTCCGTAGGACAGCGTGTATTTGGTCTTACGGACTGGTATACCGACGGCACCCTCGCCGAATATGTGACCGTTGATGCACGCAACCTTGCCCCGTTGCCGGGTGATGTTGACTTCACCGTTGGCGCCGCCCTCGTAATGCCAGGGTTGACTGCATGGCAGGGGCTTTTCGATCACGGCCGTCTACGCTCGGGACAGCGTGTCCTCGTGCATGGTGCGGCAGGCATAGTTGGTTCGATGGCGGTTCAGCTCGCACGTGAGGCTGGTGCATACGTCATTGGTACCGGTCGCACAGCCAGTCGCCAGACAACTCTCGACTTTGGTGCACAGGAGTTCATAGACCTCGATGGCGATGCCCTGGAAAATATTGACGAGGTGGACCTGGTTTTTGATGTTCTTGGTGGCGATATCGCGAAGCGGTCTGTAACTGTGATTCGTCGGGGAGGAACATTGGTGACTATTGCCGGTCCAACTGAAGCACGACCAGTCGATGGTCAGAGTATCGATTTTATCGTCGTACCTGATTCCGCACAATTGATCGAGGTCGTTCAGCGGGTCCGCCAGGGACGACTGCGGACAAACATTGGCGACATCGTGACTCTCGAGGATGCCGTTGCAGCCTTCAATTCAAGCAAGCGGAGTAAAGGCAAAACAATCATTCGCGTTCGGCCTTGAGAATTAATGTAGCTGACGACTTTATTTACTGGTCATAACTATGGTAAAACGGTTCAAAGGGAATCGCAGCTTTTTGGGGATCTCCAAAAAGCTGTTGAATACCTGCTGTCCATGAACCGGCAAGCGGTACAATGGTAAAATTTCCTGTTATTTCTTTAATACTATCAAAAGAGTGCAGCAGGTCCGGCCATCCGAACTTATTAAAACGACCTGACACAAGACTGTTGTGACTTATTATGATACCATTTGCTGTTCGTCCTACTGAAATATCTGCTTTATCTGTCAGCAGGGCAAAGCCGTTGCCTTTGTCATCAGTGAACAAAGCACAATCAACTTTTTGCCGGTTGCCAGAAAAATAAATGTCATTACTGTTTAAATGATAGAACCCAAACTCACTCAGTTTGTCTTTGCCTGGATAAGCCTGGTATGGCCCTTTGCCTATCCAGCGAAACTCGGTAAGTGAAGACGGGACCAGGAAAGAAAGGCCTGTTTCGGTAAATTTTCCTTTACCGGTAGGTATAAAATGGTACTTAATATTAATATACCCGCTGTCTGAAAAATTGTATGTCACTTTACCAACAACCTGCCCTTTTGCAGAATCGGCTGTGTACTTGTAATTAACAATAAGATGCCCTGGATCTGAAATTGCAACTTCCGCTTCCGGGTGTGAAAGCAGGAAAGGATGCCATAATTGATCCGGGTTATTGCGTTTATAAATAAAATTCAATTCCGTCATTGTTGGTTTGCGGCCAACGCGGACATAAGGGCCATCAGAGATAATTGGCACCCCATTTTTATTTTTCAAGTGCATTTGCCCGGCATTTGCCCGCTCAAACAGGTAGGTTTCTGCCGAAATGGATGTTCCGTTCAAAACAGGTTTTGCTTCTTTCGAGGCAAATATTGGTAAAAGGTTAGTATTCTCGTTTTCCTGTAGAATTCGATATGTTTTTTCGTAGAACTGGTAATTGTCTTTATCAATAAAGGAAAGCTTAAGGTAATAATAACTTGCCGTCAGTTTACCAGACAGGTAGGTATTAATTGTTATTGAAGTGGTATCATGAGGGCTACCATTCAATGGTGCGATCCCTGAGCGTAGCTTTGTTGTGTCGGCAAAAAGATCCCAGTTACACTTTACCTCCGACAGGTTGGTAAAATCATAACGGTTTATCAACGTTATTTTAAATTTGCTCTTACCAGGCTGATATTTTAATGTATCGTCTAATGCTTTTACCGGCGAATATACTTTGCGTACCTGCCAGTAATCTACCTGCGGAATGCGGTTGGCGTACACGATGCCATCTGCTCCATCTTCACCATACGTATCATAGAAATCCATTGAATCCTTCCATGCATATTTAGTGAAATCATTTTTTGATACTTTATCTTTTGCTTTGCACAGGATGCCCTGGTCCTGGAACATCCAAATAGCGCCTCCCGCCAACCAGGGACTTGCAGAAATAATTTCAAAAAGAGAATCCAACATATCAAAATCCAATCCCATTGCATGAGCATATTCTGTCAGGATCATAGGATGAGTGAATTTGTTATCATATTCCCTGAGCCGTTGCACAGTAGGATAGTGGGGTGCATAGATGTCAAGCGAATCGGGATAAGCTTTTGCAAAGCCGGGAAAATCGGAACCTTTTTGGGGAAAACATACTGGACGAGTATTGTCGAGCATCTTCACATACTTTGCTGTTTTCAGCGTCATCCCAGTTACCGGGTTTTCATTTCCTATGCTCCATGCAATTACCGAAGGATGATTCTTGTCGCGCCAAATAGTAGCATTTGCCCTTGTTTGCAATATGGGCTGGTATGATACGTCGGTGAGATGTTCATCACCAAACCCAAAAGGAACTTCTACCATCAAATAAAATCCCAATGAATCGCAAAGTTCCAATAAGCGTGGCTGCGGCGGATAATGAGAAGTGCGGATAAAATTGATATTCGCTTCACGCATCAGTTTTAAGTCTTGCAACAGTTCTTCGCCGGTAATGGATTTCCCATTTATCGGTGAAAGGTCGTGATGATCCACGCCTCTTAGCTTGATGGCCCTTCCATTCAGTTGCAGAACTCCGTTTGACCATGATATTTCCCTGATGCCTATATGCTCTGTGTAATGCTGCAATTCGGTATCATTTTCCTTTAAAGAAAGATGAAGGGTATATAAGCCCGGCGTTTCGGCTGTCCAAAGAAGAGGTCTTTCAATTTTAATCTCCTGTTGCAAAGAGATCGTCTTAGCTAAAACGTTTGAAACACTACCAGCCAACCTAAACTCTTTGACCAGTTTTCCAAAAGGATCGAATAAACGGCCTGAAACAGATAAACTATTGGGGAATTTTATTTCATTATTTTTTTCTACCACTGCATCTAAAGTCACTATTGAATTGTTAGTACCGACAACTGTTTTTACAGTAATATCCTTGAAGTGAACAGGCGGAAGACTGAACAAGGTAACATCACGGCTGATTCCCGAAAGCGACCAGTCATCGTTGGTATCAAATTCAAAGCCTTTGGCCCGTGTTGTTACTTTTACGGCAAGTGTATTCTTTTTGCCTCGTTGTACAAGGTTGGTAATTTCAAATGTCTGACGGTTATATGAGCTGGCAAACTCTCCGGTAAAGCGGCCATTGACCCAAAGGCTATAGCCATATTGAACACCATCAAAGGCGATATAAACAGGATCGGTTTTCCAGTTGGCAGGCACAGTAAAATCCATCCGGTAAAGCCCTGTGCCTTCTTTAAGGCCTTTGGCATACCTGGGTTCTGCAAAACCTTGCAGTTCCCAATTGCCCGGAACCTGGATATTATCCCAACTGCTATAATTATAGTTTGTAGTATAAAACAAAGAATCAGCACCAATATCGAGGGATGGGAAGTATTTGAACTTCCATGTGCCGTTTAGCAACAAGATTTTTTGACCGTTATTTTTCGAAGGCATTAAAACCTGTGCATATAATCCTTTACAGGATAGAACAAGCAATGAAGAAGCGATGAAACGCAGTAGGGTAAATGCCTTTTTTTTCCTCATCATATACAATGATACGCTACAATCGCTTTTTTAGGTTGGCCTCACTTTCAGCTTTTACGCAATCGTTTTCGGGAACGTTTAAGCAGATATGTTGAGAAGCACCAGGCGGAAAAGAGAGTTGCGGGGGTATTGGAGAGTATGTGCTGAGTCCAGTTTGAAGGGCGATATAGGGGGAAAATAAAACCGGAACTTCTGAGGTTGCTTTCAGAAGTTCCGGTTAAGTAGCCCCAAGGGTCAAAGACTCGAACCAGGTATTTCAGGATTTAAGGGAATTAGGGACATTTCAGGATAATTGTTAACTCAAACGGGTCAAAAAAAGTTCGAGGTTTTCAGAATATATGGACTGCTGTTTAAAGCCTTTTGAGGAGATTTTCTTAATCATTTGGAGTGTCAATATTGTTCCCGTTGTTTATTTATAATCATTACGTACTACTCATTTGCAATCACAAGACTGAACTAAACCCTTCTTAGTGTTCGGTCAAATGATAGGATAGCTAAGTTCGGTATTCAATTACGTTATGCCACTGGGATTATTCCAGTGGCTGTCGTATGAATAATCTGCAAGGTGTTGGCCGGTAGAAAGACAAATTTTTTATTAAATTGAATAACAAAAACCACTTATTTGGGTAAAATAAAAACATACAACATTCCAAATTTCTTAAAGTATATCAACGTTAATGGGACTAATAGTGATGCCATTCAGGTAATCCATTATGATGAACATCAAAATTTGTTATTAAAATCACCGCCGGTCGCCCTTAATTTCTATCTTATTGCCATTAAGAACAACATTAAGGTTCAGCCGCCAATTGAAGAGATGTCGAGTTCCTATTTGTTTTTGGATAAACCTGGTAATACCATGGAATGGAACTTAGCAAATTTATTTTCAGGATATGGAATTTTTGTGAATGAAAAACTTCTTAACAAATATGCAAAGGACTACACCTTTATGGGCTACAATACACATGAAGCCCTGTTTCTTACCCAACGAGAGAGTGCGATTCTATATGATTTATTCATAAAGGCTTTTGAAGAATACAAAAGAGAAAGCTTTTCCCAGGATGTTTTACTTTCCTATGCTACATTAATTCTTTCCTATACGCAAACATTCTATGAACGCCAGTTTCAGTCCCGAAGTAAAGTATACAATAAAGTTGTAGCTGACTTTTATGAGCAATTGGATACATATTTCAAAAACGCCGAGTCACTATCAGAATTGCCCTCCGTTACTTATTTTGCGGACAAAGCTAATCTTACTACCAACTACTTTGGCGATGTAATCAAGCATTTCACGGGTCATTCACCAATGGATCATATTCATCAATATATCATTCAGATAGCAAAAAACAAGCTACGCCAGACCAAACTTACCATTAATGAAATAGCCTACAGCCTGGGCTTTAATTACCCGACTTATTTTACCCGTTTTTTTCGTCAACAGACGGGCATTTCACCCAAGGCATTCCGAAATCAGTAAAAAGTTTCGTTTTTAGAGTGATATGTTTTCAATTCCAGCCTGCTGCCGACAGTAGCTTTGCGCAGTATAAACCATCTCTAAATAAATGTTTAATTACTAAAATCGACAACTATGATTAAGTCAGTAACATTTAAAAATCTCAATTGGGACGTTGCAGCAGATATTTACTTTCCACCAAATTTTGATGAAAGCAAAAGATATCCAGCCATTATCAGTGCACATCCAATCGGAAGTTGCAAAGAACAAACTTCCGGAAACGTATACGGGCAAGCCCTCGCAGATGCAGGTTTTGTTGTATTAGCATTTGATGCGTCTTTCCAGGGAGCAAGTGGTGGTGAACCCAGGTTTATTGAAGACCCAACTTTACGGGTTGAAGATTTTCGTTGCGCTTGCGATTATTTAGTAACACTACCGCATGTAGATGAAAAGCGTATTGGAGTATTAGGTATCTGCGGTGGTGGTGGCTATTCCATCAATGCTGCAATGACCGAACGTAGGATTAAGGCAGTAGGAACGGTGACAGGGGCAAATTACGGAAGGCTTTGGAGAGAAGCGTTCGGCAACTGGGACCCAATCGGATCATTGGAAAAAATTGCCGAACAACGTACTGCTGAAGCAAGGGGAGAAAAATTGCGTGTAGATGACCTGTTACCGCCTTCGGTAGAGGCCGGAAAGAAAGCAGGAATAAAGGACATTGATGTTTTAGAAGCTACAGATTATTACAGAACACCGAGAGGCCAAAAACCACACGGTCTTAACAGGTCGCTTTACTCTCACAATAGCGCAGCAGTTGGCTGGGATGCCTTCCATTTGGCAGAAGTCTTGTTAACGCAGCCTTTAATGGTTGTTATTGGTAGTAAGCCGGGAGGTTTTGGCGCTTATAGAGATGGTTTGGAAATTATGCGTAGAGCAAAATCTGAAAAAAAAGAATTGGTAATAGCAGAAGGCTGGTCACATTATGATTTGTATGATAAGCCAGAGCCGGTAAAAATTGCTCTGGATAAATTGATTCCATTCTTTAAAGAGAATCTCGGCCAGGCAGAATCAGTTAAAAAAGTTAAAAAAGAAGAAGTGAGTATGAATTGACGGTACTACCTTTTCAAACTCTCATGTTTAGAACAGAAGCCGAACTACTTTCGGTTTCTGTTTTTTATTATTTAGTAAAAAAGATATAATGGCAAAGACAAAAGTTTTAGTGCTGGGTGCCGGAGGGGCCATCGCAAGTCACGTTATTAAATTTCTTAAGGATAAGGAGAATATACGCCTTACACTTTTTGCAAGAGATGCCAAACAATTAATGAGTATTAAAGGTGTGGACATCAAAATTGTAGAAGGCGACGTTCTGAATCGGGAACAATTAAGTAATGCCATCATAGGACAGGATATTGTATATGCAAATCTTTCAGGGCCTGTTGATAAGATGGCGAAGCAGATTACAGATACAATGCAAGCCAATCAAGTTCATCGCTTAATATTCGTGACAAGCCTTGGAATATACGATGAAGTTCCGGGAGCATTTGGCAAGTGGAACAATAAGATGATAGGATCGGAGCTGGTCCGGTACCGCAAGGCAGCAGATTTCATTGAAGCATCCAAACTCGATTACACCTTGGTACGGCCTGCCTGGTTAACTGACAAAGAGGAAATAAATTATGAAACCACTCAAAAAAGAGAGCCTTTTAAAGGCACTGAAGTTTCCAGAAAAAGCGTGGGGGCATTTATAGCAGATGTAATTGAACACCCGGAAAAAGAAATAAAAACCAGCGTTGGATTAAACAAGCCTGGTACGGAAAGAGACAAACCAGCGTTTTATTGATGATTAGAGAATTTCTGCTACAGAATCCCTAATCAAACTGTCCAAGTTTCTTTTAATAATCTGAGGTGCTTGACCTCGAACCAAAATTTGCAATATTTAAGGGAATTGAGTGCATTTAATGCCTTTTCTGAGCATTAATGAGTATTTGTGGGTATTTGTAGCCTCGACAGGAATCGAACCTGTATCTGGAGCTTCGGAAACTCTTATACTATCCATTGTACTACGAGGCCAATATTTACTCTAAAAGTAAGTAAATCAGTTGGTTATACTTCAATCAATCTACTCACTTTTGTGTAATGGCTGCGAAATTAAGATAAAAATGCTTTTTCGACTTCTAAAAGCGGATATTTTAGAATCTCAGCTACTAACCTTTCTTATTAAAGATTACATCTGATAAGAAAATGGAAACCCCGGCTTTTCGTGGTTTCCCTTTTCTTTATTGAGATACCACATCGGCACCAATACTTATATTATCCTTTTATCTACTATAACATTTCTGAAAAGATGCTCAACCTCATCCCTTGATTCCTTCGCGATACATGTTTTCTTAATTCGAATAACAAATAACTATTAACTGTGAATAACATTCAGTTTAAAATCCTCTATTGGCATAGTACTTGCTTCTTTGCGGAACAAAGATTAGTAGATAGAGTAATCCCCTATTAAAATAAAATCTAAATTGAAAATGAAAAGCCAGGCTCTCCGCAGTTATGTAGCGACTGCTATGTTAGTTCTTTGTTCTTTGTTTTTTTCTTTTTCCACGGTCCGGGCGCAGACATTCACTCCCCGCTATGTCGAGATCGCGTCCAACATCCATGGATTTTACGAGTATCTTCCTGCTGGATATAGTACCAGCACCGAAACTTATCCACTCATGATCTTCGTTCATGGAATGGGTGAAATGGGAGATGGAAGCCCTTCTCAACTTCCGAAAGTTTTGGCGAATGGAGTACCAAAACTGATTAAGGATGGAAAATTCCCCCAATCATTTACTGTTAATGGTCAAACCCATAAGTTCATCGTACTTGCGCCTCAGATGCAGAATTCGAGCGTAGTGGATGTGACGCTCAATATGCTTATTGACTATGCGATTGCCCATTACCGGGTCAATCCAAACCGCATTTATGCCACAGGGCTGAGCCTTGGTGGTGGATTTGTATGGAAACTCGCAGGAATAAAATCTACTTCAGCGCCAAGGCTTGCCGCTATTGTGCCCATGTGCGGTGCTGCCACTTACTATACTAGTATGGCTAACAATATAGGTAACGCCAATCTCCCAGTTTGGGCTTTTCATAATGAGGGTGACCCCACTGTTTCTGTTAACACTTCCAGAAGCTGGGTAAATGGGATCAATCAAACCACGGTTAACCCCAAAGCAAAATTGACCGTTTTCCCGGTTAGTGGCCATGATTGCTGGACAAAAGCATCGGACCCGAATTACAGGGAGAACGGCCTTAATATGTACGAATGGATGCTTACCTATTCAAGGGGAACAACCAATGCCCTGCCAGTAGTTAATGCCGGTTCTGATAAAGCTATCGTATTGCCGACAAGCTCGGTGCAATTGTCCGGTTCTGCTTCTGATCCCGATGGTACCATCGCTTCTTATGCCTGGTCAAAAGTATCAGGACCTACTTCTTATTCATTCAGTAATGCAGCTATCAGCAATCCTGTTGTCAGTGCACTCGTTGCAGGCTCCTACGTATTCAAACTTACCGTTAAAGATAATAAAGGAGCTACCGCATCCGATAATGTTACTGTTACAGTAACCAGCCCGGTTACTTCAACGCCTCCTCCAACTACAACGGATCCAAGCGGCGTAAAATATATTAAAGTAAATGTATACGGGGGCTCAGCAGCATATAGCAATACTCAATGGAATAACTGGAACATAGGAGCAGGGACTGTAAGCAATGTCACTTCTGCCAAACTGAAATATTCGGACGCTACCGCTTCAAATGTTGCCGTGTCGCTGAGCCACAGTACAGGTGTAGGCGATAATGGTACAAGCTATGGCAGCGGTATGGCCCCTGCAGAAGTGCTGCGCCACTCAAGTTATTCCAATATGACGACGCGTACACTGACAATTACCGGCTTGCAACCTTCCAAAAAATATGATATTGAGATGTATGCCGGCCGCAATAATAACCCCGACAATACAACGACCTTCTCCGTTGGCACTCTGAGCAAGGCGATATCGACCTATAATAATAAAACAAATAAGGCTGTATTCACCGGACTGACCCCTTCATCCAGTGGTGTGATCGTTATTTCTCTCAAGAGATCAAAACTATATACCTATCTGAATGGATTTGTTATTACAGAAGGCTCAACCTCTACCACTACTGTAACAGCTACGAAAACTCCTGAAAGTACTTCTGCTGCACTTGAAGTGTATCCTAATCCATTCAGCGACCGTGTAATGGTTAAACTGAATAATGATTATGTCGGTAAGTTCTCTGTAACGATCACTAACCAGGCAGGAGCAGTGGTTAAACAGATTTCGCTGAACAAAGCTGCAAAAGGCTTAAGTCAACAATATATTTCTCTCGGCAGCCTGCCTAAAGGAAATTATGTGCTGACCACAAAAACAAAAGACAGCGAAGAATCTGTATCTGTTATCAAACTTTAATTGTATAAATCACCTTATTATATTTTTATGAAGAATATCTCTTTGTTACTTTTTGCCGGTGTGATCTTTCTTGCATCATGCCAGAAAGAAAAGGACGCATTTGTTCAACAAGAACAACAAACCAATAACGTACATCTTTCTTCCTGGAGAGGAGTTGGTTTCACGGCAAATGGAGCGGCAGGTTCCGACTCACTTTTCTACTCCGCAGAAATAAGCGACGCAACGATTGATTCCTCTATCTTAAGTGACGGCGTTGTGCTGGTTTATTCAAAGGAAAATAATAACATCAACACATTGCCCTTTGGTCTGACATCCAATATTCAATGGAATTACGAGATTAAAAACGGAAGTATTTTGATCTCTGCAAACACAACTCAGGCAATTGCGGCTTTGAACGGATGGCAGTTTGCTTACGTTGTAGTTCCGGAAAAAAAGATTGCCAGCCTGGAAGACAATGGCATTTCCCTGGATAAACTGATCAATTATTCTTTTACGGATGCTGAGAAGTTGTTTGCAGGAAACTAATCCTGTCTAGCTACTGATCACACTCTGTTTTGTATAAAATCAATAAGGCCGCCTATCCAGGCGGCCTTATTGATTTTATGATATTGATGTTATCCCTTTAGCGGCCTGGTTATTTCAGCAGCCCATGCGCATTTGTCGCGAATATTTTTACTGCAATAGCAAGAAGGATAACTCCAAAGAATTTCCTGACCGCTGTCAATCCGCTTGTACCCAATAACCGGGCTATATATCCAAGGGATTTCAACACAACATATACGATCACCAGGTTGATCAGTATCGCAACCAGCAGGGTGGTTGCACCATAGTTCGCTTTCAGCGACATGATGGTGGTAAGTGTACCCGAACCGGCGATCAACGGGAAAGCGATCGGCACCACAGTAGCGGTTTTTACATCTCCATCGCCCTTGAAGAATTCAATCCCCAGTACCATTTCCAGCCCCAGGATAAAGATCACGATGGAACCGCCTACGGCAAAAGATCTTACATCCAGTCCCAACACATTCAAAAAGGCCTCGCCGATGTACAGGAAAAGGATCATCAATCCACCGGAGATCAATGTGGCACGCAACTCCTTCATACCACCCATTTTTTCTTTCAGCGAGATCAGGATCGGTACAGAACCGATAATGTCAATAACCGCAAAAAGGGTAAAAGTTACAGTAAGCAGGTCGGCGGGAATTATTTTCATACAACAAAGATAATAAAGCGGTAGCGTCATTACTACCCCTTTGCTGAGAGGCGGTTATCGCTCTTTATGCTCTTCCCTGAACCGGTTCACCTCCAATTGCAGGTGTACCAGGCAATCCCTGCAAAGGCAATCTGCATATTTCTTATCCAGGAATGTGCGCTGCTCAAGGCTTATTTGAATGCCGAAACACTGACACTGTGTAATATTCCCCGGTTTGCATTCAAAACCTTTTCCACAACGCGGACATTTACGTGTTTCGTGATTACACATAGGCCGGTAGTTGAAAGAAGCTTTTGTATTTATGCTGCAATTCGGCAGGTACGGTGAATATTTCCGGGCGGAATAATCCCGCCAGCAATTCAATCCCGTCTACGAGTGTGCCGGCGCTGGGCTGGGTGAAAAAATCGTAATCAGCCAGGTAAATGGCTTTATTTTTTACAGCAGCGAGATCGTTCCAGCCGGGTTTGTTTTCCAGCAGATGCATTTCCTCCTGTGTCCGGCTTACTTCAAAGCCGCATGGTGCGATCACCAGTACTTCAGGATTGTATTTGATGATCTTTTCCCAGGATGTAACAATGCTGTCTCCACCGGGATTGGACAGTGCATCCACGCCACCTGCCTGTGCAATTTGATAAGGTATCCAATGCCCACAATTATAAACCGGCTCTATCCATTCCATCACCATCACTCTTTTTAAAGGAGCCCTGAATTGCCGAAGACGGTCGAGGATATTGCCGGTGCGTATTTGTAATGCAGCCAGGTAAGCATAAGCCGCCTCTTCCTGACCCAGGGCAGCAGCAATAGTGACAGCAGTATCCATTACATCATCCAGGTTGTTAGGCGATAAAGCGATGAGCTGAGGTTGCTTTGTCAATCTGGATACAGCAGCAGCCGTGCAGGCTGTATCGATCTGGCATACTTCACAAATGTCTTGTGTGAAAATGATATCAGGGCTGATCTTTTCCAGCAATTCTTCATCTACATAATACAGGCTCTTGCCCTGTGCTTTGCTGGCAGAAAAAATGGTATCGATCTCACGGCTGCTGTACTGTTTTCCTTCCAGTACACAGCGGACTATCTTATTTTTCTCTTCCCGTGCAATAAGCGGGCATTCAAATGTAACACCCTGCAACAGGTGCTGAAGCCCCATGTCGTAGATCATTTGCGTAGCGGCCGGAAGAAAGGATACTGCTGTCATAAAACTTTAATGCTGGTTAATTGATGGCAGTTCTTTCTTTAAACTGCGGTATGTTGCGTTTTGCCCATTCAAACCCTCCGAACAATATCGCACCATATACCAATGTGCCTGCCAGGAAATTTTTCATAAAAGGAAAACCCTGCACATAGCACTGGATCAAACCGTTTATATCCCTGCTCAATGGCTGCATTGTGCGAAGGTCTGTACCTCCTCCGATCCATACCATCAGGTCGGCCAGCAGCCAATGGGTGAGTGCTGCTGCTACAGAAGCGATCAGTACATGTTGAGCACTCACTTTATTCAATATCCATTTACCCAACAAAACGATCAGCAGGAAAATAGCATAGATCCAATACCAACCGCTATATAAGATCCCATATTTCCCTTCAAACACCAGGAGACTGATCGCCAGATCTCCCAGTAATAGTGTTGTTAAAGGAAAAAGGACTGCTTTCCACCAGGGACGGAAATAAGCGCCTCCGAACAATGCCATCGCACCTATCGGTGAAAAGTTTGACCAGAGTGTGATCTGCGCTGCATTGGGAATACGCATAGCGCCTGCTACGATAATCAATGCCAGCAGGAGTATGGATTGGGGGTTGAATGTTTGTTTCATGGAACTATAGTTTAAATTGTATTCCTCCCATCAGGTTCAGTCCTTGCGTACCGAAGCCATACACTTCATAATAATCTTTGTCCAGGATATTCTTTACATCCACAAATGCTTTTAAGCGGTTGGGAATGAAAGCATATTCAGCGTAGAAGTTCCACAACAGGTAAGAGACAAGTTCCACAGGGCTGCTTGTAAATGTGGTGTTGTTGAAGAATATATCCGTGCGTTTTCCATAGTTGTAAATATTGGTGCTGATAAACAGGTTTTTTGTAAGCTGATAATTCGCTGTTAAACCGAATGTATGTTTGGGCCTTCTCAGCAAATTGAAATAGCTGGTATCTTTCCCGTTCACTTTAGTAGTTACATCTCCATCAACAAATGCATAGTACATTTTTACCTGCAGGTTTTTATTGATCTGCAAGGTTGGTTCAATCTCAAATCCATGATCTTTCTGTTTATCAAGATTGATATAGCTGAAAGCCGGGCCATAAATGATCACATTCTTTGTATGACGGTTGAAATAAACGGCACGAAGGTCCAGCAGGCCAAGTTGTGTTTGCACACCACCTTCATAGGTAGTCGATTTTTCGGGTTTCAGATCAGGATTGCTGCCAAAAGGTCCATACAATTCAGTTAATGCCGGTGCACGGAATGCAGTAGCCAGGTTGGCGAATATTTTTGCTTTTTCTTTTATGAGGAATGATGGATTGAAACTGTAAGTGAAATTGTCGCCATAACGTGAATGATTATTATACCGTCCGCCTGCTTCAATATTCAACCCTTGTACAAACAGGTTTTGTGCAAATACGGAAAGGTAGGGGCTGGTGATATGTGCATTGGAATCTGTTGAGGTTTGCCGGCGGTGATCAATGCCAGCCAGCAGTTTGAAATGTTCTGATAATTTATAAGTGACATACAGTTCGGCAATCTTGCTGGTACCTTCAAACAATGAGTTTGAATTGTAAGTAGCGCTGAAATAGTTCCTGTTCATTTCATCATAACCATATTGTGCCACTACAGAACCGTTCGTGAAACTCCATTGTGCGGCAGCACCGGCAGAAAGCAGTGACGCAGAATAGTGGCTGGCATCATCGGAGAAGGAACCGTTGTCGTAACCGCCTTTGAACCGGTTGTAGCGGAACCAGGGTTTGATATGAAGGCCGGGTAATACTTCGCCGTCCATGTTCACATACACGCCATTCTGGTTGAATCCATCCTTATCATATGTTTTTGTTGACAATGTATCCTTTGCTTCGGAAATGCCATCTGATTCAGTGTGGACAAAACCAATAGAGTAGGAGAGTTTGTCGGCCGAACCATTCAGCCCCAGGTTAGCTTTGTAACTATTATAAGAACCTGCTGAAAAATTCCCGGTGAGTTGTGCGGTTTTGTCTCCTCCTTTACGGGTAATGATATTGATCACACCAGCTACTGCATTGGAGCCATATAAAGTGGATTGCGCGCCTTTAACGATCTCGATGCGTTCAATCTGATCGATCGGCAACATGCGCAGGTCAAATGCGCCTGTTACGCCTGAAGGATCTGTAACAGGCAGGCCATTGATAAGAATGACTGTGTAATCATTTTTGGCGCCGCGAAGAAAAACTGATTTGTCTTTACCAGGGTTGCTGGTAGCTCCATTGATCACGAGTCCGGCCTGCTCTGTCAATAACTGGGAAAGGTCTTTACCCATACTTCTGTCGAGTGTTGCCCGGTCAATAACCGTAATCACTTTACCGGTTTGGGATTGTTTGACGGACGATTTGGTGGCGGTTACTACTACTTCATTAAGTGAGCGGGCAGTAGTGTCTTCCTGTGCCTGCAATTGGCTGCTGATGATCACGGCAGCCACGGCAAAAATTTTCTTTTTCAAAGCAATTGAAAAGTTTTCGGTGACTGCTTCCGGAAATAAGAATAGAAATGAAGAGTTCCATTATCTGTCCGCCGAAGCTTTACCGTCTTTGTGTTACTACGACGGCCGATGCGCGAAGGCGGGGAAAGGATATCCCATCTCATGCTTTTCACCCGAAAGCTGGAATGTTGTTTAAGTGATCTGGCAGGTCTTCTGGCTTAAACCTTGCTGAACACCTTCCCATCTTCGAAGCTTAGCATTGAGAGACAGTGGTTGTTGTTCAGGCATCGTCCGCCGAAGCCGATAGGCGTAGGCGGACCGGTTTTTTACAGCTACGGGGATAGCGTCGGAATTGCACCGACTTCCCTTTTCATCCGCCTTTGCTAAAGCTCCGGCGGAACCGAATCAGTGCAAAAATAGGGATAACTTATCTATACATACAGCTTTTTCATCGACACCTTTCCCTGGCAATGAAATTATGTATCTTCCTTTGCCAACGATGAAACAAAAGCTTACTTCTGTTATTGCCCATATTGCAGCCTGGCTGTTTTTTTTCAGTCTTGTCTTAGGATTTGTTTACCGGATGCCTGAAGAGAGCGGCATGCAGGATCGTATCCTTTCTACTTCTTTCCTGCTGTTTTCATTTGTCTATATCTCCATTTTTTATCTCAATACATTTGTGCTGATACCTCAACTGTACCTGAAAAAGAAATATTTTTTTTACATGGTTACCGTTCTGGTTCTGTTCACTGCAGTGTACACCGTCCGGCCTTTTGAAAAGCTGGTGAAGCGCTTTCCTGAACGTGGACAAAGAATGGAACCACCACCGGCTTTTCAACGCCTTCCGGACACACCAGACAGGAAGCCTCCTGAACAAAGAAGAAGACAGCCACCTCCAACTGATATTGTAAGCATAATTCTTTTTGTAGCGGTCTGGTCATTGAGTACAGCCATCTGCATCATCCGGGAATGGCGGCGTACGGAAAGCCGTGTGATGCAGGCAGAAGCGGATAAAGCCAATGCTGAATTATCTTTTTTGAAAGCACAGATCAATCCACATTTCTTATTCAATACACTCAATAATATCTATTCGCTAGCCATTACAAAAAATGAACACACAGCCGAAAGCATTATGAAGCTTTCCAATATCATGCGGTATGTTACGGATGATGTAAGGGAAGATTTTGTGTCCCTGGAAAATGAGATCGAATGCTTGCGCGACTATATCGATCTGCAGAAACTGAGGCTAGGTAGAAAAATGAAAGTGGATTTTATTGTAGAAGGAGTGGTTGCCGGGAAAAAAATTGCTCCGCTGATCCTGATGAATTTTATAGAGAATGTATTTAAATATGGGATCAGTAACCATGAACCATCCGATATCGTGATCAGGCTTTCGGTACAGGATAATCATATCGTTTTCTTTTGCCGGAATAAATTGTTTGAAACAAAGCATCCTTCTGCCCGTACAGGGATTGGCCTGCAAAATACCCGGCAAAGATTGCAGCATCTTTATCCTGATAAACATTTCTTAAATATCAATACACAAAATGGCTTTTATATAGTGCAGTTGACCTTGCAGGTGTAACTTTAGATATATCTTATGCTGAAATGTATCGCCATAGATGATGAACCGCCAGCCCTGGAACTGATCCGTGAATACGTAGCCCGTTTCCCTCAACTGCAATTGGTACAAACCTTTGATGATGCAGTTTCAGGAGCAGAATATTTGCGTCAGGCAGCAGCAGACCTGCTTTTCCTGGATATTAATATGCCTGATATTACTGGTCTTGATCTTGCAAGAGCATTGCAGGCCAGGCCGATGATCATTTTTACTACGGCCTATAAAAAATTTGCCTTTGAAGGTTTTGAACTGGATGCAATTGATTATCTTCTGAAGCCGATCAGCTTTGACCGCTTTTCAAAAGCCGTTAATAAAGCTATAGAGTACAATGAATACAAAAACAAACCGGCTGAGGCGGAAACCGATTATTTATTTGTGTATTCTGAATACCGGATGCTTAAAATACCGCTTTCAGAGATCGACTATATCGAAAGCCTGGAAGATTATATAAAGATCCATCTCAACCAGGCCAAACCCATTCTTACCCTGATGACATTAAAGGGAGTGATGGAAAAACTTCCGCCTGGTAAGTTCAGCCGCATCCACAGAAGCTATGTAGTGGCTTCAGGCAAGGTGACCGCTATTCAAAATCGCAAAGTAAAATTGAACACTGGGGTGGAATTGCCTATTAGTGATAGCTACACTTCCTTTATCAAACAATGGAAGGCAAACGGTTAAAAAATACATATAAGATTACTCTTTTGATCCTTTCCTGGTCGACTGGCTTGAAAATTGCATTTAGCGGATTATTTTAACAAAACGACGAAAATGAAAAGACATTTTTATCGTTAAGAACAAGCATACCTCTCATCCCCCCGACACCCAACCAACACTGCTTTACCATTTACGGAAAAATCTTATTGTATGAATTACTGTAAACACAGTACAGGTCTCTTGTTGCTGTTAGTGATCGGTTGTGGAACCAAAGCACAGATGTTTAATAATGTGCCTAAATGGCAATTTGGAGTAGGCGGCGGGGTATTCGTTTACCAGGGTGATCTTGCTGAAAAGAAAACCGGTTCCTACAAAACCCTCCGACCTGCTATACAAATCTTTGGCGGAAAATTAATAAGTGCAGGTTTTGGCTGGCGGCTCAACCTGGCGCTTGGTTCACTGAAAGGCGATGAGGCAAAATATACTGAGCCGGAATACCGCAAGCAAAGGGCTTTTAATTTTAATACACCTGTTACAGAAATAAGCGGCATGATGGAATGGAACATCCTGAATCGTAATTATACCAGCCGCAAACTGGCTCCTTATATAGGGGCGGGGGTAGGATATACCTTCCTGAAGATTGAGCGTGATTGGAGCCATTTTAATACTGAATACTTTCTGGCCGATTCGCCAACAGCAATAGGGCTTAGCGAAGATATTCAACATAATCCCCCTCGTGGGCAATTTATTATCCCACTTGTAGTGGGCGTGCGGTATTTTATTTCCGATAAAGTAGGAATCGGGTTGGAAACAAATTACCGGCGTATCTCTACCGATTACCTGGATGGGTTCAGCGAAGCTGCCAATCCTAAGAAAGGAGATGGATATTACAGCCATACACTCAATGTTATTCTTCGTTTTGGAAAAGTGAACACCTTGGATTGCCCTGTTGTGAAATACTGATTAACCGGTACATCCTGTCTGTTCATCTATCATTTTTCTCCACCGCTTTATTAAAGATCATTTTTATAGCGTCAACAGCTTGTTTTTCAGTTGGACTCTATATTGCTGGTCTGAATGGAGTAATGCCAGGAATAAAAGAATGGGTGCCGGGCCAGGTGCAACCTGGTTTTGAAACGCATCAGTTTGAAATTGCATGGTCTAACCTGGCTGACCGCTCGCAGCACAGGGTTGCTATTACCTATTTTACGGGTGTGCTTAGTTTGCTGGAGTCTTTCGGAGATCAGCTTTTGCTGGCAACCGGTGATATGACCCGCCTGGCTGCCGGTGAGTGGACAGACAGTTTTATGTTGAGGATAAATCCGATGATAACTATTTGCCAGTATTCCCCCATAAGAGCCGGGATAGGTTTGCACACGCTGCCAAATTAGTTTTCTGCAAAAAAAGCGGAATCCATTATCTTCATGCGCATGACAGAAAAAAACAAGTTGGGTCTTTTTGACCTGACCATGATCGTTGTTGGCCTGGTAATCGGCATGGGGATATTCAGAACTTCTGCTGATGCGGCCAATGCAGCTATTACGCCGCTCTTGTTTTTCCTTGCCTGGTTTGCCGGTGGAATTGTGGCTTTATGCGGTGCGCTCACTTATGCTGAGATCGGTTCCCGCTTTCCTGTTACCGGTGGTTACTATAAAGTGTTTGCCGAATGTTACCACCCTTCGGTTGCTTTTTCCATCAATTGCATTATCCTTATCTCCAATGCAGCTTCCATGGCTGGGGTGGCATTGGTGGGAAGTGAATATATTTCAGAGGTATTATTTAAAGCCGATCCCGGCTCTATGACCCGTGCGCTGATCGCCATGGTGCCCATCATTATTTTTTATGGCGTTAACCTGATGGGATTGAGAATGAGCTCCACGGCACAGAATATTTTAATGATCATTAAGATCGGGATGTTGGTGCTGCTGATCAGTTCCATCTTTTTTGTGGAAGGCAGCAACAATGTGGTAACGGCTTCTGAGGGCAGTTTTGGGATGATGGATTATATCCGCTCTTTTGGCGTAGCCCTGATCGCTGTTTCCTTTACGTATGGAGGTTACCAGCAAACCATCAATTTCGGAGAAGAAATACAGCAACCCAGGAAAACGATCCCCCGCGGGATATTCATTGGTATCATGATCATTATCCTGCTTTATCTTGCTGTAAGCTATGCTTATTATAATGCAATTGGTTTTGAACAACTGAAAACCTCGAGAGGGATCGCTTCCATTGTAGTGGAAAAAATGTTTGGTCCTACAGGAAGGACCATTGCTTCCATTCTTCTCTTTATTGCCGTGCTGGCTTATGTGAACGTATTACTGCTGAGTAATCCCCGCGTCATGTATGCCATGAGTAAAGATGGGATCCTGCCTGCTGCTTTTAAAAAGAAAGATGAAAAAAAGGATGTGCTTACAGTAGGTCTTACTGCCTTTGCGGCTATCGGCATTATCGTTTTGTTCTTTGCCAAATCCTTTAATGAGATACTGAGTTTTACCATTTTCCTTGATTCCATCGGCATGGCGAGTTCGGCTGCCACTATCTTTATTTTGCGCAAGCGGACCAAACACCTGGATGGAACAGGTATCTATAAAATGAAACTGTATCCTTTATTACCGCTGATATTTATTGCCGCTTATATATTCGTTGGCATTTCCATTGCTGTGAATACACCAAAACTCGCCCTGATAGGAACAAGTGTTTTTGGTGTTTTCCTGCTTATTTACTGGGGTATTATTAATTACAAAAAGAAAGAACACTGATACCATGGACATCTCATATATAGTGAATGAACTGGCAGAGGACCGTGAACAGTATTTTAATGCAATTGCTCCCCCCATTGTGCAGGCGAGCAATTTTGCTTTTAAGACAGTAGACGCACTGGGCAAGGCATTTGAAGATGAAATGGGTGGTTATCTCTACAGTCGCGGCCTGAACCCCACCGTGGATATCCTCCGGAAAAAACTGGCAGCCCTTGATGGTGCAGAAGATTGCCTGGTGTTTAACAGTGGAGCTGCAGCCATTTTTGCCGGAGTACTGGCCAATGTAAAGAGTGGCGATCATATTGTATCCGTTAAAAATCCATATAGCTGGGCGCAGAAAATGTTTGATGTGGTATTGCCCAGGTTTGGTGTGTACACTACTTACATTGATGGTTCCCTCCTGGAAAACTGGCAGGAAGCCACTCAACCCAATACTACTTTTTACTACCTGGAATCACCAAACAGTTGGGCATTTACCTTGCAGCCCCTGGCAGAAGTAGCCGCTTTCGCCAGAAGCCGGCAGATCATTACCATGATCGATAACAGTTATGCCACACCCATTTACCAGCCCGTTATTTCCGTGGGCATCGATCTGGCCATGCAAACAGCTACCAAATATATCGGTGGGCACAGCGATACCCTTGGCGGCGTGCTCTGCGGCACAAAAGCCATGATGAAAAAAATATTCGATAGCGAATACCTCAACATCGGAAGCGGCATCCAGCCTTTCAACGCCTGGCTACTGATAAGAGGCCTGCGCACCCTGCCTGCCCGGCTCGATCGCATCAGCCACTCTACCGTCGAAGTATTCAATTTCCTGAAACAACACCCCGCTGTGGAATCCGTTATATTCCCCTTTGATGAATCCTTCCCCCAGTATGCCCTCGCTAAAAAACAGATGAGTGGTGCCTGTGGTCTGCTCACAGTCATATTAAAAACCGATAAACGGGAATCCATCGTAAAATTCTGCGAATCCCTGCAACACATATTAATGGCAGTAAGCTGGGGTGGCCACGAATCCCTGATCATTCCCAAGTGTGCCGGCATCCCTGCCGCCGACTTCAACCCTGCCAATCCCGAGCATCGCTATGTGCGGCTCTACATAGGGCTTGAGGACCCGGCATATATCATCAAGGATCTTGACCAGGCACTCTATTCCTGAGTCGGGAATCTTCAGTCGGAAGTTATAAGTCAACATTCTTTACCCCACCGAAATGAATATTTCAACCTCAGTTAGCTTCAGATTATCGACTCCCGACTTCAGACTCCCGACTCAAAATTTAACCCCTATTTATCAAAAATCACTTCAGCGGGTGCGGTTTTCTGTTATTTTTGTTTTATGATGACCCGCTGCATCCAACTGTTAATCTGCTTATTCGCCGCTACAACAAGCTTTGCCCAGGATAAATGGGACCTTCAGCGATGCGTGGAATATGCATTGAAAAACAATATTTCTGTGCGTCAGGCTGACGTGCAGGCCCGTATAACGGCACTGACTTACGAGCAGAGTAAGCTGGCGCAATTTCCAACGGCGAATATTCAAAATAGCGGTGGCTACCAGTTTGGGCGGAACATCGACCCTGCTACCAACCAGTTTACTACCCAGGAGATCTTATTTACCAATCATTCCCTTAATGTTAATCTCGATTTGTTTAATTGGTTCAGCAAAAAAAATACGCTGGAAGCCAATAAGCTTACAGCACAGGCATATATAGCCGGAGCAGAAAAAGCAAGGAATGATGTGGCATTGAGTGTGGCGAATGCCTATCTCCAGATATTGTTGAATGCAGAACAGGTCAATATTTGTGAAGTGCAGGTAAAACAAAGTACCGAGCAACTGAATAATGTAAAGAAGCAGGTGGATGCCGGTTCGCTTCCTGAACTAAACCTGGCAGAGTTGGAAGGACAATTGGCAAATGACAGTTCAACATTGATCACAGCCAACTCCAATTATACGCTGTCTGTACTTCAACTGAAAGCGATCCTTACTGTACCCGCAGACCAGGCTTTTGCTGTGGCAATTCCTCCGGTTGAGCAAATACCAGTGGAATCCCTGGCAGAACTGGATCCTGCAGCAGTATATACTTTAGCACAAGCCAATATGCCGCAGCAAAAGATCAATGATCTTAATCTGCAGGCCGCTCATAAAAATGTGGCTGCGGCTAAGGGCAGGATGTATCCTTCGCTGACGCTTTTTGGCGGGCTCGACAGTCGGTATTCCAATGCGCAGAGATTGTATGCGAGCCGGTTTGTCAGTGAATTTCCTCAGATTGGTAAAGTGGATGTGAGCGGTACCACTTATCCAGTAGTTACAGCTTTTCCACAGATGACGGCAGTAGGGTTCAGCAAGAATACTTTCTTCAGGCAATTAAGTAATAACTTCAGCCAATCTGTAGGATTGGGGTTGAGCATTCCTATTTTTAACGGTGGCAGTGCCCGCATCAACTGGAAAAAGGCAAAGCTGAATGTCACAAATGTGGAGCTACAAAAAGAACTGGATGATCAAACGCTGAAGAATGATATCTATCAGGCTCATGCAAATGCAGTGGCTGCTATGCAGAAATTCAATGCATCCAGAAAAGGGGTAGAAACATCACAAAAAGCGTATGATTTTGCAAGAAAAAGATTTGATGTAGGGCTATTGAATACGATTGATCTGATCATTACACAAAACAATCTTTTCAGGGCAAAGATCAACATGGTTTCAGCGCAATACGATTATATTTTCAAGATGAAATTGCTTGAATTCTATAAAGGGCTTGGTCTGAAATTATAAATAAACCAGGCTTGCTGGCTTAACCATTATCTAATCAAAAACCCCGGATGGGGTCGCTATTATGAGTAAGACTTTAAAATGGATACTGATCATTGCAGGCATATTGGCCGTTCTCTTTATTGCTGTCAAAGTTCTTGGTGGCAAGGGAGACAATATGGAAAAAGTGTCTGCGGAACCAGTGGCCAAAAGAACGATTGTTGAAACCGTAACGGCCAGTGGACAGATATATCCAGAAGTGGAAGTAAAGATCAGCCCGGATATTTCGGGAGAGGTGACCGAATTGAATGTTGAAGAAGGGGATAGTGTAAGAAAAGGCCAGGTGCTGGCACGCATCTTCGCGGATATCTATGCTTTGCAGCGCGATGAAGCAGCTTCACAGGTTAGCCAGTCGCAGGCAACAGTTGCCAATAACGAAGCAGCACTGGAAGCTTTACAGGCAAATCTGAACCAGGCCAAACAGGCGTATGACCGTAATAAAGCTTTGTATAGTCAGAAAGTGATCTCACAAGCGGAATTTGAACAGTTTGAAACAACCTGGCGTTCTGCCCAGGCTAATTATAACGCCGCCCAGCAAAATATCAAAAGCCTTAAAGCAAATGTGCAAACAGCACAGGCGGGATTGACAAGAGCAAACAAGGACCTGGGCCGCACCACGCTGGTGGCACCTATGAACGGGGTGATATCTTCCCTGCAGATCAAAAGAGGCGAACGCGTGGCTGGTAACAGTTTCAATGTAGGTACGGAAATGATGACGGTAGCCGACATGAGCGTACTGGAAGCAAGGGTGGATGTTGGTGAGAATGATATCGTAAAAGTAAATATCGGCGACTCGGCAGATATTGAAGTGGATGCTTACAATAACCGTAAGTTCAAAGGTGTGGTGACGCAGATTGCCAGCAGCATTAAATCTGCCCAGGCAGGATCAGCAGCAGCGACCAATGAAGTAACCAATTACCAGGTAAGGATCAGGCTGGATTATAATTCTTATAAAGACCTGATCGATCCGTCCAAACCAAAGAAATTTCCTTTCCGCCCCGGAATGAATGCCAGTGCAGATATCAAGACCAAGCGGCATGAAAATGTACTTTCTGTACCCATCACTTCCGTGAATGCACGTGTTAAAGGAAGTGACCAAAGTGTTGCGGATAAAAAGAAAGAAGCACAGGACGCAAAAGGAGGCCAGGAATCTGAAACCAACCAGGCGCCTTCGATCAGCAGCGAACTGGAAGAAGTGGTATTCCTTGTGCAGGCCGACGGCACTGTTAAGAAAACAGTGGTAAAATCAGGCATACAGGATATCAGTTATATAGAGATCCTCAGCGGGCTTAAAGGCGGAGAACAGGTAGTTACAGGCCCTTATACTGCTATCAGCAAAACATTGAAAGACGGAGTAAAAGTAAAAGTGGTTCCGAAAGAACAGCTTTTTGAGAAGAAATGATGAACAAACGGATGTAGCGTAGTGTTGAGGCATTTTACTTTTAAAACTGAACATGAGGAAGACATTTGGTATAATTGGCAGTGGCAGTTGGGCAACTGCATTGACGAAGGTTCTGACAGATAATAAGCAGAAGGTGAACTGGTGGGTAAGGAATGAAAATAATATCCGGTATATCACTGAGCGGCGTCATAACCCGTCTTACCTGTCTTCAGTGAATTTTGATGTTTCCTTGTTGGAGATGTCTGCCGATGTGCAAACAGTAGTAAGAAATTCAGATATTGTTGTTATAGCTATTCCTTCTTCTTTTGTAGAGCAGAGTATTGGCAATCTGAAAGCTTCGGATTGGGAAAATAAAAAGGTTGTGTCTGCAGTAAAAGGCATCCTGCCGCAGAAAGATATTTTACTGAACTATTATTTGCAGCAGGAATTTGATATTCCCCTTGAAAATTACTTCGCCGTTCTAGGACCTTGCCATGCGGAAGAAGTGGCAGCGGAAAAATTATCTTACCTCACTTTCTCCGGCGTGGATATACCAATGGCTTCCACTATTGCTTCGCATTTCACCACGGATTATATCAATACGATCGTCAATCATGATATACTTGGTGTGCAATATGCGGCAGTGCTGAAAAATATTTATGCTGTAGGTGCAGGCATTGCGCATGGATTAGAATACGGGGATAATTTCCAGAGTGTATACATCGCCAATGCAGCAGATGAAATGGCTGAATTCCTGAGAAGCTTTGGTGCAGAACATATCGTAGTAGGCGAGCATGCGGAAGGAGAGGATCCTGTTACCCACCGCAAAACACCCAACTATGCAGCTTCTGTGTACCTGGGAGATCTGCTGGTAACCTGTTATTCGCTTTTCAGCCGCAACCGCACTTTTGGTAATATGATAGGCAAAGGATATTCGGTGAAGACGGCGCAGTTGGAAATGAATATGGTGGCGGAAGGATATAATGCTGCCAAGTGTATTTATAATATCAACCGGTCTGTACAGGCCTCTATGCCGATAGCTGAAACGGTCTATAGGATCTTGTGGGAAGGTGTGAAACCCCGTGAAGGGTTTAAGAAGATAGAAGCAGTTATGATATAGATCTACAGAAAAAGATCGGCGGCAATCCCATCTGCCAACAGTCTCCCTTCGCGTGTGAGCCGCAGCCATTCCTTTTCCTGTATCATCAATCCATTCTTAATGTATTTGGTGCTTTCCTTCAGAAGTTGAGCTCTTACTTCTGCCAGTTCCTCTTTGTTCATGCCGCGGATATTTTGTGTGATCCTTTCAAGGTTCAGCCCTTCCTGTGTTCTCAGGGAGATCATGATGAACTCATTGATCTGTTGAGTGGGGGTCAGCACTTCTTTTTCAAAAGGAATAATGCCTTCCCCGACCGATCGCATATACTTTGTATTATTTGCCACATTCCACCATCTCGATTGCCCATCGAACGAATGAGCGGAGGGGCCGAAACCGAAGTATGGCTTACCCTGCCAGTAAGAAGAGTTGTGACGGCTCCGGAAACCTGGTTTGGCAAAATTGGATATTTCATAGTGCTCGTATCCTGCTTGCTGTGCCCATTCCATCAGCAGCAGGAATTGCTCTGATTGCTGATCGGGATTTACATCCGGGGTTTTATGTTCGCGGATAAGTTTTTGCAGAGGTGTTTTCGGCTCTACAGTCAGGGCATAACAGGAAAGATGTGGAATGCCCAGTTCGATGGCTTTTTCTACATTTTGTTTCCATTTTTCATTTGTAAGAGCTGGTGTGCCGTAGATCAGGTCAATCGTAATATTATCAAAATAATTAGTTGCGAGCACCAGGCTTTCCCAGGCCTGCTGGCTATTGTGGGCCCGGTTCATCCAGGCCAGGTCTTCTTCAAAAAAGCTTTGTATGCCGATGCTGAGCCGGTTGATACCTGCTTCTTTCCATTGTTGCAGCTTTTCCTCTGATATATCATCGGGGTTGGCTTCCAGGGTTATTTCAGCATCAGTTGCCACAGGAAATGTGTCCCGGACCTTGCCAAGTATTTTTTTTATTTCATCTTGCGTACAGAGGCTGGGTGTGCCGCCTCCGAAATAGATGGTTTCAACGGTGCCAGCAGAAACGGTTGCTTCGGGAAAGAAATTTGGTGTCAGTTCAATCTCTTTCAATAAAGCGGTGATTAATTCGTTTTTGTACCGCAAAGAAGTGCTGAAATGAAAATTGCAATAGTGGCAGGCCTGTTTGCAAAAAGGAATATGGATATAAATGCCGGCCAAGAAGATTTATTTAATGAATAATTTTATGGTATAAGCGACCAAACTAAATGGCAAAGTTAAGGTGCCACATACTGCTTCTCCTTTTTTTGTTTGTTTCCTTTTTCTCTAAAGCGCAAACAGGATATCCTTTGCAGATAAGTGCGGTGGACAGGGATTCTGTTTTTCTTGTATCTACGCTGGGCATACAAACCCAGTTCACTACACGTTACGATTGCATCAGCTATATCAATAAACTTCCTTCTCTTTTGCAGTTGAAAGGATATGTAACAGCTTCGGTTGATACGTTGCTTTATGATTCAGCTTCTGCCCGTGCAGTTTTATATATCGGCGACAAGTATGAGTGGGCAAAACTGGATGCAGGTCAGGTTGATCCCAATATTTTGCAGGCCGTTGGCTGGAGGGACAAAGCTTTTACAGATAAACCGATGGATTTTTCGCAAGTACAGGACTGGCAGGAAAAGATCATTACTTACCTGGAGAATAATGGTTATCCGTTTGGTAAAGTATATGTTGACAGTTTCAGATTGGAGCAGGAGAAAGTATGGGCGAAACTTAAAGTGGAACCAGGGCCTGCTTATAAAATCGACAGCATAAGGGTAATAGGCAATGCCAAAGTATCCAATGAGTTTCTTCAGCGTTACCTGGATATCCGCAATGGCAGTGCTTTTGATAAGGAAAAGCTGCAAAATATCAGCCGCAAGATCCGGGAGCTTTCTTATGTGGAAGAAGAATTCCCAGCCAAGCTGGTCTGGTTGAATTCAGGATCGTTTCTCGAAATGTATCTCAAACAAAAACAAAGCAGCCAGGTGAATGTGCTGGTCGGTTTTTTACCCAATAATGATCAGCTTTCTTCCAAAAAGCTGCTGATAACGGGTGAGGCAAACCTGCTTTTGCGGAATGCGCTGGGAGTGGGGGAGACCATCGGGCTTAACTGGCAGCAATTGCAGGTGAAGTCGCCGCGGTTGAACATCATTTACCGTCATCCGTATCTTTTCGGCACTCCTATCGGGCTGGATTTTGCTTTTGATATGTTCAGGAAAGACAGTTCTTTTCTGAATGTCAATTTCCAGTTGGGTGCTCAATATGTGCTCAGCAATCAACAGTCGGGAAAAATCTTTATCCAGCGCTTTCAGACCATTGTTACGAGTGCCAATACCAATTTTATCCTGCAAAGTTACCGCCTGCCAGAAGATGCGGATGTAAGTTCGATAAACGTGGGGATTGATTATGAGTATAACAATACCAATTACCGGATGAATCCAACACGGGGTAATGAATTCAGGGTCATTACTTCGGCGGGTACCAAAAAAGTTAAACGCAATAATGAGGTGCTGGAATTAAAGGATCCCGGCAATCCGGCTTTTGATTTTGGCTCGTTATATGACACAGTGAAGCTGAGCACTTACCAATTCCGCGCGAGGGTTTCTGCAGCCCGGTTCTTTCCTATTGGGCGGCAGGGAACTTTGAAAATGGGATTGAATGGTGGTTTTTTTCAAAGTGGCAATATTTTCCGGAATGAGCTTTTCCAGATAGGGGGATATAAATTGCTGCGGGGTTTTGATGAAGAGAGCCAGTATCTTTCCCAGTTTGCTATCGGCACTTTTGAATACAGGTACCTGATAGGGCAGAATTCCTATTTCTATGGGTTCATGGATGGTGGCTGGGGACGGAACAACTCGCAGAATACGGATGTGGATTACACTTATCTTGGAACAGGTCTGGGTCTGGCATTTGAAACGAAGCTTGGTATCTTCAATCTGGCCTGGGCAATAGGGCGCAGAAGTGATATTCCTTTCAGCCTGCGACAATCAAAAGTGCATTTTGGGTTTGTGAACTTTTTCTGATGGCTTATTTTTGAATTCTTAAACAAAACTATTTGCGTCCGATATATTTTTTATTCCTGGTTTTTCAATTCGTGGCCTTTAGTGTTTTGGCGCAAAATGTAACTGATTCCATTCCGCCGGTTGATACAGTGAAGGCGATACAGGATACGGCTACAGCGATATCTAATCCATCGACAGTGTTGCAGGACAGTGTTTCGCGTAAACCGGAGCCGCTGATCCCGGCCTGGGAGGTGCGGACTGACCTGCCTTTTGAGCAGCAGATCCTGTGGCAGCATCCATTCTATAATTTCCGGGTAAAGCCTTTTGTTGTACCAACAGGGCTTAAGATATTTAAAGGAAAGGAAACGATCTTTTATGTAGTATCAGGATTGGTATTAGTGTTTGCTTTGTTGCGGCTGGCTTTTGCCAAATACTTTTATGATTTGTTCCGGGTTTTCTTCCGTACTACCATGAAGCAGCGGCAGATAAGGGAACAATTGATGCAGACGCCGCTTCCATCCCTGGCTTTTAACCTGTTTTTTATCGCCAGTGCAGGCTTGTACATTGATTTTATTCTATTCCATTTTGGGGTCAGGCCGGTGGATAATTTCTGGTTATTGTATTTCTATTGCTGTATTGGCCTGGCGGCGATCTACCTGGGTAAGTTTATTGGTCTAAAGATTTGTGGCTGGTTGTTTAACATGCGTCAGGCAGCCGATTCCTATATTTTTATTGTTTTTATCATCAATAAGGTGATCGGTATTTTCCTGTTGCCTTTCCTGGTTTTACTGGCATTTACAGGGGAACCAATGCGGTCGATCGCGATGACGTTGTCCTGGTGTGGGATTGGGTTGCTGTTCCTCTACCGGTTTATTTTAGGGTATTCTGCGGTTCGTAATGAGGTCAGGTTCAACCTATTTCACTTCTTTTTATATATATGTGCCTTTGAAGTAGCACCGCTTTTGCTGATTTACAGGCTTTTACTCTTCTTTTTTAAATAGAAAGCCGTAACTTTGCAGCCAATTTAGCCCGAACCGCACATGTCAATAAATGGTGTGAAAAAGGCCGATACGCTGGCCAAAGAGATACAAAAGATCCTGATTACCCAACCCAGGCCTGAAAGCGATAAGTCGCCGTACTTTGAGCTTTCGAGGAAATATGGAGTACAATTGGATTTTCAGCCATTCATCCGGTTGGAAGGGATTCCTGCGCGTGATTTCCGTAAGCAAAAGATAGAGATACAGAATTTTACTGGAGTTATTTTCACCAGCCGGAATGCGATCGACCATTTTTTCCGGACTTGTGAGGAAATGAAGGTGAGTGTGTCGCAGGATACCAAGTATTTCTGTATTACAGAAGCGGTGGCGCTTTATCTTCAGAAGTTTATTCTTTACCGGAAGCGTAAGGTATTTTATGGGGCGGATGGCAGCAATAAGAGCATGTTTGACGTGGTCAACAAGCATAAGGGCAATGAGAAGTTCCTTTATGTATGTTCTGAGAATCAGCAGGACAATGAGATTGTGAATTGGCTTAAAGCGAATAATTGTGAGTTTTCTTTGGCGTTTATGTACAGGACGCAGAGTAATGATGTGAAGGAGTTGTTGACTGAGAATGAATATGATGTTATTTGTTTTTTTACGCCGAGTGGGATAAAGAGTTTGTTTGATAATCTTCCTAAGTATAAGCAGAATGGGACTGTGATTGGTGCTTTTGGGGGTAATACGACTAAAGCGGCAGAGGATGCGGGTTTGAAGTTGGAGATTAAGGCGCCGCAGCCGCAGGCGCCGAGTATGGTGTCGGCGTTGGATAAATTTTTGGCGGAAGTGAAGAAGAAATAGGAGAGAAGTTAGTGTAATTTTCTCTCTGCTCCTCCCTGACGGGCCCTCCCTCCCCCGCCTCCAACCTACCTTTTAGATATAGCTTTCCTTACCCGGCAATATATGCCCGGTCTGAAATCAATCTTCTACAAATACCAGAGCTCCACCCTACCGAAGCCCTCTTAGGTTACTCAGCTAATTCAATCCATCTGATCAATCAGACCTCAAATATCCTTTTCCCATAAACCATCACCATGGGAAAAAAACAATAAATAACGGGAAAAACCTCCTTCTATCTCCCCTCCTAATCCAAAACTTCAGCACAAATATTGATTACCTTCCCTTTTACCTAATCGTACATCTCCAATGAACAAACATACCAATGCCCTGATCAATGAAACCAGTCCTTATCTCTTGCAACACGCCCACAATCCCGTTAACTGGTACCCCTGGGGTGAAGAAGCATTGAACAAAGCCCGGCAGGAAGACAAGCCCATTCTCGTCAGCATCGGCTATGCAGCCTGCCATTGGTGCCATGTGATGGAAAGGGAAAGCTTTGAAGATGAAACCACCGCACAGTTGATGAATGACCATTTCATCAATATTAAAATAGACCGGGAAGAGCGGCCTGATCTCGATCATATCTATATGGATGCAGTTCAGGCGATGACCGGCAGCGGAGGCTGGCCATTAAATGTGTTTCTTACTCCTGGAACCAAACCATTTTACGGGGGGACTTATTTCCCTCCTGTGCGGGCATTCAACCGCGCCTCCTGGAAAGAAGTGCTGATGGGAGTGGCAGAAGCTTTTAAGGGGAAACGGGATGAGATAGAAGCTCAGGCGGATAATTTGACAACTCACCTGGTGCAGTCCAATAGTTTTGGCCTCCATTTGTCGGCAGAATCAGACACCGTTTTCTCTATGGCCAATGCTGCGTTGATAACGGATAATTGTATGAAGACTGCCGATAAAGAGTGGGGCGGGTTTGGGAGGGCACCGAAATTCCCTCAAAGTTTTACCATCCGCTATTTACTCAGGTATTTCTATGTGAAAAAAAATGAAAACGCGCATCAGGGGATGGAGGAGGCAGAGCAAGGACTCGATCAGGCTTTGCTTAGCCTGGATAAAATGATCCAGGGAGGCATATATGATCAGTTGGGTGGCGGGTTTGCCCGTTATTCAACCGACACTGAATGGCTGGCCCCTCACTTTGAAAAAATGCTGTATGATAATGCACTACTGGTGGATGTGCTTAGTGAAGCGTATCAGTTGACAGGCAAGCCGCGTTATGCAGAAGTGATCCGGGAAACAATGGATTTTGTAAAGCGGGAATTGATGAACGGAGAGAAAGCCTTTTATGCAGCGCTGGATGCCGATAGTGAAGGAGTGGAAGGGAAATTTTATGTATGGAAAAAAGAGGAAGTGAAACAATTGCTGGGAAGGGATGCAGATGTCTTTTGCAGCTATTATGATATATCGGAAAAGGGCAACTGGCATGAGCCGGGGGAATCTTCACCCAGGAATATCCTTCGCGTGAAGACGCCATGGAAAGAGTTTGCCACACAATACGGATTAAGTGAAGATGATTTGAAGCAGTTGCTGGAAAAAGGGAAAAATATCTTGCTGGCCCATCGGAATAAAAGAACAAGGCCGGCATTGGACGATAAGATCATTCTCGGATGGAATGCTTTGATGAACATAGCCTGCAGCAAAGCTTTTGCAGCAACAGGGGAGGAGGAATACCGGCAATTGGCAATAGCCAATATGGAGTTTATCTGGAGCAACCTGGCAGGGAGTGAACCTGGAGAATTTTATCATACGTGGAAAAACAGGCAGGCAAAACATCCGGCTTTTTTAGACGATTACGCTTTTCTGGCAGATGCTTTGCAGCACCTGCATGAAATAACCGGCAATGTTTCCTGGTTGATGAAAGCAACGCAGGTTACTGAATATGCGATACAATATTTCAGTGAACAGGATACCGGCTTTTTCTTTTATACACGGGAAAAGCAGGCTGATATCATTGTCCGGAAGAAAGAAGTATATGACGGAGCCCTGCCTTCGGGTAATGCAGTGATGGCTGCCAACCTGTACCGGTTAGGCATTCTGCTCAACCGGCCGGAGTGGAAGGAAAGAAGCGACCAAATGATAAATGCTCTTGGTCAGACTATAGTGCGCTACCCGACCTCTTTCGGGTATTGGGCTGCCGGGTTGCTGGAAAGGACAGCCGGGACGGTAGAACTGGCGATCGTAGGGAAGGAGCCTTCCAAAATGCACGAGGATTTGCTGCGGTTTTTCATACCGCACAGGGTGCTGATGGTGTCTTCCGGTAGCGATGCTCAGTTCCCTTTACTGGCGGGAAAACAGGTGTCGGGACCGACTGAAATTTTTGTTTGTAAAGACTTTGCTTGTTTACAACCAGTTACGTCGCTGGAGGCTGTTATGTCACTGATAAACAGGGCTGGGCAAAAGAATTAATTTCATGTTAAAGCAATAAAAACAAGTCATATTTCGTTAGAATATTTACGTCGTAAAATCCGATTTGGCTATATAAAATAAAATTGTAACGTTGTGCTTACGAACAAACCAAAATATTATATTTGCCCAATACCCTTTAAGTGTATGAAAATGAAAAACCTTAACCGAACAATCCTGGCAATTGTCAGCGTTTCTATGCTGGCAAGTTGTGGTATAATCGGCGGAAAGAAAAACAAAGGTGGCGGCGCCTTAGTTCCCAATGATGGCCAGGTTCATGGCATCTCTCCCGGCAGCCGCTATGTGCTCCCCAAACCTCCGGGAATGGTATACATACCACAGGGTACATTCCATATGGGACCCAGCGACGAGGATCCTGCTTATGCATTCAGTGCCCGTAACCGCTCAGTTTCCATCAGTGGATTCTGGATGGATGCAACTGAAATTACCAACAATGAATACCGTCAGTTTGTTTTCTGGGTCCGTGACTCAGTAGCCGCCCGCAAAATGGGTAAGGTGAAAGCCGGAGCAGATGGCAACGAATATGTTGACTGGGCAGCCATGCGCCAGGTAAAATGGGATGATCCCAAAACCGTAGAGTCAATGGCGGATCTTATTCTCGCACCGGAAGATCGTGTTTTCGGTAAAAAAGAGATCGATGCCTCCAAATTGATCTATCACTCCGAAACCTTTGACCTGAAAGAAGCAGCCAAAAGGGAAAATGCCGGCAAACCCCGCTCAAAATTCATCGTTAAGAAAGATATAGGTATATATCCTGATACATTGGTTTGGATCCGCGATTTCGCTTATTCCTACAACGAACCAATGACCAAACGTTATTTCTCACACCCTGCTTTCGGTAACTACCCGGTTGTGGGTGTTAACTGGAAACAGGCAACTGCTTTCTGCGAGTGGAGAACGCATTATCTGAATTCCTGGCTCGATAGCAAGAAAAGGGTACAGGAATCCGATTTCCGCCTGCCAACAGAAGCACAGTGGGAATATGCAGCCCGCGGCGGACGTTCACAATCAATGTTCCCCTGGGGTAACTATTACCTCCGTAATAAGAAAGGATGTTTGATGGCCAATTTCAAACCAGGCCGTGGTAACTATCCTGAAGATGGCGGCTTCTACACTGTTCGTGCAGATGCTTACTGGCCCAATGATTTCGGTCTGTACTGTATGTCAGGTAACGTGGCAGAATGGACCTCTTCTATTTATTATGAAGGTCGCAACAACTTCCAGCACGATATGAACCCTGATGTTCGCTGGAATGCAAAAGATGATGATCCCCCACTGATGAAACGCAAAATTATCCGTGGTGGAAGCTGGAAAGACGTAGGTTATTACCTGCAGACCGGTACCAGCACTTACGAATACCAGGACTCAGCCAAATCTTATATCGGCTTCCGCAGTGTTATTGACCTGCCAGCCGCTCCGCAAAAAGGTCGTCGCAGATAAGAGAATTTTCTAAAAGGGTCTTTCTGCGACCCCTTTTTACACAATTTTTACTGCTTTCTATTCGTTTCTTTTAAAATTTAATAAACTATAAAAACGAACCCCTTATGCTATTCTTTAAATCGAAAAAAGGCCAGGTAGTTCTCAATTTCCTTTTTAGCTTTTTTGCTGCCGTGGTGATCTTCGCTGCCATGATGAAAATCCTTCACTGGCCGGGAGCTGACTACGCGATCATGGTGGGTCTTATCGCAGAAGCCATCGTGTTCCTCGTAATGGCATTCCTCGTTCCTCCTCCCGAAGAACCACATTGGGAAAGATATTTCCCCGGTATCTCTACTCACCCTGACCTTGATCCTAACTTCAAACCCACTCCGCTTTCACTCGGTGGTGGTAACTCAGGTAACCCTGCGCTGAATAAACTGGAAGACATGCTGCGCGACGCAGACATTACTCCGGCTAACCTTGGCCGCCTGGGTGAAAACTTCAAAAAATTTGGTGGCACGGTAGATAAAATGGCTGATATCACTGATGTGGTGGCTGCTACCGGCGACTATACCGCAAAAACAAAAGAAGCGGCTAATGCACTGGGCACAATGAAAGATGCTTATTTAGGCGCTGCCAACAGCATCCAGCATTTCAACCAGGCCGCTGATGGTACCAAACAATTCCATGACCAGGTTCAGGTGCTGACTAAAAACCTGTCTTCCCTGAATACGATCTATGAACTGGAATTGCAGGATACCAACAACCATTTAAAAGCTATGAACAAATTCTACAGCAACCTTACAGAAGCTTCCAAAGCAATGCAGGGCAGCGTGGAAGATGCTCAGAAAGCAAAAGACCAGATTGCCTTACTGGCAAACAACCTGGGCCGCCTGAACAATGTTTATGGCAATATGCTCAGCGCCATGCAGGGTCGCAGCTAAACTAACGGTATAAGGGTTTCGTTTATAAAAAAATCTAATAGATCCGTATCCCGTGATTTTTGATAGTCACCATATCTAATTTTTAAAACCAAGAATCGTCATGTCTTTACCTAAGGAGCCCAGGCAGAAAATGATCAACATGATGTATCTCGTGTTGACGGCCCTTCTGGCCCTCAACGTGTCATCTGAGATCCTGAATGCCTTCAAAACGGTAAATAATAGTTTACAGAATACTAACAATACTGTAAACCAATCAACGCAGACTATCCTGGCTTCTTTGGCTGAAAAGTCAACAGAACCTGCTACTGCTGAGAAAGCTAAAATCTGGCTTCCTAAAGCCAAGCAGGTGGAAGCCTATTCAAAAGATGTATACAATTTTATCCAGGGATTGAAAGACCGGATCATTACGGAAGCCAATGGCGATCCAAAAGATCCTACCAAAAAGTTCAAAGAGGATAACCTTGATATTCCTACTCACGTAATGGTAGAGAAAGGACAAGGTAAAGCTCTTTACGACATGCTGGTAAAATATAAAAATGATGTTCTCGGCGTTGATCCCGCAATTAAAGCAGAGTTTGAAAAAACACTGCAGATTGATCTGACCAAACCTAAAACAGAAGCAAAAGGTAACAATACCTGGGAAGCGGCTTATTTCCGCATGGTTCCCACTGTTGCTGCCCTGACAATCCTGAGTAAATTCCAGAATGATGTCAGAACTTCTGAGAATAAAATAGTAGCTTATTGCCATGAGCAGGTAGGTAAAGTAACTGTAAGGTTCGATACCTATGCTGCCATCATCGGTCAAAGCTCTAACTATGTAATGCCAGGCCAGGAGATCGAGATCACAGCTGGTGTAGGTGCCTTCAGCAAAGCGGCACAACCTACTATCGTGATCGGTGGTAAAACAGTGCCTATCGGCGAAGATGGAGCTGCTCACCTGAAAGTGCCTACTGCAGGCATCGGCGACCATTCCATCCCTGTTACCATCAACTATCTCGATCAGGATGGCAAACAACAAAGCATCAAAAAAGACGTTCCCTATACAGTAGGCCAGGCCAGTGCGTCAATCGCCCTGGATGAAATGAACGTTCTTTATATCGGTTATGAAAACAAAGTTTCTATCGCTGCTAGCGGTGGTGGAGACGATAAAGTTCAGGTAAACATTTCCGGTGGTGGCGGCTCCCTCCAAAAACTGGGCGGCGGTCACTACATCGCTAAAGTGAACAGCGTAACCGACGATTGTAAAATAACTGTATCAGTAGACGGTAAAGTTGCTGGTGTATCTCAGTTCCGCGTACGTACCATCCCTCAGCCTGTAGGCACTGTTGGTGGTTATGCGAGCGGTGAGAACATCCCTGCCGGCGCCTTCAAAGCACAAACCGGTGTGGGTGCTTACATCAAAGACTTCCCGCTTAACCTGAAATATGGTGTAACCAGCTTCACTATCACGGCTGACAATGCAGAAGGTGATATCGATGAAGCTCCCTGTACCGGTAACCTCTGGAGCCCTAAAGCCCAAAGCATGATCCGGAACCTGTCTGCAGGAAGAACTGTAACGATCGATAATATCCGCGCTACAGGACCTGATGGCAGAAGCCAAAAACTGCCTTCACTTGTGTACTATATTAAATAAACTAATGAAGATGAAAAGCATTGTTGTAAAGAGTTGTTTGCTGATGGCCTTTGGTGCCCTGGTAGTAGCTGATGCTAGCGCACAGCGTACATCCAATCGCAGAAGGACCGGTAACCCTCCGGCAAATCAGCAAACCCAGCAGCAGGAGACCCAGCAGAATAACACCGCTCCGCCTTCCAACTATAATCCTTATGGCAATATTCCTATTGTTGTGGATTCTTCAGGTATGGCAGATACAACGGTGAAAAAATCGCTGCGCAATGACAATGCTTATGATAAAAGCAGTGTGAATGCCCGTACTCCACTGGATTATGAACACCTGAGAGCTGATGATGCCCTTTTTGCAGAAAAAGTATGGAGAGAACTGGACCTTCGTGAAAAAATGAACCAGCCTTTCCGCTACGAAGCAGAAAGCGATAACGGCAGCCAGATGTTCATCAATATGCTGTTGAAAGCAGTTAAATCCGGACAGGTAACAGCTTTTGCTGATGACAGGTTCACTACTCCTGTTACCGGAGCAGAACTTGATCAGATGACCACCGGTACTGCCGACACAGTTCCCCAGGTTGACCCTAACGATCCCAGCAAAGTGATCCGCTACGTTGTTACCCGCGCCAGCTTTGATGGAAAATCAGTGGTAAAACTGAGGATCAAGGAAGAATGGGTATTCGACCGCGAAGCCAGCCGCCTGTTTTGCAGAATACTTGGAATTGCTCCACTGAAAACATTATACTTCCCTAATGGACAGGAACGCCCGGGCAGCTCAACCATGTTCTGGGTTTATTACCCCGATCTTCGCCCGATCCTGACCAAATACGAAGTCTATAACCCTAAAAACATGGGTAATAGCCGGATGACCTGGGAAGAATTATTCGAAAGCAGGATGTTCAGCAGCTATATTGTAAAGTCTACACTCGACAATGCAGCTAACCGCAATATCAGGACTTATATCAAAGATCCGATCCTTGCCCTGCTGGAAGGAGAGGCGATCAAAGAGAAAATTTTCAACTACGAACAGGATCTTTGGTCATACTAACACTCATTAGTTAAAGTTTGTTTATATCAATTAAAAAAGCCCCTTTAATGGGGCTTTTTTAATATTCAAAGAATTCATTTATAATTAATTAAAAAAAGTTTTAAAAATCGTAAAAGTCCTGTAGGAAAATAGGATAAATGTTGTATTTTCGTTTCGGTTTTTCATAGGATATTGGATTTTAAAAACGGGGCTGGATTTCTATCCTGGCCCCATTTTTTTTGTATTTATCACTGGCTTATTACGAGGTAATACTTCGTTGATGTCAATCAATATCTCTGCAGATCATTGCCTGTTGAAATAAGCATGAATGATAGCTGCTTTAGCCTTGCCTGCCACTGCTGCAATTTCATCCAACCCTTTTTCCCGGATATTTTTTACAGAACGGAATTCCTTTAGCAAAATATCTGCAGTGGCCTTGCCAATGCCGGGAATATCTTCCAGTTCATTTTTAAAAGTGCCCTTACTTCTTTTCTGCCGGTGGAAAGTAATACCAAACCGGTGCACTTCATCGCGTATACGCCTCACCAGTTTCAGGCTCTCACTGTTATAAGGCAACTTGAGCGATTCCTGGTCGCCTGCAAAGAATAATTCCTCTTCATTTTTAGCCAATCCTACCAGGGTTGTCTGACCAGTCAGCCCCAATTCTGCAATAGCCTCCAGAGCGGCGCCTAATTGGCCTTTTCCGCCGTCTATGATCACCAGTTGAGGTAAAGGCTGCTCTTCCTCTTTGAGGCGCTTATAACGCCTGTAAACGGCTTCTTTCATCGAAGCAAAATCATTGATGCCCTCTACTGTTTTTACATTGAAATGCCGGTAATCCTTTTTACTGGGTTCCCCATTTTTAAAACATACCATCGCTGAAACAGGATAGCTGCCCTGGAAATTCGAGTTATCAAAGCATTCGATATGGACCGGCAGGGAAGGAAGCTGAAGGTTTTCCTGCAATTGCTCCAGCACTTTGATCTTGTCTGTATTTTTAGATAACTGCAACCGGGCTTTATTCTTTATTTCTTCTATAAAATAATCTGCATTTTTTTCTGACAGTTCCAGCAGCTTCTTTTTATCGCCGCCTTTGGGCACCGTGACCTCTATATTGTCCTGCGGATATTCGACGTGGAAAGGCACAACGATCTCACTGGCCTCACTGTTGAACGTACTGCGCAACCTGGCAACAGAAAAACTCAATATCTCTTCCGGTGTTTCATCAAGGTGCGTTTCAACTTTTGTGGTGTGGGTTTGCACTATAGCTCCATTGCGCACCATCAGGAAATTTACAAATGCAATGTCTTTGTCTTTTACCAGCGAGAACACATCCAGGTCGCCGGTCTTGATGCTGACCACCACTGAGCGGGCCTGGTAATTTTCCAGGAACTCGATCTTCTTGCGGGTGATCTCTGCCTTTTCAAAAGAAAGATCTGCCGCAAACTTTTTCATCTCATCCCTGAAATGTTTCAGTACAGGAGCCAGGTTGCCTTTCAGCAGGTTCTTCAACTGGTCAATATTTTCCTGGTAGCCCTCTTTTGTCTGATGCCCTTCACAAGGACCTTTGCAATTGCCCAGGTGATATTCAAGACAGACTTTGAATTTCTTTTCCCTGATATTCTTCTCTGTCAGGTTTAATGAGCAGTTGCGCAGGGGAATGGTATGACGGGTGAACTCAATTAGCTCCCTTACTTTTTTTACCGATGTATAAGGGCCGAGATATTCGGAACCATCGCTGATCTTTTTTCTTGTCAGAAAGACCCTGGGGAAAGGCTCATTCTTTATTACGATGAAAGGATAAGTCTTATCATCTTTCAGGTTGATATTAAAGATCGGCTGGAATTCTTTTATCAGCGAGTTTTCCAGTAAGAAAGCATCCTGTTCTGAATTCACGATCGTGAACTCAATGCGGTGGATCCGCCGCACTAGCTCATGCGTTTTATAGCTGTTAATGGTCTTATTGAAATAGGAGCTTACCCGCTTGCGTATACTTTTAGCTTTGCCCACATAAATGAGGGCATCGGATGAATCATAATATTTGTAAATCCCGGGTTGCTGGGGAATTCCCGGCGCTACCTGTTGAAATTCTGCTGCTGTCATGTCTATTCCTCATTCCATACAACTTTGACGGTTGTAGTTATTTCCGGCTGACCTTGTAGCTGTTTGATCGTAATGATCTGGAAACTCCGGTCAACCTGCCACAACATTCTTTTCTGTACGGCACTGTCTTTTGTGTTTTTGACACTATTAATGATAATACTGGTGATCTTATCGCCGCCTGCATCCGGCCTGATCAGCACTTCCTGTTTTTGAATGAGTTCCTTTTCAGGTGCTACAGGAGTGTAGGTGAATAATGCCCGGTTCAATGTTTCATCAAACTGCTTGTCTTCACGATATCTTTTTTTATACTCAGGCTTGCTCAGGTCAGGGATGGAAAGGAAATCTTCTGCCAGTTGGCGGAACTGTTCGCGGTGAACGAATATTGTATCTGTTTTTGAACTGTCTGTGGAAACATATTCACGGATGGCATTCAAAGTAGTGTCTACATCGGCTACCTGGCTTCGCAGGAAGGAGAGGACTGGAAAAAAGCTTTCCCCCTCGTCCTTTTTTTCAGAAGAGCCGCAAGCTGCCAGTACAAAACAAATTATGATCGCTGCTAAGTTGTGTCTTTTCATTAGAATAAATCCTTTCAAAGCAAATTTAATGAAAAACGCCCCGGCAAGATGCGGGGCGTTTTTCAAAATATAATTAATAATTCAGGGCATTCTTATCTCCATCCTTTGTTGGATGTGCCAATGCCATCAGCGTTAGCTACGGTTCCAAAAGTGTAGAAATCAGTTTCGCCAAAAAGCTGAAGGGTAGCACCCGGTATTGGCAGATGTAAAGGGGTGCCTTTTTGCAGAAGGTCCAGCTTTCTCATTTCGAAGAACTGTATACCGCAACCTGTTGTGTAAAGCTCAACATGTCTTTCATGATGAAGCGCATCAACAACAGCAGCGAGATTCGCTGCAACAGGTGCCATATGGCCCCTGGTAACACGGGTTCCTGCATTGATGATATCCGCTGCTCCCTGAGGATCATTGGTGTAGGCTCTTGCTTCTGCCCTCAGCAGATCATTTTCAACTTTCATGATCGTTGGCTTGGGTCCTACAGCATTTGTATAAACATCATCGTACCTGGAATTTCTGTAGCAGGTAAAATGATAGTATCCCCGGGCTGCAAGAAAATCATTTGATCCCATATATTCAAAGTCGGTCTTTAAACGGGCATCCAGGGCAGTTGCCGGTTCGGCAGGATGAGGGAAAGAAGGGCTGTCGTCCCAATGCTCAGGTAAAGACGGCTCCATCATGTGAACCACACGCATATCCGTACGTCCCCAACCCGGATAAGTCAGGTAATCACCTGCTTCCATATACCATTTGGATGTACCATCCATTTGAATGATCCAGTTGAACGTAATGCCATTATCAGCATAAGTTTTCACTTTTGGCCAATCCACAGCAGCCAGTTCTGTTTTGTTGCGGGGAAGATAAGCAAGAATGCGGGCAGCAGATGTGTTGATGAGCTTTTTAAAGTCGGCGCCGCTCAAATCTCCCGGCATACCTAACCAACTGGCAGGAATTGTAAAACTTCCATCGGTCAAAGCTATAGCTTCATCAAGATAGGCAATAGCTGCGGCAGCAACCTCTTTGTAAGGAGAGGCGGCGGCAAGATTGGGTTCAACGGTCTTTGTTTCGTCAACAATATGCACTTTGTCAAATACGAGTGCCATATTACCATAAGCAACTCCCAGCGCGAATTTTGCAAAAGCTTTTGCGCGGGCATTACCAGCTCCGCCATCGATCTGAATGCCTCCATCGAGCGCTTTCAAAACATCGGAAGCTGTACCAACGGCTGAATACCATTTGTCATAAGAAAATTTCAAATTGCTGGCGTTAGCATAAGTAGGAGCATTGTTCCAGGCATTATTGCGAGGCTCAAATGACATATCCCGCATTCCAAAGTTACCCCATGAGCAGGTTACGTGATCAGCAGCCGTTGCCAACATGCATTCCACACCACTTGCAGAGTGTTCCCCGGTGAAGATTGTGTTATATAAGCCTGAAGCCACACTTTCCACATCGGCGCCGCTATTAAAAACTTTCAGGAAGTCCGGGTTATTTTCATTGGGTACATCCATCTTTTTACACCCAAATAACAACCCTGAAGCAGCAAGAGCGATCAACAGAAATTTATTTATCTTTTTCATAATTTAAAGCTTTTTCATTTTACAGATTAATTCCCAGGGAGAATGAAATTGTACGATAGATCGGATTAGCACCGATGCCATCGATAGGCTGACGCACTGAACCTACTTCCGGGTCATAACCTGAATAGCCGGTAAAGGTGTGCAGATTACGGCCTACCGCTTTAAGAGTGATGCCTTTAAGAGTTCCATTGAGGAATCCGCTAAGTGATCTGGCTGATATGGTGTATCCAATCGCTACTTCCCTTAGTTTTAAGTAACTGGCATCTTCCACCCAATAAGCATTGGCAAAATTTGCGTCATACATACCTGTGCTCCAGTAGGCTGCTGCTTTCTTCTGGTCAGCAGGTACGCCTGCCATATCCTGAAGTTTGCTGATATTGTTGAAGGCCATACGTTGCGCATTACTGTTGTAAACTTCGCCACCGTTTTTCCAGTCAAGCAGGAAATAGAGGGAGATCCCTTTAAAATTAATTGTATTGGATAACCCCAAATTAAATTTCGCGTTACCGTCGCCGATCTTACCCAGCCAATCCTTGCCATTTTCCTGGTAGAGGATTGGGCGTTCAGATGTCGATCCTTCTGTTCCAGCAGCGATCACATATCCTTCGCGATTTACTGTATAGTCAGAAATGTTTTTGCCTGAAGGAAGTTGTTTGGCCATTTCATCCAGAGTTCTCACCATCCGGTGACCGTAAATGGCACCATATGTTTCATTAGGAGCTATGCGGAAAGCCGTTACATCACCGCTCACAGGATCTAACCAATAAGGAGCGATAGGCAGCTCTGTAATTTTCTGACGAACTCTTGAGAATACGATATTGGAATTCCATGTAAGATCTCTTTTATTGACCCAGTTTGCAGCCAAAGTGAACTCCATGGTGTTAGATACAACCTTACCGGCATTTTGCCACTGTTCGCTGAAACCATTATTCAAAAATGGAATAAGCTGTACGTTCAGGAACTGATCTGTAGTAACAGAATGAGCGTATGTTCCTTCAAAACTGAATCGTTTAAGGAAGTCAACGTTTAAGCCAACTTCAGTTTCAGCAGTGTTGGAGGGTTTCAGCTTGGTGTTACCTTTTTGCGATGCAGCAGCAACTCCGAGGGCTGTCCATGAGAAAACTTCATATTGCCAGTCGAAACCCGGGCGGATACCTGCTGTACCATAAGCACCACGGATTTTCAACTCATCAATACCTGGTATGCTTACATCCTTGGATATACGGTAAGCACCTGATAACCTGAAATAAGAGTTCCAACGGGAATCAGGACCGAAGAGTGATGAACCGTCATAGCGGAACATTCCATCAAACAAATACCTGTCTTTATAATCCAAACCAAGGATTGCAAAATAGTTCTGCGCCCTTTCGTTTGTTTTACTTGAACTTCCACCATTCTGATTGGTAATATTGCTGAAGTTCTCAATGTCGACTACTCCAAACTGGGAACCGCTTACACCTGTGCTTTCAAAGTGACGGTCTTCAAATAAATAGGAGAGCTTACCCCTGACTCCCAGATCTCCAAACTGTTTATTAAGATTGAGGGTGATCTGTGTGTTCTGAGTGCTGGTTTCGCTGCTCGATTGGCTAAGGCTACCATTGGTGTAGAGATAGTTGGCGTTATATGTTTGCTTGGGAGTAATGCTTTCCGAACGGGCGTTTTCAATCTCAATTGTTTGAGTCAGATCCAGGTTTGCCCAACTGGTAAATCTGATATTGGCAGTATAATTGCCCATCCATCTGCGTGACTGGCTGCTTGATTTAGTGTTATAGAGAGAGTAGAGGGGGTTAGTGATCTCTCCATTAAAAGGATCGATCCTGAAATTATAAGGCTGTCCGTCGGGGTTTTCAGCAAACAGGTTTGCATCCGGTTTCATCCGGGCCACATTGTAGAAGATGCCTGAAGGCGCTTGCACCTGGCGTTTAATAAATAAGTTGGTCGCGCTTATTTTTAACCAGGAGGTCAACTGCTGATCGATGTTGAAGCGGAAGTTCTGCCGGGAAAAGCCATCGCGGTATTTTACAACACCCTGTTGTTCGTTGTTTTCAAAAGAAAGAAAAATATTATTCCTTTCTGATTTGTTTGAAACGCCTACATAGTTAGTGTAAGTAAGCCCGGTTTTAAATACATCGCCCGGATTAAAACGATAAGTACCATAAGGGTTATCCATATAACCATCGTCTTTGATCGTCGGAGTTCCTATGATGGAGCCTGCACCGCTGTTAGGAACATAGCCGCCTTCATAACCTGCCGGGTACGTAACACCGGCATACTTTGTATACTTGCCCTGGGCTGTTTGCCAGTCTGAAGCAAGGTTATAAAAATGCGACCTGGAAGTTTTGTAGTAATGCTGCAGATTTTGAAAACCTACCTCATTTCTGATGATGATCTGGGGTTTGCCATTAATACCGTCTTTTCCCCTTTTAGTGGTAATAGCGATCACACCATTACCTGCGCGGGAGCCGTACAGGGCTGCTGCAGCAGCGCCTTTTACAACTTCCATTGATTCTACGTCATCCACGTTGATATCTGCCAGGCTGCCCTGCATAATGATACCATCCAGGAGGATGAGAGGAGAGGCGCTAACGTTAAGAACGTTATCTCCCCTGAGCAGAAGGTCAACCTGTTGTCCGGGGGCACCGCCCACCGCGGACGTTCTCAAGCCGGCCACTTTACCCGTCAGTGCTGAGGAAACTGATAGGCCGGGTACAGCTTTAAGCTGAGCTTCATTCACTTTGGTAACAGATACTGTCAGCTTCTTTTTACTTGTTGAGCCTGCCACACCGGTTACGACCACATCGGAAAGCGTCTGGCTTTCAGATACAAGAGTGAGAGAGTAGGTTGACTCATTTCCTACTTTAGTTTCGAACGTTGTAAATCCTACGGCTGAAATAACCAGGGTGGCTCCTGGGTTTGCGTTTAGAGAGAATGCCCCATTTTCGTCGGTCACTGTTCCGGAAGAAGAACCTTTGATGATGACCGAAGCCCCGGGGATTGGATGGGCATCACTGTCGAGAATTTTTCCTGTGATCTTTTTCTGCTGCGCTGTGGACACAAAAAAGGTACACATTGCGAGCATCGCAATTGCAAGTTTTCTCATGTGCATGTAGTTTTGGGTATTAGTGAATAAAAAACTCTTATTCGTTAATACATGGCAAGCTGCTTTCCGCAGGGAACAGATTATTAAACTAGCGAAAATGGATAAGGTGTCACTGGTTCAACGTCACACCAACTTTCAGACCAAAGTCAAACAGATTCTCTTTAACCGGGTATTTGTTCTCAAAGCTGGAGAGCAACTGATACCGGAACTGTGGCCCAACCTGCCACCTGGTCTTACCCCTTGTGTAATTGACAAAAGCCTCAAAGCCTGTATTCATATTGAAATTGCGGGTAAGCCAGGGCACTTTTGCATAGTTCTTATAATCGGTCGACAAAAGATAAGCGCCATCACTGATCACATAAGTGGGTTGAATGGTGCCTGCAATTCCAAAGCTGGTCTTATTATTACCAAATACTTTCAGCTCAGCACCGATAGGTAAAGACACTGAATAGTAAAAGTTTTTCAACCAGTCGGCCTTATATCCACTGTAGTTCCTGTAGCGGGTGTAAGCAGATACAGAACTACTTCCGGGAGTTGGGCTGTTAAGGCCAATGGTGGCCATTTCGCCCGTATAGGTAAAGGCTTTGATATCGTAGCGATTCACGTTGAACTGAAGACCTGCTCTCAGGTTAACACTATTGCTCAACGGATAACGGGCAGTGAACCCCAGTTGAAGGCCAAGATCGGGTTTATGTGTTACGGCTTCGTTCACATCAGACAATGCCGGAGAGAAAGGATATCCTGTGCCTGCAACATTGTTAAAACCTTTGTTCACGCCGAGTTTCCGGTAGCTGACTGTTGGGGTGACAAACAATTGCCAGCTTATTTTTTTAGGAATGCGCTGGAATTTATAAGAGTTGGTCACACTTTCAATAGTGAGAGGAGGCTCTTCTGTAAAAGAAACAGGTGCAGTTGCTTTATTATTATTTGCGGTAGCTGCTGTTTCGTTAACGACAGGGCTGGAAAGTGTTTCAGTTGCAGCAACCCTGACTGCTGTTGTTCCTGCGGGATCGGTATCTTTGACACGCGCGGAATGTACAGGAGCAGGCACTGATTTTTCTATCCTTTCAGTTGTTTGCTGATATTCGGGAACCGCAGGTGCTATTTCCGCCGGAAGAACGGGCCGCAATAAACCAGGCTCTGCAGATGGGGCTGGAATAGCTACCACTTTTAAGTTAATATTTTCTTCAGCTTCTTTGTTGAAAGGTAAGATGCCATGAATATGGCGGGGTTCTTTTATTTCCTGGGTACCGGGTTGATCTGCCGGAGTAGACGAGCCGGTGGTATTGGTCTTACTTGATTCTACAGAAGCAATGTCCTGTGATTTTTTGGAGACAGGATACATGGTCATGACCCAACTGACAGCACCGCCGGTTAACAGTAACAGGAATGCCAGGCCGAATCCAGTCCATCTGCGGCGGGTATGAAGAGCATTATGCACGCCATTCCACACCTTCTCAGACGGAAACATTCTGTATTCATCAGCATTTTGCTTTACAAACTGCTCAAAATCCCTGTTGCTGTAGTTACTCTCCATAACCAGTTACTAATAATTTAGGTACGAATCTTCTACCGCTGACTAACTGCTGCAAGCCATTCAAAGTCTTGTTTTGGTTTTTGTATGATCCTTTTCCGGATCAGTATATCTTCAAGCATTGTCTTTGCCCTGGTATACTGGCTCCGGCTTGTACTTTCTTCTATGTCCAACATGGCTGCTATCTCACGATGACTATATCCCTCTACTGCATACAGGTTCAGCACTGTTCTGTATCCTATGGGTAAAAGCCGTATGCATTCTACCACCTGTTTTGCCTGGATAATGGCAGGAACACTGTCTTCCCTTATCTGCACGCCTGTGGCATGAATGATATCTACACTTTCGTTGAACTTCTTATTCTTCTTCAGGATGTTGATGCAGGTATGAACAATGATCCGTCTGACCCAGCCTTCGAATGCGCCGCGGTTCTCAAAAGTATGTACCTGTAAAAAGACTTTTATAAAGCCTTCCTGGAGCATATCTTCCGCATCTTCACGATTGTGCGCATAGCGATAACAAACTGCCAGCATCTTGGCGCTGTACTTATTATACAACTCCCGCTGGGCATTAGCATCATTATTCAAACAGCCTTTTAAGATGGCTTCCTCGGTCATATATCCCGTTTGGTTGCCTGTAATTTAGACAATTTTCACATACAAATGCTGCACTGGGTTCAAAATTCAGTTCCCGGTTTCAGGCCCGGCTGGGGAGAAAATCCGGGTTTCAGGGTCTGGCTTCAGGCTCAGGCAGTTATTTTTTGCGGACCAGGCTGTCGAGGGGGTAATGGGCTTTCATGGTGTCGCGCATAGCGTCTGCCCAACCGATCAGTTTCTCCTTTTCAGCAGGACTGAGCTTGGCATCTTTATGCATCCATGTGTAAGAATCCATGGGCATTTCGCCTTCTTTTACCTGCTCGGCTATTTCCTCCAGTTTATGGTACTGGTAGCGGAGATTGCGGTTTGTGTACTCGTCGAAATTGAGGTGTTTTTTGCCATCTACTACGTGATTGTTCATCCACCAGTCAACCGGTTGAAGACGGCTGTACCAGGGATAGACCGTGTTATTGCTATGACAATCATTACAGGCTTTTTGCATGATAAGCTTTACATCCTGTGGTATGGAAAAAGCGTTACCGATATAATTAGGTTGTGCACCTTCGGATTGATTTTTAGCAGGATGAATGAACTGGATAATGATCAGCACAACGAGAAGGAACAGCAGGATTTTTTTGAACATAACTATTTTTTAGAGGTGGCTTAATTGTGTTGCGTGAATTTCACGCAACACAATATAAAATAATTAAGGCTCAATCAGCACTTTTCCTGTCATCTCTGCCGGTATCGGCAATCCCATTACCGTAAGTATGGTTGGAGCAATATCTCCGAGTTTACCTGAGTCCAGTTTGCCTCTCCATGTTTTATCGATCACGAACAGAGGCACGAGATTTAATGTATGTGCTGTATTGGGAGAACCATCTTCATTGATCATATAGTCAGAGTTGCCATGGTCAGCAGTCAGGAATATCGTATAGCCATTATTCAATCCTGCGGTCACCACTCTCTCCACGCATTTATCTACTGTTTCCACGGCTTTAATGGCAGCGGAAAACACACCGGTGTGGCCTACCATATCTGCATTGGCGAAATTGAGACAAATGAAGTCAGCAGCTTTTTCTTCTATTTTAGGGATCAGAGCATCTGTTAATTCGTAAGCGCTCATTTCCGGCTTCAGGTCATAAGTGGCTACTTTGGGAGAAGGGATCATGATGCGGGTCTCACCTTCAAAAGGCACTTCCCTTCCACCACTGAAGAAAAAGGATACGTGAGGATATTTTTCTGTTTCAGCAATGCGGATCTGTTTCAATCCGTGTTGCTGCAGCACTTCGCCTAAAGTATTTTTCAGATCATCGTTTTCAAAAATGACGCGTACGTTTTTAAAACTGTGATCATACTGTGTCATCGTGGTATAATCAAGCGACAGTTTGTACATATTGAATTCAGGAAAATCATTTTGTGTAAGCACTTCTGTGATCTCCCTGCAACGGTCTGTACGGAAATTGAAGCAAAGCACCACATCATCATTGCTGATGGTGGCTAAAGGTTGTTGTCCCTCGTTGATGATAACAGTAGGTTTGATGAATTCATCAGTTACATTTTCACGATAGGAGTTTTCTACTGCCGCAATTGCATCAGTTGCTTTTTGCCCTTCGCCCTTTACCATTGCATCGTAAGCCAGTTTTACACGCTCCCAGCGTTTATCGCGGTCCATGGCATAATACCGTCCGCTGACAGTAGCGATTTTACCTACGCGCTTATTCAGATGTTCCTGTAATTCTGTAATAAAACCCAAACCGCTTTTCGGATCGCAATCGCGGCCATCTGTGAAAGCATGCACGAATACATTTTGCAAACCTTCTGCCTGGCAAACGTCAATGATAGCTTTCAGATGGTTGATATGAGAGTGAACGCCGCCATTGCTTACAAGTCCTAAAAGATGAAATGGTTTGTTGTTGGTCTTTGCATGGCGGATGGATTTTAACAACTGTTCGTTTTTTGCAAATTCGCCTTCCCGGATCGCAACATTGATGCGTTGCAGCTCCTGGTACACGATGCGGCCAGCACCCAGGTTGAGGTGGCCGACTTCAGAATTGCCCATTTGGCCATCGGGCAAGCCTACCGCTTCTCCGCATGTAACCAGGGTAGAATTTGGATATGTTGAGTATAAAGCCTTTGTGAAGGGTGCATTGGCATGCTGGATAGCGTCGGCCGATGCAACTTTTCCTAATCCCCAGCCGTCCATTATGATCAGGATTACTTTTTTTTGTGCCATTCTGATAATTTATTGTTTATGTTAGTATAAGTTCTTTAAAAGATCGGTAAGAATGCGTTGTAAATCTACAGATGATTCATCTATTTCGACAGAATAGCTTTAAAACTACCGGTTTTTACTATTTTAGTACTCTGTACTGACCGTAAGCTATGGCACGTTTTTCTATTTAGAATTCCTGTGAAAAACAAATTAATTATGAAAGCGATATTTACATCTTTACTGCTTGCTTCTGTTCTGGTGCTTTCTTCCTTTGATCAACCCAATACGATCGACGGGGTGATCAACGCGTTGAAATCCGGTAATGCACCCGAGCTTTCCAAATACTTTGATGATAATGTAGAGCTCACTTTGCCGGTTAAAAGCGATAGCTACAGCAAAGCACAGGCACAACTGGTGCTGCGGGATTTTTTTGCCAACAACGGAGGCGTAAAAAATTTTGAACTGAAGCATAAAGGGGATTCCCCCGGCGGTCATTATTGCATCGGCACCCTTCAAACCAAGTCGGGTAATTTCCGGGGCCATGTGTTCATGAAAACAAAAGGAAATAAAGAAGTGGTGAAAGAGATCCGCTTTTCTTCCATCGAGTAAAAATAAAATAATTCGAGGCAAGCCTTTCCCGAATCAAGTACGGAAAGGCTTTTCTATTTTTGCTATATGAATTTTGATCAACAACTGGCCCACCTCGTCGAAGAGGCACTTAAGGAAGACGTTGGGGATGGAGATCATTCCACCCTTTCCTGCATACCACCTGAAGCAACCGGGAAAGCCATATTGAAAATAAAACAGGATGGCATACTGGCGGGCGTCAGCGTTGCGCAAAAGATCTTTCATTACAAGGAACCGGAAGCCAGGTTTACCATTTATAAGAATGATGGAGAGCAAATGGTATTTGGCGAAACAGCTTTTGAAGTAAATGCCAAAGTGCATACGATCCTGGTTTGCGAGCGGCTGGTGCTTAACTGCATGCAGCGGATGAGCGGGATCGCTACACTTACCAAACAATACACTGACAAATTAAAAGGGTATAAGACCCGGGTTCTCGACACCCGTAAAACCACCCCCAATTTCCGCCTGCTGGAAAAAGAAGCGGTCAGGATCGGGGGAGGAGTCAATCATCGCTTTGGCTTGTATGATATGATCATGCTGAAGGATAACCATATTGATTATTGCGGAGGGATCGAAAAAGCAATTGAAAAAGCCAGCCATTATGTGCAGGAAAAAAAGCCCGGTCTCAAAATAGAGGTGGAGACCAGGAGCATTGATGATGTGAAGAAAGTAATAAAAGTAGGGAAAGGAAAAGTGTTCCGCATTATGCTTGACAATTTTCAACCAGCGCAGATCATTGAAGCAGTTCAATTGATCGGCGAAGATTTCGAAACAGAAGCGAGCGGAGGCATCAACCTGGAAAATATAGAAGAATATGCAGCCACAGGAGTGGATTATGTGAGTGTGGGGGCATTGATACACCAGGCCAGAAGCCTTGATCTTAGTTTGAAAGCCGTAGAAACTACAAAGAACGTATGAGCAAGAAAAACAAAGCAGATAACCGCGGATTTGTTTACAGCACTGATCCCGATTTTAAATTTGAAGAAGCAGAGGAGCAGGGGGAAACATTGCCGGCTGCACAGCAAAAACTGCGTATACGCCTGGACACCAAACAAAGGGCAGGAAAAGCCGTAACATTGATCGAAGGCTTCTCGGGAAAAGAGGATGATCTGCAGGAACTCGGAAAAAGATTAAAAGCATTTTGCGGCACAGGCGGATCGGCTAAAGACGGAGAGATCATTGTGCAGGGAGATCATCGTGATAAAGTGTTGCAATGGTTGCTGAAGCAAGGGTATAAGCTGACTAAAAAAATATAGACTTTTGTTTATTTATATAAACCGGCCAACTTTTCTATGAATATTCCCTGGATCATATGCGGAACCGGGATGTTCTTTTGCCTGTCGGGCCTTTATTTTTTCTTCAAAAATGTTTATGAAGAAAACCGCTCACTGAAATGGCCAATTCTGTTAATGGTTATGGGTATTGTGCTGATAGCTATTGGAACAGTAAAGTACATCGGCCTGGCATAAGAAGTTTATTGTTTTATAAAAACTCCTGAATAAAATAAGTCCCTTCCTTTTACTTCCAGTAAGTAACTTCCTGCGGGCAGGTCACCGACCGTTACGCTTTGCTGTAGTAAACCAATTGCTTTTGTCAGTTCTGTTTTTTTAATAAACTGGCCTGTATTGCTGAAGATCCTCACTTGGAGTTTTCCGGTATAGGCGTCATTCAGCCGGAGATTAATATTTTCCCGTGCAGGATTGGGATATAATTCCAGTTTATTTGTGAAACTATTACCGATCGTTACACTTTTAATGTCAAATTGTACGCTTTTGCCATTGAGATCTGTTTGGGATAAACGGTAATAGCTTGTGCCCGGTAATGGATTATCGTCGATATGCTGATAACTGCTGCCGGAAGGATTATTGCTGGCATTAACTTGAGTCAGCATAGCGAAATTAATCCCATCACTGGAACGTTCGATGGTGAAAAAATCATTGTCTTGTTCCTGTGCAGTGGTCCAGGATATGTTTATCTTATTATTGTTATTTACGTTCACTGCATAGTCAGAAAGTACAACAGGAAGAGTTATCTGTCCGCGTTGATATTGAAGCATCCATTGGTAAATATTGATAACACCATCTTCCCTCCAGTTGGGGTCATAAGTTTTGGTCCAGGCATCATGGGTATCACCGTTGAAAATGCTTTTTTTGGCTAAAGGTGTTGGGGCAGGTGCTGCGTTTATATATTGAATGTATAAATTGGTATTACTGACAGGAACGGTAGGGTCCTCGTCGTTATGTGTGGCCCATACGGGCAGATCAGCCTCCGCAATATTGCGGCTTCTTGGTATTGTAGGAGTAGAGGCACCGCATACTGGCACAATAGCAGCGAGCCGGCTGGCTGTGCTGCTGTTGTACCCGGCATAATTCCAGGTAACTCCTCCCCCCATACTTAGGCCGGTAAGATAGATCCTGTTCAGATTCACCCTGTAATGTTGCACTACATAGTCAAGTACTCCCTGCACATCAAGCTCACTGGGCCATTCGATGAACTGTGGCGAGATCACGATAAACCGGAATGTTTGCCCGTTTACAGTAAAGGAAGACGGGAACTGTCCGAGGTCAATAAGTTGAGGCGGGCCTTGTCTTAATACGTTGGGGAGATCGTTATTACCATTGCCTGTATCTCCTGCTCCATGTATAAACAGCAGGAGGGGATAAGTTTGATTGCCTGTATTATATCCCTGGGGAAGATATTCATAATAGCCACCACTGTTGGTTATCATAGAAATATGACGGGGCGTTTGTACCTGTGCTGGGGCCAAATAGGAAAATAACAATGCCAGCACCACAGCCGGTGTGCATAGAATTGATTTCATAATTAGCGGGTTTTAGGGATTATTCAGAAGGGCAGGCAATTTTCATAAAAAGCCAAATTCATGCCAGCAGATATTTCTTATCTGAAGCCAAGAAGAAAAAGACCCGCCGAAGCTTACGCGAAGGCGGGTCTTACAAAAAAATAATCTGGAATCTTATTGTCCCTGTGCAAGGCTGTATGCTTTTTTATCCCCCCACATGTTTAGCAATTCAAGCGAACATATTTTAAAGTTGCCGCTGAGGCTTACATACAAGCCGATTATATCCTGTTGATTAAGCGCGGAACCATCAATGCTTTCGAAGCGTACATTGTACTGGTTAACCAGGTTGGTGTACACAGAACCTGTAGGCCATACCTGTGTGCCCCTGTTGCTGATATTGATGAGGTTGAATTTTACACCTGCGTGGCGCTGGCATTTATGTGCGATCACTTCAGGTTGCTCTGAACTTTCAATAAACAGATCAACCCCTACGATCACTTCATTCTCACTTTCTATAGAGACCATCATTGAGTTCTGTGCCAATTTGAACGGAGCAGGTGTACCGGGCATATTGGGGATGATCGCTTTGGCTCCCACTTGCGGTTGCTTGCCAAAATTGGCAATGATGGCATCCGCAAATTCCGTGGTGTTCACAGCGGGTTTAGTTTTATCACCAAAGTCGCCGGTATGCACGCCTGCTTCCAGCGTATATAAAAGAGCATTTTCAATAACAGCTGCATTTTCTGTCAGTCCCACGTGACGAAGCATGGCTAGGCCGCTCAGTAAAAGTGCTGTAGGGTTCGCGATATTCTTTCCTGCAATATCAGGTGCTGTACCGTGCACTGCTTCAAAGATGGAAATATGATCGCCGATATTGGCTGAAGGTGCAAAGCCCAGGCCACCAACCAATCCTGCGCAAAGATCACTTACAATATCACCTTGCAGGTTAGTTAGCACCACTACATCAAATGTATCGGGGCGGGTCACCAGCTTCATACAGAGATCATCCACGATGATATCATCTGCTTTGAGATCAGGATATTCTTTCGCTACTTCATAAAAGCAATCGAGGAACAATCCGTCCGTTAGCTTCATAATATTGGCCTTGTGACCGCAAGTGATACGTTTTGCTTTTTTCTGACGGGCCATTTCAAATGCATAACGGATCACCTGCATGCTGCCAGGACGGGTGATGAAGCGACGGCTTAATGCCACATCATGCGTAAGCATGTGCTCAATGCCACCATAAGTATCTTCAATATTTTCTCTTACCACTGTAATATCGATCGGGATACCTGCTTTGCTGAATACGGTATCTACTCCGTGCAGGCTTTGAAAAGCGCGCTTATTGGCATAGGTGTTCCAGGTTTTCCGGGCTGTAACATTGATGCTTTTTACGCCTTTGCCTTTAGGCGTTTCCATTGGGCCTTTAAAAAGAATACCCAGAGATTCGATGGTCAGTTTGGCTTCAGGTGTCATACCATTGTTGAAACCCTTGTCAAACACCCATTTACCCATGTCTACAAATTCATATTCCAATGGGGTCTTATTGGCTTGAAAAATCCTGAGCACGGCGTCCATTATTTCAGGACCGATACCGTCGCCTTTGGCTACTGCTATCTTCATAAAGGGAAAAAATTAAGGATGAGTGCTAAAAGGCGCAAATTTACGCTATGGTCATTAAAATCCCTCAATATTTACTCCCCTCGGGCTTTTTCATTATTTTTACTGAAACTGATTGGTATGAACAGCATTATCTCTGAAGGCGTGCAGGTGAGCGTGGAAACTTTTTACCAGCCTGATTACAGCAATCCCGTGCAGTCGGAGTTCATGTTTGCATACCGTATTACTCTAGAAAATCACAATTCTTTTCCTGTAAAACTTCACCGCCGCAACTGGCAAATCTTCGACAGCAATGGCAGTCACCGCGAAGTGGAAGGAGAAGGTGTGGTAGGTGTGCAGCCGACCATAAAACCCGGCGAAACATACCAGTATGTCAGCGGTTGTAACCTGCGTACTGAAATGGGAAAAATGAAAGGCACTTACCAGATGGAAAATCTTGACAGCAAACAAATGTTCCGCGTAGATATTCCTTCCTTTGAGATGATCGTTCCGATGAAATACAATTAAGAGAACTTTCCCTGACTATTATTTTGGTTTGTATTTAGCTTCTTCCAGTATCTGCTTCGGTGAAGCTTCCATGATCTGCCGTATGGTAAATTCAGGGTTCACATTTTCAAATTTGCGAATGATCTGTCTTCCGATCCACGGACCAATATTACCCGGAGAAAGTTCCTGGTCAAACCCCTGCGTAAAAGGGCCTTCGCCAATATACGTTTGTATAGTTGCCGGGTCCACTGCGTAGAGATCTTCATTTTTGGCGATATAGGTCCAGATCAATCCTTCATTAGCTGCTGCCCAATCAAGTTGCTTCCTGGTATAACCCGTGCGGATGGAATCAGGTGTTTCCGGCATGAACTTATCAAGCAACCACCATTGTTTACCCTTTTCGATCATCTGCTCCACCAGTGGGCGGCCACTGCTTTTATCAGGAAAGAGATCATCAGTGATCAGTTTCATGACATCTGATGCAATGTACTCTTTGGAAAAGCGCCTGCTGCGGTATAGCGGTGCTACATTATTGATAAAATTCTGATCATTGTACCAGGAGAAATTTTTGCCCAGGTAAAACTGCAGGCTGATACCTGCCAGATCGGGGCCGATAAAATTCGGTGTGTATTCCCCATTAGCCATGCGTGCGAGATCCTGGCGGGAATCCATACGGCCAATTACAGGAATGATCTCTGCAGGTGTTTTATAATCCGGGAAATAATATTTTACATAGCGGAAAGCTTTTTCCAACTGAGCTTTTACCGGTTCAAAATTTTTATAGATAAGCTGTGATGAGTCGAAAACCGGTTTGTAAAAACGGTAAAAGGCCTTTACTTCTTCAGGGTCAGTGATCCCGATAATATTTTGAAGGTACACAGGCAGGAAAGATGGAAATTGCTGGTGCACCTTATTCATATCCCGGTCAATCTGCAACGTATCGATAGAAAAGAACGCTTCGTCAAAACGTTCCACTTTCAGGTCCACTTTTACCCCAGAAATATCCGGAAGATTTTTTTTGCTGCCACAAGCTGTTACAAGAATACAAAACAAAAGAAAAGGATAAAGATTTCTCATAGATATGATAAACGTGAAGGTGTTGCAAATGTTGTGACAAATGTAGTAAACAAAGTCCATGCTGAGGACTTCCCTTCCCGTCTTCCCGCCTTACCGGTAAGAATTTACCGGTAAGGCGGGAAGACGGGAAGGGACACTGAAAACAGAATTTGTTTTATGAACTGTGGTGAAGCTTCCTGTTGTAAATTTGTTATATGAAAATTGCTTTAGCACAACAGAACTATCATATTGGGAACTTCGAAGAAAATACACGTAAGATCATTGAAGGGGTAAACTGGGCAAAAAAGCAGGGGGCTGACCTTGTCGTATTCTCGGAACTCTGTATATGCGGTTATCCGCCGAGGGATTTCCTGGAGTTCAATGATTTTATCAATAAATGTTATGCTGCAGTGGATGAGATCCGCGAGCATGCTGATACAATAGGTGTGCTGATCGGAAGCCCTGCCCGCAATCCCCGTGTAGAAGGAAAAGATCTTTTTAATGCTGCTTTCCTGCTGTATGAAAAGAAGATCGTTGCAGAGATCCATAAGACCCTGTTGCCGAACTATGATATATTTGATGAGTACCGCTATTTTGAACCGGCTTTTGAATGGAAATTGGTACCCTTTAAAGGGAAAAAACTGGCGGTCACTATTTGTGAGGATATCTGGAATATGGGCAGCAACCCGCTTTACAGGGTTACTCCTATGGAGATGCTGGCAGGCGATCATCCGGATATTATGATCAATCTTTCAGCCTCGCCTTATAACTATGCACAGGATATTGTTCGAAACAGCCTTGTGAAAGCACACACGATGAAGTATGGTATTCCCATGTTCTATTGCAATACGGTGGGATCCCAAACAGAGATAGTTTTTGATGGCGGAAGCCTGGTATATGATTCAGCAGGCAATAAGGTAGCCGAGATGAAATATTTTGAAGAAGATTACCAGGTATTTGATGTGGAAAAAACAGAAGCACTGGCCGCAAGGGAAGGAACGGCTGCTGATACACCTGTTTATTTTTCTGCCACGGATGTAGGTGTGGGAGAAGATACCATCCGGTATCTCACCAATGAAAAGAATATGGAAGAGATATGCCAGGCTTTGATATTAGGTATCCGTGATTACTTCCAGAAAATGGGTTTTACCAAAGCCATACTCGGAGCTTCAGGAGGTATAGACAGTGCGGTGGTGCAGGCCCTGGCAGTGGCTGCGCTGGGAAAAGAAAATGTAAGGGCTATCCTGATGCCATCACCATATTCCTCTTCACATTCTGTTGACGATGCAAAGCAACTTAGTGAGAACCTCGGTAATCCTTATGACATCATTGCTATTAAAGATGTGTATGAAAGTTTCCTGACCACTTTATCACCCCTGTTCAAGGATTCGCCTTTTGGTATTGCAGAAGAGAATATACAAAGCCGTACAAGAGGAAACCTGCTGATGGCTATTTCCAATAAATTCGGCTATATATTGTTGAATACCTCCAATAAAAGCGAGCTTGCCACAGGATATGGAACACTGTATGGCGATATGGCCGGCGGATTGGGGGTATTGGGAGATGTTTATAAAATGCAGGTATTTGCTTTAGCAAGATATATCAACCGGGAAAAGGAGATCATTCCTTCCAATATTCTTGTGAAACCACCTTCTGCTGAACTGCGCCCCAATCAAAAAGACAGCGACAGCCTTCCTGAATATGATACGCTCGATCGTGTTTTGTACGAATA
>JBQCHL010000029.1:0-38560 GCA_051954695.1 Chitinophagaceae bacterium
AAGGCAAGAGTCCGAAATCGATTCAATTCATTCCTGCACTGACAAAGGCAGGTGCTTACCAGGTTTACATCTATATCCCGAAAGTAAAAGAGATGACCTCGCAGATGGCGATCAGTATTTCCACAGCCTCAGATATAAAGAATATACAGATCAAGCCGGCAGAGATCATTGTGGAGGGGCAAACCTCAGGTGAATGGGTGAGCCTTGGTGTACATTCTTTCACAAAAGACAAAAAAAGCTTTGTAGAGATCAGTAATGCCGGGGCCGATGGCTACCTGCCTGCTGATGCGATACTTTTTATACCTCAGTAAAGCAGGAAATCTTCCTGCTTTGATTTATCAAAACCTAAACTTTCTGCCATAATGAAAAAGATTACACTCTTCGTTTGTCTTTGCATGCTGGCATGCATAGGCGCGGTAAACGCACAATTATTATTGATCGATGATATGGAAGGTCATGGACCGGCTTCCGGCAACTGGATCTATAATGCTGGAACAGGAGCTACCGGTACAGTGATATTTAACGCTGCAAACCCTTCTGTTGCTGGCTTGAATACAAGTTCACATGTAGCAAAGTTCACGAAAGATACATCCTGCTCACCTTACATGGCAGCGGCAGTAACGCTTTCTTCGCCGCTGGATCTTACAGGGGGAGCCACTTTCAGAATGCTGGTATATAGCAACGTGAAAGAGGGCGTGATGTTCAAACTTCAGCCGGGTACGGATTATACGCAGGCGGTTTTTCAGACTTACCAGATCCAAAACATAAATCAGTGGGAGGAAGCGGTATTTACTTTTCCTAATATCAGTAACCGCACTGATCTTAATCGTATTGCCATACAGTTTATCGATGGAAAGAGGGCGAACGGCATACTGTATTTTGACCAGATACAGGCACCAAATCCTACAAGCCTTCAGTTTACGCCCCAAAATATTCCTATGGGAAGCGAGAATGGAAAAGTGATCGAGGTGAAACTACATGGTGATTTATTCAAAACAACGTTGACACGGACTGCTTGGATCAATTCCACTTTGCCGCAGGGTGTTTCAATAGATAGTATCTCCAGGATCAATGATACAACTGTGCATCTGACCTTATCCGGAAATTCACTCGCCAATTATTCCCGTACCCTGTTTTCTCTTACGGTAAATGGAAGCGAATTACAAAATCCGAATAACGCTTCTTATGTGGTGAAGGGAAACGTTGTGTTTGACGGAAATCCCAACTGGACGATGATCTACAATGATGAGTTTGACGTGGACGGTTTGCCTGATCCCACCAAATGGTCTATTGACGCACGTCCGAAGGGATGGATCAATAATGAACAGCAGGTATATACGGATGCAACAAGGGATAACGCACGGGTGCGCAACGGTAACTTGGTAATCACTGGTAAAAAAGATTTTCCCACAGGTGACCCGAATGCACCATGGTCGTCTGCCCGTGTGGTATCATTGGGGAAAATGGAGTTCCTGTATGGAAAAGCAGAGATGCGGGCAAAATTGCCAAGGGCGAGAGGGTCGTGGCCTGCCTTCTGGCTAATGCCTGTGTCGAGTGCTTATGGCAGTTGGCCAAAGAGCGGAGAGGTGGATATACTGGAGCATGTCGGGAATACTTTTGGCAAAGCCATGTGTGCTGTTCATACGGAAAATAAGAACTGGACAAATGGAGGCAATCTTGGAGGCAACCAGATCATGCCGGATGTGGATACAGTGTATCATACGTATGGCGTGGAGTGGTCACCGGATTCATTGCGGTTTACACATGATGGCGTTGGATTTTATACTTATGTGAATCCAAAAACAGATTGGAAAGACTGGCCTTTTGATAAACCTTTCTATGTAATACTGAATATCGCGATCGGCGGTGGTATGGGAGGCACGATCACTGATGCAGATTGGCCGGATAGCATGCAGGTAGATTATGTTCGTATTTATCAAAAAGGCCTGGGTACACCTGTACTGGATTCAATTGATATCACGCCGGCAAATGTATCTGTATTACCCGGCAAAACGCAACAGTTCCTCGCGAGGATGCTTGACCAGAACGGACATGTGATGAATGGAATTACTCCATCGTGGAGTATAACCGGAGCAGGGAATACTATCAACAGTAATGGATTGGCGGTGATTCAAAGTTCCGGTGTTGTTACTGCTTCAGCAACACACGACACAACGAGTGTAACCGGATCAACAAATATTACAGTAAGACCAACGAACTATAAACCTATCCCGTCAAGAATAGAAGCAGAAGCGTATGATAATTCCAATGTTTGCTGCACAGAAAATACAGCAGACACAAGCGGTGTGCTAAACGTAAGTTATATTGGCAATGGCACCTGGTTTGAATATGATGTTGATGTGCCGGATTCTGCAGCATATCGCATACGTTTCAGGGTGGCTGCAAGCAGTGCATCAGCAGTGGATATAAGACTCGATACAATGCTGCTTTCAACTGTGCAATTGCCTGCAACCGGCGGATGGCAAACATGGAAGACGGTTGTATCGGCACCAATGGTTTTTGGACCAGGACATAAAACATTACGGATCACTTCTTCCTCATCGGGTTGGAATTTTAACTGGCTGCAGTTTGTAGCGGCGGGCGAACATTCAGTGCAAAGCCTGAATGTTCAACCAGACAGCGCACGGATATTGCAGGGTGAGTCGATACAACTGAAAGCAATCGGGCGCGACCAGGATAGCAACTTCATCATGCCGTCGCCTGAGCCGGTCTGGACAGTATCAGCCAGTGCCGGTCAGGTTAGCTCTGGCGGTTTGTTCACTTCAGATACAGCGGGATCATATTGGGTGAAGGCAACCTCAGGGTCACTTAGTGATAGTTCTTTAGTTCGGGTACTCGGCACGCCGGTATTAACAACCATCCGCATTAAACCCGATACACTGGTAATTCCTGTCGGGGCATCTCAGCAATTCACTGCAAAAGGATATGATCAGTACGACGCGCAGGTTCCATTGGTGGATTCCGTATACTGGACGGTAAGCGGTGCAGGCAATACGATCGATAATAACGGATTGTTTGTTGCAGGAGCTGCACCTGGTACATGCACTATTACAGCAACATCCGGAGGTGTAACCGGAACCCTCGCATTGCAACTCGGATATACATGTACAGTCAACAATCGTTATGAGGCTGAATCAGCTTCATCCAAGGCTACAGGTATGACTATGGTGACAACCGATGATGTGGATGGCGGTCAGCATTTTGAGAACGTTACAACAGGTAAATGGTTTGCATACAGTATACTAAAAGTACCTTCAGCAGGCCGGTACAATATCCGGCTACGGGTGTCCACCACAGCACCAGCGAAACTACGGGTAGGGCATGGCACCATCACGTATAAACTGATCGATATACCATCCACGGGTGGGCAATGGCAAACCATTTCTGATACGCTCACATTGCCTGCGTTGAGTTATACCGGTATTCATGGTATATCGGGTTCATTTAAATTCAATTGGTTTGCGATTGATAACTGTGCAACAGCACCGACACCTTTAGCCAGCATCAGGGTATTTCCTGATACTATTCTTCTTGCAACAGGCAGTCAGTACTTATTTAAAGCAACTGGGCATGATAGTACCGGGAACAATGTGAACTTACCATCTGTTCAATGGTCTGTGAATGGTACAGGCAATACGATTGATTCAAGTGGTCTGCTTACTGCAGGTTCAACTCCGGGTAGCTATCTTGTTAGTGCATCAACAGATACCATTTCCGGAACAGCTCTTATACAATTAGTGGAATGTTCGGTGAGTGATAAGTATGAAGCAGAAAGTTTTTCTGCCCGTCACTCAGCCCCGCTACTGGAAGCGTGTACTGATATTGGCGGCGGACAGGACTTCACCGGGTTGGCACCGGGCCATTACTTTGCATATAATACATTGAATGTTCCAACAGCGGGTTTATACAGGATCAGTTTGCGTATATCATCAACAGTGCCGTCGCAGGTTAGGATCGGGCATAGCAGTTTTACATTTGCAATTATCCAACTTCCGTCTACGAATGGCCAATGGATGACGATCACAGATACGTTGACATTGCCAGCATTGAGCTATACTGGCATACATGTGGTGTCGGGTAGTTTTAAGTTCAATTATTTTGTGATTGATAATTGCTCGCCGCCCGGGATGGGGCTGAGCCGTTCAGGTGGATTACTGACTGCAAGAATTTCTTCAGAGGTCGAAGCATCTACGGATATAGGAAGCAAGGTGCTTTATCCAAATCCGACTTCCGGGCAGTTAACGATTGTGCCGGGTAATATCGGCTATCGTACCATAAGGGTAGTGAATACAAGCGGGCAGGAGATTGAACAATGGGTAATAAACAGGAAGGATTCGAAAGTGGTAAAAGATGTGAGCAGGTGGAAAGCGGGAGTATACCTGGTGATCCTGGAAGGAGATGGACGAAAGGAAACATTTAAGTTGATAAAACGGTAGAATATCGAAATAAAAAAGTCTTTCAGATTTTACTGATCATCAGTAAAATCTGCGGGGCTTTTTTATTATGAAGACTACTTCTCTCATTCCACCCCTACTGCATGCAACAACTTAAAACATTTCTTCTTCACCGATATCTCCAATTCCCCGGGAGTCTCCGCCGGGTCACCATCCACATGTAAAGGTGCTTCAGAAAGATTATGAATAGCCAGTTTATCCGTTTGAAAATAGATCACTCCTTTCTTTGTATTGATCTCTGAACTGGATTGTAACTTCACTCCACCCATCACCTGCCGGAAAGTTTGCAATAATAAACTCAACTTGCTTTGATCTGTTACGATCACAATATCTAACAAGCCATCGCTCAAACTGGCTTTCGGTGCAATCGTGAAATTATTACCAAACTGGTTGCTGTTGGCCACGCTGATGAAGAATGCATCCGTTTTGAACTTCCGGTTCTTCAATGACAGTTCAAAAGTGTAGCTGGAAGCAGAAAAGAAATTTTTAACCACTTCCTTTATATATGTAGCCAGTCCCCGTTTTGGCTGCTGTGCAAAATCATGCGCCACTTTTGCATCAAAGCCCAATCCACAAAGCATACAGGCAAACTGCTTATTGATGTAAAAGCCATCTGTTGCCACCGGCTTGCCATGAAAAATAATATCGAGTGCTTTTTGTGGCTGTTTGGGGATACCTGCTGCATAGGCCAGCCCGTTTCCGGAACCGCAGGGTATGATGCCGAAGTTTAGTTTATAATCCATCAGGCTGCTTACTACCTGGCTCACCGTGCCATCGCCACCGGCAACCACTACATCTGTTACGCGGTTTTCTTCAATATAGCCATGCAGAAAAGAGTAGTCGCCACTGGCCACAGATGGAAATATCTCGAAAGGAATATGTTGTTCCTGTGTCCTTTTCTCTATCAGTTCCCGGAGATCTTTTTTGGTCCTTGTGCCGGAGATAGGGTTTATAATGTACACTATATGTCGCTCCATAGAACTGCAAAGCTAATGCTACCATCTCAACAAAGCGCTGCCCCAGGTAAAGCCGCTGCCAAAAGCTGCCAGGCAAACGAGGTTGCCTTCCTGTATTTTCCCCAGTTCCCAGGCTTCGCAGAGGGCAATGGGCACTGAAGCCGCGGTGGTGTTGCCGAATTTCTGGATATTATTGTGGATCTGGTGGTCCTTCAACTTCAGTTGATGCTGCACAAACTGTGCAATGCGCAGGTTGGCCTGGTGGGGGATCAGCATGTCGATATCGGCCGGTTTCAGGCCGTTTTCTTGCAAGGCCTCCATTATAACTTCGGGGAATTTGACCACGGCTTTTTTGAACACGGCAGGTCCGTCCATATTCGGGTACAGATCCTCTTTGTTGAGCAGGTCTTGTGTAATAAACATGCCGCCAAAAGGTTGCTGTGGCTGTACAGGCTTTTTCTCTTTCCAGAACTTACCCGCATGAAAGCCGGGGTTGGGCATGCTCAACAGTTCCGCGTCATTTCCATCGCTATGGAGATGAGTGCTTAAAATGCCCTGGTTCTCTTTTTCAGTGGGTTGAAGCACTACGGCGCCAGCGCCGTCACCAAAGATCACTGATACATTCCGGCCACGGGTAGAAAAATCGAGCGCATAGGAATGCGTTTCGGAACCGATAAGCAGGATATTTTTATACATCCCCGTTTTGATGAATTGATCAGCAATGCTGATACCATATATAAAGCCACTGCACTGGTTGCGGATATCGAGCGCACCGATCTCGCGCATTCCCAGTATGCGTTGTACCAGCACACCGCAGCCGGGGAAATAATAATCCGGACTTAGTGTGGCAAAAATGATAAAATCAATATCTGCAGCGGTTATGCCAGCCCGTTCTATTGCGATTTTTGCAGCTTCTGCGCCCATAGTGGCGGTAGTGTCTTCGAAACGTGTAGCAAATCGTCTTTCCTGGATGCCGGTCCGCTCCTGTATCCAGGCATCATTGGTATCCATTACCTGGCGGAGGTCATCATTCTTTACAACATTCCGGGGAACGTACATCCCGATTCCGGCAATCTTCGTGCGGGGCATGACAAGCATTTTACAGGCAATTTATGAATAAAATGCAACTGTTTCAATACGAACTAATTGTTAAAGAATGTGGCTTCAGGGGCCTGGGGATGTTAAGGTTTAAAAGTTTAAGAGTTTGATGTTTAAAAAAATTCTGGACTGAAGTTGCGGAATGAGAAATTGGAGCATTAAACCCTTAAACTTTTGAACTATTAAACTTTGACTATTCTGGTTTTATTCCATTGTATTCTAAATTATAGCATGATATTTTCTAAGTTGCATACAGAACAGTTTCATTTCCTTATAAGTATACTGAATGGAGCAGGAATCACAGAAAAGGAGTATCGGAAAACGCATATTCCGGATAGTAATGAAAACTGTCCTGTGGATTTTTTTGCTCATAGTTGTTCTCTTTCTCCTGATCCTTACCCCTCCCGTTCAGCGCTTTATTACCAATAAAGCGACCAATTACCTTGAAAATAAGCTGCATACCCGGGTAGAGATCGGCCGCCTTTTTATCACACTTTCCGGTAAGATCGCAGTGGACGATATTTATATGGAGGATCAAAGCAAAGACACGCTATTGTCTGCCGGCAAACTCCGGGTAAACATGAGCTTCCGCAAATTGCTTTTTGGAAAGAAAAAACTTCAGATCAACAGCATCTTACTTGAAAATGCTACAGCCAAAATAAAACGGTTGCTACCCGATACCACCTTCAATTTCCAGTTCATTGCCGATGCATTTGGCGGAAGTTCGCCCGATACAGTGCAGGTCTCCGACACTTCAGCAGGTATGCCCGTCGATATAGGATCGGTAGAGCTCAATAAAATACGGTTTGTATACAAAGACATCGTCAGCGGTAATGATGTGGAATCAGGGCTCGATCATTTTTTTACCCGTATCGAAAAGTTTGACCTGGATAAAATGCATTTTATCATTCCACGCACCAGCATAGAAGGAGTAACAGCGCGTGTGATACAAACGACTCCATTGGTGATCATACCGCAACGGGAGATCGCTGAAGTGAAAAAGGAGAACCCGGTTCCCTCCTCGCCAATGCTTCAATTGGAATTTACAGAGATCAACCTGCAAAAATCAATGATCGATTACCGGGACAGTGTGAACGCTATGTTTGCTGTTGTGGATGCAGGCCGGATAAATATCCGGCCAAAGAAAATGGACCTTGACAGTATTCATTTTGATTTAGGCGATATTTCCCTGCAACAAACAAAAGCCAGCTTCAGAATGGCAAAAAGGTCCGTTGCAAAACCAGGATCAAAAGGAAAAAATACAGCGCCGGATACAGCCCAAGTGCAACAAGATATCCGGTTTGCATTGAACTCCCTCCAACTGGATGAAGTGGCGCTGAAATTTGATGATGATAACAGCCCAAGACAAACTTATGGGATGGATTATATGCATCTTAATGCTGCCATACCGCAACTAACCGTCAACCGGTTTTTATTCAACAAGGATACGATTGCTGGTGTTATTACCAACGCATCCATAAAGGAGCAAAGCGGTTTTCAGCTTGATCAGCTCAAAACAGATTTTCTGTATACCAGCAACCAGGCATACCTTAAAGATCTGTACCTGAAAACGCCGGGTACAGAGATCAAAAGGGATATAGCCATCCGCTATGCTTCACTGGAATCGATGGTGAATGACCTGGGCAATCTTCAGATAAATGCTGATCTCGATAAAAGCAGGATACAGGTAAAAGACATACTCACATTTGTTCCAACCTTACGTGAGCAACCAGCTTTTGCATCACCCAATGCCACCTGGTATATCGATGGAAAAATAAATGGAAGAATCGCCGACCTGCAAATTGAAAAACTCCAGATAGCAGGATTAGCTGATACCAGGGTGGATATGCAGGGAAGGATCAGCGGCTTGCCCGATGCGGATAAACTACAGGCAAACCTGGTGATCCGCCAGCTTAGCAGCAGCCGGCGGGATATACTTTCTTTCTTACCGAAAGACGTATTGCCCTCAACTATCAACCTGCCGGGTAGCATGAACCTGGCAGGTACCATCAAAGGCAACGGTTCACAAATGAATACAGACTTGCTGCTTACAACTGATATGGGCAATGTTTCAGTAAAAGGAACTTTGCAGGATTATAGTAATGCACAACGCGCAAAATATGACCTGGTACTGCATGCTTCAGGAATGGACCTGAATGCTTTTTTGAAAGATACTTCATACGGCCCTGTCAGTCTTTCTGTAACTGCCAAAGGAACAGGGTATGATATGAAAACAGCCAATACTTCCGTGAAAGGCATTGTTCATTCTGTTACCTATAAAAAGTATACCTATAAAGATCTTACACTTGATGCAGCTATTGCTAACCAGGTGCTCACAGCTAAGGCAGGAATGGCCGACCCGAATATCCATTTTGCAATGGATGCATCTGCTAATGTTTCCCATGATTACCCTACTGATGTGAAACTGGAATTGATGGTGGATAGTATTAAAGCAAAAGAGTTGAACCTAAGCCCTGATCTGCTTACCTATCACGGAAAGATCAGTGCTGGCTTTGCCAATATAGATCCTGACCAGCTTGAGGGAAAATTATTTATTACTGAATCTGTATTGGTGCAAAGTGATCGCCGCGTACAGGTAGATACCATGCAATTGCAGGCCGGCAGATCGGAAAAAGGGAACTACCTGCAATTCAATAGCGAAATTGCCAATGCGAGACTCGAAGGAAAATATAAGCTGACACAATTGCCTGATGTATTGATGCAGGCTATCGACCGCTATTACACTATTGGTGGGCCACAGGAAAAGAAAGCGCAGGCAGACACTTATGATTTTACGATAAATGCATTTGTAACAGACAGGCCTTTGCTGCACTCCCTGGCTCCCAACCTGAAAAGAATACGCGGGGCAGGCTTTGAATCGCGATTCTCGACGCAACAGGGAATAGAAGTTAATGTGAAAGCTGATGAAATAGTATATGGCGCCAATCAGGTTAATGGACTTCAACTGATCGCAAACGAAAAAGATTCCGGACTGGTTGTAAAAGCAGCCGCACATCAGATAAAAAATGGCAGCGGTATTTTACTCGACAGCACCCTGCTTACTGCAACGGTTGCTAATAACCTGATTGATTTTGACCTTGCCATAAAAGATAAAGCAGTAAAAGATAAATACACGGTGGGCGGACAATTGCAGCAATCGCCCAATGGGGACCTGTTCTTTTCAATGAAGCCAGATAATCTCTTGCTGAACTATGATAAATGGCAGGTGGCTAACAACAACAAGATCGTGATAACAAACGATGGCGGATTTTATGCTACCGGCTTTACCCTGAGCCGGTCAGGTCAGCAACTAAGCCTCAATAGCGCATCGCCGTCTGCTACTGCACCTATGAAAGCGAATTTCAGTAATCTGAAATTGTCCACTTTCACTGCAATGATCATGTCTGACTCATCCATAGTGGATGGATTGCTGAATGGTGAAATAGATCTTCAGAATCTTACTACACAACCTGTATTTACAGGGAACCTGAGTATCCGTGATTTCAGTTATCACCGCGACACATTAGGGAATATAGATATTAAAGTCAATAACCAAACCCCCGATATCTATCAAGCCAACCTGACCTTAAGCGGCAAAGGCAATGATGTGGAAATGCAGGGTGCTTATAATGCAAAAAGCTCCAGCTTTGATGCTGATATTAATCTGAAGCAATTGCCGCTTAAAACTGCGGAAATACTTTCCAGCGGCATGATACGCGATACAAAAGGCTATGTGGACGGACGTTTTAAAGTAACAGGCACTACAGAAAAACCTTCCATTACCGGGGCGCTCAATTTTAACCAGGCAGGCCTGAACGTAGCCATGCTGAATAATTATTTTACTATTGATAATGAAAAACTGGAACTTACCAATGAAGGTTTCCGGTTCAATCAATTTGCTGTAAAAGATTCTGCGGGTAATGCGCTTACCTTAAATGGTACAATGGCCACCGCGGATTACACCAACTATAAATTTGACCTGGATGTAAGGGCCAACAATTTCCGCGCTCTCAACAGCACAAAGAAAGATAACAAGCTGTTTTATGGTCAGCTTTATTTCAACACCAATTTGAAAATTACCGGAACGGATAAAGCTCCAAAAGTGGATGGAAGGCTGGCTGTGAATGAAAAAACAAAAATGACTATTGTGATGCCACAGCCTGACCCGGGTGTGGTAAACCGTGAAGGAGTTGTCGAGTTTGTTGACATGGATGCACCCGTTGATGACTCACTTTTTATGCTGGCCTACGATTCGTTGAACACTTCGTCATTTACCGGAATGGATATCTCATTGAATATACGGGTAAATAAGGCAGCTGATTTTTCACTGGTGATCGATGAGGCAAATGGTGATCTGCTCAATATTAAAGGGGAAGCTGAATTGAATGCCGGAATAGATCCCAGTGGCAAGATCAATATGACAGGTGTGTATGAAGTGGACCAGGGCAGCTACCAGTTGTCATTCAATATGCTGAAACGAAAATTCGATATCCAGAAAGGTAGCAGGATCACCTGGGAAGGAGAGCCTACCAGCGCCAATGTCGATATTACTGCCGTGTATACAGTTAAGGCAGCGCCATATGATCTCGTAAAGAACCAGGAACTGGACGATGGAACAAGGAATTATTATCTTCAGAAAATCCCCTTTGATGTAATTCTTAAGATGGAAGGGGAATTGATGAAGCCGCAGATAAGCTTTGATATTGTATTGCCTGAGAACAGGAATTATGGCGTGGGTAGCATGGTGTTGAGCAGCACGCGCGCACAACTGGAAACCCTCCGCCAGCAAACTGGTGATATGAATAAACAGGTATTCTCACTTTTATTGCTGAACCGGTTCGTTCCTGATAATCCCTTTGCCCTTTCTACAGGCGGCGGCTCCAATTCACTGGTAAGGCAAAGTGTAAGTGCATTGATGGCCGATCAGTTGAACAGGTTGGCAGAAGGTCTGATTGAAGGAGTTGATATCAATTTTGGTATTGAATCAACAGATGATTATACTACTGGTGAGCGGCAAAACCGTACCGATCTGAATGTTGGTATTTCCAAACGCCTGCTCGACGACCGCCTCACCGTTACTGTTGGAAGCGATATTACTCTTGAAGGCCCGCAGGCATCCAACAACAGTTCAATGATCGGCGGCAACGTGGCCGTGGATTATGCATTAAGTGCTGATGGCAGATACAAACTGCGTGCCTATGTAACCAACGATTATCAGGGAGTGATTGATGGATATGTAACGGAAACCGGTGTTGGGTTTATCATCACGATCGATTATAATAAATTCAAACAGATATTCCAGAGCAAAAAGAAAATGGAAGCGGAAAGGGAAAAAAGAAGGCAGGAGAGAGAACAAAAGCAACAAGCCCAACCGCCTTCACCTGCCCGTAAACCGGAACCGGAGTAATAATAAAAAGGCATGAAGTTTTATTTTACAAAATATAGTTACTGGATCATTGTTCTTGCCATACTGGGCGCATCCTGCAACAACCTTAAGAAGATCCCGGCAGGAGATGCGCTGTATACTGGCGCGTCGGTCAGGATCGACAGTACTTCATTAAAAAAGAAGGAAAAGAAAAGTCTGGAGGAGAACCTTCATGCATTGCTAAGGCCAAAACCCAATAAGAAGTTCCTGGGCATGCGGTTTAAATTATCCATGTATAACCTGGCAGGCAACCCTAAAAAAGAAAGTTCATTAAGAGGTTGGTTGAAGAATAAGGTAGGTGAACCTCCTGTATTGTTAAGCGAAGTTGACCTGGAAAGGAATATCAAGGTGTTGCAGAATACGCTGGAGAATACAGGCTTTTTCCAGGCGGCTGTAGAAGGTGATACAACAGTTAAGGGCAGGAAGGCTTCAGCAAAGTACAGTGTTCAAACCGGTGTAAGATATTATATAAGGGAAGTACATTTCGATACAACCCGTAATCCTGTTCAGAAAACGATATTAGAGGATACGAACGAGTCTTTGTTAAAAAAAGGAAACCCATTCGATCTTGCCGTGATCAAAGATGAACGTGTACGGATAGATACACGGTTAAAAGAGAAAGGATATTACTTTTTTGATCCTGATTTTCTCATTATTCAAACGGATTCAACAGTAGGCAATAATGAAGTGAACCTCTATGTGAAACTCAAGCCCGGTATTAAAGAAGAACTGTTACGTGCTTACACCATCAATGACATTTTCATCTTCCCCACCTTCCGTCTGGGTGCAAATGTTGAAGTGGATACATCAAAAAAGGATATGGTGTTTTATGACGGTTACTATGTACTGGACCGGCAAAAGCAATATAAGCCCAGGCTGTTTGAAGATGCTATCCAGTTTCATAAAGGTGAATTGTATAACCGTGCGGACCATAATGCAACACTCAGCCGCCTGGTCAACCTTAATCTTTTCCGGTTTGTAAAGAACCGCCTGGAGCCTGTGCCGGGGGATTCGGCAAAGCTGAATACGTACTATTATCTTACTCCCATGCAAAGGCAATCCCTGCGGGGTGAAGTAAATGCCAGTACGAAATCAAATAACCTTACCGGCTCATCCGTTACGATCGGTTGGAGAAAACGGAATACATTTCATGGAGGAGAAATGTTGTCAATCGATGCAACAGGCGGTTTTGAAGTGCAATTAGGCGGGCAGTTGAGCGGCTATAATACTTACCGGTGGGGGTTGAAGTCGGCGATCTCCTTTCCAAGATTTGTTTCTCCTTTCAATTGGAAAAATGCTGGCGGCTTTGTTCCCAAAACAAATGTCTCGATCGGATATGAAAGGCTGATCAAAAGCAAGCTGTACACTTTAAACTCTTTTAATGGTTCATTTGGCTATGCGTGGAAAACGGATACAAAGAATGAACAGCAATTCAATCCCCTTGTGATCACGTATGTGCAGCCAGCGGGTGTTTCCCAGCAATATACAGACAGCATTGAGCGAAATCCTTACCTGGCAAAGGCAATCGAACGCCAGTTTATCATTGGGGCCAACTACAATTATAACTACAGCGAGCTGCAGGATAATATTTTTAAAACAGGTATTTATTTTAATGGGAATGCTGACCTGTCTGGTAATATAGCCGGCCTGATCACTGGCGCAAGCGCGAATAACCCGAAAGAGATTTTCGGTGCCAGGTTCTCGCAATATATACGGCTGGAAACGGATTTCAGGTATTATATAAAGCTTAGTAAATGGAAAGTGCTGGCCAACCGGATCCTCCTTGGGGGTTCTGTTCCTTATGGCAATTCCCGCTCCCTGCCTTTTGTAAAACAATTCTTCTCCGGTGGTAATAATAGTTTGCGCGGGTTCAGGAGCCGGTCCGTTGGCCCCGGAACTTACCGGTTCAATCCGAGTGGAAGCTTTCTTCCTGATCAGTCGGGTGATATCAAGTTGGAGTTGAATACTGAATTAAGAGCCAAATTATTCAGTATTGTGCATGGCGCTGTTTTTATTGACGCGGGTAATGTGTGGCTGTATCACGGCGATACTTTGCAGGGAGCTCAATTCAGCAGCAGTTTTCTGAAGGAACTGGCCGTGGATGCAGGCGTTGGGCTCCGCTTTGATGTATCGTTTCTTGTGTTGCGGCTGGACCTCGCTTTTCCTTTACGCAAACCATATCTGCCTTCTGGAGAGCGTTGGGTGATCGATCAGATTGATTTTGGAAGTTCGAGATGGAGGAAGGATAACCTGATATTTAACCTGGGGATAGGATATCCGTTCTAAAGATTGGAATTATCTACATCTTAATATCCATTACCTTTTTGTTTGCCCTGCTTTCTTCCGCCATAAAGCACATGATATGACTTTCAATGGAAGCATCGATCGTTGATGTAAGAAGGTTAGGATTCTGCTGCGCTACAGCCTGTATCCAATCAGCCACCAATCTCCAATCGCCACCACCATGGCCTTCGTTTTTGTAATTGGCCACATCCAGCACTTTACTTTCATAAGTTTTGGATTGATCGGTACGGAAATCATATATGGTGAACTTGCTCATGTCTCCTTCAATAAAGCCCATGCTGCCCATCACACGCGTTCTTCTGCCACCCCATGGAGTAAAGGCTTCCATGTTGAAGCTGGCAGTAATATTGTCTTTGAATAGAATGTTGGTAGTGTAATGGTCGCATTGATCATTATCCATCCTGTACACACAACGTCCGTAATCAGTAGTTTTCAAAAAATCAAGAATGGCATCGCCCTGTTTGTCCTTGTCTTCAGGAAGATCAAAAACATAAGTCCTTTGACGTTTGCGGTAATAGATCTTTAATGCGGAATAAGGGCAGATGCTTTCAATAGCGCAACCATCTGTGCACCGGGCTGTACTGCCTGCCGGTGCATTTTCTTTACGGAACCATTTCAGATCGCCAAAAGCCTGTATGCTTTGGGATTCTTTACCCAGCATCCATTTAATGATGTCGAGATCGTGACATGATTTGGCCAGCAATATCGGTGTGGTAGCAGCACTGTTATGCCAGTTGCCTCTCACATAGGAATGTGCCATGTGAGTGTGCTCAATTGGTTCCATATGCTGCAGGCTGATGATCTCACCGATCGCGCCGCTTTGCATAAGTTCCCGCAGTTTTATAAAATAAGGAGCATAGCGAAGTACATGGCATACTGCTACAACTTTTCCTGTTTTTTTGGTAAGCTCTAATATATCACGGCATTCTTTTTCCGAAGGGGAGATCGGTTTTTCGAGCAGCACATTATAGCCCATTTTCAGCGCAGCTATACAGGGGCCATAGTGCAATTGATCGGGAGTGGAAATGATCACCGCATCAGCAAACTTTGGCTTTTTGAAAACATCTTCCCAGGTTTGAAAGCGGTTGGCATCAGCGATCGCATGTTTTTTTGCATAGCGCTCATTGCGGATGGCAATGGGCTCTGCCACGCCTACGATATCGAGCTGATCAGGATATTCCACTGCATAATCGCCATATACATTTCCCCTTGCACCGGCACCAAGCGTGATAGCGGTGACTGGTTTTGCTAATGGACGGTGTAATGGATTATCGGGCAATATCAGGTGCTCACCTGTTTCATTTTTACCCCACAAAGAGAAAGGGAAGAATGTGCCACCAACAGTAATTCCAAATGCTTTTAATATGTTACGGCGTGACCATCGCGACGAAGCCATGAGAAAAAAGAGTTTTTAGTGAACGGACCCTCTGATGGTTGGATGAAGCTTTTATAAAATTAGCTATTAATAGTAAAAAGACCGTACCACAAAGCGGGGTTATTCACAAGGGTGGATTTTTTTTATAAGTGTTAACGTTTCAGGTTATATAACTCTTGAATGGGATTTATATTGTTCTGCTATTTAATTCTGTTATCGAGATAGCAGCTTTTAAAAAGATCAAATCGCCTTTTAACCTGAATTCGATCTATTTTTATCTGACAATCAAATTGTTGTAATGATACGAGGCTTTAGGTTGGTGTATATTATTAATTGTTAGGCCCCTTTGTTATATAAAAAGTGTGGTCCTGATCCAAGAAGACAACAAAAAAGGTATTGCGAAATACATGGCCTGCGAGTATGTGAGTTCCATCGACGTGTATTCGTGCCCAGTTGGCATCTTGTGGAACGTGCGGTGGATGAGTATATGCCGACCTTTCTGGAAAATTCCCATATAAGGTGAATTTATCACTGTATTGCTTGTAAAGAGGGCGAGAACAGTATCCGCTTAATGTTTCCAGGGCATTAGCAAGCATGCCAGACTCTTGCCATTCATGAAACCGTTGCCCTTGTTTTCTATCAAAATGTTTAAGGCTGATAACAAAGCATTCTTCCACATCATCAATGGATGTTTTTGCTCTTTCCTCAGTGTATTCCTTGATTACGCTCTTAGTCTGATGCGGTTTTTTAATCTTTCGAACCATAAATCGCGTTCTTGTAGTACGATTTCATCGAATCCTTAGAAATGATCTCTTCACACCGGTCTCCGGGTGCATAACCTTTTCGCGCGTCTAACCAGGGAGATTCGCTATGGGTCAAACTTTCTAATTGTGTTGAACTGAGCTTTGCATATTCATCAATGACTTCATTAACGAGGTCTAGTTGATCTTTGGTTAATCTTTTCGGTAACACATCACTGGGCTTGTCCTCTCCATCTAATTGAACGTAGAACATCTCTGTATGTAGTATCGATTTAGCTTTTAGCTGATCATATATTTTACGGCAAACAGGCCCATGAAGCCATGCTTCGAAATCATCTTCAATTATTGGAGATTCAAAATAAGCAAGATGAAGGGCCTGGACGTAATAAAGAAGTTTCTGCAATTTCAAATGCGACATTTCACCTCCTCTTTCGAAAATATATTCACATAAAAGCCTGGAATCAACCATCTTAATATCTCGCATCATTACAGACATGGAATCATTGTTTAAATAGGTGGGCAAAATTAGTGCTATCTTCTTCAGGGATTCCTGGTATTTCGGATAAAAAATAGTAAATATTTATGGAATGTTATACCCTCAACCGACCATTCTAGCTGATAATCAACTATTTTGGGTCAGTCATAAGTCCCTTTGGAAGTTAGCCCTTGTTTCATTTATCAAAATTGAATAATACTGATATCCCTTCCAAGGGAAAAAGACAAAAAGTAAAGTGTTTTTCCCGAGAATTTTAGGATGATCTAACAAATAAGGGCTCTTCGATATATAGATAATAAATCATTTTTCAAGTATAATCTTCTAAACAAAAGCCGCTGTTTGACTTCAGCGGCTTTTACTTTTACTCAGTCGGTTGAATGACCAATAAAAACGGCATGGATGTTACAACAACCCTGGCATTAATATCAAAACCGTGATTTTTTAACCAATCACCACAAAGCCGGATTTCAGGAACATCTTTTTGACTGTATCTGTTGATTCTGGTTTTGGGTTGGATCTTAAGGCTGCGCACATCGGGGCGCCTTATGGTTTGCTTCTTGCTGGTTCGCATAATATATTATTTTGAAAGAGCCCAGTGATGCTGCGAACCAACAAGAAGGCTTGTGTAGTGCAGGACTTTCACCTGCTCTTCACCGGGCAGAGTTTTTGTTTTGGATTCACTTAAATTATTCCTTAAGTCCGTTCTTGTGGTTTCGCAATTCAAAACTCAGTTAATGGGCTATAAAGGCCATGGGTTTTTAACGAGGAAATTTCGTTTTTTTCTGAAGGAGAAATAGTGCTGGAATAAGTTGTATGTTTTTATATTCTTCCTTCATTTAGCCAGTAGTAGTCATTTTCTCTTATGGTAAGAGTGAGTTACTTTGTATAGCGCAGTTGACGAATCTGTACCCTATTTCAACTTTAATACTTCCTCGCCGAATTTTATACACTCCCTCTCTACACCAGCCACATCTTTCGATTTCAAAAATGATCCGATCACGTGTGCATCTGTATTCGGCATTGCTACAGCTCTTTTCAAACTATCTGGTGTGCCCAGTTGCCGGAACATTCTTTTCATAGCAGATACTTTCACGGTTGGGTCCTGGTGTTCTTCATCTTTATAGTAATACAGCAATAAAACCGGTTGTGTCACTTTTTCAAATAAGGATGATTTCATGGTTGTTTCCAGCAGTTCCTGCAGTTCGGTAACGGCCTCCATCCGGTATTTGGTGTTCCAGTATTGTTTGATTGCTGCTACAGTATCTCCCGTTTCATTGTATTTACCTTTTGCGAGGCGGGCCACCTGCAATCCCCAGTGGTTATTGGCCACCCAGGCCAGGGGGTCATTGATGGCGATATTGGGAGAAAGCAGGATCAGCCCTGCAATGTCGGGGTATTCTGCTGCCAGTTTCAATGCCAGTGTGCCACCCGTGGAGGTGCCGATGAGGATCACTTTTTTCCCCAGTTGCTTCCCAATAGCATAGGCCTCTTTTGCAGAGCTCCAGAGTTTATCGGCGGTGAAAGCTACTAATGGTTCGGTGGTATCGATCCCATGTTCAGCCAGGCGGGAGAGATAAAGGTTACATCCAAAATGCCGGGCGAAGTCTATGTGCACCGGGTTGCCTTCTTCCTGGCTGGCAGAGAATCCATGCAGATAGACCACTGCATATTCCGTCTGCTGTTTCAGGGAGTCATTGGCCCAGATGATCCGGGCCTGGTTATTCGGTTTTAACTTATGTGTGGCTTCGGTCGATGCGACAAATTGGTCTAATCCACTTACCCCGGGCACAGCCGGAAGCCCATGTGTATAAGTTGGCGGGGCAGGCCTGGGACCGAGAAAATAAGCAATGATCAAGACTAAGACAATGAGTCCTAACCACTTGATGAATTTCATACGAGGCTATTTTCATAAAACTACTGCAAATCCGCCGTGAATCGAGTTTAAGGATGTATTAATTATCTCTCCTGTTTGCTCTCCCCGCTTAATTGATGTAACTTTGCAGCCTCAAAAAAAGAAACAGTAGACCTGTTTCGAACAAAAAACAAATGGAAATCAGAAATATCGCCATTATTGCGCACGTTGACCACGGCAAAACCACCCTGGTAGACAAAATCTTACATGCTACCAAAGTGTTCCGTGACAACCAGGAAACCGGTGAACTGATCATGGACAACAACGACCTGGAAAGGGAACGGGGTATCACCATCTTCAGCAAGAATGCGGCGGTAACCTATAAAGACGTTAAAATCAATGTGATCGATACTCCGGGTCACGCCGACTTTGGTGGTGAAGTGGAAAGGGTGCTGAAAATGGCCGACGGGGTGATCCTCCTGGTCGACGCATTCGAAGGCCCTATGCCCCAAACCCGTTTCGTGTTGCAGAAAGCCCTCCAGCTCAACCTTAAGCCGATTGTCGTGATCAATAAGGTTGACAAGCCTAACTGTCGCCCCGATGAAGTGCATGATGCGGTATTTGAACTTTTCTTTAACCTCGACGCTACTGAAGAACAACTGAACTTCCCTACTTACTATGGTAGCGGAAAAAATGGTTGGTTCAATGATTCACTCACACAGATCGATAATATCAATCCTTTATTGGATGGTATCCTGAAATATGTGCCTGCTCCTAAAGTGAACGAAGGCCCCCTGCAAATGCAGATCACTTCCCTGGATTACTCTTCCTTCCTCGGCCGTATCGCTGTAGGAAAAGTGAGCCGCGGGTCTATCAAAGAAAACCAACCGGTTGTTTTGATGCAGGCCGATGGTTCCGTGAAAAAAATGCGTGTGAGAGAACTCTATGTGTTTGAAGGAATGAGCAAGAAGAAAGTGACCGAAGTTGTAGCAGGCGACCTTTGTGCTGTGGTAGGTATCGAAGATTTCAATATCGGCGATACTATTGCTGATGCAGAAAGCCCTGAGGCATTGCCGGTGATCAGCGTGGATGAACCAACAATGAACATGCTGTTTTCCGTAAATAACTCCCCTTTCTTTGGTAAAGACGGAAAATTTGTGACCAGCCGCCACCTGCGCGACAGGTTGATGAAAGAAACAGAGAAAAATCTCGCGCTCCGCGTGATGGATAGTGAAGAAGGTGATAGTTTAGTAGTGTATGGTCGTGGTATCCTCCACCTGGGTATCTTAATAGAAACAATGCGCCGTGAAGGTTATGAACTCACTGTAGGTCAGCCCCAGGTGATCATTAAAGAAATTGACGGAAAGAAATGTGAACCTTATGAGATCCTGGTAGTGGATGTGCCGCAGGAATTCGCCAGCAAAGTGATCGACCTGGTTAGCCGCCGCAAAGGTGAAATGCTGATCATGGAAACCAAAGGTGAAATGCAGCACCTGGAATTCGAGATCCCTTCCCGCGGATTGATCGGCCTGCGCACACAAATGCTCACAGCCACCACAGGCGAAGCCGTAATGGCCCACCGCTTCAGCGAATACAAACCCTGGAAAGGACCTATCCCTGGTCGTAACAACGGTGTACTGCTGTCGAAGAACACAGAAAAGACAACCGGATACTCTATCGATAAATTGCAGGACCGTGGTACTTTCTTCGTTGATCCGGGTGAAGATGTTTATGCCGGACAAATCATTGCTGAGAATATCAAACCTGGTGATCTGGTCGTAAACGCTACTGAAGGCAAGAAACTCACCAACCACCGCGCGAGCGGCAGTGATGATGCTACCCGCATTGCTCCAAAAACCCTGATGACACTTGAAGAGTGTATGGAATACATCCAGCAGGATGAGTGTATCGAGGTAACGCCCAACTTTATCCGTATGCGCAAAGTGATACTGGATGAAAATGAGCGTTTGAAGCAAAGCAAGAAGATGAGCGCCCAGGCGGTTTAAGAATAGCCGACGAGTAATGATGGCCGGTGTTCGAATGGCCGATGGCCGAAAAACATTTTCCATTGTCACCCCGGCCCTGTTTCAGACCACATTCTAGTTTAAAGTATATAAGAGCCGGGGTCTCCTCAACGTTGGGGAGACCCCGGCTCTTATTGTACTATACCTGTTACTTTCCTGAACCAGGGCCGGATGACAGGGAAAAGGATAATTGCCAATGATCCATTCCGTCAGCGGAAGAATACCATCTACTAAACAGATCACCCAATTACTCAAAGATCCTTCCCCGCCTTTCCGGCCTCTCCTAATTTCACTCCCGACGACCATTAACCATTGACCTTACCGCGTTTCTCAGTAATTTGAATCAATAACCCTTCTTGAAAAGAACGCGCATTATACAAAAACTGCTTTTTGCGGCGGTAATGGTCGTGCTGACCCTTACCGTCAATGCCCAACTGCCCGATTATCATCTCCAATTATTTGATTATTCCTCAGGTTTACAACCCGGCACCATCTCCTCTGTAGCAAAGGATAAGAAGGGTTGTTTATGGGTACTCTATCGCCGCCAGTTGCAACGCTTTGATGGCAAAAGGATCGTTACTTTCAAACAAGGCGTGGTATGGGACAACCTGCTTTGTGATGAGAACGGCCATGTATGGGTGACGGGGGCCAACAGGATCTTTCTTTTCTCAGAAGAAAAAGGTGATCTTAAGCAGGTATATGTTTCGGCTGAAGATTCAGCGTTTGCTTCAGGACCCGTTTTTCAACTGAAAGATAAAAGCATCATCCTGCTGACGAATAAAGGGCTGTATAAATATGAAACAGCAGGCAGAACATTTCAACCCTGGCTTTCTTCCATACCATCTCCCTCAGTGAGCACTATGCCGCTTGCTGTTTTGTACGACGATCTCCTGTTTTATCAAAGCGGGCAACAGATAGTAAGATATGACCTGCATAGCAACAAAGCAGACAGCCTTCCCAATGTCAATATCTACAAGATATTTCCTATCAATCGGGACAGTATTGCTGCCAGCAGTTGGGATGGCAAAAGCTACTGGCATAATTTTAAGACCGGCACGGTAAACCCAATGGTATTGCCTCCACACCTGAGGGCCCTGCACTCAGGTTATTTTGCCACACGTAGCATCGTGGAATTTGCTCCACATCGTTTCCTGATCGCTTCCAGAGAGGGAATATTTGAATACAACAATCAAACAAACCAATATACCCGCCCGCAGTTTTTCCTGGGTGGCCGGAAAGTAGGAACAAATGATTATGGCAATTTCATTTACCTCGATACAGATGGTTATGCCTGGATGGCTACTATTGACGGCGTGGTAAGGTTTGCAGTAAAGCATTCACCGATCGGGCTTGCCCGCATCAGGCAATTGAATGATGTGCTTCCTGCCGGCATCGACAATATCCGGAAGATAGAGGAAGATGAAAAGGGCAATCTGTGGCTGGCAACAGGCAATGGTTTTGTTAACTGGAAAGCTAACCGACGCGATTGGGAATTTTTCCTTCCTTCTCCTGAAAGTACGGATAAACTTAGCCATCCATCCATCCGAGGATTAGTATACGATGGTAAATACATTATCCTTGGGCCAACGGATAAGGGTATGTGGTTGTTTGACCCGCTGACCAAAAAATACCGCCGGCCTTCTTTTAAATCAGACAGCATAAGGATAAAAAGCGAAAAGGATTTTATTGATGATGTTATTACGCTACATAATGGGGATCATCTTGTAATAGGAAAAGAAGCCATTTATGTACTTGAAGCCCGGACCTACCTGTTAAAGGAATTGCCTTTGCCTATGATCACCCGCGAAAATCCCAATTTCGCTCATCAGGGAGCCAATGGCATTATCTGGATCACTACCAACAGCGGATTGCATTGTATAGATTCCAATTACAACTATTTACAAAAAGCATCTTTCCCTGATTCTCCTGCGCAGATCATCACCAGTTCTTTTATGCAGCAAAACAACCGCCTGCTTTTTTCATGTGAGCAGGGGTTATATACATCAAGATACCAGGATGGAAGAATAGTAGTGGATAAATTAACCAATGTATTCGATCATATCAATCTTTATACGATCTATCAGGATACACATGAAGTGATATGGGCCAGCTCGCAACACGGCATTTACCGTTATGATCCTGCAACATTCAAGCTCAACCTTTTTGATTATTCCGATAATGTGCAGGGTTATGGGTTCAATGGGAACAGTTGGTATAGGGATAAACAGGGAACGGTTTATTTCGGTGGCGTGAATGGGATCAATTACTGGAACCCTGATACATTTACTGCGCCGGCAGAATCCTTCCAGGCATATATCAGTCAGGCAAGCCTGGGCAATAAGGATTCGATTGTATATTCATTCGATAAGCAATATTCCATACCCTATTCTGACCGGTCTATGGAAGTGGAATTTGCGGTAGCTTATTTTAATAATGCCGATAAAGTGACTTACCGCTACCAGGTGGCGGGTTTTGACAATGACTGGAAATACCTGGGCAACAATAATCTTGTCCGGTTCACCTCACTGCCCCCCGGCAAGTATAACCTGAAAGTGCAGGCCAGCCTCAACCGTGTGGATTGGGTGGATGCCAATAATACTTTTTCTTTTGAGATCGAGTCCCCCTACTGGATGGCGTGGTGGTTTATCAGCTTGCTGGCGCTTGCTGCAGGAAGCATTATCTGGATGATCGTAAGGAACAGGAATAAGAAGATACAGGAACAGCAGGAAGAACTGGAAGCAGAACAAGCCATCAATTATTTTGCTGTCAGCATTTATGAAACCAATTCGGTGAAAGCGATCTTATGGGATGTGGCGAAGAACTGTATCGGCCGGCTTCATTTTGAAGATTGTGTGATCTACCTGCTGGACCACGACAGGAAAGTGCTGATCCAACGAGCTGCACATGGCCCAAAGAGCCCGGTTTCTTATGAAATAAAAGAACCGATGGAAATACCTTTGGGTAAAGGCATCACCGGTAGCGTGGCGGCAAGTGGCCGTGCAGAGCTGATCGCAGATACGAGCAAAGACCCCCGCTATATTGTAGATGATGAACGGCGCTATTCGGAGATCGCTGTGCCGATCATGTCCAACGGGAAAGTGTTAGGTGTGATTGATTGCGAACACTCAAAAAAAGGGTTCTTTACTCAAAAGCATTTGTCGATCCTCACTACAATTGCGTCCTTGTGTGCCAACAAGATCGTGAAAGCAAAAGCTGAAGCGGAACGGGCAAAGGCAGAAGCAACACTAATGGATACCCAACGAAAAATGGCCGATGTGGAAATGCAGGCATTAAGGGCACAAATGAACCCTCATTTCATTTTCAACTGTCTCAATTCCATCAACCGGTACATTGTTAAAAGTGACCAGGCTACGGCTTCTCTTTACCTCACCCGTTTTGCCAAATTGATCCGGTTGATACTGGACAATTCCAACAGCAAATCTGTTACCCTCTCAAACGAGCTGGAAGCATTGCGATTGTATATAGAAATGGAAAGCATCAGGTTTGAAAAAAAGTTTTCCTATTCGATCAGCGTAAGCGAAGGAGTGCAGGCAGACAGTATTTATGTGCCACCGCTGATCATACAACCCTATGTAGAGAATGCGATCTGGCATGGATTACTGCATAAAGAAACCGCCGGGCATCTTACGATCCATATCACCCGGAAAACGGATTCATTGCTGGAATGTGTGATCGAAGATAATGGCGTGGGAAGGACCAGGGCAAAAGAACTGAAAAGCAAATCTGCTTCCACCAAGAAATCATTGGGCATGAAGCTGACGGAAGACCGGCTGGCTTTGCTGACCAAACAGATAGAGGCAGAAGCATCTGTGGAAGTAAATGATCTCATGGCAAGCAATGGCGAAGCTGCCGGCACAAAAGTTATCCTGAAAATACCCATAGACGGGTACTAAAAACTGATTAGTATGATAAAATGTATTCTCGTAGACGATGAAAGGAATGCACTGGAAATGATGGAATGGCTGTTAAAAACCTATTGCCCACAGGTGGAGATCATTGCCATGTGCAATTCAGCCGAACAGGGGATCGCTGCAATTCATGCCGGTAAGCCCGATGTGGTTTTCCTCGACATAGAAATGCCGAAGATGAACGGGTTTGATATGCTGGAACAATTCGATAAGCTTTTTTTTGATGTTGTGTTCTGCACTGCTTATGATCAATTTGCCATCAAAGCGTTTAAATATGCTGCACTTAATTACCTGCTGAAACCTGTTGACCCGGACGATCTGAAAGCAACCATCAGCCGCATTGAAGAAAAGAAGAATGTGCCCACACGTGAACAATTTGACCTGTTATTGCAAAACATACATCAATCGAACAAAGCCACACCCCAACGCATTGCTCTTACTTCCGGCGATGGATTGGTGTTTGTAGCTACGCAGGACATAATTTATTGTGAAGCTGAAAGCAATTATACTCACGTGATACTGGCTGGAGGAAGAAAGATCCTGGTATCGAAAGTGCTGAAAGAAATTGATGAAGCGCTGAGCGGGCCTGATTTCTACCGCGTTCACAGTTCATTTCTTATTAATATTAACCGGATCAAGAAATTTGTCCGTGGCGATGGAGGCTATATCGTTATGGACAATGATGCTTCCATTAATATTTCCAGGAACCGGCGCCAGGAATTTATGGAACTGTTTTCAAGATTTTAACAACCTAAACCTGAGCAATTTGATAGATGACAGCCCGAAAGAGCTGTCATCTTTTTTATATCGTTTACTCAATAATGGATACAATTTACTCAAAGGTCATTCTTCCTGAAGCAACCCTCTTTTAGCTTTGCAGCCGCAATTGAAAATCATTAAACATTAAACCTCAACAATGAAACTGATCAAATTTTTTGCGGCTGGCCTATTAATGGCAGCCCTCTTCACTGCATGTTCAAAAGACAAAGACACTCCAGCGCCCCCTGCTTTCAATATTGTAGGCCGTTGGGAAGGAAAACTGGGAACCGGGTCCTCCATCCCCACCGGCTTCTTTGGGCTGGATGTAAAGGCAAATGGCAAACTCGACAGGATTAATGACGAAGGAGAAATTTCCGGTTCAGGCACATGGACGGTGAATGGAAACACTTTCACCGGACATTATGTATCTAACTCAAATGGAGTTTCGATTGATGTAATAGCTACAGTTGACAAATTATCGAACAAACTGACAGGCGGCACCTGGGAAAACAGCGGAAACAACTCCGGTACCTGGTATGCCAACAAAAAGTAAACAGGAACTGTTTTTTCGATAACAACCCACCTTCACCATCGTTATGTTGGGCAAGGTAAGTTTGGTGCAAAAGCGGTGTAACAGCCGCTTTTTATTTTTGTTTATGCCGTAACTTGGCAACCCTAAAAGATAAAACCCGATGAACAATAAAATAAAACCGGTTTTTTTGACTGCTCTTTTATTCCAGGCAGTGGCCGCTCTGGCCCAGCCATCATGCGACCTTAAAGGAAACTTTGACAGTGTAAGAGCTTTTATGAAGGAAAACTATGCGGGGTATAATGATAAAGTGAAACAGAGTAATCTAAAAGAATTTGACAAGCATACGGCAAAGCAGTTACAGTTATTAAAGAAAGTAAAAAACGATGCCCAATATTTCCGGATTATCAATAACTGGCTGGAGTTTTTTAAAGACGAACACGTTAGCATTACTGTACCGTTTGACACAGCCAATGGCAAACTGGCCAAACGGATTACAGAAACAGAAAGCATAAACCTGAGTGCAGCAAAGCTCAGCAGATGGGAAAAAACTACTCTTTCCACAATAGAAGGCATTTATTATACCGCAGATACCGCCTATAGAGTGGCCGTGATAAAAAGTGATAATGGGTTCCGCCGCTATGCAGGCATTATTCTCGCCACGAAAGCACCTGAATGGAAACCAGGTGATGTTAAGTTTGAATTAATTCCTGCCGGTAACCAACGATATGATGTGATCTGGTACAACAAATTCCATCATCCTATCTTTTCTCAATTGGATTTCAGCAATGAAAATGCTTTTCAGAAAGAAGGTTGGTATAAAACCGGAAATAAATCAAATCAGTCACTCAAACCTTACACACCTCCATTTGAGGAGGAGAAAAAGCACAATGCTTTTTTCAAACAACTGGATGATCAAACCTCTTACCTGCGCATCCAGAGTTTTGATGCAAGCTATATAGAGCAAATAGATTCAGTAGTGAAGGCCAACCAGGCCTTACTGGAAAAATTGCCTTACCTGGTAATTGATATCAGGGGCAATGGCGGCGGCGCTGATATAGCTTACAGGCCTCTGAAAAAGCTGGTGTATACTGACCCGGTGAAGCTCATTGGTGTGGACCTACTGGCTACTACATATAATATTGATGCAACTATTTCACTCATCAACAGCATTGCAGGCATACCGGCAGCAGAAAAAAAAGAATACAATGACCTGATGGAAAAAGCCCGCGCGAGCAAATCAAGGATGTTTGATTTCTTTCCCGACAGAGCGGATACCCTTCAATCCGTTCCCTATCCTGAAAAAGTAGCTGTGATCATGAACAGCCGCTGCGCCAGCACGGCAGAGCAGTTTATACTTGAAGCAAGGCAAAGCAAAAAAGTGACATTGTTTGGAACGCATACAATGGGTGTGCTGGATTATGCCAATGTGAGAGAGAAAAATTATGCCTGTCCTTCATTTTCCCTTAACTACCCCACCACCCGCTCCCGGCGTGTTGATATCGGGCAAGGAATAGACAATGTGGGTATTATGCCAGATATAACAATGGATTTTAATAAAGAAGGCTGGTTGAAAGAAGTGGTGAAAACATTAAAAAAATAATTTTTTAGTCAGCTCCGCTATCTCTTTAGTACTTTTGCAGTCAAATAACGGTGATGAAAAAGAGGTTACAGGTTTATTGGCTGACAGCATGTTTTTCTATCCTACTCTCTCTTACGGCAGGAGCGCAATGCTCTATTTGTACAAAAACAGCGCAGCAATTAGGTGAAGGGCCTGCAAAAGGACTGAATACCGGCATCGTCTACCTGGCTTTTACGCCTTTTCTTATAGTGGGATATATTGGTTACAAGTGGTGGCAAAGCAATAAAGAGTAATATTCCAGGTTATTTTATTTCTGTCAAGTCCCGGTAAGGGAAGATTATCAAAATGCAAGCAGTTGCCATCGTTTCAGGTATATCTATTGTAATTCCTAACTATAATGGGCGTTATTTGCTGGAGCAAACCCTGCCTTCTATTTTGGGAGCAGCTAAGGACGCGGCACTTCCTTTCGAGATCATTGTTTGTGATGATTGCTCTTCTGACGATTCCATTTCATTTCTGAAAAAAGAATATCCCGCAGTAAAATTATTGGTCAATGAGGCCAACAAGGGGTTTTCTCCTACTATCAATACCGGTATTTTTAATGCACAGTATTCCCATGTTTTATTGCTGAACAGTGACGTAAAGCTTACGCCTAACTATTTTAATGGCCTGCTCCGCTATTTTGAGAAGGCCGATACATTTGGTGTTATGGGAAAGATCATCGGTTGGGATGATGATAAGATACAGGACGGGGGTAAATATCCTTCCTTTCATGGCCTTAAGATCAAAACCTCCGGTAATTATATCCCTGTCCATAAAGAACAAGGTCAATGGCTTTATAGTATGTACCTCTCTGGTGCCAATGCTTTTGTAGACCGGCAAAAATTATTATTGCTGGGTGGGTTTGATGAACTGTTTGCCCCTTTTTATGTAGAAGATTTTGAATTGAGCCTCCGGGCCTGGCGAATGGGATGGAAATGCTATTATGATGATTTTTCTGTTTGCCGGCATAAACTTTCTGTATCCATCAAATCCAGCAATAAGAAAAAGAATATCCGGGTTATTTATAACAGGAACAAAATGTACCTGCATGCTATCCATCTGAATACCTTCAAGCGGTTTCAATGGTTTATCCAACTCGGATTTGAAAGCCTGGCTTATCTTTTTATGATGAGATGGAGCTGGTTGAAATCACTGCAATCGTTCACCAAAAACTACAGCAAAGTAATTGCAAGCCGCAAAAAGCTTTTTAAAGCGGCCGGTGAAAGGAAATTGCTTACAGTGAAAGAAGTGGTGAATATTGTCCGGAATTCTGTAGACAAAAATGAGATCACCCGCTTTTGAATTATTCATTCCTGACTGATTTCCTGTACTGGCTTTTGTGACGGGGTGTTTTAAAAAAGAGTTTTATTCCTTCATACCATTTCACCAGGAAAAACAGCTTCCCATTAAGAAATTTATTTTTGAAAGAAGAGTTGCTTAAAACAAACTTGGTGCTTGGTGTTTGAATAAAACGCCGTCTGAGTTTCTTTCCGTACAGGCCCAGGAATTCAGGTAGTTGCTTTTTCAGGTCCTTCAGATTCCCCAGGCTAAGATGCTTTACCATAAAAGGAATAACATAGCAGGAATAACCGAGGTAATCAGCAATAAGGCAGAGGTCTGCGGCATAGAGATGAAAACCTTTCAGATCAGCAGACACAACAATATTGGCTGACTGACGAACGATCAACAGGTTTTCATCCAGGGAAAATACTTTTGCCGGCAGGTTTTCATGTGTTACAACTTTTCCGCCATTGGTAATATATCGAACATCCTGGTGATAACCCATAGCACCTGCATTGCCGCAAACGGCCCATTTATCGTCCTCAAACGTCAGGTCAGTCAGTATTTTCTGCAACCGGGAAATGCTATCGATACATCTTACATCCTGGTGAACGATAATGATGTATTTGCCTTTTGCTTCCCGGAGAAAACGGTTAATGGCAGTGTATGCATCAAACTGGTTATGCGTTGTATTATCGGCAAAAATGTATTCGCAATCTTGTGTAAATCCACAGTGCTCAAAGCTTTTTCTCATTTCACCATATTCATCATGGCTGGTGATGATAGAGCATATTGAAAACAGGTAAGGGGTTTCCTTCTGACGTCTACTCACTTCATTTATAAAAGCAAATAAGTTGAACGGCCCTTTTGTCAACGCTTCCCGGATCTCAGTTTCCAGTTGTTGCTGATCGATATGCTGCATCTGTATTCTCTGAAGAATATGCCATGCTTTGGATGCAAGCAGAAAAGCTTTCTTTTTGGTGTCAGCATGAGAGCCCTGGCGGATGATCTCTGCTGCCAGTTCCGGTATGCCTGTTTTTTGAGAAGCTACGGTTTTTAATACAGGCACTTCTTCTTTATGCCGGGTGAAAGAAGGTGCGAGCATCAGCCGCAGATTTTTTACGAAATGATCAGCATCTGGCCGGTCACTTTTGTTCACAACGAAGATATCGGCGATCTCCATCAGTCCCGATTTCATTGTTTGTATCTCATCGCCGGCTTCTGGTACCAGCACTACCACGGTGGTGTCTGCCAGTCCTGCAATTTCCACTTCACTTTGCCCGATACCAACGGTTTCAATAATGATATGATCAAAACCTGCTGCTTTCAACAGGTACGTTATTTCAATGATCATGGGATGCAGTCCACCCATGCTTCCGCGGCTGGCCAGCGAGCGGATGAATACTGCAGGATTGGTGTACCATTCACTCATCCGGATCCTGTCGCCCAGCACAGCGCCCAGATGAAAGGGTGATGAGGGATCAACGCAGAGCACGGCGATCTTTTTTCCATCCTTCACCAGCTCGCCGATCAGCGCATCCACCAGTGTGCTTTTGCCTGCGCCGGGAGGGCCGGTGATGCCAATGATATCAGCTTTGCCTGACGGCAATTGCTCCAGGAACGAAGCATAACCTTCATAACCATTCTCCACCAGGGAAATGCTCCGGGCCAATGCTTTGATATCACCTTGCTGTAATTGCGCTGATAGCTCCTGCCACATGAAAAACTTGTTGTAGGTTTACAAATGTATGGGGATTCTTGTACAGAATGAGTGGCGCAACAGGGCCATTTTTGCCACGATCATCTTGATGCTGGCCAGCCTGTTTGTTTCCCGCGCTTTTTTATCCATCAATCTTATTGCATTCATTGTGCTTACTACATTGCATAGCCAGGTGTATACACAATTAAAACAATTTTTTGCCTCTCCTTTATTGATCGGCATAAGCCTGCTGTTTCTTATCCCTTTTATCTCCGGTCTATGGAGTGAAGACAAGCAGGAATGGGGAAAAGTGTTGCTGGTTAAACTGCCTTTTCTGCTATTGCCTATTGCGTTTGCCGGACGATGGCGGCTGAAAGAAAAAGAATGGCAAATTATTGCGAGTAGTTTTTTATTGTTTACAACGCTGGCCTGTTGCTGGAGTATTGGCCAATATTTGTTGGATATGCAATCGATTAATGAAAGCTATCTCCGGGCTAAAACGATCCCTACTCCATTAGATGATGATCATGTTCGTTTCAGTTGGCTGGTTTGCCTGGCAGTGATCACGACCGTACTGCTATGGGACAGGCTTCCCGGAAAATACCGCGTTATATGGCTGGCACTCCTGATCATTCCTGTTATTTACCTGCACATTTTGTCTGCCCGTACTGGATTGCTGATGTTGTATGTGTTTGGACTGGCTTTTGCATTTTATAAAGCAAAACAAAAACCGGGGATTTCACTGCTGGTGATCGGGGGGCTGATCATTTTTTTATTGATCGGCTGGTTCTGTTTTCCCACTTTTCAGAACAGGGTAAGATACAACTTGTATGATCTTTCCTTCGTGATCAAAAATAAATACATGTCGGGTACCAGCGATGGCAACAGGCTGGTATCGCTTAAAGCCGGATGGGAGATAGTAAAGAAAAACCCGTTGTTGGGCGTTGGGGCCGGTGATCTCAAACATGAAACCAATCAATGGTATGACGCACATGTAGCAGGGATAAAAGAAACAGATAAATTATATCCCAGCAGCGAATGGATCGTATATGGAGGAATGGCTGGATGGCCGGGAATAATTTTATTTACAGTGATCGTTTTTTTTCCTTTATGTATAAAAAGTATTCCTCATCGTTTTTTCTGGAACCTATTGCACATAATGGCAATAATGAGCTTCCTGGTTGAAACAAGCCTGGAAACGCAATATGGTGTGTTTATCTATGTTTTTTTTGTTTTATGGTGGTGGAAATGGTTTGGGGTTTGCAGGGAAATCGGGTAGTGTGTAAAGCGATTAGTTTTTAAGAAATCTTATCGGATAAAGAAGATAACTTTGAAGCATGACCAATTTCATTCCTATTTTTCCGCTTGGCATTGTTGTTTATCCCGGTGAGCAATTGAACCTGCATATTTTTGAGCCTCGATATAAACAACTTATCACGGAATGCCATCAACAGGGAAAAGAATTCGGCATACCAACAGTGATCGATGAAAAGTTGCAGGACATGGGATCACTGGTGAAAATACAGGAGATCTCCAAAGTGTATGACAATGGCGAAATGGATATCCGCACTGAAGGCGGGCGTGTGTTCCGCATCCTGGAAGTGATAAAAGAAATACCGGATAAATTGTACAGTGGTGCTATTGTCAATTATCCGGACAACCGGGAGCAGGGGAATATTGAGCAGATGAGGAAAGTGCTGGCAAGCATTCGTGAGTTGCACCAGGCTTTGAAAGTGAGCAAGGATTTTAAAAAGGAGGAGGAAGAGCTCAAAGCCTATGATGTAGCGCATCATGTTGGCCTCTCTCTCGAAGAAGAATACGAACTGCTTGGCCTGATGGATGAGCGCCAGCGGCAGGAATACCTGAAGCGGCACCTGGCGAAAACCATTCCGATGGTAGCCGGCATTGAGCAATTGAAAGAGAAGATCAAATTGAATGGGCATTTTAAAAATCTGGGAGGAAAGATTTTTTGAGTCGGTAGTCTTTAGTCGGCAGTCGATAGTCCGAATCTCAAAAGAATTTGCATGTTCATTTCGATATCGTAATGCATGATATGACTTGAGGAAAGGTCGGACTATCGACTGCCGACTAAAGACTACCGACTCGGTGCCGACTTCCGACTAAAGACTATCGACTAGCAACGTCTCCCCCAAAACACTATCTTGCACAAATGGTCACCCTTTGTTTTGACTTTGGAAATACGCGAAAAAAAGCTGCCATCTTTACGGGGCCTCTTATTGAGAAGATCATCACATTGCCTGATGATTCTCCGGCTACGATACAGGGATTGATAGATCTGTACCGCCCGGAAAAATCTATTCTTTCCTCTGTGATCAACCATGATCCCGGGATAGAGGAATTGCTGGCGAAGCAGACCCGTTTTCATAAGCTGAGCCATCTTACCAGGCTGTCTTTTACCACGCTGGTGGGTAAGCCGGAAACGATCGGTGCCGACAGGCTGGCTTTGCTGGCCGCTTCTGTACGATTTTACCCCAATAGCAATAACCTGATCATTGCCCTGGGGACCTGCATTACATATAATTTTATTGATAAATATCACCGGTTTGCCGGGGGGGGGATTTCACCAGGTATGGAGATGCGGCTGAAGGCTTTAAACTACTATACAGCTAAGCTGCCCCTGGTGGAGGCAAACAGCAATGTGCCCCTTATTGGCTATGACACAGCCACTAATATCCTCAGTGGGGTCACTTTGGGAATGGTCTATGAAATAGATGGATTCATAGACGAATACCGTAAAAAATTCGACAACTTTAACGTCGTCTTAACCGGGGGTGATATGGTACATTTGGGTTCGCACCTTAAAAACAAGATATTTGCAGACCCTGAATTAATATTTAAAGGTCTTTATGCCATTAGCGAACTCAATAACCCCTAAGAAAATCAACGTTTTAGGAGTGTTCCGTTTTTCATTAAGCGTTTTACTCACTACTGCTTTCATGCCTGCTTTTTCGCAGGACAATTCGCCTTATTCACGATATGGCCTTGGAGATATGGTGCCTTCTACCAATATTAATTTACGTGGAATGGGAGGAATTGCTGCCGGCATAAATGACGCTCCGGTGCCTCTTAGCATCAACTTCAGTAACCCTGCTTCCTATTCTTTTTTCCAGTCGTACAAAGAAGCAAAGTCGAATAAACTGGCTTCAGGAAGGGCAATACTGGATGTTGGCATCAACCTCGACAATCGCACTCTTGTAGAGCCTAATAACACAGATAAATTCGGTACCAGCAATCTGCTTTTCTCTCATGTGCAGATAGGCGTTCCTTTACGCCGCAACTGGGGCCTAAGCTTTGGCATCCGCCCCGTGGCAAGGGTCAGTTATAAAATTACCAGCAACGAGAGGCTGGTCGATCCCAATACGGGCCAGTCGATTGATACAGCCAGCACCCTTAACCAGGGCGATGGCGGTGCTTACCTGCCCAACCTCGGAATGGGTTATAAATTCTATCTCGGAAAAAACAATGTGATCGCCCTGGGCGCAAGCGTTGGCTATCTTTTTGGTTCGAAAGATTACAGCACACGCCGGTTTTTCCTGAACGATACTGTATCATACAATGCAGGGAATTATCAAACCAAGACCTCTTACGGCAATCTGCTCTTCAGTGGCGGTCTTCAATACATGACCCAACTGAATAAAGACTTTCTGCTTACCGTGGGTGCTTATGGGAACGTGGGCAGCAGCCTGAGTGCATCACAGGACCTCATTCGTGAAACATATTTCTACGACGAGAATCAAGGCTATGTACGGATTGACAGCGTATATGAAGAAAAGGATGTGAAAGGCAAGATCAAATATCCATCTTCTTATACCATCGGCTTTGTGCTGCGCAGGCAGCTTTCACTGGATAAAAAGCAAAGTGACTGGCTGGTAGGCGTGGATTTTGCGCGGAATAACTGGGATGAATACCGCGTGTATGGTCAGGCTGATCCAACAGTAAAATCCAACTGGCAATTGCGCGTAGGCGGCCAACTGAGACCTGTGCCCAAACCAAATTATTTCAGCAATGTAGCTTACAGGGCAGGCTTTTTCTTCGGTCCGGATTATATCCAGGTAGACAACAAAAAGCTTAATACATTTGGTGCTTCACTGGGCCTGGGATTACCGCTCCTGAACTATAACCGGATGAGCCCGGGCCAGGCTACAATGATCAATCTCAGTTTTGAGTTTATTAAGCGTGGCAATAATGATAATGCATTAAAGGAAAACATGTTCCGCATATCAGCAGGCTTGTCGCTTAGTGATTTCTGGTTTGTTAAAAAGAAATATGATTAATCAGGCTATCATAGCAATAAAAAAAATTTCTTGCGCAGCAGCTTTATGTATAAGCTGCTTTTTTGTTGGAGGCTGTGAGAACGACCAGAAAACGATAGAAGAATGGACAAAGGATAGTGTGATGCGTGAAGAAGCGCGCAATATCGAAAGCTTTATGAGCCAGGAAGGAAAAATGAAAGCACGCCTTACCGCCCCGCTCATGTACCGCGTAAGCACAGATACACAGTACGTGGAGTTTCCCCGCTCGCTTCATGTTGATTTTTATAATGACAGCCTTGGTAAAGACACCTGGCTGGATTGCAAATACGGCAAATACTACGAAAACTATAATAAAGTGTACCTGCGAGATAGTGTAGTAGTGATCACTGTAAAAGGAGATACCCTCAAAAGCCCTGATCTCTGGTGGGATCAGAATAAAGGCATTTTCTACACGGATAAGTATGCAGAGTACCGCTCCAAAGACCAGCAGGTACAGGGCCATAAAGGCTTACAGGCAACACAGGATTTAAAAACGGTGACATTTATAGAGCCAACAGCGGTGCTGGACGTGAAGAGTAACGGACTTACTCCTGAATAAGGCTATAAACAGACAACAGACAACTGATGACAGTGTTCTCTATCTGTCATCAGCTATCTGCTATCTAAACTAAACTAATGGACCTGGTTTTTCGGTCGGATATATTGGATCAAACGGGACTCGGGTTTTATACGATGCAGGCCTGTCGTTTTACCGGCATCTGTATCAAAAATAATTTCCGTTTTTGGCTGTTGCCAGAGCAGTTGTAACAATTTCTTCCTGTTCCGGAATTACGGCGCCTGCCGTGCATTTACGAGGTATTTCGCTACCCATAGAAGGCTTTTCTTATCTTCAGTCAATAAAATGTTTTGCTATGTCATTGAAGAACAGAACCGTCCTCATTACCGGTGCTACGCGTGGCATTGGTAAAGCCATGGCCCTCAAGCTGGCTGCTGATGGAGCCAATATTGTGATCGCAGCCAAATCAGTTGAAGAGAACGCCAAACTTGGAGGCACTATCTACACTGCAGCGGCTGAAGTGGAAGCAGCAGGGGGTAAAGCACTGGCCGTGCAATGTGATATCCGGTTTGAAGACCAGGTGCAGAATGTTATCGATAAAGCAGTGGCTGCTTTTGGTGGCGTTGACATGCTGATCAATAATGCTTCTGCGATCTCACTTACACCAACAGAACAAACCGACCCAAAACGGTTTGATCTGATCTATTCCATCAATGTGCGGGGAACATTTTTTGTTACCAAAGCCTGCATTCCGCATTTAAAAAAATCCAATCATGCTCATATCCTTACGCTTTCTCCACCGGTGAACATGCAACCGAAATGGCTGGCAGGGCATATTGCTTATACTATGACCAAGTATAACATGAGCATGATGGCCATGGGATGGGCTGAAGAATTAAAATCGTATCCAATCGCCTCCAATGCACTGTGGCCTAAGACAACAATCGACACAGCAGCAGTAAGGAATTTGCTGGGTGGTGAAGCACTGGCTAAAATGAGCCGCAAGCCGGAAGTGCTGGCTGATGCTGCGTATTATATCCTGAGCAAAACGCCAAAGGATTGTACCGGTAATTGTTTTATTGATGAAGATGTATTTGCTGCGGAAGGAATAACTGACCTGGAGAAATATGCAGTGGTGCCGGGCGCTAAATTGTATAAGGATCTTTTCGTGGATTAGTAAAATAAGAAAGAGGCTGTCAAATGCAAGTTAAAATCATCTTTCAAAGAACAGGTTCAATTCCTTTGAAAGAGTTTTCCTTTTGGCAGCCTCTTTGTCTATAATGACCTTAACCATTAAACCCTAGTATAAGAACTTTTATAGTATACAAGCTACAAAAATTATACATATAGAACAACAGTAAAAGTTCGAACGTGCATAAATAGTGACAACTAAGGGTAAACATTTATTTCTCTTCACTGCTGCTTTCAGGCTTATGTTCCGGCCTCATTTGCGGGAAGAATAAAACGTCCTGTATAGAAGGTTGATTGGTCAGCAACATGCAAAGACGATCTATACCAAAACCAATTCCTGAAGTGGGTGGCATGCCATATTCCAGTGCGCGAAGGAAATCATTGTCGATAAACATGGCTTCATTATCCCCTCTCTCCTGCAGTTTAAGCTGCTCTTCAAAACGTTCACGCTGATCAATAGGATCATTCAGCTCTGTATAAGCGTTGGCAACTTCTTTACCGTTGACCATTAACTCAAACCGTTCCACCAAGCCCTGTTTCTCACGGTGCTTCTTCGTGAGCGGGCTCATTTCAACAGGATAATCAATAATGAAAGTAGGCTGTACGTAGTGCTGTTCGCATTTTTCACCGAATATCTCATCGATCAGCTTACCTCTGCCCATGGTATTATCAACAGGTATGTGTAACTGGCGGCAAACGGCACGCAGTTGTTCTTCATTCATACGGCTTACATCAAAACCGGTATGCTCCTGTATGGCATCATAAATACTGATCCGTTTATACGGGGCCTTGAAAGAAATGGTTTTATTGCCAACGGCTACATCCGTTGTGCCACATACATCCATGGCTGCTTTTTCCAGCAGTTGTTCCGTGGTTTCCATCATCCACAGATAATCTTTGTATGCCACATAAAACTCAAGCACAGTGAATTCAGGATTATGCGTACGGTCCATACCTTCATTGCGGAAGTTGCGGCTAAACTCATACACCCAGTCAAAGCCGCCAACGATCAGCCTTTTGAGATAAAGCTCATTGGCAATACGCAGGTAGAAAGGAATATCCAACGCATTGTGATGTGTAATGAATGGCCTTGCTGCAGCACCACCGGGAATGCTTTGCAGCACAGGGGTATCCACTTCCAGCGCACCATTATTATTCAGGAATTCACGGATGGAATTGATGAGTTTGGTCCTTTTTACAAATGTTTCTTTAACCGAAGGATTGATGATCAGGTCGGCATAGCGTTGCCTGTATCGGAATTCAGGATCAGTTACTGCATCAAAGGTCTGGCCTTCTGCTTCCTTTACAATAGGAAGGGGACGTAAAGACTTGCTCAGCAGGGTAAGCTCTCTTACATGCACAGAAGTTTCCCCTGTTTTGGTAATAAAAGCGTAGCCTCTGATGCCGATGATATCGCCAATATCGATCAGTTTTTTCCAAACGATATCATACAGGCTTTTGTCTTCACCAGGACAAATATCATCACGGCGGATATACAACTGAATTTTCCCATGGCCATCCTGGATCACAGCGAAATTGGCTTTACCCATATCGCGTACGCTCATGATCCGTCCGGCCAGGCATACATCTGCAAACTGATCTTTAACCTCTTCTTTATAATGTTCTTTTATATAAACAGAGTTGCTGTTTACAGGATACAGGGGAGCCGGGTAAGGCTCAATACCCATCATGATCAGTTCTGCCAGTTTTTCCCTGCGTAATTGCTCCTGTTCGGACAAATGTTGAGTGCTCATGTTCAAAAATTGGGGGCAAAGGTACTGGTTCGGGGGCAAATGCTAGTCGATAGTCTTTAGTCGGCAGTCGATAGTCCGAATCACAAAAGAATTTGCATGGTCATTTCGATATCGTAAGTCCTGATATGACTTGAGGAAAGGTCGGACTATCGCCTGCCGACTAAAGACTTCCGACTCGGGGCCGACATCCGAATAAAG
>JBQCHL010000030.1:0-40024 GCA_051954695.1 Chitinophagaceae bacterium
TATCTATCTTCTCTTCTTTTTTTTTTTTTTTTTCAAATTATTAAACTTCTTTTTTTTTTTTTTTTTTACTTCTCATCCCAACATCTTGCTTTGGGGGGGGGGGGGGGGGCGGCGCCCCCCGCCCCCCCCCCCCCCCCGCCCGGGAAATAGGGTGTACTATACATGAAAAGCCCGCCTTCGCTAAAGCTACGGCGGGCGGAGGCGGAGGCGGAGACGGCGAGATTCGAACTCGCGATACGGTTTCCCGTATACACACTTTCCAGGCGTGCTCCTTCAACCACTCGGACACGTCTCCGGGTAAAACCTTCACAACGGACTGTTCCGGTTTTGGGGTTGCAAAAATACGGGATCAGCGCTTAGAGTCCGAATAAATTTTGCGCATTCTGTGAGGTTTGATCAATTATCTCCTGCACATTGGTCTGCTTCAGATCAGCCAGTTTTTGAGCCACATAGGTGATATAACTGCTTTCATTGCGCTTACCACGGAAAGGAACCGGCGCAAGATAAGGAGCATCAGTCTCCAACACCAGGTGGCGGGTGTCAATTTCCTCTATTACTTTGTCTAAACCGCCATTCTTAAAGGTGAGCACACCACCGATACCCAGGTAAAAACCCAGTTCTATCATTTGCCTGGCCTGCTCCACGGTGCCGGAAAAACAATGAAATACGCCTTTTAGGCTGCCTTTCTGATGCTCTCTTACTACCTGGATACATTCATCATTCGCATTGCGGGAATGAATGGCAATCGGCAAACCGTAGTGTAATGCCCATTCTATCTGGCGGTGAAAAGCCTTGAACTGTTGCTCTTTAAATGTCAGGTCCCAATAAAAATCCAGTCCTATTTCACCTACCCCAATAAAGGCACGGCCAGCAAGATATTCTTCTGCGATCTTTAATTCCCGCTCATAGTCTTCTTTCACAGAACAAGGGTGCAATCCCATCATAGCCAGGCAAAAACCGGGATTTTCCTCCTCCAATTTCAGCATATTCTCATGCGATTCTGAATCAATTGCGGGCAGCAAAACCTTGCTGAGCCCAGCTTCCCGGGCACGCTGCAGCATGGCCTGCCTATCGTTGTTGAATTGATTGGAATAAAGATGTGCGTGTGTATCTATTAATTGCATAATGATCTCTTTGACAAAAATCAATTGAAATCTGAGTTATTTTACTCAACAAACAGTTGGAAATTTGTTTGCATAAATGAAAAATTACTTTACCTTTAAGCCAGTTTTCATAGGGTACGGATTAAAAACGGGCCAGGGTTTCTACCCAGGCCCTAAATTTTTATATGATTATCAGTTTTTTAGAATCAAGCTTCTACAAATAAGTAATTTTACTATAGCGTATGCGCTGAAAGGGGCGCTGCTAATTTTTCAAAACGATAGCCTCTTTTTTTGAAAAAATCTAACATTTTCGGCAACGCATACTCAAGCCTTTTCCACGCCTTTTCACTATCATGAAACACGATAATCGATCCTTTCTTTGCATTCAGAATTACATGTTGTAAACAGTTTTCTCCCGATAAGGTTTCATCAAAATCAGCACTTAGCACATCCCACATAATTACCTTCGCTTCCGGTTTCTTCATTGCCTGTGAAAGATTCTTTGCCTGGAAAAAAGTGATCTTTCCATAAGGCGGGCGGAACAATGCGGAATCAATATACTTCCCTGCCTCATGTATATCGGCGAGATAGTCCTTGTTATCCGTCTTCCATCCATTCAAATGATGCTGGGTATGGTTGCCTACCGCATGGCCCTCATCCAGGATTCTCTTATACACTTCCGGATAGGCCTGCACATTTTTCCCGATACAAAAGAAACTCGCTTTTGCTTCATGCTTTTTTAACTCGTCCAACACAAAGGATGTAATAACCGGATGCGGGCCATCATCAAATGTGAGATACAAAAGCTTTTCCTTTACCGGCACACTCCATACATAAGATGAGTAAATCTTTTTAAGCCACCAGGGTGTTTTGATAAAATATTTCACCGATCAAAGATAACAATTGGATGGTTGAACGACTCCTTCCCGTTCTTCCCGCCTTACCGGTAAAAACAGGAAGTAAATTTTTCTTACCGGTAAGAAAAAAAGAAACCCTGTAAGTAAGTTTTACCGGTAAGGCGGGAAGAACGGGAAGGAGTCGTTCAATCATTATCTTTGTCGCATGACTAAGAGACCACGTGTAAGATTCGCTCCCAGCCCAACCGGTGGTTTGCACCTGGGCGGAGTAAGAACGGTTTTGTATAATTATCTGTTTGCAAAAAAGAATGGCGGCGATTTTGTGCTGCGGATTGAAGACACCGATCAGAGCCGCTATGTACCCGGTGCCGAAGAATATATTTTCAATTGCCTGGATTGGGTAGGCCTTACGCCCGATGAAAGCCCGCTGCATGGCGGCCCTTTCGGTCCTTACCGGCAAAGTGAACGCAAACCGATGTACCGGCAGTATGCAGAGCAACTGGTAAAATCCGGTCATGCCTATTACGCGTTTGATACACCGGAAGAACTGGAAAAAATGCGGCAGGATTTTAAAACAGAACAAAATCCTTCTCCTCAATATGACCATACCCTGCGCATGAAAATGCGCAATTCCCTTTCCCTGTCAGAAGCAGAGACGCAGCAGTTGCTCAGCAACGGAGCCCGCCATGTGATCCGCATTAAAATGCCGGAACAGGAGACCATTTCTTTTACCGATATGATCCGCGGCGAAGTGAGCTTTGACACATCATTGGTAGATGATAAGGTTTTACTGAAGGCGGATAATATGCCCACTTATCATCTTGCCGTGGTGGTAGACGACTACCTGATGAAGATCACCCATGCCTTCCGTGGCGAAGAATGGCTGCCCAGCGCACCCGTGCATATCCTTTGCTGGAAATATCTTTTCGGGCTTGATCAAATGCCTCAGTGGGCCCATCTTCCGCTGATACTCGGTCCTAATGGAAAACTCAGTAAAAGAGATGGTGCAAAATATGGCTTCCCTGTTTTTGCCATGAACTGGACAGATCCCAAAACAAATGAGTTGACTGAAGGCTTCCGCGAAAAAGGATTTTTGCCTGAAGCATTCATCAACCTGCTGGCTCTCCTGGGATGGAATGATGGCACCGAAAAAGAGATCTTTACCAAAGAAGAATTGATCAATGCTTTTAGTCTCGATCGCGTGCATAGTGCCGGTGCCAAATTCGATTATGAAAAGGCTAAATGGTTCAATCACGAATGGATAAAAAATGCTGACGCCTCTACTTTGAAGCCCGTTGTAAAAACAATACTGGAAGAAAAAGGGCTTACTGTAAGTGATGAGGTATTACTGGAAAAAGTGATCGGCCTTGTCAAAGACCGCTGCACTTTGCTGCCTGATTTTTATGAGCAGGCCGGTTTCTTTTTTCAGCGGCCGGCAGTACTGGACACAGAATCAGTAAAGCCAAAATGGAATGAAGCCAAGAATCTTTTCTTTGCTGAAGTGATCCGCAATTTCGAGCTTAGTCCAGTATGGGAAGCACATGAATTGGAAGCCAACTTCAAAGAAATGGCAGCTGCTAATAAAATAAAACCAGGTGAGGTGTTGATGCCATTCCGGATCATGCTGGTGGGTGGAAAATTTGGTCCCCATGTATTTGATATTGCTGCCCTTCTCGGAAAAGAAGAAACCATACACCGAATCAAAAACGCATTATCTTTATTTGCCTGATAACGGGTAAAAACTTCCATATGAACAGACCTGTCAGAGTTTTAGTTGCCAAAGTGGGGCTGGATGGCCATGACCGTGGTGCCAAAGTAATTGCTACCGCGCTGCGCGATGCCGGAATGGAAGTGATTTACACCGGCCTTCGCCAAACTCCTGAAATGGTAGTGACCGCAGCCTTGCAGGAAGATGTGGACGCTATCGGCATCAGTATTCTCTCCGGCGCTCACATGACCGTGTTTCCCAAGGTAATGGAACTGATGAAACAAAAAAAAATGACCGATGTGCTTCTTACCGGCGGCGGCATCATTCCTGAAGATGATATGCAACAACTGAATGAGCTTGGAGTTGGAAAGCTGTTTGCACCGGGCACACCAACTACTGAAATAGCGGGATATATTACAGGTTGGGTAAAGCAAAACCGGAAGTTCTGAGCCGGGAGTCGTTAGCCAACAGTCGATAGACCGAACTTCACAATTATCTCATTATTCATTTCGATATCGAAAAATTTATTCTGTACTTATTAAAAGTGCCGACTTTTGACTTATAACTAAAAATTACCGGCTACAAATACCATTGTTTATATCTCAGCATCGCTTCAATAAAATAATAATCTCCATAAGTAAGCGGAACATCCACTTCTGATTTCCCGGGCAGATTGCCTACACCGTGCTTCAACAGGAACCCTCCATTCTGACGATATTTTGCGAGGTATGTTTTGGAAGAAAGTGTGGTCAGTATTTTTTCTGCCATGGAAATATATTTTGTTCTTTCATCTCCTTCAGTATACTGTGCCAGTTCCAGCAAGGCCGAAGCCATAATGGAAGCAGCAGATGCATCACGCAAGGTATGCTTACCGATAGGTGCATTGAAATCCCAGTAAGGAACACCATCGGCCGGAAGATTAGGATGATTTAAAATAAATGCGGCGATCTTCCGGGCTTGCTCCAGGTAAGTTGCTTCAGTAGTGAAACGGTACATCATTGTGTAGCCATATAATCCCCATGCCTGACCACGGGCCCAGGCTGATTCATTGCTATATCCCTGTGCTGTTTTTTTCTCCAGCACTTTACCTGTAGCAGGATCATATTCCACCACATGATAAGAACTATTGTCTGCACGGAAATGATTTTTCATGGTAGTATTCGCATGAGCAATCGCAATAGCTTTATATTTCGGCTCACGCCATTCATCGCTCACCCAATTGAGCAATTCCAGGTTCATCATATTGTCAATGATAACAGGGCTTTTGGGTGCTGTCAAAGCCTGCCATGATTGTATCGCTTTGATAGCAGGCTTATATCTTTTGATCAATGTCTCAGCCGCAACAGCGCATACATCCCTGTAATCAGGGTTATGTGTGATCTTATAGGCATTGCCAAAACTGCAAAAGATCATAAAGCCCACGTCATGATTGGATGTCAGGTATTTCTCTTTCTCCTCCAAAGCAAGCCTTCTTTCTGCTTCCGAGCGGATAGCAGAGTCTTGTGTATAGGAATAAATATACCAGAGCGAAGCAGGAAAGAAACCACTGGTCCACCAGCGCGTATCACTTGAGATCAGCTTACCTTCCGCTGCATCGTAAGAACGGGGCATTGAATCAACAGGCGTAAGACTGGCCATGAATTTGTATTGCCTGGCAGCCAATTCCATATTTTTTTTGATGAGTTTTTCGATCTTCTTTTTTCCCTGTGCATGGGTACACAAAGACAAACAGGAAAGGCAAAGCAGTAAGACTACCGGGATAAATTTTTGCCTGCGCAGTGAAGTAGCGGTCATGCAATGGATTTTTGATTGTCAACAAATATAATTTTAAAATCAGCCCCGGGTACCTGTGTGGGAAGATATTTGCGGCTTATCATTTACTTTTGAAAAAAAATGCCATGTATTCCAGCCTTTTAGTTGAAACCGCTAACCAGATCGCGACCATCACCATCAACCGCCCGGACAAACTCAATGCACTGAACAAAACAGTGATTGAAGAGCTTGGCAAAGCAATAGATGAAGTGATCAGCGATCCTTCTATCCAATCAGCCATTATCACTGGCAACGGGCCTAAGGCTTTTGTAGCCGGTGCTGATATCAGTGAATTCAGCTCATTGGATGCTGCGGGTGGTAAAGCACTGGCGCAAAAAGGACAGGATCTTGTTTTCTCCAAAATTGAGAACAGCCCCAAGCCTGTTATCGCTGCTGTGAATGGATTTGCTTTGGGAGGTGGCTGCGAGCTGGCAATGGCCTGTCATTTCCGCATAGCCAGTGAAACAGCGAAGTTTGGACAACCTGAAGTGAACCTTGGTCTGATACCCGGCTATGGAGGCACTCAACGCCTGGTGCAGCTCATAGGTAAAGGCAGGGCAATCGAATTACTGATGACGGGCAATATGATCGATGCTGCAACTGCCCTGCAATATGGCCTGGTAAATCATGTGGTAAAAGCAGAAGAGCTTCTCGATAAAGCAAGATCCATTTTAACGCTGATCAATTCGAAAGCGCCACTTGCAATTGCAGGTTGTATCAAAACAGCCAATGCTGTGTTCAATGAAAAACTGGATGGTTATGCGATCGAAATAGAAACATTCGGCAAACTGATCGCCACTGCCGATGCCAAAGAAGGTGCTGCTGCCTTTATGGAAAAAAGAAAAGCTTCTTTTAAAGGGCAGTAAGTTCTTCAGGCAATAGGTAAGCACTGATCTCTTTAATAACAGGAGCTCCTTTTGCATCATGGATAAGCAAACGGATACTGCTGATATCCTGTGCCGGGAATACGAGTATGCGTTTTCTCCCGATAGTAGTGATATCCATATGCTTTACTTCCTGTATACCGTTTAGCAATATCAGCCTGGCTGATTTTACTTTTTGCCCATTGGTCAAACCCTCCTGCAATACGATACAATTGACTTTTCTGACAGAATCGAATTTCACCCACAGGCTTGTATTCTTATAATCTGCAAGTGTTTCAGCGCTCGCCGGATCGCCATCTGTAAATTTTGTTCTCCTGAAAATACCTCCTTTAGTATGCAGCTCAGCTTTGCTGCCGAGGGCAAGATTACTGGCAAAACTTTCTTCACGCAGGGCCTTGAATCCCATTAAAGCCGCTGAGTCTTTTTCATTGATCAACCCACGCCTGTCGGGCGGCACATTCAACAATAAGTTAGCGCCACGACCTACTGATTTAAGATACAATCCAAATAGCTGTTGCGGTGTTTTTACTTTATCATCTTCTTCAGCATGATAGAACCAGCCTGGCCTGATGCTTACATCACACTCAGCAGGGATCCAGTTCCGTCCGTTAATATTTCCCTGGTTGAGTGTATCCGCAGGGGGTGCGCCTTCGCCTCTTTTAAAGCCTGCCGTGTCGAGATAGTTCCAGTTGGTTTCACCAGCTATTCCTTTTTCATTGCCTACCCATCTTATATCGGGGCCAATATCGCTGAACACAACTGTATTGGGCGCAAAGCGCCGCATTGTTTGTTCAAAACGCCTGAAATCATACTCCTGCTTTTTACCATTGGGGCCTTCACCATTGGCACCATCCCACCAGAATTCAAAGAAAGGACCATAATGGGTGATCAGTTCTTTCATGGTATTTACATACACATCATTGTAAGCAGGAGTTCCATATTGCGGATGATTCCTGTCCCAGGGTGAAAGATAAACGCCGAACTTCAAGCCATACTCCCTGCAGGCTTTTGATAAGTCCTTCAACACATCTCCTTTTCCATTCTTCCACTGGCTTTGTTTTACGGTATGTGTTGAATACTGGCTTGGCCACAGGCAAAACCCGTCATGATGTTTGGCTGTGATAATAATGCCTTTGGCACCTGATTGTTTGGCAATACGCGCCCATTGGCGGCAGTCCAGTTCTGTAGGGTTGAAGATATCAGCCTGCTCATCACCATGGCCCCATTCTTTATCCGTAAACGTATTTGGTCCGAAATGAATGAACCAATAGTATTCCATATCATGCCAGGCAAGCTGCTGTTTGGTAGGAAGGGCCTGCTTTTGCGCCTGCACGATATTGAAAAAAAAGAAAAGAACGGTAACACTAAAAATCCTTTTCATATTTTCCTTTTTATTTTAATACTACGTCAATAACCGTATCCGGCCCGTTCAACGCTATTCCATCTAAAGATAACATCACATTCTCTTTCTGCTGCCTGAACTTTATCGCCGTTCCTGCTCCCATCACTTTAGCTGATGCGATTTTAAAGGAGCCGGGAATAACTACCTGTCCATCTACGGGCATGCTGAACAGGTGCACATAAATATGTTTATCTTTTTGCGTGGTCACACCCCAGGTTTGAGGATCAAGTGGTCCTTTTCTTGTCCCATACACGCTTTCGCCGAATTGCTGAAGCCATTGACCGGCTGCTGCAAGTGTGTCAACAAATTCCGGTTGTATCTGCCCGCTGGGCATCGGGCCGATATTCAACAACAGGTTGGCATCACGACCCACCGCGCCTGCCAGCAACTGTATCACCTGGCTTACTGTTTTATATTTTCTGTCGGTTATATTATAGCCCCATGATCCATTGATCGTTTCACAGGTCTCTAATGGCAGTGCCGATGCTTGCTGAAAGCTTAATCCTGATTTGTTTTCACCAGGAAGATCACGTTCAAACATCTGGAAGTCTTCACCGGGTATTGGAGTCAGGTGATGATTATTGCCAATAAGGCATTGGGGTTGCAGGCGATGGATCAGTTCATATATCTCGGGATATTTCCAGTCGATACGCGAGGAGCGGTCGCCATGTCCTTCAGGATTGGTCTGGTCCCAATGACCATCAAACCAGATAGACATGATCTGGCCATAATTAGTGAGCAGTTCTGTCAATTGATTCTTCATGAACTGCAGGTAAGAAGCATAGTTACTTTTTTCTGTGCGGCCAGTGCCCTTACCGGTACGGCCGGTTTCATAAGGGTAATCGCTGCGAAACCAATCGAGCGTAGAATAATAAAGACCGAGCTGCATTCCTTGTTTATGACATTCCTCTGCCAGCATTTTCAACACATCCTTTCCATAAGGCGTATTGGTGATCTTCCAATCGGATTGTTTGGTGTCCCAATTGGAAAAGCCATCGTGGTGTCGTGTGATGAACACAATGTATTTCATGCCTGCATTCTTTGCTGTAGCCACCCATTTCGCTGCATCGAAATCAACAGGATTAAAAGCCCGGAGGAGACGCTTGTAGTCTTCCACTTTAATGTTCCGGTTGTTCATCACCCATTCGCCATCGGCCAGCACGCTGGACAATCCCCAATGGATGAACATGCCGTAACGGTTATCGCGAAACTGTTGCCTGGCAGCAAGGTTTTCCTGTGTTGGAACATATTCCTGGGAAATGCCGGAAAAGAAAAGAGTAAGGAGGAATGAGATCAGTATAATTTTCGTTCTCATGCAAGCGATTTTCATTCAAACTTACATCAACCTTCTCCCAAAAGCTAAAATACCTTTACCCCGATATCCCTAACTTTGCCACCCAAATCATTTTTTCATCTTTTCTCTAAATACACGTTATGGGATACAGAATAGAAAAAGACACCATGGGCGAAGTGAAAGTGCCTGCTGAAGCCTATTACGGAGCGCAAACACAACGCAGCATTGATAATTTCCAGATAGCCCAGGACATCAATAAAATGCCTAAAGAGATCATCAGGGCTTTCGCTTATCTCAAAAAAGCAGCAGCGATCACCAATTTCGAAGCCGGCGTTTTACCCAAAGAAAAATCAGACCTAATCGGCCAGGTATGTGATGAAATACTGGAAGGCAAACTGGATGCTTATTTTCCGCTGGTGGTATGGCAAACCGGATCAGGCACCCAAAGTAATATGAATGTGAATGAAGTGGTAGCTTACCGTGGCCACGTGATCAAAGGCGGTGCTTTAACAGATAAAGATAAATTCCTGCATCCCAATGATGATGTCAACAAATCACAGTCATCCAACGATACCTTCCCAACGGCTATGCACATCGCGGCCTATAAAATTCTCCTGGAAACGACTATTCCCGGCATTCAAAAATTGCGCGACACGCTGGCTGCCAAAAGCAAGCAGTTCATGAATGTGGTGAAGATCGGACGTACGCATTTTATGGATGCGACCCCGCTTACAGTAGGACAGGAATTCAGTGGTTATGTATCGCAGCTGGACCATGGCATAAAAGCCATTAAGAATACACTGCCTCATTTAAGTGAGCTTGCTTTGGGAGGCACAGCAGTAGGCACAGGTATCAATACTCCTGATGGTTATGCAGTAAATGTTGCAAAACATATTGCCAAACTTACCGGCCTTCCTTTTGTAACGGCAGAAAATAAATTTGAAGCGCTGGCAGCACATGATGCTATTGTGGAATCGCATGGAGCATTGAAAACTGTAGCTGTAAGCCTGATGAAGATCGCTAATGATATCCGCATGTTATCGTCTGGTCCGCGCAGCGGAATTGGTGAATTATTCATTCCTGATAATGAGCCGGGCTCTTCTATCATGCCGGGTAAAGTGAACCCCACACAATGTGAGGCGCTGACCATGATAGCAGCACAGGTTTTGGGAAATGATGTGGCTATCAATATCGGGGGTGCTACCGGTCATTTTGAACTGAACGTGTTTAAACCGGTAATGATCTACAACTTCCTGCACAGTGCAAGACTGATCGGCGATGGCTGTGTTTCATTCAACGACAAATGTGCTGTTGGTGTGGAACCGATCGAAGCAAATATCAAAAAGCATGTCGACAATTCATTGATGCTGGTAACAGCGCTCAACACTAAGATCGGTTATTACAAAGCAGCAGAAATTGCCCAGAAAGCACATAAAGAAGGAACGACACTGAAAGAGATGGCAGTAAAGCTTGGCTATGTTACCCCGGAAGAATTTGACCAGTGGGTGGTGCCTGGCAATATGGTGGGTAAATTGGGTTGATTGAATTTAAATCGTAAAAGCACTAGCGTAAAAAGAGAGGAATAAAGGCTCTTCTCTTTTTTTTATGTTCATCCGTTTGCAATTGAGACAGAAAAAGCCCATCTTGCTCCCTGGTTTCCATTCATTCAAAATCCGAATCTATGAAAGAAATGAAGCGTACGCCATACATTTCAGCCTATCCGCTCAAAACTTTGGAGCAAGCCAGGGCTGAGGCCGCTGAACCGGCCAACAGGGAGGAAGAATCAGCTTATCTGAAAGAATTGCTTGATAGCCAGGCAAAATCGATGAGCCGGATCAGGATATCACCGATGTCCAATCCCTATAAAGCTCCTGTAAATGACCCTGTTTCGAGAACGGCCATTCCTTCTGAAGGTCTGAATTCCGGTAAAAAAAGCTGGTTCAACCAGTACAAATAATCAAAAAAGCTCATGTTTTTAAGGGCCCATTGGGGCCCTTTTTTATTTTAAATACATAACTGATTTATACTGTTCAGCCTATATTTTTCGTTTTAAAAATATGGTCTAAAACACAATAAAAATTACTTGCTTCTGCAAGGGAAATGTATAGGTGAATACACGTAGATTTAAATGCCCAAAGTACTATTGCTTTGTCTCTGTAATCCATGTATTTTGGACCAGTAAATCCATCTTTTGAATAACTATAATCCTGCTTATGAAAACAGCTTTACCCAGTATTCTTTTTCGGGTGCCGTGTAGGAGGGTCAGGCTACTGCACTGTTTTCTTGCTTTTTGCATATTGCCAGCTATGGAGGTTGCAGCGCAACCTACTGTGACGACCGGTAAGAGCTTTATCAATATCAGCCGGCCGAACGGGGGAACTTTTTTGCCTGGCGATATCATTGAAGTGAGGGCTACCATTGCCGTATCGGGTGGTAGCAGCAGCAACAGGCTGAATAGTGTACGCTACAACGACACGATCAACCTTACCAAATTTGAGTATATCAGCAATTCGCTGCAGATGATCTCCAATGAGGGGCTTGTACAATATTCTTATACCGACGCTTCCGATACTGATTCTGCTAATATTGATAAAATGACCGGCCGTATCCGTTTTAATATCGGCGATGGCGCGGGTGCAGCCAGCGTAAGCATGCAGGGGATTGGCAACACCAATGGCGGTAGTCTTTGGGGAGGGAATTATTTCCCGCCTTCTTTCTGGGGCAGCACCTGTATACGCGTATATGCTTACCGAATAAAGATCAAAAGCTCACCAAGTGTATCGATTGATGAAAGCATCAGGCTTCCTGCCGGTAATTTCCGGTATCTGAAAGGATCAGGATCAACAGTATTTTCATCCAACTTCACCCCATACAGCATCAAGATAGCTCCGGACTATGGCTTATGCTCCAATGCCATAGGTTCTAATGCTATCGTGGGAGAATATGGCGGTACGTTTGGTTCAGGCTCTTCACAGAACAGGGCAGGTGGTACTACATTTGTGCCGCTTCCCTATACATTCAAGAACTTTGGTACCGGCACACCCAATGATAACTTTTATGGGCTGGCCAATACGACCAGCGCAGATGGAACTACCAATCCCAATGTTCCTTACTCATCAGGTACGGGTAGCAATTCCCGTGTGTTCACTGTATGGGATATCATAGGCGATCATACAGGAGCAGCCGATCCTTATGCCGGTAATTATCCCGGCTCAGGTGGTTATGCCGTTATTGTGAATGCCAGTTATGAAACCAACCTTGCTTTCTCCCAAACCATCACCGGGCTTTGTGAGGAAACTTATTATGAATTCTCGGCCTGGTTCAGGAACGTGTGCCGCCGTTGCGGATGCGACCCAAGCGGCAAAGGCGCCACTGTCAGCGGTTACACTCCCGGCCCCGGCAACGACTCTTCCGGTGTCCGTCCCAATCTTAGTTTTCAAATAGATGGAGAAGATTATTATACCAGCGGAAATATTCCTTACACCGGCCTTTGGGTGAAAAAGGGTTTTGTATTCAAAACAAGGGCTGGCCAAACCAGCATGACCGTTACGATCCGTAACAATGCGCCAGGTGGTGGTGGCAACGACTGGGCAATCGATGACATCGGTGTGGCGACCTGCTTGCCCAACATGAAGTATTCACCTACCATTACACCGACTGTTTGCCAGGGTAATCCTTTAAAACTGACGGACACTATCCGCTCTTATTTCAATAACTACCGGTATCATCAATGGCAATCCAGTGACGACGGTGGTGTTAACTGGACCAATCTCGGTACCGTAAGAGACAGTACGCCTTCTTTCAATACTGAGCTGAATATGTGGGAGTACTGGAGCTCTTATACAACACCTATCACAACGGTAGCAGATAACGGTAAAAAATTCAGGCTTATACTGGGTACCAGCACAGGCAACCTTTCAAGTGAGGCCTGCCGCTCTACCGATATGATGAACAGCGTAACACTCAGTGTGATTGATTGCGGCGGAGTGCTTGCCACCAAACTCTTATCCTTCAACGGATCTGTGCGTAGCGGCAAAAGCACGCTCAAATGGACTGTGACCAATGAAGATGAACCAATATTTTATGATGTTCAGAGAAGTTATGACGGAATAAATTTTGCTACCATCTCCACTCTTAACGGTTATGGTGGCAATGCTGCTGAACAACATTCTTATTCATACACCGATCCGAATGATCTTACCCGCAAAACCTATTACAGGATCAATTTGCGCACTGCAGACAACAGGGGCAGTTATTCCCGTGTGTTGGAGCTGACCTCACAACCAGCAACTTTCGCCTTTGTTTCTGTTATTAATCCTTTCGGTCGCGAATTGTTCTTCGATATTTCAACAGAAAGAGGCGGCATTGCCAAAGCTGAACTGATCGACAATATGGGCAGTGTAGTGAAAAGAAAATCATTCGATGTCCGTGATGGTGTAAACCAGCTTTCACTGGATGATACGAATGTTTTACCCTCAGGGATTTATATTCTCAGAGTGGAACTTTCGGGAATGATGATCTATAAGAGAGTAATGAAACAATAACCTGAAGACTATACAAAATAAAAAGGTGGTTCAATGAACCACCTTTTTATTTTATCCCACCTGCATTTTATCACTTACTTCCGCATTTGTTTCCACCGTTGAATGCGAGCCAGCATCTTTCTTTTTGAACAGGCGTTTCTGGAAAATAAATAATGTGATCACACCGACAGAGATAGAAGCATCGGCAATATTGAAAATTGGACTGAAGAATTCAAACTCCTCACCGCCCACAAACGGCACCCAGGATGGGTAAGTGGAACGAATAAGAGGAAAATGTAACATATCTACTACCCTGCCATGCAAAAAGCCCGCATATCCATGCTCCGGGAACATTTTTGCCACATACGAATAAGAGCTTTCTTCGAAGATCATTCCGTAGAACATGCTGTCGATCAGGTTGCCTAACGCACCTGCATAGATCAATGAAGCACATATGATAAAACCGCGGCTATAGCCCTGCTTTACGATCCGGCCAAGGTACCAGGTACCGAAAATGACGGCTGCCAGGCGGAACAGGGTCAATAGCATCTTTCCCCAGTCGCCTCCAAATTCCCAGCCCCAGGCCATGCCCTTGTTTTCTATAAAATACAGCTCAAACCAGGAAAGTCCCATCACGTGGGTTACAGAGCCAAAGGGGTAACTGGTCTTTATCCATATTTTCAGCGCCTGATCAGCAATGATGATAATGGCAATGATTAAAATAGCATTTCTAAGCTTCACTATCTCGTTTTTAATCAGCAAATATAAGGGTAGATGCGCGAATGGCGCGAATAGGGCGAGAGTAGGCGAGGGTAGCGTAAATTTGGCGCGGATGTCGCAAATAGGGATCTCCTTATTCTTCGAAATAGACTCGCTTTACGCGTTGGGATATGCCGGTCATGATCTCATAGGGAATGGTACCCGCCCAGGCCGCCAGTTGCTGCACAGGGATCTCCTTGCCGAAAATAACTACCTCATCGCCTTCCTGCACACCGGGAATACCAGTTACATCAATCATCGTCATGTCCATGCAAACAGTGCCGATGACAGGCGCTTCATATCCTCTCACATACATTTTACCAACGCCATAACCCAGTTTCCTGGAATAGCCGTCGGCATAACCTATGCGTACCGTAGCGATCAGAGAATCCTTTGTTATTACTCCACGGCGGTTATAGCTCACTGTTTCACCAGGCTTCAGGTTCTTCAGTTGTGCAATAGTAGTTTTAAGGGTGGCCACAGGTTGAAGCAGTGATTGATGCACTGCTCCACTATCCACACCATACATACCTATGCCCAGCCTCACCATATCCAATTGCAATTCGGGCAAACGGAAAATGGCACCGGTATTGGAAATATGTTTTAAAAAAGAATAGCCTATACTTTCCAGGTTGGATGCCGCTTGCTGAAAACGGCTGAATTGCAGCCTGGTGAACTCATCTTCTGCAGGATCTTCGCTGGCTGCCAAATGAGAAAACACTGTTTGCACTCTTACCAGCGATGAAGAAGCAAGATGAACAGCCAGTTTTTCCGTATCACTTACTGCAAAGCCGAGGCGGTTCATTCCTGTTTCAATCTCTATATGAACAGGATATTGCTGCAAACCTTCATTCTCAAGAAAAGCTTCAAAAGCCTGCAACATGCCAAAAGAATAAATGTCTGGTTCAAGATTGTGCTCAACGATAGATTCAAAAGCTGTTTCTTCAGGGTTCATTACCATGATCGGCAAACTGATCCCTGATTTTCTCAATTCCACACCTTCATCAGCATATGCCACACCCAGGTAATCGATCTTATGATATTGCAATATGCCGGCTATTTCCGCACCACCACTTCCATAAGCAAATGCTTTTACCATGGCCATAATGCGGGTGGAAGGTTTTAACCGCTGCTGATAAGCTTTAACATTGTTGACGATCGCGTTCAGGTTGATCTCGAGTACTGTTTGATGCACTTTCTGCTCAAGCAATTGAACGATCTGTTCGAATCCAAATACACGTGCTCCTTTTACCAGCACTGTTTCTTCTTTGAACTGGGAAGACAGGAACTGGCGGATATAATCTTCCGTTGAAGCATATAATTCAATTACCGGCGACTCTGTTTCATTCGTTGAAAGCTGTTGCAGTGCATTTGAAATATGCTCTCCGATCCCGATCAGGCGGCTTACCTGGTGTTTGCGTAATATATCAATGATATAATTGTATAACCTTCCTTCTTCTTCAGCACTTTGCAGAAAATCGGAAAGGATAACCGTTTTCCGGTAAGCGCTGGTTTGCTGGTCGAGAAAGTTCAGTGCGATCTCCAGTGAATTAAGATCTGCACTGTAGCTGTCGTTGATAATGGTGCAATGATTGATCCCCTTTTTCAATTCCAGCCGCATATTAACAGGTTGCAACACTTGCATGCCAGCAATAAGTGTTTCAGCAGGCATTCCCAGTTGAAGAGATACCAGGAAACAATTAATGGCATTTTCTATTGATGCATCATCTGTAAAGGGAATGCTGAAATAAACAGTGCCGGAACGAAGGGCAAGTGTGATATTGGTTTTCCGGCCGGTCTTCTGCACATTCAGCAGTTGAACTGTGTTGGTTGGCTTACGCCCCCAGAGTACTATTTCTTTTCCGGAAGCTTTTACTGCTTCGGCGATATATTCCTCATCTCCGTTGGCAACGATCAATGAACTGTTTTTAAACAGTTTCATCTTTTCTTCCAGCTTCTGCTGTTTGCCGGTAAAGCCTTCACTATGTGCTTCCCCGATATTGGTGAGCACACCAATGGATGGCCGGATGATCGCTTCCAATTTTTCCATTTCATCCGGCTTTGAAATACCTGCCTCAAAAATGCCCAGGTTATACTGACTGTTGATCTGCCAGATGCTTAACGGCACACCGATCTGTGAATTATAACTTTTCGGGCTGCGTACAATACTGAACTGGCTGTGCAATAACTGGTACAACCATTCCTTTACCACTGTTTTTCCATTGCTGCCTGTAATGCCAACAACAGGCAGGGAAAAAGCTTTGCGGTGATAAGCAGCCAATGCCTGTAAGGCAGCCAGCGGATCGTCCACCACTATGAAAGCAGCGCCGGGGTAAGCAGTTTCTTCAACAGGTATGCCCACAACAAAACTGCGGACTCCTTTTTTATATAACTCAGGTATAAACTGGTGGCCGTCGCGACGCGGACCTTTTAAGGCAAAGAATAAAGCAGTGCGGGGAGAATATACTTTCCGGCTGTCGAGCAAGAGATGTTCGATCTCCTTGTCCGTCGTAGCTTTAGCGAAGGAGGACCCGACAATCGAAGCAATATGATTTAAAGTGTAGCTCAATACACATCGTTTTCCTTAACTTCTTTTGGCAACCCTTTCTTCTTGACAAAGATTGAATAGAATATGGCGCCTGAAATACATACCATGATCACACCAAGTGAAATAAATACCTGGGTTGTTTTATCTACCACTTCGTTGACCCATTTCTCTGCCAGCATTTTCAAACCGATAAACACGAGTACAATAGCAATTCCCTGCTGAAGGAAGTCAAACTTATTAACGGCCCCACGGAGCAGGAAGAATAAAGAACGAAGGCCAAGCACGGCAAAAATATTAGAAGTATAGATCACCACTTTATCACGGGAAATACCCATTACTGCAGGAATGGAGTCCAGGGCAAACACCAGGTCAATAGCTGCCAGCATAATTACTACCACGAAAAGAACAGTGTAACGCCGTTTGCCATTTTCCCTTACCGAATATTTACCATCGCCATCATGCGGCACCAAAGGAAGAATTCTTTTGAGATAGCGGTAAACCTTTGTATCGTGCGGGTCAAATGCTTCATCTTTGTTTGCAGTGAACATTTTATAACCGGTGTACACGAGAAAGACACCAAATACATACAATACCCAATGAAACCTTTCCACAAGTGCCACTCCTACTGTAATAAAGAGTATACGGAAAATGATCGCCATCAGGATACCGATCAATAATACTCTTCCGTAATGTTTTTCTTTTACACCGAATGAAGAAAAGATGAGGATGAAAACAAAGATATTGTCGATACTAAGGCTCCATTCCATCAGGTAGGCGCTAAGATATTCCAGGGCCAGGGTCTGCCCTTCCTGAAACCACATAAAAACAAAAAAGGCCAGTGCCAGGCCCACCCAAAAAAATGTCTGATACAATGCTTGTTTGATCGTCACTTTTTGGTTTTTCTTGCTTAGCAAGCCTAGGTCAAACACCAAAGCCAATATTAAAATACTACCAAATACGAGGAACGTGATCTGATCAGCTGTCATTGTAGGGGATTAGGTAGCAAAGATACGGGAGAGTAGTGGATAGTGGATACAGAATGCCCGGTGCAGCAGTCCTTTCCCCTTGTCTCCCTAAGCGTACTTTCTCTTTCTCAGGTATTGATAAATCATTCCCGCCAGAATAACCAACAATATCGGTAAGCCGATATTAAAGAATTGCCAGAGCAGCCTGTCTTTTTTTACTTTTTGTGAATCCAGCAAACGCAGCACGATATCCTTATTGCGGGTTTCGCTGATAGCAGGATTGTTGACCAGGTATTCCACACAATTAAGAAGGAATTCGCGATTGGCTACTGGTATAAAAAATTTGCCGGCTTCTGTTTGCTTTTCGTATTCACGGTAAGTATACCGGTTCCATCCCATTGGAAGGGGAACCGCCTGCCCATTTTCACCGGGAAGCATATCATTCAAAACTATATCGCCATCAGATACCACGATTATCTTTCCTTCCGTTGCTGATTCGCCAAGGAAGCTCACGCCAAAAGAGGCCAGGCTGTCTTTCTGTGCTTGCGAAGCCCTGTTGCGGTATAAAGAAGTGAACTTTCCTTCCAACAGCATGGCCACCGGTATCCCGCTTTTATTGAACCTGATATCTTCGGGTGTATTACGGTTCTCATTAAAACTGATAAGAGCAGGCGTACTGATCGTTCTTGAATGATCGGATGAAGCCAGCAACACTGTTTTCTTTACACCCGGCACTTTAATAGTATCGATGGAATTGGCAAAGCGGCTACCGATATAACCTGGTATCTTACTCAGCAATTGGTTATTGCCGGGTGAAAACAAAGGATAATAATTCCATCGAAGGAATTCCAGTTGCGGATTATTTGTAGTGCCGCCTACAACCAGGGGAATCATATCACATTGCAGGTCCATCACCAGGTCTGTATTGATACGCAACCCATAACGGAAGAAAAGATCAGTGAGATTAAGATTCCGGTCGTAAGCAATGGTTTCGGGTTTGTAAGAAAGGCTGTCCTGCTCGGCGATCAGGTTATCGATAAAACAAAGCAGCCTGCCGCCACGCATAACGAATTGATCGATCTTTAATTTTTCCTGTTCGCTGAACTGGGTGATTGGTTTTACGATCATCAATACCCCCATGCTGTCCGGGATGACTGGAAAGCTGGGGAGATTGAACAAGCGGAGATCATAATCTTTCTGTAATGTCTGGCTGATATCATAGGCTCTTGTGTCAACAGGTTCTCCATTGCCAACAGCATAGCCAATGATACGTTTCTGATTGCGTCCAAGATTGTCCAGTGTTTTTGCAAACTGGTATTCCATCAATGCTTCAGCGCTGTTGATCTCTTCCTGCGATATCCTGCCGCTGGTACCCGGATAGAGATTTACCAATGCCTGTTTGCCTTTATAGTGCATGATGGCAACAGGGAAGATAATATTGCTGCTCTGGCCGGCTTCAAGTTGCACAGTCAGGTTGATAGGTACAGCACCGAGATTTACCAGTGAGTCGCCATAAGGTATATTGGTGCCTGGTACTTTTTCCATTGGGGAGATAAACCTGTAACGGATATTGGCGCCATTGCGGTCTTTCAGTAATTGCAGGAATTCTGTAGTGCTATTGGCCAGTTTACGGAAGCCGGAAGGAAATTCTCCTTTCAGGAAAACATCGATCTCCACAGGCTCCGTCAGTCCATTCAGCAGATTATTGGTGGCTGCACTAAGCGTATATCTTTTTTCTTTGGTAAGATCAATACGTGAATGAACAGCAGAAGCTGCCAGGTTGATGACCAGCAGAATAATGATCAGCCATAACCAGCCAAATTTTGAAGCAACGATCCTGTCCATTAGTTTATTCATCTGCCGGTTACCGTTTAGCGTTTCAATAAGTTTCTTCCTGTCAGCGTTAAGAACAAAAAGATAAGGCTCAGGAAATAAATAATATCCCGTGTATCGATCACTCCCCTGCTGATGCTGCGGTAATGAAAATCGATACCGATCATTTCAATATAATAGTCCAGCCCTCCTTCCAATGCAGGCAGGCGGCTGATAGCACTAAATCCGTAATACAAAAGTGCGCATGCAATAAGGCTGGTGATAAAAGCTACCACTGCATTGCTGGTAAAACTGCTGGTGCAAATACCGATGGCAGTAAACACAGCCGCTAAAAAAACCAAACCGATATAAGAACCAATAGTCGCTCCGGTATCAATCCCCTCATTAGCCGAAAGCTGCTGAATGGAAAAAAAGTAAACAATGGTGGGCAGCAATGCAATAAGGACCACCACCAGGCTCCCAGCATATTTGCCCCAAACGATCTGCCGCTGGCTCAGAGGTCGGGTCTGTAATATTTCAAAGGTGCCGGTCTTAAACTCATCCGCAAAACTTCTCATCGTAATGGCAGGAATCAGCAAAAGCAATATCCATGGTGCCAATTCAAAAAAACGGTCGAGCGTGGCATATCCATAATCCAGGATATTATTATCAAATACAAAAAGCATCAGCCCGTTGACCAGGAGAAAAACGATAATGGCAATATAGCCGGTAAGACTGCTAAAAAATTGGCGGAGTTCTTTTTTACAAACGGACCACATAATTAGGCGCTAATATCGCTAATAAACCCGAATATTCAGAGACCCAAAGAAGTTAGCTGTGAATAAGCCGTTTGAGATTGAAAGGGTATAAATACCCACAGATGCCGCGAATAGTTTCCTATTAAAGAAATTTCAATGTCTGAAATACAAGGATCTTTCTTTAATAGGAAACTATTCGCGGCATCTGTGGTTAATATCTTAAACTCGCATTTAAGGACTTATTCGCATCATTCGTGTTAAACAGAGAAGCTTTCCCCACACCCGCAAGTCCTGCTCGCATTAGGGTTATTAAAATAAAAGCCTTTACCATTCAGTCCTTCTGAAAACTCAAGGGTAGTATTAACAAGATAAAGCAGGCTTTTGAGGTCGGTCACCACTTTTACGCCGTTATTTTCAAAAACCTGGTCGGTGGGTTTTTGCTGGTTGTCAAAATCAAGTTTGTAGCTAAGACCTGAACAGCCGCCACCCACGACGCTCACACGAAGAAAATAAGAAGGGTCATTGGCCATTCCTCCTTCGGCCATTAATTGCAATACGCGATCTTTTGCTTTGTCGCTTACATAGATCGCATTGTCCAGGGTCATATCCATATTTTACGATTATAGGGTTGAGTTGATTAAAAATAAATTTAGCCGTTTTTATACATTTCCCGAAGCGGATTGGTTTCCCGCAGCCTGCTCACTGTTTTAGTTATCTGCCCGATGGCATAATCGATCTCTTCTTCTGTATTGAACCTGCCGATCCCAAAACGAAGCGAGCTATGTGCCAGTTCATCATCGCGGCCCAGGGCTTTGAGTACATAAGATGGCTCCGGGGTCGCAGACATACAGGCTGAGCCGGAAGAAACTGCCAGGTCCTTACTGAATCCCATCATCAGGGCTTCGCTTTCCAGGTGTTTGAAAGAGATATTCGTGGTATGGGGCAGGCGGTTTTCCCTGCTGCCATTAAGGTATGTTTCATCCATCTGAAGCAGGGCATTTTCCAGTTTATCCCTTAAGCTGCCGAGGCGAACATTTTCTTCTTCCATTTCCATCAAGCATAGCTCACAGGCTTTACCAAGGCCAACAATACCGGGAACATTCAGTGTGCCGCTCCGCATTCCTTTTTCATGACCACCGCCGTCTATCTGGGCGGTCAGCCTGACGCGGGGATTTTTGCGGCGTACATATAAAGCGCCCACGCCTTTGGGGCCATACATTTTATGGGCAGAGATCGCCAGAAGGTCAATGCCGTCTGCATTCACATCAACCGGTATTTTGCCTACTGCCTGGGCAGCATCGCTGAACAGCAATACATCATGTTTCCGGGCAATAGCGCTGATCTCTTTCATTGGCATGATGGTGCCAATTTCGTTATTGGCATACATGATAGAGATCAGTATGGTTTGAGGTCGGATGGCCGCTTCCAGTTCTGCCAAATCGATAAGACCATTCTCTTTTACATTGAGATAAGTCACTTCTCCTCCCAATTTCTCTATGTGCTTGCAGGAGTCCAGCACTGCTTTATGCTCAATATTGCAGGTTATGATATGGTTCCCTTTACCTGCATACATTTCAAACACCCCTTTTAATGCCAGGTTATCCGATTCAGTGGCTCCTGAAGTAAAAACGATTTCCCCGGGCTCTGCCCCGATCAGTTTGGCCACCTGTTCTCTTGCACATTTCACGGCTTCTTCGGCTTGCCAGCCAAAAGCATGACTTCGACTTGCAGCATTGCCAAAGGCACTGTTGAAAAAAGGCAACATTGCTTCCACTACTCTCGGGTCGCAGGGAGTAGTAGAGTTATGATCAAGATATATCGGAAGATTTGTTACCATACAATCAGCCAAACCGGCCTCTATTGAAACACAAAATTAGCCAAATGGTTCTACTAAAACCGAGAGCAGCCAAAGATGACCGACAACAAACCATTCCAGTCCAACTCAGCAATCAACTAAAAATCAACCCCTTAATACCACCACCCTTTCTAATCGCCATCTTATCAGACCTATCGGTTAGTAAGTCAATATCTTTGCCCTCTATCATCTACTTATGCGAAAAATCGAACACATCGGCATAGCTGTTAATAGTCTCGCCAATTCAGTGCCATTATTTGAAAAACTGCTGGGCACCTCCTGCTATAAAACCGAGAGCGTGGAAGGAGAAAGAGTGAACACCGCCTTTTTCCGCACAGGAGAAAATAAAATCGAACTATTAGAAAGCATGGACCCTGACGGTGTGATCGCCCGCTTCATTGAAAAAAAAGGAGAAGGCATTCATCATATCGCTTTTGATGTGGAAGACATAGAAGCTGAAATGAACCGATTGAAAGCAGAAGGTTTTGTATTGTTGAATGAAACACCCAAGCAAGGAGCAGATAATAAGCTGGTATGTTTTCTTCATCCGAAGCATACGAATGGAGTACTGATCGAACTCTGTAGTACGAATGGTGCTAATAAGGTCTGAATAGGAAAAACTAAATAATAAGCACAAATGGCGCGAATAGAGTCTTGTTAAAGAAAACTTCGACGCCAAAGGTCATTGACGGTTTTTCCTTAATAGGATTTCATGTACGTCATTTTAACCAAGAAAACTTTCTACTGTAGGAAACTATTCGCCCCATTTGTGGCTACATATTGGACCCCCTTTTTATTTAGAGCCCATTCGCATCATTCGTGTTGACGAGGGTGTCGGAGTTGATAATACCCAGTTTTTCAACTGCAGCCTGCGCGGCTATTTGTGAAGCATCTTTTTTATTGAACGCGCGGCCTTCGGCAATGGATTTGCCATCTATTACAGCGGCGATCGTGAAGAGGCGGCGGCCATTTTCCAGTTTTTCATTGAGGGTCTCAAATTCCAGCACACGACCATTCTTATTGGCCCAGCCATAGAGTTTATTCTTATGGTTGATCTCAAGAATTTCCAGGTCATCCATGAACATATGAGGCTGAATGATATGCTCCAGTACCCATTTGGAAGTCTTTTTATAGCCCATATCAAGATAGATGGCACCGACCAGGGCTTCCAGGGTATTGCCGAATATCTGGCTCACTTTCAGGGAGCCGTCCATTTTGTTGTAAAGGGTGACTTTTTTTAGCCCCATGCGGGTAGCGATGTCATTCAGTTGCTGGCGGTTCACCATTTTGCTGCGCATTTCGGTCAAAAAGCCTTCTTCGCGGTAGGGATAGCGTTTGAAAAGATAATCTGCTATTAAGGCGCTGAGTATCGCATCTCCCAGATATTCAAGGCGCTCATTGTTCTCATCTGCTCCTTCACGAACGGAGCGATGGGTAAGAGCTGTCTTATACAAGGAGATAGTTTTGGGTTCAAAGCCTAAAATATTTTTAAGCTCCTTTTTAAAGGACGAACCAGAGTGCTTCTTAAAAAGGTTAGTCAGAAAATCCACGGAAATCAAGCTACGAAAAAAAATTAAAACCGTTTAGGGTCAACAAAATAAAAGGAGCGTTCCTCTCAATTTCTTATCCCAGGTCAATATCCGGACCCGGCTGCTCAAACGCGTTGCCTTTAATTTTACACGCCTAAGGTACTGAAATTACAGGATAAGCGAAGTTGTAAGACCCAGATCAGTTTAATCCTTGTATTTCTTGACGATCACGCAGGCATTGTGGCCACCGAAGCCAAAAGTGTTGCTGAGTGCTGCATTTACAGGACGTTGCTGTGCCTTGTTGAAAGTGAAATTCAATTTGGGATCCAGTTCAGGGTCGTCCGTAAAATGATTGATGGTGGGGGGAACGATATCCGTTCTCACAGCCTGTATACAGGCAATGGCTTCAATCACCCCGGCCGCACCCAGGCAATGGCCTGTCATGCTCTTGGTAGCACTGATATTCAGTTTATAAGCATGATCTCCAAACACGTCGAGTATCGCTTTCACTTCAGCAATATCTCCCAGTGGTGTGGAAGTACCGTGGGTATTGATGTAATCAATGTCTTCCGCTTTCATGCCAGCATCGGCCAGTGAAGCGAGCATTACATTTTTCGCTCCCAGTCCTTCCGGATGAGGGGCTGTGATATGGTGTGCATCTGCTGTAGCGCCACCGCCTACTACTTCGCAGTAGATCTTGGCTCCACGTGCTTTTGCATGTTCCAGTTCTTCAAGAATAAGTACGCCTGCTGCTTCTCCCATTACAAAACCATCGCGGTCTTTATCGTAAGGGCGGCTGGCTGTTTTGGGATCATCATTGCGTTCGCTCATTGCCTTCATGGCATTGAAACCACCTACACCGGCTTCGCTGATCACGGCTTCACTTCCGCCGGTAACAATAATATCGGCTTTACCGATACGAAGCAGGGTAAGAGCGTCAATAATGGCATTGGTACTGCTGGCGCAGGCGCTTACCACGGCATAATTGGGACCGCGGAGATTATGGCGCATGCTGATCTGGCCGGCAGCAATGTCGAGGATCATCTTGGGAATAAAGAAAGGGTTGAAACGGGGAGTGCCGTCACCTTTTGCAAAATCAGTTACCTCATTCTGGAAAGTGATCAATCCGCCGATACCGCTACCAAGCACCACACCGATACGATCGGGGTTGATATTGTCTTTGGTCAAACCTGCATCTGCCATTGCCTGATCGCTGGCCACAAGAGCGAACTGGGTAAAGCGGTCAATTTTCCTGGCTTCTTTTTTATCGAGGAACTGTGTAGGATCAAAGTTCTTGACCTCGCAGGCAAATTTGGTACGGAACTTACTGGCATCAAAGAGAGTGATTATATCAGCTCCTGATACACCATTGATCAATCCATTCCAATATTCATCTACTGAATTGCCCAGTGGCGTCAAAGCCCCCATGCCGGTAACAACTACCCTTTTATATTCCATATAGCCTGGTTTCTTGTATTAGTTTATTCCAGAGAAAAAACCGCCTTCGCTGCAGTCACAGTCAGAAGGCGGAGTCTTTTATTCCCGTCCGCCAGTGGCGGACAATTCCATTCCATTTTTCCCGCTTTAATAGCAGGCTCCTGCTTCACAGCGGCAGATTTCACCAACTGCGGGCGGGAATGATATATGCATTATTTAGCATGCTCTTCCAGGTAAGCAACAGCCTGACCTACTGTAGTGATGGTCTCAGCTTGCTCATCAGGAATGGAGATGTTGAATTCCTTTTCGAATTCCATGATCAGTTCAACGGTGTCCAGTGAATCGGCACCCAGATCATTGGTGAAAGAAGCTTCGTTAGTTACTTCTGCTTCGTCAACACCCAGTTTGTCAACGATGATCTTTTTAACTCTTGATGCAATGTCTGACATGTCGTATAAGTTTAGTTTATAGGGTGCAAAAATATACTTTTTGAGTAAACCAACATCGGAAACGCCATTTTTTCCGGATTTACCCTAAGAAATTGAGAACTAGTGGCTAATGACCTGCCACCCAGCCTTTGGTTTCTAAAATAATAGAGCTCTTCCGTTGGCTGTGTAACAAGTTCTTTGTAATTTGACCACCCCCAAACGATTTGTAATCCATGGCTTTGAAAATCATTGATCACGGTTCTGCTGAATATTTCCAGATGGTAAAGCTGCGGGATGATGTTCTCCGCAAGCCTCTTGGCCTGGGCTTTACCAAGGAAGAACTTGATGCAGAAAAAGACCATATGCTCATTGCCGCATTTGAGGATGACCGTATACTGGGCTGCTGCATGCTGCTGGAAGAGCAGCCCGGCGTCGTCCGCCTCCGTCAAATGGCTGTCCTCAATGATCTCCAGGGAAAAGGTATCGGAAGGGCTTTAATGAACTTTGCAGAAAATATTGCCCGGGACCGTGGATACAGGACCATCCGGATGCATGCCCGGTTGAATGCAGTGGGATTTTATGAAAAAGTGGGATATAAAGTGAAAGGAGATCAGTTTGTTGAAGTAACCATCCCGCATTATGTAATGGAAAAGATGCTGGTATAATTACCGGGCTGATATCTTTTCTTTAAATATCTTCCTCAGCTCAAATACTTCATCCTTATCCTTACATCCGCTTTTCGGAACAAGCAGGAACGACCTTGCATCAAAATATAAATGAAAGAAATTCGGGCTTTCGATAAACTTGCTCAATGCTTTCCATGGCCAGGAGCGCTCCCCCCTTTCATGTATCAGGCTAAACTGATCTTCACCAAACGACATACTGAATTCGTGACGGAATGTTTCAGAACGGCGGTAAACCATGCTGGGCAATACAAACCAAAAGCTGATCATCAGCACGATCCATAATAAAGAACCTACCAGGAAAGCTAGCGGGGTTATTTTATGCAGGGCATAAAGTATGATGGAGCCGATTGCAAATACATTTACCGTAATGATCATGATGCGTATTTCAGGACGGCTGATAAAGTGATAACGAAGGGCCTGCAATACCTGGCCTTTTTCATATCCGAAATGTATAGTCATATAATTCAGCATTACTGGTCGCAAACGTACGACCTATTTTGTCTGGCAGAAGAAGATTTCTTCACTTTATTGTATTCACATTTAAAAGATAAAAAATATCTGGTTGCCTTAACCCGCATCCTTAAAAAATAAAAGCCTTCCGTTGTGGAAGGCTTTCTATATTCCGTTGGAAAGTTCTTACTTGTTCATCATCTGTTTTGCTTCGATGCTCAGCGTGGCATGCGGCACTGCGCGAAGGCGTGCTTTATCGATCAGCTTACCGGTAACGCGGCAAACTCCGTATGTCTTGTTTTCAATACGCATGATCGCTTTCTCCAGGTGATCAATGAAAGTGATCTGGCGGCTGGCCATCTGGCTCAGTTGCTCTCTTTCCATGCTCACACTGCCGTCTTCCATGGTCATATAGCGGGCTTCATCCATATCGCCCCCTTCGTCGCGGCGTGTGATCAGGCCTTGCAAATAAGCCAGCTCTTTTTTCGCTGCATCCAATTTCTTGTTGATGATCTCTCTGAATTCGTTCAGGTCTGCATCGGAATATCTCATCGTAGGTCCTGTATGTTCTTGCATAGGGGTATCTAATACTGATTTAGTGAATTCGGGTTCATATTTAACAGCGCTCTTCACAGTCGTTTTTGGTATCACTATTTTAGATGGCTTGGGCGGCTCCTTTTTTATTATAGGTTTCGCTGTGGGCTTAATGGATACCAGTGATTGTGGGTCAAAAGCGCCGGATTTCTTTACTACTGGCGGTGGTATTACTTCAGCCGGTTTAGCAGCTACTGGTTTGGGCTCGGGTTTGGCGGCGGCGACTGGTTTTGCAGGTGCCGGTTTCTTTGCCGGCTCTGCTTTTTTAACTGCTGGCTTAGGCGCAGGTTTTGCTGCTTTGGCTGCAGGTTTAGCAGGTTTTGCTTTGGCCGGCGCAGGTTTGGCTGCTTTTTTAACTGCAGGCTTCTTTGCAGCAGGTTTAGCTGCCTTTGCAGCTTTTGGCGCAGGTTTGGATGCTTTCTTTGGAACCGGTTTTTTCTTGTTAGCCATACATTAGCCTTTTTTTGAAACAATCGCTTTTAGTGAAACATCGTTTACTTCAATTTCAATACCATCTTGTATTTCAGCCACTATTTCCAGCTTATCGGCCAGAATTTCGGCGCAAATATAGTCTTTAAACTGTCCCAATGATTCCTTCATTCCGTTAGCCGCAGTTACCTTCACTTCAATCCTGTCTGTCAGGTCGAACCCGCTTTCCTTCCGGATCTTCTGAATCCGGTTCACGAATTCCCTGGCATTGCCTTCAGCTTCCAATTGGGGGGTAACGGTTACGTCGAGTGCTACGGTCAGGCTGCCTTTGTTGGCAACAGTCCAACCCGGAATGTCTTCACTGCTGATTTCCACTTCGCTAATCTGTAATATTACGGGTTCGTTATCAATTGACAAACTATATTGACCTTCTTTTTCCAGTCTTGCTATATCCTCTTGTGTAAATTGTGATAAAGCTGTGGATACCGCTTTCATCTTCGCACCCAGTTTTTTACCCAGGGCTACAAAGTTGGGTTTGATCTTTTTCCTGATAAATGTATTGTCCGGATCAAGATATTCCACCTCTTTCACATTCACCTCCGCTTTTATCAGATCTTCCACTTTCTGCAATTGCTCCTTCATTAACGGGTCCAGTGCCGGTATCAACACTTTTTGCAGTGGCTGTCTTACTTTGATATTCACTTTCTTCCGGAGTGAAAGGATCAGTGAAGAAGCATCCTGCGCCAGTTGCATTCTTTCTTCCAGCGACTCATCAATTGCCGCTTCATTGGCTACCGGGAAATCGACATGATGCACAGACTCGGCACCAGGGAAACGGTTGGTCACTGCATTCAGGTTGCCGAACACCGCATCACTGAAGAAGGGCGAGATAGGCGCTACCAGCCTCACCACTGTTTCAAGGCATTCATACAGTGTTTGGTAAGCGCTTATCTTATCTGTTGAATACTCCCCTTTCCAGAAACGGCGGCGGCAAAGGCGTACATACCAGTTGCTCAGGTGCTCATCCACAAAATCTTCTATTGCGCGGCCAGCCTGGGTTGGCTCATAATCATCCATCGAAGCGGTCGCTTTTTTCACCAGTGAGTTCAGGGAAGAAAGGATCCAGCGGTCGATCTCCGGCCTTTCAGCCAGTGGAATATATTTCTCTTTGAAAGCAAATCCATCCACATTGGCATACAGGGCGAAGAATTGGTAGGTGTTGTACAAAGTGCCGAAGAATTTCCGCTGCACTTCCTTGATACCATCCAGGTCAAACTTCAGGTTATCCCAGGGAGAAGCGTTCGTGATCAGGTACCAGCGGGTAGCATCGGCACCAAATTTTTCGATGGTCTCGAATGGATTCACCACGTTGCCTAAGCGCTTGCTCATTTTGTTACCGTTCTTATCCAGCACAAGGCCATTGCTTACTACGGTCTTATAAGCTACAGAATCGAACACCAGCGCGGCAATAGCATGGAGGGTATAGAACCAGCCTCTTGTCTGGTCCACTCCTTCCGCGATAAAATCAGCCGGGAAGCTCTGTTTGAATGTCTCTTTATTCTCAAAAGGAAAATGCCATTGGGCATAAGGCATGGCACCACTGTCGAACCATACATCGATCAGGTCAGGCACCCTTTTCATGGGTTTACCTGAAGGGCTTACCAGCACGATATCGTCAACATAGGGCTTATGCAGGTCAAGAATGCCTTCGTGGAGATAATGTTTGTTTACATCGCCACCAAGCACTTCATTGGCCTTTCTGATACCATTGTTCAGTTCTTCGATGGAACCAATACAAATCTCTTCATTGCCATCTTCGGTTTGCCATACAGGAAGTGGTGTTCCCCAAAAGCGGCTGCGGCTAAGGTTCCAGTCGACCATATTCTCCAGCCAGTTGCCAAAACGGCCTTCTCCGGTTGACGCAGGTTTCCAGTTGATGGTTTTATTCAGTTGCACCATCCTGTCTTTAATGGCTGTGGTCTTGATGAACCAGGCAGACAAAGGATAATATAATACCGGCTTGTCAGTTCTCCAGCAATGCGGATAACTGTGTTCGTATTTTTCTACCTTAAATGCGCGGTTCTCTTTTTTAAGTTTTACGCTGATGTCTACATTCACATCAACATATTTCGGATCGTCTTTGTAATTCTTCACATAACGGTTGCTGAACTCACCCAGACCATCTACAAACTTTCCTTCAAGGTCAACCAACACCAGTTTCTCACGCTTGCCATATTTGTTGACGTATGTAAAATGACCAATGTTATATTTTGTACCAACCTTAAAGTCATCCGCACCAAAGTCAGGAGCAGTGTGCACAATACCGGTACCATCTTCCGTGGTCACAAAGCTATCCACCAATATGCGGAATGGTTTTGCATCAGGAATACTGTATTGAATGGAATTTTCCCAGGAATTGGCTTCAAAAGGAAGCAGCTGCTCGTAAGAAGCGCCTTCGATATCCTTTCCTTTAAAGCTGGTCAGTGTTTTCCAGGGCAATAATTTGGTATCTGCTGTGTATTGCTCAAAATCACCATTCTCTCCTTCCGGCTTGAAATATTTGCCCAGCAAGGCTTTGGCCAATACCACATTTACCGGTAAATGAGTGTAGGGGTTAAACGTTTTTACCAGCACATAATCGATATTCCCTCCCACAGTAAGTCCCAGGTTGCTGGGTAATGTCCAGGGAGTAGTGGTCCAGGCCATAAAGAAGATTTCGCCCTGGGTATCGAGTGCTTTAAAAAGGAAATCAGTTTTATCGTCCTGCTTTGCTTTGAACATGGCCACAGCGGATGTGTCTTTTACATCCTTGTAAGTACCAGGCTGATTCAACTCGTGCGAGCTCAATCCTGTACCTGCAGCAGGTGAATAAGGCTGAATGCTGACGCTTTCATACAGCAGGCCTTTTTTATACAGTTCGCTCAGTAACCACCAGAGCGTTTCAATATATTCATTCTTGAAGGTGATATAGGGGTCATTCAAATCAACCCAATAACCCATTTTGCGGGTGATATCATCCCATTTGTCTTTATAGCGCAATACCGCTTCGCGGCATTTCTGGTTATATTCTTCAACAGAGATCTTTTTGCCGATATCTTCTTTGGTAATGCCCAACTCCTTTTCGACGCCCAATTCGATAGGCAGGCCATGCGTATCCCAGCCGCCTTTGCGTTTTACCTGGAATCCTTTCATGGTTTTATAGCGGCAAACCAGGTCTTTCAGGGTCCGGGAAATAACGTGGTGAATGCCGGGCATGCCATTGGCGCTGGGAGGGCCTTCATAGAACACAAAGGGAGTGGCGCCTTCCCGTAGCGACACACTTTTTTCAAATGCCTGGTGTTCAGTCCATTTAGCCAATATTTCCTGCTCGGTTGCGGGCAGATTCAGTCCGGAGAATTCTTTGTATGTAACGGCCATAATCCTTTTCCTGCCTGGTTTTTAAGGTGTGCAAAGTTACGGGAAAATCCGTTGTCCGGCCCTTCTTCAATAGCCCGGCTATCGCTTTCACAGGCTCGAAAACAGGACATGGGGCAGTTTGCACTTTCCAGTCACACAGCCTATTTTTGAGCTGCCGCCAGAATCGAACCAAATGAGAATCATTCCCCTGATCTTTACGCTTTTCTTAATCCTGCAAAAAATTCCTTGTATTGCTGATACATTTATTGTAACCAATAACGCTGATAGTGGCCCGGGCAGTTTGCGCCAGGCAATCCTTTCCGCAGAGGCAAATGGAATAACGGGGACGGATTATATTCATTTCAATATTCCTGATCTTACCAGGGAAGGCAGAACGATCCTGCTTTCAACAGGATTGCCCAACCTGAGTTCCAATCTCGTTATCGATGGATCTACTCAACCCGGGACAACTATTGCTGCCGGCGAAGCAAAGGTCGTTCTGATGATCACAACCAGGCAGACATCCGTATTTACTTTTCTTTCCATTCGCCATGCAACCAATGTAAGTGTATATGGCCTGTATCTGCTTAACACAGCTTATGTTGTTCTTCCCGATCCTGTTTACCGCGGCGTGTATGGAATAAATCTTTATAGATCATCCAACATTTCAATTGGTGCACCAGGTAAAGGAAATTCATTCCGGGGAATGATATATGCGCTCATTTCAAGACTGGAGGCAGAAGAGGACCGTCCTTTGGTTAATTGTGAAAACATTAATATCCAGTCGAATTTATTTAACCTGGATGAAAGCGGCACACCAACGATCCTTCATCCTTTTACAATGCCTACAGGGTCCGCCAGTCTAATAAATCCGCTTGAGTATGCAATGTACTTTACTAATTCGAAGAATGTGCTGGTAGGTGGCCCTACACCAGCACACGGGAACAATTTCAATTCGCCCAATATTTATTTCGAAGCTAATAAGCCCAATGACAATGGTTATATAACAATTACCAATAACACAGCTGGTGTAAACACAGATGGAACAGTGCCTAACATCTCTGTAGTCTCTTTATTGATCTCTATTAAAAACGTGATCTTCGAGGATGACTATAAAAATGATTATGATGTAACGATCGTTGATAATAAAATTGCCGGACAAATATTATTACATCATGTTGGAAAACATTTCCGCATACAGGGAAACGAAATTTTCAAGTATACAAGTTATGGAGGCTTCATGGGAACAGATCACGATAGTAAGGTTCAAATACTTGGCTGCACCGGAGGCGGCATAATTGGAGGAGAGTCTCCAGCTGAGCAAAATAATTTTTATAATACTGCACCGATGCAGCATTATAATCAATGGTACTATAAAACAGGAAGTGTCTTTGTTGTCGAATCGCCGAAAGTACTTATTCCCAAAAACAGGGTTACCTGTACTGCAGATTTTGGAGCTGCGATACAAGTTCAAAATTCCGGTCAGCCACATTGCCAGGTTGATTACACCGTTACGGGTTTTGTTCGCGGAAAAGCAACACCTAATTCTAAAATCGAAGTGTTTAAGGACGATGATTGCTGGGCATGTGAAGGCATTATTCTTTTAGGCGAAACAATTTCAGATGCAAACGGGGACTGGAGTTTTTCAGGCTCCTTTTCGGGGGTTGTTATTGCTACTGCTACGAAAGACGGAAGCACATCCGGCTACAGTGCCCCAACATTCGATGGCAATAATGTTCAACTGATCCATCCTACCTGCAATGAAAAAAACGGTGCCATACGTGGGTTGGCTCTGGGGCCTTCTGTCGACAATGTGGAATGGCATCAATCCTATTTTGATAACGGTTCATATAAAGATTCGATCATCTCAAAACAGGTAGACCTGGAAAATGTCGGTGCCGGAAGCTACTATTTTGTAGCAAAGTTGGGGGCAACATGTAATAGCTACAAAATCATGTACACGCTGAAAGATTATTCACCACGGTTGAATGTATCTTCTGTAATTACAACTCAACCTTCCTGTGGTAAAAACAATGGTGCTATCCGGGGTTTGTACCTGGCAGACTATTATGAACCCAATAGCCTTATTTACAAATGGGAGGACGTTGATGGTAATACGCTGGCAACGGGTGATCCATTGTACAGCCTCGATCTGGAAAACATCGGGCCAGGCAGATACCGGCTTATTGTAACAGATAAACGCGCTTTTTGTGCAGATACCAGCGCCTGGTATTCTTTAGTCAATGCAGCCGGCCCTTCGATTGATGATGCTGATGTGGTCATCGCCGCAGTAACCTGTGGCAATAATACCGGCAGCATTATGGGTTTGAAATATAACAATGCGCAGGGGGCACTTTATATGGAATGGCAGGATGAGCAGGGTCAGATAGTATCAACCTCACTCGATCTTACGAATCAACCTGCCGGCAATTACCGTTTCAGGTTCAAAGATGAGGGAGGATGTGATACTATTACCACCGCCTACTTTTCCATACCATCTTCGGGCCTGCTTACCATTGATGAATCAAATATGACGGTTACTGCTACAGGTTGCTCCAAAAACAATGGAAACATCCAGGGCATCCAGGTTACAGGTGCCAATACATTGAGCTGGATAAATCTTTCCTCGCAAACCTATGCTGGAAGTTCTGCAGATATAGGCAACCTTCCTATTGGCGACTACCAGTTGACTGCAAGAAATGTATATGGCTGCGAATCAAAATCGTCCGTAATAAATGTGCCGCCATCCACTTTCCCGGATATTAAACCTGTTAAAGCATGGATCATCGATGGAAACTGCAGTGAAAGCAACGGCTGGCTCAAATTGGAAGGGTTTACCCATGAAGCCGCTTTGCAATCCTATTATTGGATCAATAGTAATACAGGACAGGAGCTGGGCACTGGCTTATCAATAACAGGACTTGGCGCCGGCACTTACGAATTTGTTGCCACTGATACAAATGGATGCCAGGCATCGATCTTTAAAGCTAACCTGATCATCAACATCAAACCTGTTATTAATACATCTGCTGTGGTTATCCTCCCTGATCAGTGTGATCTGGAAACCGGAAGTATTACCGGGATATCTATAGCTGGACTTATCGGGCCTACTCAATATCAGTGGACCAATTCCTCCAACGTAATAGTGGGTAATGAAGCAAACCTCTTAAATGCAGGCTCAGGCAGTTACAGGTTACTGATCACCGATAATCTCACGTGTACAATGCAAGCGGGCCCCTTTATCATTGGCAACAACAATATCAGCAGTGCTAATCCACAATACAATAACATCACCATTCCAAAACTTTCTGCCGCTACGTTGAATGTAAAAAATCCACAACCCGGCACATATAGTTTGTACAGTGATGCCGCAGGCACCCAGTTACTTCAACAGAATACTACCGGTCAGTTCACAACCCCGGTTCTTTCAGAAGATAAGGTCTTTTATATCCGGCATCAATCAGGAAACTGCTACAGCGAGCTTGTTGCCGTACGTGTTATTGTTGTCGATAAATCCTTTTTCGCAATCCCCAGCGCATTTACACCAAATGGTGACGGCAAGAATGATCTTCTTACGCTGCAGGTGATCGGCTATATCGAAGTGAATTACTTCAAAATATTTAACCGGAATGGAGAAGAAATATTTTCCTCCAAAACGATCGGCCAAAGCTGGGATGGCAGACGGAAAGGCCAATTACAACCAGGAGGAGTGTATATATGGATGGCGGAAGGGAAAGGTGTCAATGGACAAATAATCAGGGACAAAGGCAGCATTGTGCTGATCAGGTAATACAGCAGTATGATTATTAATAAATATGGCAGGCAGCTTGTGCTGCCTGCCATATTTATTAATAAAAGATTCCAGCAAGCTTATTGTTGAGCAACAGTTTTATCACTCTGTCCGATAAATCTGAACACTTCAGCTTTGATCCGCGAATCGATTTCGTTATCACTTATTTTTTTTGCTGCGTAATCTTTCGCCAGTGCGAACAGGTATTCATTCAAAGGTTTCCCATCTACCTGTGTTTTTAATGCGATGGTAGTTTGTGTGCTGATATAATCATCCCAGGTCTTTCTTACTTTGGTCCAGAACACTTTGTTCTTCTCCCAGTAATACTTTGCCGCATCGCAGGCTTTATCATCGAGGCGTTTGTAACTATTGATACCTTTTTCTTCCGCCAGCAGTTTGTCTACACCGTTTTTGCGGATGATTTTTTGGTTATCCTGTTCGTGAATATAACCACTATCGTTAATGCTGAGGCGGTTGGTCCTTTTCAGCACATTATAATCATTGCGGTTTGAATATTCACGGCGTGGCAGCGGAGCATCAGTAGTGTTTTGCCAGATGATCTTATCATCGAGGTTCACCCATTGACTGAAACCCTGGTAGCGGGGCTCATCGCTTACTTCCCAAACAGTTTGTGTCCATTTGCCTTTAACCTGCTCTGGTTTGAGGATTTGTTTGGTCCATACTTTATCTCCCTGGTATTTCCAGATCACAGGATTTTCATAGGTCCATTCCTCCCGCCAGTGTTTGATGATCATGGAATCGGTGATCACCAGCAGGTGTTGCATCACGATCTTCTTATCACTCACTTCAACGGGAAGGGTAAGTTCAGTACCGCCGCTGATCTCTTCACGATCATGGAATTTATAATCCTTATCGGGTGAAAACGTTTCAGCGTATTTGAATTCTACTTCAAAACATCCGCACAGCTTGTCTACTTTGACTTTGTCTTGCGGCGCCTGGGCTTTTACTGTAATCACTATTAATACAACTATGACTGGTAAGACTATTCTTTTCATTCGTTTGGTTTTGCTGACAAAGCAATGACAATAAGAAGGCAAAGGCTTACGGGAAGGGAAAAACAGGGTTACGCGAAAGGAAAAAACAGGGGAAGGTTGGAATTAGATGTAAAGAATGATTCTGCTATAAAACATCCTTCCCGTCTTCCCGCCTTACCGGTAAAAATTTACCGGTAAGGCGGGAAGACGGGAAGGAGTCGATTACGATATTAAATGGTTGCCATTTAGTTTATCCTTTTTTCACGAGGGCAAACTCAAGCTTTGGATATCCTCTTTGTCCATCCTGTGTAAGCGAAAGGAAGCGGATCTTGTAATAGTTGTTATCTCCGTCTTTTATAATATAGTAACGGTCCTCGCGAACAGCAGGTCCGCTGCTGGGGCCACCACCTGAACGCCAGTCTGCACCGATCGTAGTTTGTACAGACGACCAGGTGAGGCCAGCCAGATCAGCTTCTCCGAAATCTGCATAAGCTTTAGCGGATGTCATCACTTTAACAGCTTGTACATTTCGGTTTTGCAGGATCACGTCCTGGAATGTATACGGCACTTCACCTCCGAAATTGGTTGTGTTGGAAAAATATGTCCATGCGAGGTCCCATTTCTTAGCTGTGGGTTCTACATCCACTGCACCGTTTTCAAATGAAATGTATTTGAAGAAATAAGCAGCATCTTTTGGAATGTCGATTGAGGTGAATGTAGTGGCGGCAATATCTGCATGCTGCAAAGTGTAACCACCGGATGCATTGCGGATGATACGGACCTTCTTCCACCCTCTTGCAGGAGCAGGACTGCCAATACCTGTACCACGGTTAACGATATATACTTTATTATCGGTTGCTGTAGCCGATACTGCTGCAATTGCTGTCTTGCTCAGTTCCCCACTGGGATAATCAATGTAGGCAAGTGATGCTGTGGAAGGCTCAGACTGGTTGAAGATCACATCTGCATAAAAGCCAACAGTATCTGCAGCAGTAACGGTAGCGAGATCATTCTTTGCAATTTGTTTTGCCATCATTGCAGTCGAAGAGTTGAGGATCACTCTCCAGTCATCACTGCCAGTGTAGAAGCCAAGATCCCATTTAGTGCGCGGCACTGCTGTTTGGCTGTTACCACTCAGATCAAAGAACACTTTATTGCCGTAGGTTGAACCACCTCCATCACCAATGATAGTGGAGCCTTCAGAAATGATCTCTGAGAAAGTGAGTTTAAATTCGTTTTGAGAACCGATAATTACCGGTGAGATTGAAGAAATGATCTTGAATACCAGGTTATCATCCCCATAAAAAAGGGCATTATTTGATTTTATAAAAGTAATGGTTGCCTCATTGCTTCCACTGAGAACATCCACCTCAATCCTGCCATTAACAGCCGCAGGAACAGTGGTATAATCTGTTGTATACTCCACACCAGGGGTGCCAATAACGGAAACTGTAACAAAAGTATTAGCATTCACTGCACGGCTCAATTTTATCTTGATCGTTTTGCTTGGTTCTGTTGCACCCATCCCTTGTTCTGCCGCTTCAAATTGAGCCAGGTTATCAGGCAGGGGGACATCTTTTTTACGACAGGCTGGCACCACCAGTAAGCCTGCCATTGCAAACATCAGTCCTTGTATCAGTTTTAATTTCATCGTTTTGATTTATGTGGTAAAAGAATAGTTATCAGGATGATTATTTTTTTGACCAGTTGAAAGCCAGTCCCAGGAAATAAGACCGCCCGTTGCCGATAGGCCTTGCTCCTGTAGAAGAATGTGCACCACCACTGACTGCTGAATTGGTAATAGCTGTAACATCAAACAGGTTCCGGATACCGGCATTCACAGTCAGCAGGCTAAACAGCTTTTTATTCAGGGTAAGATCTGCCCAGTGGTATCCTTCTGTTTCTGCCAGCCGGATCTGTGTTTGACCGTTCTCTGTCACCTGCTGATAATAGGGCAGCTTGCCAGTGAATTTGTAATACAGGTTGGCGCTGAAACCTATTTTCGGAAAGCCATAAGAAATGATCGATGTGATCTCGGGCGACCATTTGAAGCCTGGCAGGTCCTTATCCATTTCACTGTATTCATTATAACGTCCGGTATAGCCAAACCCAAGTGAAGCATCGAGGTTACCCGCAATCAATTGCCCCGTGAGTGTACCTCCTCTTGTTTTATATTTTGCGATGTTCACATAAGTGGTCACAGTAGGATTCGCTGCATCAGCCGCATAACCGATCATATTGCTTACATCATTATAAAAACCACTCAGAGTAGTATTGAGCTTTACTGTTTTGGTACGTACAGTATTCCAGGTCAGTGAGCCGGTAAAACTATTGGAATGTTCTGCTTCAAGATTGGGATTGCCGGTGATACTATGGCTGGCATCAAAGAAATCATAATACAACTCACGGATGGAAGGAGCTCTGAAGCCTCTTGCATAAGCCACGCGAAGATCGAGATCATGGGCCAGCAGGAGTTTGGTATTGATGGATGGGATAACAGGCGGCGCATCATAAACAGAATTCTGAATAACCCTGATGCCTGGCCTGATATTGATCCATGCTTTGGGCGTGATCTCTGAAGTCAGGAAGAACGCATAATCATTGATACGTTGCACGCCTGCTTTGATCCTTTCCCCATCACCGCTTTCGGTGTTGATGTCAACACCTGGTTGAAGGGATACGAGCGAAGAAGGTGTGTACACCGCAGTGGCCCTGAAAGTGAATCCGTTAAAAGTAGAAATGCTTTGTAATCCCGGAGCAGTAGCCACTCTTACATCGCCATCTGGATAATATAAGGTAGAATACACCTGCCGGGTGAAATGGGTATAGGAAGCAAGGGCGTTAGCGGATAATTTATTGCTGAACCTGTATGATGCCTGCAGTTGCTGCATCAACCTGTCGGTGATATAATCCTGGTCGATTGCAGGTTGATTGCCTGCAGGGAGATTAGCAGGATTGGTGATCACTTCATCCAATCCATCCAACCTGTAATACACATTCAATCTTTCATTGCGATAGCCAACAACTGCATTGCCTGCGATCTGGTCTTTTTTATGCCAGGTCAGTTCGCGGCCGGTAGCAGTGTCTTTCCATCCCTGGAAAAGATTACGGCCGATGCCACCACTGGCATACCAGTTTTTGTACCGGCCACTGGCTCCCAGGTATTGATTATGTATTCCTTCATTAATACCATATTCTTTTCCTATAGTTTCTTCCTGCACGCGCGCATTAATTGCAAATTTTTCCCGGCTGGGTTTTTTAGTAATGATATTGATCACACCAGCCAATGCATCTGCTCCATATATAACCGACATCGGGCCTTCTACAATCTCAATGCGCTCAATGGAGTTCACCTCTACCTGGTTAACATTGATCTCATTGGAAGTGCCCTGGCGGCCGGTCATCGGCACACCGTCGATCAGGATCTTTACATTTTGCCCTGAAAGGCCCATCATGGTGATATCAGAACCGCCTGTTGCAAGGTCTTGTGAGAAACGGATATTTAACTGACTGTTCAGTACATCCTGCAGTTTGGCAGCAGATTGTTTCCTGATCTGTTCACCACCTATAACCCTTACCTGGTAAACAGAATTCTTAACGGACTGAGGTTTGTACTGACCGGTGGAAACAATTACTTCACCCAGTTCTTTTACTTTCAGGCTATCTTCCTGGGCAAAGGCAGGTGTGGTTACAATAAAAAGAAGCAGCGTATATACTTTTCTCATAAATAAAGATTGGATACAAAGTTCCTGACGCGTTGAAGAACGTTTGTCATGGGATTATCATGCAGGCAAGCAAGCCAACCCAGCCAGGTGGCCGGGTACAAAAATCTTTATCAATAAGAAAGAAGCTTTGCTAAAAAAGGAAATGAGTTTTACGATAAACGAAATAAGGGAATGACAATGTTGTGACAATGAAGTGTATCGCCCCGCGCGCGAAGGCTTAGCCAAAAACCCGCAAAGTTTTTACAAACAAAAAAGGGGGGGGTGGGGGGTGCAGTTGGGGGCGGG
>JBQCHL010000031.1:0-228272 GCA_051954695.1 Chitinophagaceae bacterium
AAAAGCAGGATTAATACTTTCTTTTCTCATCCCATTCACGCCATTGGCGAAAGATCTGCAATGCCAAAGGATGAGGCTCATGCAGGAACGGGATCTTCCGTTCATCCATGTCGGCATTGATCTCATCATAAATGAACGCATCATCAAACTCGATCATTGCTGCATCCTCACGGGTATTGGCATAAATGACTCTTTTCGGCCGTGCCCAGTAAATAGCTCCGAGACACATGGGGCAGGGTTCACAACTCGTATAAATATCACAACCGGTTAGCTGATGGGTTTGCAGATGCTGGCAGGCATTGCGTATGGCCACCACCTCAGCATGAGCAGTAGGATCATTCAACGAAGTGACCATATTACAACCCTCTCCTACTATTTGATCATCTTTCACAATCACACAGCCAAACGGACCTCCTTTTCCATTTTCCATACCCTGTTGCGACAGTTCGATCGCCCTCTCCAGGAAACCCTTTTCTATTGGTGTAAGCATTATCTATAAATTGACAGTGTAAATATCTCAAAAAATGTGGATTACCAGTCATTTGTCCACAGTTTATGCACTTCAAACGGCGCAATATGAAGTTACTATTAATTTTAGGTTAACGGCCCTCTGTTTCGGCTAAGCTTTGTACTTTTTCCGCTCGAACGCTAACCTCAAAACCCTTCATTATGAAATGGGAAACAGTTACATCAACAATTGAAGAATCCGTATTTGCCTTATGGAATAACGGCAAAAAGCTGGTTACCCTGGCATTTCATCCAGCTTCCAGCGCTGCCCGGATAGAATATGCCGACCAAAGAAGGGTTTTCCTGATCAGGCAGGAAGGTTTGCTGAAAAACAGAACAGTACTTTGCAATGAATATGGCATCCGTATGGTGCATGCTGGCTCCGAAAATAATCGCCCTTTTATTGAACTGGACGAGGAACGTTTCTTTTACAACGTAGACAACAAGCAGGAAACAGCTGTAACGATCTATAAAGAATCAGAAGACAGACCACTGGCCGTTTGCGCTCTTGCTCTTCCTGATCATATACAGGGCAACGCGGCTCAAAATAAAGCAAAGTATGGTTTGCTGATGACACTCTGCTGGTACCTTAAAACACGAATAGGCGCGAATAGCGTGATGTAAGAAATAATTATTATTTAGCCACAAATGCCGCTAATGGAGTACTCTATTAGCGGCATTTGTGGCTTATCAGGAGTTGATCCGGCATCTATGCCTTATTCGTGTTCATTAGTGTTTTATAAACTTCTTTTCCGAATTGCTCGAGTGAGGGATCTCTTGCTCCCATAAGTAATAGAACGCAGTTGTCTGTGAGATGGGGTTTTATTGCATCAAGTAGATTATTCCGGTCTTCTACAAAAAAGGCATTGCTTCCTTTTGTGCGCAGGTCATGGATGAGATCATTGGCCGAAATATCTTTTACGGCAGTTCCGCCTGCATAGAATATTTCGCTCATCCAGATTTCATCGGTGGGGCGCAGTACGGCCGAGATTTCATGAACAAAATCATTTCTTAAGAATTTGGTCGGGCCATAACCGTGTGGCTGGAACCAGGCAATTACTTTAGGGGCAACAGGTTGGCAGGCAGCAATAGCGGCTGCGCATTTTACAGGGTTGTGGGCAAAATCATCAATTACCCAAACTCCGTTCTTATTGCCCAATACCTGGTTGCGGCGGTAGATGCCTTCATATTTTTGCAATGCCTCAGCACACACTTCAAGAGGCACGCCGATCTGTGCAGCAACGGCTGTTGCGCCCAATGCGTTTTCCATGTTATGACGGCCCAGCAGGTTCATACTAAAAGGAGTTCCGTTGATGCGGAAAGAAATGGTCAGCCCCTGCTGAACGAAATCAGTAGCAGTATATCCTGCGGGATGTGCCGGTTGCAGGGAAAAATCGTTGTTTATATCCGTTGAAAGTTTTGCAGCCAATGGATGCGAATGGTTCACCACAAAGCGTTTGCTATTGTTCCTGAACACGGTGAACACATCCATCAGCACATCGATCTCTTTATGGTCCTTATCAATATTAAGCAAAAGCCCTATCTCAGATTTGTATTGTACAATGGAACCATCGCTTTCATCTGCTTCAATCACCAGCCAGTCTGATCCGCCTACCTGTGCATTCCCGATCAGCCCTTTATTGATCAGGCTCACCAATCCTGCTCCGCTGATGATCCCGGGTTTCATGCCAGCATGTTCCAGGATATCAAACAACATGGCACTGGTAGTGCTTTTGCCGCTCGTACCTCCAACAGCAATGGTCTTTTTGCTGGCAGCGATCAATGCCAGCAGTTCAGAACGCCTGATAACAGGTATGTTGAGTTGTTTTGCTTTTTGCATTTCTATCACGGTATCCTCTACTGCCGTGGAAGCAACTACCAGGTCAGTCATCTCCGTGATGCCTTCACCATTCTGCTGAAAACAGGAGATGCCAGCTGTCTCCAGTTTTTCCCGCGTTTCATTATACTCATCCTCTTTAAAGAACCGGTCGCTACCGGAAACTGTTTTGCCGCTGCCCTGGAGGTATTGCGCAATGGCACTCATGCCGCTGCCAGCTACACCTATAAAAAAAGGGCGCTGAAAATCATGGATAGAAGAAATCATCTGCAAATAAACGCAATTAAGTGTAACATTTCATTTGGCCCACCCTGCATTTGAAACAGCCGCTTTTGCATCTGGTACAGCCTTGCCTGTATGCCGGGAACAGGTTGCAGTATTATTGCACCCAGTTAAAATTTCAACGATGAACAATAGTGAGCTGATCAAAGAATTAAAAGGAAAAAAGATACTGTTTGCCAGCTTTCCGGCAGATGGTCATTTTAACCCGCTTACAGGGCTGGCCGTGTACCTGCAGGACCTTGGTTGTGATGTAAGATGGTACACATCTTCCAAATATGCCGGCAAACTGGAGGAGATCGGGATACCTCATCTTCCGATGAAAGCCGCCCTTGATGTTTCTGACATTGAAAATGCCTTTCCTGAAAGGAAGGAGATCACAGGCATAGTAGCCAAGCTCCGTTTCGATATTATCAATGTATTCGTATTAAGAGGCCCCGAATATTACGCTGATCTTTTGCAGATATACAGCACTGTTTTCCCTTTCGAACTGATGATTGCCGACTGTACATTCACCGGCATTCCTTTCGTTAAAGACCTGATGAGAATACCGGTGGTTTCTATAGGAGTGTTCCCACTCAGCGAAACGTCGAAAGACCTTCCTCCATCTGGTCTGGGGATAACGCCCTCTTACAATATAGCCGGAAAAATAAAGCAGGCATTTCTCCGCAAGGCTGCTGACATGATCTTATTCAAAAAGCCCAATAAGGTAATGCTCGACATACTGGACAGGTATTATATCCCGCATAATAAAGAAAGCGTTTTTGATATGGGAATAAAAAAATCGGATATCTTTTTACAAAGCGGCACCCCTGGTTTTGAATACTTCAGGAGTGATATGAGCCACAATATCCGCTTCATCGGTGCTTTACTTCCTTTTTCCCATTGCAGGCCCGGCAAATCCTGGTTTGATAAGCGGATGACTGATTACAAGAAGATCGTCATCGTTACGCAGGGAACTGTAGAAACAGATATAGAGAAGATCCTTGTGCCAACGCTGGAAGCATTCAAAAATACCGATACACTGGTGATAGCCACCACCGGCGGAAACGGAACAAAGGAATTACAAAAAAGATTTCCTGAACCCAATCTTATTATCAGCGATTTTATTCCTTTCTCTGAAATAATGCCTTATGCAGATGTGTATATCACTAATGGCGGTTATGGAGGCGTAATGCTGGGAATAGAAAACAAAGTGCCGATGCTGGTAGCCGGTATACATGAAGGGAAAAATGAGATCAATGCCAGGATCGGTTATTTCAAGCTGGGCGTCAATCTCGGTAAAGAATCTCCTAAACCTGCAGCGATCAGAAAAGGCTTTAATAAAATAATCTCCGACCCATCTTATAAGCGGAATGTAGAAAAACTTGCGAAAGAATTTGCTGCCTATAATCCGAATAAGCTATGCGCATATTATGCAGCAGGGTTACTGCAAAATACGGTGCCAGAGGAGCTTTTTACAGAAGCGGTTTAAGTGAAGGAGCCGGGGGGCGCTTATTTATCTTCCAGCCGGTTCTTTTCGGCTTTTAAGTTTCTGATCATTTCCGGGAAACTGGTGCTGCGGCTTAATGCAGACACGGCTTGTGCTATACGCCTGGTCCGGGTCTGTTCTGTTTTGGCTTCATCGATCCATTTGCTGAAATAGCGTTGTACAGAGCCAGCCAGGCTATTGAAGAATGCTTTTGCGGCAGGGTCATCTGCCAGGCATTCTATAAAATCCTTATTGAATTCAAAAGGCTTTTTATCTTCCTCCAGTATCACTTTCACCATAGCACCATGCTTCTTTCCGATCCCTTTCCGCATAGTGGCATTAACAGGAAGGATAAAACTACCTCCTCCCATCGGTAATAAAGAAACCTGGGAAATTTTATGGTTGTCAAGTTTGCCTTTTACCCGGAAACCTTTTTTGCCGGGTTTGATCTTCATGGCAAGTTCAGCAGGAATCTCAATATATGTCCAGCCGGTTTTTTCGCCTTGCTTATCAAATCTGTGTAATGCCGTGGTGAACTCAATTTTTCCCATACTATAAACTTACAAATATTGGCTGTTTTCCCACAAAGACAACTAAGATCACAAAGGGATATTTGCCTTATTTTATTACAATGCCATGGAGCCATAAAGTAAGAAGGAACTCCTGTAATATTTCTTTGTAATCTTAGTTGTCTTTGTGGGAAAACCAGTTCCTGCCTGAAGAATCGTATATGCCATAAGTATAGTATCTTACCGGATAATATTTTCACAATGAAAAAAGCAATTACCGGTTTTATATTCTGTCTTTTTCTTTTTCAATCAGTGATCAGTTTGGCAGCGATCCGCCTTCCTGCAGTGATCAGCAGCGGGATGGTGCTGCAGCAAAAATCCGAAGCCAGGCTTTGGGGTTGGTCGGCTCCTGATGAAAAGATCATCGTTACCACTTCGTGGAATAACCGCACTGATTCGGTAGTTGCAAATGGTAATGCAGTATGGGAGATCAAAGTACCTACGCCGGCAGCAGGCGGCCCATATACCATCACATTAAAAGGATGGAACACCATTGTGCTTGACAATGTACTGATCGGTGAAGTATGGGTCTGTTCAGGCCAGTCAAATATGGAATGGAGCAGCTATAATAACCTCAAGCAGATACTGGATGAAATGCCGAATAGCAATAACCCATCTATACGGTTGTTCAATATTCCAAAAACCACTTCTCCTTATCCCCAGGATGATTGTGATGCGCAGTGGAAAGTTTCTTCTCCTGAAGCTTTGCAGGGTTTTAGCGCCATTGGCTATTTCTTTGGAAAAAAATTGCAACAGCAATTGAACGTACCGGTAGGGTTGATCAATGCCAGTTGGGGTGGCACGCCTGCCGAAACATGGACACCTTCGGAAACTGTAATGAAAGAAACGGGGCTCGCCGAAGCCGCAAAGAAACTCAATGTGAGCAAGTGGTGGCCTGTAGAACCTGGCCTTGCTTATAATGCCATGATCTACCCGGTCACACGGTTTGCTATCGCTGGCACTATCTGGTACCAGGGGGAAAGCAATACCGGCACAGCAGCAACTTATAAAGAGTTGTTCAGCGCCATGATCGGAGCGTGGAGGAATAGCTGGCAAAAGGAATTCCCATTCTACTTTGTACAGATCGCACCTTACACTTATGGCAATAACAATATCGCCGCTTTGCTGAGAGAACAGCAATCGCAGACACTGGCATCCGTGCCACGGACTGGAATGGTTGTTACTACCGACCTGGTGGATGATATTAAGAATATCCATCCTAATGATAAAGTATCCGTAGCTAACCGGTTGGCAGATTGGGCGCTGGCGGAAAACTATCATCAACCCGTAGCTTATTACAAAAGCCCCGTGTATACACGAATGGAAAGCAAGGATGATAAATTAATATTGTTTTTTAATAATGCTCCCAATGGCTTTATGACAAAGGGCAATGCAAAGCCAACAGAATTTTTCATTGCAGGCGATGATAAATTGTTTGTACCGGCAGAAGTAAAACTGGAGAAAGACCGGCTGACCATTTCTTCCAAACAAGTAAAAAAACCGGTAGCTGTCCGGTTTGGTTTCAGTAATACTGCGATGCCCAATCTTTTCAGTAAAGAGGGGCTTCCGGTAACGCCATTTCGTACAGATACTTGGGAAGTGGATACTTCAACTGTAAAATAAAGCATCATGCAGCAATACCTGGTAACCGCTATGGATGGTGCGGATGCAGCCGCTCCGGATAGAAGAGCAACAGTGCGTCCTGATCATTTTGTGCGTGCAAGAGAATTAAAAGCGTCCGGCAATTTTATTACCGGCGGGGCTATACTCAACGAGCAGGGCCAGATGATTGGATCGATGATGGTGGTGCAGTTCAATACAGAGCAGGAATTACAGGCATGGTTGAACACGGAACCATATATCATGGGAAAGGTTTGGGAAAAGATAGAAGTCCGCCCCTTTAAAGTGGCAGATGTTTAACCACTTTCACTGTTACAAGCAATTGTCCTGTATGCCTTTGGGTATGTTCTGCTGCATGAAATAACAGTCCCATCACAGTGGTAGGGATCTGTTTGCGGCCTATGCCCCGCGCTTCAGTAAGGGAAGCTTCAGGTGTAGATGACAATTGGGCTAATGCTGCATCAACTGTTGAATGAAAATGCCGGGTCAATGAAGCAACAGTAGCACCGGTCTCTTCTTTCCCTTCATTCCGCAAATACTGCAATTGCTCTTCTGTAAGAGGTAATGGTTTTGCATAAGTAAACAACCGGTCGATCACGCCTGATAAATGATGCAGATGAAAACCTGCAGAAGCAGCGCCTGCCGGGCGCTTCCACAACAGATCACCAGGAAAATCATGCATAATCTCTTCTACTTCTTTACGTGCCTGTAGTAATGCGTGCGCTACGGGTTGCAGCAAAGGAGAAATGCCTTCAACAGGGCCTTTCTGCCAGAATTCGGGTTCAGGTTCTTTTACCATAATGTTAAAGATACGGTAAGACTATTTTCTGCCTATTTAATCGTATATTTGCGGAGTCAATTTGAGCGATACAGCATTTTTGTAAGTGAACGATTTTTTCTGCTAAGCATTTTCTGCTAAAAGTTAGTCTTCTTTACGTTGCGTTTTTCTCAAGCATTTTTTATTTATTTATCATTTTACAATGAACATTTACGTTTCAAATTTGAGCTTCGCCGTTCAGGACGAAGACCTGAGGGAATTCTTTACTGAATATGGTGAAGTAACATCTGCAAAAGTTATCATGGACAGGTTCACTAACCGTAGCAAAGGCTTTGGTTTTGTGGAAATGCCCGATGATGCTGCTGCACAAAAAGCAATTGCTGAGCTGGATGGTGGTATGGTAGAAGGACGCGCTATCAAAGTAATGGTAGCAAAACCACGTGAAGAAAGAAGCAATAGCAACAACAGGCCTTCTTTTGCAAAGAACCGCTGGTAATCTGCGGAAGTACTGATAAAATAAAAAGGGACATGAAATTCATGTCCTTTTTTATTTATGTATATATACAGAAGTAGAATCCTGAGATCAAAAAACCTGCTTCCTCAGTTGTTATTACAACGAAGTCTGCCAGTTTTCTTTTAGCTTAAGAAGCTTATGCCCTTTGTTTGGCAGCAGGTTTCCGTTTGCTTTTCTTAAGCGCCAGTTCAATGGCTGCACTAAGATTGGCAAAAGTTGGCTTACCTGTAAAAGGCTCATCGTTGATAAAGAACGCGGGCAATTCTTTCACACCACGGTCAATACCTTCTTTCAGATCATCCTGCACCTGCCAGCCGTATACGCCATTAACCAGGTCGTCCAGGAATTTCTTATTCTTAACGCCGGCTTCCTTTGAATGCAGTTTCAGGCTGGTGGTACCCAGACTGCGGCGGTTGCTGAATAAAATATTGTGCATTTCCCAGAACTTGCCTTCCTGGCCTGCAGCTACTGCGGCTTCTCCGGCTTTCATACTGCGCTGGTGAACCAGGGTCAGCGGGAAATGGCGGAAATTAAAGCGGATCTTTCCTTCATATTCTTCCAGTAATTGCTTTACCACTTCGTTTGCTTTTGCGCAATCTTCATTTTCGTACTCGCCAAACTCCATCAGTGTAATAGGGGCGTCTTTTTTTCCTACAAAAATGTCTTTCGGTTCAATGATCTCTTCGATCTCTTTTTTGAATGCCATAATAGTGTTTCTCCTTTTTGACTTTTCTCCGTTCTGTCGGTCCGGGGGCGTCAGGTATATAACAATCTGCTTATATTTTAGTTGAGTTTATATACCCCTTTTACCTGTCGTGGCGGCTGAAGGTAATACATTTTAATACCCGACATATACCCAAAAAAGCTAATTTTACCAACAGCCATTCCTATATCTGTAAATCAATGGATTACAGTCCTGTCTTGCTTTTTAGCCTTTTCCGTTGACTCATTTCAGCCAGCCTTTCCAGGCCTTTTGTTAAAAATGCTGCAAGTATAGTCTGCTTTCTGAAATCCCACTATTCCTAATTCCATTTTTATGCCAGCAACAGGTAAGTTTTCATCTGGCAGTAGAGTATTTACACCATGCTCTTTTTATAAAAGGATCGTTATCCTGTTTCTTCCTACATAAAAATCGGGTTGGACATCACGCCTTTTTTTTGTTAAAGCCCTTGCCAGTAAAGGGTTTCAGAAGACAATCTGTTGCTTTAGCATTCCCAAAACGGTCATATTTTGGTTTGCAGCAGGAATATCGCAAGCGTAATTTTGTGTCAGCAAGAAAGAAAATACACCGGTTCATCAGTCAGCCGGTCCTAAATCACCAGAAAGCTTGCCTCACGATTTCACTTGCTCCCGGTTGCTCCATCAAAGTTTGTAAATAACAAGATTTAAATAAACCCTAAAAGTAAAGTCATGAAAAATTTATTGTCTAACACCCGTATCGCTGCAGTTGCCCTGGTACTTAGTTTAACACTGGTATTCGCTACTGCTGCACAAGCTAATGAAACCAACCCTACCGGCGTAGAGCTGAGATTTATCGGTAACCTGAAAAATCAGCCTGTTTTCCACCTGAGCTACAATGGTGCAGTTGAAAATGAATATACAATCGTGGTTCGCGACGAGTACAACAACGTATTGTATAAAGATTATGTGAAAGGAACCAACATCTCCAAAAAATTCATGCTGAACACAGATGAGTTGGGCGATGTGGATGTTACTTTCGAAATCACCGACAGAAAAGCTGGCAAACCTGTAGTATACGAGATCAGCAAGAACTCACGTCTTATTCAGGATGTTGTTGTAAACAAATTGAAATAAGCCACTGTTCACTTTATTCCTGATGAAAACATGCACCGGCTTCTTGCTGGTGCATGTTTTTTTTATTTTCATCCTTTCTTTGCAAAAGGTTGTTTTTTCCAATACGTCAGGCTTCGCCATAACCATTCCAACGGACCAAAATAAAAGTAGCGCAGCCAGATATGGCTCCAGATGATCTGTAACAACCAAACAGCCCCAACCACATAATACACTTCATAGCGCTGCAGTTTTCCATACAGTCCAAATCCCACTCCATAAAAAATGATACCGCAGATCAGTGATTGAGTAAGATAATTGGTAAAAGCCATCTGCCCCACAGGGCGCATCAGTGCAAACAGCCATTTGAACACTCCTGACCGGTACATTAGCATCAGTAATCCGAAAACTCCCAAAGACCGCAAAGTCCGCGATATTGTGTACATCTCAAACTGGATATTTTTCGTGTACTCAAACCCGTTGAACTGGTATCTGACCAATGATTGCAACCGGAACCAGCATATCGTTAAGCCCAGGCCAAGCCCCACGATAGTCAGCAGCCAGTATACTTTAACAGGAGCCTGACCTGTTATTATACCCAATTTAAAAAAGGCCATGCCAAGAAACATGAACAACAATACATCCCATATGCTCATGTACATGTATTTTACCAACACATTCAGGTAGACAGACGTCCTGAATTCATACAGGTCGGCATAGCTGCCAGTGGTCTTCCGGATAGCTTTCTCCATCTTCTCAACCTTTTTTTCATACTTCGTATTTTCCATGAATTCTTTCATGGCCCCCAGATCTTCTTTTTGCTGAAGAGTAAGCCTGGTTTTAGTAGTGTCGATCGCTGCCACAAGCTCCCCTTTTTTGATCGTGGTTTTGCCCTGGTACAGATCCCGTGTTTCTCTTAACATCATCATCAGGAAACAAACACAGGCTGCGATTATTAAAGCCTTGGGGGAAAGCTTGCGAAAAGTGAATATCATCAAACCATAAGCACCATAATCAAACAGGATATCTCCCCACCAGAGCAGGAGATAAACATCGACCAGGCCAAAGAACATCAACCATAATTGCCTGCGCACAAAATAGTCGGCCGGCCTTATACCCTCTATCCTTTTTCCCTGCCTTTCTATAAATAAAATGATCCCTGCACCAAATAGCATAGAAAACAAAGCTCGCTGGGTGCCTTCGGGTATCCATTCCACCAGGCGCCAGACAGTGAAGTTGATCGTACCGAATTCATGACGGACTGTAGGATCAAAACCTGCAGGGCCGGGCAAGCCAAACCCTGGTATATTCATAAGCAATATGCCCAGAATAGCAAATCCCCTAAGGGAATCAATGATAGTGATACGTTCGGATTGGGAAACAGGCGCAGCAATGCTGGCGGAGGTCCCGGCAGAGGTAGTCATGTTGATTGATTTTGATTGTGATTGGCCGGATAATAAATTCCACAAGGAAGGACCATCTATCTACTGTTCATGATCTGCAATCGGTAAAACAGAAGATAACTGTGCTGTAATGCCGGCTTCATACGATGAATACCGGGCTAATCAATCATAAGCCTGAAATTGTTATTCCCAAACCAGGTTGGTGCCGTCTTTTGCTTTCTCCAGCCCGGCGGAAGTGATGCGGATAATCAGAGTGTCTTGCTGTTCAGTAACTACCAGCTCTTCTTCTTCCAGCAACCTGAGTTGCTCATTGATAAAAGACCAGTCCTGAAATTGACGAAGGATCAGTTCCCTTGGCCGGCAGGCATACTGCTCTGGTTGCGGGTCTTCTTTTACGATAGAATAGATGGTGTGCAAAAGCTGGTAATGGTCTAGCATATTCTAAAAATATCGGAAAAACAGGTCCCATACCCAATAACTTATCAACATTTTTTTTAACCCGTTCTGGTCACCGTTTACAATATTTTCCCCTTCCCGTCCTTCCCGCCTTACCGGTAAAAAACTTACCGGTAAGGCGGGAAGGACGGGAAGGAAGCATTTCAAACAGCACTTGTCTTATTTCTTGTAAACCAGATTGTATTTGCTAAAAAAAAGTGAATACGTCAAACACCTTATGTAATGTTTTTGCAGAACGTATCTTGTAAAAAACGTTGATCATGAAAACTATTTTGACAAGTCTCGCATTCGCATTGTTAGCTCAAACCAGTATGGCACAACAGGGCCAGCCTGTGTACACCGTTAATCCTTTCCCTAAAACCATTTCTGTAAGCGGCAGCGCCGAAATGGAGATCGTACCGGATGAAATATATGTCCAGATCACCCTGATGGAATATCAGAAGAAAGGGGAATCCAAAAAAGACCTGGAAAGCATCAGAACAGCCTTCCTGGCAGCCTGCAGGGCTATCGGCATACCTGACTCGCTGATCAGTATTGCCTCTTATTCCGGGTACAATAATTATTATGAGCTGAAAAAAAAGAAAAAGGGTACTGATATGCTCGCGCAGATCACTTATCAGGTAAAGTTTTCCGGTAGCCGCCAGATGGACGAACTGGTGGAAAAGCTGGATGATGATGCCACTAAAAACTTCCAGATCGTTTCTACCAGCCATAGCAAGATGCCTGAGTTCAGAAAACAACTGAAGATAAAAGCTGTGCAGATCGCACGCGAAAAAGGTTTGTACCTGAGTGAAGCCATCGGTGAAAAACTGGGCGAAGCCATCACCATCAATGAGCCTGCCGAATGGCAACCTTACTTCATGAGCTCTGCACAAAGCAATATGCTGATGCGCGACCAGGCCAGCCCCGAAGGTGGTTCCCAGATAGACTTTAAGAAAATGAAACTACGGTTTGAAGTGAATGTTGTGTTTGCACTGAAATAATAAGTCATAAGCTTACTTTTGTGTGGTAAACACATTTAATGGTGAAGAGCCCCAGGGCTCTTCACCTCTTATTTCTTGCTTAAAGAACAATGAAAGTCTGTGGTTTCTCTTTTGTGCGCAACGGTGTGAAGCTGGGATATCCTTTTGTAGAAGCCGTCCGTTCCATTCTTCCTTTATGTGATGAAGTGATCGTAGCAGTAGGCGATTCCACTGATAATACACTGGAAATACTGCGTGACCTCGACCCTAAAGTAACTATTATCGAAACCATATGGGATGAGAACCTGAAAGAAGGAGGGCGTGTACTGGCCGTGGAAACAGATAAAGCTTTCCAGGCTATTCCTGCAAAATATGATTGGTGCATTTATATACAGGGCGATGAAGTGATCCATGAAAAATATTTTCCCGTGATAAAGGGAGCCATGGAAAAATACCTCCACAATAAAAAAGTGGATGGGTTCCTCTTCAATTATATCCACTTTTTCGGTTCTTATGCTTATGTCGGTATCAACAGTGCCTGGTACAGGCATGAGATCAGGATCATACGCAACGACAAGAATATATTTTCTTACCGCGATGCACAGGGATTCCGCAAAAGACCGAATGAGAAACTGAGAGTGAAGCTGCTGGATGCATATGTATATCACTACGGATGGGTAAGATACCCCGAAGAGCTGAAAGAAAAAGAAAAAGCAAAGATCCGTTTATATAATCCGGACGAAGGGGCCGTACAGGGCCATGCAGATTTCATGAACCAGTATACGTATGAAAAAGCGACTGAGCCTGTAGCGCTTTTTGAAGGCACTCACCCCGCCGTGATGCAGGATAGAGTGGCAAAGCAAAACTGGAGCTATCAACCTGATCCTTCCCTCCGCTATGCTTCATTGAAAGACCGCTTTAAAAGGTTTATGGGAAAATGGACAGGATGGTATCCTGGAGAGTATAAAAATTATAAGATCATTTAGCTAAACGAAAACGGCAAGGATTGTTCCTTGCCGTTTCTATATAAACTTCATTGGATAATGAAGGGGTATTTTACTTCTTCCCTGTTTTTTCCAGCTCCGGTGTCTCATTCCTGAACACAACCGTATTATCAAATACATCCACCAGCACCGGGTGGGTTTTATCAATATCCCCTGCAAGTATCCTTTTGCTCAACTGGTTGACGATCTCTTTTTGTATCAACCTTTTCAAGGGCCTTGCGCCGAATTGCGGATCGAATCCCTGATCAGCCAGGTACTCCAGTGCATAATCGCTGAACTCCAATTGAATACCGCTTTGTGCTACCAGTCGCTTCAGGTTGTTTAACTGGATCTTTACAATACCCATGATCTGTTTCTTCAGCAAAGGCTGGAACATAATTATCTCATCAACCCTGTTCAGGAATTCCGGACGGATGGTTTGCCGCAGCAGGTTCATCACTTCCAGTTTGGCTTTTTCTGTAGCCTCTTCCACATTCTTTTCATTAACGTTATCAAAAGCATCCATGATCAGGTGGCTTCCGATATTGCTGGTCATAATGATGATGGTGTTCTTGAAATTGACCACCCTTCCTTTATTGTCGGTCAACCGGCCATCGTCCAGCACCTGCAACAGCACGTTCCATACATCTGGGTTAGCTTTCTCGATCTCATCGAGCAACACCACGCTGTAAGGTTTTCTTCGCACTGCTTCTGTGAGCTGGCCGCCTTCATCATAACCTACATAACCGGGAGGTGCGCCAACAAGCCTGCTCACTGTATGTTTTTCCTGGTATTCACTCATATCGATCCTCGTCATCATACTTTCATCATCAAACAGGTATTCAGCCAGGGCCTTTGCCAGTTCGGTTTTACCAACACCTGTTGTGCCAAGGAAAATAAATGAACCGATCGGCTTCTTTGGATCATTCAATCCTGCACGGCTGCGGCGGATAGCATCTGCAACTGCAGTGATCGCTTCATCCTGCCCTACTACCCTTTCATGCAGATGTTCTTCGAGATGCAGCAATTTTTCTTTATCACTCTGCATCATTTTGGTTACAGGGATGCCGGTAACCTTGGCCACACTTTCTGCTATATCTTCCGCGTCCACTTCTTCTTTTGTGATCCTTGAATTTTCACTGATGGCAGCCAGTTGATCAGAATAATCCTTGATCTGCTTTTCCTGTTCTTTTATCTTACCATAGCGGATCTCCGCTACTTTGCCATAATCGCCTTCACGCTCTGCCTTTTCCGCTTCGAGCTTTAATTGTTCAATCGCTGCTTTACCACTCTGTACTTTTTCCACGATCTCTTTTTCTTCTTTCCATTTCGCTCTGAACGTATCTCTTTGTACAGACAGGTTAGCGATCTCTGTATTGAGCTGCTTCAGCTTTTCCTCATCGTTCTCGCGTTTGATCGCTTCCCTTTCTATTTCCAGTTGGCGGATCTGTCTTTCCAGCGTATCCAGTTCTTCAGGCATGGAATTCATTTCAAGCCTGAGCTTTGCTGCGCTTTCATCAATCAGGTCAATCGCTTTATCGGGCAGGAAACGGTCGGTGATATAACGGCTCGACAATTCCACGGCAGCGATGATCGCTTCGTCTTTGATCCGCACATGGTGGTGCGTCTCATAACGGTCTTTCAATCCACGCAGGATAGAGATAGCATCTTCCACACTTGGTTCATCAATGAACACTTTCTGGAACCGCCTTTCAAGCGCTTTATCTTTTTCAAAAAATTTCTGGTATTCACTCAAAGTGGTAGCGCCCACTGCACGCAGTTCACCACGCGACAGTGCAGGCTTCAGAATATTGGCTGCATCCATTGCACCTTCACCACCACCGGCACCTACCAGTGTATGTATCTCATCAATAAACAAAATGATCTCTCCGTCGCTGCCGCTCACTTCCTTTACCACACCTTTCAATCTTTCTTCAAACTCGCCTTTGTATTTGGCACCTGCGATAAGCAAGCCCATATCCAATGCGTAGATCACTTTTGATTTCAGGTTTTCCGGCACATCGCCATTCACGATACGATGTGCGATACCTTCAGCAATGGCTGTTTTACCTACACCGGGCTCACCCACAAGAATGGGGTTGTTCTTGGTGCGGCGGGAGAGGATATGGAGTGTTCTCCTGATCTCTTCATCACGACCGATCACAGGATCAAGTTTTCCCTGGCGTGCCAGTTCATTCAGGTTCTTTGCATATTTGTTCAACGCGTTGAATTCCTGGGTTTGTGTTTGGGAAGTAACTGTTTCGCCTTTACGTAATTCCTTAATGGCCGCTACCAGCCCCTTTTCAGTAAGGCCTGCATTTTTCAGCAGCTTGGCTGTTTCATCATTCCCCTGCACAATTGCCAGCAGGATATGTTCGGGTGTCACAAATTCATCATTGAACTGCTTCAGGGCAGCTCCTGCCCTCAACACTACATTGTTGGCTTCCCGGCTGATCTGCTGGGCAGCGTCACCGGAGGTTTTGGGAAGTTTGTTGATCAATTCGTCCAGGCGGGTATCCACCAGGTTGACTGTAACATTGTTTTTCTTCAATAAATAATCCACGGGAGAATCTTCCTGTTCCAGCAAGGCCTTCAGCAAGTGCTCCGTTTCGATATTCGGGCTCTTGGCATTAAAGGCGATCTGCTGTGCCTGTTGGAAGGCTTCAGCCGCTTTTATGGTAAAATTTCCTAGGTTCATATATCTAATATTATCGTTGATTTGAGTTGTTGAACCGGTTATACAATTCATACAAACTGTATAACATAATTCAAATTAATTAGCGTTATTAGTCCCTACAGAATTCACGCCATTCGCGTAATTCGTCTTATTTGTGTAATTAGTAGTTAAAAATCCAGTAAGAATGTCATACAAGCCCCTTCCGATCTGCATGAAAGTCATACCAGTAGCAGTTTTGCTGTTATTCTTGCAGCCTCTCCAGGCCCAGCTTAATACGGCCGAGTTGGACGCCGCCTTCCAATCCCGCCAGAAACAATTGGGAAATAATGCGGTAGCAATGATCTGGAAAGGCGATACCCTTGTTTATAAAAAAGAGCTGGGTGATTTTAACACCAAAACAGCCACGCCGGTTGCCATTGCCAGTTGCAGCAAATGGCTGACTGCTGTTCTTGTTATGCAATTTGTTGAAGAAGGGAAGCTTTCCCTGGATGATAAGATCAGCCGCTGGTTGCCCGAATTTGAGCGCTATGGGAAAAGCTATATCACCATCCGCAATTGCCTTTCGCAGATGACAGGTATCGAGGATGATGCCAATTTTTTAAAGAAGCTTTTCCAGCGGAAAAAATTTCAATCCCTGGAAGAAGAAGTGAACTCATTTGCGGCCAGGGAGATCAGGGCCAACCCAGGCACCGATTTCTGGTATGGCTCCATCGGCCTTAATATTGCCGGCCGGGTGCTGGAAGTGGTCAGCAAGAAAAGGTTTGATGTGCTGATCAAACAAAAGCTGTTTACCCCGCTGGCCATGCGCAGAACAAGTTTTACCAGTGCAGATGGAGGACCTGTAAATCCTTCCGGAGGTGCTTATTCCACACCTGACGATTATATGCGGTTCCTGGTAATGCTGCTCAATAAAGGAAAGGCCAATGGCAAACAAATACTCAGCGAAGAATCCGTGAATACATTAATGCAGGTACAAACCAAATCTTCCCAGATCAAATACGCGCCCAAGGCTGCAGGAGGTTTCAACTATACGCTGGGAAGCTGGGCAGTTGAAGAGATAGACGGGAAAGCAACCGCCCTGGCAAGCCCGGGTTTATTCGGCACCTGGCCGATGATTGATTTTTGTAGGGGTTATGCGTACCTTGTTTTTACTAAAACCCTGCTCACCGAGGAAAAAGCAGGTATACATCTTGAATTAAAAAAAATCATTGATCAGCAGATAAAACCTTCCTGTCCCTGATCGGCATTATGTATGAACACCGCAAACAGAAGCTGGCCCCTATGCGGGTGTTTTACCGGCGGGTATTGAATAATATCCTGTTGGCGATGAGCATTCTGTTTGTTTGCCTGCTGATCGGCATTTTCGGCTATCACTACACAGCTAACATTTCCTGGCTCGATTCGCTGCATAATGCATCCATGATCTTAAGTGGAATGGGACCGGTGGTGGAGATCACCACAGTCGGCGGCAAATGGTTCTCTTCCCTTTATGCCATCTTCAGCGGGGTGGTCTTTATTACCAATATCGGCGTGATACTGGCCCCGGTAATGCACCGGATGTTTCACCGGCTCCATCTTGAGGATTAAGAGGGTACGATCGTGCTACATGAACACTGTATGTTACATGTAAATGATTCTTCTCCTAATTTTGCAAAATGAAAAGAACGGTTTTATTGATAGCATTGCTATCCGGCACTATACTACTGCACGCACAAGACAAGAAACACAAAGAACGTTGGATAAAAGGGGTCTACCTCCAGTGGGGTTACAATGTGGACGCTTATAGCCGCAGCGATATACATTTTAAAATGAGCAATGGCGATAATTTTACGTTGCACAGTGTAAAGGCCCACGACTCAGGTGATTTTGATGCAGTGTATAAGAAACCAACAGAAGTTTCCATCCCCCAATACAATTACCGCATCGGTTTCTACCTGGATAAAGCCCGTTCAAAAGCCATTGAAATAAACTTTGACCATACCAAGTATATTGTAACAGACGGGCAAACGGCCAGGGTAACAGGTACTATTGGAGGTGTAAAAGTGGATGGAGACAGTGTTTTAAATCCTAAGACTTTTCTGCACTTCGAGCATTCTGATGGCGCCAACTGGTTGCATATAAATTATGTGCGTTTGTACAATGGCCTGCAAAATCACGCACACACCCGCAGCATCATTAAATACATGTGGAAAGCAGGTGCAGGCATTAATATACCGCGCACCGATTTTACCTGGAAGGGCGACCGGTTGAACAATAAATTCCATATCGCAGGTTACAATATCAGCACAGAGGCTGGGCTACGTCTCTATCCGTTCAAAAGGCTATTCCTGGAAGCAACGGGCAAAACAGGCTACGTGCGGTACGTAAATGCATTGGCAAATACGTCTACTTCTAAAGGCAACAGGGCCACGCATGCATTCACTTACCTTGAAGCAATTGCAACATTAGGGATTGAGATCGGCCACTTGTGATCATTTGTTTTTGACCAATACGATCTTGCTCCTGTCTGCTTTATAGATCGTTTCATAAAACTTTACCAGTTCTGCATAATTGGCGGCAGGAAAGCGGCCGGAGGATTGCTCCATATGGCGGTAATAATAGATCTTCCCATCAGCCAGCTTGGTAGTGCTTTTATAAGTGCCGAAAGTAGTGTTCAGCAAAACATCGGCAGGAAGGGCTTCTGCTTCATAACCGGCAGGTAACTGTATCTCTACTGTATCTGTATCTGTGTAAGCTATTCCCAACTGGATATCATACCGGCGGGTGCTGTCTGCAGCCGGTTTCTGGTAAGAACGCGACATAATATTAGGAATGATGAATAACCGCTTACCGGTGATGGTAGCATAATTACTGACGCTGATATCCAATGCTTCCAGGATAGAAGGAATTGCCGTTTTCTTTTCTTTATAATCAAATTTATTCACTTCGTATGTGGCAAAGTCCAGTTGTTCATGCAGGTATTCCTTTACCTTATCAGGGGAAAGATGATTGATCAGCCCGTGAATATCATCCTGCTGCAAACCTTCATAACTGGTATTTGCTGTTACCTGCAGTGTGCCGTTATCTTCCAGTACAGCTTTAATGCGGCGGGTCTGCAGGTTCTCATTTTTACCATATTCCGGTGTTCGCACCAGTTCTCCTCCTGATTCATTTACCAGCAAAGCATACCGGCCTTCTGTAAAATCACCCAGATAGCCTGCCGGCAGTGTCTGACTGGTACACTCGAGCCATATAGTATCTTTCTGAAGCGGCACACAAAGGATAACATGATTGAACTGCTGGGAAGGAAACTCACTGGTGATATAGTTGGCATATTTTCCAGCACGTATCAGTGAATAGTAAGAATTGATACCGGCTTCTTTCAGCAAGCTGTACATGTAATTCACCAATGCTTTACAATCGCCATACCCGTTTGTTGCCACATATTTTGCATCAAAAGGTTGCCAACCGCCTATACCTAACTGTATACCTATATACCGGGTGTTTTTCTGCATATATTCATACAGCCGGGCTATCTTCTCCCGGGGATCGGTAAGGCCATCAGCAATCTGGTGAACGGCTTGTTTAATATTGTCAGGCAATTGATCGCGGCCTGCTTTCAATGAATACACGAACTTTCCAAAATCCTTCCAGCTCATCATATTCCCTTTATAATTCTCTACCTGGAATTCAGTAGGTCCGAGTATTACAACAGTGGAAATTTCATGCCATAGAGGAGAATAAGGTTCTTTTGTGATAGCAGGTTGATTATTTACAGACCAGGTGGTAGTACGTATATTTTTTTCTTTTTGGATAATGGGTTCGCCATTATATAAAAACGATTGGTAGCGGAACTGGTAATCCGCCGGGCATATAACCGAAAGACTGCTTTTTTCCACCGCAATGCCACCACTGGCACGTGGCGCCCACATGGGAAAGAATAAGGTAGACTTATAAGCGATCTCAACAGTATATTCTACAGTGTAAGGATAAGTGCGCTGGTAAAAATTATGGAATTTCACCCTGCTGTCGTCTACAAACGTCCCTTCAGAAGTGCTTTTAAGATCACTCATCTCCTTTTTCTTCACCTTTTTTAGCTGGGTACCATTTGCATCATACAGGATCCCTTCTGCAGATGTAATGCTTCGCATGTTATCATAGTATTCAGAAAACTGGGCCCAGCGATCGCCATTCTCATTGAACACGGTGATCACATAGTGATTGGTCTGCACCGCTTCTTTCACACTTTTTATTTCAAACTTCAATTCTTCCAGCCGCACCACAGCATGGGCATTCATCCGCAATACCGGAGAGATGCCGGAAACGGAATATTTTCCATCGCTTGCATGCAGCAGGGCAGAACTGGCCAGCAACAGGCATCCGATTATTAACCTTGCGTTCATTATTTTTTCTTTTTAAATACGATCTGCTCATTGTGCTTTTTCACCACGAGGTTGAAAAATTCACGAAGCATAACATATTCTTCCGGTGAAAAAAAAGTGCGGCTGATCCTTACTCTTGAGCGGATGGAAATAACACCAGCGCTCTCTACCGCCCTGTATTCAAAATTGCCTTCATCTTCAGGGTTCAATTTCACTATGATCGGCTTGGGCAGTTCATCTACTGTATAACCAGGCGGCACATCCATGCGGAGCAAAAATGTTTGATCAATACCATAAGGCATTTCTACAGGATAGAGGCGTTCTGTTGATTTGAAAGGGTTTTCTTTCCAGCCTTCGCTGAACATGGGATTGAAATACCAGATATCCTCTTTGTCAGTAGGCAATTTGAAACGGTACCTGATTGCCACCGGCTCTTCATAATTATTAATAGAATCAATTGAAGGCTCCAGTATTTCCATTTCTCCACCCGCATCTTTCTTCAGATCGTTGAAATAAGCATCCTGGCCTTTTTCCTTTAATCTAGACCGCAGGCTGTATGAAGAGTAGTAACCGGGTGAATGCTGCAGATTGCCTACCAGGTTCCCATTTGCATCGTTGGCAATGAGAACAGAAGTAAGTTCTTTTTCCATCAATGATTCCGGCTTGAATTCGATACCGGCTGCATTGGGCTCAATTACCCGGGCATGACCATTGTAGCAATCATAACCCAGTTTATTAAAGCCAAGCATGGGCCTGCTCGCATCCAGGTAATAAGTTTTACCGTCGATCACTACCCGCGTAACAATATAATTGAACCTGTCGATCAGCGGATACAAAGCATATGCATACCCGTTCGAACGGGTACTGAGTATTACAGGATCGGCCTCCATTCCCAATTTCTTCAGCATTGCCGTCAGCAGCAGATTGATCTCCACTTCACTGCCGCTTTTACTGTTCAGTGTGGCTTTGAGCGATTTGGTGGTATAAAAGGAATTGTAGTTGGTACAGGTCATATTATCCCGCAGCCATGCATAAATATTCTTTGCCTGCTCAAGTGATGTTTTGGCATTTTTATCTGCGGTTGATACTGCTTCAGTCAGCCATTCATTTTCCTCCTGTAGCGATTTGCCAAAATCTTCTTCGTCGAGCAAGCGTTTGGCAGTTTCAGCCCAGGTATTCATTACCTTTTTAGGAATAAAGGGCTCACGGTATTCAGCCAACTGGAATTCGATCTTTGCAACGTGATTGCTGAGTGTAGAAGTATAACTTTCTTCCTTTAAGGCTGGCACATCCTTCATCACCCAACGGAAAAAAGTAACGCCTGCTGAAAAATTGATCCTGTCACTGCCGCCCAGCATTGCATTTTCTTTTTTGATCTCCACGCTGTAAGACTCTCTTTTATCCTTTTGATCTTTTATATAAAAAGGTTGATAACCCTGCGTTAAAGAAACATAGTTGAGGAATTCAGGCATTCCTACTATATACTCACTCCAGAGTGTAGGATAACTGCCCTGGAATTCCCAGGGTCGCAGGTTGAACAGGAAATCGGATTTGAGTTTGTATTCAAATTCAATAATGGAGCCTTCACGGACAGCAGGAAAAGTGAATTTCTTGACCACTTTCTTCTTACTGATCTTTTCCTTGAATATGCTTTTGGGATCGAGTTTGGTTTCTACCACTTTGCCGTTTTCGAGATTATAGGTCACAGCTTTAATGGAGGTAAGTTCTTCTTCTGCTTCATCTACCTTATAGATCGGTATCTCTACTTTAGAGATATCATACCCGTTCTTATTGAGGATATGCACACGGCAGTAACGTTTGAACTCGAGTGCAAAGCTCCCTTTATCGTTACCGACAAAGTCCGTGGAGCCGATATCACCAATGATAACGGCGCTGGCATTGTTATCGATCGGATAAACTGCTTTGAAATCTTCAGGACTTACTTTGCCAAATTTGATCTTTGCTTTTTCCTGCGCGCTTATTTCAAAACAGAGGAAGCCAAGCAAAATGACCAGGATGGATTGGACTTTCATGCGGGTGGGTTTGGTGGTGTTGGTTGAAAATCAAGAGCGACAATTTTACATAAAATATCCCAGATATTACAGGGTATCTTTGCGCCCTATACGCAACAGTGGATCTACGAGGTAATCATACAGCATTTATTAAGCAAGCCGCCGCAAGGCTGGGGTTTGATTATTGTGGCATTGCCAAAGCCGTAAGGCTGGATGAGGACGCGAAAAGGCTGGAACGATGGTTGGGCCAGGGCATGCATGGCTCTATGAAATACATGGAAAACCATTTTGAGCTAAGGGTTGACCCTGCGAAACTGGTACCCGGCGCCCGCTCAGTGATCACATTGCTGCAGAATTATTTTCCGGCAAAACAGCAGCAACCTGATGCGCCCAAAATTGCCAAATACGCTTTCGGAAATGACTATCACGAAGTGATCAGGGCAAAAATGAACCGGTTTCTTACTGAAATACAGGAAAACATTGGGGATGTAAATGGCCGTGGCTTTGTAGACTCTGCACCTGTGCTGGAAAGAAGCTGGGCCCAAAGAAGCGGATTGGGGTGGATCGGGAAAAATGGGAATTTACTGACTCCAAAGAGTGGCTCCTTTTTTTTCATTGCCACGCTGATCACCGACCTGGAATTGGAATATGATGATCCGTTTGCCAAAGATCATTGCGGCACCTGCACCCGCTGCATAGATGCCTGCCCTACTGAAGCCATTCTCCCTGGCAAAGTAGTGGACGGGAGTAAATGCATTTCCTATTTCACCATAGAGCTGAAGGAAATGCTGATCCCCGGCGAAATGAAAAATAAATTTGATGACTGGGCTTTTGGTTGTGATACCTGCCAGGATGTATGTCCCTGGAACCGGTTCAGCCAGCCTAATAAAGAACAGGCATTCACGCCCATTCCCGAGATACTTAACCTGCAAAGCAGGGAATGGGAAATGATGACAGAAGAAACATTTAAAAAGATCTTCAAACATTCTCCTCTAAGCAGAACAAAGTGGAAGGGTATGCAACGGAATATACAATTTTTGAAATCCGGGGAATCGGATTAAAGCTTCAATCAATAGTTCACTCTTCCCGTTATCCCGGTAAAAACTTACAGGTAAGACGGGAAGAGCGCCTGGAATCTGCTAATGATTCTTTTTAGGTAAATACAATCTCGCGCCTATCCCTAAATATAATGGATACTGTTTCTTATCATATTCTTCTTTCACCTGGCTTCTCAGGCCCATTGAAACTTCAGGCCCGATACTCCACTGGAAGGCTTTGTTGTTTCCAAAACGGAAAGAAAGACCGGTATTAAAGCTTAACTGGAAACGGTTGAATGAATTTTTATCATGATAGTATATCCCTCCTTGTAATGAGTCATACACCAGGGCATTGGAGGTAAGGAGATATCCGGCAGACAGACCTGCATTCAATAAGATCGGCGCTTTGTTCCCTTTGTTTACCTGCCATTGGAAACTGAGCGGTATTTGCAGGTAATGGAAACGGTTAGTGAAAGTTTTTTGCAGCCCTGCCTGGTATGAAGATCCCACAGATACAGCCTGGGAAGCATAGTTATCGAACCTTATGGCGGTGTTCCTGTAAGAACCTGTACGGATATTAGTACTTAGATATTGATAATGCAGACCTGAAACGATACTGCTCCGTTTGGATATTGCCCATTCGCCCAGCACGCCGATACGGAATGCAGGCCCGGGTTTAATATCAGAACGGGGGTAATAAACCGGCCCATAATTCACTACAGGTGGGGTAACCAGGGGTGAACCAGGAGAAGCGATCATTCCTCCGGTCTGGTTATATGCCAATGCGCTTTTATTAGTCTCGCCGATCAGGAATGGACTGCCGAGAGGGCCTGCACCACCAACACCCAGATCAAGCGACCATCTGATCTTTGAAGAAGATTGCTTTTTAGCTACCGGCGCTTTCAATTCTGCCGGAGGAGGAATAGCAGCCACTGCACTGTCTATCTTCGCTTTCACACTATCCTTTGCAGGAGCAGCAGGCTGGGTTTGTTCTGCTATATCACCAGGCTTGCTTTCTGTTTCTTCCCTGCTCTCTGTTTTCCTTATTTCCTGTGTAACCGTTTTTTCCTGGTTGCCCGACTTTGCAACAGGGAAGCCGGTTTTATCTGCCTTTCTTTTCCCTTTGTTTTTAACAGCCGGGGCCAGAGCTGTTGTTTTCCTGCCATTCAATTCCTGGTCAGCAGGTGTTCCGGATTGGGTTGCGATGGCAGGTGAAGTTTCATTTAATTGTGTAGCCTGATCAACAGGATTGCTGCTATCAGTCGGTTTAATGGTTGATGGTATTGATGGAATAATGTCTGACTGGGTTGATTGCGCAGCAGGTTGTTGCACAGTTTTGCCGGAATGATCAGCAGGTTTGCCGGAAGATTCCGTGAGGGTGGGTTTGCCTTTTTGTGTAAGGAGATAACCGGTGTAGCCCAACAGGCCGAGGCCGGTCAGCAGCCAAAAGAAAACGATATAGCGCCGTCTTTTTTTACGTCGCAGCTCCTTTTCTACGTTTTCCCATACAGCAGTAGAGGGACGTAGTTGCAGCCCTTCCAGTTCCTGCTGTACCTGTTTATCAAATTCACTTTCCAGCATAACTTGACTTTTTGTGATCCGTGGAATATTTTTTCAACCAGGTGATCAGGAGGTTCCTGGCCCTGGCATACTGTGAACGGGAGGTGCCGTCGCTGATTCCCAGCATTTCTCCGATCTCCACATGGGAGAACCCTTCCACCGCGTGCAGGTTGAATATTACCTGGTAGCCTTGTGGCAACTGGCGAACGAGATCGGCCAGTTCTTTAGCATGCAGGCGAACTGCCGGGTCTTCCTGGCTGACGGGATGGAGGTATTCTTCTGTGAAATACATTTCCTCCTGGTATTTACGATGGCGTTTCAGGAAATTAAGCGCGGTATTGACCATGATCCGGCGGATCCAGGCACCCAATTCCCCTTCCTGTTTATATTGGTTCAAATGATGGAACACTTTCACAAATCCTTCCTGGAGAACATCTTCTGCGTCCCTCATGGAGCGGGTATAGCGATAACAGACGCCCAGCATCGTGTCGGCATACAACTCATAAAGCTGCCGCTGCGCCTGTGGTTTTCCCTTCAGGCAGTCCCTGACCAATTTCTGTTGCTCCATCTGTTCGGTTGCCATACCTGACAATGATCTTATTCTTATCGTTGCATTTTATGAAAAACTCACCGCTTTTATCGCCTGCAAAATACAGCGGCCACAAAGAAAATGACTCTTTGTGGCCGCTGTATTGCAGAATTGACCGGTTTATTCAACCATAAAGGAGCTTTGCATATCCCCCCATGAAAGCGTTACCTTACCGCTCTTATCTATTGTGTAAGTAAGTCTCTCTGAAGGTGTTGACAATTTACTAGTCTCTCCTTTCACCCTTACCACGTCCTCAGACTCGGTGTACTCAGTGCCCCATTTGTTCCAAATCTTATTGATAATAAATGTCCATTCACCGCCATTTGAAATAACAAAAAGGCCGTATTTGCCTGCAGGCAATTCCTTACCGCCTACTTTAACAGGCTCGCTTACTTCAAATACAGTAGTTTCATTGGCACCGGCACGCCATACCTTGCCTTCCATAGGCTCAAGGTCTTTTCCGATGGTTCTTCCTTTTACTGCCGGCTGGCTGTAGTCGATCGTAACAACAGTGCCGTTTCCAAGAGTTTCTTTTGCCTGAGCAGGCGGACTGGGGCGTTTAGATTTATCTTGCTGACCATAGGAGAAAAGCATGCTGGTCATTGCAAGCATAAAGAGGAATGCTGATTTCATAAAATAATTTTTTAAAGATTTTTGACTGACTAAATCTACAAATAACCTGCCAGCCACCTTTAATTATTGGATGAAAGGTCAGCCTGAACGCTCTTTTTTATATCGCTCAGTCCTTTTTCCATGGGTGGGCCATAAGATTTCTCCAGCAGCAGGCTTGCAAATTTTTCCCAGGGATACCAGCGCAGTTGAAAATCCATATACCATTGCAGGGTGAGGGAATCAGAATGCGCATAACTGATCGCTTTCCAGGTATTGACGACCGGTTTTATGCGGCCACCTACAAACAGGGCCGTCACTTCATCGGCAGTTTCTTTTTCGAGTTCGAGGTAAACCGGATGTTTTGGATCTTTATCGTTAAGGATCGCTCCTTTCAATCTGCCTTCTGCATATAAAGGTTTGGACGAGTCCAGGCCAGGATACCATTCTTTCCAGCGCATTGGATCTTTTATCATGCTGAGGATGCTGTCTTTATTTGCATGAATATTAACAGCCCTTGAGATCCGCACACGGGAAGGGATCAGCAATGATATAAGCCATACCACGGTGAATAAGAAAACAAAACTTAATATGATCAGCTTAATCCCTCTCATAACAATACTTTTTCAATAATTATTCCCACTTGATCACCTTTATTGTGATCGCATACACTATAACTATCCAGATACCAAGAATACCAATCTCTCTCCAGCAATCCCAGATATGCAATCCTTCAAAAGATATTTTACGGACAGCGTTGTTGAACTGGGTGAGCGGCAGGAAATAACAAATATTCTGCAACCATTCCGGAAATACATTGACCGGGAAGAAAGTGCCGGACAAAAGCATTTGGGGAAAACCGAATAAGTTAATAAGCAAAGGTATGGCAGTATCTGTTTTTACGATGCTGCTGAAAATAAGCCCCACTCCCATCAGCAGGAAAAGCATATATATTGACATCAGCACCATCTCAAAAAATGTAACCGCCCCATGTTGCAGTGTGAAGTTGAGGAAGAAGTGACCAAACAGGATCAGTATAACCACGTTCATCAACTGGAAGAACAAACGGCTGATACCGATCCCTACCAGGATATTCAGGCGGCTGACCGGCGATGCATAAAAGCGTTTCAGCACTAATTGCTCACGCAGAGTAAAAAAAGTGAAAGAGACACCAAACAAAGTGGCGAATAAAATAGAGAAGCCTAACTGGCCTGGTAAGATAAAATCGATCTGCCTGTATTTTTTTCCTGCAGAAATAACAGGTGTTTCCACATGCACGTATTCTTCTTTATCGCTGGATAAAAATTTTTCAAACTTTAGCTTATTATAATCCAGGGTCTGCATAAACCCACCAAATGTATTGCCACTGGCAGACGTGGAGCGGATACCCACCACCACATGTTGCGTGGAGAATGTATCGCTTACCGGGCGGATATTAAGCACGGCCGTCAGTTGCCCTTTTTCCAGGTCCTTATTCAGCGTAGCAGTATCCTTGTATGCTACAAACTTCAGCAGGGGATTCATCTTCAATGCGCCAAAAAAAGCATTGGTTGTGTCAGAGCCGGGTTCAAAAGCAATACGATAGCTTGGCCCGCCCCCATTTCCGAAAGCCCCGAAGATCAAAATAAAAATGATCGGGAACAATAAACTGAACACAACAGCGGTAGGTTGTGAAAAGATAGCTTTAAAACTGGCCCTTGTAATGGCCCATAGTGCTTTTGCCTGACTGTATTGCTGGGGCATGGGAAATGATTGGCTGCAAACCTACTTTAAAAAGTTTAGAGTTGGTAGGATGCATTGGCCGTTGACCGATGACCGTTGTTCGTTGACCGAGATAATAAAACAAATAACAAACGATCGGCCATCGTTAACGTATCACAAACCTGAACGGCAGCCTCGCCTGCACTCCATTACTCATTTCCTTCACGCGTTTCAACTCCTGGTAAATGGCGTAGTTATCTTCTCCTATTTCCTGTTTCATTTTGCCGGCATAGTTCATCGGATCTTTCTTACCCAATATTTCATCCATCAGGCTTCGCGGCTCAGGGAATTCGCTCACTTTATATTCTTTCAAACTGGCCATGCGGGCAGCACATTGCACAGCATCCTGCAATCCGCCGAAACGATCGATCAATCCGAGTTCTATAGCTCTTTTGCCGGTCCACACACGGCCCTGCGCAATGCTGTCAATATATGTGGTATCTTTTTTCCGGCCCTCAGCCACTCTTTGCTTGAACTGTGCATAGATAAGATCAACACTGGCCTGCATCATCTTTTTTTCATTATCGTTGAGCGGACGGTAAAATGCTCCTGCATCGGCATACTGACCTGTTTTCACCCCATCGAAGGTGATGCCAGCCTTATTCTTGAAAAATCCTTCCATGTTAGGGATTATGCCGAACACTCCAATTGAGCCGGTGATCGTTGTCGGCAATGCGAAAATGCTGTCGGCCCCACAGCCGATATAATAACCTCCTGAAGCAGCTACATCACCAAAACTCACCACTACAGGCTTTTCTTTTTTAGCCAGTGAAAGCTCACGCCAGATGTTTTCGCTGGCCAGTGAACTACCACCGCCGGAATTGATCCGGAACACGATTGCTTTAATGGATTTATCGAGCCTGGCTTTACGGATCAGGGTCCGGTAATTCTCACTGCCGATCGCTCCCTGCCCTGATCTTCCATCCACGATATCCCCTTCAGCATAAATAAGCGCGATCTTTTCTCCATTCACATTTTGAATGGCGCCCGAGGCGAGATAAGTGTTAACAGTAATAAAATTGATCTTTTCATACTTATCAATCCCCAGTTTGGCCTTGATCTCGTCTTTCACTTCATCATCATATTTTATCCCATCCACTAGCTTATTGTCTGCAGCATCTTTGGCGGTTTGTATTTTCCCTTCGTTGGCAAGCTGGTGGAGCGTGGCGGTATCCATATTTCTTACAGCAGCCGTTTTCAGGAGCAGATCGCTGTACAGGTCGTTCAGCCAAACGGTGGTCTGCAGTTTGTTCGCCTCTGTCATTTTATCTGTACGTAATGGCTCAGTAGCGCTTTTGAATTTACCGGCATAAAAGATCTGTGGCTCTATATCCAGTTTTTCCAATGTCCCTTTCAGGAATAAATATTCCACGCTATAGCCGCTCCATTCCAGGAAACCCATCGGGCTTACATATATTTTGTCGGCGATATTCGCAACCCCATAGGCACTTTGAGACATGATATCACCATGTGCGAGTATGAATTTATTGCTGGTTTTAAAATCGGCGAGGGCATTTCTCAATTCTTCGCTGGCCGCATAACTGTTGCCATTACCATTGGCCAGAATATAGATACCTGAAATGTTCTTATCGGTTTTAGCAGATCGTATCAGCCGCACCATATCATACAGTCCCGGCACATCACGGTCATCACTGCTGACAAAATTGAAAGGATCGCGCTGCACCTGCTCTGCAAAATGCTGACTGAGATCAAGCACCAGCACGGAGTGCGAAGCTACCATGGGTTTATCTTTCGATGTAAGTCCGCCCAGCGCTGCTACAAAAAAGAAGAAAGCCAGGATCGTAAAGATGACCAGCGCCAGCAGGCAGGCAAAAAATATCTTAAAGAAATTACGCATACTAACTCGTTTAAAAAGCCAAAGAAAATCTTTTATTCAATATTTCCGCAATCAACCGTATGCACGAAATAAAGAACGTCTTAACCTTGGCCAAAAATAAAGATATTTGGCCCCCGGAAAAGGGTCCGAGTATGAACAAAGCATATTTATTGACAGGCGGCAACATAGGGCAGCCGGAGGCCAACCTGGCCCTGGCTTTGGAACTGATCGAAAAACATTGCGGAAAGGTGAGCGCCCGCTCCTCTTTATATGAAACGGCGGCCTGGGGCAGGAATGACCAGCCTGCCTTTCTCAACCAGGCCCTTTTAGTGGAAACCGCTCTGGAAGCCGGTGAATTGCTGGGCCGGCTGCTTGAAATTGAAAAATCCATCGGCCGTGTACGCCTCGAAAAATACGGGCCTCGCATCATCGATATCGATATACTTTTATTCAATCATGACGTGTTCAGTGAACCGCATTTAAAAATCCCGCATCCGCAATTACCCAACCGTCGCTTCGCCCTCACCCCTCTCGCTGAGATCGCAGGAAATTATGAACACCCTGTTTTGAAAAAAAAGATCTCGCAATTATTAAAAGAATGCCCCGACAAGCTCGCAGTAAATAAGCTATAAGTAAAACCTTTGTGGTCTTTGTGTCTTGGTGGGAAATAGTATCCCACCAAGACACAAAAAATCACAAAGAAAAAAATACAGAACCCCGGTGGGATTTATCCACAAAAGAAGCGACCTCTCCAAACCTTCCTGTCATTTCAGTTACTTTGCGGGCACTACCATGATTTATAATTTTATTACCATAGAGGGCAATATAGGAGCCGGAAAAACGACCCTTGCACATTTACTCAGCAAGCACTATAATGCAAGACTGGTACTGGAAGAATTTGCCGACAACCCTTTTCTCCCGAAGTTTTATGCCAATCCCCAACAATATGCCTTCCCGCTTGAACTGTTCTTTATGGCCGAGCGCTTCAAACAGTTGAAAGAACTGCTGCAGCAAAAGGACATGTTCCAGCAACTCACTATTTCGGATTACCTTTTTACCAAGTGCCTGCTGTTTGCCAAAGTCACTTTACCCGATGATGAGTTCCGCCTTTACCAGCGGCTTTTCGATATCATTCATCAGCAACTGGTGCAGCCGGACCTGCTTATTTACCTGCATGCACCTATCAACCGTCTGCAGGCCAATATTAAAAAAAGGAATCGCCCTTACGAACAGAATATTCCCGACAATTACCTGTTCAATATCCAGGAAACCTATACCCATTACATCAAGCAGCACAACATCAAAACACTTTTTGTGGATGCTTCCAATGCCGATTTCCTTGGCAATGAAAAACACCTCCAGGTGATCATTGAAGCACTGGGGAAGGAATATGAAGAAGGGCAGCATTATATTACCCTGCCTTAACAGATGACATTTGTCATTTGTTTATCTTCGTAGCATCCATGGATGAACAATCAACTCAGCAGGTAACCGACGATCCTTTTGCGGCGATACGTGTACCTGAATACCGAAGCCTTTTATTAGGGAGATTCACATTCATCATGTCTTTGCGCATGATGAGCACACTGGTCGGCTGGTGGGTATACCAGCTTACCAAAGACCCTTTTGCGATCGGGTTGATTGGCTTATCCGAAGTGATACCGGCACTTTCAATGGCCCTTTACTCTGGGCACATCATAGATATCAGTGAAAAGAGAGCCCTGTTGCTCAGAAGTGTATTCTTTTATTTAAGCGCCGCAGGCTTGCTGCTGTTCCTTTCCACGTCTTTTGTCCACGATCATTTTCAGACCCATTATATCGTTTACAGCATTTATGCGGTGATCTTTTGCACAGGCATCATCCGTTCATTTGCCGGGCCTGTTTTTTCTGCCATGATCGCCTATATTGTACCCAGGCAAACATTACAGAACGCCACTACCTGGAGCCAGGGCACCTGGCTCACTGCATCTGTATCAGGCCATGCGACCGGCGGCTTCCTGATTGCCCTGATCGGCAATACAGGTACACTCACCGTGATCTGCTCAATGCTTGTTGCAGCACTTTTTATCCTTACCCGCTTAAAGCCCAAACCGCCCAGCGAAACCAGTAAGGAAAAGAAAACCCTGGAAAGCGTAAAAGAGGGTTTGCGTTTCGTGTTTAAGACAAAGGAATTATTAGGCGCTATGTCGCTCGATATGTTTGCCGTATTATTTGGCGGAGCCGTTGCCATGGTACCGGTATATGCCAGCGATATACTGAAAGTGGGGCCAATGGGTTTTGGCTGGCTGAATGCCGCCAGCGATATCGGTTCCATCTTAGTGGTAGTGCTGCTCACTATTGCTCCATTGAAAAAAAAGCAGGGCAAAAAGCTCTTCCTCGCAGTAGGCGGCTTTGGTATCTGCATTATCTTTTTTGCTTTGTCAAAATGGTTCTTCCTTTCTTTTATGGTGCTGATGCTGGCAGGAATATTAGATGGCGTCAGCGTAGTAATAAGAGGTACCGTTATGCAATTGAAAACGCCCGACAATATGCGGGGCAGGGTAAGCAGCGTAAGTTCCATGTTCGTAAATTCAAGCAATGAACTGGGCCAGTTTGAAAGCGGAGTAGCTTCTAAATTAATGGGGGTTGTGCCTTCAGTGGTGTTTGGTGGAACAATGACCCTGATAATAGTGATCATAACCTGGTTTAAAGCACCAAGCCTGCGGAAGTTCGAGTATTAATTACGGTATTATTTGCTTTTCTCTGCTTCCATTAATTTCTCTACTACATAATAAGTGATCGGGCAAAAGGTAATATTCTTCAGTGTAAGCGCCTGCCGTTTCACCAGCACGTCTTCATCTGTGTACGGGAAGCGATGACAATCGGAAGGCCTTTCATCGTAGATGCTGCAATAGTTATCAGCGCCCAGGAAAGGGCAGGGTTGTGATTTGGTCACAAAATCACCCTCCTCATCCACTTTCAGGTAAGTGTCGATAAATACGCTCTCCTTCAGACGGAGATGCTTTGCGATCCTCTTTACATCCGGGGTTTTGAAGCGGGGAGAATAATTCTTGCAGCAATTGGCACATTTCAGGCAATCCACTTTTTCAAAAGCCTGGTCGTGCAGATCGGGCAACTGCTTCAGTACTTTATTCTTATCTGCATTCTTTAAAAAGCGGGCATAGAGTTTATGCCTTTCCTTGCTTTTCTTTTCCCAGTTTTGCAATAGATCACCTGCCATGCTGCAAAATAAATACATCTTCGGCTGGTTGAATAGAAATTTTCAAATCCCTGCCGTCCAATCAGTGATGATTACATAGCTGTTTGTTGACATGTCTAAAGGATGAGTTATTCTTCCCTTATCCACTATTCCTCCGCCCCACTCGTTTTATGAATGCCAGCCCGTAACTTTGCACCGCTTTTAAGCCAGGGAGGTCATATAAGTGCCCTATAAGTCAAATAAGTAATCACTTTTTGCAATTCCCTTATATCGCCAAACTGTCATTACTGACAAATCCCACATTTTTAGAGCTATGAACCTGTTCGAACAACAATCCAACGAGTTTCTTTCCCGGCATATCGGCCCCCGTGAGGCGGATGCTAAAGCCATGCTGAATACTATCGGAGCATCGAGCCTCGACGAGTTGATCAGCCAGACCGTTCCGCCAGCCATCCGGATGAGCCAGGCGCTGAACATCCCCAAGGCCATGAGTGAGAATGAATACCTTCAGCATATCAAAGAAGTGTCGATGAAGAATAAGGTATTCAAAAGCTATATCGGCCAGGGCTATTATGATACCATTACTCCTCCTGTTATTCTCCGGAATATTTTTGAAAACCCGGGTTGGTATACCCAATACACTCCTTACCAGGCAGAGATCTCACAAGGCCGTTTGGAAAGCCTGCTGAACTTCCAGACCATGGTAAGCGATCTTACAGCATTGCCTATTGCCAATGCCTCCCTGCTCGATGAAGCAACTGCTGCTGCTGAGGCAATGACCATGTTCTTTAATACGCTCAATAAAAAGGACCATATTGAAAGACCGCGCTTTTTTGTAGACAGCGCTATCTTCCCTCAAACAAAAGATGTATTGATCACCCGTGCAACCCCGGTGGGCATCGAGATCGTGGAAGGTGATTATAGAACTGCCAGCATTGATGCGTCTTATTTTGGTGCTATCGTACAATACCCCAACGACAAAGGGTCTGTTGAAGATTATCGCCAGTTCATTCAATCAGTACACGCAACAGGCGGGTTTGTAGCCATGGCCACCGACCTGCTGGCGCTTACCCTGCTTACCCCTCCCGGCGAGCTCGGAGCCGATGTGGCCGTTGGTTCTGCACAACGTTTAGGTGTGCCTCTCGGTTATGGCGGCCCCCATGCAGCTTTCTTCGCCGCAAAAGATGATTTTAAAAGAAGCATCCCCGGCCGTATCATCGGTGTGAGCGTAGACGCACAAGGCAATCGCGCTTTGCGTATGGCGCTCCAAACAAGGGAACAGCATATCAAAAGAGAAAAAGCGACTTCCAATATCTGTACCGCACAGGCATTGCTGGCCAATATGGCTGCCATGTATGTCGTGTATCATGGTGCAGAAGGCATGAAAAATATCGCTAAAAGAATTGCGCTGCTTACCCAAACTGTAGCAGACACTCTGGAAGAAATGGGATTTGAACTGGCTTCTTCCAGTTTCTTTGATACCATCACAGTAAAAGTTGCCGACACTGCAGCTATTCATGCCAAGGCAGAAAGACAACAGATCAATCTTCGTCATATTGATGCGCAGCATATCGGCATCTCTCTCGATGAAACCACTGAGCTGAGCGATCTTTATGATCTTATCAACTGTTTCGAGAATGACACAGATCCGGTGACCTTCGATATCCGTCATGATGCAGAGCTTGACCATATCCCCTCTTCCCTCACCCGTACTTCAGAATTCCTTACACATCCGGTTTTCAATACACATCGTAGCGAAAGCCAGATGATGCGCTATATCAAATCGCTGGAGAATAAAGACCTTTCCCTGAACACTTCCATGATCTCTCTTGGCAGTTGCACTATGAAGCTGAATGCTGCCAGCGAAATGATGCCGCTTAGCTGGTCGCACTGGAGCAAGATCCACCCCTTTGTACCGGCCAACCAGGCAGAAGGATATAAACATATCGTAGACGAGCTCAGCAAATATCTCTGCGAGATCACAGCATTTGATGCCTGCAGCCTGCAACCCAATAGCGGTGCTCAAGGTGAATATGCCGGTCTGCTTACCATTAAGGCTTATCATGCTGCGAATGGCGATCACCACCGCAATGTGATGCTGATCCCCATTTCAGCACACGGTACCAACCCTGCTTCTGCAGTGATGTGCGGTATGAAAGTGGTAGTGGTAAAAGCATTAGACAATGGATATATTGATATCGAAGACCTGAAAGAGAAAGCAGCGTTGCATGCGGCCAATCTTGCAGGTATCATGATCACTTATCCCAGCACCTATGGCGTGTATGAAGAAACAGTGAAAGAGATCACCAATATTATTCACCAGCACGGCGGACAGGTGTATATGGACGGAGCAAATATGAATGCACAAGTGGGATTGACAGCTCCGGGTTTGATCGGTGCGGATGTATGCCACCTTAATCTTCATAAGACCTTTGCCATCCCTCATGGTGGCGGCGGTCCCGGCATGGGCCCTATCTGCGTGAAACAACACCTGGCGCCCTTCCTCCCCGGCCATGTGGAAGTGAAAGACGGTACCAAACAACATGCTGTATCGGCTGCCCCTTATGGATCAGCTTCCATCCTGCTTATTTCTTATGGCTATATCCGTATGCTGGGCAATGAAGGAGTGAAAGCGGCTACAGAATATGCCATCCTCAATGCAAACTACATGAGGGCAAGACTGGACGGGCAGTATGATATCCTGTACACCAACCATAATGGACAGTGTGCACACGAGTTCATCGTTGACCTCCGACCTTTCAAAAAATCAGCCGAAATAGAAGCAGAAGACGTGGCCAAGCGTTTGATGGATTATGGGTTCCATGCTCCTACCATGAGTTTCCCTGTTCCCGGTACGATCATGATCGAACCAACAGAAAGCGAAGACAAAGCCGAACTCGACCGTTTCTGCAACGCCCTGCTGTCTATCCGTGAAGAAATAAAAGCGATTGAAGAAGGAAAAGCAGATAAAAAAGATAACCCACTGAAACATGCGCCACATACACAAGCTATTGTTTGCGCTACTCAATGGGATCACGCTTACACACGCGAAACAGCCGCATTCCCGCTTCATTACGTTACACTGAACAAGTTCTGGCCTTCTGTAGCCCGCGTAAACAACACGTATGGCGACAGACACCTGGTTTGTACTTGTGAGCCAGTAGAAAGTTATATGGAAGCCTGATACTGAACAGATACCAAGAAAAAAGGCAGCTTGTTGATCACAGGCTGCCTTTTTTTATTCCCTTTGAATAAATTTGAGGAAACAAACAGCTATGTCCATAAAAACATTCCTTGCCATAACAGTCTTTATCAGCCTCCTGCTTATTGCCTGGAAAAATGATAAGACCAAAATCCCAACAGCTGGCAACAAGGATAAATGGATCACGCTTTTTAATGGGAAGGATATCAAAGACTGGTTTGTAAAAATACAGCATCATGAAGTGGGCGATAATTTTGGTAACACCTTCCGTGCAGAGGATGGCCTGCTGAAAGTACGCTATGACCAATACGATCATTTTAATGAACAATTCGGGCATCTGTATTATAAAAAACCTTTTTCCCATTATCATCTCAAATTCCAATACCGTTTTGTAGAAGAATGGAGAAAAGATGCACCTTCTTACACTATTCTTAACAGCGGTGTTATGTATCATTCCCAGGATCCCCGCACTATGCCTAAAGAGCAGGACTGGCCAATCTCTATCGAAATGCAATTACTGGGCGGGCTTGATGATGGTAAGCCAAGGCCCACCGGTAATATGTGTTCACCGGGCACCCATATCGTGTATGAAGGAAAACTGGACACCCGCCATTGTATCAATTCCAGTTCTAAAACATACAGAGGAGATCAATGGGTGAATGCAGAATTGATCGTACTGGGCGACTCACTGATCACGCATATCATCAATGGCGATACAGTGATGAAATATTCCCATCCGCAGATAGGTGGCGAAGTGGTGAACCGTTTCGATCCGGCTCAAAAGCAGGATGGTAAACCGCTGAAGGAAGGTTATATCGCTTTTCAAAGCGAGGGGCAACCTGTTGATTTCAGGAACATACAGTTGAAAGACCTTTCTCATTAATTTTGCCCGCATCCCTGAAAAACTAAACCATAATTATTGAGAGCAACATTATCCCGGTTTGGCATTGATGGATTCCTGCTCGCTATCATTACGATGGTGATCCTTGCTTCATTGTTCCCCGGACCAGGAATAGCAAAAGAACCGGTATCACTTGAAGAAATAGCCAACTACGGCGTGTCTGTCATCTTTCTTTTTTATGGACTGCGGTTAAGTCCTGAAAAAATGAGAGCAGGTCTTAGCAACTGGAAAATGCATGTGGTGATACAACTGACCACTTTTGTATTATTCCCTTTACTGGTACTTCTTATCAAGCCCCTATTTCATGATTCCATCTTCCCATTATGGCTGGGTATTTTCTTCCTGGCGGCTTTGCCTTCAACCGTATCTTCTTCGGTAGTGATGGTTTCCATTGCAAAAGGGAATATTCCGGCTGCTATTTTCAATGCCAGCCTTTCCAGCATGCTGGGCATTTTTATTACGCCTTTATGGATTGGCCTGTTCATTGCTGCAGACACAGGAAGCTTTGATGCTTCTTCCATCCTGCTCAAGCTGTGCCTGCAGGTATTATTGCCCGTTGCCCTGGGGCTTATCCTGCACCGTTATTTTGGCCATTTTGCAGAAAAGCATAACAAGACATTGAAGCTGTTTGACCAGTCGATCATCTTACTCATTATCTATACTTCATTCTGCAAATCATTTGCAGAGCACTTATTCGACGGATTGGGTATTACAAGGATATTACTGCTGGCAGGAGGTATGATCATCCTGTTCTTTCTTGTTTTTGGATTGATGAATATCATCAGCCGCCTTTTGCATTTCTCCCGCAACGACCGGGTAACAGTGATATTCTGCGGCTCCAAAAAATCGCTGGTGCATGGAACAGTGATGTCTAAAGTATTATTTCCGCAGAGCACGCTTAGCGGAATTATCATATTACCATTGATGTTGTATCACGCATTGCAATTGATTGCGGCAAGCATTATCGCACAGAAGATGGGGCGGCAGATAAAAGAAACCTGAGATAAGAATTATGGCTAATTTTTTACTGATCGGGATTTGCATACTGGCAGGAATGCTCTTCAGACGAAGCAAACTGCTACCAATCGATGCACATAAAGGCATCAACGCCTGGATCATTTACCTTGCCCTGCCTGCCATATCCCTGCATTACATACCTAAAATAAAATGGAGCACTGATCTGTTAATACCTGCAGTTGCCCCGGTACTTGTCTGGCTGGTGGCCTGGCTGTATGTCCGCGGATATGCGTCCATTAACAAACTATCAAAGCCTGCCGAAGGAGGCTTAAAACTTTCCACCGGTTTGTCCAATACAGCTTTTGTAGGTTTTCCCCTGGTAGCGGCCTGGTTCAGCGAGAAGCATATCGGCATAGCCGTTATCTGCGACCAGGTCACTTTTCTGCTGCTTACAACGGCGGGAATTGTTGTTGCCATGAATTCTTCAGAAGGCCACTCCCTTCGTTTGTCTGTACTGGCCAGAAGGCTCTTCAGCTTCCCTCCTTTTCTTGGATGCATGGCAGCTTTGATCGTACCAAATTTTATTTCCCTGGAACCTCTCGACCTTTTATTTGAAAAGCTGGCTGCCACTGTAGCCCCGCTTGCATTATTCTCTATCGGGCTCCAATTGCAATTCAAAGGATGGAAAGAAGATATAAAGCATATCAGTTTTGCGCTGCTGTATAAATTATGCCTGGCACCTTTGCTGGTATTGCTGCTTGCTCTCCTGATGAATGTAAGGGGTGATACTGCGCGCATCGCCGTATTTGAAATGGCCATGCCTACCCTGGTCACTGCCGGTATTGTTGCAGAGCAATACAATCTGAGGCCAACGCTTTCCAACCGCGTGATCGGTATTGGCATAGTTCTTTCATTTATTACCACCGCAATCTGGTATTATATCATCACGAGTTTGCTTTAACCTGCGATCGAACAAACTGCCCCTTCATCTGTTGATCTTATAAAACATCCCAACCATGCAACAAAGAACACTAAGCGATACATCTCTTAAAACAGCGCCAATCATGTTTGGCGGAAATATTTTCGGATGGACTGTAGATGAGAAAAGATCTTTTGAATTGCTGGATGCTTTTGTCAGTTCCGGCTTCAATGCAATTGATACAGCAGATTCTTATTCAAGATGGGTACCAGGTAATAAAGGCGGCGAATCGGAAACGATCATTGGCAAATGGCTGAAACAAAAAGGGAACAGGGATAAACTGATCATTGCCACTAAGGTAGGTTCAGACATGGGAAGCGGTAAAAAAGACCTCTCATCTAAACATATCATCTCTTCTGTCGAAAATTCATTGAAAAGATTGCAGACTGATTATATCGACCTCTATCAATCCCATTACGATGATGCCGATACTTCTCCTGAAGAAACACTGGCAGCATTCGACCAACTGATCAAACAGGGAAAAGTGCGTTACATTGGTGCTTCCAACCTTAGCAAAGAAAGAATTGAAGAATCACTGAAGATCAGTCGTGAGAAAGGTTTTGCAGCATACAAGACCCTTCAGCCATTGTATAATCTTTACGACAGGGAAATTTTCGAAACACAGTATCGCGATTTCTGCATAGCCAACAACATCAGTGTAATCCCTTATTATTCCCTGGCCAGTGGATTCCTCACAGGAAAATACCGTTCAGAAAAAGACCTTGGCAAAAGTGCGCGTGGAGGTGGTATTGAAAAATACCTGACCGAAAAAGGCTATAGCATCTTGAAAGCGCTGGATGAGGTAAGTGCCCGGCATCACGCAACACCCGCACAAGTAGCCATTGCCTGGCTGATAGCTCAGCCAACGATAGCTGCAGCCATTGCCAGCGCCACTTCCATTACACAATGGGAAGACCTTGCCAAATCCGCAACACTTCAACTTAGTGATGCTGATCTGCAACAACTGAATTAGTTATATAATAACGATAACTGATGATGGAATTTATAACATGCACCTTATCTTTCTGTTAAAGTCTGTTATCTCTCATTTATCATTAGCTATCCATTTGCCGGGGCATGTTATTTGTTTTAATATGCACAAAAAGTTGTGGCATGAATTGGGTCGACATATCTCTCGTCATAATATTCCTGCTGGCTGTTTGGGCAGGGTGGTACCGTGGTTTTATTGTAGGATCGTTCGATCTGCTTTGCTGGGTCGGCAGTTTTGTTGTCGGCTACCTGTTTTATCCTTATGCCGCCCGTCTTTTAAGCGGATGGTTCCCCAACCTGGGTCCCTGGCTATTGCCGGTTTCATTTCTTTCAGTGTTAGTGATCGCCAGGTTGATACTTGGCTTTATTAGCTCGCGTATCATACGTTCAATACCTGATGCCATGCACCGCTCCGGGGCCAACAGGTTGTTTGGATTGATCCCCGGCGTTATTAATGGATGGATCAGTGCGGTGATCGTATCTGCCTTGTTATTATCGCTTCCTTTAAAAGACAGCATCACGCAGGAAAGCCGCGATAGTAAACTGGCCAGCGGGCTCGCAATGCAATCTGAATGGGCCAATAAAAAGCTGGCGCCCGTATTTGATGAAGCAGTACGGCATACAATGAATAGCCTTACTGTTCATCCTTCTTCCAATGAACAGATCAATCTTCATTTCACTTACGACAAACCACAAGTGCGCCCATTCCTCGAAATAAAAATGCTGGAGCTTGTAAATAAAGAAAGAGCAAAGGAAGGACTACCCGCTTTGGAGCCAGATCCGGAAATGACAAGAATAGCCAGGGCGCATTCCCGCGATATGTTTGCCCGTGGTTATTTCGCACACGTCAACCCTGACGGCAAAAACCCTTTCGATCGCATGCGTGATGCAAACGTTCAGTTCCGCGCAGCCGGTGAAAACCTGGCGTTGGCGCAAACGCTTGAAATAGCCCATACCAATCTGATGAACTCTCCCGGCCACCGGGCCAATATCATGAACCCTGCATTTGGAAGGCTGGGAATAGGTGTGCTTGATGGAGGATTTTATGGGTTGATGATCAGCCAGGAATTTAGGAATTAGGTGGGTACGAGGGCCAACGAAACAAAATCAGTATCTTTGTCACCTGCTCGAACAAGTTGCTCGCCATATGCAAGAGGCAACTTCATGAAAACAAGTATCAATAGTCTTTTCAGGGTATCCCAAAAGCTTTTAGCGCCCCTTCTGATCCCGTCATCCAAACCGGGTGCTGGAGAGGAACTTATATTGCCCGTTTACAGCAACAGGCAGATCCGTATCGCTGTATCGGTTTTCTTTTTTTGCCAGGGCTTATGCTTTTCTTCCTGGGCAAGCCGGATACCGGATATTAAAACAAGCCTTCAACTTACCGATGCTGCATTAGGCAGCATATTATTGGCTTTACCGGCCGGCCAGTTGACCGCCATGCCTTTTTCAGGAAAACTGGTTACCCATTTCGGCAGCAAAAAAGTATTACGCATTTGTCTTGTATTATACGCGATCTGTCTTACCAATATGGGGCTTGCTACGCAGCCCTGGCATCTTGGACTGGCTTTATACCTGTTTGGTGTTTGCGGTAATATGTGCAATATCTCTGTGAACACACAGGCTATTGCAGCAGAGAAATTGTATGGCCGGCCTATCATGACCTCTTTTCATGGAGCATGGAGCACGGCAGGGTTCACCGGTGCTGCCATTGGCTTATTGATGATGGCACAACATATCTCACCCTATCTCCATTTCTGGATCATTGCTTCACTTGTGTTTGTAACGATCATGATCTCACAGCGCTTTCTGCAACCAGGAAGGTCGAATACCCGGCCCGAGAAAAAAGGATTTTTCACCAGGCCAAACGGAGCGCTGGTCCAGTTGGGTATCATTGGATTTTGCAGCATGGCAAGTGAAGGAGCCATGTTCGACTGGAGCGGTGTGTATTTCCAGCAAGTAGTGGAAGCACCCAAATCCTTGATCGTACTCGGCTATGTTTCCTTCATGGTGATGATGGCCACTGGCCGCTTTGTAGGAGATAAACTGATCCAAAAGCATGGAAGGAAGAAAATGCTTCGTATAAGCGGTGTTCTGATCTCAACAGGATTGTTTATATCTGTTCTGTTCCCTTATCTCGCTACAGCCACTTTAGGATTCCTGATCGTGGGTTTGGGAGTTTCATCTATTGTTCCGATGGTATACAGCAGCGCAGGACGGATACCCAATATTCCCCCGGGCATTGCGCTGGCATCAGTGTCAAGCATCAGCTTTCTCGGCTTCCTGATGGGGCCTCCTTTGATCGGTTATATTGCAGAAATATCCAGCCTTCGCTATTCTTTTGCAGTGATCGGGCTGCTTGGGTTTGGTATTGCCATCATGGTCTCAAAAATGAAAGCAATACAATAATACCTGTTATTTACCGATAGCATATTGAATGCCTCCGAGCAGGTGCTTGAGGAACAGGTTATCTACGTATGTTTCATCAGTATGCCCCATAGCTGTGTAGAAAGAACGGCCGCCATCAAAATCCCTGTACCAGGACACAGGATGAAAATCACCATTCGTACCACCTTCAATGCTTTTCTCATCAAGCGTGATCAATACTTTCACTTTGTCCCAATGCGTATCCTTGAAGTTATACCATTCATCCCAACGGCTCCATTGGGCAGGTAAAGCAGACATACCGCTGAATGATTGGTTCTTTATATGCAGAAGCGCCTGTTGCTGTTTTGGGTGACTGCTGAAATAAGCGCCTACCAGTTGATTGTACCAGGGCCAGTCAAATTCTGTATCCGAAGCTGCGTGAATGCCTACAAAGCCTTTTCCTGAGTGGATGTACTGCTCAAATACTTTTTGCTGCTCTTCGTTCAACACATTACCGGTAGTGTTTAAAAAAATAACCGCTGCGTATTTTTTAAGATTGCGTTTGTTGAATTGCAATGAGTCCGTGGTGGTATCGCATCTGAATCCATTCTGCATTCCTAACCGTTCAATGGCTTTTATCCCCGCCGGTATGGAAGTGTGATGAAACCCGGCTGTTTTACAGAATATCAGCACCCGTGCCGGCGGAGCTTCGGAAAAAGAAGAAATAGACATAGCTGTTACAATAAGGCAAATGGAGAAGAAAATAGTGTGGCAAACAGGTCTTTTCATTACGGCAGTTTATAATGCTAATATAATACGTATTTTCATTAAGCGATACTCAATTACTTCTTTATGAAAAAGACTTGCCTGGTCATCTGCAGCCTGCTGATGCTGCTTTTTTGCCGTGCTTCCGGCAAAAAAGAAATCACTTCTCCTGATGGCAAAATCCAGGTAACAGTTGAGGTCGACAGGTTTGTTCAGTACTCGGTAAAATATGAAGGCCGGGCCTTATTGCAACCATCACGTATAGATCTGCTGGTAAAAGGCCAGGAAGGATTTTCTGGCAAATTGAGTTTTAAAGATGTAAAGGTGCGGCAGGTCAATGAGCTTATCATATCCCCACTACCGGAAAAAAGAAAGCATATCCCGGATGTTTATAGGGAATTAACGATACGGTTTAACCGGCCATTCAGTGTGGTATTCAGAGTATATAATGATGGAGTTGCTTACCGTATCCTCTCACATCTGAAAGATTCGGCTTTGATAGAAAATGAAATCGCTGAATTCAATTTTGCCGGTAAGCCAATGGTATATTTTCCACAAGTGGTGAAGCGGGACAATGCGGATATTTATCATACCAGTTTTGAAGAACCTTACCAGTTAAAACCCGTCGACAGCCTTACATCAAACCATCTTTGTTTCTCTCCCTTACTGATCATGCCGACAGATGGCCCAAAGATCGCGCTTACCGAATCGGATCTTGAAGATTATCCCGGCATGTTCATTACCGGCAGCAGCAGCTCATTGCTGAAAGGACAGTTCGCCCCTTATCCAGAAGAAGAAATGGTAGCACCCGGCGAATTTCCTCAGGCTATTGTAACCCGGCGGGCTGATTATATCGCCTACACAAAAGGCCAGCGGGCTTATCCTTGGCGGGTGCTGATGATAGCTGCCAGTGATAAAGATCTTCCGGCCAATGACCTGGTATACCGCCTGGCATCCCCGTCAAGGGTAAAAGATGTATCATGGGTGAAACCAGGTAAAGCCACAGATGAATGGATCATCGGCATCAACCTTTTCAATATCCCTTTTAAATCCGGCATCAATACCGCTACTTACAAATACTATATTGATTTTGCCAGCCGCTTTGGTTTCGACCGGATCCTGATGGATGCAGGATGGAGCGATTATGGTGATCTGTTCAAGATCAACCCCAATATCAATATGGAAGAAATTGCCGCTTATGCCAAACAGAAGAATATCGGCCTCAGTTTATGGACGCTGGCCCTTACGCTCGAAAAGCAACTGGAACCTGCGTTAGAGCAATTCAATAAATGGGGTGTTGATTTTATCATGACCGATTTCATGGACCGTGATGATCAGAAAATGGTCAATTTTTATTTTAAAGTGGCGGAAGCCTGCGCACGCCATAAGATCATGATCATGTATCATGGAGCATTCAAACCTGCCGGCTTTGGCCGCACTTATCCCAATGCCGTTACACGCGAAGGCGTGCTTGGCTCTGAATACAATATATGGAGCGAGAAAGCTACGCCCGAACACAATTTGCTGCTTCCTTTTATCCGGATGACGGCAGGGCCGATGGATTATGAACCGGGCATATTGGACAACGCTACCGCCAAAACCTTCCGCCCTATTGGTGAAAAAGTGATGGCAGCAGGAACACGTTGCCACCAGGCAGCAATGTTCGTAGTATATGAAAGCCCTATCCAGATCTTTTCCGGCAATCCATCACAGGGGTTAACAGAACCTGCATTCATGGAATTGCTTGGCCGCGTTCCCTCTACATGGGATACAACGATTGTACTGGATGCAAAAGTTGGAGATTATATTGTTACCGCCCGCAAAAAGAATAATGAATGGTTTATCGGTGCAATGAGCGATTGGACAACAAGAGAAATAAATATTGACCTTTCCTTCCTGGAAAAAGGAAATTATGAAGCCGAGATCTGTGAAGATGGCGTAAATGCCGACAGGTACCCTTCTGATTACCTGATCCGGAAAACCAGGCTATCAAGCAGCGACACGTATACTATAAAAATGGCCCCGGGTGGTGGATTCCTGGTGCGATTGTATAAACGCTGATTTTTCTGCCTGCATACAAGCAAAGGGATAAACAAAAAAGCCGGGAGTAGAATTTTTATTTTCACTATAAACTATAATTCCCAGTACAACGTAGCATCGTTCAGGAATATTACAGCTCTATTTTTATTACTACTGTAAAATCTGTGCTCTCCGGGTCACCCGCCATCATGTTTGGGCTAATGAATAAACGATAAAGCCCTTTTTGCTTTGCTTTATATTCAATTGCCTGGCCAAATGGCCCATCCGAACTTCCATCGGGCATATAGATATGACTGAAACGGATATTCGCTCCTTCTTTATCGGGGATCACTCTCCCACTGATCTTTTTACCTTTCTCCACTTCCACATAGCAGATAACAGGATCACCTTTTTTATCCAGGTGCCCCTTGCCTACTGCTGAATCAATACCGGGTTCAAATACAAAATGAATAGTACTGTCTTGCTGAATATTCTTTATCGCCGATTCCGGAATAGGAGGTGGTGGAGGTGCGGTGTCTCTGGCTTCTTCTTTTGCTTCCGGCACTGACGAAGGATTATTGCAGGCAATAAACACCAGGCAGGCCATAAAAATGATAATTCTCATACAATGCTTTTATATTCTTATGCAAATAAGCTGCCTGATTTACTCTCCCTCTTCTTCCAACGCTTCATCAGCAGATTGAGGAATCACGTCTGTTCTTCGTTCTCCTATCTGCTGCCGCCACATGGCATAATACAATCCTCTTTTTTCCACCAGGTGATCATGCGTGCCTTCTTCCACGATCTTCCCTTTTTCCAGCACAAAGATCGTATCGGCATACATGATGGTAGAAAGCCGGTGGGCGATCATGATCGTGATAGGGTCCCTTTGCTGTGATATCTCCTTTATAGTTTCGGTAATAGCTTCTTCTGTAAGGGAATCCAATGCAGAAGTGGCTTCATCAAATATCAGTAGCCTTGGATGCCTTAGCAGGGCCCGTGCGATTGCAATGCGCTGCTTTTCGCCACCGGAAAGCTTCATACCTCCTTCGCCCAGCATAGTGTCCAGTCCTTTTTCTGACCGCCGGAGCAGGTTGTCGCACGATGCTTTATGAAGCGCTTCCATCATCTCTTCCTGTGTGGCATCGGGTTTTACAAATAAAAGATTATCGCGGATGGTGCCGTAAAACAATTGCGTTTCCTGTGTTACAAAGCCAATCTGACGGCGCATTTCATTATAACGTATATCGCCGGAAGGAATATCATTAAAATAAACAGCACCGCTTACCGGGCGGTACAGTCCTACCAACAACTTTACCAGTGTCGATTTACCGGAACCGGAGGGGCCAACAAACGCGATCGTATCACCACTTTTTACATCAAAGGAAATTCCATCGATCGCATTCTGTGCTGCAGTGGAATGTTTGAAAACAACATTCTCAAACCGCAAAGTTTCCAGCACACCCAGGGCTACAGGTTCTTCCGGCCTTGCTTCCACCGGCTTCTTCATTAACTTGTCAAAACTTAAAAGAGAGGCTTCGGCTTCGCGGTAAAAAAGAATAATATTGCCAAGGTCTTGTAAAGGTCCGAAAATGGTGGTGGAAATAAACTGCATACTGATCAGTTCGCCTGTTGTAAGCACTTTCCGGAAAATAAGCCATAATAGAATGAAGAGAATGGATTGTTTCAACAGCGTGAGGGAAGCGCTTTGCAAAAAAGAAAGTGTTCTCACCCTTTTCACTTTCTGCATTTCAAGATCAAAGATCTTTTGCGTTTGCAAACGCAGCCGTTTGATCTCGGGGTAAGTCAGGCCCAGGCTTTTTACCAGTTCAATATTCCGCAATGATTCAGTAATGGCGCCCGACATCTGGTTGGTTTCCCGGTTAATGGAACGCTGTATTGTTTTGATCCTTTTACTCAGCAGCCCTGTCAATCCTCCCAATACCACTACTCCAATGAGAAACACAGGTATCAGCATCCAGTGTTTGGTAATGGCATACCAGATCAGGAAGCCAATGCCGATGATGGAAGAAAAAAGTATGTTGATAAATGAATTGATGAACCGTTCTGTATCCGTCCGCACTTTCTGCAAAGTGGAAAGCGTTTCACCGCTGCGCTGGTTCTCAAATTCCTGGAAAGAGAGGCGCAATGTTTGCCGCAGGCCATCATTGAATATCTGCATGCCGAATTTTTGCACAGCCAGGCGCATCACATAATCCTGGAACGTTTTTGCCAGTCGCCCCAATAAAGCTACGGCCACGGCAATACCCAGCCAGAACAGCACGCCATTCACCAGTTCATGTTCAGTTTTATGCTCTTTGTTACCGGCATAATCATCCACGATCTTACCGAATATCAATGGGTCTACAAGCGTTAAGAGCTGCGCCACTCCTGCGAGCACAAGTGAGAAGATAATAAGCCAGCGTTGAGGTTTGAGATAGGTCCAGAGTATTTTCACTTTCAGGGGGATTGATACATTTAAAGGTACGGATGTATGAGGAACTAAAAGGCCCCGCTGGTGCGGGGCCTTTGCTATTTAATATTTACTTATTGATCTCTTCTTCTTCCTCCACCTCTCTGTTCACCTCTGTCACGGTTCATAGGGCGGCTTTCCATTTGCCTCATAGGACGTTGATCACGGTTCATCTGTGGAGCAGATTGACGGGAGGGGCGTTCTACATTCATACGCCTTTCCGCATTACTGCTATTCTGTCTTCTTTCAAACACCTGCCTATCAGGTTGACGGTCGGCTGGTCTTTGCTGGATATCTCTCCGTTCGCTGACACGATTGTTATTATCGTTGTTGCGCGGATTATTCTGTCTCCAACCAGTACCGCTATTATCATCTCTTGTACGCGGGTTGTTTTGTCTCCAGCCAGTGCCCTCGTTATTATTATCCCTTACAGGATTTGTATTAGTCCTGGCATTGCCGTTATCATTTGTCCTTGTACGTGGATTGTTTTGCCTCCATCCGGTACCTGCGTTGTTATCATTATTATCGCGGCGGGGATTATTCTGCCTCCAACCTGTGCCCGCGTTATCATCTCTTGTACGTGGGTTGTTTTGTCTCCAACCGGTACCTGCATTATCACGTCCTCCATTATTATTATTGTACCGGTCAAAATTGCGCGGTGCAATATTCCTGTCATTATCACGCTGAATGTTTGGCCTGTAAAAGGAGACCTCATTATTACGTACTCTTGCCCTGCCTGGAGAGTTCACCTCGCGGAAGCGTACGGAACGGATATTACCTGCATATCTTTCTGCATCACCACGGCGGGGACCAGTCACGAATACATTGTTGCCACGGCGGCCATAATTATTAATGATCGTTGTGTTGTTGATAATTGTTACGTTCTGCCTTGCAGGTAAGCAGTAATTATAAATTCTTGGAGAAGCAATATATCTGCGGGGGGCAAAGCACCAGTAATCGATCGGGGGATTATAGCTTCCAATGGAGAAATTGATCCCAATGCTTATACCGGGTCGCAGAGGTGCCCATCCATAATAATCACCGCCATCGCGCCAGGCTACCCAGGCAGGGGCCCATTCATAGCCAGGCATCCACATCCAGCCATACATCGGGTCCTGGAACCAGCGGCCATAGTGGAAGGGAGCCCAACCCCAACTGTAGTCTGAAACCCAGATCCACTCATACTCATCAGACCAGACCCAGCGGCCATTTGTGCTGTAAGGGCGGAAATCGGCACCTACATTCGGCATCCACACATATCCGTATTCCGGATATTCCATCCAACGGCCATAAGGGCTAAGCTGGTCATAAAAATCCTGGTAGGTTATTTGTACCCCCACCCCGACCTGGGCAGAAGCTGTGTTCTTCATTGATGTACCCAGAACCAGGGATAAGGAAACCGCCAGGATGGTAAATAATCGTTTCATGTAAAAAGATTTATAGTTTTCAAATAGCCAATAAAAAGTGTACCCAAAGATCAAAACAATCGTTTGTGTAAAAAGAGCCATTATTATGCCATGAGGTTGCACATGGGGAGCCAGGAACACATTGTTATGAAAACATTTACCAAAAAATTTTAACAATCAAAGTCTTAACTTCCATATCTAAAATGCCCATAATATGGACCAACGTATTATCAACCTCTACGATGAGTACACCCACCTCCCGCTTTCCCGCCAGGAATTTTTGCGCCGCCTGATCATGCTTACCGGCAGCACGGCAGCAGCACTGTCCGTATTGCCATTGATAGAAGTGAACCAGGCAAATGCAGCTGTCACATCTGACCAGGACCTGTTCACCGAATACATTAAATATCCCGGCATTAACGGCGAAATGCAGGCTTATGTGGCAAGACCCAAAGCAGAAAAGAAATATGCAGCCGTGGTGGTGATCCATGAAAACCGCGGATTGAATGCCCATATTGAAGACGTAACCCGCCGCGCTGCGCAGGCCGGTTACCTGGCTATCGCACCTAATGCACTTGCCCCGCTGGGTGGCACACCGGCCAATGAAGATGAGGCCCGCACCAAATTCCAGCAATTGAAAGCGGAGGATAGTTTACAGAATTTTATCAGGGTATTTGACTACCTCCCTACCCGCAATGATTGCAATGGCAAATATGGTTGCGTAGGTTTTTGCTGGGGTGGCGCCATGGCCAACAGTCTTGCAGTGAACGTACCTTCTTTAAAAGCTGCTGTGGCATTTTATGGCCGCCAGCCTGATGCGGCGGATGTGCCAAAAATAAAAGCTGCTGTTCAGCTTCATTATGGCGGGCTTGATGAGCGTGTGAATGCCGGCATTCCTGCCTATGAAGAGGCGTTGAAGAAAAATAATATCCCCTACGAGATCTATGTATATGAAGGCGCCAACCATGCTTTTCATAATGATACAGCACCTACCCGTTACAATGAAGCAGCAGCAAAGCTGGCATGGAAGCGGACGATCGATTTTTTTGGAAAATATTTAGGATAGCTGTTCGACAAAGGGAAGTAATTGGATCCCATCTCTTATCTCAATTTCCTCACTTTGGCTATCTTCGCCGCCGGTGAAATTGAAAGACTACTATGCCATCCTTGAAGTGCCTACTTCCGCCTCTCCCGACGATATAAAAAAAGCATATCGCCGGCTGGCACAGTTATATCATCCCGATAAGAATAATAATGAAGCATACGCTGTGGCACAATTCTCAGAAATAAAAGAAGCATATGAAGTATTAAGCAATACCAATCTCAAAGACCAGTACCTCCAACAACGCTGGTATGCCCATAGCATGGGCAAACGGAGCACACAAGGACCTGTAACACCGGAAAACATACTCAGGCAACTACTGGAACTGGATAAATATGTGCATCTGCTGGATGTGCACCGTATGGATCAGGGGGGCCTTCATCATTACCTGGAAGACCTGCTTTCAGAAGATACCATTCAACGGCTAAATAGTTTCAACCAACCAGATATCAATCGCCAGATCATATTGACTACTCTCAATACCACTCATCCCCTGGCCTATAAACTTATTCCCCGCATTACAGATCGCCTAAAACACCTGTATATTTCTGACAATACACTCCATGAAAAGATCGATCTTTTTGTGAAAGCACGCAAAATGAGCGATTACTGGGAAAAAAGAAAGATCTGGCTGATCCTGATATTCGTTCTGATCATCTGTGGGATCATTTTCATTACTGCTGGTAGTTGAATCAGGTATCCAGCTTATCTTCTATTTTATGCAGAAAATTGGAGATAGGTCCTTCCATTTTATTGGTACGGTCATCAATAGTGTTATCTCCCAACAGGTATCCCATTTGCATGGCTGCCGGCAGATACACCAGTATATTATGCCGCTGATCGCCTAAAAAAGTTTTCACTTTATCAGGCGCAGGATTGTTTTTCACTCCCTCCTGCACAAATTTGACTGCTTCGGCAGCAATCCTTTCCATCGCGATCCTTGCTTCTTCCGAGGAAGTGCCTGCATAGCGGGCGACTTTATCTACGGCCACGTTTTCCTTTTTTTCAAATACCATCTGCAAAGCCCCTGTGTCCGGGTCAGCTTCGAGCAATTGATTATCCCCATCTTCCGTTTGGCTGAATTTGTACATCGCAGCCAGCACCGCCGGAATAGCTGCTTGCCCTAATTCATGCGAAGCATTCGGATCGTCCTCATTCTTAGGCTCCTGCTTATTAGGGTCTATTTTTTTCAATACAGGATAGCCGAGAGTTTGCTGTATCGTTTCTACTAAGTTGGTTGCCATAAGATTTGCTTTATTCCATATCAGTGTAAAAAACTATGCCATACTTACTCTCCTGCGATCATCTATATTTGCGTTATGCATTATGTTTCTGTAGAGAACCTGGCCAAGAGTTATGGTATACAACCACTTTTCCAGGGAATTTCCTTTCATATAGAAGAAGGTGACAAAATTGCCCTGGTGGCACGAAATGGTTCCGGTAAATCCACTTTATTAAGAATACTGGCAGGAAAAGAGTTTGCCGATGCCGGCAAAGTATGGATCAATAAGGATGTGGATGTGGTTCTCTTTGAACAGGAGCCGCAGTTTGATGAAAATAAATCAGTGCTCGATAATATTTTCTTCCACAACCACCCTGTGATCAAAGCCATTAAGGAATTTGAAGTGATCAGCGAAGAAAATGATGTGGACAGGCTCACTGAAGCCATCGTAAAAATGGACGAGTTAGGCGCCTGGGATTTTGATGCAAAAGTGAAACAAATATTGGGCAAGCTCAATATCCATCATCTGCAACAACCGGTGAAAACATTGAGCGGAGGCCAGCGAAAAAGGGTAGCATTAGCCAAAACACTGATCGATATCGGCTTTGAACATAAACATGTATTGCTGATCATGGATGAACCAACCAACCACCTCGATGTGGAAATGGTGGAATGGCTGGAGCATTATCTCGATAAAGAAAATGTAACACTCCTGCTGGTTACACATGACCGCTATTTCCTCGATGCCGTTTGTGAAGAGATATGGGAACTCGAAGGAAGCAATCTCTATGTCCACAAAGGAAATTATGAAAATTTCCTGGAGAAGAAAGCAGCACGCATAGAAAATGAGAGTGCCAGTATAGATAAGGCCCGCAACACTTATCGCCGCGAGCTGGAATGGATGCGTAAACAGCCAAAAGCACGTACCACCAAATCAAAAAGCCGGCAGGATAACTTCTATGAAGTGGAAAAGAAAGCAAAGCAGCGGGTAGAAGATCAGCAACTGGAGCTGCAAATGAAGATGAACCGGCTGGGAGGAAAAGTAGTGGAGATGAAAAAAGTCTATAAAAATTTTGGTGATAAGATCATCCTGAAAGGATTTGACTATACTTTTTCCAAAGGTGAACGCATTGGAGTAGTAGGAAAGAACGGAGCAGGTAAATCTACCTTTATCAATATCATCCAGGGAATTGAAAATCCTGATAGCGGAAAGATCAATGTAGGTGACACGGTGATTTTTGGCAATTACTCACAACAGGGACTCGTAGTAAAGGAAGATATGCGGGTGATCGAGTTTGTAAAGAATATTGCGGAAAATTTTCCCCTTGCAAGTGGAGGTTCGCTTACAGCAGCGCAGTTTCTACAACTGTTTTTGTTTGACCCCGACAAGCAATACACCTATATCAGCAAATTAAGTGGTGGGGAAAAAAGAAGACTGCACTTATTATCTATCTTATTCCGCAATCCCAATTTTCTTGTACTGGATGAACCAACCAATGATCTCGATCTTCCAACTTTAAGCGTGTTGGAAAATTTCCTTAGCGAGTTTCCCGGTTGCCTGCTTATTGTATCGCACGACCGTTATTTTATGGACCGGCTGGTAGATCACTTATTTGTATTTGAAGGCGACGGAGTAGTACGTGATTTCCCCGGCAACTATACTCAATACCGCCTGGAACAATCGAAAGGGGAAAATAAAGCTGCGTCCAAACAAGAAGCTGCAAAACCTGCAACTCCTGCTCCTGCTGCGAATAAACGGCAGCTCAGCTTTAAGGAAAAAAGAGAATTTGAATCGCTCGAAAAAGAACTAGGTGAGCTTGCCAAAGAAAAAGAAACGATCAGTACAAAACTAAATAGCAGCAACCTTCCTTTTGAAGAAGTGCAGCAACTGGCTAACCGCATCGGGGAGATAGCGCAATTGTTGGACGAAAAGGAAATGCGCTGGCTGGAACTTAGCGAACTGCAATAAACGTCATGCCTACTGACATAAATTCAGCTCCTTCCCTGTTGTTAATAAAATAAAAATGACAGGTGTTTTATTCTGGTGATACGGAACCAGTTAGGTGCTCTACCGGCCTTTCTGACCGGTTTAAAGCATGCCGGTGGCACAAATTTTGGAATTTATAGCGTACAATGCAGCGATTTGATACTCATTGTATGTCCAATATTTTAAGAAACAACCGGTAATCGTAAAAATCCGATGTTGACAACTTTCGTTTCAAACTATTGCAAGGATTAGAACGGTTGAGTAGTTTAGCGTCAGATTTTTCACACCCAATTCCTGCGAAGAAAACAATTCCAATCTCCTGAATTGTTAACGAAAATGGTACCCTACCCATGAGCAGGACATTTACATCCGATCAGGAACTGATTGATCGCCTCTTATCAAACGACACAGAAGCTTTTGAAGAACTGTATCGTCGTTATTGGTATAGTTTGTACACGTACAGTCTTAAAAAATTACACTCTTCCAAAGATGCCCGCCAGATTGTTAAAAACATCTTTATTGAATTATGGGAAAAAAGACATGAATGGCCGGCCAACTTCTCCGTTTCGCAGCATTTATATACTTCTGTAAGAAGAAGTGTGGTTGAATGCCTGAACGAGAAACTGGAAAATGACGATTACACCGAACTGGTGGAAAAGCAAATTACAGAAGGCTTCAGCGCAGAAGCTTTACAGGATGCGCGCAAACCCGTACAGCAAAGACAATCCGCACCCACTGCCTCCGAATTGACAAGGCAACACACCATCTCCAATGAAGGACCGAAAAATCATGCATTGAATATGGCCAGCATGAAATGGCTTCTGCAAATGGTAGCCGCCAAGCTGGATTAATAACATACATGATTTGTGACAGATACCCTATTACTTCTTACCTAAAAGAACATTATGAAAACAGAGATCTTACATCGAAAACTGGAGAGATACATTAATGGTGAAGCATTGCCCGCCGAAACAAGACAGATACAGACCTGGCTCTCCTGCACTACTTCTGAACAACAATTAACAGCTGCAGAAAAAATGCAACTGGAACAGGATATCCTGCAGGAAATTCAGGCACATACAGCCTACCCGCTTTTTTACCCTAAAAAGGAAAAACCCTGGTGGCAGAAAATAACTGCAATGTTTTAGGAACACACAATAGAGTTTGTTAGCAAAATCGAACTAAATTTAAGGTTTAAAGGTTTAAGAGTTTAATGCTGCCCTCCGGAATAACATTAAACTCTTAAACCTTTAAACCTTTTATAAATCTCCCCCATCTACCATTTGGAATGTATCTTTGGCGCGCTAAGGCATTTTAACTGTTGTTATGATAAGCTCTCTTTCCAATACCATTTTTGAAAAAAGTATCGCCGACTATCATGTTGCCGATAATGTGGACACGGTCATCAATAACCCCTATCCAAAGGATAAGCTTGAACACCTGCTGTACCTGAAAAACTGGATCGATACTGTGCAATGGCACCTGGAAGATATAATCCGCAACCCCGCCATCGACCCCGTGGAAGCCCTGGCCATCAAGCGCAGGATCGACTCTTCCAACCAGGAAAGAACAGATGTAGTGGAATATATCGACAGCTATTTCCTGAAACAATATGCGGGCATTAAACCACAGCCTACGGCTTCCATCAATACGGAAAGTCCTGCCTGGGCTATAGATCGCTTATCCATTCTTGCCCTGAAGATCTATCATATGCGGATCGAAGCGGAAAGAAAAGATGCAAGCCCTGAACATATTGCAGCCTGCCAGCAAAAACTGGCCGTATTGCTGGAGCAGCGAAAAGACCTTTCCACTGCTATTGATGAATTGCTCTCCGATATAGAACAGGGAAAAAAATACATGAAGGTGTACAAGCAAATGAAAATGTATAACGACCCTTCACTGAACCCTGTATTGTACCAGCAGCAAACCTCTGCGGCCAATGGAGCCTAAACACATCCTGGTTATACGGACCTCTGCACTCGGAGATGTGGCCATGACAGTGCCTGTATTAAAGCAACTGTTGAAGCACTATCCGGCATTGCAATTGACCGTACTTACTTCCCCGTCTTTTACACCGCTCTTTGAGCCCCTGGAAAGGACGACCATTTATGCACTCGAAAAAAGAGGAAAGCATAAAGGCCTGTTGGGTATATACCGTTTGTTCAGGGAACTGAAAGCAGACCATAAATTTGACGCAGTAGCAGATCTGCACAATGTGCTTCGCTCCACTCTGCTGCGATCATTGTTCAAACTTGCCGGTATCAGAACAGCCAAGATCGATAAGGGCCGTAAGGGAAAAAAAGAACTCACTTCAAAGCAAAACAAAAAGCTGGTCCAGTTAAAAACATCCTTCCAGCGCTATGCAGATGTATTTTCGGCAATTGATCTGCCTTTTGTTTTGGATACTCAGCAAGGCGTATATCCTCAGCGCCTTCTTTCTGATAATACAGCAACACTCTTTCTACCCGGAAAAAAACATATAGGGATCGCACCTTTTGCGAAACATGAAGAGAAAATGTATCCCACCGAAAAAACTTTAGTAGTGATCAGTTCTCTTTTATCCGACCCCAACAACCAGGTATTCCTGTTAGGAGGAGGTAAAGATGAAATAAAAGTGCTGGCAGAATGGGAAAAGCAATTTCCAGGCGTCGTTAACCTGGCCGGCAAGTTTTCATTGAAGGAAGAACTGGCTATTATCAGTCATCTTGATGTGCTCATCAGTATGGATTCCGCCAATATGCATCTTGCATCTTTATTCGGCGTACCGGTAGTTTCCGTCTGGGGTGCTACTCATCCCTATGCAGGCTTTTATGGCTGGGGACAAAAAAAGGAAAATGCTGTGCAGATGGACCTTTATTGCAGGCCCTGCTCCGTGTTTGGCAATAAACCCTGCTACCGGGGAGATCATGCGTGTATGGAGCAATTGCCCGAGAGTTGGATCATTACAAAAGGGCTTACTCACTTTTCCACATAGTTCAGGTCTTTCCCAAAGGTTTCTTTTGTAAACGCTGCTGCAATCACGGTTATCGTCATGATGATCACTGCTGCATAGATACCGCCCTTTACATAACCCACACCTTCCATATTGCGCAGCCATTGAAAAAGTGGTAATACAAAGATCGCCAGCATACCGCGCACCATATTGGGAATCGTGGTAGCAGCAGTAGCACGGAGATTGGTACCAAATTGTTCGGCTCCCATGGTCACGAAAATAGCCCAGAAGCCTGTACCAAAGCCCAGACCTGCGCATATCCAGTACATTTTGCTGGCAGAACCATTCCATTGAATGGTGAAGAAAAGTATCATGAACAGGATCGTGATCCCATAAAAAAGGAACAGGGCCTTTTTCCTGCTTTTCATCCATTGGCTAACAAACCCGATAGCAATATCTCCTAATGAAATAGCAGCATAAGCAAACATAATGGCTTTGCCGGGATCAATAGGCTCCTTGATGCCAAACCATTTCCCAAACTCACTGGAAAAGGTGACGAGCACTCCGATCACAAACCATGTAGGTAATCCTATAAGTATCCCGCAGATATAACGCTTAAAGCGATTGGCATTATTAAACAGCATGAAGAAATTGCCGCGTTGCACATCCAGTTTCTTTACTTCATGAAACATGCCTGATTCAAAAACAGATATCCGTAAGATCAATAATAATAACCCGAGTCCTCCGCCAATGAAATAACAGGTTCTCCAGTGAAAGTTCTCTTTCATGATGAATGCCACCACTGCGCCGGTGAGCCCGATGCCTGCCACCATGGAAGTGGCGATCCCTCTTTTCTCCTTGGGAGTGAGTTCAGATACCAGGGTGATGCCTGCACCTAATTCCCCGGCAAGGCCAAGCCCTGCCACAAAGCGGATCCATTTATACTGGTCAACAGTCTCTACAAATCCATTCGCGATATTGGCGAGTGAATACAAAATGATCGAGCCGAATAATACGCTTAGCCGTCCGCGCCTGTCTCCAATTACACCTGCAATAATACCTCCTATCAGCAAGCCCCACATCTGCCATGTCAGGATCATTTCACCGTCTGTCAAAACCTGCTCTTCGGAAAGGCCGAAAGATCTTAAACTCGGAAGGCGTATAATACCGAACAGCAGCAGGTCATAGATATCTACAAAATAACCCAGGGCTGCGACTATCACGGCCACACTGAAAATGGATTGTTTGTTGGCAAGCGGCGTGGACATTGTTGGATCAGGGGTTTACATTATTATCTGTCGGAGGTGGCACTACCGGTTTTTTTGCAAAGAATAATTTATATAATACCGGCAATGTAGTGATCAGGATGATGACGATCGTAATTGCTTCGATATGATCTTTCAGGCTGAAACCAAACTTTCTTTCCACCCATGTTTGCAGGAAGAATCCGCCCAGCATCATGGAAGTTACCCAGCAAATGCTACCAAGGATATTATAGAAAATGAACTGGGGCCTTTCCATTTTCACAATACCTGCAACGATCGGTGCAAACGTCCGGATGATCGGAAGGAATTTGGCCAGGAAGATCGTAGCCTTACCATACTCATGATAAAAATCCCGTGCCCTGATCAGGTGTTTCTTTTTAAATATCCAGGTATCTTTTCTTTCAAATAAGAGCGGACCGGTTTTATAGCCAAACCAGTAGCCTATAATATTACCCAATACAGAAGCAAGGATGATCATTAAGATGATAACGATATGGTAGAACCCGAACGACATATGGCCATCGTCGGTAACACCGGCCAGTTCTTTTACCAGGTTGTTCATGAATATGCCAGCTGCAAAAAGCAAGGAATCGCCGGGAAGAAAGAAGCCAACGAATAAACCTGTTTCGGCAAAAACAACAAACAATAAAAAATAAAGACCTCCATTCTCAATGATCCAGGTAATAAAACGTTGGATCATGCCTCCGCCCTCCAACAGGTAAATGTGTAATAAACTTTCCATGCTTTAAATATATAAATGAATCTTGTTTGATAAGGTCTGTACAATATTGATATTAGGTTAAGAATTTTCCAATTCTCCTTCCCATTTGCTGACCACACTGGTAGCCAGTGCATTTCCTACTACGTTGGTAGCAGTGCGGAACATATCGCAAAAATGGTCGATCGGCAGGATCAGCGCAATGCCTTCCGGGGGGATATTGAACATGGCGCAGGTTGCAGTAACTACCACCAACGATGCCCTCGGCACGCCTGCAATGCCTTTGCTGGTCAGCATCAGCACCAGCAGCATAGTTAATTGCGTACCAATGTCCATTTGTATTCCATAAGCCTGAGCAATGGCAATGCTGGCAAAGGTCATATACATCATGCTGCCATCAAGGTTGAATGAATAACCAAGCGGCAATACAAAAGCAACGATCTTGTCCTTACAGCCAAACCGTTCCAGCTCTTCTGTCAGTTTGGGAAACACTGCCTCACTGCTGGTGGTGCTGAATGCAATAAGCAGAGGCTGCGAGATCCTCCGCAACAGTATAAATAACCTGTTGCCTAAAATAAGATAACCCACCGTCAGCAGGATCACCCATAATAATGCAATACCAATGAGGAAATATAAAAGATACTGCCCATAAAAATTGAATACGCCCAGACCTTTGGTCGCAATTACGGCTGCGATAGCGCCAAACACACCCAATGGGGCGAAGTTCATTACATACCCCACCATTTTCAGGATCACATGCGCGGCAGCATCCAGTGCTTTCACAACAGGTTTGGCTTTTTCACCAATAGCCGTACAGGCAACGCCAAAGAAAATACTGAACACCACAAGTTGCAACACTTCATTATTGGCCATTGACTCCAACACACTGCGGGGGAAAACGTGCTCAACAAATTTGGCTAATGAAAATTCCTGTGTTTTACCGATCAGGTCTTTTGCACCTGCTGTGTCTGCATTGCTCAGATCGATCGCCGCTCCTGGCTTGAATAAATTCACCAGTATCATTCCCAACAGCAGACTGGCCAGTGAGGCCGTGATAAACCACAAAAGGGCTTTGCCCCCTACCCGGCCAACAGTCTTAAGATCGCCCAGTTTGGCAATCCCTACCACCAGGGTGCTGAACACAAGGGGAGCGATGATCATCTGCACCAACCGGAGGAAAATGGTGGTCAGCAATTTGATATTCGTGGAAAAGGATTGAATGAAATCCGGGGTGGCCTGCTGGTGAACAATATACCCTACTAATACGCCCAGGGCCATTGCGACAAGAATGAATATGGTGAGCCGGTTACCTTTAGACATAAGCAAATCGGGGTGTAAAAAACCCGAAAATCGGAAAAAATACCGAGCGGCAAAAACATTTACCCCTTTTAGGACCCATTTACTTAAAAGAAATAAAAGGCCGAATTAAATTATTGTTTACTTTACGACCTTTATTTTCGAACTAAAACATAATAATCCCACTTATGAGTTTATTTGTCAAGAAGCCTCTTGGCCAACTGCTGGCCCAAGCTGCTGACAGCGAAAAAGGCCTTAAACGGACATTGGGGGCAGGCAACCTGGTTGCCCTTGGGATCGGTGCCATTATTGGCGCCGGTTTGTTTGTTAGGACGGCTGCTGCTGCCGGCCAGGCTGCAGGTCCGGCTGTGACCCTTTCTTTTATTGTGGCTGCTATTGGTTGCGCATTTGCCGGCCTTTGCTATGCCGAGTTTGCGAGCATGATCCCTATAGCAGGTAGTGCTTACGCTTACTCATATGTTACAATGGGCGAACTGATCGCCTGGATCATTGGATGGGCACTGATTATGGAATACGCCCTGGGCGCTGCTACTGTATCCATTGCCTGGAGCGAATATTTAAACAAGCTATTAGGAGGGGCTATTCCGTATGAATGGTGCCACTCGCCGTTTGAGAGCTTTACAGACTCAGCCGGCATACACCACAGCGGTATCATGAACGTTCCAGCCCTGTTCATACTCTTATTACTGACTTTGCTGCTGATCAAAGGAACACAGGAATCTGCTTTTGTAAATGCCATTATCGTATTCATTAAAGTGGCTATCGTGATCCTGTTCATCGTTATCGGATGGCAGTTCATTAAACCCGAAAACCATACTCCTTACCTGATCCCGGAAGGCACCCCGCCGGTAGTTGACCAGGGAGGTAAGGTAATCGCCGATTATTCGGGCTTCTTTAAACATGGCTGGGGAGGTATTCTTGGCGGTGCTGCGATCGTGTTCTTCGCCTTTATCGGCTTTGACGCGGTAAGTACTGCAGCGCAGGAAGCCAAAAACCCGAAACGCGATATGCCGATCGGTATTCTCGGCTCACTGGTGATCTGTACTGTTCTTTATATCCTGTTCGGACACGTACTCACTGGTGTGGCCGACTGGAAAGATTTCGTTGATCCTGAAAAAGGACGCGAAGCTTCTGTGGCTTATGCCATCTCTACTTATATGTCTGGTTATAGCTGGCTGGCTCAGGCAGTGACCATCGCGATCCTTGCGGGCTTCTCTTCCGTGATCCTCGTGATGCTGATGGGCCAAAGCCGTATCTTCTATACCATGAGCAATGACGGTCTGATCCCGAAAGCATTCGGCGATCTTCACCCGAAATTCAAAACACCTTATAAGGCCAACTGGATCCTGTTCGTATTCGTGGGTCTGTTCGCTGCATTTGTACCTGGCCACGTGGCTGGTGACCTTACTTCTTTCGGTACCTTGTTCGCTTTCGTACTGGTAAGTGCCGGTGTTTGGATCCTCCGTAGGAAAAATCCTGAGATCGAGCGTCCGTTCAAAACGCCGCTGGTACCCATTGTACCGATCCTGGGAATCCTGGTTTGCGCCGGTATGATCGTTGCCCTGGATTCACAAACACTGAAAGTAGCTTTTGGCTGGATGATCTTAGGCCTGATCGTGTATTTTGCCTACAGCCGCCATCACAGCAAGCTGAAAAAAGGATAATTTCAAATGAATTATTTTTTTATACGAACCGCTCTGGCTTGCCAGGGCGGTTTTTCTTTTCCCCCTATTGCCTTAAATTTGCACTCCCGTAGAAACCGCCCCTACAGGCCTGTTCGCGGGTAATTATCTAACATTCAAGTTAACTGATATAATCAGATGGGAAGAATTTTCGAGGTCCGTAAATCCACCATGTTTGCCCGCTGGGACCGCATGGCCAAGCAGTTTACCCGCATTGGTAAAGAGATCGTCATCGCTGTAAAAGCCGGCGGCCCTGATCCTTCCACCAATGCAGCCCTTCGCCGCTGCTTCCAGAATGCACGCAGTGCCGGTATGCCTAAAGACCGTGTAGAAGCCGCCATCAAAAGAGCACAGGGCAAAGAACTGATCAATTATGATGAGATCTTATACGAAGGATACGCACCTCATGGAGTAGCCATCTTAGTTGAAACAGCTACCGACAACCACGTAAGAACTGTCGCCAACGTGAAATCACATTTCAACAAAGGCGGTGGCACTATGGGAAATAGCGGCAGCGTGGCATTCCAGTTTAAAAAGATGGGCGTTTTCAAACTCAAACCTGAAGGACTGAACGCAGAAGACCTGGAACTGGAACTGATCGATTTCGGTTTGGAAGAACTCGGTGAAAGCACTGGTGAAAATGGTGAAGAGATACTTGTAGCACGTGTAGGCTTTACCGACTTCGGCAATATGCAAAAAGCTTTAGAAGATAAGGGCATCACTCCAATCAGCGCAGAACTGGAATGGATACCTACCACTACTGTTCCCGTTACTGATGAACAGGCAGAAGATGTGAGTAAACTGATCGAAAGGCTGGAGCAGGATGATGATGTGCAGAAAGTGTTTCATAATATGGGATGATCCCATTCATGAGCCATACAGAACGACTGATCAAGCTGCCCCTCCGGCAGCTTTTTTATTTCGGTAACTTTACAATATGAAGCAGGATCACCCGGTTGTACTTTTTGATGGAATATGCAATTACTGCAATTCATGGGTGAATTTTGCGATCCGAAATGATAAGAAAGCAAGGCTCCGTTTTGCAACACTGCAATCTGCAACCGGTCAGAAATTAAAAGAAAAATATGGAGTAGCCCCCACGGTGGATAGTGTGATACTGATCGATAATGACAGGGCCTATACTTATTCTGATGCTGCGCTTCGCATAGCAAAATATCTGCGGTGGCCGGCAAAAGCTTTGCATGCGCTGATCATTGCTCCTGCATTCATACGTCAACCCATTTACAAATGGATTGCACGTAACCGTTATAAATGGTTTGGTAAAAAGGATGCATGCATGGTGCCTTCCGCTGAAATCAGGGACCGGTTCTTATAAAAAGATCTCTCCTTTCATATAAAACACACACTGTCCTCCCATCTGCACCCGTTCTCCTTTTTGCTCAACCCACAGTTGCCCGCCACGGGGAGAAAGCTGCCGCGCTATCATTTTTGTTTTATGCAATTTTTCACTCCAGAAAGGAATCAGTTGGGAATGAGCAGAGCCAGTTACAGGATCTTCATCCACTCCATAAGTAGGTGCAAAAAAGCGGGAAACAAAATCAACCTCCTTGCCGGGTGCCGTGATGATCACTTTATGACCCAGTTTTTTTAATAAAGTAAAATCAGGGTCTGCCTGCTTCACATCTTCTTCTGTGTTCAATTCAACCAGCAGGTCGCGGCTGCGGTATACACCTACGATTTCTTTTACACCCAGTGCTTCCTGTAATTTATCCGGGTAATCAGCCGTTTTTTCCGGCTTCCAGGAAGGAAAGTCCATAGAAATTTTATCACCATCCCTTGTTATCATCAATGGCCCGCTTTGCGAATGAAAAGTAATGGACGGCTTATTGTATCCCAATTGAGTGAATAATACAAACGCGCTGGCAAGGGTAGCATGGCCGCAAAGATTGATCTCTTTTGCCGGCGTGAACCAGCGGATCTCATAATCAGTCCCATTCGGCACAAAGAAAACTGTTTCGGCCAGGTTGTTTTCCATGGCCAACTGTTGCATCAGTGAATCCTTGATCCAGTTGTTCAAAGGAATGACTGCTGCAGGATTGCCGGAGAAAAGCTTATCGCTGAAAGCATCTATTTGGTATAGAGTCAATCTCATTTCAATTGATCATTTATCGTCTTTATTATAAAATCTTGGCAGGCCAAGTTTGTAACGCACTGCAATGATACGGATAGCAAAGATGAGAAGGATGCAGATGATCTTCGCCATATCATTATCCACACCTGCTTCAAGGAAAGCAAAATACAACAGGCCGCCCGCCACGCTCGCCAATGCATAGATCTCCTTACGGAAAACCAATGGCACTGTATTCAATATCACATCCCGGATCACACCACCAAAGCAGGCAGTGATAGTTCCCAGCGCTATGCAAACACCAATACTCAGGTTGATCTGAATTCCTTTTTCGATACCAATGAAAGTGAAAAGCCCCAGTCCCAATGCATCAAACACAAAAAGTGTCATGTTGAAACGGCGGATAAAAGAACCAAAGAACATACTGGCAATAGCTGCAGAAAAAATAACCGTGGTAGCTGTTGCATTGCGCAGCCAGCTCACCGGCAGATCGCCGATCATGATATCACGCAATGTTCCTCCACCGATCGCCGTAATAAAAGAAAGGATCAGCACACCGAAGGGGTCCAGCTTTTTTTCCATTGCAAAGAAGGCACCTGAAACGGCGAACGCAAAAGTGCCGAGGATATCGATGATGTATAGAAAATCTGTAGGCATGATCGGGTCGGGAATCTTTAGTCGGAGGTCGGGAGTCGGAAACTCATAAAAATTTATACGGGTATTTCGATATCGTAAACGTATTATTGTTTTTGGAGGGGTCGGACTTCCGACACCCGACTAGACTCCCGACTCTATTCCGCCATCATTTCCTTTATCACCGTCTCAATCTCTTCCATATTCGGTTTGCTGAAATAATCTCCATCGCTGCCATAAGCAGGGCGGTGTGCTTTACCGGTGATGGTGCGGGGCGCAACATCAAGATATTTGTAGCCCTGCTGATGTTCCATTACCTGGTTGAACATATAAGCAGCAGCTCCACCGGGCACGTCTTCATCAATGAATACGATGCGGTTGGTTTTCTTCAGCGATTCAAGGATGCGGTGGTCAATATCGAATGGCAATAAGGTTTGCACATCTATTATTTCGCAGGAAATGCCATGTTTTTCCAGTGAAGCAACAGCTTCCTGGATTATGCGGAGCACGGAGCCATAAGAAACGATAGTGATATCATTGCCTTCGCGGATCACTTCCGGTTTGCCCAGGGGCACGGTCATCTCCAGAAGATTGGAAGGAAGTTTTTCTTTCAAGCGATAGCCATTCAGGCATTCGATCACGATGCCCGGATCATTGCTGCGAAGCAAGGTATTGTACATACCAACGGCCTGTACCATGTTGCGGGGAACGCAAACATACATGCCGCGGAGGGAGTTAATGATCATTCCCATGGGAGAGCCGCTATGCCAGATGCCTTCGAGGCGATGTCCGCGTGTGCGCACGATCAGCGGGCAGCTTTGCTGGCCATAGGTGCGGTAGTGCAGGGTTGATACATCATCGCTCAGCGGCTGAAGGCCGTAGAGAAGATAATCGAGATATTGTATCTCTGCGATTGGGCGAAGCCCGCGTAGTGCAAGGCCGATCCCCTGCCCCATGATAGTAAGCTCACGGATGCCAGTATCGAATATCCTGTTGTCCCCGTGTTTTGCCTGAAGGCCGCTGAAGCCCTGGTTCACATCTCCTATGAATCCAAGGTCTTCTCCAAAAGCCACTACTTTTTTATTATTGGTAAAAAGCTGATCGAAGAAGCGGTTCAATACTTCATAGCCATTGATGACAGTTGCATCCTGTGCAAATGCAGGTTTCACTTCAGCTACGCGAAGTGCGCTTTTCGGGCCTTCATTATACAGATAGGAGTTATAAAGATTCTTGCTCTCCTCCAATAAATCCTTGTAATAATCTTTTGTCCAGAAAGCAGCATTATCATTACCGGCGATATCAATAGCTTCATACAAAGCTTTCATCACATCGCGGCGCAGGGGTTCCTTGTTGAGGGTAAGATTTGTTACGATCTTTTTCAAAGCCGCAGATTGATCAGGCAGGTTGTTGATCATTGCATTCAGCAGATCGGTTGTTTTATTCACCTGCACCTTGATCGGCTCCAGGTATTTCTGCCAGGCGCTGTCTTTGCTTTCTTTTACTTCTTTCTTGGCAGCACGTTCAATTTCTTCAATCTCGTCCTCATCGCTCAGGGAGTTTTCGATGATCCATTCCCTCATTTTTTTCAATCCATCCCATTCCCTTTCCCATGCGAGGCGTTCCTGTGTTTTATAACGTTCGTGGCTACCGGAAGTAGAATGTCCTTGCGGCTGGGTGATCTCTTCTACATGAAAAAGCACGGGTGTATGGTTCTCACGGGCCTGGCGCAAACCTTCATCAAAGGTTTCGCACATGCCGGCATAGTCCCAGCCTTTTACTTTATAGATCTGCAGCCCATTGGTACCTTCTTGTTTTTGAAATCCGCTGAGCGCTTCTGAAATAGATCCTTTGGTGGTCTGATATTTTTTAGGAACAGAAATGCCATAACCATCATCCCATACAAAAATGGCCAGGGGCACCTGCAGCACTCCTGCAGCATTTACTGTTTCCCAGAAATGGCCCTCCGAAGTGGAGGCATCACCGATAGTGCAAAAGCAAACTTCATTACCATTTTCCGATAAATTAGTCATCTCGTTGAGCTCAGGCACTCGGCGGAAAAGCCTGGATGCATAAGCCAATCCTAATGAGCGGGGCAATTGCGAAGCAGTGGGCGCCATATCGCTGGCAGTATTCCGGCGGTTGGCCAGGTCAAGCCATTCCCCGTTCTCATCAGTGAGGGGGGTGCAGAAATGCGACACCATTTGCCGGCCGGCATTATTGGGATCATTATTGATATCAGGGTCAGCGTATAATTGCGAGAAAAATTGCGCTACGGTTGACTGGCCGATCGCAAAATGAAAGGTTTGATCACGGTAATAACCACTACGAAAATCCCCAGGTTGAAAAAACTTAGCCATGGCTACCTGGGCCACTTCTTTTCCATCCCCAAAAATGCCAAATTTGGCTTTTCCGGTCAATACTTCCTTACGGGCTAAAAGGCTGGCTTCCCGGCTGATGCATGCTATGCGGTAATCGCTTAGCACTTCTTCCCTGAACTTGTCGAAGGACAATTTTGCTTCTGCCGGCATCGTTAATGGAGTTGAGTTTTCCATGCAGCAAAAATAGGGAGAATAGGTTCATTTGAGGCGGATTGGAAAAATAGGGTGTTAATGCTGCAACCCATCTTTGCGTTCTTTCATCTTTCCATTAATTTTGACGACTCTAAAGCCTCTTATATGAAGAGATTAGTAACCCTTGCTGTACTGCTTTCCACTTTCTTTTTTGCCAGTGCGCAAACAGCGGCACCGGCCGGAGAAGTGCTTCAACTGAAGGAAACCGAGCATGATTTCGGTAAGATCCCCCAGGGCAAACCTGTTTATTATACTTTTGAGATCACCAATACCGGCTCCACTCCATTAAAGCTGGACAATGTGCAGGCCAGTTGCGGATGCACTACACCGGAATGGAGCAGGGACCCTATCGCGCCCGGGGCTTCAGCCCAGATCAAAGTAGGGTTCAATGCTGCTGCTGAAGGCACATTTACCAAGCCCATTACCATTGTTTACAACGGTAACCGGTCGCAGCAAATCGTTATTAAAGGCCTGGTCTGGAAAACTCCTGAAGGAGCAGCGCCGGCCAATGCTTCTATTCAATTTTTAAAAAAGCAAACACTATAAAATACAAACCATGAAGAAAGTCCTACTTTTTACATTCGCGCTTGTTTTCAGCGTAGCAGTAATGGCCCAAAGCAAAGCAGATGAGATCGCTAAATTCAATACTGAAACGCACAGCTTCGGCAAGATCAAACAGGGAGTTCCTGTTACTTATTATTTCGAGATCAAGAATATCAGCGACAAGCCGATCGTGGTAGCTAATGCATCAGCCACTTGTGGTTGCACAGTGCCTGAAAAGCCTGAACAGCCTATCCAGCCCGGCGCTACAGCCAAACTGAAAGTAGTATTCAATGCTGCTGCAGTAGGCCCCATTAAAAAAGATGTATATGTGTACTTTGCGGGTGTTGAACAACCCAAAACAGTGCATATCACCGGGGAAGTTGTAGCCAACTAAGCAAACATCCATTTCTGCCCCTGGCATCGAAATAGTTATCGCTTTTAACCCCAGCCCTTTGTGTTTATACGCAAGGGGCTTTTTATTGTCGCCGCCTATATCGGCAGCGGCTTGGAGAGCTTATCATACAATACAATTGTGCTAACCCACATGGGAAAATATTTTCCGCTCCTTCTTTACCACTACCAGAAAAAACTTCCACATCATGGAAACCCTAGTATTGATCAGGACTGTCCGTGGATACCATTTATCCACATTTATTTTTCAAACCAGATGATTTCCAACCTGCATTTATAAACCCTCTTTATAGCGGCATGAAATTTCCTCCTTTTTCAGGGAAATGGCGATTGTAATGAACCAGGAAAATTCACAGACCGAGAAAGGGTTCTCCTTTTCGGGTCTAAAAGACACCGTAGTGGGTTTTGTACACAACCAGCTCAACAGGCTGGAGAAAAAAGTGGAAAAGCGTGTACTGAATCCCATCAATAATTTTCTGAAAACACCCGAGGAAATGGACGCTGATTTTTCTCATCACGTCAATTTTTACGGAATGATAGCCGCAGTGGAGAAAAGTTTCTCCCATACAAAACTGGTTGAGTGCAAGGACGGTTATATCAATATACATGATCCCGAAATGATCAATCAGGGATTTATGGAAGAGAACTACTAGATTATATTTTTACAAGAATAAAATCTAGTGGTTAGGAGGCAGTCTTTAATGGGCTGCCTCTTTTTAGTACGAATAGTGCGAATGGGCTTAAGGTGAAGGAAGAAGTTTTATTAATCACCACGAATGGGGCGAATAGCCTCTGTTATCTTGAGCTTATTCGCCCCCTTCGTGGTGATTAATATCCTGTTCTAAAATATTTCACATTCGCATCATTCGCGTATTTTTGGGGTTATGTTAAGCATCTCCCAACGTGGCCAACAGATGCCACCCTCGCCCATCCGCAAACTGGTTCCGTTTGCTGAAGCTGCCAAGAAAAAAGGCATTAAAGTCTATCATTTGAATATTGGTCAGCCGGATATTGAAACGCCGCCAGCGATCCTGGACGCGGTGAAACATACTGATCTTAAAGTGCTGGAATACAGTCATAGTGCCGGTAATGAAAGTTATCGCCGTAAGCTCGTGGAGTATTATAAGCGCGTAGGGATTTCTGTTACGCACGACCAGATCATGATCACAACTGGTGGTTCTGAAGCTATTCTTTTCAGCTTTTTTACCTGCCTCAACCCAGGTGATGAAGTGATCATACCCGAGCCTTTCTATGCCAATTACAATGGATTTGCCTGTACAGCCGGCGTGGAAGTAGTGCCTATCACTTCACATATAGAAAATGGCTTTGCCCTTCCACCTATTGCGGATTTTGAGAAAGTGATCACTCCCAAAACAAAAGCGATCATTATCTGCAGCCCCAATAATCCTACCGGCTACCTCTATAGCCGCCAGGAAATGGAGGCGTTGAAAGATATCTGCCTCAAACATAACCTCTACCTTTTCAGCGATGAAGCGTACCGTGAGTTTTGCTACGACGGCGACTATGTAAGCGCTATGCACCTGGAAGGAATGGACCAGCATGTGGTGCTGATGGACACTATCAGCAAACGCTATAGTGCCTGCGGCGCAAGGATCGGTGCGCTGGTCACCAAAAACAAACAGGTATATGATGCTGCCATGAAATTTGCACAGGCCCGCCTCAGCCCTCCCGGCCTGGCCCAGATTCTCGGTGAAGCAGCCGTAGACCTGCCCGAAAGCTATTTTGCTGCCCCTAAAAAAGAATACCAGGCCCGCCGCGACCTGCTGGTAAGCCGGCTGAATGCCATACCTGGCGTATTCTGCCCCAATCCCGGCGGCGCTTTCTATGCTATTGCCCGACTTCCTATCGATGATTGCGATAAATTCTGCCAATGGCTGCTGGAAAGCTTTAGCTACAATGACCAGACAGTAATGCTGGCCCCCGCTACCGGCTTTTATGGAACACCGGAACTCGGCAAAAATGAAGTGCGCCTGGCCTATGTACTGAACCTCGAGGCGATCAATAATGCGATGGATTGCCTGGAAAAAGCACTGGAGCAATACCCAGGCAGAACAAAAGAGGCAAAAGCAACCGCTGCAATGGCTAAATAATTCATTGCGTTTTACTTAAAAATGATTTCAGGGTTTTAGGCAGAATGTTTATTTTTGCCGCCCATTTGCCGGGGTAGCTCAGCTGGTTAGAGCATCGGATTCATAACCCGAAGGTCGGCAGTTCAAGTCTGCTCTCCGGTACTATAGGGTTTTCAATAAAATTGAAAACCCTATTTTTATTTTATACATGACTATTGGGATACGGTAGAATGTAGAATTAATTCCTCATCATCTGAAGATCAAAGTCTGTACATACTTAACTGATGAACTTCAGCAATTATTTATGTAACTGCTATTACATTCTGCCCTTATTCGTAGTGATCAAAAGAATTGCATCGCTAAGCGCCTGCACCGTATGCACAACCCCCGGGTGGAATGTCACCATATTTTTTTCCTTCATATCAATATCCCCATCCGGTGTAGTAACTCTTATATCTCCATGAAGCACCTGGATGGTCAGAAATTCGCTTACCTCATTATCAGGAAGACGCGCAGCGGCCTGTAAAACAGCAACAACGATCGTCAGGCCCTCCGATTTAAAAACAGTTATTCCATTGCGATCATTTTTTTCCCAGGCCTTTTCACTTTTCAACTGATCTATGAATGACGGGATATCAACAAATACATAAGGCGCATCCAATACCCTGTCTCCTTCTGGCCGGTTAAATGTGGCTTCATTTCTTTTTATTTCCATACCAGGCGTTTCCTGAAAATATCAAAAAACTATGCCATCAACTCACTATTGCTACACATTCATTAAAATTGAAAAATGACATTGCTGTATTCTGTATTTATCATTTGTAAAATGGCATATAAATGGGATGAGTATTTGTAAACAACTAAACATGAAAGCTACTACCCGTTGGGGCATTATCGGGCCGGGAAGTATTGCCCGGTTGTTTGCCAGAGATCTGTCCCTTATTGCAGTACCCCAGGAGATCGTAGCTGTATTGGGTCATTCACAGGAAGGCACGAAAGCTTTTGCAGAAGAACTTAATATTCCTCATGCTTACACTGATCCTTCACGGTGGCTTGAAAAAGTGCGTCCCGATATCGTTTATATCGCAACTCCCCATCCCGATCATTTTCAACATGCACTTGATTGCCTGGAAAAAAAGATCCCTGTGCTTTGTGAAAAACCGATGACCGTCAATACCGAGCAATGTCAGCAACTGATCAATGCAGCCAGGGACAATAAGACCTTTTTGATGGAAGGAATGTGGGTCCGCTTTCTGCCCAGCCTCCAACTGGTGCTCAACCTTATCGAAGAAGGACGGATCGGGAATGTGCTCGCCATAAAAGCCTCCACCACTTTCAGGGCAATGCCGGAAGATGGCAGCCGTTATTTTGATCCCGAAAAAGGCGGCGGTTCGTTGCTCGACCTGGGCATATATCCCGTTTATCTCGCTCAATTGCTGTTGGGCAAGCCACGATCTATTAAAGCCATCGCTAAGTTGTCTGATGAACATGTAGATGAGAATTGTTCTATCCTCCTTCAATACCGCAATGGCGCTTATGCCATGCTTGAATCTTCTTTAATTGCTGAAAGTGATGCACCCGCTGAGATCACGGGTGATAAAGGGTCGATCAAAATATTTCATCCCTGGTTTGAAAAAGCCAGTGGTATTGAACTGACCGAACGGGGTGAAGGAAAGATCATTTATCCCTGCTCCTGGGAAGGACATGGGATGCAGTTCGAAACAGAAGAGGTATTGCACTGCCTTGCTGAAAATAAAACCGAGAGTGAACTTCATCCCCTCTCTGCCAGTCTTGATCTGATAACTACACTGGATGAAATACGCCGGCAAATAAACGTGGAGTACCCCGCCGCGGAAGCGGTGGAGGGATGACTGGAAACCCTGGTTAAATCAAACTGTTCAGCACCAGGACCCCGATCAATCCCAGCACAGAGATCACTGTTTCCATTATTGTCCAGGAAAGGAATGTCTGCTTTAAAGAAAGACCGAAAAACTCTTTGAACATCCAGAAGCCGGTATCATTGATATGCGAACCGAATACACTTCCTGCACCCACAGCCAATGCCATCAGTTCCGGTGAGGTTTTTCCTGTCAGCACCAGTGGGGCTACAATGCCTGCTGCCGTAATACCGGAAACAGTGGCAGAGCCGATCATTACCCTGATAAGCGCCGTTACAACCCATCCGAATACCAAGGGCGGCATCTTCCATTGATTGCTGAGAGAAGCAATATAATCGGCTGTACCGCTATCGGTAAGCACCTGCTTAAACACACCGCCTGCAGTGATAATAAGCAGTATAAGTGCCACATCAGCCACTGCATTGTTGACCCATACCATTATTTCCTTTACAGACTTGCCTGTTGTTTTTCCAAAATACAGGATCGCCAATAATACAGTGATCAGCAAAGCAATGGTTGAATCGCCTGTGAAAGCCAGTATTTTCCGGAGCACACTTGCTTCCGGTAAAAATGCATTGACCAATACGGCAAGGCTGATCAGGAATACCGGCAATAAAGCCATAAAGAAACTGGCGAAAATACCCGGCAATTTTTTATACCCGGCTTCAGCAGGAGCTGATAAGAATTGTTCAACTCCCGGCCTGATCCCCTGCATTAGTTTGCCAAGCCCGGGACCTACAAGTACCAGGATAGGAACCCCGATAGCAAGACCATAAATAAGCGTTTTACCCATATCTGCATGAAACACATTCACCAGTAAAACCGGGCCTGGATGGGGCGGCAAAAAACAATGGGTAACTGAAAGGGCTGCAGCCATGGGAATGGCAACATATAATAATGATACCCCGGTCCGCCGGGCAATAGAAAATACCAGGGGTACCAGGATAATGAACCCGGCATTATAATAAAGAGGGATACCTACCAGGAAACCCGTAAGCAACACAGCCCATTGGATATATTTTACACCAAAGGCATTCACCAGCGTGGTAGTTATTTGTCCTGCAGCACCGCTGGCCTCCAGCAGTTTCCCCAGTATAGCACCGAGGCAGATGATCAATACCAGTCCGCCCAACGTGCTGCCCACACCCTTTTCAATGGAAACGATCAGATCAGCCGGAGACATTTTCAAGGCCAGGCCTGCCACGATCGCTACGATCAGCAAGGATAAAAAGGGACTGAGTTTCTTTGCTGTCAGGAACACCTGCAAGGCAATTGCAAGCAGGACAATGAATAATACCATCTTGCTTCTTTGATAGGGGAATGTACGATTTAGTGCCGGATTTTGAAATTCAACTAAATAAACAATCTCTTGTTTTTATTTAGCATAGGCAGGAATATGGTATTTTTATAAGAGCCAACCCTTTGAAGGGCATTTTGAACGAACTGATCAATTAATACCGATTGTAACATGATGAAGCCTAAAAAGGACATCACTATATATGATATTGCCCGGAAACTGTCCTTATCTTCTGCCACTGTAAGCCGTGGTTTGCAGAACCACCCGGCCATCAATAAAAACACCCGGAAAAAAATACAGGAAGCAGCCAGACAACTTGGTTACCGGCACAACAATTTTGCGAGCAATCTCCGCAAGCAAAAGACCAATACTATCGGCGTGATGATACATGAACTGAACAGTAACTTCATCACTTCCGTACTGGCCGGCATTGAAAAGGTGACCACTGAAGCCGGATACGATCTCATCATTGCGCACTCTTCGGAACGTTACGAAAAAGAAGCAGCCAATGCAATGAACCTTTTTCACAAGCGGGTAGACGGGCTCATCGCCTCCCTCGCATTTGATACCACCAACCTGGAACACTTTCTCCCTTATGAAGAAAAAGGTATTCCGGTGATCTTTTTCGACAGGGTGGAAGAACAGGGAGACAGCACTAAAGTGATCATCGATAATTATGCCTGTGGCTACCAGGCCACGCGGCACCTGATTGAGCAGGGTTGTGAACGTATTGTGATGGTAACAGCCAGCCTGCAAAGAAACGTGTATGCCCAACGGCATCGTGGCTATGAACATGCATTGCGTGATTATAATATCCCTTACAACAAAGACCTTGTATTGATCAAGGACCTTAGTGAACAATGCGGGGTAGAAGCAGCTTTGCAGATCATAAATATGAAACCCATGCCTGATGGCGCTTTTATCACCAATGATTTCTCTGCTGCTGTTTGCATGCAAACCCTGAAGGAGCATGGCGTCAGGATACCACAGGATATTGCGGTAGTGGGTTTCAATAACGATGCTATCAGCAAACTGGTGGAACCCCAGCTTACCACCATCGATTATCCTGGTATGGATATGGGAGAAATTGCAGCCCGTAACCTGGTGAATCACCTGAAAGGCGTATCCAATATCAAAAGCACCAACACAATCATTGTAAACTCAGAATTGATCGTAAGAAAATCTTCATTGAAAAAAGGAAGTAAGTAATAACCCTATAGAGGCGATCTCAATTTGAATTCAAATTTGTTCTTATTAAAAAATTTCAGAAGCTCTGCTTTCAGGTGAGAAAATGTATCGGGAAAATGGTTGATAGATGCATTAGGACATACCCATATATCACCACTGGTATTATTAAATAGGATCCCATTCTCTTTTTCATCTTTACGCCATCCCTGTAAAACACATTTTGACTGTGGTAATACCATGATCACATCCTTTATAGCTCCAAAATTGAAGACAAGCAGGGAATGAACATCCTCTTCCTTATGACGGAATTGAATATGTGCTATCATAACAATGCGTTGAATAATCCCGGGGAAGAAGTTGGTGCTTGAATAAAGATACAACAAAAAAAAGGCTTTTCGCCTGCATGTGCTTAAAAGCCCTCAATAATCTGAAAACCAATATTAATTCTCAGCCAGTTAATTTATCCGGACATGATACCTTTTTGACCCATCCGCATCATTCATCTCCAATGAATGGCATTATTTTTTGATCTTATTTAAAAAAAATTAAATGAAAGATGGATCTAAGATCACCCTACCCTTATTGGCTGCTTCGCCACGGAACCATCAACAGCTATCCATCCCTGCAAAAAAACATACAAACATCCATCGCCATCATCGGTGCAGGGATAAGCGGTGCATTGGTAGCGCAGGAACTTATTAATGCAGGCCATGCCGTAACAGTGATCGACAGGCGCCATGCCGGCACCGGAAGCACTGCAGCAAGCACAGGCTTGCTTCAATATGAAATAGATACTCCTTTATATAAGCTCATCAACCTGGTTGGTGAAAAAAATGCAGTACGCAGTTATATCCTTTGCCGCGGAGCGATCCATGAACTGGAAAAGATCTGCCGTTTATTGAAAGAAGAAGGCCTGGTCCGTTTCAGGCCAAGCCTGCAATATGCTTCTTATGAATCGCATATTAAAAACCTGGAAAAAGAATACCTGCTAAGAGAAAATGCCGGGTTCGATCTGCAATGGATGGACCAGCATGCTATTAAAACAAATTATGGTTTTGAAAAACCTGCAGGTCTTCTTTCCGCCGATGGTGCGGAGGCCGATGCTTACAGGATCACTCATTGCTTATTAGCTGAATGTATCAACCTGGGAGCAAAAGTATTTGACAATACAAAAGTGACAGATATCCGCCATGCGAAGAATGGTGTGGAACTGATCACCTCAACAGGCTTCAAAGTAAAAGCACGCAAACTCGTAATTGCCTGCGGTTATGAATCGCAACAATATATACCGAAAAAGATACAGCAGTTGCAATCAACCTTTGCTATCGTAAGCGAACCTCTTGCAGAGCAGGATTTCTGGTTCCGCAATTCATTAATCTGGGAAACACGTACACCTTATCTCTACCTGCGCACTTCCAATGACAGACGCATTCTTGTGGGAGGTAAAGACGTTGACTGGTCAGATCCTCTGCGCAGAAATAAGTGGTTACCTAATAAAGCAAGAATGCTTGAAAAAGCATTTAAAGAGCTTTTCCCACACATCCCTTTTAAAACAGATTTCAAATGGGCCGGAGTATTCGCCTCCACCAGGGACGGACTACCTTATATCGGCTCCATACCCGAAAGGCCTCATACTTATTTTGCATTGGGGTTTGGAGGCAACGGAATTACCTTCAGTGTAGTGGCTGCCAAAATTATCCGGGATATGATAGAAGGAAAGAAGAACAGTGATGCGGATATCTTTTCTTTCACCCGCTAGCATCTGTATGCGGACTGGAAAATTAAATATGGCATTTCTTTTTCTTTATACATGCAAATGAATATCACAAAGGAAAACAATCATCTCTCCCATCATCAGCATTTGCTGCTCAACAGGGATCATAAGAAAGCTGCAAAAGCAGCTCAATTGATGTATGTATCGGATAAGCAGCCGGGCATTAAGCGTTGGAGAAAAGGAAAGGGATTTACTTATACTTATAAAAACAAGCCGATGAAAGATAAGCGGCATTTGGAACGGATCAGGAAACTCGCCATACCCCCCTCATGGTCGGATGTATGGATCTGTCATGAACCTGCCGGGCATATTCAGGCTACAGGCCTTGATCTGAATAAAAGAAAACAATACCGCTATCATGCAAAATGGAATTCGCTGCGGGGAGAAACAAAGTTCCATCGCCTGTATGAATTTGGGAAGTCTCTTCCGAAGATCAGGAAGAAGATAAAAAAGGATATGGCAGGAGCCGAACTGACAGATAACAAGGTACTGGCCACAGCTATCAACCTCATGGAAAAAACTTATATCCGCGTTGGCAATAATGAATATGAAAAATTATATGGCTCTTATGGACTTACTACATTAAAAGACAAACATGTGAAGATCGGTGGAAATACGATCCAGTTTGTTTTCACCGGAAAGAAAGGTGTTGAGCAACATGTTTCCATTTCCAATAAAAAACTCGCAAAAGCCATCAAGCAATGCCGTGATGTGCCAGGTAAAACCCTTTTCCAGTTTTATACTCCTGGAGAAAAACACCGGGCAATTGATTCGGGAATGGTCAACCACTACATCAAAGAAGCAGCAGGACAGGATTTTTCAGCAAAAGATTTCCGCACCTGGGCGGGCACATTGCAGGCATTGAAATGCCTGAGCTCAATGGAAAATATACCTGATGAAAAACGGTTAAAGAAAAACATGCTTGAAGTACTTGATACTGTAAGCGAACGGCTGGGCAATACCCGCGCAATCTGTAAGAAATACTATATACATCCCTGCCTTTTCCGGTTATACGAGGAAGGCAAACTCCAGGATTACATGAAAAAATGTGGCGAAAAGCACACACACAAGGGAGATTTTAGCCCCTCTGAGCAACTGCTGCTGCATATACTGAAAGAATGCTCTTAATAGTAAGTGCTTTATTACTGGTATGATTTTTTTATCTCCTAAATGTCGAGGTAAAAAGATTGTTAATTGAAAAAATTAAGACTATGAAAACAAATGAAAAAACTTCAGAAGTGCTGAACGACCTCATAGAGATCAATAATGACCGTGTCAGAGGATATGAAAAAGCTTCAAAAGAAACAGCTCCTGAGGATGCCGACCTGCGCTCACTGTTTGAAAGCATGGCCGCAGAAAGCCGGAGCTATGTGAACGATCTGACCAAACATGTCGCTATTGCCGGCAATGAACCGGCCGACGGCACTACTATGAAAGGAAAAATATACAGGACATGGATGGACGTTAAGGCGACTTTCAGCGGGAAGAACAGGAAAGCCATACTGGCTGCCTGCGAATATGGAGAAGATGCTGCACAGAAAGCTTATGAACAGGCTCTGGCAACAGATACCCATTTACCTGATGACGTACGGCAAGTGATCGCTGATCAGCAAAGCAATCTGAAAAGATCACATGATAAAATAAAAAGAATGCGCGACGCTCAACACGCCTGATAAAAATCAAGAGTGGTTGTAGACACAACCACTCTTTCTGGCTTAACATTTAAAATCAACGATATGCAATATGAGGTTCCCTCCACCGATGCAGATATGAAAACATTATCATCCTGCATAAATAAGTTGGCATCAGATGGCTATACAGAACAATTCCAAATAAGCGAGGATGGCTTGCTTTCATCCGGCAAAGGGAAAAACTATGAGCCCGGGCAGGTGCACGTTGTCAATTTTTTCCGCTTTGAAGGTTCCAGCGATCCTGACGATAGTTCCATCCTGTATGCCATTGAAACAAATGGCGGCGAAAAAGGAACGCTTACTGACGCTTACGGAATATATGCTGACCCACGTGTCGGAAAATTCATGAAAGAAGTAGAAGATATCAGCAAAAAGAAGTAACTACCAAAGCTGCTTCCCCTGATAATAATCCAACACCTTGGTCCGCAACACGTAATCATATTTCGCGGCAACAGCATTGCTGTTTGCCCTGTCAAGATTGTTTTTAGCTGTCAGGTAATCAATAGAATTTCCCACACCGGAATTGAACCGCACATCTGCAGCATGAAAAGACTCTTTGAAAGCACCAACCTGCACCAGCAGGGTCTTATATCTTTCCAAAGAAGAACTCATATTGATATAAGCCTCTTCAATTGATTGCTGCAGTTGCGTTTTGGTAGTACTGGCCACATACTCTGTATTCTGCAAATCCAGTTTTGCCTGCTTCACCTTATTACGTTGCTGCAAAGCATTAAAGATGGGTATCTGAAGACCGATACTCACTGAAGTAAAAATATTATTCTTTACCTGCTTGCCATACCCGATCTTTTCTGTATCAAAATTGTTTTGTTTCTTATACACAGGGAAAGAATTGCCATTGATCGTTACATAATCGGTGGACGCCACTTCAGATGAACCGGTGAATATAGAATTGGTAGCAGCACTGGAATAATTGGTGCTTGCATTACCATTCAGGCTCAAAGTGGGAAACAATTGCCCCCTGGCAACCTTCACTCCTCTTGCAGCACTTTCCCTGCGAAGGTCAACTGCTTTTATCAGGGAAAACTGTTCTAAAGCTGTTGAATAAATATTGTCGGGCGTATTATCATAACGGGTAGCAAAAGATTCCGCATCCAGTTTTTCCAACTGAATGGTCTTGTCATAAGGAACATTCATCAACTTGCAGAGATTAAGCTTGGATTGCTCCAATGCAGCTTTTGTGCTGATGATGCTAAGCTGATCATTGGCGTATTGTCCTTTCAGGTCCGACAGCTCAGAAGGCAGGATAGCTCCATCCTTATTCAGTATTTCCAACCGGTCTACCTGCTTTTTAGACAGCTCAGCCTGGTTAACGGCCAGCACCAGCAGGTCCTGGTTGGTAAGCACCTGCAGGTAAGTGAGAATAATATTAATAGTGAGATTATCTTTTGCCTGCTGCCAATCCATTTTAGAAGCTTCATAAGCCAAGGCATTCTGCTTTACTGCATTCTGCATAGATAAGCCTCTGAACAACACTATACCGCTGCTTGCGCTATAGTTGGCAACATTTACCTGCTGATTGATATAGGCGTTGGTAAAAGGATCGATACTACGTCCCTGGTTCATACCATTGGAAGCAGAGGCATTCAGGTCAGGAAGCATATTCAGCCTTGCCTGGTTCCAGTTGATCTTGCCGGTTTCCATCCGCAAACCAGCCTGCAATACATCCAGGTTTTTGGATAAACCTGTTTCAACACATTGTTGCAATGTCAACACATTTCCTGCTGTTTCCTGTGCATATACTTTTGTGCAGGCAAGCACTGCGCACACATAAAAACCAAAAGCCAAAATTCTTTTCATCTTTTATTCTGTTTTATTACCGGAATGGCTGTTTATTATTTTTTTTCTACCATTCCATCCAGCAGGTTAATGATCCTTGAACCATAGGCTGCATTCTTTTCTGAGTGAGTAACCTGTATTACAGTTACTCCTTCTTTATTTAATTCCCTGAACAACTCCATGATCACTTCGCCCTGCGCAGAGTTGAGATTGCCTGTAGGCTCATCTGCCAGCAAAAGTTTTGGTTTACCGATCAAAGCCCTGGCAATGCCTACCAGTTGTTGCTGTCCGCCGGACAGTTGTGTGGGAAAAAGATCCTTCTTCCCTACGATCTGGAAACGGTCCAGTATATCGGCCACCAGCGCTTTTCTTTCTGAAGATTTAACGTCCTGGTAGATCAGCGGAGTTTCAATGTTCTCATACACTGTCAGTTCATCGATCAGGTGATAGGCCTGGAACACAAAACCGATGTACTGCTTATATAATGACGAGCGTTGTTTCTCTTTCAGCCGGTGAACGGATTCATGCAGGAACTGGTATTCGCCTTCATTGAAATCGTCCAGCATACCGATAACATTCAGCAAAGTGGATTTGCCCGAACCGGAAGGGCCCATGATCGAAACAAATTCACCTTCTTTTATTGACAGGTTGATATCCTTTAACAAGAAAGTCCGGTTGTTTCCCGCGTTCACCCATTTGTAAATCCCTTTTAATTCTACCATAGTTATTTTATTTATTCAATTCAGTATAGCTTAAAAATACATCCTGCCGGCATACTGGTTTTCAACTGGCATGCCATTCCCTAAATATATGATTTTCAGCCTGTAATAATTAGTCTCCGCAGAAGATGTGCGAAAATGGACAAAAACTGTCCGAATACGAACAGTTTTTGTCAGGGGTTTTGCAGTAAGGGTTTGGTCCGGGCTTATCAAAAAACGTTCAGTTTATTCAGTTCTTAAGCTCTTAACAGGGTTACTGGTTGCCGGCTTCAGTGATAAGGCCCCGATCAATATAACCGCCAGCACAAGAACAGACACACCTGCAATCACAAAGGGTATTAGGTTTTGCTGTATGCGATAAACATATTGCTGCAGCCATTCATGGGTGAACCAATAAGCCAGTGGCCAGGCGATAAGGTTGGCTATCAGGATCAGCCAGGCATATTCTTTTATAAAAAGTAACAGTATATTCCGGATATCCGCTCCCAGCACACGCCTCACTGCAATCTCCTTATTGCGTTTTACGATCGTGAATGATATCACGCCAAATACGCCCATAAAAACAATGAACAGGTTAAGAAAAGTAGCCAGGCCGGTAGCTTTTTTCAGTTGCAGTTCAGAAGTGTATAAAGACTGGAACTTGTCATCCATGAAAAAATATTCAAAAGGCGAATTGGGCGACAGTTCTTTCCATCTCCGCTTGATCGACTCAATAGCGGAAGCTATATTTTTTCCCGGTACTTTCATTACAAGAAAGCGATAGTTTAATCCATCTTCCACATGAATGAAAGCAAGCGGTGCAATCATTTCATTAAACGAAGAATAGTTGAAATCCTTTACCACTCCTGCGATGGTAAATACATTTCCAGCAGCCATCTTAACCGTTTTACCAATGGCATCCTGCGAGCTGAACCCGAGCGCTTTGGCGGCCGATTCATTCAGTACGATCCGCCCCGGTATATGTGCTTCACCTTTTTTGTTGAAGAAGCTACCTGCCTGCAACTGTATACCAAACGTGCTGGCATAGTTTTCATCCGCACTAACAGCGGCTATCAGGAGTGGCTGAGCTGTATTGGCTGATTGCAGATCGATGGAGTTTGGCGGCTTGCGGTCAGGCACTTCAAAAGTGAGGCTGATGTCTTTTACTTCCGGCAATTGCTGCAATCCTTTCCGCAGATCGACCATTCTTCTTACACCAATTGTATCCCATTGTTTGGGAAATGCAGTAGCTACCAGCACCTGGTCTTTATTATACCCAAGGTCTTTATTGAAAATATAGGTTACCTGCTGTGAAATAACGAGCCCGCAGATGAATACGAGAATGGCCAGCGAAAACTGGACCACCAGTAAAGTTTTTCTCAATACCAGGGAGCCTTTGGAATTATCCATTTTCCCTTTTACCGCCCGGCCAATGCTGACAGCGCTTAATACAAAAGCAGGATATAAACCTGCCAGCAATCCCACTGCCATCAACAGGCCAATAAAAAAGCATATATGGTACCAACTGAATTGCCAGAAAGGTTGCAGTGATGATTGAAGCATCTGGCCAAAAAGAGGACGCAGTGCCTCATATAATACAATAGACAAAAGGCCGGCAAACAGTGTAAGCAACATTGCTTCAGTAAGATATTGCAGCACCAGTTGCTTCTTTTCACCTCCAAATACTTTCCGCAGGCCGATCTCTTTCAATCGGTAAGTGGATGTACCGATATTAATATTGATAAAATTGATGATGGCCATTGAAATAATGAACAAGGCTACCAGCGATAAAGTGAAGATGACCCGCTCAACTGCTCCGTTATTATCTTTCTGATAATAATCTCTTAATGGCGCCAGTTTCACCCGAAGATTGTTCCTGGTATTCTCATCCGTATACTTTGCCAGCACCTGCTGAAACGGTTTGTCAAGTGCGGCTGGTGACACTCCTGGTTGCAGTTCAATCAGACCCACTTCAAATATGAAGGTCCAGGGCACTGCAGGATCGCCACCAGGATAATACCTGTTGCCGGTTGTAGGCACAAAAACAGCATAGGTATCACCCAGCAGGCCTGTTACAGTATTTTTCGACAAATCTTTCAGTACAGCAGAAACCAGGTAATCCTGTTTATCGCCGGTAGTAGTGGCAATACTGATCCTTTCATTGATCACATCTTTCCGTCCAAATAATTTCTGGGCCAGCACTTCTGTTATCACAGCCGAATTATCATCCTTAAAGGCTTTGCCTGGCTGGCCGTACAATAAAGGAAAGCCATACATGGAAACAAGTGTGGTATCGCAGATGGCGATATCTTCCTTAAAATGTTTATCCCCTGCTGATACAACATTCGTTACCGGGTTGAAGCGGTAATAATTTTTCACCAGGTGCGGGTACTCTTCCTTCATAGTTTTGGGAAGCGGTGCCACTGTGGTGATCTCAAGCCCCATCTCTTTTACCTTCCAATCGCTTTTCACTAAATACTGCCTGTCCACATTCCTGATATCTTCATTCACCTGCTTTTCCTTAATGATATACACGCCGATCAGCAGCGAAAATGCGATCCCTACTGCAAGGCCGAGGATATTGATGGCAGAAAACAACCTGCGCCTGGCAAGGCTGCGGAGAGCGATCTTCAGGTAATTTCTTAGCATAATAAATATTTATTCTGAACGCAATGTTTTTACCGGGCTTCGCAAAGCGGCTGCGGACGCATTCAACCCTACTGTTATCAGCGCGATCAGCAGAGTAACGATACCCACCACCAGGAACACACCGATGCCGATATTGATGCGGTAATTAAAATTCTTCAGCCATTCATTCATAGCCCACCATGCAGCCGGAATCGCAACCAGGAAAGCCAGCGCTACCAGCAGCAGGAATTCCCTTGACATCAGCATCAGCACCTGTTGCACAGATGCCCCCAGCACTTTACGGATACCGATCTCTTTTGTTCTTCTTTCAATAGTGAAGGATACCAGGCCAAACAATCCCAGGCAGCATACAAATATGGAAAGGCCGGCAAAGATCACCGCCAGCTTACCGATCAACTGCTCATTGATGAATTTCCGGTTGAATTCATCATCAATAAACCTGTATTCAAACGGATATTCAGGACTGTATCTTTTATGAATACCTTCTATTGTTGTCAATGCTTTCCGCAGGTCAGTTTTTTCCGTGAGGCGGATATTGGTAAAGCTTGAGCGCCTGTCATCGTAACATACCATCATAGGCGAAGCTGCTGCATAAGGAGAGGTCATCACCATATTATCCACTACTCCAACGATCGTTCTTTGTTTACCAGCCCAGTTGATCTGCTTCCCAACCGGCGAACTGATATTCATCAACCGGATAGCCTCTTTATTGAAAATAACGGAATTACTATCTCCCTGGCGGAAATCACGGCCTTCGATCATTTTTGCATTCAGGGTTTTAGCGAAATCCTTATCAGCAAACAGGAAACCAACGATCAGTTCGGTGTTCGCTGCTGCGCCAGGCCACTGAATACCAGAAGTAAATCCAAGAATAGTGGTCAGCGGACCGGAAGTGCGGACCACGGAAGACGAGATACCTGCCTGTTGAAGATCATTCCGGAAAGCTTCAAAATTCGTATCCAGGTCACGGGATGAGTTAAGCTGGATAAGGTTATTCGTGTCATACCCGAGATCCCTCTTCTTTACATGTTGCAATTGCTGATAAATGATCAGTGTGGCAGAGATGAGAATAATGGAAGCGATGAATTGAGAAGTGACCAGTATTTTCCTCGGCAACACAGCTTGCTTTCCCTGCAATATTGTTCCTTTCAAAACCTTTACCGGCATGAACCCTGATAAATAGAATGCCGGATAGCCACCTGCAAAAATACCGGTGAGCAGGATAATACCCAGCGCAATTCCCCAAAGCGAAGGCTCCCGGTAAGGTATAACAACATCAATATTTAATAACTGACGGAAAGCAGGGATCGCTGCATACACCACAGCCACGGCCAATAGAAAAGATATGATCGCGAGCAGTACGGATTCTGACAGGAATTGCCAGACCAATTGCTTTCTTTCAGAACCCAGTGTTTTCCGGATGCCTACTTCTTTTGCCCTTTTCTCTGAACGTGCCGTTGAAAGGTTCATGAAGTTCACGCAGGCAATGATCAGGATCACAACAGCCACCCAGGTAAACAGGTTTACGTATTGTATACGACCACCCACGTTTTTCCCGTCACGGAATTCTTCATACAATCTCCATTTGCTCATGGGATGCAGCACAACAGATCCCCGTGTAGTTGGATTTTCATTGCCAGTCCGTTTCTTGATCAGGTCCAATACTTTGGTTTCAAGCCCGGCGATATTTGTTCCCGGTTTGGCGCTGACAATGATCCGGTTGTTGCAATTCACCCAATCGTTCTCTGCCTTTTTTATCTCAGGTGAAGAGGGATTGAAAGGGATGAGCCCTTCAAACTGAAGAGTGGAATTGCGCGGTACATCTTTCACCACTGCTTTTACTATTGCATTGCGGTTATTGTTGACCTTTACAGCCTTTCCTATCACGTCTGTTTCGCCAAAAAGCGACCGGGCGGTACTCTCTGTGATAACCATAGCATCGGGATCCTGCAAAGCCGCAGCATTACCTTTGATAAAATCAAAAGAAAAAATATCAAAGAATTCAGGTGAAACAGTCAGCATGCTTTTGTTCAGCCGCTTATCTCCATTTGCCAGCAAAATGTTGGCAGGGAAACTGACGATAGCAGAATGCGTGATCTCCGGCATGGTTTCTTTGGTCGCTTTTGCCAGTGGATACATCATATCAGGACCAGTGGATATTTCACCATTAAAATTCCTGTTGCTGAATATGTGATAGATATTCTCGTAGTTCTTATTATAATGGTCCCAGTTCTTTTCATTATACACCCAAAGCGCGATCAGCATGGTACATGCCATGCCAATCGTAAGCCCGGATACATTGATCAGTGAAAAGGTTTTGTTCCGGAGAAGGTTTCTCCAAGCTACCTTCAGATAATTTTTAATCATAAACAAGGTTTATTCGGTTCGTAAACTTTTGATCGGGTTAGCCATTGCTGCTTTGATGGCCTGGGAGCTTACCGTAAGCAAAGCGATCAATATAGCTATAGCTCCCGAGACGGGGAATATCCACCAGCTTATATCCGTACGGTAAGAATAATTTTTCAACCACATGTTCATGGCCATCCAGGATGCAGGTGAAGCAACAAGAATGGCGATAATCACCAGTTTGATAAAATCTTTTGACAATAAACCTGCGATACGCGGCACAGATGCACCCAATACTTTTCTCACGCCAATCTCTTTCACACGGTTCTCTGCCATATAAGCTGCCAGGCCAAACAGGCCAAGACAGGAAATAAAAATGGTGAGTGCAGCAAAAAGACCGGCCAGTTGGGATGTCTTTTTCTCGTTATCAAACTTGCGGGCGTACGATTCATCAATAAATCTGTACTCAAATGGATATTCGCTGTTATACTGTTTAAATACGGCTGCTGCAGCCTCCAGGTTTTCCGCTACAGGCTTCCACTCACTTAATTTAATATGCATGCCATTAAACCAACGCGGCCCGATCACCATTGCCTGCACAGGCTGGTAAGGAGACTCCAGTATAAAGTCTTTGACCACTCCTACCACATGCATCGCAAAGCCATCATCTTTTATGGTCTGCCCGATCGGGTCTTTGAAACCCATGGTTTTTGCCGCCGTTTCATTGATCAGGCAGGCTGATGAGTCAGTGGGATATTGCTCGAGGTCAAGATCGCGGCCGGCGACCAATTTCATACCGGTCGTTTGCAGCAGGTCTTTATCACTGCTGAAACGGATCACATCTATTTTATTATTCGGGTCCTTACCCTGCCATTCAAAATCCCAACTGTCGCTCCAGTGTTCCGTTAAAGCGGAACTGCTTTTCACTACATGACTGGCAATGCCTTTTGAAAGCAGGCTGCCCTTGATAAGGGAGTAATTCTTTTTAATATCACCCTGGAAAGAAACATAAAGCAGGTTGTCCTTTTTATAGCCGATATCACGTTTCATCGCATATTTCAACTGGCGTTGCACCACGATCGTTGCAATGATCAGCTGAATGGCAAAAGTGAACTGCAATACTACCAGCACTTTTCTCGGAGCTACCAGGGCATTGGCCGATTTGAAGGTGCCCTTCAATACTTTAATAGGCTTGAAAGATGAAAGGAAGAATGCAGGATAACTGCCGGCAATGATACCAGTGAACAAAGTGAAAGAAGCAAACACCAGCCAGAAATAAATATTATCCCATTGAATGAAAAGCTGCTTATCCGTCATCTTGTTGAAGGCAGGCAGTGAAAGGTTCACGATCACTAATGCAATTACTGCCGCAATAAGAGAAAGCATGATCGACTCGGCCAGGAATTGTATCACCAATGAGTTCTTTCTGGCACCAGCCACTTTTCTGATCCCTACTTCCCTGGCTCTTTTCTCGCTGCGGGCCGTGCTGAGATTCATGAAATTGATACAGGCGATCAGGAGAATGAATGCGGCCGTGATGCCGAATATTTTTACAATATCGATCCTCCCCCCTGTTATTACACCGTTTTCAAAACTGGAATACAAACGCCATTTTTCCGCAGGGTGGAGGAACACTTCTGTTTTTTGCTTCTTACCGGTGTGTTCAATTACAATATTTTTGATCTTACTATTTACTGTTTCGAGTGAAGCACCGGGCCTCAGCAACACATAATTACTGGTGGAATTATTTTCCCAATAGTCATCTGCCCAGCCTTTTTTCACCATATAATCCCAGGGAGCGAGGTACTCAAAATTGAACTGTGTGTTATTCGGAAGGTCTTTTAATATACCCGTGACTGTAAAATTATCTTCGTTATTAAACCTGACCATTTTGCCCATTGCCGGTTCATCACCGAATATTTTATGAGCAAGCTTTTCGGTCAGTACTACAGAATAAGAACCATTCAAAGCAGTGGTCACATCCCCCTCCTTCAGCGGGAAACTGAACATACGGAGGAAAGCAGGATCTACCATGGAACCGGTAGTATTCAGTTTTTTATCACCGACGCTCAGGAGGATATTATCAGCATTGCTGAAGCGTGACATATCTTCTATTTCCGGATAATCCTTTTTTAGCGTGGGACCTACGATCTGTGCAGTAGTGTTCCAGCATTGCAGTTTGCCGTCAAATGTATCCCGGTTCCAGACTGAATAAAGACGGTCTTTCTTTTCATGAAATTTGTCGTAGCTCAACTCATTCTGTATCCAAAGCATGATCAGCATTGCACCGGCCATACCAATGGCCAGGCCCAGGATATTGATAAAAGAAAAACCTTTACTCCGTAGCAGGTTCCTGTAAGCTATCTTGAAATAGGTTTTTATCATGATTATGCTTTAATGATATGAGTTTACTCTGTTCTTAATGATTTTACAGGATTCGACATGGCTGCCCTGATAGCCTGGAAACTTACTGTAAATAATGCCACACCTGTAATAGCAAGACCGCTGATGACAAAGATGTAAACCGGCACGTCGGTACGGTAAACAAAATCACGCAGCCATTTTTCCGCCAGTATCCAGGCCACCGGTGCGGCTATAACAAAGGCAATAGCCACAAGACGTACAAACTGGTTGGCAAGTAAAAGGGTTATTCCTGCAGACGATGCACCAAGCACTTTACGGATACCTATTTCCTTGGTACGTTGCTGCACGGCATAGGCGGAAAGCCCAAACAATCCGAGGCAGGCAAGCAGGATCGCAATGGCAGAAAATACGCTGAATACCTTTCCTGTTCTCATTTCAGCGGCATACATTTTATTATAGTCTTCATCCATAAACCGGTATTCAAAAGGACGATGCGGAGCCAGCTCTTTCCATTTCTTACTAAGGAAAGCAATAGTCTGCGGAAGATTTTTGCCGGTTGTTTTTACCATCATCACAGATCCCCAGTTGTCGGGGAATAATACCAGCGGTTCAACAGCACTATGCAAGGAAGCAAAATGGAAATCTTTGATAACAGCCTTTACTTCACCAGGCCGCTGAAGGTCGAGGAACATTTTTTTGCCGATAGCCTCCTGCGGTGTCCAGCCGAGTGCTTTTGCCGCGGATTCATTCAGCACAAACTGGAAATAGTTCTTTGTATAGTCTTCGTTGGAAACATTTACGAGGTCTTGCCTGGTAAGGTCTGTTCCTGCAATGATCTGCAAACTATTTGCCTTGATAAAATCCTCATCAATAGGATTCGCTTTCACGCTCATCGAATTCTCATTGTTGGGAGAATTGCTCATTGCATAACCGCCCAGGATATTTACCGGTGTTTGATAAGCTTTGGAAACAACCAATACTTCGGGGTTAGTCCTGAATTCTGATTTAAACAGGTCTGATTTGTCATTCATCTTCGAATCCATGGGCATTACCAGCACATGATCCCTGTCGTAGCCAAGCTTTCTCGTTTGTATGTATTTCAACTGGCGTTGCATCACGAAAGTGGCAATCACCAGGAAGGCAGAAATAGCAAACTGGAATACAGTAAGTGATTTACGGAGAAAATTACCCGATCCTGTATTCTTAAATGCGCCTTTCAGCACTTTCACCGGCTGAAACTTGGATAGGATCAATGCAGGATAACTACCCGCTAAAAGTGATATACCTGCTAATATTAAAAGGGCGGAGATGAGCACTCCGGGTTGAAACAGTTGATCCAATTGCAATTTCCTGTCTGCAAGCGTATTGAAAGCCGGCAACAGCATTGCTGCCAAAGCGAAACTGAGCAAAAGGGCAACAAACGTGATCAATGCAGATTCGCCAATGAACTGCCAGAACACCTGCCCCCTTAAAGCTCCTGATACCTTCCTGATACCTACTTCCTTTGCCCGCTCCATTGATCTTGCAGTGCTCAGGTTGATATAGGTGAAGCAGGCAATGATCAGGATCAGCAAGGCAATACCACCTGTGATATAGATATAACTGATATTACTGTTAGGTTCAAAACCGTCATAAGGAGAATACAAATGAACGCTGGTATAAGGCTCCAGGTGATAATTGATCCTGGTTCCCTTATCGGTTATTTCCTTCTTCATGAAAGGTTCAATCTTTCCTTGCAGGGAAGCAATGGAAGATTTATCCTTCAGCAACAGGTACGTAATGAAGTTGGCATTAAAGTAGGTTTCTTCCTGTGCCGGCCCTAAACTGGAAAACGAAGCCAGGAAATCAAATTTCAATTGTGAATTGGAAGGGCAATCAGCCGATACGCCGGTTACCTGGTAATTTGTTTGTGCACTTCCCAATTGCAGGGTTTTACCTATAGGGTTATCATTCCCAAAAAATTTCTTTGCAGCAGAGGCGCTGATCACCACCATATTCGGTGCTTTCAATACCTGGTCGGCCGTTCCCTGCAACAGTTTGAAGGAAGAAAATACAGAGAAGAAGGTAGAATCAGCAAACAGGAATTTCGCTTCGTTGAATAGCTTATCCTCATACTTTACCAGCACAGATCTTCCACCCGACATCCTCACCCCATCTTCCACTTCAGGAAAATTCCTTTTGAAAGAAGGTAGTACTTTGGTGCTGGTCATAACCGTCTTTTGCGGTTCACCCCCATTAAAGCTGTAGTCCATTGTAACACGTACAATACGGTCGCTTTTTGCCTGGAACTTATCATAACTCAGCTCATGCTGAATATACAGTACCATTAACAGACAGCAGGTGAGCCCTACTGCAAGACCAGCCAGGTTAATAGCTGTAAAAGCTTTGTTTTTCCAAAGATTACGGAAAGCGATTTTTAAATAAGTACTAAGCATGCTGATCTGTTACATTAAAACTGATAAAATAATTTCATTACGGCAATTACTTCCAGGAAATTGCCGTTGAAGAGATGTATGTGGTAAAAAACTTATTCTGAACGTAGTGACTTCACAGGGTTGACCAGGGCCGCTTTCACTGATTTATATCCAACAGTGACCCATGCTATCACCACGGAGACCAATACAGCGAGTACAAAAACCCATACTCCTATATTGATCCGGTAATTGAAATTATTCAGCCATTGACTCATCATATACCAGGCCAGCGGCGCAGCTATAGCAAAAGCGATCAGGATAAGAATGGTAAATTCTCTTGAAAACAGGTAAACGATATGGCCAACTGATGCACCCAATACCTTGCGCACACCCACTTCCTTTCTGCGCTGCACAGCCATAAAAGAAACCAGTCCGTATAAGCCCAGGCAGGAAATAAGAATGGCTATACCGGAAAATATTTTATACAGTAAAGAGAGTTGAGTTTCCTGGCGATAAAAACTCTCAATGCTCTCATCCATGAAATAACTGCGGTTGGCATAGGCAGGGTAATGTTTATCCCAAATTCTCTGAACCGCATCCCTGGTTTGAGCCAGGTTCTTGCTTTTCATTTTCACATTAGTGTATGCATACACATCCTGCCTTGAAGTGATAATAGTTGGCTTGATATCTTCCCGGAGTGAATTGGTTTTAAAATCTTTTACTACCCCAACGATCTTTATCCAACGTCCTCTTCCCATCCTGATATCCTGACCAACAGCGTCAGCAGGGTTTTTCACACCCAGTTTTTTTATTAAAGTTTCGTTCACTACAGCATCTCTTATGGTATCGCTGTGCGCATATTCCCGACCAGCCAGGAACTGAACGCCAAATGTTTTAAAATAATCTTCATCTCCAAACTTCATGTAGAGATCAAAATTTTCATCGTCTTTATGATTATACGAGAAATTGGTTGACCAGTTATTGTCTGATGAAGGAACATCGCTGCTGAAACTTACTGACTCAATACCGTTGAGCCTTAGCAGATCCTGCTTAAAAGCCATTTGCCCGGCAAAGATCACACTGTCTGCATTACCATTCAATACCAGCACGGCTTCTTTATTAAAACCAAGATCGGCATTCCTTACAGAATTCATCTGGCTGATAGCAACAATGGTGCAGATGATCAGCATCTGCGAAATAGCAAACTGTGTTACCACCAATCCCCTTCTGAGGGAAATGCCGCCGATGCTTGCTGAAGTGATCTTGTTTTTCAATGCCAGCATGGGCTTAAAGCCTGACAATATCAGAGCCGGATAAGCACCAGAGAATAAGGTGACCACTATGCCTGCCCCGATCATAAACAACAGTACAGAAGGGGTCAGCACACTGAGTTTTTCGTTGATGGAAGCAACATTGCTGATAAATGGCAGGCATACAGCGGCTATCGCCACTGCCAGCACAATTGCCATTAACACGATGATACCCGTTTCTCCCATCATCTGCCAGAACAGGTTAGTACGTTTGCTACCTAATACTTTCCGGATACCGACTTCTTTTGAACGGTTGATCGCCTGTGCAGTGGAAAGATTAATAAAGTTGATGCAAGCCATTACAATGATCAATACCCCGATCAGGGATAAGGTCCACAAAGTGGTCTTGCTGGTAATATGATCACCGAAATTATCGACGCGGCTATCGAAATGTATCTGATCAAGCGGCTGCAGAACGTTTACCCTTTGTTGGCGGTTGTTGGAGCCTGCCGGGTAATGCTTTTTGCTGAACGCTTCCAGCCGCTTGTTCATCGTTTCAGGGCTTATTCCCCTGGGCAGGCTCATAAAGATCTGGTAGTTGCTCGTAACGCTGCCCCATTGGGTATTATATCCGAAAGTGCCGGGATTATTTTTTGAAGTGATAAATGATGTAACTATGGCAAGCGGGAAATCAGAATTAGCAGGAACATCTTTTAATATGCCTGCTACTTTCAGGTTCATGGCATTATCCAAACGGATAAACTGACCGACTGCGTCCTGCCAGTTGCCAAAATATTTCTCGGCCATTTTTTGCGTGAGCACGGTCATATTCGGCTGGTCCAGTACCTCGGGAGAGCCGCTTAACCAGGGGAATTGAAATACCTTGAACAGGTTTGGATCAGCAAAGAACACACCTGTTTCTTCAATGAATTTCTTACCGCCTTCAGTATTCGGGTCTTTACCTAATACTGTCACCTGGCTTCCATAGCTGGAATACAGGGATCCTACAGTCAAATCAGGCATATCTACTTTCAATGCATCAAGCGCCGGATAAGGAACGCCCGAGTGATACTCTTCACCCTCGGTCGTTATGGACTTTGAAAGAATATGATAGACGGACTGATGACCCGGTAAGAACTTATCATAGCTCATCTCATACCTTACTACCATAAAAAGAAGCAGGCAGGCAGCGATGCCAATGGTCAAACCAAACACATTAAGAAAAGAGAAGGCCTTATGCCGTATAATGTTCCGGAAAGCCACTTTGATGTAATTCCTGATCATATCTTCTTGCTATAGGAGTAAGTGAAATGAATTGATTAAACCATGATATTTTCCAATACAGTCTGTCCGTCGAGCATGCGGATGATGCGGTGACTGTAACGTGCATCATGCTCACTGTGTGTTACCATTACAATGGTAGTGCCCTGTTCATTCAGGTCAGTCAGCATTTGCATTACTTCATTACCATTGCTGGAGTCAAGGTTACCAGTAGGCTCATCCGCCAGGATCAGCTTGGGATTATTCACTACAGCCCTGGCTACGGCCACACGCTGTTGCTGACCACCAGATAATTGTTGAGGGTAGTGGTTCCTGCGGTGCATGATCTGTACTTTGTCCAGCACTTCATCCACTCTTTTCTTTCTCTCAGCAGCTTTCACGCCGGTATAGATCAGGGGAAGCTCTACGTTTTCAAAAACGGTAAGTTCATCGATCAGGTTAAAACTCTGGAACACGAACCCGATATTTCTTTTGCGGAGATCGGCGCGTTTTCTTTCGTTAAACTTGGCCACTTCAATGCCATTGAAAACAAAGCTTCCGGCATCAGGGTCATCCAGCAGGCCGAGAATGTTCAGCAACGTGGATTTGCCGCAACCGGAGGGGCCCATGATAGCCACAAACTCGCCTTCCTTTACATCGATGGTAAGTTTATTCAGGGCTACTGTTTCCACTTCTTCGGTGCGGTAAATTTTTTCAAGATCAGTAATCTTAATCATTTCAGATTGTTTATTTAGGTGAAGAGTATCTTACATATTCAGTACAAAAAAACCAACCGGCGACAGGTCAAAGCCTTCCCCTTTCCCGGCCCCGCATGCCGGGGGTGCTTTGGTTTTGGCCACTTCGTTTATGGTATTACCCATATCCAGGGCCGAACTGTAATACCTCTGCCTCGCCGAGGAGATCATGCTCATAAAGCAGATCAGGAAGAAGAGATAAATTGATTTCCGTTTCATGGTTTGTTTTTTATTGTACGTTGTTCGCAGCGTCTTGTTACGGATAATGCGCAGTTTATTTTTTCAACACTAATTCCTGCATATCCCCGTAGTTCTCATAGCTTGAGGTAACCACCTTATCCCCTTCTTTCAAGCCGCTCAGCACCTGGTAAAAATCAGGGCTTTGCATTCCCAACTGGATGTCCACTTTATAGGCGGTTTTTCCATCTTCGCTTAATTTAAATATCCAGTTGCCACCGGTTTGCTGATGGAATCCACCCCTCGGCAGCAGGAGTGCCGTTGTTTCTTCGCTCAATGCAAGCCCGATCTGCAGGGTTTGCCCGCGGCGGATATTCTGAGGCGCTTCACCTTCAAATTCCATATCCACCTGGAAGCGACCATTGGTTACCTGGGTATATACTTTCTTAATTGTCAGCTTATATTGCTTATTGGCAAACGTGAACGTGCCGCCAAGGCCTGTATAGATCCGGGAAATATAATGCTCATCAATATCAGCCCTTACTTTAAATCCGCTCAGCACATCGATCTGACCCAGCCTCTCCCCTTTATTTTTGGATTGGCCGATCTCCGCATCCAGCGAGGTCAGTTGACCATCAACCGGTGCCCTTACAATGAGATCACCTACTTTTTTACGCATTACGTTCAATGCATTTTGCGTGCGGCCATAGGATTGCTTTGCCTGATCAAACTCCTGTTTCACCGAAAGGGAATCCTGGTTCAGGATCTGCCTGGACAGTTGCTGTTTTGCCAATTGGTAGTTGTAATCGTTCTCTGATTTCTTGAATTCCTGCAAACCAATGGCTTTTTCTTCGTAGAGGTGTTTATTGAGTTTGTATAAACGTTCTGCCTCTTTCAACTGGCTTTCCACATCTGTCATCTGGTTCAGTTTGCCGATCGTATTCTGACGGGCAGCGTTCTGCGAGATCTGCATTTGGGTAAGCAGGTTGTACACTGAAGTTTCCTGGTTCACCAGGTTCAGTTCCAGGTCTGTATTGGATAGGCGCAGAATAGGTTCTCCTTTTTTCATTACAGCTCCATCTTCCACATATTTTTCTTCCACCCTTCCGCCTTCCAGGGCATCAAGGTAGATCGTGGTCACGGGCATCACCACGCCATTCACAGGAATGAATTCCAGGAAAGGTCCTTTCTTGATTTCGCTGATGGTAATGCGTTCAACATCTACGTTCAATTGTGATTTCTTGGTGGTAGCGATATAACTGGCCACGGCAAGAGTGGCAATGCCCAGCACGCCGGCCAACGTAAGTATTCTTTTCTTACCCCATTTCTTTTTTGCAATAACTCGATCCACAGATATATAACTTTAATGATTTAATAGCTCCCTGTTTTTCCGGTCTGTTCCGGCAGGTTTTGCAGGGCGACAACCCTGTTAAGTCATAAATATGCCAGTTCCAAATACTATTGATTTACAGTTAATTATATTAAAAATAGCTTAAAAATCGTTCTCTTTCGATACAACCACTGTCCGATTTTGATACAGCCCTCTGAACAGGGCTTTTTATTAAAGAATTAGTTGCCACCACTTTGTAATTATGGTATACTTGCAGTAATGTGTTTTCCGGTGGCAGCAGCTGCCGGAAACTGAATGTTGAGTCCTCAAAAAGATTATATGAACCTAAAGAATGCCTCCATCCTGATCATAGATGATGATACCGACGTGCTCACTGCTGTGCGGCTTTTATTGAAAACAGAAGTAAAAGATGTTGTAACCGAAAAAAATCCTGAAAATCTTCGCTGGCATTTGTCAAAAGACAGCTTTGATGTGATACTGCTCGATATGAATTTCAATAGTTCCATCAACACTGGCAATGAAGGCCTGTTCTGGCTGAAAGAGATCCGCAAATTAAGACCCGACACAGCCGTGATCATGATCACGGCCTATGGAGATATTGACCTGGCTGTACGATCCCTGAAAGAAGGCGCTTCTGATTTTGTGGTAAAGCCCTGGCATAATGAGAAACTGATCAGCACCATCAAGGATATCCTGAAACGAAAAGGATCAAAAACAGGCCCTGCTTCCATTATCTCTACTGATTCCATTATCGGCAAGGAATTGCTGGGAGAATCGGAAGCCATGCAGCAGATCTTTTATAAAACGGAAAAGATCGCTCCTACCGATGCCAATATCCTGATCCTTGGTGAAAATGGCACAGGTAAGGACCTTATTGCGAAAGCTATCCATCAGCAATCATTGCGTGCTGCGCAACCCCTGGTGAAAGTGGATGTGGGCGCATTAACAGAAACATTGTTTGAGAGTGAACTCTTCGGACATAAGAAGGGCGCTTTTACCGATGCGCGTGAAGACAGGCCGGGCCGTTTTGAAGCTGCTGATAAAGGCACTTTGTTCCTCGATGAGATCGGGAATATCCCCCTTCATCTTCAAGCCAAACTGCTGAGCGTATTACAAAACCGCCAGGTGATGCGATTAGGCAGCAATGAACCTGTGCCGGTCGATATCCGCCTGGTTTGCGCCACCAATGTTCCTTTAACAGAACTGGCCAATGAAAACCGTTTCCGGAAAGATCTTATCTACCGTATCAATACAGTTGAAATAACAGTGCCCCCACTCCGCAAACGCGGCAATGATATTATTTTACTGGCTCGTCATTTTGCGAAGCTCTACAGCAATAAATACATGAAGCCTACGCCGGACTTTGATACAAAGGCTCTGGAAAAACTGATGAACCATCATTATCCCGGCAACGTCAGGGAATTGCAGTATATCATTGAAAGGGCAGTGATCATGGCAGATGAAGACGTGTTGCAGGCAAAGGACCTGATCTTCTCTCCTATTGAAACTTCATCGCCTGTAGAAACCGAACCTGCGGAAATGAAACTGAGTTCTGTTGAAAAGAACACGATCCTGAAAGTGATCGAGAAACATAATGGCAATATCACCAAAGCAGCCAAAGAACTGGGGCTTACCCGCACTGCTTTGTACAGAAGACTTAGCAAGTATGACATTTAAGAACTACGAATGGAGAATAGCAGGAGGAATACTGCTATTGCTGGTAACATTGAGCGCAGCCGCATTCCTTATCGTACACGGCTACTATGTGTACCTGGTGATCGTATTGCCTGTTATCATTTACCAGGCAATGGAGTTTTACCGCTTCCAACGGAAAGCATATAAGGAACTTGATCAGTTTGTGGAATCGGTCCATTACCGGGATTTTTCCCGCTACTTCGACGTAAAGCATGCTCCCACAGAAATACAACCTTTACGGCAAGGGTTCAATGAGATCAATTCTACTTTCAAGGTGATCAGCAAAGAAAAAGAAACGCAGTACCAGTACCTGCAAAGAATACTTGAGTTGGTTGACACCGGTATACTTTCTTATAAAGAAGATGACGGGGAAGTTATCTGGATGAATGATTCGCTGAAGAGAATGTTACAACTGCCTTATATCAAAACCATCTATTCGCTGAAGAAAAGGGATGAGGAGCTGGGGCAGGCGATCATTACATTGAAGCCAGGAGAAAGCAAGATCGCTTCGGCTCACCAGGAAAGATCGAGCTTTAAAATATTATTGTCGGCCACTGCATTTCAAACAGAAGGGAATTTATACAAGCTGATTGCTTTTCAGAACGTGAATGAGGCCCTGGATGAAACGGAATCAAAAGCATGGCAAAAACTGCTGAGTGTGTTAACACACGAGATCATGAATTCAGTAGCGCCGATCTCTTCACTTGCTGAAACACTCAAGAGCAGGCTGCAGCAATCCGTTACGATATTGAACAATGATTCCGGCTCGGTCGATGATCTGGAAATCGGTATTGAAACGATCCGCCGCAGAAGTGAAGGGCTACTGAAATTTGCTGAAACTTACCGAAATCTTAATAAGATCACCAATCCAACGCTCAAAAGGATCTATGTACGTGATATATTTGAGAACCTGCTTCAACTGATGCAGCCAACACTGGAGCAAAAGAACATTGAAGTGGAAACCATCCTGAAAGATCCAGATATTGCTCTTGAAGCAGATATGCATTTGCTTGAACAGGTAATGATCAATCTTGTAGTGAATGCCATAGAAGCGGTAAAAGACAAACCCGATCCCCGTATCGTACTTTCTGCATATCTCACGGTGAACCGTAAAACGCTTATCAAAGTAGCAGACAATGGCAGTGGCATGCCGGTGGAACTGCTTGATAAGATCTTTATTCCTTTCTTCAGCACCAAAAAAAGCGGCAGTGGCATTGGGCTTAGTCTATGCAAACAGATCATGATGCTGCACAAAGGGAATATCCAGGTGCAGTCGGCAGAAGGAGAAGGAACTGTATTCATTCTTCAGTTTTAAAATAACAGGGAGCCCTTAAACACTTTATTAACGACGGTTAAGCTGCCGTTAAGCGGGTCTGTATTCTCTTGCAGTTGAAAATATTGTTCCAACTTAGCCGTAACAAATTTTCAACTAAAAAAAAAGATATGAAAAAGTACATGATCCCGGTTGCCGCAATGTTATTATTCGCAGGTGTAGCAGGTGCACAAACTACACCAAAGCAACCTTCCAAATCAGCACCCGTAAAAAAAGAAATGACCGCTAAAAAATCTGCTGCAACTGATAAGTCTGCTGCCAGCGTGGCTCATACTGAGAAAGCAGGTACTGACGCAAAGGCCACTGCTGTCCACAGAAAGCATCATCATAAAAAAGCAAAACCCGTTACGAAAACTGAGAGCAAATAACCCTTAACCTTGGTGTGTTGGTTCGGTAAAGACGGTCTCCAGGTGGGAGGCTGTCTTTTTTTATGCCCGGTAGTGGCGGAAATCAGTTAACTTTCAATTAACCAATGTTAACACTGCCGGCTAGTGCAAGCTGGTCCTTCGTATTATTTTAGCTTATGTTTTCTGCGCCGATAAGATCATCAACCATCCGCCTGGTTTTATTTATCAGTTCGCTGGTTATTGCCACGATATTGGTATTTCAGTTGGTTTGGCTCAGGAAAATATACAATTTCGAGCAAAAGGAATTCACGCACAATGTGATGAAAGCGATCAGGGGTTTGTATGAAGACCTGGATATAAGCCTTTACAATTCTTCACATCTTAATGAACTGGTCGAAAACCCTGCACCCAACCTTTATATTGCCCAGATAAGCCTTCCCGAAGGAAGGGACTCACTGATCAGTTACCTGCATTATGAGTTGGACGATTTTGGCGTATTCACAGAGTGCCATGTGGGCATCTATAATAGAGATTCCACAAAATATGTTTATACAGGCATACTGGCTCCTACAAAAAATAGCGTAGCACTGAAAGTACCTCCCACTCCGCGCGGCTACGATCATATCACCCTGTTCTTTCCTAAAAGACAGCAGTATATTTTAACGAGAATGAATTTCTGGATCATCAGCAGTGTTGTCCTTTTCCTGGTGTTGGTATTGTTTGGCGGCAGCCTGTATTATTTCTATAAACAAAAATTCCTCAACGAAACGCAGAAAGATTTCATTCACAACTTTACACATGAGTTTAAAACACCGGTGGCAGTGATCAGCCTGGCGGCAGATGTACTGAAGAACCCGGCTATTGTGGAAAAACCCGACAAACTGGTTACCTATGCCGGCATTGTGGAGAATCAATCCACTTACCTGCAGAACCAGATCGAGCGGTTATTGAAATTTGCCTATACTGATTCCAATCAATTGCACCTGACACCTGAAAAGGTAAATATCCATGACCTTATACAGGAAGCTCTTCGCAACCTCAGCCCGCTGATCGCTGAAAAAAAAGCTCATTTCGATCTGTCGCTGGATGCAGCCGACCCTTTGCTGCTGGCCGATAAGGAATACCTTGTTATCGTGATCACCAATCTTATTGATAATGCCATCAAATACTCAAGGAATCCGCAGGTGCACATCAGCACCGGCAACACAGCAGGGTTTACTTACTTTACTGTGCAGGACAATGGTATTGGGATTGAAAAGAAACAACTGAATAAAATATTCAAACGCTTTTTCAGGGTCCGCCATGGCGAAACGTATAATGCCAAAGGCTTTGGGCTCGGACTAAGTTTTGTAAAGAAGATAGTGGACGCACACAGAGGTAAAATAAAAGTGGAGAGTGTTCCGGGAAAAGGAAGCAGCTTCACCGTAAGTTTACCAGTGAGTTGATGCAACAAACTATAACAACCTTGGTTATGCAACAAAAAACAAAAATCCTGCTTGCTGAAGATGATCTTCAACTTGGTTTTATCATTAAAGACAATCTCGAAGAAGCAGGGTTCCAGGTGATCAATTGCCCTGATGGTGAAACGGCATGGGAACATTACCAGAAAACCAACCCTGATCTTTGCATCCTGGATGTGAATATGCCATATCGTGATGGGTTCAGCCTGGCAAAAAAGATCCGGCAGAAGAGTGACCGTATTCCCATTCTTTTTCTTACAGCCAAATCGCTGGAAGAAGATAAGCTGAAAGGCTTTGCAGCAGGCGGAGATGATTATATCGTGAAGCCATTCAGCATGAAAGAGCTTTTATCAAGGATGCAAGTGTTTCTCCGGAGGAATAAGATGATCGTTGCAGAATCGGCACAAACAATAAAAATCGGGGATTTTTCTTTTTATCCTGCAGAGTTAAAACTGGTTGGCGAAAAAGATACCGTCAGCTTAACACAACGGGAAGCAGAGTTGCTGGAATTTCTCTGCCTCCATCCTAATAAAGTGTTGAAGCGGGAAGAAATATTATCGAACGTGTGGGGAAAGAATGATTTTTTCCTGGGAAGAAGTATGGATGTGTTTATGACAAGACTGCGTAAATTATTAAGCATAGAACCTTCTGTAACGATTGAAACGATACACGGAGTGGGATATAGATTTACGATGTCTGAGGGTTAGGTACTAATAGCTGATCAATTTCTTTAGTGCAGCAACAACCTTATCTGCATTCGGCAGCATTGCCTGTTCCAGCCCGGTATTCATAGCCACAGCCGGTAAGTTCAATGCTCCTAATACTTCTACCGGAGCATCAAGATAAGTAAAGCAATTTTTCGCGATCCTGCCTGCCAGTGCTTCTGCAAATGAATTACGCTGCTGCTCTTCTGTAAGCACCAGGCATTTCCCATGCTGTTTTACTTTTTCATAAACCAGTTCTTCATCCAATGGATATAAAGTGCGCAGATCAATGATCTCTATCTGCCCATTAAATTTTGCGGAAGCCGCTTTTGCCCAGTAAACTCCCATTCCATAAGTGATCACCACACAGCTTTCTCCATTCGCTATTGCTGTGGGGCTGGCGGGTTTTACTATACGGCCTTTTCCAAGAGGGATAATATAATTTCTGTCCGGCTCAGTTGTTTTCGCGTCTTCTGTGCCCGGCACTTTACTCCAGTAAAGTCCTTTATGCTCCAGCATCACCACCGGGTTGCCATCATGAAAAGCAGCTTTCATCAGCCCTTTCATATCTGCCGCATTGGAAGGATATACCACTTTGATGCCTTTAATGGAAAGCAGGGTTGTTTCAACAGAACCGCTATGATAAGGTCCGCCACCGCCATAAGCACCTGTTGGCACACGAAGTACCATTGACACAGGGAATTTGCCGCAACTGAGATAAGCGCTTTTGGATATCTCTGTCACCAGTTGATTGAGGGCCGGATAAATATAATCGGCGAATTGTACTTCCACCAAAGGCTTCAATCCAACTGCATTCATGCCAATAGTAGAGCCAACGATATAAGCTTCCTGTATAGCTGTATTGAACACGCGGTGGTCTCCAAACTTCTCTGCAAGGGTAGCTGCTTCACGGAACACACCACCTAACCGCCGGCCAACATCCTGTCCATATAAAAGTGCTTCCGGATGATCTTCCATCAGTTCGCGTATGGCAAACAATGCAGCATCCACCATCAACACTTTGGGGGCATTGGCTGGCTCACGTTCTCCTTTTTCTTCTGTTACAGGTGAAGGCACAAACACATGATCTTCTACAGAGCGGGGATCAGGTTCAGGTGAGGCAACAGCTTTTGCAAAATGATCTTCTACCAGTGATGCTGCTTCTTTTTCTATCTGGGTCAGTGTTTCCTCGCTAACAGATAATTCCAGTAATCTTTTCCGCAGTTGCGGAACAGGGTCAAGCTGAAGATGATCATTCCAGTCATTTTCCGACCGGTAAAATTCACGGCGCACGCCGCTGGTATGATGGCCCAACAGGGGAACACGCGCATGTACCAGGAAAGGTCTTCTCTCTTTTCTGACAATTGCACAAACTTCCTGCATTGTTTGATAAGAGGCTTCAAAATCGCTGCCATTGACCTGCGCACGACCCATGCCTTTAAATCCTGCTGCGAATTCATAAGCATTCATGGCGCGGGCTTCATCGGCCGTAACGCTGATGCCCCAGTTATTATCCTGTACCAGGTATATGACAGGCAATTGATGCAAGACGGCAAACTGCAATGCTTCACTCACTTCTCCTTCCGTCATGCTTGCATCGCCAAATGAACAAAGAACAATAGGCAACTCTCCGTTGACACCTTTTTTTAAATGATCAATCTTTATTCTTTCCCAATAGCTAATTCCTTGTGCTATGCCGGTGGTAGGAATTGCCTGCATGCCGGTAGCACTGCTTTGGTGAATGATCGTTGGCTTATCATCACCACGATAATTGGCATGAGCATAGTATTCCCTTCCTCCTGTAAAAATATCATTGCCTTTGGCAAGCAGTTGAAGCATTAATTCATAAGGAGAAAATCCCACCCCCATCAGTAAGCTTTCATCACGGTAGTAAGGGCTGAAATAATCCTGGGGTTGCAGTTGAAAGGCTGTAGCCAGTTGAATGGCCTCATGGCCACGGGAAGTGGAATGAACATATTTGCAAATCTGCCGGTTTGCCTCATATGTTTCGGCCATGGTCTTGGCCTGACGCATTAAACGGTATGCTCTCAGGAGAATGGAAATGTCTGTCATTAGCAAGCAATGTAAACTACTGTCAAATTAAGCATATTATCTCGTGGGCTGTTTAAAAGTTTAAAGGTTTAAGGGTTTAACGTTAAACCCTTAAACCTTTAAACTTTAAACTATTGCCTTATTTCACGTCGAGTTTGAACATGCTTACGTCTTCCAGGAAACCTTCGAGTTCATCACCTACAACTGCTTCCCCTACGCCGGCTGGTGTGCCGGTGAAGATCACGTCGCCTATGTTCACAGAAAAATAATTGGAGATATAGGCTACCAGGCTATCGAAATTATGGATCATGCTGGCAGAATTGCCTTGCTGCGCAAGTTCCTTGTTTTTATACAACCCGAAATTGATATCTTTTTTATTCTTCACTTCAGCAAGAGGTACCCATTTGCCGATCACGGCTGAATTGTCCCAGGCTTTGGCTTTTTCCCAGGGGAGGCCTTTTGCTTTCAGTTCATTTTGGATATCACGGGCAGTGAAGTCGATACCAGCCGTGATGGCATCATAATATTTTGAAGCGAATTTTTCCTGGATATACTTGCCATTTTTACTGATGCGGATAACGAGTTCGCATTCATAATGCAATTCGTTGGTAAACTCCGGGTAGTAAAAAGGAGTATGGGGTTGCAGCAGCGCACTCTTGGGTTTCATAAAAATTACAGGCTCGTCAGGAATTTCATTTCCCAGTTCTTTAGCATGTGCTGCATAGTTTCGGCCTACACAAAAAATCTTCATAATTAGGATGGGTGTTTGTTAAATACATCGGATACCAGTTCCAGGGTTGTTCATCCCATATATTCAGGCAATCAGGAAGTTAATTGGATTTAAGGTTCCGGAGGTTCGGGGTGCTAAAATAAGTAATCATGATGATTAATCATAATGAAAAAACCTTATTATTTACCTGATTCATAGCAGTTGCGATGCCCTGGGTACCGAAGATTTCAATGGCATCCACAGCTCCATCGATCTTTAATTTAACAAGGGGCTCTTCCTCTTTTCTCCATTTTCCGAGCACAAAATCTGCCTGGTGGCCTTTAGGGAAATTATTCCCTATTCCAAACCTCAGTTTGGGATATTCAGTAGTGCCCAATGCTTCAGCTATGCTTTTCAGGCCGTTATGGCCCGCATCGCTACCGCCCGGCCGGATCCGTAGTTTTTCAAGGGGTAGAGCCAGCTCATCCACGATCACCAGGGCATTTTCCAGGCTGATCTTTTCCTTGTCAAGCCAGTATTTTACAGCTTTCCCGCTAAGGTTCATGTAAGTAGTAGGGCAAACGCAAACAAAGGTCCTGCCCTTCCATTTTACGTCTGCAACATAAGCATGCCTGTCCACACGGAAGCTTCCGCCGTGTTTCAACACAAAAGCATTTGCTACGTCAAATCCAATATTGTGCCGTGTATGTGCGTATTCGTTACCGACGTTGCCAAGACCAATGATCAAAAATTTCATGATTCAAGTATAGTTCATTTTCTGCCTTTCATTGGCCGTCGTAGCAATACGAAGGCAGGAAGGCATCATGCTTAGGCTAAAGCTTGAGCATGCAAAGAGCGAAGATAAGTATTGCTGCAGCGCCCGCCGAAGACTTAGCGAAGGCGGGCAACTAAAAAACCCGTATCGGTGATGATACGGGTTATATGTTGCTTTTGGCTTGTTATTATTTTTTAGCTGCGGCAGCAGGAGCAGCGGCTTTCGCAGGAGCTGCAGCACCTTTGGCAGGAGCAGCAGCAGCTTCTTCCTGTTTCAACTGTCTTGTCAGCACTACTGAAGCAATAGGAATACGTGGGGAGTTCAGGATCTCATAATGCTCTTCCTTCACATCTTCCACACGAATATTACCGTTCAGCTCCAGGTCATCGATCGGAACTTCGATCTGCTCTTTCAGGTGTTTTGGGTAAGCTTTCACTTTCAGTGAATTGATCTTTGGAACGAACTTACCACCTTCTTTTACACCTTTTGAAGTTCCTACGAATTTCAGAGGAATAGAAGCGATTACTTTTTTGTCCTCTACCAGTTCCAGCAGGTCTACGTGGGTGAGAAGATCAGTTACTTTGTCAAACTGGAGATCTTTCAGAATGGTTCTGTAAGACTTGCCATCCACTTTAACTTCTGCGATCTGGAACTCAGGGGTATAAACTAACGGCTTGAATGCCGCAGCCGGTGCATAGAAATTAACTTCCTGCGCCCCGCCGTAAATTACACCTGGCACCATTTCCTGAGAGCGGATCGCCCGGGTGGCTGCTTTCCCGAATCCGGTCCTCAGTTGTCCTTCGATTGTAATTGTTTTCATTGTATGTTTATTAAATAGTTACGTTGTTGTTCAAAGCCAGCTCCATTTGCAACCCGGCTCTTTATTCTACAGGCTCGGTCTTCTTTGCGAATGAACAAAGAGACTGGTGATACTTTTGTTTTCAAACGCGTTGCGGATTGCTACAGCAAACAGGTCTGATACAGATATCACTTTGATCTTTGGGCTTTCCTTTTTAAGAGGGATAGTATCACAAACCACCAGCTCTTCCAGCACACTATTCTCTATATTTTCATAAGCCTTTCCGCTCAATACCGGGTGGGTGATCAAAGCCCTTACGCTTCTTGCGCCTTTTTCCTTTAAAAGAGAGGCACTTTTTGCAAGGGTGCCACCGGTATCGCATATATCATCAATGATCACAATATCTTTCCCGGTCACATCACCTATCACCACCATGCTGGCAATCTCATTAGCCCTTTTACGGTGCTTATCGCAGATCACCATTTCCGCATTGAAATAGTTGGCTATTTCTCTAATACGGTTGGTAGCTCCCACATCAGGGGCCGCAAAGGTAAGGTTTTCCAGCTTCAGATTCTCAATATAGGGGATAAAAACAGCGTGGCTGTCAAGATGGTCCACCGGTATGTCAAAATAGCCCTGGATCTGGGGAGCATGGAGGTCCATGGTGATCACCCGGTCCACTCCGGCTGCCACTAACATATTGGCAACCAATTTACTACCGATCGCTACCCGGGGTTTATCCTTCCGGTCCTGGCGGGAGTAGCCATAATAAGGCATTACAGCGATCACTTTGTAGGCGGAGGCGCGGCGGGCTGCATCGGCCATCAGCAGCAATTCCATGAGGTTATCACCTGCAGGCGCATAAGTACTCTGAACAAGAAAAACAAAATCGCCCCTTATACTTTCCAGGAACATAGGACAAATTTCCCCGTCGCTGAATTTCTGGATAGCGATTTTGCCAGGTTTGGTGCCGTACTTTTGGCAGATTTGATCGGCCAGTTGTACAGAACTGGTTCCGGCGAAAATTTTAGCAGATTGCATGGAGATAAAAATGCCAAAGGTGTAAAGGCCGGACAGGCCCCTTTGGAGCCGCGAAGATATTACTATCGCAGGAAGATCGCAAGAGGGAGGGAAGAATTGTTAGTCAGGAGTCGATAGTTTGAACTTAAAATTATTTATGCATTCATTTCGATATCGTAAATCTTAAGAAAGACCAGACTATTGACTGACAACTATTGACTGACGACTATCGACTCACGACTCGGAACCGACTCCCGACTCGGAACCGCCTCCGTTAATGAACGACTGCAGCAGTGGAAACCTGTACAGGGAAACTGGCTGTTTTCTCAGCCGGGATCTGCTTGCCTATGCTTACAGTATCTGAGTTAAGACTATAAAAAAGAGAGGAACAAATGAAAATAGAGAGAAATAATACTACTACATACATTACAGCAAAGAACAAAATGGGATGAAGAGCCCCCAACGAATTAGATCTGGATTTCATAACCGCCGGAATTTAGTTTTTCAAAAATTGGATTTTACAATAGACCCGGTAGCAGAACTACCTGAAAGTGGTATTGTGGCTATAAAAATATATGTTAATTTGAAAGGATGCAAGAGGAGAAGTACCCAATAAAACTATGGGCAAAAGACGATCAACCCCGCGAAAAACTACTCAGATACGGGCCTACCCATCTGAGCGACACTGAATTGCTGGCCATCCTGCTTCAATGCGGCACCCGCCAAAAATCTGCCGTGGAGCTGGCCCGGCAACTATTAAAACACGGCAAGAATGACCTTCATGAGCTGGGCCGCCTTTCCGTTAAGGATTTTATGCGGATACCAGGCATTGGCAGTGCCAGGGCTATCAGCATTGCCGCTGCGCTCGAACTGGGCCGTCGCCGTCATGCCGGCCTCTCTTTGCAAAAGATCAGCATTCATTCCAGCCAGGATATTGCTCACTACCTCCAAACCCTGCTCAAAGATCACCACCACGAAGTATTCGCCGTTCTTTATCTCAACCAGGCCAATAAACTCAACCACTTCGAGATCATCAGCGAAGGCGGCATCACTGCCACCGTTGCCGATCCGCGCATCATCCTCAAAAAAGCCCTCGAACAGGATGCCGTCAGCATCATTCTCTGCCACAACCACCCTTCCGGCAATCTCCGCCCCAGCCGTGCCGATCAATACCTGACACAAAAAATCAGGGAGGCCGCCAACTTCTTTGACATCCGGCTAATTGACCATGTAATCGTAAGTGATGAGGGGTATTTTAGTTTTGCGGAGAGGGGGATGCTTTAGAGTCGGGAGTCTGTCCAGAGTCGGAGTCTGTCCAGAGTCGGGAGTCGATAGTCGGCAGTCGATAGTCTGAACAGGCTGAGGATTTGAAATTTAATTACGTATCGGATTTTACTTATCGCAATGGGATATTACAAAGAATTGATTGCTTTTAAGAAAGCTTATGAACTGGCTATGCGGATATTTCAAATCACAAAGGGTTTTCCGGGAGAAGAGAAATATTCGCTTACTGATCAGATACGCAGGTCATCAAGATCTGTATGCGCGAATTTGGCGGAAGCGTACAAGAGAAGAAGATATAAGGACTACTTTATAAGGAAATTAAATGACGCGGAGAGCGAGAACCTTGAAACGGAGATCTGGCTTGACTTTTCGAAAGATTGCTTTTATATAAATAATGAAGAACATACTTCCCTGACACTATTAAATACAGAAATAGGCAAGCTACTCTTCTATATGATAAACAACCCTGATAAATTCACTTAAACTTTGCGAAATCAAATTGAAAGCCTCAACTTGTTTTGAGCTTCATACTCCCGACTGCCGACTATCGACTTCCGACTACGGCTCAAGCTACGCTTGAGCCGTCGGCCCCCCAAAATTCATTGGGAGTTGTGTCTCTTCCAGGTCTTTGATAGCGCCGTTGGCGGCTTCGTATTTGCTGATGTTTTCTGTAATAGCTTTCATGAAACGCTTGGCATGTTGGGGTGTGAGAATGATACGCGATTTCACTTTGCTTTTGGGAGTGCCGGGCATAACGTTTACGAAATCGATCACGAATTCGGCATGGGAGTGTGTGATGATGGCGAGATTGGCATAAGTGCCTTCCGCTACTTCTTCTGATATTTCGATATTGAGCTGATTGTTGGGTTGCTGATCGGACATAAAAAAATGTTTTACAATTCGGATTCTTAAATACAAAGTAACGGCTTTTATCTGAAGGAGCGTTTCTGCAGCCGGATCAGTATTTTTTCCATGCTCTGACATACCTGGCTTAACAAAAAAAAGCATCAACATATAGTTGATGCTTTTTTTTATCATTTCCGGCAGAACTGGAGTTTCTCATTATCGAAACATGTTCCGCTGGTAGAATTTTGTGTTATTGCTTATCCCACCATACTCTTGAATCAGGAGTATCGCCACCAGCGATTTTGCCAACAGCTGCATTGGTGTTGTCTGTGTTTACAGCATAAGCCAATGAACCGTAGGTTAAACGGCGTGGAATCTGTTTGCTTGAATTGGTAGCAGCAGGTGTGGGAACCAGTGCAGGAACATTTGTTCTGCGCCAGTTAGACCAGGCTTGTGTACCATTAGGATAGAATGCAAAGTATTGTTGCAACTGGATCTTGGCCAAAGCATCTGTTGTGAGCGCTACATTGGATTGAGTCATGTATGTCGCTAAAGCTGTAGGGTTCTTAATTCCCCATTGCCTCCATGATTCAGAAATGCCTTTTTCATAGAGAAGTGCTGCACTACCGGTAATCCATCCGCGCTGCGCTGCTTCTGCAGCAGCAAGAAGAACGCTTGATGCTGTAATAAGCGGGAAGGCTGAAGCAGTTCCTCTGAAACCTGAAGCCAGGATCTTCGCATAGTTGGTATTCGCATCGCCAAATGCAACAGCATCAGGCCTTGTCAAGCCATAAGGGAAACCTATAGTAGAGCTTCCGAATGCAGCCTGCCTTGGGTCTCCATATGTAACCATGAAATCTGTCATCAGTTTTGATTCTGCAAAGTCAGTACGTCCGTTATACAGGTTGTAGAATGGATTCCTGAATGCAGCTACGTTACCTGGGTAAGACAGGGTTACAGTTCTTGTGCTGTCATCGATATAACCATCGCTATCCGTGAAAGCTGCATTGAATTCTGTAGCAGCCCAATCTCCTGGATTAGGATAGATCTTACTTGTGCGGAGAGCGATCAGCATGCGAAGTGAGTTAGCAACTCTTTTCCAGGCAGCAGCATCTCCTTTGAAGAGGAAATCACCTACAGGCTTGGTACCGTTATCGAATTGATCACTTGCTTCTTTGAGTTCCTTGATAAGGTCTTTGTAGATTGACTCCTGAGTGTCATACACGGGTGTTAGGTTTTCAGCACCTTTCAAAGCTTCTGTGTAAGGGATATCACCCCATCTGTCGGTCAGGTTCCAATAAATATATGCTTTCAGGATACGCGCGATCGCGATCTGATTGTTAGCGGAACCGAATTTAGCAGACAAAGGAAGTTTATCCGCATCTGTGTTATAAATGATGATATTCTGGAGATCATACAACGCACCGGAATAGTTTCCGTCAAAATCCAATTTTGGAAGTGCATAGAGGGAAACTTCAGTGTATTGTGTTTCTGAGAAATACTGGGCATACAGACCATCACGCGTCTGAGATGCAAAGCCTCCTAAACCAGATTCAACGTTACTCAGCAAAGCTGCCGTTGAAGGAGTGCCTGTACCATTCGGATTAACGTTGGTGTCCCCAAACTTACTACAACTGGTTACCAACAGCGAAGCCGAAGCTATAGCGATTAAAGATTTTACTGATTTCATATTATTCTTTTTTCAATGAAATGAAGGATTATTAGAACCCGAGTTTCAGGTTAACACCAAGTGATCTTGTACCTGGGAATTGACCATTCTCACCAAACACGTTACTGATCTCTGAAGGATCGAAATCTTTAGATTTTCTGTAGATCATCCATGGGTTACGTGCGATAACAGAGAATGTTGCATTTTGCAGCCATTTGCTGGTAAAGCCCCATTTCTGTACAGGAAGCCTGTAACCGAGACTAACTTCACGCATTTTTACATAGCTCAGGTCATAAATAAATTCGTCAAATACGTTGTTACCAACCATGTTGTGGAAATAGTCTGCAGCTTCAACATATACGTCTACAGGATTTTTATCTCCGTCAACACCTACCATGTGGATACCACCGCCATCAGCAACAGCATCACGGATAGGTTTGCCTCTGTCGTTCAGACCTGCAGTACGGGCAGTCAGACCAGAATAAGACCCCCACATGTCAGACATAGAGAAGAACTTACCACCAACCTGAAAATCGATATTAACGTTCAGGACGATATTTTTATAAGTGAATGAATTCTGAACACCACCAGTGTAATCAGGAAGTACGCTACCGAATTTCACGTTTTCTGATTTAACGTAGTTGCCATCTTCATCCAGCACGGGTTTGCCATCAAGATAAGTTTTACCGCCACCGATCAGCATACCCCAGGTTTGACCTTCCTGGTGAACTGTAAAGGGAGGAGTAATACCATTGAAACCAGCACCGCTTGAAAGGGTGATCTGAGATACACCAGGAGCGAGAGATACTACTTTATTATCGATAATGTTAGCATATGTCGCGCTCAACTCCCATGAGAAGTCTTTAGTGTTTACAGGGCGAACAAAGCCTTGCAGCTCGATACCTTTACGGGTGATCTCACCGGCATTGATTGTTTGTGAACTGAAACCGCTTGTACCGCTAACTGTAACAGAGATAGGAGAATTTTCAGTAGTAGCGTTATAATAAGTTGCACTGATACCTACCTTGTTTTTCAGGAAGCGAAGATCAATACCAAGCTCTTTGGTTGTTTGAGTCGCACCCCTGATGCTTGAACTTACAAGTCCGTTGGGAGTACCTTGTACAAAATAGTTTGTTGTAGTAGTTCCTGATAATTGAGACCACTGATCAGCACCGATGCTGTAAGCAAGTGCCAGGTTGTACGGGCTGATAGCCTGAGGAACTTCACCCCATGCACCTCTTAATTTACCATAAGACAACCAGGGCAGTGAGCTCTTTGTAAGATCGCTGAACACAAAGCCAGCACCGAATGATTTTACGAAGATGCTATTGTCGTTAGCTGGCAAAGTAGAATACCAGTCATTACGCAAAGTCGCATCCAGGAAGATCATATTTTTCCAGCTACCACTCAACCTTGTGAAAACCGCACGGCGTTTTTCTTCGCTTCTGCTGTTGCTGTAGGCAATAGGAGAAAGAGAGTTGTTGAGAGCAAAGAAGTCAGGAATGTACAGACCATCACGAGTGTTGGCGCTGATTCCTTTGCTGGAGATTTTCACGATCTCACCACCCGCCAGAACGTCGATTCCGAAATCGTTGATTTTTTTGTTGTATGTACCGATCATCTCATAGCGGTCATCGGTAAAGTAAGATTCGCTGGTAGAATAACCTGCTTTTGTACCTGTTTGTCTTGCACTTCTTTCCAGAAGATAATAAGTTCTGTTCTCACCCCAGGTGTTAACCAGGCTCTTACGGTAAGTTCCTCTCAGTTTGAAATCACTGTTGATCTTGTAAGTCAGTGATACGTCACCAAAAAGGCGGTCACGTCTGAAAAGATTCTCCTGGTTATCAAAATAAGTATAAGGGTTGTACCAGAAGTTTGCTCCGTAGAAGTTGACAGGGTTGTTAGCGTTAAAGGAGCCGGGGTTAGAGTGGTTCCATGCACCTACTACACCAGGAGTTCCTGTTGCACCATCAGGTGAAGTCACCCCTTTAAGCTCTTTCAGGATCTTTGTATCCAGATCGCGGTGGAACCATTGGTTAAAGCTACCTGAAGACATGTTGCTGTAACCGTCATTATTTTCAGCCTGTTGATTTTGGGTCACATAGTTAAGATTGGTAGCTACAGTCAAATGCGTGCCCAGATCAATAGAGAAATTGGCAGCAAAAGTATTCCTTCTCAGGTATGTGTTAGGAATAAGACCCTGGATATCCAGGTTGGTGTATGATATCCTTGTAGAATAGTTATCACCAGCTTTAGAGAAGTTTACGTTGTTGGTAGTAGTGATACCGGTATTATAGAAATCACGTATGTTGTTCTTTTGAGGAACAAGGCTTGTTGTTTTATAAGAATACTGAGTACCAGGATACCATGCATACCAGGGAATATACTCCTGTCCTTCCATGCGGGGTCCCCATGAAGCATCATCTGTATAATCATGATAATACTTGCCATCCAATGCTTTCCATGCTTCAGGCTGGCCAGCAACCCATTTGTACTGGATGAGGTCGGAAATACCGCCACCAGCATATTCATTCTGATAGTTAGGCAGAATAAAAACTTTGTCAACAGTAACACCGCTGTTCAGTTCTATACCCACACCTTTCTGACCTTTCTTTGCGCGTTTAGTAGTAATTACTATCGCACCGTCAGCAGCCTGAGGACCATAGATAGCAGCACCGCTGGGTCCGTTCAGAACTGTCAGGTCTTCCACATCGTCAGGGTTGATATCAACTGAGTTAGTAGGAGTACCATCAACGATGTAAAGCAGGCTTTGACCGCCGAGTGTACCATCACCACGCAAACGGATAGCAGCATCACGGCCAAGAGCTGCAGTAGATTGGCTACGCACCTGAGCACCGGCTACTTTACCAGCAATTGCATTGTTGATGTTGGGTTGACGAATGGTGTTCAATTGTTCAGCATTCACCACCTGAGCGTTGGAAGTTAAGCTTCGTTGAGTCTTTTTAGTGTTATAACCACTCGAAACAATTACCTCAACGAGGTTCTCACTTGTTTTATCGAGGGAAACACTTACTGCATTACCAGCGCCTACAGTTATTTCTTTTGTGCTGAAACCTTGACTGGAGATTACGAGAACGTCGCCGGTTTTAACTTTAATGATGAATGTTCCGGCCTGATCTGCAATGGCACCTTGATTTGTGCCTTTGATCGTGACACTTGCTAGGGGAACTGCTATTCCCTGCTCGTCTGTCACTTTACCCGTTACGCTACGGGTTTGAGCAAATGCCAATGCACTAAATAGCATCAGCATCGCTAGAGATGCGATTTTTCTCATGTGAGTTAATTTTAATATAAACTAATGATTCTTAAAGGACTTTCGTCTTCTACAGATAGCATTATCGTAATAAGAGACATCAGAGCCTTTTAAAAAGCTGCGCCAAATTAAAGTTTTTTTAACATCCAAATTTCAAAAACACAAAAAAATATCTTACACCTCCTGATTAAAGCTGGCAGAAAAGATCAAATTGATGACATAATATATATATAGTATCATAAATTTTTCATCACATTGTATAAAACAAAGACGGATGCTTTACGCATCCGTCTTTGTTTTATACAGTCCTGATAATTTATAGTCAGCTCTTTATCATAGTAATTCAAAACGCATCCCACCACAAGTGTGTATCCACTTTATCTCCACCAATAGCACTTGCTGCCTGATTATAATTCGTTGTATTATAGTTCTGTTCATTAACGGGATAAGTATACCGTAACGGCATTGCACTCAATGCGCGGTAAGCTGGTTGCAATTGAGGATAGTCCAGCCTTCTCCATTCAATCCAGGCATCCCATCCACGGTTATACAATGCGATCCATTTTTGTATACCGATCTTTTGCTTATACGAACCGGCAGCAGTAGCATAGTTTACAGATGGTTGTGTACGGTAAACTGTTGCTTGCGCTTGCGTGCCGCCCCAGAACAAAACTGATGCATCAATCGCATCGCTATAATGCTGTGCAGCAGTAGCACCTACAGAAAACCCGCGGGCAGCTGCTTCAGCTAATAAAAATTTCACTTCTGCATAATCCAATAGCACACCCGGAAATTCAGGAGCAGTAATCTTTTCATCGGGTTTTGAAAAAGTGGAATAACTGCTGCTGGTGCCGGGATCACCGCCAGAATAACCATTGGTCTCATCAACGGTAAAGTATAAAGGTATCCGCGGATCGTTGAACTGTTTCATTTGGTCTACAAGAGTACTGGCTGCAACAAAATCCTGACGTCCGCTCTGCACAAGATCTTCCCATATCGGATTCGTATTGGGTGGTGATGCCAGGAACTTAAACAGGGCATTATCATCATTGGAAGTAAATACGCCTCCTGCATAAGCTGCTTCAACTATTGTTTTCGCCTGTGCGGCGCTGACATCCGCAATGGTCATTCCCATTTTCAACTTGAATGAATTGGCAAACTTCTTCCACGCTGCCATATCGTTTCCATATATTATATCCGCATTGCCAAGACCGTTTGCTGAAGTATTGATAGCTGCTATATCTGCATCCAGCCTCTTCAAAAGATCAGCATAGATAGTTGCAGCATCATCATATACAGGGAACACATTATCGATGTCCATCGCTTCCGTATAAGGGATATTACCGAACGTGGTAATAAGATAATAATAAGCATATACCTGCAATATATCCACTACCGCCAGTTGGTTTGCTTTTACCTGCTCATCAGTAACCTGATCAGGTATCAGCTTTTTTGCTTCCTGCAGATCCTTCAATACATCGCGGTATAATGCAGCCCATACATTTTGCGGAATATTCCGTGTGTTCAGATCATAGCGGCTTTCTCCAAGATAAGTTGTTTCCTGCCATTGCTGAACGATCAACCGGAATATGTTCAGGTTCACGTTTGAGGAACTGAGCGTACGCACCAGTCCTCTTTCAGCATTGGTGACGAGCGAAGAGCCTGCTACCATGGTAGGATTCTTCGGGTCACTGTTGAGGCTGGTCAGGTCTTTCTTACACGAGCCCAGCAACAATGCTGTGATTATTATGGTTACAAAAAATTTTGTCATAGCAATATCTTTTTAAAATCTTAATCTGATGTTGAAGGCAAATGTGCGGGTGGTTGGATAAGCACCTCCCTGGTATCCCTGCAGGTTACCGGAACTCATCGTTTCTTCCGGATCTGAATAAGGAAGGTTCTTGTGAATGATCCAAAGATTCCTGCCGATCAATGAAAGATCAATCCCTTTAAATGGATGGATCTTTGCCATTACCGATTTCGGCAGCGAATAGCTCAACACCGCTTCCCTCAACTTCACATAGCTGGCATCATACACAAACCCTGCAGCCGGTATCAGATCTTCTGCACCGAACGTTGCATACTCATTGGGTATATGTGTAACATTGGTCTTCCCATCTTCATGCACACCCGGCATCACCACACCACCACCGGCAGACACTGGATCGCGTGATGGTTTGCCCAGGTCGTTCAACCCTGCTGTTTCTGGATAAAGACCTGTACCCATTCCATAAAACAGGTCAAGCGACCATACATCTCCCCCCTGACGCATATCAACCAGGAAGCTCAATGAAAAGTCTTTATACTTGAATGTGTTGTTGATACCTCCGATCCAGTCAGGATTAGGATTACCGATCACTTCATTGGATGTGGGAGAAGTGAGGTAGTAACCATCTTCATCCACCGTACGTTGTCCATTGGTATAAATAAAATTGGACCCGCGGATCGTACCATAAGGCTGATTCAATGTTGCATTCAATGACACACCACCCTGGAAGGTTGCCAGCACCAGGTTGTCTGCATGTTCAAACAGATCAATCACTTTATTCCTGTTCCTTGTCCAGTTAAGATTGATATTCCAGGAGAAAGTTTTAGTTTGAACCGGCGTACCAAACAATGACACTTCAACACCCCTGTTCTGGATAGTGCCGGAGTTCAGGAATTTGAAACTATAACCTGTAGCAGGTGTAATTGCCAGCGGTAATATCTGGTCAATGGTCTTGGCACTGTAATAAGACACATCGAACCCAACCCTGCTTTTCAGGAAAGACATTTCAAGTCCTGCCTCAAGACTTCTTGTACGTTCAGGTTTAAGATTAGGATTGTTCCTTGTGCTTGGAATGGTAGTAGTTGGAGAAGAACCAAAAGGAGGTAAGATATTATACACATTCAGCACACTGTACAACGGAGCATCATTACCCACTTCCGCATAATTCACTCTTGCCTTTCCATAAGAAAGCCAGCCAACATCAGGCAATAGCTTGGAGAAAGTAAATCCCAGTGATCCGGAAGGATAGTAATACACGTTGTTCCCTTCCGGTAAAGTGGATGATTTATCCCTCCTGATAGTTCCATCAAGTGTAAGCATATCTCTCCAGGTGAGGGTAGCACCGGCAAATACACCATCAACCTGCCGTTCGCCATCAAACTCTGTAGGCGCATTGAGTGGATTGGCTGAATTGTTCAATGAGTAAATACCAGGTATGGTCAATCCTCCATTAGTAGATGCATCAATGCTCTTGGTATGTTGATTACGGATATTCAAACCAAGTAATGCTTTAAAATTAAAATCCTGTGAAAGATCTTTATCAAGATTGGCAAGCAGATCGTAATTGATCTCTGTATAAGAACGGTTCACTCTCCGGTAAGAAGGTATGCCAATACTTCCCACAGCCTGTCTTTCCTCCTGTTGCTCATTATACGTATCAAGCCCTACCCTTCCCATGATATTCAACCAATCGGTTATTTTATAGTTGAGGTTGATATTACCGAATATGCGGTTACGACCGTCATTCTCATAGTTCTGATACCGGACGAAGTAAGGGTTGTCCCAGAAGATAGGAACGAGACCTGCTTCTGTTCTTGGGTTTGCCCAGTTCCACGTAATATTCTTCGATGTTCGGAAGTAAGCTTCTTTCTGCTCTTTAATATCCACGTTGGTTTCCCACCATTGACGGAAATTGGTAGCTACGTTCTTATCGTCGTAGCCAGTGCCATATCGTCCTCTTCCGGTTATATTGGAGAAGTTGGCAGTAGCACTTGCAGTTAATGCAGAAGTGATATTATAAGTGCCGCCAAAATTCACAAGGTTCTTGCTCACTTTACTGTTAGGCAGGATACCCCTGTCGTCCGTACGTGTATAGCCCAATTTAAAAGAACCTTTATCCGAAGCACCATCTACAAAAACACTTTGGTTAGAAGAGGTAGCCGTCTGGAAAAAACTACTAGGGTCATTTGCAGCAGCTACCCACGGAGTTGCTTGCTTGTAAAAGGGCGATGTTGCGTCAAAAGCATTCCATTGATAAACTAATAAGCTGGGATCGAAACGTGCTCCGTAAGAAGCATCTTCAGTAGTAGGCACCACTTTGTCGGGGATACCATCTCCATTCACATCAAATTCATTGAAGTAAGAATCTTCATTTGGTCCATAATATGCTCCATAGCCTGCACCATATTCTTTTTGGTATTTGGTAAATGTCGATTTATCGATCTTACCAAATCCAAAACCAGAGTTGACAGTGATACCCAAACCACGGGTAGCTTTTTTAGTGGTGATCAGGATAACACCGTTGTTGCCACGCGAACCGTACAAGGCGCTTGCAGCAGCTCCTTTCAATACGGAAACCGATTCAATATCATCAGGATTGATATCAGCAGCAGCATTACCATAATCATAACCACCGCGGCCTGTTGTCTGATCTGCAGTATTGGTATTGTCATTATTATATGGCACACCATCCACTACAAACAAGGCCTGGTTATTACCGACAAATGATTTGGTGCCTCTTAACACTACGTTGGTAGAGCCACCCAAAGTATTTGTTTGTCTTATTTCAAGACCAGCCACTTTACCTGAAAGGTTGTTAACAAAATTGTTGCTCCTGTTTTTACTCACCTCATTGCCTTCCACTGTTTGCGCAGCATAAGGCAATTGGTTTCTTGTACGCCGTATACCCAATGCTGTTACCACTACTTCCTGCAGGTTGCCTTGTGGTTGCATCGTTATCGAAAGGGTGGATTCATTGCCGATCTTAACTTCCTGCTCAACAAAGCTTGCGGAAGTGATGACAAGCGATTGGCCTGGTTGTACTTCAATACGAAAATTTCCATTTGCATCAGCAGCTACGCCTGAAGTAGTTCCTTTAACAGTAATGTTGGCAAATGGAACGGGATCACCTTTTGCATCTTTTACTTGCCCTGTGATCGTTCTTGTTTGTGCAAGCGCCAATGCATAGAACAGCATCAGCCCTGCAATTAATAATGCAGATCTTCTCATGCGCTTAAATTTTTAGGTTACTACGCGGTTAATGTTTATGAAATTTTCTAGAAAACAATACATGTACCTGCAAGTCGTCAGCAGTTGCATGTACCTCAGGGCAGATTGGAAATGGTAGTGCCTAACGCAAGGTGGGTTGTTAGAAGGAGCAGTTAGTTTTGGGAGTTACTGTAGGATCAGACAAACAGGATTTTCTATTTGCTGCGTGAAAATATTATTTTTTTAACAAAAAGTTGAGGGTGACATGTAAGTGATTATCATTTTAGTTCACCGTTCAATATAGGAATTGAGACTAATTGAATTAATTCACGCATAATTAAACATTAAGAAATACAATTACACAATCTAAAAAATAAATGTTCAGAAAATAAAATGGCTCCGAAAGTTTGACACTTTCGGAGCCTTAAAAAAAATCGAATGGTCTATGCCATTCACGGCAATCGTTTATCTCGGTTCTTTATAAGTAAATTTTTCGTGGAAAAAAGTACGCGGAGTGTAAGCCGCTCCCTGGGTCATAATATAGCTCACTTCAAACGACTTGATACTACCATTGGAATTAAAAGTTGCTTTATTAACACCAGTGGGATCAAGTACACATGAACGTTGCGAACCTCCGGACAATTCCCCATAATAATTCTTCACGGTGATAGCTCCGGTAGCTTCATCGATAAAAAATATAGGACTGAAACTTCCATAATAAGAGCCGCTTGTACCACTTTTGATAGGATGCCCATAAGCGTTCGTATAGTTAATGCCATCATATAGTGCGACCGAATTTCCTGAATAGGTGATCAATTGCATTGAAATGGGATACCAGCCAGTTAAAGAAGCACTTGTAACATCCACCATCGGAGCAGTAGCTTCCATTAAATAAATACCATCGTATGAATTCCTTGCCTGGATCCGGAATACCATTGCAGAATAGTTGCCGCTCACCTGGCCAGCGCTCGCATTGGTGATCCGAAGCGGTAAACCGTAGCTCTTGCTGAAATCATAAGCAGATTTCAGGATCTTCCCCTTTAAGGTAGCTCTTTTCTGACCTTTCGGGATGACCACTTTCCAGGAGTCTGCCTTAAAAACATCTCCGGTCATTGCAGAAAGCGATAAACTGTTCTGCGTATTGTACACATCGATCATTCCCGGATCTATTGCAACTGTTACTTCTATATCCTGCGGCGCTCCGGCATCAGCACCGGAATAACTGATCTCAATATCAAAAGGTTGCTCATTCTCTTCAAAAATAAGATCAAAGTTATAAGAAGGATAAGTGCTGGAGGTCAGGGATGTGATCAGGTCTGGCACTTCGTTGTAAAATTCAATTACACTCTTCGACCCTTTACTTCCCAGCGGTGGGTCTTCCTTTACACAGGAAGACAGTAGTATAAGTCCTGTTATTATCAAAAAGCCTATATATCTTTTCATAATTATAAGTTGTTACTGAAAGAATTTATTTTCTGCGATCATAAAACACAAAAGACCCGAACACTGAAATATTAGTTGGTGCATTTTTAGGATTCAATGAATACTCAGAAGACGGATACCAAATGCGGCCAACTAATTTATCAACTGTTGTTGCCTGAGAAGCTTTTGACACAAAGGTTTTGTTTGGATCAAGGCCAGCATTATCAATTTTAGGATATCCTGTTCTTTTATATTCATCCCAGGCTTCCTGACCACTGATCATATTCAAGGCAATATACTTTTGTGTAATGATCGCTTCGAGGCGTTGCTCATCCGATGTTGCCAGTTCGATATTAACCAGGTACTTGGTTGCATTGTCGCCTTCAACATGATAATGCGCGGCGGCAGCTACAGGGTTTGGCACAGTTGGGCTGATATAGGTATTCAACTTATATGTTCCATCTGCTGATTGATACAGGTACTTGAATGAAGCTTCAATGCCTTTATTGAACAGGTCCGTAACATCACCGCCAGTCAGGATACCTTTCATCTGAGCTTCGGCCTGCAGAAAATAACTTTCCGCTGCCAACAGCATCACTTCACTTTGACCTCTTCCTTTAAGGATCCCGATCGCGTTGGAAGGATCATCCTTAAAATCATAAGCACTTCCGCTTCCGCTATACCATACGGAGCTTCCACCGGGAGCCAGGCGGTTATCTACGATCGGACCTACTTCTCCGAGTTGGTTTCTTACAGGATCATAATCAGATGCTGAACTAGGCCTGTAGATCGCTCTTCTTCTTGCACTATCAGATATCTTCATGCCATTATAGAATGTAGCGATGTAGAATGTAGAAATAATCGACCTTGCCGCACCTGCATTGGTAGCACTGCTGTGATAAGAATTCCAGTGAGGATTTTGCTGGCCTGCTGCTTTAATATATCCGGGATTTACAAGTGCATCCGTTGTCAGGAACCCTGCAGGATCAAAACTTGGTGTTACACCTGAAAAAACAGATGTTTTGGAAGCACGTATCAGCAGTTTCAGTTTAAGTGTATTGGCAAACTGTTTCCACCTGGTCATATTACCATTGAACATCGGATCCGAATTACCCAATGAATAGGTAAGCGCCAAAGGTTGTGTTGCATTATTAATGGTAGCGATTGCTGTATCCAATTGCTTATACAGGTCCTTATAGATTTCTTCAGCAGGTGTATATGCCGGAGTTGTATTGGCAGATCCTTGTAATGCTTCAAAATAAGGAATAGCATCATACTCATCAACCAATAATTTGTAGTTGAATACTTTCATGATGCGTGCGATCGCGTTATAATAAGAATATGGATCACTGCCATTTGTCTTATCCAACACATATTGGAAATCAGTAAGGATATCATAAGTACCCCATAATCCGGTATAATTGCTTGTACCAAAATTATAAGTAAGACTCGCGCCCCAGCCACCATAACCACCGGCATTCGCCTGGTAGCCAACCATCCAACTGCCATAGTCATTATAACCGATCAAACTGGAGGCAGTACGGCTGATGCTGGCACCCAAAACCAATTCAGGCGTTGAAGTAGTGGGTGAGTTGGGATTCGTGCTATTAATATCCAAATATTTTTTACAAGACCCCAGCGTCGTTAGTAACACAACTACAGGAATTAATATTTTTCTCATATCTAGAATTTAAAACTCAAGTAATTAGAATGTCAAAGAAATAGTACCTCCGAAATATCTTGAAGGAGGTGTTTGGCCCAGTGTGGTAATGCCAATAGCATTTCCATCAGAGAAGTTATACTCTGGGTCAGTATAGATATTTGACTTCGCGGTGAAGATGAAAAGGTTACGGCCCTGAATACCGATTGAAGCAGCTTTCAGGAATTTCGCCTTCGCTAACACTTTTTTCGGAAGATCATAAGTAAGTGAGATCTCGCGGACCTTCCAGTAATCACCTTTTATAATGTAGTTGGTTGCAATAACGGTGTTATATGCGCCTTCACCATCAGCCCAGAATCCTGAGCCGCCATCACGCACCTGGATCGAAGTATTCTCAACATATTTTGCGCCATCCCAATAAGATGAGTTGGGGATAACAAATCTTTCGCGGTTGAATGCCACTGTTCGGCTGGAGGAGCCAGAGAAATCCATTGTTCCTCCACCATTATGATACACAACAAATCCACCGCGATATTCAGCCAATGCCCAAAGCCTGAAATTCTTGAAACGTACTTCCGCATCAAGACCGAGACGATGTTTAGGATTGGTGTTGCCTAATAGTTTTGGTATAGGGTCCCTGGAAGGATAACCTGTGATGCGATCTACAATAATACGTCCCTGATCATCGCGCAGATAATCTGATCCTTCAAGAATGGGAAACAGGTAACCTGCTTTAGCAATGGTCTGTGCTGCCGCCCCTGTAGAGAGGTTCAGTTTTTCCAGGTCTTCACTGATTGATATAACGAGGTTCTTGTTATAAGTGTAGTTACCACCAACTGTTACAGTCAGGTCGCGAGTGCGGACAGGTGTATAATGTAACAACACCTCCAAACCTTTATTGGATACTTCACCTGTATTGGTCTTATAAGTAGAAAAGCCTGATGCCTGGGAAATTTGTGTATTTACAGTTTGCGCATCAGTAACTGTTGAATAGTACGTTACGCCAAAGTTGATCCTTCTGTCCAACAGGTCCATATCCATACCAACTTCCCAGCCTTTGGTGATCTCGGGTTTAAGTGAAGGATTCACTGTTAATCCATTCACAGAGTAGCCTGGACCAGAGAGTGCATAAGGATAACCAGAAGCATTGTCGAATGTATTCAAAAGTCCATAGGCACCAAGGTTCACGTTACCTACCTTCGATACACCGCCTCTTAACTTCAGGTTATTGATCACTTTACTGTTCTTGATCGACTCGATCGCATCTGAAGCAACAAAAGACAGGTCAACTGCAGGATAGAAGAAAGACCAATGCTCAGGATCGAGAACAGAACGCCAGTCGTTACGACCTGTAACGTCCAGGAAAAGCCAGTTCTTATAAGAAACTTTGAACTTACCGAAAATACCCATCTGGCGAACGGTAGAGTTGCTTTCTGAAGAATTGGGGAGGGCCGCTGTTCTGTTTGAAACGTTGTATAAACCAGGTATTACCAATCCTGATACGTTGGTATTGGTTGATTTAGATACGTTGTTGCGCAAACTCTGACCAGCAGTAAGTTCAAGGCCAACGTCATTGAGCCGTTTTCTTACTGTAATAAGCAGATCAGAATTGATCTGTGTAGAATAGTACATATCATCTGATACGCTGCCGGGCCAGTTCCAGCTTGATTTACCACCACGCTTATAGAATGCATCTTTGAATGAATACATTCCAACCCATGATTTTGCACTTTGGTTGCGCGTGGTAAGACCTGCACGGTATACTACATCGATCCATGTAGCCGGCTTCCAGGAAAACTCGACATTGCCGGTCAGATAATCATTCCTGGTCTTCTGACGATAGTTGTCGATATAAAAGTAGGGGTTAAGATAGTAGTCGTTATAGTACAACTCAGGGCTGGCCCATTTATCTGTTTGCCAGTTTTGGAAAGATTTCAGCGGAGCCCAGGCAGGTGTGTTCAACAAATTGTTGTAGATCGTACTCGTTTGGGTGGTAAGATCATACCTGTTCTGAATATAGTTGATACTATAATTTACACTGATCGCTTTGTTTATTTTGCGGCTTCCATTAAAGCGCATTTGTGCACGGTTATACTTGTCTTTCGGAGTGGTGCCTTTAATAGTTGCAAACTGACCGGATATATAATAAGAGCTTCTATCATCAGCCGCAGAAAGAGCTATATCCGATTGATTGGTTAAACCTGTTACCCAAAATTTCTCCCGGTCGTCAAGAGCAATATAGGGGTAGGTTTGTATATCGCCATTGATATCTTCTCTTCCTAACTGGCGCATGGTACCATCGAAACGGGGACCATATTGCTGGTTCTCATAGGGAGTAAAAGCTCCGGTTTCCCAACCAGAGCCAAACTCCTTCTGTAGTTTAGGATAAAAACTTGTCTTCTCTATTGTTGTAGTATTGGATAACCTTACAAAGCTGCTTCCTTTTGCTCCCTTTTTAGTTGTAATGATTATAGCTCCATTGGATGCATCCGAGCCATAAAGAGCTGCAGCTCCTGCCCCATTCAACACATTGATATCTTCGATATCTTCCGGGTTGATATTACCCAATATCTCACTGGGCACTATCACGTTATCGATCACGATCAATGCAGTGTTATTCCCAAGCAGCGACCTGTTGCCTCTTAATACAAGTCTTACTGTGGGGTTAACACCGCCATTGATGGCATTCACCTGTAAGCCGGCAACCTTACCGCTTAAACCGGCCGCTACGTTTACAGGTTTCGCCTGTGTAAGTTGCTGGCCGGTGATGCGGGTAGCAGCATATCCTTCTTCCCTTTTCTTGCGTTGGATACCGCCTGCTGTTACAACTACTTCATCCATCAGGTTTTCCTGAACATCCAGTTCTATGCTGCCAATCTCCGGAGAGTTGCCAACCTTTACGGTAAGAGAACTGAAATTGACTGCTGAAATTTCCAGGACATCGCCTGTTTTTGCAAGGAGGGAGAAAGATCCATCTGGTGCTGCAGATGTTCCAAGGTTAGTGCCTTTGATGTGAACAGTGGCGCCGCTGATCGGTGCGCCTGCCTTGTCTGTTACTTTACCTTTAACTTGTCTTTGCTGTGCCATGGTCGCGGCTGCGCATAGCACAAGCAAAGAAAACATCAATAGAAGTTTTCTCATGTGAACGTTAGTTTTGTTAATAAATAATGCTTCCAGTAAATAAGCGCTTTCTAAGGGCAAATGATATCAGGATCATTTTTCATGGCGAGGCATACTTTAGAGTAGAAACCGAATTATTCAGAAGGATAAGGGCGGCTATAGGAACTAAGATATAAGATTTTGCTAACAAAATGTTAATGGTGGAAAAAAAACTTAAAATTTACCTATTGTTTATTAGACTATATAAGTGGCAATCATTGAGTATAAACGGCAATCAACCGTTTGCGTAAATTTCAAAATTGGCTCATTCCAATATCATTTCTCAAATTGCGGAAACGATTGTCTGAATTTTTAATACCCTTTCAATCGTTCTAACAGATCATCAGAATGTATATAATAATTGAGCTTTTATCTCGCTTTTACCTGCACCAGTAATCTGGTCCAGCCCGGTACCGATTACAGATTGTGAAGTATATATGGTTGCTGCATAACGTAAGCCCAATAGCAGTTGCCTTAGTGGTTTTCCCTGGATAATAAGATAATACCTGTAACCGGCTCCAAACAAAGCCGGTATACCACTACTATACAATACATCATTCTCATACGCATATAGTCGACTGTTGTATCCAGAGGTTTCAAAATATTGCAGGCGTGCTGAAAAAGAAAAAGGTCTTAAAGAAGGCTTATATATGCCATCCATATAAAAAGAAAACCCGTTTTCCTTATCATTACCATTCAACCAGAGCAATTGCAGACGGCTGCGGAATGTAAAAGCTGTGCTCATTATATAATTCATCTGTATCTGCCATGCTGATCTTTGCACCACAGACAAATAATTCATCACTGTGGTGTTTGCTGGTGTATCAGTTAAACGGTGGGATCTTGTTAACCTGGTTTGAATTTCCAGCTTCTTATCCGGCGTGCAGGTGAGTTGTAAGAAAAATTCTTTCCCATAAGATGGGGCATCTATAAGGTATTTCAACCAGGGAAACTGATAAATATCAGCAAAAGCATCCAGTTTCCAGTTTGATGCAGGCCGGATGCTCAGGCCTGTATATAATCCAGTCTCGTTGGAAGGCGATGCGTTTTCTGTAAATGCGCTTGCATTCATTGCCTGGTATTCTTTTGCAAGCCGGCGGTGAACGAGGGATATATCCACCCTGGAGTCGAGGCTTATCATACAGCCATTGATAAAAGCTGTATGATTTTTTTTATCCATCGCTGCCTCCCCAAACAGATGGATATTACGGTGAGTGTAGCTGTAGTCGAAACTGTAGTTTGCCCAGTCATCTCCTTTTATCGCATACAGGTTATATAGTTCATCTCTTTTTTCAACCGGTATCGAAAACTTATACTGTACTGCATTTATTCCTAATTGCCAGCCGGCCGCTTTGTAACGCGCGTTTGCCCCGGCACTAAATTGCGTCAGTATTTTTTTCCTGGCTATTTCCGCGGTGGTCCGGTGGTATCCCGATGTTTGAATGGAAGAAACCGCTGTTTGCTGCGCCGCATTCTTTACCAAATTAGCACTCAGTTTTCTGAAAGAAATAAAACCGGTCATTTCAATATTCTTTTTCCTGACGGTTATACCCAACCCACGATGAAAATTAAATTCTCCTGCAGAATTATAAGGCCGAAGGACAGGCGACTGCTTTTTTATCGCCATGGTTTCACCACTCTTTTTAAAGGACAGGCTTTGCCAGTGTATCAACCCCTGTCCCATGTTGACCGTAAAATCGCCAAGCGCCAGATCTTCCACAATGCCTATTTTGCGGGCAAACAGGTGAAAGGAATTAAAATCAAATCCATATCGTTGCGCTCCTTTCAAAAAAGGCTCACCAGCATCTTTATCACCCACCCATCCAAATTGCAGCAGGTTTTTATAACTATAACGATAGCGGGCAAATATTTTTTGCGGACTGCCCAGGTAGCCGTTTCCTGTACCGGGGTCAAACCCTTTTGATTTTTCCAGCACCTGCGCTATACGCAGCAATAAACTATGTGATCCCTGACGAAATCGTTTTGCCAGCCCCTCTTTTACTGTGAATACAGCAGCTACTGTAACAAAAGGCATCAGCCTTCTTATCAGAGCTGGATACCAGGATGGCACAGCCTGTAGCTCATGCACATCCACAAGCTTACCAAAAAGATTTCGGTAACGAAGTAAATTTTCTATTTGTAATTCATTCAATACTCCCAGTTCCTTGAGATCTTCAGCATCGGCAGAGTTCAGGTTAAGCGGATGCCTGCTGAATTTCTCCAGTTGTTGCCAGTAAGTATCATCTTCAGTCTCTTCTTCATTGGCACTGGCGAAACTTTCCAGTTGCTGTTGCAGTTGCACAGGAATGTCTTGCGAAAAAACCGGTTGGATAAAAAAGGCCGATGCTGCAAGAACTGTAATTGCTATAGAGGATTCCCATTTCATTTATCCTCTTTTTTGAATTCATGCAACAATTGAACGCCTGCGCTTGGCCCAAGTTGGGGATGATAACTGGTGTAAATATCCAGCCGGTACCTGTTCCTGGTAAGGCCAGTGCCAAACCATGCAGCAGCATTGGCTGTTTGAATCATGGTGCGGATAAGCAAGGCCGGAGTAATTACATATTGTATGCCTATTCTTGCATCCGTTGGCTGATTCTCTTCTTTGACGATTTCGCCTGACAGGAATAGTTGTGCAGAAAAATCATAACCCCACCCCATTGTGTAAATGGAGGGCAGCTTTATTATCTTATTGCCGGAATATTTACCTCCGGGGTTATTCAGGTGTATCCCCGCGTGAAGCCGGGAAGAAAGATGCAGTATCGAACCCACTTCCGCACTCAGGGCTTTAGCAGATCCGTACCCGGCGATCTGCAGGTTATTGTAATTGAATTGCAGCCCTACAGCGGCTTTTTTGCCCAACTGCCTTGCATAGGCAAATCCGAACCATGAATCCCTGTAATTGCTGAAACCTTTGGATATACCCTGAAACCCAAAATTGCCCGAAGCACTGGGTAAAGCCAGCGCCAGCCGGTAAGCAGCCAGTTCTTCCAGTAAATATTTTCTTTCTCCTCCTGCCCCAATGCCTCCCTGTTTGAGCTCAGCCAGGGCGGCCTGATTGGAAGCAAAGGAAAAAATATCGGTATGCTGCTGGCTATAAGCGCCTAAGTTCCAGGGTACTGAATACTGGGTAAGGCCGGGTTGGGCATGATATAAACCAAACAGAAATAAAAGAAAAATAGTACGCATCATGTCATTATATATATGGAGTAAAGTTCTCCTGATCGCCAGCAATGCGTATGGGTTTTTCAACATCATTTAATGTTTTTTAGCGGCATGCGCCACCAAAAACTTCCGTAATTTCGCGCATGCAAATTCTGGATGGGAAAAAGGCCGCACAGGCTATAAAAGACGAGCTGAAAATAAGCGTGGCCCAGCGGGCTAATGACGGAAAAAAAATACCTCACCTTGCAGCGATCCTGGTGGGAAATAATGGAGCGAGTGAAACATATGTGGCAGCCAAGGTAAAAGCCTGTGAGGAAACGGGATTCAAATCGACTCTTATAAGACTGGAAGCCGATATTTCCGAGAACAGGTTACTGGAGACCATAGAAGATCTTAATTCAAACCCTGATGTGGATGGGATCCTGGTGCAGTTGCCTTTACCCAGGCATATCAGCGAAAAGAAAGTGATCAATGCTATTGACCCGGGTAAAGACGTGGATGGTTTCCATCCTATGAGCGTGGGAAAACTGGTGGAAGGGCTTCAAACTTTTATTCCCGCCACTCCTTACGGCATCATGCTGCTGCTGGAGCAATATAAAGTAGAAACAAAAGGCAAACATGCCGTAGTGATCGGCAGAAGCAATATTGTTGGCCGTCCCATGAGCATCCTGCTCAGTGGCAATACCAATCCTGGCAACTGTACGGTTACACTTTGCCACTCGCATACTGCCAATCTGAAAGAGATCTGCCTGCAAGGCGATATTATTGTAGCAGCTATCGGCATTCCTGAATTTGTAAAAGCAGATATGGTAAAAGAAGGGGCTGTTGTTATCGATGTCGGCATCACCCGCGTTGCAGACGCTACCCGCAAAAGCGGCTTCAAATTAAAAGGCGATGTGGACTTTGATAATGTATCACCCAAATGCTCATGGATCACCCCGGTGCCCGGAGGCGTTGGCCCAATGACCATTGCTGCGTTGATGAAGAACACTTATCTCTCCTGCGATACGAAGAACTAGATGGAAGAAACAGCCATACATACGATCAGTTCCCTGCCTGTCATGGAACATTTTTACACTATCCAGGGTGAGGGTTTTCACCAGGGAAGGGCAGCTTATTTCATCAGGCTGGGTGGATGTGATGTAGGCTGTGTATGGTGCGATGTGAAAGACAGTTGGGATGCAGAGCGTCACCCCCTACAATCTATTGATACATTAAAGCAGGAAGTGTTGAAAACACCTGCCGAAATGGTGGTGATCACCGGAGGCGAACCGCTTTTATATAACCTGGATGAATTAACAGCCGAGTTGCAAAAAGCAGGGCTGGAAACAAATATTGAAACATCCGGTTCTTCTCCCTTAAGCGGAAGCTGGAACTGGATCTGCCTTTCACCGAAAAAATTCAAAGCCCCATTACCGGAAGTTTTGCCCAGGGCAAATGAACTGAAAGTGATCATTTACAATAAAACTGATTTTGCCTGGGGCGAGCAATATGCAGCGCAGGTATCACCCAACTGCAAACTGTATTTGCAACCCGAATGGAGCAAAGCCGCTCAAATGACCCCACTTATCGTTGACTACATAAAAGCCAACCCCAAATGGGAACTCAGCCTTCAATTGCACAAATACATTGATGTGCCTTAAACCTTTCCCAATTACAGGAAGCATTAGAGTAACCTATCATTAAGTAACTGACATTCAGCATCTCTTCCCGTTCTTCCCGCCTTCCCGGTTAATCCCTTACCGGTAAAAAAAACGGGAAGGCGGGAAGAACGGGAAGGAAGCCTGATGTTTCCAGCCCTTCCTGTTCCACACAAGAAACTGTACTCCCCCTGGAATAAAAATTGCCTAGTTTCGTTATTGTATTTACAACCCTGTATACCAATGAAAAAGCTATTCTTTTTACTTTTTTCCAGTATCTCTTTCACGTTAGTTTTCTCTCAAACCTACGATCCCGGTAAAGTAAGCAAGAAAGCAAAATCCATTTATGACAAGGCGATCACCCTGGCCCAGGAGGGCAATCTCGAACAGGCTGCTACGCTGTTAAAACAGTGTATCGAAGCAGAACCAAACTATATAGATGCTTATCTCTCACTCGGTGGCGTATACAGCGACCTAAGGAATTACCAGTTGAGCATCGACTATTTTGAGAAAGCATTCCCCCTCGATCCTGATTATAGTATCGAATCCAAGCTACCTTACTCTATCAATCTCGCCAGGCTGGGGCAGTTCGAAAAGGCCCTCGCCGCTATCACAGAATATCTCGACAAAAAGCCGCCGGCCAATTCTACCGCATTGAAAGCAGCCGAATACCGGAAAAAATCCTATGCTTTCGCAGTGGAATATGCGCGGCAACATCCGGCAGGTGATTATGTATTTGCTCCGCGCAATGCAGGTGATGCCATCAATACAACACAGTCTGAATATTTCCCCTCATTGACTATTGACGGGAAGGAACTCGTTTTCACTCGCAGGCTTGGCAACAATGAAGATTTTTTTTCCAGCCACAAAAAGGATAATGACTGGGAAAAGGCCCAGCCAGTGCCAGGAGAAGTGAATACACCGTTGAATGAAGGCGCGCAAAGCATTTCGCAGGACGGGCAATGGCTGGTATTCACCGGCTGCAATCGCCCCGAGGGTTTTGGCAGTTGTGATATTTATATCTCTTATCTCACTCCCAATGGCTGGGGCGAAGCTATTAACCTTGGGGGAAGGGTCAATTCCGATCAATGGGATTCCCAGCCCTGCCTTTCTCCAGATAAGAGAGATCTCTATTTTGCCAGCAGGCGGCAGGGTGGTCTTGGAGGAACCGATATCTATGTTTGCCATCTTCAACCCAATGGCAAATGGAGTGAGCCAGAAAATCTTGGCCCATCCATCAACACTCCGGGTGATGAACAGTGTCCTTTTATCCATGCCGATAACCAAACCCTGTATTTCACGTCCAACTACTGGCCCGGCTATGGCGATGAAGATATTTTTTATGCAAGAAAAGGGCCGGGTGGCGACTGGAGCAAACCGGTTAACCTCGGTTACCCGATCAATACCATCGACCGGGAAGGCACTTTATTTATCACTGCAGATGGCAAAACGGCCTATTATGCCAGTGACAAAACAGATTCGAAAGGCGGATTGGACATTTACAGTTTTGAATTGCGTGAAGACATCCGTCCATTCAAAACATTATGGGTAAAAGGCCAGGTGTTTGATAAAAAAACAAACAAGGGATTACCTTCTGATGTGGAACTGACAGATCTTGCCACCAGCCAGGTCATTTCCAAAGTGCAAACGGATGAGAATGGACGCTACCTGATCACTTTGCCTGTAGGCAAGGATTATGTGTTTAATGTAAACAGGAAAGGTTACCTGTTTTATTCCGATAATTTCATGCTGGTGAAAAATTCGCCGGATTCCATTTATGAAAAAAACATTCCACTGCAACCTATTGAGGTGAATGCATCCGTCGTACTCAACAATATATTCTTTGATGTAAACAAATTTGACCTGCGACCTGAATCACAGATAGAACTGGACAAGATCGTTCAACTGATGAAGGACAACCCCACAGTGAAAGTGGAGATCAGCGGACATACGGATAATATAGGCAAGCCGGCAGACAATCTCATTCTCTCTGACAAACGTGCTAAGACTGTAGTCGCTTACCTGATCAATAAGAGAATAGCTCCTCAAAGGTTTACCTATAAGGGTCTGGGTGAAACACAGCCTGTAGCTGATAATAAAACGGAAGAAGGCCGGGCAAAAAACAGGCGTACAGAGATGAAGATAACCAGTCAATAAATGCTTCCTGCAGGCTGCATCGCTTATTTTTATTTTTATGGATGCAGACCTTTTATACCAGATCGCATTGACGCTTGTGCCACAGATCGGGCCAGTGCAGGCACGTAACCTGGCAACGCATTTTGAAACAGCGCGTGCTATTTTTCATGCTTCGGGGAATACATTGAAAAGAATAGATGGCATTGGCGAAGCAAGGGCTGCTGCCATCAAATCATTCCGAGATTTCGCGCAAGCAGAAAAAGAAATATCGTTTATAGAACAGTTCAGGATAACACCTTTGTTCATCACGCATCCAGCCTATCCTAAGCGGCTGCTTAATTGCTACGACTGTCCTGTTCTTTTATATTTCAAAGGCAATGCAGACCTTAATGCCTCCCGCATCATCTCCGTTATCGGCACCCGCTCCCATTCCGAATACGGCCGGCTCGTTACCGAAAAGCTGATCGCTGATCTTACCGACCCCGGTGTGCTCGTCATCAGCGGCCTCGCCCATGGCATCGATGCCATTGCCCATAAAGCAGCCCTGAAAAATGGATTACCCACTGTTGGCGTACTGGCTCATGGCCTTAGCCAGGTATATCCCAGCCAGCATACCAGCCTGGCCCGCGAGATCGTTAAAGAAGGAGGTGGATTGCTTACCGAGTTCATGAGTCCTGCGATGCCCGACAGGCATCAGTTCCCAGCCCGCAACAGGATCGTGGCCGGCTTAAGCGATGCAACGATCGTTGTGGAAACCGGTGTCAAAGGTGGCAGTATGATCACAGCAGAGCTGGCCAATGGCTATAACCGCGACGTATTTGCTGTTCCCGGGAAAGTTACCGACCCTAAAAGTGCAGGATGCAACTATCTGATCAGGAACCATAAAGCCTTCCTGCTCACAGATGCTGCAGAATTGAAAGAAAGTATGAATTGGGACAACGCTCTCTGCCCTCCAGGTAAGAGCAATAAGCAAAAACAGCTCTTTATTGAGCTAAGCAGGGAAGAACGGCTGCTGGTAGATCTTTTACAGGAAAAAGAGTCCATGCATATCGACGAGATCAACCAGCGAAGTGGATTGAGCAGCAGCACGGTTGCAGCCGCTATACTGAATATGGAACTGCAAAATATTATCTTTGTTCACCCGGGAAAAGTATATTCCCTTCAATAAATGACCGCACATTGTTTTTTAATCATGACCCCAAATTTTAAATATTAGTTTTATCTCATGAAAGCTGTGCGGATACCCTTTATTCTTTTATTGCTGGTTTCATCTTTTACTGCGCAACGCAGCCATGCACAGTGTACCGAACTGGGGCAAAATCCATCAACGGCTTTTCCCGTTTGCGGCACTACCGTTTTCCAGCAAACCACTGTACCACTTTGCTCTTCGAATTCCCTTTATGTACCAAATTGTGCTGGCGCTGCTTATGAAAACAGGAATCCCTACTGGTATAAATTCACCTGCTTTACCACTGGCACGTTGGGCTTTGTGATCACTCCCAATAATCTGGCAGATGATTATGACTGGCAGTTGTATGATATCACGGGCCTTAATCCTGATGAAGTATACACCAATAGGAATATCGTTGTTACCGGCAACTGGTCAGGCTCTTCAGGTACTACCGGTGCTTCGAGCAGTGGAGTGAATTTTATCCAGTGCGCTTCAGACCCTGCTCAAAACCTGAACACTTTTGCCCAGATGCCTACGCTTATTGCTGGGCATGAATACCTTTTACTCGTAAGCCATTTTACCAATACCCAAAGTGGTTATTCACTTTCTTTCGGGGGTGGTACGGCCGTGATCACAGATCCGACTGAACCACATTTAAGCAAAGTGATCCCGGATTGCGATGGACAAACGCTCACAGTGATCCTGAATAAAAAAGTGCGTTGCAGTTCCCTTACTGCTGCTGGCACTGAGTTCAGCGTAACTGCCGCCGGCAATACAGTTGTTTCAGCTACTGCAACGCAATGTTCCAATGGTTTTGATCTCGATACGCTTACCCTTCGCTTATCAGCACCGCTTCCTCCCGGTGATTTCAAACTGGTGATCGGAGACGGGACTGATGGCAATAGTCTTGCAGACGTTTGCGGTCGCACCATTCCCGTTGGCGAAGAAGTCTCCTTCCGGTATGACCCGCCGATGCCTATTTATGCAGACAGCATCGGAACAGCAGGTTGCGCACCTGATAAGATCAAGGTTTATTTTCCGAAAAAGATAGATTGCGGCACCATTTCTCCTGATGGAAGTGATTTTTCCATCACCGGTCCTTCTGCAGTAACGGTTATCGGCGCTTCAGGAAATTGCGTAAATAATGAAAGTTATGTGATCATCCTGCAACTGGCATCGCCTATTTATCACAAAGGTGATTATACCGTTTTGCTAAAAACCGGTAATGATGGCGGTACTGTAACAGATGAATGCGGACTGCAATCACCTACACATACAAGAATGTTTCATGCAGTAGACACGGTGTCGGCCGACTTTGACTATACCGTACAATATGGCTGCCGTGAAAACGCCGTGACATTCTCCCATAATGGCCTTCATGATGTCAACTCCTGGAACTGGAATTTCAATAGCATATCTTCGGTCAGTACACAAACTCATACGATCGTTTTCCCTGCAGCGAGCAACAACCAGGTGCAACTGATCGTAACCAATGGAGTCTGCAGTGACACGGTTTCCAAAACGGTGGTGATGGATAATGAAGTAAAGACCAGCTTTGAAATGCCTCCCATCATCTGTCCTGAAGACCTGCTGGAAGTAAAGAATACCAGCACCGGGTTAGTGGATGAATGGCGATGGACATTTGGTAATATCAGCTCCAGCCAGGTAAAGGATCCGCTGCCTGTACAATTTCCAACCAACAATATAGAAACAGTGTATGCTATCAAGTTGGTTGCCCGCAACAATACGCTTAATTGCAGCGACAGCACCATTCAAAGGCTGAAAGTGCTGAACAATTGCTTTATTGCTGTACCTTCTGCTTTCACGCCCAATAATGATGGAATAAATGATTTCCTCTTTCCTAACAATGCCCTTAAGGCAGAAAATCTCGATTTCAAAATATTCAACCGCTGGGGACAATTGGTTTTCCATTCCAAAGACTGGACAAAGAAATGGGATGGAAAAGTGAATGGGATTGAGCAGGCCAGTGGTGTGTATGTGTGGATGCTGGAATATACACACAGGGATACAAAACAGAAGGTATTCCAGAAAGGGACTACCACGCTCATCAAATGAGCTAGGAAAAAGTATCCCTATGAGGAGCAGCGGTATCCTTATCCTCAGCAAAAAGACGATTTATTCTTGGTTGAAGAATCCAAATACCAAATGGGAAAAACCATAGTAAGAAGAATTCACCCGCGAAATCGCTAAAGGTTACAGGTCTTTGCCACTCGGCAGCTTTTAAAGCTTTTGCATTAAAATACAAGCAATAAAAAAGGCAAAACATACAAAACAGGTGAAGCAGGATAATGAATTCTACGCCTCTTACAACTGCCTGTCCTTCATCGACAACAGTTTTACCAAACGTATTGAAAAAAAATAGTAGTAAGAAAAGGATATAAACAAACGGGATAATCAGGAATAACTTGAACCTCATCAGGTTCATTTGTACTGTATCAGGTATTTTTTTATACAGGTTTACTCCCAGCGTATAAAACCATCCCAAAAACGCCCCGACAACGAGGACCATCTTGATCAGAAAAGTAATAGTAACAAAGGAGAGATTTCCTTGAGCCAACATAACTGCTGAAACAAATTCGAAAATCAGAGGAAAGCCGACGATCATCAGGAAAATTTGCCAGTGTTTTAAATGAAGCAGTTGTTTCATAAATATTTAGCGTTTGAAATGCCTTGTTTGGCCGATGCCCCAAAATAGAGCAATTAATTTCTGGAAACCAGATTTTTTTTGGATTCCGTCAACTGCCCTATCTTTGCACATGGCAAGAATAAATACCCCCTCGGACAAGATTTCCCAAAAATTTTTCGGTGAAGGCTTAACGTTTGATGATGTGTTACTTATACCAGGCTACAGCCAGGTATTGCCCCGTGATGTGAGCATCCGCACCCGGCTTACCAAAGATATCACACTGAATACGCCCCTCCTTTCCGCTGCAATGGACACCGTTACTGAAGCTCCACTGGCGATGGCACTGGCCCGCGAAGGCGGACTGGGCATTCTCCATAAAAACATGAGCATTGAAAAGCAGGCCGACCAGGTCCGCAAAGTGAAAAGAAGTGAAAGCGGTCTGATACTCGACCCCATCACCCTGCAGGAAGATGCCCTTATCGGCGATGCCCTGCGATTGATGAAAGAGAATAAGATCGGCGGCATTCCTATTATTAATAAAGAAGGCAAACTGGCCGGCATCCTCACTAACCGTGATCTGCGCTTTGAGACCAATGTACGTCGTAAAGTGAGTGAAGTGATGACCAGTGAAAACCTGATCACCGCGCCGGAAGGTACCGATCTGAAAAAAGCAGAGACCATCCTTCGAAAATACAAAATCGAGAAACTGCCTGTTGTTGGTAAAAATGGTAAGCTGATGGGATTGATCACCTATCGCGATATACTGCAACTGACCAGTTTTCCCAATGCTGTAAAAGATTCATTCGGCCGGTTGCTGGTTGGCGCTGGAGTAGGCATTACCAAAGACCTGCTCGACAGGGTTTCTGCACTGCAGAATTCCGGTGTGGATGTAATTGCACTTGACAGTGCACACGGACACAGCAAAGGCGTGCTGGATGCATTGAAGTCAGTAAAGAAAAACTTTAAAAAGCTGAATGTAATAGCAGGCAATGTGGGCACAGCAGCCGGAGCCAAGGCCCTGGCAGAAGCAGGAGCTGATGCAGTGAAAGTTGGTATCGGCCCTGGTTCTATATGCACAACCCGTATCGTTGCTGGTTCTGGCGTACCGCAACTTACTGCTGTAATGGAAGCTTATTCTGTTTTAAAACAAAAGAATATCCCTCTCATTGCCGATGGAGGCATCCGCTACACAGGGGATATGGTGAAAGCACTTGCTGCTGGCGCCGATTGTGTGATGATGGGAAGTGTGTTTGCCGGCACAGAGGAAAGCCCTGGCGAAACGATCATTTACGAAGGCCGCAAATTCAAACAATATCGCGGCATGGGCTCACTCGGAGCAATGGCCACCGGAAGCAGCGACCGTTACTTCCAGGACCCTGAAGATGATGTAAAGAAATTTGTTCCGGAAGGCATTGAAGGACGTGTTGCTTATAAAGGAACATTAAAAGAGATCGTGTATCAATACGTCGGCGGCCTCAGGGCTGGTATGGGCTACTGCGGCGCAAGTGATATTGAAGAATTGAAGAATGCCCGTTTCGTAAAGATCACCAATGCAGGCATGCGTGAAAGCCATGCACATGATATTGATATCACGAAAGAGGCCCCTAACTATAGCAGAAGATAAGAACTCATTTTCCTGAACCCTGGCTGTTGAGCAACCAACAGCCAGGGTTCATTTTACTTTTTATATATGCAACGAATTGCGATCGACATGGATGGTGTGCTGGCAGATGTGTACCACCAGTTTTTTGAAATGGATGAAAAAGATTTTGGGCAGCGCAGGCCAATGGAAGAAGTGACCGGCAAGCCGGAAAGGGAAGGTTTTCCCAATATCCTCCAGTATGTTTACAGACAAGGCTTTTTCCGCACTGCTCCTGTAATGGAAGACAGCCGGCAGATAGTAGAAGAATTGAATAAAAAGTACGACCTCTATATTGTATCGGCCGCTACTGAATTCCCGCAAAGCCTTCCTGAAAAACAAGCGTGGCTGAATGAACATTTCCCTTTTATCACCTGGCAACAAATGGTGTTTTGCGGATCAAAGCAGATCATACAGGCGAATATCATGATCGATGATCATTTCCGCAACCTGGACCATTTCAAAGGGGAAACAAGTTTGCTTTATACGCAGCCGCATAATGTGCAGACCAACGAAGGAAGACATAAAAGGGTTAATAACTGGAAAGAGATTGCAGGGATATTGTTGTAAGCTAATCCTTCAATCTCATTATGAGCGGAGCGAAACAACCGATGCCTTACATTTACACAAATAATCTTCTGTGAAGCGCCTCACCCATCTTTTTGTTGCTATTGGCGGAGCCTTACTGCTGTGGGCTGCCTGGCCTGTATCTCCACTTACGCTGCTGATATTTGTTGCCTGGGTGCCTTTGCTGTGGCTGATGGACCATGCCGGCAATGGAAAAAAATTCTTTGGCCTTCTTTTTCTACAATTGCTGCTTTGGAACATATTCACTACCTGGTGGGTATGGAATGCCAGCCTGCCAGGCGCCATTGGCGCTTTTATTGCCAACGGCCTGGTGATGAGCCTGCCCTGGATATTTACTCGCGAAGTGAAGAAAAGATGGGGCGTGAAGATCGGGTATACAAGCCTTATCCTGTTCTGGCTGGCTTTTGAATTCCTTCATCAAAACTGGGAATTGAGCTGGCCCTGGTTGACACTGGGGAATGTTTTCGCCACTCATCCGCAATGGGTGCAATGGTATCAATACAGCGGCGCTTCAGGCGGCACGCTTTGGGTGATGCTGAGCAATGTGCTGGCGTATTCCCTGTTTATGCATTACCGCCAGTCAGGCCGTACGAAACAATATTATATCAATGTATCAATATGGGTAGGGCTGCTCTTTGTACCAATGCTCGTTTCCCGTTTCATTCTCAACAGTGAAACAAAGAAAGCCGCTGCCGCTTATTCAGAAGCTATTAAAAACGTAGTAGTGGTTCAGCCCAATGTTGATCCTTACACAGAAAAATTTACCGGCTCTATTGAAGCGCAGATACAGAAGCTGATCGTTCTTTCCGAAAAAGAAATTGATCGCTACACAACGCTGGTGGTATGGCCGGAAACAGCAGTGCCGGCACAGGTTTGGGAAAACGAGATCAAACAGAATTTCTTTTACAACTCTATCTGGTCTTTTCTTCAACGCCATCCGCAGGTGAACCTGCTTACGGGCATTGACAGCTATAAGAACTATGGGCCAAATAAAAAAGATGCGCCGCCTACTGCACGTTTTGAACCAAACAGCGGTACATATTACGATGCATTCAATACAGCTGCTTTTTTTGATGCGGATACCAGCATACAATTATATCATAAAGCCAAGTTGGTACCTGGTGTGGAGACCCTTCCCTCCTTTTTAAATTTCATGGGAAAATGGTTTGAAGACTTTGGCGGCATCAGCGGCACATTAGGAAGGGATTCCGAAAGAAAAGTGTTTGTGCCCTGGGATGAGCATTTCAAAGCAGCGCCTATCATCTGCTATGAAAGTATCTATGGCGATTATATCACAGAATACGTACGGAAAGGTGCCAATATACTCACCATTATCACCAACGACGGATGGTGGGGGGATACACCAGGTTACAAACAACATGAGAACTATGCCCGCCTGCGTGCATTAGAAACCCGAAAATGGGTCGCACGGAGTGCTAATACCGGCATCAGTTGTTTCATAGACCCTGTGGGCAATGTGATCAATCCGCAGCCCTGGGACACAGCCGCCTCGATCAAACTAGCCATACCGGTCGATAACAGGCAAACTTTCTTTGTGCGCTATGGCGACCTGCTTTCCAGAACAGCCGCTATTCTTTCGGGCTTGATATTGGTGGTAACCTTAGGTGCATGGGTCAAAGACAAACTAAACCGCCAAAAAAACGGGTAAATGCTGTGTCATTGACACGATTTCATCATCGTAGTAGTCATAACCCTGACCAACATGAACAAAGAATTAATTGTAAACGGTAAAAAACTGTTCTACCGTATCAGCGGATCAGGAAAACCGGTCATCCTTATTCATGGTTTTGGAGAAACCGGGAGTGTATGGGACAGACAGGTAGCGGCACTTCAATCATCTTTCCGGCTGATCCTGCCCGACCTACCGGGCAGCGGCCTTTCAGAAGAAATTTCTGACATGAGCATGGAAGGGCTGGCGGAAAGCATCCATTCTATCATTCATGAGGAAAATATTCATGCCTGCCCTGTTATTGGTCATAGTATGGGCGGGTATGTGACCCTGGCACTGGCCGAATATTACCCCAACCATGTCAATGCTCTCGGCCTTTTTCATTCCACTGCATTTGCAGACAGTGAAGAGAAAAAAGCCACTCGCCGGAAAGGGATCGAATTTATCAGGCAGCATGGAGCTTTCGAATTCCTGCAGGCAACTTCGCCCAACCTGTTTTCCGAGAAAACCAGGACTGAAAAACCGGGTGAAATAGCAGAATTTATCGGCAGCCTGAGCAACTTTTCCCCCACTGCACTCGTTTCTTACTACGAAGCGATGATGAAAAGACCGGACCGAACAGAAGTATTGAAAGACAGTCATTTACCAATACTTTTCATAATGGGCGAGCATGATATGGCGGTCCCTTTACAGGATAGCCTTAAACTATGCCCCCTCCCTGAAAAAGCGTATATTCACATCTTACATGAGTCGGGTCACATGGGGATGCTGGAAGAACCAGGAAAAAGCAATTGGATTTTGGATAATTTTTTAAGCGATACCTGATATGCTGATCCGTGCAATGAAGCGTTTTTTACTGATACTAAGCTGTGTTTTCTTCTCCAAAACCTTACTGGCTGAGCATATCACCGGAGGTGAAATGTATTATATCTACAATGGGTTCAGTAATGGTGCCCATAGCTACAGTGTCACGCTTAAACTTTACCGCGATTGTTTCTCTGCCGGTGCGAAACTGGACCCTAGCGCAGCTATCGCTATTTTCGATAATACTAATGGAAGCATGGTATGGAAACAGTCCGTTTCCATGGTAGGTGCTCCTACTACCCTTCAATTATCAACCCCCGGGCCCTGTATCACCAATGCGCCACAGGTTTGTTATGAAGTAGGGTTTTATCAGTTTGATGTCAGCCTTCCGGGCACACCCGGAGGTTACACTATTGCTTACCAACGCTGCTGCCGGATCAACGGCATCAGTAATGTGGTCAGTTCCGGCAGTTATGGTGCTACCTATACTGCCCAGATCCCCGGTACATCCAAAAAAGCTACAGCACCTGAAAATAACAGCGCCAGGTTCACTGCCCGTGACACCGTTATTGTTTGCGGCGGTTATCCTTTCACATACAGTTTTGCTGCAACAGATCCGGATAATACCGATGTATTGCGTTACAGCTTTTGCAGCGCTTATGCAGGTGGTGGTCAGGACAACAGCCCTCTTGGCGGACCTAACACTCCAACACCCAACCCTCCTACCACACCTCCTTATAACCTGCTTCCCTATACCTTTCCCTTCAATGGCTCACAACCGTTGGGGCAAAGCGTAACAATCGACCCGAATACCGGCCTGATCACGGGTACATCACCCCCTGAAGGAATTTATGTAGTCACTGTTTGCGTGGAAGAGATCCGTGATGGTATAGTGATTGCTACCCAACGAAAAGACCTGCAGATAAAAGCCGGAGGTTGCGATATCGCCAAATCATTGCTTGATCCTGTGTACACTTCTTGCGATGGATTTACCATGAATTTCAGCAATAAGTTCAGCAGCCCCCTGATCAACTCTTACTACTGGGAGTTTGGCGATCCGGGCTCACCTGATAATACTTCCACGCTTGCCACACCTACACATACATTTTCAGCAGCGGGCGACTACACCATTAAACTGGTGACCAACCGCAACCAGGATTGCTCTGATTCCACAACAGCCATCGTTCGCGTTTGGCCAGGATTTTTCCCTGCATTCAATATCTCTGGCATTTGTATCAATAATCCCGTTGTATTCTCCGATGCCACTACCACTAATTATGGTGTGGTAGACAGTTGGTCCTGGAATTTTGGAGATGAAACAACTATAGCAGATACTTCGCATAAACAGGATACCAGTTGGAAATACAGTTCCATTGGACCGAAAGAAGTAATATTCACCGTCACCAACAGCAAGGGCTGTCTTAAAACGATCAAGGACACCGTAACAATTATTGATAAGCCGCCCATTACACTGGCATTTAAGGACACCCTGATCTGTGTACCGGATGCAGTGCAATTACAAGCCTCGGGTACAGGTGTGTTCAGTTGGACTCCCACAACAAATATGGTGAACAGCAACACGGCCACACCAACTGTTAACCCTATTACCACTACCACATATACCGTTCAATTGAATGAGCAGGGATGTATCAATACCGATTCTGTAAAAATCCGTGTGGTCAATTTTGTAACACTGAATGAAATGCCGGACACTACGATCTGCCGGACAGATCCTGCGCAATTGCACATTGAAAGTGATGGATTGAGGTTTCAATGGACACCTGCTGCTTCAGTAGATAATCCTATCATCCAAAATCCGATCGCCATAGCAGGTACCACCACATTATATACAGTGGAGGCTACAATTGGCAACTGCTCTGCTACCAGGAGCATACAGGTTAACGCAGTGCCTTATCCGCAGGTCAATGCAGGACCTGATACAACTATTTGTTACAACACACCGGCCTACCTGCACGGAGTACATGATGGAAACGCCTTCAGTTGGTCGCCTGTCAGTTCCCTGATCAACTCAAATACACTTAATCCTGTCGCTTACCCGGCCCGGACATCCTCTTATATACTGACTTCTACCGACATCAAAGGTTGCCCCAAACCAAGCTATGATACAGTAGTAGTAACTGTGCTGCCTAAAATCGTTCCATTTGCAGGCAACGATACGCTTGTAGTGGTGGGCCAGCCGTTACAATTGAATGCAGAAGGAGGAGTAAATTATATATGGACACCTTCAACCGGGCTGAATAACCCATCGATCAAGAATCCCATAGCTACTTATGGTGCTGAAGTGGACAGCATCCAATATGTTGTGGAAGTGTTTAATGAAATTGGCTGCTCTGATACAGATACGATGACAGTAGTTGTATTCAAAACCAATCCTTATGTATTTGTACCATCAGGTTTCACACCCAACGGAGATGGGAAAAATGATGTGCTGCGTCCTGTTGCCGTTGGTGTTAAGCAGATCAATTATTTCCGCCTTTTCAATCGCTGGGGCCAGCTTGTATTCAGTACCACTACGAATGGTCATGGTTGGGACGGCCGCCTTGGTGGTGTGCCGCAAACAACTAATGTGTATGTCTGGATGGTAGAAGCTGAAGATTATACTGGTAAAAAGATCTTCCTGAAAGGGACTACCACGCTTATCCGATGAACGTTTAGTGTTTACTGTTGCCCCGGTGGCAATACCAGATTAATTATCTTCGCACCCTTAATTACAATTACTCCTATGCCCAAAATCGCCTTTATCACCGGTGCTACATCCGGTTTTGGAAAAGCCTGCGCAGAAAAATTTGCTGCCAATGGTTATCATCTTATTCTTAATGGCCGCAGGGAAGACAGGCTTAATGAATTAAAAGCAACCCTCGAAAAAGAATTCAATACACAGGTCATCACCCGCGTTTTTGATGTAAGGGAACAACAAGCCGTATTCGACGCTACTTCCTCCCTGCCTTCCGAATGGAAAGCGATCGATGTGCTTGTCAACAATGCAGGCCTTGCCCTTGGAAGGGATTATTTTGATGAAGCGAATCTTGACGACTGGAATATAATGGTAGACACCAATGTGAAAGGTTTTATGTATGTAGCCAAAGCAGTGTCGCAACTGATGGCTGCCCATAAACAGGGACATATCATCAATATGGGTTCTGTAGCCGGTAAAGAAGTGTATGAAAAAGGAAATGTGTATTGTGCTACAAAACACGCCGTGGAAGCAATGAGCCATGCCATGCGCATCGACCTGCTTAGACACAACATTAAAGTAACGGCCATTCACCCCGGTGCTGCTGAAACAGAATTTTCCATGGTCCGTTTTAAAGGAGATGAAAACACGGCCAAAAGTGTGTATACCGGCATTAAGGCACTTACAGCAGAAGATGTGGCAGATGTGATCTTTTATTGCACCACCCTGCCGCCCCATGTCTGCATCAATGATCTTGTGATCACCTGCACTCAACAGGCCGATGGCATTTACATGTACCGGCATTAACCCTGCAAAAACCTGCAAATATGGCCTTTGTACCCCAAAAAATCCGTACTTAAGGGTATTTGTGTAGCGGTTTATTTTTGTAGTTTTGTTTGATCCAAATCCAGATTTACCTTTTATGAAGAACTTTTTTTTATTCCTGCCTATGTTGTTCCTGCTGCAATTCAGCGCAGTGGGCCAGGATGTTATCCGGCTACAGTCCTGCAACGACACAATGATCTCCCGCCAGGTAGACAGCCTCAAACAGCTTTTTCAGAAAGACGGACTACTGTTATTAAAAGAGGCTTCCATCACCATGGAAAGCGAATATGAAATGCCTGTGGTCGTTCCGCTTAATAAAGGTACCTGGTACCAGTTTGTATTCATTGGTGATTACAGCTCCAGGCTGTATGAAGTGCGGATGTTTGACTGGAATGAAAAGCAGGTGATCTTTCAGCAAAAAAGATGGGGCGATATAGATGGCAATATTATCTCTTATGGCTACACACCTGAGCAATCAGAATTTTATATGATGAAACCGGTACAGGTTAACAAGAAGAAAAAGAAAAACCTGTGCGGGTATGTAATGCTGTTTAAAAAAGCGAGCTGATCTCTTATCCCTTACCAATACCGATATAAGTGATCCCTGCTGATTCCACCGCTTCCTTCGGCAAAGCATTTCTCCCATCCACCAGGTAGCGGACACCATTAGATGCCATTTTATTAAAATCAAGCCACCTGTACTGACTGTGCATAGTGGTCAAAAAAATGACTTCCACCTTTGCTGTATCAGGATCTGCAGTCCCAAACCCTTTTTCTTTTAACTCCTCCGTACTGTATTCAGTGTCATGCATCGACACATCAAATCCTTCTTTCTCCAATATTTTATACAATTGTGAACCAGGACTGTTCGCATCTTCTTTTACATTAGGACGAAAAGACAAGCCCAGTATCAATGCTTTTCTTGTTGTCAGTTTTTCTTTAACCAGTGAGAAAGCATAAGCAGCCATCGACTCATTGATATTGCGTCCTATGGAAGCCAAATCAAACTCAAGACCGGCCGCACGGAAATTATCGATCAGGAAATAAGGATATACAGGAGTACAATGACCTCCAACACCAATGCCGGGTTGAAGCAAATGTGCTTCACCATCTGTATTGATCAGCGGAAGCAGGTCCGGAAAATCGATGCCCGTTTTATGTGCAAACATGGCCAGTTGATTCGATAAAGCGATGTTCACGTCCCTGTAGATCATACCTGCCAGCTTCAATAGCTCCGCAGCTTCAATGCTATCCAGGCAATGCAACAATTCCTTTTTAAAAAACCCGGTGTATAATTCACGGGCTCTGGATGTAGCTTCAGGAGTGATGCCTCCGATTATCTTCGGAACTTTGTCAAGCTGCTCCAGCATCGTTCCGCTCTTAATCCTTTCAGGACTATGCACGAGGAGAAAATCGATCCCATGTTTTTTCCCTTTGGCTTCCAGGGCGGGTAACAGAATGGTGCGGCAATAGCCAACCGGCACAGAAGTTTCTACAATGATCAGCAGTTGATCTTTACAGTAAGGCGATAGCTGTTGCAGGCTTTCAAGAAAAGGCGCATCGATGGTTTTCTTTTCTTCGTTTACCAGTAAAGGAAGGGAAAGAATAACCGCTTCTGCATTTTCCATTTCTGAAAAATCATTCCTCAGCTTCAATTGCCCGTTCTTATATGCGTCTGTCAGTATTTTTTCTACACCAGGTTCATTTGAGGAGAAGGATGATCTGTCGAAGGCATCCGGTAAACCGGGGTCTGTATCCACCGCTACCATTTTATATCCGCCGTGGCGGATCATGTTGGCAGATATCGCCTGGCCAATTTTCCCAAAACCGATCACCCCGATTTTTTTCATCCTACCTGTATTAAGTGAGCTTTATTTAATGACCCTGGCAGGGTTTCCTGCTACAGTGGTATTGGCAGCCACATCTTTTGTTACTACGGCACCTGCGCCTACAATTGCATTCTCACCAATTGTTATTCCACATAATATCGTTGCATTGCTACCAATGGAAGCCCCTTTTTTTACTTTTGTTTTGATCAACTGCCAGTCAGCTTCTGTTTGCAATTGACCATCTTCACGAGTGGCACGGGGATAAAGATCATTAGTAAACATTACCCCATGACCGATAAAAACGTTGTCTTCCAGTTCCACTCCAGTGCAAATAAACGAATGGCTTGCTATTTTGCAATACTTTCCGATCACCGCATCTTTCTGTATTTCCGTGAATGCGCCAATCTTGGAACCGTCACCGATCGTGCATTCATACGCATTCACAAAGCTGAATATCTGCACATCCTTTCCCACCCTCACATTCCTGAGGTTTTGTGTATTGTTTTGAATGGTCAGTAGTTCCATGCTCATTTTATTTGTATTTCCTGTCCTCTGTTTTTTATTGATTGCTGCGATGCTTCCAGTATCTGCACCACACGCAGTCCTGATCCAGCATTGGCCAGCGGTTCTTTTCCGGTCAGAATGGAGGCAATAAAATCTGCTGCCACTCCCGACAGGGCTTCCTGGCCTGATATCTTCGGGATACTGACATCACCGGTTCGGTAATCAACAAGTATCTGTTTCTTATCCTCTTCGGTTTTCAACTTATAACCCGTATCATATATCCTCACTTTTTCAGTGGGCTCAAGATCATTGTAAATGATCATTTTTTCATCGCCACCAATAAGCGTCTGCCGTATTTTAACCGGTGACGTCCAGGAGCAATGGAAATGCGCAATGAAATCCGTGTCATAATGAAGGGTCATATAGGCAATATTCTCTATTCCATTGCGCGTATGTGAAATGCCTGTAGCATGAACACTTACCGGCTCTTCTTCGATCAGGTGTACCAGTATGGAAAGATCATGCGCTGCCAGGTCCCAAAGCACATTGATATCAGGCTGAAACAAACCAAGGTTGATCCGCGTGGAATCAAAATAACGTGCTTTGCCGATCACCTTTCCTGTGATCAGTTGTTTTATTTTTTGTACAGCCCCAGTATAGAGAAAGGTGTGGTCCACCATCAGCACAAGCCCTTTTTGTGCAGCAAGCTCCATCAGTTCTTTTGCTTCTGCTACAGATGAGGTCATAGGCTTTTCCACCAGCACATGCTTCCCTTCTATCAGTGCTTTCTTTGCCAGCTCATAATGGGTTGATACAGGTGTTGCGATCACGATGGCGTCGATCGCTTTATCTTTTATCACTTCTTCAGCACTTGCACATATTTCGATGGAAGGGTAATGCCTGGCAAATAATTCACGGCAATCTTCCCGTTGATCCGCCACCTTACAGACCTTGCAATGATCCGCATTAAAGAAATTCCGCACAATATTCTGCCCCCAATAGCCATACCCGATAATGCCAATATGAATGCTTTCTTTAGCCATTCCCTAAATTATTGTGCCAGCGAAATATTCACCTGCAATCCCGCTCTTGTGTTCGTGATGGGGAAAGCATTACTGATCTTCGGAATATTCCTGTTCTGTTCAAAATAGAATTTCAGGCTCACCCTGTTGTTCAGGATATAATCAATAGAAGGAGCTATGCGCACCACTTTCTGACCCGAAGTTCCGAAAGCAGTTCCCTGGTCCAGCTTACTATTAGCCGTAGCATCATCCCGTATACTGAAATCCAGCTTAAAGGTAATATCATTGTCCAGCTTCATCTTACCGATCTTCCTGAGCAGCGGTACACCTTTCTTGCGCCAGTCGAAACCAAAAGTAAACTCATAAGAACGCGTGTCCGCCAGTTGATAATCTATCAGGCTAAGACTGAGTGTACGGCTCTTACGATATTCGAAGCGGGTTGATAATTGATTGGTAAATGTCATTTCCACACCGATCAGCGGATCAAATTGTTCCTGTATGCTGATATTGGGTACAAGGAAATACGGTATAAAATTACCTGTCAACGAATCACGGAATGAAGGATACGACACACGGAACGGATCCTGGAACAATAAAGCTGTATTAAAGCTGTTCATGCTAAGCGTGCTATGATAGCCATGCCTTATCGTAACATTGGTAAAGATTTTTTCCAGGTCGCCAACACGCGAAAGACCAGAGTAGGTCACTGTCCAGTTGGGTTTGGGTATAAACCCGGAGAAAGGATTTGAACCGATATTCGGGTTGTTGTTCTTCACACCTTTTACTGATGTAGGGTTCTTATTTGTATATGCAGCAATAAATGCCGGTATCACCACATCCTGCGCATAACGTCCATAACCTTCCACATAGCCATCTGCTCCAGGCGTGGGGTTGTTAACATAAGGGTTCTCCAATCCTAACTTCTGAGATAAAGCAACCCGGTTCGCTTCAAAACGCTTGAAGGTCTCCGACACTACGTTCGGATCAAATTTATCAAACAGGGTTTGATAAGAAATATAGCTGATAGAGAAGCTACCGGCTGCATAAGGACTGAACCGGCTAAGTCCTGAAGTTCCGGTTGCACTCGTGTCTTTATATAATTCTGAATACTGCTTGCTGTATGTTTTGTCGAGATTCAGATCGATATTAAAATCCCTGAATGGGCTCACCTGCGCGGTTATATTTAATCGCTGGTTATACCGCTGCTGTATCATGGCAGTCACCCGCGGATCATTTGACAAAAGACCTTTGGCACCAAAATTATTGATCCAGTTAGTATCGGGCTGATAACCGAAAATAAATCCTAAGCCTGGCTGGCCACTTCTTGGGTTAAGCCCCAGCACGCGCGTACTGTCCATATAACCAGGTAAAGTGGTACCAAAATCCTGTGTGTACTGGATGCCTACTCTCTTCACAGCAGTCACAAGTCCTGCTACAGTCCGCATAGCGCCTCCAACTTCCGGCAATGTTTGTTTGCTCAACTCCTTTAACCTTCTTTTCTCTTCCTTCTCTTTACGGCGTTGTTCTCTCTTAGCTTTTCTTCTTTGCTTCGGTGTCATTTTTGCCAGTACTGAATCCGGCAAGGCTTGCGACACACTATTGCCCAGGCCTTCCGTTACAGGTTTGGCTGTTTTGGGTGGTGTTGGTGCATTGGTTTTGGGTTTATTCGCCGGTGGTGTCAATGCTGCACGAAGGAATCTTGATTTGCTGTACAACTGTTCAAAATTCAATTCCCCATTGATCGTTCTCGTTTGCGTATTCGATAAAGTATTACCCAGGCTTCTTGCCAGCAAAGAAGCGGCCAGCCAGTTATAGTCGGTTGAATAGGAAGCACGCAAAGTAGTCCAGTCGAGGAAAGGAATTTTCTGCATCGGCACATTATATGTAGCAATGAGTTTCTGTGCGTATTGGGTATTCCGCCCACCTTTAAAGAAATTGGAGCGGACAGAATCTTTTTTTGCATCTGTATCTATGCGTCCAAAAGGTTCGTCTACACGTGCATTGTTCGTTGCAGTGAAATCAATGGTCAACGACCTGGTGAGATTCCATTGCAGGATATAATACCGGTCGAACGTAAAATACTTATCATAGGTTTCCGGTATTTTATATGGGCCACCTCCTACATTCCGTGGCCTTGTGGCGCCAAACTGGCGGAATATATCTGCACGGAATGATAACTGCGAAGGCACATAGTTGAAATTGAAATCTTTGATCAACGACCACCATTTCGATTTGGATTTAATAATGCCTTTGAACGGTTCTATATATTTTGGCTGCGGTGCGTAGTTGTAACCGATCACCCCGCGTGTTCTCTTCATCTCATAGTTTTCGATCAGCGGGTTGTGTTGTTGCGTATAGATATATGAATAACTGAAATCGACATTGGTCAGGCTCCATATCTTGGGCCGCTTGCCATCTGTCTTCAGTTTTTTAACATTGGTAAAATTGAGGGTCTTGATGGTGGTGATATCCTGCGCATCATTCTTGATCGAATCAGCCATATGACCGCTGCTGGCTGCATCCAGCTTATCCTTCAATTTAATATCGAGATCATACGGATCATACTCAGGGGTACTGGAGATGCGGCTGATACCTGCATACACAGGTATTTGTATACCCAGCTTTTTAGGCAGCAGCTTACCTGCATCAATATTGGCAGAAACATCGAATGTGCGCACATCTTCCCTACTCCGTTCATTCACTCTTTGCTCCAGCGTACCAAAGCCCCTGCTCTTAGCTGTACCCGCCAGTGTGATGCTTCCCAGGTCGGCCAGTTTTATATCCACGCGTCCCAATGCAGCCCATCCGCCTTTTTCATCCATATTGGAAAACCGAAGTTCATTGAACCAGATCTCAGCAGATACCGGGTTCTTGGTACTGTTCTCTACAGACAGCAACATACTTCTTACTTCACCAAGATTTGGATTACCGATCAACGCATAGGTTCGTCCATTGTCCAGTTTTTCCGAATAATATTGCGATGGTGAGATACCCAATTGATTCCGTCGCAGCTTCATCTTCGTCAAATCCTGCAGGTCAAAATCAAGGTTGTTCAGTTCGGGCCAGATGGCTAGACTGTCCATTGCACCCCATTGCGTTTTCTTCAGCGGTATCCTTACTTCATAATAGTTGCCCTGCACATCACTGCCGAAGCGGACCACAGCAGTAAGGGAACCATCGATGATCATATTGTCGAATTGCCTTCCTTCTGCATGGATAAACATGCGCAGCTTTCCATACTGGCGCATATCGAGGTTCATGTTTTTGAACACACCGCGGGCTTCCCCTGCAGGCAGGTTATCTATCTGCATGCTGAGCGATTGTTCATTCAGGTACAACTGTACATTATTATTGCTGAGCTGCTGTTGCCTTTCAATGCCCGGAGGAATACGGTAATGGATCGGCTGGCGCTGATCGTTTTCTTCAACGTTTACTGCCAGTGTATTAAAAATGGCCGGATCATTAGCCGGCAGATTCTGATAATTACCTGTAGTATCGATCTTATAATCAAATTTCCTCCATTGATTCCTTACCAGTTCCAGTTTGCCGAAACGCATCACTACAGAATCTGCAAAGCCCGTAACGAACATGCGGATGAAACGGATGGATTTAAAATCAGGGATATTGCCCACCTTACTGGAAAATTCGGAAACAGGGATGCGGAATAAGTACCAGTTCTCACTCCTGGTTTGACCATTTGGCAGATTGATACCTTCTACATGACGTATATCTGTGATAAAATTAGTTCCTACAGTCATGTTTGGTTGAATATTCACTTCATACTGGAAATATTCCTCCACTTCATTCAGGGTATTATCCCGGTTCAGTTCCTCCGCATCAGGATATTGAGTAAAGGCATTTACAAACTGGCTATTGCCTGTAGAAACAGGTGAGTTGCCATGCGGGTTATTGATATCCTTATACCTTCTTAATATACCTGCATTAATTGCATCATAACTTGGATCACGATAAGGCTTGAAGTTATCAGCAGAGGGGTCATTCACTGCGCGGGCATAAGCGCCGGGGGCCACAGCTTGCAGACCGGTAAGGTAGTTATTGAATTTTGTTCTTTCCTCATCATCGGTAAGTCCATCAAAACCCACGTCCTGGTATTGACGATCGTTCGGATCATTGCTGAATGCATTAGTTACCTGTAAAGGATTGGAAGGTACTTTACCCCAAACACTGCTATTATCAACCTGTGCATTGTTGGTCGGTGTCGGCAAACCATTTTCATACTGGCGTTTGCCGTCTTTCAATATATCTTCAGAAATATTACCCAGGTTGAAAACAAGCTTTCCGCCTGTGCGCCCATTATTAATTACATAAGGGTCCTGCAACCAGAATTCGATGTATTCAACATTACTGGTCTCAAAATCTGTTTGATCAATATTGCGCATGATACCTCCCCATGCCTGGGCTGGATTGGTTAAAGATCCATCCGGGTTAATACGGCCAGGCCTGTTCTCATAGTTGTAAGGCCCTTTTTCTTTCGGGTAAAAGGCAAGGTCAAAAGTGGTCAGCAGTCCCTGCCCGAAATCATTGGTACGTTGCGGGAATATTTCTGTTTGAAACACCTGGCGTGTTTCAGGCTTGGACAATTCGTCCACATTATTCTGTAAAGGATTGTTGGAATTGTTTTTTTCCTGCAGCACAGGTTCGATATTATACCAGGCAAGCTTGGCCCTGTTATAACCACTCGCGAGGTCATTGTTCAGGGTTGCTTCGGGAAATTGCTGCGGCACGGAAGAAAGGTTCCAGTTGATCAGCGGGAAGCGGAGATCGATGGCAGAACGTGTTCCTTCAAAATCATCTATATAAGACAAACCATTGGAGCCTTTACCGATCTGCGGAGCATGGCCGGGTTGCAGCAAAGCAGCTTCACCATACGCTGTAATGGATGACATCGCATCGCTGGAATAAAAAGGCAGCTTATTCAGGAATTTAGTGAGCCTGGGCCAGTCGCTGCGATAATCCGCATCAAATCCGTACATGGTATTGCGGATAGGATCTTCGCCATAAGATTGCTTTACAAAGAAGGGCCGCTCGCTAAGCCTTACGATGGTACCACCCAACGATAATTTTTTATTCGCCAGGTAATCCAGCCGCAATCCCAGGAAACTTCTTTGCTGTATGCCAAACGCTGCCTGGTTTTCATACTGGATATTCACCGGCACGCCTGAATTCAGAATAGCCTGGTTGATCACGCGGAGTGTTCCCAGGTCATAGTTGATATCATAATCCACACCTTCCTGCAGGGTTTGTCCTCCTGCCGTTACTGTCACTGATCCGCGCGGGATATTGAAACCAAGCTGGTATTCACCCGCGCCCTGCGAAGTGGTCTTCGATCTTCCCATCAGTTTAAAGCGGTTGAGGTTGGCATAAGTTTGCGCAATCGCTTTGATGGTATCGTAGAGGGGATAGTATAAATATTTCTGTCGCTGTTCCGGCGTAGCATACACGTAATCGAGATCATGACCAAACGGTTCCAGCACCGGGAAGATCACACGGCTCATGGAAGAAAGCACTGTAAATCCTTCAATAAAATCGAATACGCCATCAGGCTGCGGGTCATTCTGGTTATTAAGACGGTCAAGGTTGACGAGCGAGATCAATGGCTGGCCTTCATACGCCGGTATTACATCGGAAGGTGGCAGGTAACGTTTTTCACCAAGGCTTGGCTCTTCGTATAAGAGATCAAGTTTGAAGTCAGCTCTTTCCAGTGCGCCGTAACCAACCGAATAAACGTTTTTCATCATCAGGTCCCAGATAGGAAGATTGGTACGTTGGGAAGTTGCCTTTAACAATTTCAGGAAAAGTACTTTTTGTGTGGCACCGGTTGTATCAGGTGGTACGTCCTGGGAAAATTCCCCTACCTGGTAGGTCCGTCCATTGTAAGTATATTGATAAGCCACACCCAACACCTCATCCGGCTGTAAGGGCTGATTGAGTGAGAGGAAACCTATCTGCGGGTTGAAATAATAATCAGTAGGTTGCAGTTTGCGGGCAAAAGTCTTTTCAAAATCCTGTACTGCAGTAAGACCCATAGAGGTCAGCGCACTTTGTACTAAAGATGAGTTCCTTGAATTCGGATTGTTGGCCAGTGTCTGATATAAACCGTTTACATTGTTATATGGTAAAGCATTGGGATCACCGGGAGGGCCGATATAGGGATTACCTTCACCAAGGTCCATCAATGCTACGATGTCTCTGGTATCTGTAGTTGCACCGGTGCGGTTGGTCACCCACACTTCCATTCTTAATATCTGCACATTTGAATTAACAATGGGCAACTGGCTCATCGCCTTGTTATAGTTATTACGGAAATACTGTGCCAGCAGAAAGTGGCGGTTCTCTTCGTATTCATCTGCTTTCAGGGAAAAGTTCTGTGCTGATGCCCCACCCTGGGAATTGATGCTTTGCCGTTGTGCTCTTTGGTTGGCCAGTACGCCGGTAACGAATAGTTTGCCGAATTGCGCCTGCGTTTTCACACCAAACAAGGATTGCGCACCGGGGATCAGCGTGCCTTTGGAAGTGAAGCTCACATTTCCCAACTGGAACTGTTTGATGATCTCATCATCCTTTCCCTGGTAATTAAGATTAAGCTGGTTTTCAAAATCGAAATTAGCGAGGGTGTTATAGTTGATCGGCAGTCTCAGCTTATCTCCAATTTTTGCATCCACCTGCAACTGTGCGTTCATATTGAAATCCAATCCGCCATTGGTACGGGCTCTTTCCGGGAGGGTCGGGTTTTTGATGTTTTGTCCCTGGTATCCCATCATCAATCCTACATAACCGGAAGGTTTGATCTCCACCTTACCGGCGCCTACGATACGGTTGAACCAGTTCCGGGAGGTTTTGAACTGAGGTTTGAACAGTTTGCGGTTGAGCTCTGAAAGCATGTCTGCCCTTTTTCGAAAATATTCTTCCTCGTCTTTACGTCCCTGGAGCTGCAGGAATTCATCCCTCTTAAAAGAGACCGGAGTACGATAATTTTTACCTCCGATAGTTTCAATGATATAATATTCCCCTGTGATAGGATCGTATTGTACGTCCCGTTTCAGGAAAGCAGTATCCTTCAGATCGAAGGGGTTGCGATTGGGGTTGGAATAAGGATCACCATAACGGTCGCGGATCGGATAGCGAAGTGAATCGGGCCGGGTCGTGTCCCTGCGGGCGGTCGTATCCTGAAAGGCTGGTGAAAAGAAACGCGCATTCGCCTGCCCATAAGAGGCCAGTAAGATGGCAGTAAAGACCAACGTACGGAAAATATGCGCAGTCCAGAAGTTCAAATTCTCAACAATCAATTAGTTCCAGAAATATTTGGCAATCAGAGGATACGGAGAGATTTCTTGATGAGCTCTTCCACAAGCAGATTAGGCTCTGAAGCAAGGGTCTTTTTAATGGCCTGTTCAGCTACTGTCCGGTTGATTCCTAAAGCTATCAGTGCATTTAACGCATCCTGTTGCAAAGTATTGTTTTTCATAGGGGAAATATTTGCTTCCAGGGGGTGTTTGGAGAGTTTGTCTTTCAGCTCCAAAACAAGCCTTTCGGCACTTTTCCGGCCGATCCCTTTAATGCCTTCAAGGGTTCGGATATCCGACTGAACAATGGCTTTGGCAAGCTCCTCCGGTTTGAGGTAGGAAAGCATCATGCGGGCTGTGGAAGCCCCGATACCGGAAACACTGATCAGTTGCTGGAACATTTCTTTTTCAGCAGGTTCAAAAAAACCATAAAGGAGATGTGCATCTTCCCGGATAATAAGTACAGTATGCAATAGCCCTTTTTCAAGGTCCTGCAACCGGGAATAGGTATTCAGGCTGATCAGCACTTCATAACCTACCCCATGAACGTCCACCTGCACGGAAGCCGGGGTTTTAAGAACAAAATCACCTTTAAGATATGCAATCATGGCGCGAAAATAATGCTTTCGTGATTCCTGGGGTGTTGACCGTTGGCCAGTGACCGAATGCCGGCGAACAACAGACACCAGCTTTCCCTTAACTTTGGCTACTTTTTTAATAAATACTCCAAGATGAGCAATAAAACAACAGCAGCTATTACAGCCGTAGGGGGTTATGTGCCTGAAGACAGGTTGACCAATTTTGATTTAGAGAAACTCGTTGAGACTACAGACGAATGGATCCGAACCAGGACCGGGATCGAAGAAAGAAGAATATTAAAAGGTGAGGGAAAAGCCACTTCCGATATGGTAGTCCCGGTAATACAGGATATCTGCCGCAAAAGAAGTATCGATCCCATGGAGATCGATTGCGTGATCGTAGCTACCGTTACCCCAGACATGGTATTTCCCGCCACTGCCAATATTGCCTGCGATAAGGTAGGCGCCAAGAACGCATTCGGTTTCGATGTATCGGCCGCCTGCTCCGGTTTCTTATACGCATTGACCATGGGTTCTTCGCTGATCGAATCCGGCCGCTATAAAAAAGTGATCGTTGTAGGCGCTGATAAAATGAGCGCCATTGTTGACTATACCGACCGTACTACCTGTATCATTTTCGGTGATGGCGCAGGCGGTGTATTACTTGAACCCAACCAGGACGGCTATGGCATACAAGACAGCCTGCTGAAAAGCGATGGCAGCGGTTGCCATTATCTTCATATGAAAGCCGGCGGTTCACTGAGACCCGCATCCCACGAAACGGTAGATAAAAGAGAGCACTACATTTACCAGGAAGGACAGGCCGTTTATAAGTTTGCTGTAAAAGGCATGGCCGATGTAAGTGCAGAACTGCTTGAAAGAAATAAACTCACCGGCGACGATATCACCTGGCTTGTTCCTCACCAGGCCAACCTGCGCATCATCGATGCTACCGCCAACCGTGTTGGTTTGCCCAAAGAAAAAGTGATGATCAATATCCAGAAATACGGTAATACCACGGCAGGTACCATTCCGCTTTGCCTGTGGGATTGGGAAAGCAGGCTGAAAAAAGGTGATACGCTATTACTGGCCGCATTCGGAGGTGGATTCACCTGGGGAGCCACTCTTGTGAAATGGGGACATTAAACAATGCTTCGTTAATGACCAATAAAAGAGCCGCCTGGTATCAGGCGGCTCTTTATTTTTACGATGACCATAAGCTGTATTTTGAAGGGTAACCTGTTATCCACCCTCTGTCATCTACAAGTGGGTTTAATGGTAATAGTTTTCTCAGGCAGGGCCCTCCGGCTTACAGCAAAGAAGAGGATGGAGATGCAGTAACAGGTGGACTCCGTTTTTAATCCAACGACGAATCTCTGGTTTTCTCAACAACTAAAAAATCGAGGATTCAGCACAGTGTGACAGGTCTTTAAATGATGCATTTCGTAGTCAGATGTTGATAATCAACATTAAGTGCGAAATAATACTTCCCGGTTGTGACGCTTTTTAAGTGTTTACATTTAGTAACTTGTGCCGATCAACTTCTGCTATGCATAGAAACCCTGCAATACAGATCTGTCATCAGTTGAACGGGAAACAAACCCAGGCACTGAAAACGATATTGATGCAGGATAAGCGTTCCGCCTCCCTGAAATTGTTCAACATTATCAGAAGTTTCCCTCCTAAAGACATACCGAAAGAACAACTCTATAAAAAACTTTACGGCAAAAACTATGAGCCGGACAAGGATTACCTGCTTCGCAATGAACTCCGCCTGCTCCGGCAAAAGCTGGACAGGTTCCTTTTGCAAAAAAGCCTGGAAACCCTGCTGGATGAAGATGAAGTATTCCGTCAGCAAATGACGCTGCAGGCTTACAAGCATTTCAAACTGTATGATCTTTTTTATGATGGTTTTGAAAAAGCGGCCGCAATAGCAGAAGAAGCTTTCCGTTTTGGTGAAGCTTTGGAAATGCAGAAATGGTATCTTGACCTGGCTTACCAGCATCACTTCAGTAATGTGAGGGATTATGAAGAAAAAGCTGCTTTCTTTAAAAAGATGGCAGAGATGACGAAAAGCACCCTGGGCAGGCAACTGGCTGCACAATGGCGGATAGGTGAATTTTACCAGGCACTGGAATCTTATTACCTGCGGTTGCTGGGACAGTCGCATGCTTCAGTTCCGGGTACCACTGATGTTGTCAGTTTTGAACTCTCTTCGTTTGAACATCCGCTCAGTCTTTATTATCATCATCGCAGTCTTGCTTTTTATACAGAAGGACATGACCGCCTGGCCCATTTTCTGAAAGCCTACGATTCGTTGCAAACACATGCACTAAAGGATAAGCATATTATAGAATTGCTCGTAAATGTGCTGCTGGGCATCGGCCGCACACTGCAACAACTGGGCGACTTTGAACAGGCTGATATTTATTTAAGCAAAGCCATCAATGACTATGCAAAAGAAATGGCTACCCTTGCTTCCAAAGAAAAATTATATGCCAACTACCTCATCAATCTGCTGAATATAGGCGAATATGAGAAGACCATCCTGGTATTGCAGCAACTTCAGAAAGAAGTAAGCGATACTGGTTATGCTCAATACTGGTACAGTATCTATAAACTCACGGCTTATATCGGTTTGCGGAAAACGGCTGAGATCAGGCAGGGCCTTCCTGCAAATTATACCGACATCCCACTGCAGCACCGGGTTTACTTCCGGATCATCAGCAGCATTTATTTTTATCTTACAGGCGAACTGGAATGGGCTTATAAAGAAGCATACAACCTGCTTCACACCAAACTCGCAGAAGAATACGGGCAGGAACAACTGGCCGTTATAGAATTGCTGGAGACCTTTTTCCAATTTATCGACAAATACAACAATTTCCGCCAGCTACCTGCAAGGGAAAGCAAGAAACTGGAACAAAAGCTCCATGCTATCAACACCAGCAAGATCAATGATATCAATATACTGCCGGTTTATTTATGGTTGAAAAAGGAGATAAACAAGGCCCTGCAATTATAATCCCTTCTCTATACCAGTTTATTCCTCTACTTTTGAAGCCTCAAAAAAGCCCATCAGTTTAATTGACTATCATGGATAAGAATTCTCCCCTCTCCGGCTTTAGTTCATTAGCCATTCATGGCGGACATGAAAAAGATCCGTCTTATGCGCACCTGGTGCCTATTTATGCCAGCAGTACTTATGTATACGATACAGCAGAACAAGGCATGCGAAGATTCAGTGGCAAGGAAGACGGTTATATCTACAGCCGATGGGGCAATCCTACCATGAATGAAGCAGAACAAAAGATCGCTGCACTCGAAACCTTTGGCCTCCCCATGGAAGTAAAAGGTATACTGCATGCATCCGGTATGGCTGCCATCTCCACACTGATGCTGTCCGAATTAAAGAGCGGCGATAAAGTACTTTCCCATTTCTCTTTATATGGAGGAACAGATGAACTGATCCGCCGGGTACTCCCCCCGCTGGGTATCGGCTCTGTTATTGCAGATCTGCGCGATCTCAACAAGGCCGAAGAAGTGATGAAACAGGATAAGTCGATCAAAATGCTTTACATCGAAACACCTGCCAATCCTACCATCCAGTGTGTAGACATTGAGGAACTGACCAAACTGGCAAGAAAATACGGATTGACAGTTGCCTGTGATAATACTTTTGCTACACCATACCTGCAACAACCATTCAGGTATGGCGTGGATTATGTAGCCCATTCTACTACCAAGTTCCTCAACGGACATGGCACTGCCATCGGCGGTATTCTGTTAGGAAAGGATATCGAGAAAATGAACACCAGCATCACCAAGATGCACCGGCTGCTGGGCGGTAACTCCAATTCTTTCGATGCATTCCTGGTTATCAATGGCATGAAAACACTGGAAGTAAGAATGGAAAGGCATTGCCATAATGCAGTGGAAGTAGCGAATTTCCTGGAACAGCATCCTGCAGTTGCCAAAGTGAATTATACAGGCCTTGCCTCCCACCCCGATCATTACACAGCATTAAAACAAATGCGCCATCCCGGCGCCATGCTGAGCTTTGAACTGAAAGGTGGCTTGCAGGGAGGAGTTGACTTCATGAACAAACTGAAAATGTGTATAAGAACCGTGTCGCTGGGAACCTGCGACACTTTGTTATCCCATCCTGCATCCATGACGCATTACAGCGTGCCTAAAGAGGCCAGGGAAAAATATGGCATCACTGATGGACTCATCAGAATGAATGTAGGAATAGAGAATATACAGGACATCATCAACGATCTTGATCAATCACTCGCAAACAATTAATATGCAGGTAACGATAAGAAGGGCAGTAAAGGAAGATTGTCCTCGCCTCATGGAACTGGTACAGGAACTGGCAGAGTATGAAAAAGCACCGGAAGAAGTAACAGTCAGCTTTGACCACTTTGAACAAAGTGGTTTTGGCCCAAACCCCGTGTGGTGGGCCTTTGTGGCTGAGGTGGACGGCAAAGTAGAAGGATTTGCCCTCTATTATATCCGCTATTCCACCTGGAAGGGGCAGCGTCTTTACCTCGAAGACCTGATCGTTACTGAAAAAATGCGCGGAAAAGGATTGGGCAAAATATTATTTGACCGGCTTATTGAAGAAGTGAAGGAAAAAGGATTCAGCGGAATGGTATGGCAGGTGCTGGATTGGAATGAACCGGCCATTAATTTCTATAAAAAGTATAACGCCAAATTGGATGGAGGCTGGATCAATTGTTCAATAGATCAGTCCCTTTAAACATACTATTCCTACGCTGTTCGCATAGTAAGTGTATCACTTAGCTCACCCCCTGCACCTGCACTTCTTTATTGATCTTTAAAATCAAACCCTGCAATACTTTACCAGGTCCGGCTTCTGTGAAATTGGAAGCACCGTCGGCTATCATAGCCTGCACGCTTTGCGTCCAGCGGACGGGACCGGTCAATTGATCGATCAGGTTTTGCTTGATCTCTTCTCTATCAAAAACAGCTTTGGCCACTACGTTCTGATAAACGGCACAAGTGGGTGTATGAAAATCGGTTGATTCAATTGCAGCTTTCAATTCATTCTTTGCGGGTTCCATTAAGGGCGAATGGAAAGCACCGCCAACAGGCAGTACCAATGCGCGCTTAGCGCCTGCTGCTTTCATTCTTTCACAGGCGATATCAATCCCTTTAAGACTGCCGCTGATCACGAGCTGACCAGGACAGTTATAATTTGCCGGCACCACCACTTCACCGGTTTCATCCTGTACTTCTTTACAAATAGCTTCCACTTTTTCATCTGCCAGCCCAAGTACTGCTGCCATAGTGGAAGGATTGATCTCACAGGCCTGCTGCATGGCTTTGGCACGGATGGCCACCAGTTGCAGCGCACTGTCAAAACTTAAAGTGCCATTAGCTACCAAGGCGGAAAATTCGCCCAGTGAATGACCGGCTACCATTTCGGGCCTTGCTCCATCGATGCTGCGGAAAGCAATGATGGAATGCAGGAAAACGGCAGGTTGCGTCACATTGGTTTGCTTCAGGTCCTCTTCACTGCCTCCGAACATGATATCAGATATCCGGAAACCTAATACTTCGTTTGACTGTTCAAATAATTTCTTGGCAAATGCACTGTTGTTGTAATGTTCTTTTCCCATTCCCGGAAACTGTGAACCCTGGCCGGGAAAAACATAGGCATGCTTCATGTACGTGGTAGTTATACAAACAAAAATGCCACAAAGGTTTTAAGAAAAAAAATCTTTGTAGCACAATATCCAAAATTGTCAGCGATGATTCAGGTTGGAACTGATCAGCTTTAAAAACTCGCTCCGGGTGGAATTTTTATGGAATTCGCCATCAAAAGCGGAGGTAGTGGTCTCCGAATTTTGCTTTTGCACGCCCCGCATCATCATGCAAAGATGCTGGGCTTCAATGACAACTGCCACACCCAGCGGGTTCAGTGATTCTTTGATGGCATTCATGATCTCCACTGTCAGCCTTTCCTGTACCTGGAGGCGGCGGGCATATACATCCACCACCCTGGCCAGTTTGGAAAGCCCGGTGATCCAGCCATTGGGTATATAAGCAATATGGGCTTTACCAAAAAAAGGAAGCATATGATGCTCGCACATACTGTATAATTCGATATCCTTTACCACGATCATTTCACTGACGGGTTCATGGAATTTGGCCGAGTCAAGTATGGCCCGCGCATCGATCTGGTAACCTTGTGTAAGATATTGCATGGCTTTGGCCAGGCGTTCCGGGGTTTTTTGCAATCCTTCTCTTTCAGGGCTTTCTCCAATAAGACGAAGCACCTGACGGTAATTATCTACCAGGCCATTTGTAACGGCCTCATCATACTGCTCATTTTTTTTGTATGCCATATCTGTGTCAATTCTGTTCCTGATATAAAGACCGGTCAGGCCGGGTATTCTACAAAGTTTCTCGGCGTTTCATATAACCGTATCTGCAGGTCCAGTTCTTTTGCAATATGCGGCCTTAAGAGATTGTAGATAACGATAGCAATATTTTCTGCTGTCGGGTTCAGTTCTTTGAACTCAACAGTGTCGAGATTCAGATTACGATGATCAAACCGCTCAAGCACTTCCCGCTGCACAAGATCACTCAGTTCTTTCATATCCATCACAAAACCTGTGCGCTCATCCGGCTCGCCCACCACTTTTACATCGAGCTCATAATTATGCCCATGATAATTCGGGAGGGCACATTTACCAAAAACACGATCATTAGTAGCCTGGTCCCAGGCGGCATTATACAACCGGTGGGCCGCATTGAAATGTTCCTTCCTGAAAACAGCTACTCTGTTCATATATTCAAATTACAAACAATAAAAGAAATATCAACAATATCCGTGCTGTATTGTTGCTTTATTCCCCGAAATATTCCACATAAATACGGGGTGTTTCATACAGTTTGATGCAATGTAATTGCACAGCTTTTGGCAGGTAAGCTTGCAGTTCCTTCCAGATAGCAATAGCGAGGTTCTCCGTGCTGCATAACTGGCCTTTCATAAACTCCACATCAACATTGAGATTGCGATGATCTACTTTTTCAATCACATGCTCACGGATGATATTGCTCAAACGTTTTACATCAAATACAAAACCTGTTTCGGGGTCGGGTGAGCCTTTCACAGTGACATAGAGCTCATAATTATGGCCATGCCAGTTCTCATTGGCACATTTGCCAAACACTTCTTCATTTTTTTCAACACTCCAGGAAGGGTTGTAAAGCTTATGCGCCGCGTTGAAATGTTCAACCCTGGTCAGGTACACCATACTTTCCTTAATTAATTAGCCTGCAAAACTACGCAGATTGACCTCATCTAACAAATAAGGCATCCCCTGTCCAAAACGCCCCTCCCTGCAAGGGGGTATATCAGTTTATTGGCGCGACGGTTTCCAAAATCAATTATCCCACAAAGACGACGAAGGCCACAAAGGGGTCGCTACCTGATGTTTTTCACAGCCGATGGTTTAAAATATATCTTTGTGGTCTTCGTCGTCTTTGTGGGAATCTATTTCAAACGAAGGCGCTACCTTCATTTCCTATCTTTGTTTCCATCATGAATTGTTTACTGGCTGCTGCCACCCCTTTTGAAATAGCCCCTTTCCTGGAACATTACCGCAATAGCGATGTGCCATTTTATGTGGATATCCATATTGATGTTTTAATAACCGGGGTGGGACTAACAGCCGCTACTTATAATCTTCAAAAACAATTGCAGGTAAAAAAACCTGACCTGGTAATACAGGCTGGTATCGGCGGATGCTTTGATACAGCCATGCCGCTTGGCACCGTTGTCTCCATAAAAAAAGACACGATCGCCGATCTTGGTGTACTGGAAAAAAAGCAATTCCATAATGTGTTCGATATGGGTTTTGCAAAGCCCGATCAATTCCCTTATAAAAAAGGTTGGCTCCTGAACCCCGGTCTTCATTTGCTGAAAAGAAACAGTCTTAAAAAAGTGGCTGCCATATCAGTGAACCAGATCACCAGTTCTCCCCAAACCATCCGCTTATATGAAGCAAAATACCAACCGGTGGTAGAATCCATGGAAGGAGCAGCCCTCCATTATGTTTGCCTGATGGAGAAAGTCCCTTTTCTTCAATTGCGCGGCATTTCCAATTATGTAGGTGAGCGGAATAAAAAGAACTGGAAGATAAAAGAATCTATCGCCAATCTTAACAATGAGTTAATCCGATTGTTAAACTCTTTGTAACCCGGTTTTATCCGGATATTTGCCCGGCTAAAGAGCCGGGCAAGCCCCTGACTCTGATCCAAAATTTTTATACAACATTTACATGAAACTGAGCCTTGGTTTTTCTCCCTGCCCTAACGACACATTTATCTTTGATGCGCTGGTCAACAAAAAAATTGATACAGAAGGACTGGAATTTGAAGCGGTGCTGGAAGATGTGGAAACCCTGAACCAGTGGGCACTGGAAGGAAAACTGGATATCACCAAGCTAAGCTTTCCTGCTTTTTTTCAGTCGCTCAGTAATTATGTGTTGCTCAACGCCGGCAGTGCGCTGGGCAAAGGTGTAGGCCCCCTGTTGATCACGCAGGCCGATCCTTCCGTTTACCAGGATGGCATCGGTGATGCATCAGTGGCTTTGCCTGGTGCGAATACCACTGCTAATCTCCTGTTCAGCTTTGCTTACCCTTCAGCTACACATAAGAAATTCATGATCTTTTCTTCCATTGAAGATGCTGTGATCAGGAAAGAAACAGCATTGGGCGTGATCATCCATGAAAACAGGTTTACCTACCAGGATAAAGGATTGCATAAGGTAAAAGACCTGGGTGAATACTGGGAAGAAAAAATGGATGCACCCATTCCTTTAGGGGGCATTGCTATCAGCCAGTCTATAAAAAGGTCTGTTGCAATAAAAGTGGATGAACTGATCCGTAAAAGTCTTGACTATGCATTCGCAAATTATCCTGAGATAACGGATTATGTAAAATCACATGCGCAGGAAATGAGCGAAGCCGTGATGCGGCAGCATATTGATCTTTATGTCAATAATTATTCGCTGGCTTTGGGTGAAGAAGGAAAAAAGGCGATCAGCACTTTAGCAGATGTGTACAAGAGGATCAATCCCGGTAAAATGGAAGAAGACGCTGATCTCTTTCTCTCCTGATACAATGAGCGCTTAACGCCAGATCGTTTGTACCAGTTCCTGGTAGATTTGCAGCGATAATTGTTGCGTATATTTTTTCTCAGCCAGGCGATCCACCCATCGTATCCCGTATAAAGCATTGGTGAGAAAAAGTTCATCAGCCTCCATAGCTTCTTCTATGCTTAGAGTTGTTTCCTTTACCGCATAACCGGCTTTGCTCAATGCTTCCAGCAAATATTTTCTCATTACACCATCTACCCCGCCCTGGTTGGCAGCAGGAGTAATCAGTTGATTATTTTTTACAATAAAAATATTGGCGATAGTAGCGTCAGCCAGGAAACCGACTGTGTTCAATACAAGACAATCATTCCATTGCCGCTGCATGGCATAACGGGCGGCCATAGTATAGGGCAGATAATTGGCTGATTTAAGACCGGAAAATGAGTCGGCGCTTTTACGCGCATCCGGGTAAATACCAGTCACCAATCCTTTTTCATTCCATTCATTGACAGCGGAATTTGCAGGCGAGCATTCTATGAGATAATGCAGTTGGTCGTTTCCCTGTTCATAGATCCCCCCTTCTCCGCGCGACACCGATAAGCGGATCCTGGCCAGTTCACTGCATTTATTTTTCTCGCAGAGGGAAATAATCTCCTGCTGAATTTTTTCAGGGGTTAAAAGGGAGGGAATGGAAAACTGCAGCCGCTCAAGCCCTCCGAAAAGTCGCTGAATATGCCGGGAGAAAAGCGGGATCCTGCCATTGACCATTTTCATGGTCTCAAAAAGACCATCGCCATAGCGGTAGCTTTTGTTATCAGGAGCCAGGACGGGTTGCCCGGCGGGGATCAATTCTCCATCAAAACAGATATGCATAGTGTCGGTTATCAGAAACCATGAAAATAAAATAAAACCCCGGATTGAGTCCGGGGTTTGTTCCCGGGTTCAAGCCCGGGATAAATAAGCAATTAGGTTGATCAGTTTTGCTCCACCAATCCGGCTTTCACCGCATACATCACCAGTCCGGCCATGGATTTGGTACCCGTTTTGGTTTTGAGTTTATCGCGGATCGCTTCAACAGTCCTGGGACTGAGATCTACTATATCCGCGATCTCCTTGGTGCTTTTTTCATCGCACATCAGTTTTAGGATAGTAATTTCTTTATCAGTCAGTTGCACATCCTGTGGCATAGAAGATTCGGCAGTGCGTTTGGTACGGAGACCGCTAAGCAGGGCTTTATTGGTGAGGTCGTTGAAAAAGAAATCCTGCTCATATACTGTTTTGATGGCATCATAGATCATCTCTGAGCCTGATTCTTTGGTCAGGTAAGAGTTTGCTCCAATTTCCATCATACGGGAAATCACGGAATGGTCATTGTGCATAGAAAGCATAATGACTTTTACATTGGGATAAAGCTTCTTGATCTCAGGCAGAGTGGTGAGGCCGTCCATGATCGGCATCTGTATATCAAGCAAAACAACATCAGGCTGGATATGTCGCAGCAGGTTAAGCAGTTGCATACCGTTTTCCGCTTCAGCCACCATCTGGATGTCTTTGCGGCTGGAAAGAGAGGTTTTTACACCTGTGCGAAACAAAGCATGGTCATCGGCAATCGCTACTTTAATAACTGAGTTAGTCTCGTGATTTTTCATGGGTTTGATATTGGTATTTAAGTCGGACTATGTATATAATCCGGTGCAAGATGGAAAATTCCGCTTACATATACCATAGTAGAAATACTTGATTTCGTATTTGTGGAAAGTACCGCTACGGGGCCGCAAATGAAATACTACCATTACTGTATGAGTGATTTACGATTAATGATATAAGATAATTTACGATCACATGCGTAAATTCCATATTATTCAAATAGGGAAATCTTGCTATTGTACACATGGCAATGTGGATATATTTTTGTTTCAGAAAGTTGATAGCAAAGGATGACTCGTTTCTCCCTCTCTATCCAATGTCCAAACCGTCCAGAAAAGTATTTCCAATTCCTGTGATAAAACCAGACGACACTCTCCCAACTATCAACTTTCTATTTTTTTTGATATAATCCCGTTTTTAAGTCCACCTGTGATGAAAATCAACGGCTTTGATCAAAACCATTGACATTAAACTGATTCCACCTACCCAACTTTTTTTCTTTCATAACAGTAACGTAAGAGCCCTTCCGAAAGGAGGGGCTCCCTTTTTGGTACGAATGGCGCGAATAGATACAGGTAAGGAGGACTGGCAAGGATTGGCGCGGATTGCGCGAATGGGGGCGGATATTACGGTAAGAGGAGAGAGTTTTACCATTAGCCTTTATTATTTTACTACGCGAATTAACTGGCGGCCGCTGACGACTCCATTCGAGGTAACGCCTTCAATGATGCAGGAGAATGTGCCAGTAAGATCATTCGTATAAAAGGAGACATGGGCCTCTCCTTTTTCATCGGTGAGTAATTGCTGCGACCAATAAACGGTACTGAACATTTCCGGTTCAGGTGGATTGAATGATGCATAATCGGCAACGTAAAAATCTTTGGAATAATAGCGTCCTTTCAATTTGTACATTAACTCTACTGGCGTGCCACCGATATTACGGCCCGGGCAGTGGTAAACGACTTCTTTGCCGCGGTAGTTGTAAATGCCGCCTTCCACAGCCGGGGTCCCGGATTTATGATTGGGACAGTTTAGAATATTATACATGCATACATAATCGAAACAGGTATGGCTTTCATATGTCTCCCCTCCCATATAACCACCATCGTTCAACTTTGATTTGATCACTACAGCCGAAAGTGTTTTCACCTTGCTGAGCGTTTCTTCTTCCCAGGGCATAATGGCTTTAATGCCTTCAGATTCAGGATAAAATAAAGTAGCCAGTTGTTTATTAAGCGAGTCCGCATCATGATAGAAATCAATAGCAAAATCTTCCCTGCGTTTTTCATTTATAACCAGTGATATCTGCTCGTCAGGCATCAGTGCTGTCATATCAGGATCTAATGTGAACCGGCCGGTAGAGTCGGTGATCACTGTTTGTATGCCATTGGTAAGTACAGATAACTCTACCGGCTTCTTTAATGGTTTACGGCTACTGGTCTTTACCATTCCGGATGGCCTCAATTCCCGGCCTTTCGCCAATACATTGATAGTAGTGTCTCCAACGGGTTCATGATACCTCGTCCAGCAACGCATCAATAGTAGCATCTCCAGGTCGGCCCTTGTACCAAGACGGTTGGAAGGAACAGGAGGTATCAGTCCCATGTCTATATAATCCCTGAATAAAAAGTATGGTACGATATCCTGGAAGCGGGTAGTATCAATTCGCGGAGTGAGTACCATAGCCATAGAAAAAGTAGAGGCAAGCGGATTACCGGCTGCATCACTCAGCTTTATAGCCAGGTTTATTTTCGAAAGGCGATGGTATTCAGTAGAATCAGGTATGATCCTGACCGATGCCAGGGAATCATAACCCTTTAAAAAACTCCTTTCAGCTAAAGGTTGAAAAGCAGAGTCAAATAAAGTCAGAGTAGCAAGACCTGCTTCCAGGCCTGCCATCGGAATGCGAAGCGTGATCTCTGGATTCATAACTTTCAATTGCCAGAGATCATATACTAGCCGGTAGTTATGAATGAGCAGGTAGAATTTATTACCTGCTGATGCACAACGCAATTTCATCACCAGGGTATCGCGGACCACAGCTTCCTGAACCTGCATCACAGCCCCTTTTGTTTTTACAACAGGAAGACGTGCTGCCATGATCTTTTTTTCTTTATCATCCAGCACAACTGAATATTCTTTACCGGCAACTGGAGTAAACTCTATTATGCCCGAACCGGCAGAAGAAGTGAGAAGATTGGCAACCGGGTGATTATTCTCTAATAATTGACCTTTGATAGCAACCGGCTTTCCGGAGCGGTCGGTCACTTCAAAAGCAGTACGGGTAGGTAAACCATTTATCCAGTCACCGCTCTCAGGATACCAGCGGAAAGACAATTGTTTTTCGAGAAAAGACATAGGTACTCTCGTAGCAAAAGCAGCTTTTTCTTTTTGAATGGCCGCCTGCAGTTCGAACTTGCGGACAGCAGAATCCTGCGGTATTGTCAAAGGCACTTCTCCGAAAGGGTTTACTACGGCACGGCCTTTTTTTATCGGTTTATCATCTGCAAACACGGTATAATTAAACAAAGCCCCGTTAGCATTCAGCATCTCTTTATTGGTAACATGGGCCAGAAGACCGATTGAGTCTTTTGAAAAAGCACCACCTTCCACCTCAACAGTAAAAGGATTACCCGTTCCGAACCGGATGGATAGCTGTTGCTGGAATACCCGGGGATAGCGTTCATCGCTTAAAGCATTTGTATAGGCTATTAGATTATAGTCTCCCGGTGGAAAACTATCCGCGACAAAAATATATCCCGCTGCCAATCCACGGTCCATTACAAACTGCTGGGAAGCCACTACCTGTTGAGTAACCCGATGGCTTAGAAAAACATGTAAAGTATGGTACTCTTCAAGAGGCCGGCTCGACCGGAGCAGGTAAGCAGTAAACCAGATATTTTCCTTGCCTGTATAAATGGTCTTATCAGTATGTAAATATATCTGGGTAGAAGAAAAAAGACTATCTCGTTTGGCAAAATGCCGGCCAATGGAATCGAATAGCTGTTCTGCCTGTGAAAAGGCCGAAAGTGAAAGAAGACTACTAATAGCAAAAAGTACAAGGAACCGGCGTCGCATTAGCGAATATAATACTGTATTCAAATAAAACGGAGCGCAGCACCAGTAAAATGCTGCGCTCCGTTTTATTCTGGGCAAATCTTATTTCAACTCCAGTTTCACCAATACCGGGTAATGGTCAGAAGGAAACCTTCCATGATATGTATCCGTTAATACGCCATATTTTCTTACTGTAAACTGATCCGTTACAAAAATATGATCGATAATATCGTTGGATGGATTATTCGTCCTGAAACTGTTAAAGCTTCCATTGTTCATATATGGATCTGCAGCCAGCGTATATGCATCTTTAACGATACCGCTGTTTTTAATGCTCAGATACCATTCACTCTGGTGATCTCCATTGAAATCTCCTGTAAACACTACAGGTTGTTTGCCTGCGATCTGCTGTATCTTTTGCAGGATCAGTTTGCTGCTTTCTTTACGCGCTTCCACTCCCTGGTGATCATAATGCACATTGAACACATAAAAGGTCTTTTTACCTTTTTTTGTTTGCAGCTTAAGCCAGGAACAGATCCGGTTCAATCTTGCATCCCAACCGGGACCCGGTTTATCAGGTGTGGTCGACAACCAGAAGCTGCCACTGTCAAGCACATTGAATAATGACTTCCTGTAAAAGATCGCAGAGTGCTCTCCTTTTGCCTGACCATCATCCCGGCCTATCCCGTAATAGCTGAAATCAGGCAGGTTTCTTTGCAGATCTTCCAACTGATTTTTCAATCCCTCCTGTGTGCCAACAATATCAAAATCATGAAAACGGATCAGCGCAGCAGCAACAGGCGCCCTGTCTTTCCAAAGATTTCCACTATCCCTCGGATTATCATAACGCAGGTTGAATGTACCTACTGTAAGGGTTTGCGAATAACAATTAAAAGTAACTGCGAGGCTTGCGAGCAGTATAAGAAAAAAACGGTTCATTGGATTCATATTATTTTACCATCCTGGGTTTTGACCCAGAATAGGGTTGATCAAAAAATCATTAGTAGGAATGGGATAAAGATACTTCTTATCCTCCCATTTACGTGTCACATTGTTCAGCCAGGTTATTTCACCACTGGTACCATTAGTCAGACGCTGTGGGTTAACAGAACCATTAGCCAAATTGGGGGATACGTTAACAAACGTTACACCACTTATGGGCGAAGGCGCTGAGCCGGAATAGAACAGCACATCATTTTTGCCATCACCATTCAGGTCCATAGGCGTATTGAGCGCAGGTACATTAAATCCATTCCAGGGCATGGTAAGCAACTCTCCTCTTTTCCAGCGAATAAGATCAGGGAAACGCAAACCTTCCCAGCACAACTCTATTCCTCTTTCACGGCGTATTTCCAGCAAAGTAGCATCGGTGATGCCAGGGAAATATTTTGTTTGAAGATAGGCATCAACCTGTGTTGGCTTAGTGGTTAAACCTCCGGTAATGCCTGCTCGTGCACGCAATGCACCAACTGTTTTTGCCCAATCATCATCTGTAAGAGTTCCCAGTTCAGCTTTTGCCTCTGCATAGTTCAACAACACTTCAGCATATCTTATCAGGCTTATAGAATTATCATTGCGCGTACCGCCATCATAATACACATCATCCAGTGTCCATTTGATCGGCTGATAACCTGTATAAGTATAGGAAAATACAGGAGGAGCAGCTTCCGGGGCGCCGCCATTCACTCTTGTATAATTACCCATGCGGATGGTTTGCTGCAAACGTTTATCACGGCCCTGCACTTCTTCCACAAAGGTTTTGGAAGCATAGTTCGCATCATCGGTAAACGGTGTGCCATCAATTTTCAGGTAGGTGTTCACAAATGTGCGGGTAAAGCTCAGGCGTGATCCATAGGTAGCAGACGTCCAGTACCAGTTGGCATCATTCAACACATTCAGGGTTGCGTCTGCAACATTGGAAAGAATGATCTCAGTGGTCACAGGTTGTTTGTTGATGAACAACTGGCGGTAAGAAAGATCTGTACCTCCTGCGGTGTTCAGCTTAAAGCCGCCTTCTGTCATCACCTTCAGCGCTGCATCCGCAGCATCCTGCAGCCATGCAGCAGAAGTATTGCCAAGGCCTTCAGCCAAACCACCGCTTGCACTATGATATTTACGGAAAGTACCTTCAAATAAACAGATGCGTGATTTATAGGAAAGGGCTACGAACTTTGTGATCATACTGCGGGTAACATCCGTGTTGGTAATGTTTTCACAAGCAAAATTTATATCAGCCAGTACAGAATCCATCACCAGTGTACGGGGATCGCGAGGCTTTTTCAGTTGCACAGAATCCGATACACCGATCGTTTTGCCATACCAGGGCACATTACCAAAACGCTGCACTTTGTCATAATAGAACAGTGCACGAAAAAACCTGGCGATAGCAGTGTAGTTCCTGCGCACAGGCTCCGGAACAGCCGGATCAGCATTATTCTCGATAAAATAGTTGATATTCCGCAAAGCTGTCCAGCTCCAGCCGGAACCTTGTTGGGCAGTGTAACCACTAACTGTCAGAAAGCTCGGAACATCAGTGCGGGCAGCATAGTCAGCCATATTATCTGATCTCACCACATCACCACCATTAGGCAGATTGTTGTAAAAAGACGCAACATACAACTGCAAACCTTTCTCACTGCCAAATACGGCATTCCGGGAAGCTGTGCCCTGTGGTTCCTGGTCAAGCTTTTTACAGCCTACAGCCAGTATCATCAAAGCACTTATAGATAAAAACAATTGTTTCATCCGTATATTTTTTATTTTTTTAGTTTGACCGGATGGAACTCCGCATATTATTACTTCGTTTGAGAAATTTATCATGCTTCGTTTCATGTTATAATGAATTAGGGATGATTAAAAGGAGATATTTAAACCCACTGTCCAGCCTTTCAGGATCGGATAGTTGTTACCATTACCGTTTCCACCATCTGTCAGCACCCGGTCAGAACCCTGGATATTTTCCACGTCCAGGTTATGTGTGACCTTGTACATGGGTGAATATGTCCAGATGTTTTCTGCAGTCACATACAATCTTGCCTGGCTCATTTTAATATGGCTGATCCATTTCTGCGGAAGGTTGTAACCCACCTGCAGGTTCTTCAACCGGATATATGCCACGTTCTGCAGGTATTTGGTTTGTGCAACATTGAGTGAACGGCCGGTACCCTGTGCGATATAACCTCTTAAGCGGGGGAAATAAGTATTGGGGGTTTGTTCAGACCATATTTCATCCACCATCTCAGCAGGCACACGGTTATAAGGGCGGTTATAAGGCCCCCAGAAAGCATCTGCTTCTGCGCCTGGCCACCAATCCTGTTTACCTACACCCTGGAAGAAGGCGCTTACAAAGAAATTGTTCCAGTCGAAATCGAACAATGCACCAAAGCTGTAACGTGGAGTAGAGTTACCGATGATCCTGCGGTCGCCCGGGTCAGCAACAGAGTTAGCACCGGTATTGATCACATTGTCTTTATTCAGGTCAAGGAATTTGATATCACCGATCATGGTGTTGCCACCATTGGAGCTCTTGATCAAAGTTTGTTTGGTGGCTTCACCGATATTATCAGCAGTGAAGAACCCATCGGTCACATATCCCCATATTTCACCAAGTTTCTGTCCTACATAATAATCGCTCAACAATTTGTCGCGATTGTTATACCGGGTGATCTCGGCCTGGTAGTCTCCAATAGAAAGGCGGATACCATAACCAAAATGTTTACCGGCGATCTTGCCATTATCCCTCCAGCTTACTACAGCTTCCCAGCCTTTGGTGCGCAGGTCGGCATAGTTCCCTTTTGGAACGCTAGTACCGAATACAGCAGGCAGTGTGGGGCCATTGGTGAACATATCTTTCGTATTACGCACATACCAATCAGCAGTAACCTGCAAGCGATTTCTCAGGAAGCTAACATCCACGCCTATATCAGTGGTAGTGGCTTTTTCCCAGGTAAGATTATCAGGCAATACATTGGGCTGACCTGTAGTTTGAGGTCTGATGCCACCTAATACGCGGCCAGACTGGCTGATACCAAACTGCTCCATGAAGGCATAAGAGGCGATGTTACCATTACCCAATGAACCATAAGAAGCCCTGAGCTTCAGATCAGAAATGCTGTTCCTGGAAACGCTCCAGAAAGGCTCTTTGGAAATCCTCCATCCTGCAGATAAAGAAGGAAAGAAAGCATAACGTTTGTTGTCAGGGAATTTGGATGAACCGTCGTAGCGGCCGTTAACTTCCAGCAGGTATCTTTCATCAAAGCTGTAGTTCACACGGAAGAAACCACCTTTTACATTCCACTGTTCATAAGGGCCGGCAGTAGTAATAGCTGTACCTAATGCGAGGTTGATGCTTTGTGCATCATCATAGATCAGGCCATTGCGTTGAGTGCTTAATCCTTTATAAGTGGATTGTTCATAGTTAAAACCACCCAGCACTTTGAAGTAATGCTTTGCAGCCAGTGTGTTTTCGTATTCAGCATAGAGGTTGGTAGCAAGATATTGTGTTTCCGCATAGGTGTCGTTCAGATCGTTGGTCGAAGTTCCTACATATTCGATCACCCCTGGTTTCCGGCTGTAGGGAACAGGCACACGGATCTGTTTTGAATTATTATCGTATTCCTGGAAAGTAAAATCACCTTTCAGGCGGAGTTTATTGTTGAAGAATTCAGTGGTAACTGAAGTACGGTTACGAAGAATGCGGCGATCGAAATTAATACCATTGCGGCCATACACAAAATCACCAACGGTGTAAGCAGCAGAGTAAGACAGGGTACCATCAGGGTTAAAGAGAGGGGACATTTCATGTCCTTCATCCGCAATATTTCTCCAGATACCACCTCCTTCGCCTACGTTAAGGGGGTTATGGTAAAGCATGTTGGAGAAATCGGTATTGTTTTCAATACGCAGCCAGGGTAAAGCCTGTACACTTCCTTTGGCGCGGATATTATACATTTTATAGTCGTCGGTATTGTAACGGAACAAACCATCCTGGCCATAGTAACGTGCAGAGATCAGGTAGCTGGCTTTATCGCTGCTGCCGCTTACAGACACGTTATGGTCCATGGCGAAAGTGTTCTTCTTATATAATAAGCCGTACCAGTCGGTATTGGCATAGTAAACATATTCGCCGTTGGCGTTCACTTCCACTTTTGGTAAAGAAGGATCGTTGTTACGGCGCTCCAACTCTGCCAGGTATTCCTGGGAAAACTTTACGGTCTTGTTCACGTTTTGCGGGAATTGGGAATAATCATTCCAGGCGCTCCATGCATCATTGAAGATCTTGCCGAATTCATAACCATTGGTTACATATTCAGGTCTTACCACTGGCGATTTAAGGGAGAAGTTGGTGGAGTAAGTAATATTTGTTTTCCCTTTCTCGGCTGATTTGGTAGTGATCAGCACTACACCAAATGCACCGCGGGCACCATAGATAGCAGCGGAAGATGCGTCTTTCAGGACAGTTACATTGGCGATATCGTTAGGATTAAGCAATGCAGGATTGCCTTCCACCCCATCGATCAGTACCAGCGCATTACCACCCTGGCCAATGGAAGTATTACCCCTGATATTAAATGTAGGCGATTGGGTAGGTTTACCATCGCCCATGGTAATATTAAGGTTGGGAATAAAACCCTGGAGGCCTTGCGCCACGTTAGGAATGGAGCGGTTCTCAAACACTTTACCCGATACCTGGTCAACGGCACCGGTAAGGTTTATTTTTTTCTGCGTTGAATATGCTACCACTACTACTTCATCACTGAGAAGTGCCGTGGGTTGCATGCTGATATTAAAACTGAGTGGCATGCCTTGTGCAAGCACGAGCGTGTCTATTACCTGCGATGCATAACCAACAGAGGAGAAAGCCAGCTTGTAATTAATGCCTGCCGGCACGCCGCTGATACTGAAGGAGCCGTCAGCAGCAGATTGTGTAGCTTTCCTGAATGACCCGGTTTTATTTTCCAGTGAAACCGTAACACCGACCATTGGTTCAGATTTTTCATCTTTTACTGAACCGTTCACGGTCAATTGTGCATAAGACAAATACGAACAAAGGGAAAGTAAAATAAGCAGTAGCGTTTTGAGTTTCATACTTTCAATTTGCGCAAAACTCATTAACGCATCTTAAGAGAATGTTAATGGGCAATTACGCTAGAGTTAACTAAATGTATTCAACTAATTTTCTTGCACGTTTATGCAGGCAGCTATGCGAACAGTTGTTTATAGCAAACGATTGAGTTAAAGAGTGAGCAATTTTTGTCTGGGAGATAAACATGTATAAACAGTCGACCTAACATTTCTAATCGGGATCAGATCTATTGATCGTTACCTAAGTTGAAACGTATTTACTGAAGAACAGGGACTGCTTATTGATGTATAAAATAAAATTGGCGGGACGAAGGCCTGCAGGTATGTTATCATAAAACGCTTCTAAATCGGTATTTCTTATCGCCAGTAACTTATTAATATTTAGCTTAATTTGCCAGACCAACGGGTTTATAGGTACAATATTTGACTATAGGCCGCATCACCAAAACTAGAGGCTGGTTTCAGCCTACCATATATGTTTAAAAGCAATTATACCAAGGCCGGCTTGAGCTGGCTGAGATTGCAACAGATAAAATTTCAGTTATCGGGTAAGTCCCGCACTACGCAATTATTTGGGCACACCGTTCATTTTACTACATCATTGGAGTTTTTACATGGCATCCGGGAGATCTTTGTGGATGAAATATACAGGCAGCCGCTGCAGTCTCATCCGTTGGTGATCGATTGCGGGGCCAATATCGGGTTAAGTATTATATATATGAAGCAGAGCTATCCTGATGCCAGGATCATCGGGTTTGAACCGGATGATACCAATTTCAGGTTGCTTGAAGAGAATATCCGGTCTTTTGGTTATAAAGATGTCAGCGTAAGGAAAGAGGCTGTTTGGGTAGAGAATACTGAACTTCATTTTGCGGATACAGGCTCTATGTCGAGCCGGATTGAGGAAAGCAGTGGAGCAAAGACTAAAATAGTAAAGGCTACCCGGCTAAAGGATTTGCTGACGGAACCGGTAGATTTTCTGAAAATGGATATTGAAGGGGCGGAATATGCGGTGTTGAAAGATATCAGGGAGAAAATGCCGCTGGTGAAAAACATGTTTCTAGAGTATCATGGGAATTTTGATCAGTCTGCAGAGCTCAGTAATATATTTACGTGGTTAAGTGAGCAGGGCTTTTCTTATTATATCAAAGAGGCCTCAAATGTGTATCATACGCCTTTCGACAGGGGGAGAAGAGTTTCGGGCTATGACCTACAGCTAAATATCTTTTGTTTCAGAGCTTATGATACAAAAAGATAAAATAAATTGCTCTAGGAATTCTTTCACTATTGCAGTTTTCCTTTAAGCAAAACTACTGCTCGGTGACGTTGATTTCGAACAGTGTTGTAAGATGTATTGAGCTCTTTACTAATTTCACGCTCATTTTTTCCCTCGATAAAAAACAATTTAAAAACCCTCTTTATTTGCTTAGGCAAAAACTCTGCCGCTGCATGCAACTCAGATATTACTTCTGCCTCAATCAGGCTATCAATAAACTCAGTTTCCATATGTAATTGATTATCCATTTTTGCCTCAATGGATATCACAGAAATCTTCTTCTTTCGAGTTAGGTCAATACATGCATTACGAACTGTAGTGTAAAGAAAGCTCTTAATTGATTCAGAGCTCCTAAAATTAATCTGTTTTTCCCAGAGCTTAGTAAAGCAATCCATCACAAGGTCTTCCGGGTCATACTCATGGTTCAGAAAACGGCGTGCAAAATAACAGAGAGCAGGAAAATATTCCCGAAATGCACACTCAAAAGCCTTCTCATTTTTAAGCCTAAAATTTTGAGTGCTCATAATATTGTCTGAGCTTTCTTTCATCAAAATGAATATGCATTTACAGTCTATTTCTATCTTGGGGTAAATCTAACAAAAATGTACAATAATTATTCTTCTCACTTCATGAACATTACCTAATAAGGTCATGAATAGCTTTGAAATAGTAATATTTCGGATCAACTGCGTTCTAACATGAATATATAAAACAAAGTCAATTCACTTCGTCATCACCAAAACTACCCTCTTTAACATTATAAAACACGTTTCCAGAATAATCACGATAAATAACCCGCTTCTCTTTAAGCTTAAAAGCTTTATTTATAAGACCTAGTAGTCTACTTTTTTTATTTTTATCGCCATCCTTAAATGGCATAGTCCATCTCAGAATCTTTTTCCTGAAGATTGATGCCCCTTTTAAAGCTTTTAAAATTTTATCTTCCTGAATTCCAAGGCTTTCTAATTTAGCATCAAGCTCATTCAGCTTGTTCATATCATTTACAGCCATCAACAGCCTAGTTACCCAACTAAACTTCGCAACGCCGCCAAATAGAACTTGTCCAAAAGTAGAAGAAAAAACGGTACATATATAATCATTACCGTATTTAGAAATAAATCTATTAAAAACTGCTTCACATTTATCTTGATCCTCGATTTTCTCAATATTCATCAAGAGAAAGAATTTAGCAGAAAGATGTCTATTATCACCAGAATATGGTACATCTCTAAGAAATTCTTTAATTTCCTTTGTCTCTGTTACAGAGTCAATTTCATATAGCAGCTCATACATATTATCGCTAAGAGATCTCTGAATAGCTGTACTCTCAAGATTTCTAACAAAAGCATCCTTATATTTATCAATTCTTAGAAGAGAGCATAAATTTTCAAAATAGGTCGCCAAAAGTGGTTTTTCATATCCATCTCTTATACTATTCTCAGTTAGATAATAACATATCTTATCAATAACCATCCTTGATTTGTTCGGGCTGACATTTCTTAGACTTTTGAGAACGCTTGAAAAAAAATAGGCTGACTCTTGAGGTTTTTTTTCAAATAGTTTATCAATAAGCAAATCAATGATTTCATAATCTCCTTGATATTGATCAATTTTTGAAACTAATAATTCCAGCACTACATGCCAAGAAGACAAACCAATATTGTCTATTAGAATCTTTTCTAGCTCACTTTGATTCTTTGGTTTAGTATAAAAATTAGTATAAATGAAATATGAAGTAAAATATTCATAGAAAGTTTTATGAGCAAACTTATTCTCAATATATATTGATCTCAACTTGGCATATTCTAAAAATTCTTTAGCAGCATCACTTGCGCTTTCCATATCCTCAAATTCGCCCTTACTGACTAAGTAACTAGAAATAAAGTTCTTAACTGCTGTATGATCAATTTTAAAGTTACCGCTTATCTCATTAGCAAATTGCCAATATGCAATGGCAGAGAATATAGCAATTTGATTGGACGTTTTAAGCTTTATATTAAGCCGCTTTTCCCTATTGTCTCTTGTATCAACAATTGTCTGTGCACATCCTTCGTAGATTTCTAATTTTGTCGTAGGAATATCTTGCTCATTACGATAAAGAATTAAAATTAAAGATAACAATAAAGGATTCTCTTTTAATTCCTCAGTAATCCCCCTAAGTTGTTCAATACAACTCTTTATTTCTATATTTCTTACATACGCTGTAGATTCCTCAATATTATACCATTTATTAACATACTCTTCAATCTGATTGTTATTAAAATCACCCACATTCAGAATTACAAATTTTGAATGATTTAAACTTACTTCCTCATAAGATTCATAACGACTGGTTACTACTGACCTATGAATCGGATTATTGCTAATAAAATTTTCAATATCATTTCTAACAGTGACTCTCTCTTGAATATCAAATATCTCATCTAATCCGTCAAAGAAAAGTAGCATAGGAAACTTAGATACCAAATATTCTACTTTTTCTTTTGGAAAGGAAATTTGAAAATCTTCTATAAGGTTATAGGTTAAATATTCTAAAATGCCACCTTGATGCTCTTTCTTGAATCGATTATACTTATGCAGTTCAATCCGGAAAGGTAAATAATCATAAATTAAGCTATTTTTAAAAATAGCTTTATCCTCAGAAGCAAGTTTACAAATGGAATATTTAATCAATGAAGATTTTCCCGCTCCAGGTTTTCCCAAAATCACAATGTGATTTCCTCCATTAAAAAGATTCTTCAATGGTAATTCAAAATAGCTAGAATAAATTAAAGTCTTAAAACTAGTGCTTCGAGAAAACGGCTTGTTAGTGACATGATTAGAAGCGACGATTTTAACGTTCTGCTCAAATAAAGAGGGTTCTAAGTGCTCATAAGAAGCTCTTGAAAAAGAAGGCTCTACAAAAAGAGAATATAATTCGACTTCTCGAGGTCTTTTAGGAATTGAAAGTCCGAAAAAATTCAGCCTCGAAAACATATTTATACAACAATCACGATACTTCTGCTTAAACTCTTCATATTCTCGCAACGACATTTCTTTTTTTAGACTTATATCAGAAAATTCTGTTCGAAGTAGTTCATGAATAGCAACTATTTTTTTTCTATCCCGGAGAGAACTTATTTTATTATATAAATCTGCGTTATCAATTAAATTTTCCTTAGTAAATTTAATTTTTCTTTGGGTTATACTATTAAGACCTGTGATAGAATTTTTTGTTTGTTTCAGTTTTAGAAAATACATGTATACTTTATTAACACGCTTTTCATATTCACTAGAAACAAATTTCTTCAGTGTCTCCTTTATTTTAGCATTTGAAGTGTCAGAAGTAACTTGAATTCCAATTTTCCTTTTATTATCAATTAAATCCAGCGCTTTCGCATTCTTCTTCTCATCATTTAGATTAAGCAAATCCCATCCATAAGCGAGTTTAAAAATTGGAATAATAAAATTCTCGCTAATCTTATTTATGTCAAACTCATTGCTAAGATTGGATAATCGTACGAATGTCTCAAATCTTGCTAAAAAGGTTTTGATTTCAAGTAATAAGGCTGCTCTATTCATATAAATGAAATGAAATGAAATCAAATATATATAATTATTAATATTTAATTACAGACAATTTTTTCCCTTAAGTCAATACCCAGAAAAAAACGTCACTTTTTTGTTTTTTCCTGATACTCAAAAAATCCACTCTCCCTAAATTGGGTCTTATTCTTTATCCAATGATTATAAACTTTTTGCCATAGTATTATATGACAATGGATATCAAAAAGGCAATCAGCTCGTAGGTACCACATTATTAACTACTAATTTTTGTTTTATGATTAAATCAATTAATAACTACTATTCTTTAAATAGGATATCAATGAACTATCAATGTTCGGCAAATGAATTAGACCCGCTTTATGTAATTGATGAAATTTTTGTGTGTATGTCATTAAAAGAAATACTAGAACTTTTTGATCAATTCTGTAAAACGGCGCAGGAAAACACTTATAGTTGGCCTGGCATTTCACCTGGCTCTTTGCTTAAGTTTATTGAAGATATTGAACAGCTAATGGAAGCAGCATTTCTTATTTGGAATGACAAAGATTCCGACTTAGAAAAAAAATTAAATAGCGAAAGCTCTTATATTTCTGTTGAAGATTTACCCATTCATTTAAACTCCTCAGAATATAAACAGCCATTTTTTGTTCTCGAATTCTTTTTTACTTTTCAAAATATAAACCAATGGAAGTCTATTCTTCATGAGTGGTTACATGCAAGTCTTTCTCTGATGACTATTACTGAGATATCAAATAATACATCCTGTCTATTCTTTCAGAATTCCTTAAAAAAACTTATTGAAGGATTATGGTTAATAAAAGAAAGAAGGAAAAATGAGGTTAATCAGAATTAAATGTTACCAAATAGTATCAGCCGAAGAAATTCGGCTTTTATGTTACTGTCTGATAGCAACAATATAAACCCGTGGTTCACCAAGCGCAAACTTTTTTCGTCCTGGAATACTATAGATCTCCCGAAGAAGAAAACCCGCCTCTTTCAATAAGAGCTCTATCTCATTCACTGAAAAAATATAATCAATTGCTGTCTTGGTCTCTACTCCTCCAACAGTATCTATCATCTGGGTTTCAGTTTCTACACGGGTAGGATGAAACAAATATTTTGAGTGGGAAATGATCTTTAAATCGCCTTGCTGAGCTTCTGATCTCTCTACAAATTGGGGAATCACTATTTCGGCCAGTGACCAGCTATTGATCAGCAAATGGGAACCTGGTGCCAATGCTTCTGCCCAATACTGAAGCAATTTGGCTGTATTGGCGGCATCAAAAAAATTGAGGCTGTTCCCCATGCAGATGGCAAGCTTATACCGTCCCGTAGGGTGGTAATCAATAATATTCGCCAGCAAAGGAAATACAGGAAGATTGGATGCCAATGCCTTATCCCGGATTTCAGTAATGTACTCCGGTAGATTATCTACTGCAGTAACCCGGATGCCTTTTTCAGCCAGGGCGAGTGAATGCCTTCCATAGCCGCACATCATATCCAGCACTTCATCACCTGGTTTAAGGTCAAAATATTCCAGCATAAACCTGATTTCCCTATCCGTCAGTTGGGCAGGGATAATAGCACGCCAGATATCTTTATAATGGCCATCAAAAAAGAGATCATTAATATTAGTCATGCCAGTGGAAGCTATTCGAGAAGTTTGTTTCTCATCGCATACATTACAAGCCCGGCAATAGTTTTAGCCCCCACTTTCTGTTTCATATTCTGCCGGATCGTTTCAATGGTCCTGGGGCTAAGGAAAACTTCCTTGGATATTTCTTCAGTAGTCTTGTCTTCAGAGATCAGCTTTAATATTCTGATCTCTTTTTCAGAAAGTTTGACAGGATTAGGATAAAACTGGCGGACCGTCTTTTTATGCTGTAATTTCAGCAACACGGCCTTATTCACCAATTCATTGAAATAGAAATCATCATTCATGCAGGTCAGTATGGCCTGGTAGATCTCTTCCGGGTCTGTGGTCTTGGTCAGGTACGCGTTAGCCCCCATTTCCATCATTTTGGTGATCATTTCCTGGTCATCATACATGGTAAGGACTATGATCTTGACGCTTTCATACTCCTTTCGGATCATGCTGATTGCATTGATACCGTCTACTTCCGGCATCCTGATATCCATCAGGATAATATCGGGAAGCTTAAGCTGAAGCTTGTGCATCAGGTCCTTTCCATCTTCCGCCTCCCAAAGTATTTTCAGGTATTCCTTGTCTTTGAGCGACATACGTATGCCGTCCCGGAAAATTTTGTGGTCATCTGCAATGGCCACTTTAATCTGCTGAGTTGTCATAGTAAGCTTTGGTTTATGCAATCAACTTGTATGGCAGCCTGTCATCAGCAAACACACGAAACAACTATGCAGACAGGGTGGATGTATTTTTCCGATGCCAAATGTAGTTTTTTTTACCTTCTCTATTCTTTTCAGTTTCAAAAAATTGACGCTAACTGTCATTCTACTTTATTCTATAGGATATTCGAAGAAGTCTTCATCAAAGCCATTACAGACTCGTAGTAATTACACTATTAAAATCGAACTCCTACGATTATTCACGTAAAAGCCGAGAAAATTAAACCCAGCAATAATGCTCTTGTACACACCGGAGTGTGGATATATTTTTGTTTTAAGTTGATTGACGAGGACCAGCCCCTCAGATCCATCCAATATCCAAGATCCGCTAACCACGGGTTAACCGTCCATAACATGATTTCCTTTATCCATTGAAGAACCTTAAGCGAATCCAATGTCAATCAACTTCCTTTTCTGACCTGATAGGCTCGTTTGTAGCCGGAAATCCACATAAGTTACACTCTCTTTTTATCCACATGGGTTGATAAATCCCTGCACATCGAAAATTTTCGAGAAAAAACCCTATTTTCTTGTTGGTAAAAATACTATTTTTACTTGGTAAAATCACCTTATTTGTGGCGGTTATTTTCTAAGTATTATTTCCTGTAACCCTTTACCAGACTGCATTTCACTATATTATAGGGGTTTTATAGTAGAAATAGGTCTGTAGAAATACCCGCCATTCAGTCCAAATTTTACACCTGGAATCGATTCAAGCACCTTTAAAAAGCGTTTACTGTTATGAAAAAGTTCGCCGTTTCAAGAGCTGTGATTAGGATTGAAGATCTTTCTGGGCTTATTTGGGAAGAATAGGTCAGTAAAAGTTTTAATCGTTTAAAAGTTTTTCTATTTTTGGGCAAAATCCAAACAATAGAGAAACTTTTTTACTATATAAATGCCTTTTCCTACTTGTCTTTCCCTATTTTTTATTTCTTTTCAAGGGAAAAAAAAGGACTTCCAACCATCCTCTGTATTTACGGGACAGTAGTGTGTTTTTACCTTTGCGTATTTGATTATTTACTACAGGCAAAGTCTTATAACGCACTTTTAATATTACAGAACTTATTTACCCCATTTGAGTATCTTGTTTTCACTACAATATTCTTTCTTTCAGCAGGCAAAAAAAGACGTAAGCTTTTAATAGGACTTTCGGTAGCTTTTATTGCCTTTCTGATCAGCCTTTTAATTATTAAACCTGCAAAAATTGAGTCGAATTTGATTCTCGACACTGTTCCAGTTGGAATTGAAACTATATTAATATTTATCTACATCTTTTCCTTCTTATACGAACAGTCCAAAATGGATGATTCGGAAAGCATTTTCAATAACTACCTTTTCTGGATATCAATCGGACTATTACTCTACTTAGGCGGGTCATTCTTTTTCAATATCCTTGTAACGGAAATGTCTCTGGCTGAATTCGACAATTATTATCATTACACCTATATAGCTGAGTTGGTGAAGAATATTTTGTTTCTAGTTGCCTTATTTAAAATTTCAGCCGTCAAAAAAAAAGAATTAATCCCAAAGATTCAGATGCCATATCTGGATATTGATGTGAATTAATTCCCTATTTTCATTTTATGTTCCTCTTGCAAGCCACCAACCCGACCTCAGGAGTATCCTCTGTGCTCTTTATTGGCACAATGGGAATGCTGGTACTAACCGTTGGCCTTGTACTTTTCATCATTTTCCACCAGCGCAAAGTATCCCGCTACCAGCGCACACTCCAGAAAATGGAAGAAGAACAACAGAAGATCCTTCTCAACGCCTCCATCAAACTACAGGAAGAAGAACGCCAACGGCTGGCTGCCGACCTCCATGATGATGCAGGCCCGCTTCTGGCTACAGCACGTCTTTACCTTAACGAGAACCTCGTTAACCAGGATAAAGCCACTCAGCTTCAATCTATTTTTCAGGCCAGGCAGATCATCGATGATACCATCCAACTCGTGCGGAATATCAGCCATAGCCTGATGCCCCCAACCCTTAAGAACTTTGGCCTTGAGTCGGCCGTCAACGACCTGTTCCAGAAGATCAGCGGCTCAGGCAGCATGAATGCCAGCAGCCGCTTTCATGATTATAAAGACCGGCTGAAACCCGAGAAAGAATTGATCGTATTCAGGATCGTGCAGGAACTCGTCAATAATATTCTCAAACACAGTAGTTCCAGCTTTATCCATCTTACCCAGAATGTACATGGTGATAAATTCTATCTTCGCATCCACCACGATGGCCGCGGTATTATACAAACTGACTTTGATAAACTAAATAAAAGTAATATCGGGCTTGGCCTGAAAAATATCAGCAGCCGTTTGCGCGTTGTGCAGGGCAGCATCTACTTTGAGAAAGATATTTCGCAAACTTATTATAAGGTTACCATAGAACTGCCTAAGGACGAACACTATCAATAAGTGCTGTTTATTTGCTAATTTTACCCTTTATCTGATACTTATGGGAATCATCAAGGTAGCTATTGCAGACGATCATAAAATCTTCCGAAAAGGGGTGATCCTTTCCCTGAGGCCTTTCACCAATATCAAGTTTGTACAGGAAGCAGAGAACGGCGATGAATTACTCAACGGCATAGCTCAGTCTGAACCGGATGTAGTACTGATGGACCTTCGCATGCCCGGCAAAGATGGGATCGAAACCACTAAGATCATCAGCAAGCAATATCCCGGCATCAAAGTGCTGGTGTTAAGTATGTACGAAGATGAACGCTTCGTTTATCACCTCATGGAAAACGGCGCCAATGGCTACATGCTGAAAAATGCTGAGCCACAGGAGATCCGCCGCGCCATCATGGAAGTGTTCGAAAAAGGGTATTACCTGAACAATTTTGTGAACCGCATCCTCCTCAAGAAATCACATTCACGCCAGAAGGTGGTTCCCTCTCTCAATAACGAGATCACGCTTAGTGATAAAGAACGGGATGTACTCCGTTTTATCTGCATGGAATTCACCGCGCAGGAGATCGCGCAAAAAATGGAGATCAGCCCCCGCACTGTTGAAGCTATTAAAGACCGGTTGATGGAAAGATTTGGCAGTAAGAACACAGCCGGGCTTGTTTTCTTTGCAGTAAAAAATAACCTGATCGATTAGATCAGGCAAACTGCATTTCCGGCACTTCCCCTTTTATTACCAGGCGGCCTGCAGTCTTCTGCTTTATCTCTTCCACGCTCACACCAGGCGCCCGTTCCAGCAGCAGGAACCCTTCCGCTGTTACCTCAAGTACTGCCAGGTCTGATACGATCTTCTTAACACACTTTACACCAGTAAGCGGCAAGGTGCATTCCGGCAATACTTTCGATTCCCCTTTCGGATTTGTATGCATCATGGCCACAATGATATTTCTCGCGCTCGCCACCAGGTCCATTGCGCCGCCCATTCCTTTCACCATCTTACCGGGTATTTTCCAGTTGGCGATATCGCCCTTTTCACTCACTTCCATTGCTCCCAGCACGGTCAGGTCCACTTTGCCGGCCCTGATCATCCCAAAGCTCATAGCAGAGTCAAAAAAAGCAGAACCAGGCACGGTCGTGATCGTTTGCTTGCCTGCATTGATCAGGTCAGGGTCCTCTTCGCCTTCCCAGGGAAATGGCCCCATTCCTAATAAACCGTTCTCGCTTTGAAGCACCACATTTATTCCTTCAGGAATGAAATTCGCCACAAGCGTAGGAATGCCAATACCGAGGTTCACATAATAACCATCCTGCAATTCCTGCGCTATGCGCGCGGCTATCTGTTCTTTTGTTAATGCCATCTTTTTGCGTTGATCGTTTGGTATTGATTTATTCCTGCGCCGCTTTTCTTTTCCGCACGGTCCTTTGCTCTATCCTTTTTTCATATCCAGTTCCCTGGAATATGCGATGCACATATATGCCCGGCGTATGTATGTTATTCGGATCCAGTTCACCTGCCTGCACCAGTTCTTCCACCTCCGCAATAGTTATCTTCCCCGCCATTGCCATCATAGGATTGAAATTACGGGCTGTTTCCCTGTAGATAAGATTTCCCTGCGTATCGCCTTTCCAGGCCTTTACGAGGGCGTAATCTGCGTCAAAGGCGTATTCAAGCAGATAGTCCTTGCCTTTGAAGTTCCTTACCTCTTTCCCTTCTGCTACTTCCGTGCCCACCCCTGCCGGGGTAAAGATCGCCGGCATGCCATAACCTGCAGCCATGCAGCGGGTGGCCAATGTGCCCTGGGGGATGAGTTCCACTTCCAGTTCACCGCTCAACAACTGGCGTTCAAACTCGGCATTCTCTCCCACATAAGAAGCGATCATCTTTTTAACCTGTTTCCGTTTCAATAGCAGCCCTATTCCAAAATCATCGACGCCTGCATTGTTGGAGATGCAGGTAAGGCTGGTAACGCCTTTTTTCACCAATGCCGCGATACAATTTTCGGGAATGCCGCAAAGGCCAAAGCCACCCAGCATCACCACACTTCCATCAACAATATCCTTCAGGGCTTCTTCTGCTGTATGAACCAGTTTATTCATCGGTAATCGTTAGAGGATTAAGTTTATTCGTAGCACAAATTACTACTTACTTTCAGTTTCACTTCGGTTCAGCAAGCTTATTGTTCAGGCGGGTGTTAAACTTGCCTATTCTCCGTACCCGTTTCAGCGAATCCAGTTTTCTTTTTCCTGCTGCAGTATCCTGCAGAGAGGGCACTACAGGCTCGGGAGTGGGCTGGGTCACCGCATCTTCCACTTTTGTTTTGCTGATAGAGTCCATTACCGCTTTCATTAATTGCGGATGCTGACGATAATACGCATAGCTTTTATCGAATTGCTCACGCGTGATATGATGGATCTGGAATATCTTCTCATTCCATTTCTGGGTTTCCGCTATTTTGTCGACCGAAGTATCCCGGTAAAACACATAATTATTCAGAAAATCTCCTGCACGGATCATATCCCACATCACTGCCTGCATTTTAGGATGAGGCAAAACGTCTTTAGGTAATTTATTTTTATCACTACAGGCCATTATGCCTGCAAGCAATAGCAGTAAGGGAAAACTCAGTTTTTTCATCGCAGCTCTTTGTAAGCATTGCCATTCGTAATATCGATCTTTGCAAGAATATCAGCAGCTCTTGTCTTTTTATCCTTGTCTGCCCGACTGAATACTTTTATCAGTTCCGAACTTTTGCCCTGCAAAAAGAATTGCAATATCATTGAATTGGGATTCTCTTTATTCAGGGTATTAAGAAAATTGAGGCTATTCAATATCCCATTCCTCGCCTCATCTTCATTTTCATAAAAAAGGTCCATTCCTGAACGGTAATAAGAATAAAGCGCATCGTGTATCAATGCATACCTGTTATTGTTCAGGTTTTCGGCCAGCCAGTACCTGTTGCGCTGGCTTTCATAAGAACGCCATCCGGTAATATCCCGGTTCTCAGGTGCATTGTTTACAATATTCCAGGCTTTTTGAAAATAGGTATCTCCTCCACGCAAAGCAAAAGAGCCATAATCCAGCCCCAGGATGATATTGATATAATAAGCCATTATTGCCGGCAGATTCGCCACTGTAGGATCATTGCCCTGCACCCTGTTCTCGTTGAACTCAACAGGCTGAAATTCCTGGTAACGGAACACTACATTGTCATCAATAAAATTGATCAGTGGAGAATCATACGAACTGTTGAAGATGGGCCTGGCAGCCTGTACTGTGAGCGAGCCTTTGTACATGTTATTGCCCAATTCCTGTTCCACATTGAGCAGGAAATTACATTGTATCTTTTCATTGCTTTGAAATGCATCCTTGGTCCACTTACGGTTGTTTACAAAATTGACCAGGGCTGTTTGCAGGGTCTGAAAGATCTTCTTGTCCACATTAGTACTGATCTTGCTTGTCAGCACCGTAAGCTTTGCCTGTAATTCCTGGGAACGGGCAATTTGCAGCAGGAGCACCATCGCCACAAAAAGCGCTGTTTTTTTAAGCATAGTAAGAAGTGATTATGGTATCAACAATATCCTTCGCCACAGCTTCTTTTGATTTAGTATCGAAACGGATCTCTTTCCCATTCCGCTGGAAGATCGTGATCTTATTGGTATCATATCCGAAACCGGCGCCTGCATCATTAAGAGAGTTCAGCACGATCATATCCGCATTTTTCGCTTCAAGCTTTCCCAGTGCGTAATTCCTTTCATCGGTGGTCTCCAATGCAAAACCTACCAGCACCTGGCCTTTCTTTTTCCGAGCGCCCAGGCTTTTCAGAATGTCCTTTGTTTTAGTCAGCTCCAATTGAAATGTATCTTCTTTTTTCTTGATCTTTTCTGGAGCTTTCGTTATGGGGGTATAATCGGCTACAGCCGCCGACATAATGGCCAGGTCGGTTGTGTTGAACACTTCTTCGCAGGCTGCATACATTTCAGCAGCAGATGTTACATTCACCAGCTTAATACCGTTGGCTGAAAAAGCCGTATGCAGGGGGCCTGCTACCAGCGTCACTTCAGCTCCCTGCCTGTATAATTCTTTTGCGATCGCAATACCCATTTTACCGGAAGAATGATTGCCTATAAAACGAACCGGGTCAATTGCTTCGTATGTGGGACCGGCAGTTACCAGGGCTTTGCGGCCGGCAAGCGGTTTAGCGGAAAAAAAATGATCGGTTATGTATTGCACCAGTTGCTCCGGTTCGGCCATCCGCCCATCGCCAAATAAACCGCTGGCCAGTTCTCCTTTTTCTACCGGGATAACGGTATTTCCGAAAGACTGTATCAACTGGAGGTTTTTTGCAGTGGAGGGATGATGCCACATATCTTCATCCATTGCCGGTGCTACCACCACAGGGCAGGTAGCAGAAAGATAGGTGGCGAGCAGAAGATTATCGCATTGCCCATTGGCCATTTTAGCCAGTGTATTGCAGCTTAAAGGCGCTATCAGCATAATATCGGCCCAACGGCCCAGCATTACGTGATTGGCCCAGCTTTGCCCGTCAAACAGGTCGGTAAGCACAGGACTGCGGCTGAGGGTGGACAGGGTCAGTGGGGTAACGAAATCTTTTGCTGCAGGCGTCATCACCACTTTTACTTCTGCACCGGCCTTAACCAGTAATCTTACCAGGTGCACTGATTTGTATGCAGCAATGCTGCCGGTGATGCCAAGCAATATTTTTTTTCCTTCCAGCATAGGTTATCAAAAATACCATATAAAATACAAACGATCCAGCTTTGGGCTGGATCGCGTATACTATTTAACACCGGTTTGCCGGTGATTAATCAAACAACTGGTCTTCACCTTTACGGAAGTACACTTTTGAATCCATGAATTCCTGGGTTGCCAGCAACGCAGGGTTAGGCATTCTTTCATAAGCCCTGGAAATTTCGATCTGTTCTTTGTTCTCATGAATTTCTTCCAGGCTGTCTGTATGGCTGGCAAACTCGTCCAGCTTGTTGTGCAATTCTTCTTTCAAAGAAATATTGATCTGGTTAGCCCTTTTAGCAATTATGGCAATAGATTCATATAAATTACCCGTTCTGCTTTTCAGGTCATCCAGGCTTTTTGTTTCCACGTTGTTAGCGATACCAGCGCTGAGCTGGCGTCTTAACTTACTCATATATTGCTATTTAAGTTTTTAATATTTGTTTGCGATAAAGCGATATAGTCTTCTACTTCCTTACGGAATTTACTTTCAGGGAACCTGTCTACAAATTCATGGCATGCATCGATCACCTGCTCATAGCGTTCTGCTTTCTTTTCTTCCACGCTCAGTTCTGCAAAGCGATAATACGATTTTATTGCCATTAATTTGTATTCATCCAGCCGGGGTGATTCAGGATACGTATTAACCAGCGTGGTAAATGCCACACCTGCTGCCCTGAATTGGCTCATATTATAGTATAAGAACGCTCCTTTATAATCTTTTGTTTCGAGCTTGCCCCGGCAGGTCTCGATAATAGCAGTAGCTTCTTTATTTCTTTCTGAACCCGGGTGCGTATTGATAAACACCTGCATCATTCCCATTGCTTTGATCGTATTTGTTTGATCAAGCTCTGGTTTGGGCGACTGTTTATAATAGCTATAAGCCCGCATGTAGGCCATTTCCTCTGCCTTGGTGCTATTCGGGAATATCTCCAGGAAGGTTTTGAACAGGTTTTCTGCATTCAGATAATCTGCCTGGTTATAAGCGCAATAAGCATACTTATAATAGATATCCTGGAATTCAGGCCGGGTCTTATAATAGGGCATTACGTCCTCAAAAAGAACCTGGGCTTTAGTATACTTCTTCTGAACAAAGTATTTTTCAGCTACCCGTAATTTATATTCTGGGTCTGGGCTCTTGAGGATCTTAGTGATTCCCTTGCTGCAACTGCTCAGGAAGATCAAGGCTATTATTACAGGTACAAAACGCATAAAGGTGTGCAAAGTTAATAGATACCGACAAAACTTACGCAAAAAAGATAGTTGACCAAAACAGCTTAGTTAAGGTTTTGATAAAGAGGCTCGTAGAATAAAAAAACCCTTCCGCAGACGCGGAAGGGTTATCTATCAGCAAAAAGTAAAGCTTAGTTTATTTTTTACGCAGGTTCGGGTGTGGAGGAGCAACAGTATTTGGTCCATCTTCACCAGCGCTAGCGCCGCGGAGATCAACTGTGTTGCAATCGCCACCTTCCTGACCATAGTTGAAGATAAAGCGGTCCTGGCTGATACCTTCTTTTTCAACAAGGTGAGTGATCACTTTATTTACGTGATCCCAGCTCAGTTGCTGCTCTTTCTTGCTGGAAGAGCAATAACCAACTACAACTACTTTACATTCAGGGCTGTTACGCAGCCTTGCAGCTACTGTAGACAGTACAGCTTTAGCGTCATCGCTCAGGTTGTTAGAACCAGATTTGAAAGTAACGCTAGGCAGAGCACCCAGTGTAGTAGCGCAGTCATTGCTTTTTGCAACCAGACCTTCGTAGCAAGATGCATCAGGGCAAGGACATTTACCTACACCATCAGCATCTACTGGCTGGCAGTAAGTTGGAGTGATCAGTTGTTTGTCTTTGTAATCAGGAACGCCGTCACCATCAGTATCCAGCGCTACACCATGAGAGTTAACAGGTGCGCCGGCAGGAGTTTGTTCCTGGTCGAACTGGTCAGTGATACCGTCGCCATCGCTATCAGGCAGTACGGGTTTAGGCAGCCTCATCAGGCGAGGATTGCGGATTTCGCTGTAAGCGTAATCCAGCGGATTCAGCCAGTACAGAGGTTCAACTGCTTTCTTGCCCAGGTTATAGTTCAGACCCAGTGACAGGAAATGGAATGCATCATAGTCACGAGTCAGGTCACCTTGTTCAGCCCAACGTTGTCCGTCAAGCAGGTCATCTTTCACGAGCGTCCAACGGTCTTCCAGAGCAAGGTTGAATTTGTTGCTCAGTTTGAAAGCCATACCAGCGCCCAGGGTCAGGCTGGGACGGAAAGTATCGTTGAATAAAGTGGCAGTTTTGTCTTTATCATTTTCTGCACGTGTTTCATAGGAATCATCCAGCACATCTTTCAATGCTTTCTTAGTGTCTTTACGGTTTGAATAAACGTTACCGGAAATAGAAGCAAACTCAGCAGCATAAATACCACCAGTATTGTCATTTGCAGCATTGATCCTTGCGTCATAGATCAAACCGCCGATACCACCGAACAGGTAGAAGTTCATACCTGTTTTCGCTTTGTGAAAGCGAATATTATTCAAAGTGATAACACCTTGCAGGGACAGGTCCTGAACCCTCGTCTTGTAGTTGGAATAGATCAATGATCCGGGAGCATAACCATCAGTTACCCAGGGAGTACCTGCGTGAACACTTGATTGCTTCCAGTTCAGACCACGGGGTTCTCCGAACACATACTCCAAACGGGCAGAGAACACATAACCGAATGATTTACGGATGTGAACGCCAAAGTTGGGAGCTGTGAGGAAAACAGGAGAGATATCTCCAGAAATGTGTGCAAGCCCGTATTTAACACCTATTTCCCACTGATTACGGGGTTTTGCAGGAAAATTATAGGTACCGTTCAGGAATTCGGTATGCTGAGGCATCCTTTTAGCCGGAACGACGGATGAATCTGAGACGTCATAACTACTACCAGTTTTCACCTGGGAGAAGCTATATGTCGCCAGGAGGCAGAACAATACTGCCAATAGAGTGTACTTTTTGCTTACCATAACTTAAGGATTAAGATTTACGAAAAAACAATGTCCTAACAAAGTGCAAAATTATGCTTTAGAGCTTAATTACCAAATTTTTGTGAAAATTATTTCAGGCTTTTCCTGCTATTTTTCAAGTACTTAGTCAAAAAAACCATCTGTTTAGTTGCATGTGGGGCCATTTATTTTTTGCGACGTAAATTGCCATTTTTATTATGAGCCTTCCTCTTGGACTAATTGAAAATGAGCTGAAAATCTTCGAATCCCGCTTCAGAGAAGCGGTGAAAAGTCAGACGCCCCTGCTTGATCGCATCATGCGATATATCGTAAAAAGAAAGGGAAAACAGCTCCGGCCAATGTTCGTTCTCCTTTCCGCAAAATTATGCGGGGAAGTGACCGAACCGGCTTATCGTGCAGCCTCCCTGGTCGAATTGCTCCATACAGCCACCCTTGTTCATGATGATGTGGTGGACGATTCTGAAGAACGTCGCGGCTTCTTTTCTGTTTATGCACTTTGGAAAAACAAGGTTTCTGTGCTTGTAGGCGATTATCTCCTTGCCAAGGGACTACTACTATCTCTGGACAATAATGACCACAAGATCCTCCATATCCTTTCCGACGCTGTCCGGAAAATGAGTGAAGGGGAATTATTACAACTGGAGAAATCACGGTCGCTTAACCTGCAGGAAGACGTTTATTTTGAGATTATCCGCAATAAAACTGCTTCTCTCCTCGCCTCAGCCTGCTCTGCAGGCGCCTGGTCGACCAGCCATGACGACGCTATTGCCGAAAAAATGCGCCTATTCGGGGAAAAAACCGGTATTGCTTTCCAGATAAAAGACGATCTTTTCGATTATTCCAATGACAATGTCGGAAAACCGACCGGTAATGATATCAAAGAAAAAAAACTGACACTGCCGCTGATCTATACCCTGAACAATATCGACAGGAAGACCCGGACAAGCATTATCTATATCCTTAAAAACAAGAATACAGATAAGGAAAAAGTGAACTGGGTGATCAGCAAAGTGAAAGAAGCCGGCGGTATCCAATACGCCGTTGATAAAATGAACGAGTACAAAAAGGACGCACTGGATATACTGGCCCAGTTCCCGCAGTCACCCGTCCGCAAAGGCCTTGAAGACCTGGTACTGTATGTGACAGACCGGAAATATTGATACAGCACCGCCGCTGGCAAAGCATAGTTTATGACGCAGAAAAGATGGACGATAAAGAGTGAAGATGCAGCCGCAGCAGCAGAACTGCGCCAGGCCCTTAACATACATCCCATCCTTTGCAGGATATTATCCCAACGCAGTATCCGGAACTTTGATGAAGCCCGTGATTTTTTCCGCCCCCAACTCGATCATTTGCATGATCCCTGGTTAATGAAAGACATGGATAAAGCAGTTGAAAGGATTACTCATGCTATCACTACAGGAGAAAAAATACTGGTATTCGGTGATTACGATGTAGACGGCACCACAGCGGTAGCCAGCATGTATTCATTTTTAAAAAGAATACACCCCCTCCTGGATTTCTATATTCCCCACCGCTATCGCGAAGGATATGGAATAAGCAAAGCCGGAATCGATTTTGCCAAAGAAAACGGTTTTACACTGATCATTTCACTCGATTGCGGCATTAAATCAATTGACCTGATCGGGTATGCCAGGGAATTATCCATCGATTTTGTGGTGTGCGATCACCATATGCCCGATAACGAACTTCCACCGGCTGTGGCCATTCTCAACCCCAAACAAAAAGATTGCACTTATCCATATAAAGAACTTTGCGGCTGCGGTGTAGGCTTTAAATTAATGACCGCCCTCACTGAAAAAATGCAACTGCCGCGTGAATGGGCTTTTGAATACATGGACCTGCTGGCTACGGCTATTGCAGCAGACATTGTTCCGATGACCGGCGAGAACAGGATAATGGCTTTTCATGGACTTAAAAAAGCCAATGAAAAACCTAACAACGGCATTAAAGCTTTATGTGAACTGAGTGGCCTGCAACTGCCCCTGCATATACAAAACCTGGTATTCATGATCGCCCCAAGGGTGAATGCTGCAGGCCGGATGGATGATGCAAGCAAAGCCGTCCAGATGTTTGTTGCCGAAAAATATGAAGATGCATTGCGTTATGCCGAAATGCTTCACAATGATAATACCGACAGAAAGGAAGCAGACAGCACCACTACCCAGGAGGCATTGGTCCTTATCAGCGAAAATCTGGAATGGACGGAAAATAAATCCACCGTCGTATTCCAACCTCATTGGCATAAAGGCGTGGTCGGCATTGTAGCTTCCCGCCTGATTGAAAATTATTATCGCCCTACGATCGTACTCACCCAGTCTGGAGAATATGCAGCCGGCAGTGCCCGCAGCGTACCCGGCTTTAATCTCTATGAAGCTATCCATGCCTGCCGGGAACACCTGATCGGCTATGGCGGCCATTTCGCTGCCGCCGGCATGACCCTCGAATTGCAACAGGTGGATGCTTTCCGGAAAAAATTTGAAGAAGTGGTATCCGCCACGATCGACCCGGACCTGCTGATCCCGGAAATTGTTATCGATACAGAAATTCAATTCAGGGATATCCAATGGCCGTTTTATAATATCCTTTGCCAGATGGAACCCTTCGGCCCCGAAAATCTCCGGCCTGTATTCCTTGCCCGCGGTGTAACAGATACAGGGTTCTCCAAAGTTGTAAAAGAATTACATCTTAAATTCTCCCTTCGTCAACAAGGCGTTACATTCAGCGGCATCGGCTTCAATATGGCAGACAAAATGGAATTGCTTGCCGGTAAAAAACCCGTTGATATTGTGTTCAAACTGGATGAGAATGAATGGAACGGTGAAAAAAGCCTGCAGATCCGTGTAATGGATGTAAGAGCCTCCGCATAAAACCGCAAAACATACACTGGATACCCCATACTGTCCCCCATTTTTAGTAAGAATAAATTTACATGGTCTTCCAGCTTTGTATTTTTTTATTCCCTAGTTTAGTTAACCAATCCGCGAAAAACTCCTGGTTACAATTACAAGCCATTCTTTTGAGTCTGCCACCTGCATTACTGTATTTATTTTTTATTGATAAAATGTTCCTTATCCCTCAAACAGACAATTATGAGAAAAATCTACCTACGATTGCTGGGCAGTTGCCTGGCTTTGCTTTTTTGCTATTCCGGGTTCTCCCAGGTGGTCATTAGCCAGGTGTATGGTGGCGGTGGCAACAGTGGAGCGACTTACAAAAATGATTTCATTGAATTATTCAATCCTACCAATGCTGCTGTAGACCTTACAGGCCGGTCTGTACAATATGCCAGCGCCACAGGAAACACCTGGCAGGTTACTTTGCTATCGGGAACAATCGCACCCGGGCAATATTACCTGGTACAGGAAGCAGCGGGATCTGCCGGCACAGCAGATCTTCCCGCACCAGATGCAACAGGCACCATTCCTATGTCGGGCACAGCAGGAAAAATAGCCCTTGTAAATAGTACGGTTGCTCTTTCAGGCGCCTGCCCTACCGGCTTTATTGACCTGGTAGGTTTTGGTGGCACAGCAAGTTGCTTTGAAGGCTCAGGCCCCACAGCAGCTCCCTCCAATACATTAGCCATATTAAGAGGCAATAATGGATGCACAGACAATAACAATAATGCTGCTGACTTTGCAACCGGTACACCTAACCCGAGGAATACAGCATCTCCACTCAACTCCTGCGGAAGCAATCCCTCACCCAATGCTTCGGTATCGGCAGGAAACAATGCTGCTGAACCGTCTACTAATGGCAGCTTCCAGGTATCCCTTTCAAGCCCTGCACCCGCAGGCGGAGTAACAATATCTTATACACTTGGCGGGACTGCCACTATCAATACAGATTATACAGATCCGCAGAATGGCAGCATTCTTATTCCTCAAGGAGCATCAGCAGGCACCATTAATATTACTGTAGTGAATGATGCTATAGCAGAGCCAGCGAAAACAATTTCCATTTCACTGACGGCTGCCAGCAATGGCTATATCATCGGAACAGGCACGGCCAGCATTGATCTCACAGATGACGATGCAGCAGATGCTATTCCCCTGATCAATTCTTATTCGCAGGATTTTAATACACTTGCAGGTACAGGCACTGCCATTCCCTGGACAGATAATTCAACCATTAGTGGCTGGTATTCCAGCCGTGTGGTTTATAATTCAGGCAACGGAGGCAGCAATGCAGGTGCGCTCTATAGCTTTGGCAGCACCGGTTCATCAGACAGGTCATTGGGCAGCATCGGATCTGGCAGCACTGGTACTATATACTATGGTGCCCGCTTTGTCAACAATACAGGTGGTCCTATCACTTCTTTGAAAATCTCTTATAAAGGAGAGCAATGGAGAAATGGAGGTGTAGCTGCTGTACAAACCGTCAACTTTGCCTATCAGACAGGAACCACTGTTAATTCTCTTAGCAATGGAACATGGACTGCTGTAACCAACCTCAACTTCAACAGCCCTGTTACAGGAACTACTGCAGCAGCACTGGATGGAAATCTTGAAACAAATTCCCTTCAGATAAATTATACCATCCATGGTTTGAATATTCCGGCTGGTGATGAGCTCATGGTGCGTTGGGAAGATATCGATCACAGCGGATCAGATCATGGACTGGGTATAGACGACTTCATCATTGAAGCCAATCCGCAGGACCTTGAAGCACCTGTACCTGTTACATTATTCCCTGCAACAGGAATAACAGATGTTCCTACAAATACAGCAGCGTCTGTTGTGTTTGATGAACCGGTACAAAAAGCCACCGGAACAATCATTATCCGCAATACCAGTGACAACAGCATTTTCCAGACACTTAACATTACTGACAATACAGTAACTGTTTCCGGCAATACACTTTCTTTCAACCTGTCTGGCCTTACAGCCAACACGGCCTATGCAGTAGAGATCAGCAGCGGCGCGCTGAAAGATCTTGCAGGCAATGATTTTGCAGGGTTCAGTGGCAATAGCTGGACTTTCACTACAGGCATTACGTTCTATTCAGCCGGCTTCAATACTTGCACTACAGCTCTTACTGATGGCTTTACTCAATACAGTAGCGTAGGGGATGCCGTTTGGGCCTGCACTGCCTTTGGCCGTGATCCCAATGCGCCGGCAGGAACAGCTCCATTCCCCAATGGTGTTCAGATCAACGGTTTTGCAGGAGGCACCAACGTACCTAATACAGACTGGCTGATCTCGCCGTCCTTCAACCTCCAGGGAACAACTTATCCTTTGCTCACTTTCTGGAGCAGAACAGCTTTTAACGGACCACCTTTGCAATTGAGAATATCTACTGATTATACAGGTGGGGATCCTGAGCTTGCTACCTGGACAACCATCAATGGTAAATTCCCTGCACAAACATCCAATGTATGGACCATCTCTTCAGGTATCAACCTTGCTGCTTTCAAACAACCCAATGTGCATATTGCATTTGTGTATACTTCTTCTGAAGATGATGGTGCGCGCTGGACACTGGATGATATCAGCATTGCTGATTCTCCGGTACCGCCACCCCCAAGCCTTACCATCAGCACTACAGATATCCGCTTCAATTATGTAGCGAACGGTTCCAATGCAGATAAGAGTTTGACCTTTACCGGCAATGATCTTGTCTCTGGTATTTCTTTGTCTGCATCAGGCGATTTCCTGCTTTCAAAAGATGGTGTTCAATACAGCACTGCATTAGTGTATACACAGGCAGAGGCCAACAACGTTGAACAAACTGTGCATGTACGATTTGCCCCCACACAAAGCGGGCAAAACTTTACAGGAAGTATTTCTTTCAATATGGAAGATACCTCTGCAACAGTGAGTCTCGCAGGTTCCAGCATTGACCCGCTTACAACGCTGGAAATAGTGAACTGGAACGTTGAATGGTTTGGCAGCCCTGTTGAGGGCCCGGCCAATGATGACCAGCAGGAGCAGAATGTAAAAACCATTTTACAAAATACCGGTGCTGATGTATATGCACTGGCTGAAGTAGTAAGCGAGGAAAGATTGGCTCGTATCGTAAGCCAGATGCCGGGTTATGCATATGTGATCAGTAATTATGGGTCACATACCAATACTACCGTGAATCCGCCATCTGCATTGGCACTGGCACAGAAGCTGGCCTTTGTATATAAAACTTCCGTGTTAAGTAATATCACTACTACTCCGCTCCTGTCTCAGGGTATCAATTCTGCGGCAGACATCAGCAATCCTGCTTATAACTACTGGGCAAGCGGTCGCTTTCCCTTCATGATGAGCGCGGATGTAACACTTAATTGCGTAACGAAGAATGTTAAGTTCATTCTTATTCATGCAAAAGCCAATACTTCGCCCACTGCAACTTCATACGACAGAAGAAAAAGAGGCGCAGACACATTGTATCAGTTGCTCAATACCCAATACGCCAACGATAATATCATCATGCTGGGCGATTTCAATGATGATCTTGATCAGTCCATCACTGCTGGTTTCACTACCACGTCCTGGAATACGTTTGTGTCAGATGCTACCAATTATTCACCCTTGACATTACCGCTCAGTCTCGCAGGCAAGAAATCGACGGTGAGCTATAACGACGTGATCGATCATGTGATCGTATCCAATGAAATGGATGCTTATTACATGGATTCAACAGCAAGCATTCTCAATGACGTCACCAGCCTGGTAAGCAATTATGGTTCTACCACTACAGACCACTACCCGGTATTCTCCCGTTACAGGTTCAGCAACAGCATACCCCCTGTTATCACAACCTGTCCCACAGTAACTCCATTCTGTGTAAACAGTAATGGCAATTATTCCATCCCTGTGCTGGAAGCAACGGATGATTGCGGTGCTATTACGTATAGTTACACGATCAGCGGAGCAACAGAGCGTAGTGGCAATACACAGGATGCAAGCGGGTATTTCAATACCGGTACCAGCATCATCAACTGGACAGTAAAAGATGCTGAAGGCAATACCAGCACCTGCCAAACTATTGTTGTAGTGAATGCCCTGCCTGAAGTGGCCATCCCTGATGCGTTTGCATTGCCATCCGGCACTAATGCAAATACAGTGTATATTGGATACAGGCCAGCTTCTTCTATTACTTTGACAGCTATGGTAAGCGGCAATACCAGTGATTATTCTTATAGTTGGTCAAACGGTGCTGCCGCGGTCAGCACCAATGTAAGCCCTGTTGCAACCACTACCTATAATCTTACGGTAACAGATAGTAATGGTTGCCAGGCAACGACCAGCAAAACTGTAATAGTAAAAGATATCCGTGGTGGTAAGAAACTGGATAAAGTGATCATCTGTCACAAGCCCGGAGATCTCAATTCTTCACTGGAGATCAATGAGAATATGGTGGCCAATCATCTGTCTCATGGCGATGCACTGGGAAGTTGCGGTCCTGTAGCGGAATATCCGACACTGAAAGCTGTAGTAAGTCCTAACCCAACAACTACCAGCTTCCAGATCGCGTTGAAAGGCGGCAATCCAATGCAGTTGGTGAACATGAAGGTGTATAATATCCTTGGAAGGCAGGTTGAGCAGCGTCAGAACCTGCAGAGCGGGCAAACGTTCAGAATAGGAGAAAATTACAAGCTTGGACTTTACCTGGTTGAATTCAGCCAGGGAAAAGAGAAGGAAGTGTTGTTACTGTTAAAGCTGAAATAAGCGATACATTTTGATCAAAAGCCATCCCGGTAGCGGGATGGCTTTTTTATTTCATTAATTATCAACGCATTAAAACAATTCATCATTACTCATTATTTTGCAGATCGATAAAGTGGCGACCGTTTTAGCTGCAGGCAGGAAAAATAGTGCTCCCAGCTTTCGCCTTCTCCCTCTAATTCCCTACTTTTGCAGCCCCAAATCTGTATTCGCAGATTTCCTTTTGCCCTGTGGTGGAAGGATCCAATGGTTAAATCGAATTATTAACTCTCCGCCAAAGCTTTAGCGAAGGCGGGGGAAAAAAGAGGTAAAAATGAACAATTACGAATTGATGGTGATTTTTACCCCGGTTTTGAGCGATGACGAGTTCAAAGCAGCACAAAAGAAATATGCTGCTTTGGTTACCGAAAACGGTGGCTCTGTTGTAGCAGAAAACCCCTGGGGATTGAAATCACTGGCTTACCCGATCCAGAAAAAAACAACTGGTTTGTATTGGGTACTTGAGTACAGCGCTCCTGCTGAATTCAACGAGAAATTGAAGATCCAAATGCTGCGCGATGAAAGCGTTCTTCGCCAGCTTTGCACTAAGCTCGATAAATACGCCGTCGAGTATAATGCTAAGAAAAGAAGTGGTGTAAAAACAGGAACCGAAAAAGCAGTGGAGGCTTAATCAGATGGCAAAGAATGAAATCAAATACCTGACCGCCATTAAAAGCGACAAAAGAGTTAAGAAATTCTGCCGCTTCAAAAAATATGGCATCCGTTACATCGACTATAAAGATGTAGAGTTCCTGAAAAAATTCCTGAACGAGCAGGGTAAATTACTGCCCCGCCGTCTTACCGGAAACAGCCTGAAATATCAGCGCAAAGTTTCTGATGCGGTGAAAAAAGCACGTCAGATGGCATTGTTGCCTTACGTAACAGATCTTTTAAAATAATTAAGGGCGTATCCCTAACTGCGTCCGCCTTCGCTAAAGCTTCGGCGGACAAAGAACAATGAAGCCTGTAATTCATTGGGATAAAAAAACAGAAAAATGGAAATCATCTTAATTCAGGATGTAGATAATCTCGGCGCCGCCAATGAAGTGGTGAAAGTAAAAAGCGGTTATGCACGTAACTATTTACTGCCCCGCCACCTTGCTGTAGAGAACAACCCCAGCAATAAAAAACAACTGGAAGAAAGGTTGAAGCAAGTGCGCAAGAAAGAAGAGAAAATGCTGGCTGAGATCAACAGTGTAATCGCTAAACTGAAAGAAGCTCCTTTGAAACTGGGTGCTAAAACAGGTACAAGCGGTAAGATCTTCGGTAGCATCACTTCACTGCAGATCAGCCGTGCGATCCGTGAGCAACGCGGTTATGAAATCGATCGCCGTAAGATCCACATCACTGATGAAGTGAAAGAATTGGGCAGCTATAAAGCCAATATCGACTTCGGTAATGGTCATTCCACTGAGGTTGAATTTGAAGTTATCGCTGAATAATCCTTCTAAAAAAATACCCGGAAAAGCCCCTCCAAAAGAGGGGCTTTTTTTATTTTCCTGCCTAAAAACCAGCCGCTTAGCGCTGTATCCCGCTCCCAGTAAGGACTACAGCCAAATAAAATAATATATGTCAAAAAAAAAGCTCTACATTCGTAGTGATTTGGTGTTCTGTACAGTGTCACAAGTCCTGAACGTTTCGAAAAACCGATAAATGTTCATTGGTTACTGTCAACTGTTAGCACTTTTTGTTTTTTAAAAACTTTCAAAATGAACATTTACGTTGGAAACCTCAGTTGGAACCTGAAAGACCAGGATCTTTCAAACCTTTTTGCTTCACACGGCGAAGTGACCTCTGCCAAAATCGTTCTCGACAAATTCACTAACCGCAGTAAAGGTTTTGGATTTGTAGAAATGCCTAACGATGACCAGGCTCAAGCTGCTATCTCTGCTTTGAATGGCACAGAAGTAGACGGCCGTAACATCGTTGTGAATGAAAGCCGTCCTAAACCTGAAGGTAGCGGTGGCGGAGGATTCAAGAAAAGAAGCTTCGGCGGTGGTGGCGGAGGCGGCTTTAAAAAAGGCGGCTCTGGCGGCGGTTATAACAAAGGCGGCGGCGGTGGATACCGTGACCGTGGTGGATACAGCAACGATTATTAATCTTTCTATATTCATACAAATTGAAAGTCCCGTTTATCGGGACTTTTTTATTTATTGTTGACTTATCGCCACTATTGTTAACTAAAATATAGCATGTTTCTAAGCCACTTATTTACAGTAATCCATAACTTTAAAAAAATGAGAGCAGGCAAATTAGAGCTATTCTAATCCGTTTAGACCTTCAAAATCAACAGATATTCCTACCTTTCCAGCAAACCGCTATCTGTCCTTTCAATCTGGACCAGCGGCCGGCCATTTTTCAGGCCCGATGTTTGACAAAAAAAGGCGTGTGTAGAACGTGCCACAGGCATTACTGATCGAGCGCCATTTATTAATCTTAAACCAAGAGGAGACCGCCCATGCTCACAGTGATCATCCCAGCACTGAATGAAGAAAAGACTATTGCTCAGGTAATAAAATTCTGTTTTTCCGAACCAGCCGTTTCGGAAGTAATCGTAGTTGATGATACATCAGAAGATAATACTGTTTCCATTGCCCGTGAAGCCGGCGCAAAAGTATTGATCAGCGCCACCAGGGGAAAAGGAATTTCGATGAAAGAAGGAATTGATGCTGCCTCTAATGATTACGTTGTTTTTCTTGATGCAGATATTGATCCATATCCTGAACAATCTATCATCAAACTGGCAACACCACTGCTGGAAGACAAAGCTGATTTTGTGAAAGGCGCTTTTGCAAGGAATGCGGGAAGGGTTACTGAACTGGTGGCAAAACCATTGCTTACCATTTTATTTCCCGGTCTCTCTCATTTCTCACAGCCATTGAGCGGAATGATAGCAGGCAAAAAAAGTTTTTTTCAGAAAATAGAATTCTTCAACGATTATGGAGTAGACATAGGTATTCTGATTGACATGTACTTTATGAAAGCCCGTGTGCAAGAAGTGAATATAGGTTATATCGAAAATAAAAGTAAACCCTGGGAAGCCCTTGGTAAAATGAGCCGTGAAGTATCCAGGGCAATCCTTAGCAGGGCACAACGACAACATAATGATGAATTATCGCTGGAAAGCGTAAATTCGTTAGAGGCCATTCAGCGGGAGATGAATAATGTGTTGAGGGAAAACCTTTCTTCTTATCACAAAATGCTTCTCCTCGATATGGATGATACCATTTTGAAGAACCGGTTTATCAATGAATGCGCTGACGCGTTCGGATTCCGTACTAAACTGGATGAACTCCGTTTCAATGAAAAAGACTCTATCATTCTCACCAAGAGAATAGGGTTATTGCTGAAGAACCGTACCATGGATGAGTTGCTGCATGTGATCAGCAATATGGAAATGGCAGAGAATATCAAGGAAATGGTAAAGCATTATAAGGAGAGAGGATACCTGGTCGGCATTATAAGTCATAGCTACACCCTTATTACCAATTATGTAAGGCAACAGATCGGCGCTGATTTTTCCATGGCCCATCAACTTGAGTTCTTTGAAGGAAAAGCTACGGGTGAAGTAAATCTTCCATCTTATTTCTTTGGTTCGCCCGAGAGCATTTGTGGTCATTCGTTTTGTAAAACAAACGTGATGCAGCATGCATGTGAGAAATATAATGTGAAAATGAAAAATTGTATTGCAGTAGGCGACAGTAAAGATGACCGGTGCATTATTGCTTATGCCGGCAAAGGAGTAGCATTCTGTACCACCGATGAAATGTTGGAAAAGATCGCGGATAAAAATATCAGGGAGAGAGACTTTGAGCCTTTATTAGCGCTCGCCTGATAAAAACAACGACCCGATAACTGACACTATAAACCTAAAATTAATGCCTATGCCGAATAAATTATATAACATCCTTGTCCCCATTGATTTTACCCCGAAAAATAAATGGGCGATCGCGAAAGCCGTAGAGCTTTCCAACACATTCCATTGCAATGTGCACCTGGTGTATGTATCTGGCAGAGGGAATGCTTCCTTTAACAGAAGCAGGAATAAAAACCAGGAGACGGCTTTAAAAAAGCTGGAGCAATTGAAAGCAACTTACAAGCAGCAGTTGTGCGGCGAAGGTGTTTTGGAAATAAGCGTACTTTCGGGCAACCGGCAGCAACAATTGGCTAAATACATAGAGCAATATGAAATGGATATTGTAGTGACCGGTTTATCCAAATTCAACCTGCTTCACCGGATCGCTTCTTCCATTTCTATCAGCCGGTTGGCAAAAAAATCGCAGATACCGGTATTAGCAGTCCGCTCAAGTGGCCTGGTCTGCCATTACAAAAAGATCGTGTTACCAGTATCGGGAGAACTGCCTATGCGGCAGATCAGGCTGGCCGCCTTACTGGGCAGGGCATTCAAATCAACGGTCTATTTTGTGTCACTGCGCAAACATGCTGACCATAACAATCAGAATGTGATCGACATGGCTTTGGAACTCGTGCAGAGCATTTCCACTATTCCCGTGCAATGCTTTCTGCTGGAAGGGCAAAACCTGGCCAAAAGCACACTGGAATTTTCCAAGAAGATCAATGCAGATCTGATCATGGTCAACCCTGTAAAGGATTTCAGGTTACCAGGATTATGGAACCGTCTTACCAATAAATTACTTTCGTATGGATCAAAGATCCCCGTAGTAACTGTTAATAACGAATCAGCAAGAGGTTAGGAGTACCAATAGCTATACATTAAGAGCCGTGAGCAGGAATCAGATTCCAACTCACGGCTCTTTCCTTTAATACATTGTTTACTGAACGATCCTTATCGTTCCTGCTCCATTGTAGGAATGATACTCGCCGTTATACATCGCATCAGCACTTACAGGCCCCATTTTATACTGGCCGGGCGATACCGCCCTCACGGCATAGTAGTAAGTCTGTTTATTACCATGAGCATCCACAAAAAGATGCAGGCGGTCATCCCTTACATCAATAGACGTAGGGGTAGATGCGTCTTTGATCCAATCCATTCCCGGGATCTCTTTTGTTCTCGGATTTTCAATCTCGAAACCAGCAGGCAGCAGATCGGTGATAACAACATTCTCTATAGAACCGGAGAATGTTTTTTCCAGCGTTATACCAATAATCACGAGGTCGTTTTGCTTAAATGTATTTCCGGTAATGGCATTGCCAAAGCGGTCATAAAAACGCTTTCTTACTTTAATATAACTGTCTTCCTCTTTGTACGCACCGCTTGCACTGATGCCCGCTGCTTCCCATGAATAATACAGGTTACCACTTCCCTTGGTCAGCACTTCTATTTTTGATCCTTTCAATGCAGCTTTATCACCACGCCATTGACCGCCATCCACCTTAGCTATTGTTTTTCCATCCACTTTTACTTCTGCAGTTACGGTGGAGTTATTGGCACTGCGCGACAATTTTCCTAAAGCCAGGAAAGCGAAAGCCCTTTCCTGCGTGCTGAGCCAGTTGCGCGTTTTCAGTTTATTGCCTACATGCTTCGCCATCACAGGCACCTGCTTATTACCGGGATCTACCTCAATCAATGCATTCAACGCAATGGCTTCATCCCTGATATCTGAATAATAGCTGCCGCCTGTTTGCGCAACAGATTCTTCACCGGAAAAAGCAGCAGGCAGCATAGCTGTGAATGATTTCTTATCGCCTGCTGTAGCATAAGCTGCAGATAGAAGGTAGCGGCTATCCAATGCCAGCACGGCAGGATTGGCTTTATAATAGTTCATCGCAGGGATATTTGTTCTTCCTGCAAGTGCCAGCACATATAATCCATAAGCCACTTCTTTGGGAGCGATCTTCTTTTGCTGGTCCCGGTTATAATAATACGTAATGGTCTCCTTATTCTTCAGGCGGTTATTGATATAACCCAGCATTGTTTCCACCAGGCTGTTATCCACATCAAAACCGGCCTTTCTTGCTTCCAGCAGGAAATGGGCAGCATAGATGGTGGTCCACCAATCTTCCCTTCCTTCGCCATCCCAAAGCGTAACAGCCCCGTTATACAATTGCCGCATCTTGATCTTCCTGATAGCTTCCAGGATATTGGCATTGGCATTTGATTTATCTTTTCCATTCAGCTGCATCAGCTCCACCATATCGCCATAATATAATTGCGGAAATGCTGAAGAAATAGTTTGCTCTGTACATCCATAAGGATATTGCACGAGGTAACGCAATTGATCACCCAATTCCAATACAGGTGAGCGGCTTACCACCAGGTTGTAATCAGTGCTGCCAGGCATAAAATCACCAAGGCCGATATTGATCGCCTGCGTGCTGCCTCCTGCAATTACGCCGCTTCCGGTACGCTTCTGTAAAGTCGAAGGCGGGCGGACACTGATCTCTGTCTCATCTTCAAACTTCTCCCCTGCTCCATTGGCCTGTATCTTCACTTTGCCGATGCCGATCACCGGGTCAGCAACAACCTGGAAAGAAGCTCTTGCTTCTGATTTTGCGGCAACAGGCAACGATTCGGAGGAACCGCCTACAACCTTGATACCACCTTCTACTTTGATATTGGCGGATACGGTTGTCGCTTTATCTGTTGTGTTACTCAATGTCACCGGCACATTCACGGTATCACCAGGGCTAAGGAAACGCGGCAAAGCTGTGCTGATCACAATAGGATCAGCTACCGTCATGGTATTTTCTCCTGAACCGAAACGTTGTCCTTTGTAAGAAACAGCCATCAGGCGGATCTCGCCGCTGAATTGCGGTACGTCAAATTCAAATTCTGCTTCACCGCTTCCATTTGCTTTTTTAATCCCGCTCCAGTAGCTCACTATTTTCACGCGCTTGGCAGGCATGGGATTTACACGGCGATCCATACTCAATTCCCCATCGCCACCAGTACTGCTAAGCCTTGCTCTTACTTCAGCAAACAACAGTGGGTAAAGATCATAGGTTGTTACCTGCAATGCTTTTTGCTGATAGAAATAATTATATGGATCAGGTGTTTTAAAATCGCTCACCTGCAACACGCCGTTATCAACAGCAGAAAGCGTAACATAACTGCCGGGTGCCGCTTTCACTTTAATTTTCTGGTGGGTTTTGGAGCGAACACTTTTTTGCGCAGCAATCTCAACAGGTATCTGCCGGCTTTTCTCTTCCACTTTCACATTCTGGAACCCATGCGCTACCGTAAGCGGAATATCTGATACTTCATGCGGTTTGATCAGCGTGGCCGTGATATATGCATTAGGCACATGTTCACCTGTAAGCTTAAGATCAAGGCTGGCCGTACGATCATTGACCGTAACATATTCATAAGAAATAAGATGATCGGTTTCCATGGTCACCAGCATTCTTCCACTGAATGGTGTTTTAAATAATGCTTTCACTGATTCTCCGTTGGTGTAGGATTTCTTATCAAGCTCTATCTCAATATTTCCTTCATTGTTCACTTCAAAAGAATTGTTATCCCCTCCCCAGTTGCCATAACTATAAAAACTGCGGCTTACATAACTGTTTGCACCATTGCGATATACCCTTACCTCATAATCACCTGGAGAGCGGGGGATATAACTGAATACTGTATTATTGCCGATTCCCAATTGTACTGAAGTCATCAGCTTATCCTGTTTCTGCGACTCATAACGGAAATAGCTGCCGCTCTTCGACAACACAGTACGGTATTCATGCTTGATCACTTCCACTTTGGCAGTGGAATTGACCACATTACCATCTTTATTCACAGATACCAGTTCAAATTTTGCCGATTGATTCAGCGGGAAATAATACATCCAGTCATATTTAATACCATAAAAAATATCCTGGGTATAAATATCTACTGAAGCCATCCTGCTTACCGGTCTGCCGGTTTCATCAAACACAGTAGTGTAAAAATTGGTCTGCAAAGCACCCATGTTGGCATACTGTGCCGGAACTTCGTACGATTCTGAAGCATTGCCTTCAGCATCGGTTTTACCTTCCTTCACCTGTTTATCAAAGAATGTATTCTGATTAGCCAGGCTGAAATCATAATTATTGAATTTCTCAGGGGAAAAAACTTTTTGCTTTACCTGTATCTCCGTTTCATAATTCCTGTTGGCAGCAGGCGGCCCAAAGAAATTCATGGCATTGATAGACAACCGGGATGATTCACCCGGCTTAAGCGAAGCATTTGCCAGCTTGGTGGTAACCCTGATACGGTCAGGCACAAATTCTTCAACAGAGAAATTGCGGGATGCCAGCAACACATCATTCGATGTATATACTTCCAGTGTATAGCTTCCTGTGATAGCAGAACTGGCAATATCAATGCTTCCCTCCAGGGAGCCCTCTTCATTCAGGTTTTTCCTGAACGATTTCAACTCTTTTCCGTTTGGCATCAGGAATTTCATCTTCAATGGAATATCGCCCGGTGCATTCCATTGTCGGTCGCGAATGATCACCGAGAAGTTCACTTTTTCACCGGGGCGGTAAATATCCCTTTCCGCATACACAAAAGCATCCAGCCCGGAAGGATTATTCCGTTTTCCACCTACTGAAAACCTGGAAGTGTTTACTCTTGTATTATTAAAAGGCAGGTAATTAAAGTCATTGGCTGTTTTGGCGATGACCATCGCGGGTTTGAAACCGCTAAAATCCTTTTTGGTATAAGCAATGGAAGCCACCCCGCTTTTATCAGTAGCGCCGGTTCCGATCAATTGATTATTACCCCCATACACCATAATATTCACGCCAGACACTGGTTCTGCAGTTTTTATAGAATTGGCAAAAACAACTATTTTATCCTCTCCCTGTTTGGCGATCAGGCCAAGATCAGACAGGGAAATAAAACGGCTATCCCTTACCCAGTACTCTTTGGTTGACCGGATCATAACATGGTAGATGCCATTGAAATCAGGTAATCTGTCCTCAAACTGGGAGAAATTAAGTAAACGCCCTGCACCGCTTTTTGGCAATGAACGGGTATCAATTTCTTTTTCATAGATCACATCACCCAGGGAAGCATCTACATAACCGCCATCATAGTCCCCTTCATAATAATCATAATTGGATGATTCCTGCGGATAATATCCATTACGCTGGGCCAGCAGCAGATTATTTTCATATATTTTTGAGATCACCAGCTTTACTTTCTCCACATTTGTGATCTTTACTTCTATATTACCGGAACCTTTTTTGGAAAGGTAAACGGCTTTGTTATTGGTAAACCGGATACCGGCTTCCAACTCACCAAATGCCACACTGCCATTATACTCTTCTTTCAGGATACCGCCGATCTTTCCTTTTAATCCTTTTGCAATAGTGACCGCATAGCTTTTTTCAATATTGAACTGGCTGCTTCGTATGGTAAACCCGCTTTCATCGGGAGTGACAGTGAAACTAAGGTCCGGATCAAGCTTTACAAATGATTTCAGGCTTTCATCACTCAACTGCTGGCTGGTGATCACCCGTACGATCCCATCTGTGCCGTCATGCTCTGGTTCCATATTCTGTATCGTCAGCACATAAGGCGAAGGAATAGTGAGGGAACTGGTAATCGCTTCCGCAGTAGCATTTTTACCTCCTTCGGGTTTCAGGCCTTTATCAATAATGATCCTTGAAGAAAGATCATTTTCGGATGCTTTAATACCGTTCAGCCTTACCGATATCCTGTTGTCGGCCGACAAAGTGATCAGTGAATAATCCTGTTTCTTTCCTCCGATCTCGATCTGCAATCTTTCTTTCAGATCGGCGGGATTGACCCGGTAGTTGAAGAACAGGTCCAATTGAGGAGAAGCTGTTGTACTGCTTTCACCCATCCAGATCACCTGGGAATTATCCAATTGGAGCGCAGGAGTATGAAAACGGATATTATCTCCTTCGCTCACTTTATTGTATTTGCTGAAACGAAGCACAGTGCTTTTTATACTGGCCGTGTAGTTGGTAGCAGGGTCAAGCGGCTGGGAAGGAGAGAATATCAGTTGGTCAGGGCTTTCCCAACGATATCTTCCTTTGATAGCAGGCTCAAACGAAATATACTCCGTAGAATCCCATGCATTAAGCAGGGAATCTGCGATCATGCTTTGATTAAAACGGAACTGAAGGTTGCCCAGCAGGGGCACTTCATCTTTAGCATTGGTATAACTGAGAACTACAGCATTGCGGTTGCAAGCAGATACGGCAAGGGCAACCAGCAGAATGGTTGCCAGGAATCTTTTCATGTGCATAAGATCAGGTTGACGGGTTCAGTTTTGGAATGTAGAAGGTAAACAAATTCATTGGAACTTAAAAAAGCTATTGGCGCTTTTTAAGCAAAGTGTATGCCTTTATTAATAAACAGGGGGATAAATGAAATTAAGGAGGAATGCTTTTATCCGCTAGCTGGCAGAGATCCGCAATCATGTATGCAGGAATTTGTGGCAAGATAATACACGGCAGATAGCATCTCCTAATACAATTGAATAAATATTTGTTAACGGTATGATCGTATACGTATCAAGTAAGCAGGTGCCTGTTTATCTTTACTGCAATACTTTTCTGTAGCAGGTATGAAATTCAGATTCACCAGGCACCATATCATCCGTTTGCTGAAGCGAAGCGCGATAGCTATCCTGGGTTTATTTATTCTTTTCTTTTTGCTGAACTGGATCTGGCCTTTGCCTGACAGGATCGATTATTCATCCATTCTTACAGATAATAAAGGTGAGGTAATCAATGCAAGCCTGACGGTTGATCAGAAATGGCGGATGAAAACTGAATTGGAAGAGATCTCCCCCTTACTCCGGAAAACCATTATCGCCAAAGAAGATAAATACTTTTACAGCCATCCGGGTATTAACCTGGTAGCTGTTGGCCGTGCTTTCTTTAAGAACATCTTCCGGTGGAAACGCACCTCAGGAGCCAGCACCATTACGATGCAGGTGGCCAGGGCTCTTGAACACCGCAAGCGGACCTTACCCAATAAGATCATTGAGATGTTTCGCGCCCTGCAACTGGAATGGAAATATGATAAGGATGAAATACTGCAACTTTACCTGAACCTGGTGCCTTATGGCGGCAATATCGAAGGAGTGAAAGCCGCCGCCCTTCTCTATTTCAATAAAAACCCTGACCACCTTTCACTGGCAGAAATAACAGCACTCAGCATTATTCCCAACCGGCCATCCAGCCTTGTGATCGGGAAAAATAATGACCGCATCAGGGAAGAGCGGAACCGCTGGCTGCAGAAATTTTCGGAAGACAAGGTATTTACCGAAAAAGAAATTGATGATGCACTGGCCGAACCTCTTATAGCAAGCAGAGGAACTGTCCCGCATTATACCCCGCATCTTTTTTACAAACTATCCCGGCAGCAAAAAGGATTGATCCAAACGCATATTGATCTTAACACCCAGTTGAAAACAGAAAAGATCGTGGAGGATTATGTGCGGGTGCAGCGATTAAGAAATATCCGGAATGCAGCCGTTATCATTATCGACAACCGGACGCATAAAGTGATCACCTACGTAGGCTCCTCTGGTTTCAACGATACACTGGACGGTGGTCAGGTGAATGGTGCAGCCGCGGTGCGCCAGCCAGGAAGCACTTTAAAGCCCTTATTGTATGCCCTGTGTTTTGATGAAGGGTTGCTGACACCCAAAACCGTTATGCCAGACGTACCAGTAAATTACGAAGGCTATGCGCCGGAAAACTATGATCAGAAATTCAATGGATACGTTACCATACAATATGCACTGGAACATTCCCTGAACATACCTGCCGTAAAAAGCCTGAACCTGCTCGGAAAGGAAAAGATGGTGCAGGAACTGGTGCGTTGCCATTTCCGTCAGATCGGGAAAGACCGGAAAAAGCTGGGCCTGTCAATGATCCTTGGGGGATGCGGGACCACACTGGAAGAACTGACCGGTCTTTTTTCATCATTTGCAAATGAAGGAAAATTCATTCAGCCATCTTATTCGCATGAAGACAGTTTACAGCCGGCCATTTCCCTGATCAGCCCTGCGGCCAATTACATGATCAATGATATTCTTTCCAAAGTGAACCGGCCCGATTTTCCTCTTAACTGGACGGCCACAGAGCGGATGCCGAAAATAGCGTGGAAGACCGGCACCAGCTATGGCCGGCGCGATGGATGGAGCATTGGCTACAATAAAAATTATACCGTAGGTGTGTGGACGGGTAATTTTTCCGGCGCAGGCGTAACAGACCTCAGCGGTGCCAATATCGCCACACCCTTATTGTTCAGGATATTCAACACCATCGATTATAATAATGATAAGGAATGGTTTTCCCAACCGGCAGATTGTGATATCCGGCAGGTTTGCAGTGAAACAGGCTTACCGCCTTCGGAACATTGCACCAGCCTTACCACCGATTATTTCATACCTCTCATCTCCACTACCAAACTTTGCAACAACTGGCAGGAAATGATGGTTAGCCCTGATGAAAAAATAGTTTATTGCAAAAGTTGTGCTCCGGCTACCGGCTATAAAAAGAAATGGTACAAGATGGTGGAGCCGGAAATGCAATCCTGGTTTGAAGAGAACCGGGTCGTTTATCAACATATCCCACCACATAATCCCGATTGTGAGCTTATTTTTAAGGGCAATGCTCCATTTATCCATTTCCCCGCGAATGGGGTGGAATACCTGATCAATAAAAAGAATCCGGAACCTTTGCAGCTTGTTTGCAAAACAGCTAATGATGTAAGCAAAGTATACTGGTATATCAACAACAAATTTTATAAAGCCAGTCCGGCCGGCGAGAAACAGTTCTTTATCCCTGAAGAGGGGCCGGTGAAGATATCATGCACAGATGATAAAGGCCGGAACAGGAATATCACTATTTATGTAAAGTATGTGAACTTATAACCAGCACAAACAGCTCATATCCTTTCTGCAGCCGCTTCTCCTGTGTTTATCGCACCTTCCATAAAGCCCTGCCAATCGGCGAGATGTTCACCTGCAAAATGTGTATGGATATGCGAGCGTGATAAAATGGGGCGCAATCCAAACCATTGGCCTTTTCCATAGATCGCATAGGCTCCGTGGGAATATTCATCATTACCCCAGTAATAGTTGACCTGTTTTTCCAGCAACTGGCTTATATCACCAAATGCCGGCCCTAGTGTTTGTTGCACCATCGCAGCTTTCCATTGTTCATCCTGGTTGGATACTACCGCCGCTTTGTCACCAATCGTATAAGAGATCAGCACCCCTTTGGGCGATGACTGGTTTTTGGTTGCATGATAAAAATAATGCGGCAACTGATCCGTTACCATATCAAAATCCTCAGTATTCCAGAAGCGTTTGCTGAACAGTAGCGGGTTCTTATTGATCCTGGCGTATTGCAGTTCATCCAATGCTGCGGCCTGTGCTGCTGGCAAGGCAGGTTGCCAATTTATTTTTTTTACGGCGAATGCAGGCGCTGTACAAATAATTTTATCTGCTTTGAACACCGCGTCATTCGCGCAATGCACTGTCACTCCCCCTTTTGGATCCTGCACTATCCGTTTCACCGCATGTTTTAATTTGATACTCTCCATGCCGATCGCTTCGGCCATCTTTTGCGCCAACAGGCTATTGCCACCCCTGATCTTGTAATCCATTTCATTCTTTTCACTGCTTTCCGCATATTCCGACAAGGCGGCAAAGGCAGAAACATGACGAATGGTTTCCCCAAAATCAGTACTGTCCAACAATTCCCGTATGTCCAGGTCCCTTCCCTCACATCCGTTATTAACAAGGTAACGCCACCAGTCGATTTTGTCCAGTTTGATCTTATCCGCATTGCTCATTTTATCATAACGGGCGATCAATTGTGCGAATTTATTTTTCCATTCAGGGCTGTAATCCCATTCACCGCTCTTATGATATTTCCCTTTGTAAATAAGATGGGAGTTGAACTGGTTATTGTCCAGCGTTAACCCAAACTCATTACAAAGATCCTGAAGCCGGGTATGCGAAGCCCCTACCCATTCGGCCCCAAGTTCCACTACCAGTTTTTCCTGCTCATCCATAGTATGTGAAAACACCCGGCCACTGATCCTGTTTCGCGCTTCCAGGACCACAAAATCAATTTTCTTTTTATGTAAATAATAAGCGGCTGACAGGCCGGCAAAGCCTGCGCCTATAATAATCACTTTAGGTCTTTTCCCAACAAAAAACTTCCCCCAGGAGGAGGAAGTTAGTATGATACCGGCCGAAGCCAGGGAGCTTTGTTTAATGAACTGCCTTCGTGAACTCATAGGTAGGTCGCAGTTTGGTTTATGGTTTATAAATCGCTTTTATCAGTTATACTGACCCGGCTGATCAATCCGCTTTCTTCACGCTTCCTGCACCGCTGACATTGGAATCTACCGAAGCATTTCCTTTATAGCGTATGCTGGAAGAGCCGCTGGCATGTACTTCAAGTTTTACGCTTGCATACACGTCCACATCACCGGCTCCGGATATTTCCACGTCTACGTTTTCGGCAAGAAGCTCAAATGCTTTAACATTAGAACTGCCGGACCCGTCGATAGAAAGGTTTTTGGTTTCACCTTTCAAAGCAATATCACAGGCACCGCTGGCTTCCACACCTACATTTGGGGCCTTGATATCAAGATCGGCTGAACTAGCTCCACTCAGATCAATATCCATCGTGCCATCATTGCTCAGCCTGCTTTGTGCTATCACTTTGCAGGCGCCGGATGCACCTACTTTGCGGTAAGCAGGTGCAGACACATACACTTTAATTTTACCAGTGGGATCAAGATTGGTATTGTTTGCAGGACGGACACGCAGTATATCTCCGTCTTTATATACTTCAATATATTGCTGCAGGTTTTTATCAGTTTCCACCTTTACGGAATATACAGATTCCTGTGTCAGGTAAAGTTCTATCGCGCCACTTACATCTACCCCTTTGAAGTCAGTTATTCCTGAGCGGGTTTCGGAAGATACCTGTCCGTCTCCCTTTATTCTTTCACCCCCGATATAGTTGCAGGAAGAAAAAAGAACGATCATAACAAGAGAAAAAAGCGATACGCGTTTCATAAAACGATAATGGTTTTGATGATTTTATAAGAAGAGGTTCAAAAATATATTAATTGGCTGAACCAGCCGACAAACTCAAGGCTACTTATTTCACTCTTTGACAACAGGTTTTCCCCACAGGTTACACCGTTCCCTGCTCTTATATCAGTATTGACTCACTTAAACACTTTCCCACGAAGACGACAAAGGCCACAAAGAAATACTCCGGGTACCTTTATACAGTCGTACCTGAAGGTAAAATATTTCTTCGTGGTCTTTGTGGTCTTTGCCGTCTTCGTGGGAAACCGATTACCAAAGCCGCACCAATACTCTTTTGCGGGAAAATCCGGTAAACTAGAAACAGTTTTTTACCTTCGCAGCACCATGACGGAAAAGATTCTTATTCTCGATTTTGGTTCCCAATATACCCAATTGATTGCCAGGGCTGTACGGGAAGCAAATGTTTACTGCGAGATCATCCCCTACCATAAGACATTCGTAATTGAACCCGGTTTGAAAGGGATTATCCTTTCAGGTTCGCCTTTTTCGGTGAATGAGCCCGGGGCTCCCGATGTAGACATCCAGGGAATGATCAGTAAAGTGCCTGTACTCGGTGTTTGCTATGGCGCACAACTCACCGCCAAACGTTTTGGCGGCCTGGTGGCTAAAAGCAATAAACGGGAATATGGCCGTGCGCAATTACAGCGTACAAAAGAAGATGTGTTGTTCCAGGATGTGGCACCTCAGAGCCAGGTGTGGATGAGCCATAGCGATACTATTAAAGAAATGCCTGCAGGTTTTGAACTGCTGGCTACAACAGATAGCATTCCCGTAGCGGCTTTCCGGAAAGCGGAAGCCGTTAACGGTCAGGCGGTCAGCCATTCTTTGTATGGCGTGCAATTCCACCCTGAAGTATATCATTCCACTGAAGGCAAAAAGATCATAAAGAACTTCCTTGTAAATATCTGCGGATGTGCGCAAGACTGGACGCCTGCACACTTTATCACCGATACTGTAGAGGCTTTGAAAAAACAGATCGGCAACCGTAAAGTGATCATGGCTTTGAGCGGAGGAGTGGATTCTACTGTTGCAGCTACACTGATCCACAGAGCGATCGGCGACCACCTTTATGGCATTTTCGTTGACAATGGCGTGTTGAGGAAAAATGAATTTGAAGATGTACTGGCTACTTATGCCAAAATTGGTTTGAATGTAAAAGGAGTGGACGCCAAAGAGCGTTTTTATTCAGAACTGGCCGGCAAAACCGATCCGGAAGCAAAACGCAAAACCATCGGCAAATTATTCATCGATATTTTCCAGGAAGAAGCCCAGCATATTGAAGGTATCGGGCTGCTTGGCCAAGGCACGATTTACCCTGATGTGATCGAAAGCGTATCTGTGCATGGACCATCTGTTACCATCAAATCGCATCACAACGTAGGCGGTCTGCCCGAAAAAATGCACCTGGAACTGGTGGAACCATTGCGTTTCCTCTTTAAAGATGAAGTAAGAAAAGTAGGGCGGGAACTGGGCATTCCTGCTGAAATGATTGACCGTCATCCTTTCCCGGGCCCCGGACTCGCTATCCGTATACTCGGTGAAATAACCCCGGAAAAGGTACAATTATTGCAAGAAGCTGATCACGTCTATATCAAAGGCCTAAAAGATAACAATTTGTATGCAACGGTCTGGCAAGCCGGTACTATCTTGTTACCGGTAAAAAGTGTAGGAGTGATGGGCGATGAGCGCACATATGAATTCACCGTTGCGCTCAGAGCTGTAACCAGTGTGGATGGAATGACTGCCGACTGGGCCCATTTACCTTATGACTTTTTAGCCAATATCTCCAGCGAGATCATTAATAATGTGAAAGGTATCAACAGGGTGGTGTATGATATCAGCAGTAAGCCCCCTGCCACAATTGAGTGGGAATAGATACATTTCATTAAGCTGGCTGTTAAATTGTAACAAATGAAAATACTCTTTTCGCTTGTACTTGCTTGTTTTGCCTGCATGCCTGCCTTGCATGCACAAGACAGTACAGTTGCTACCAAACCCAAGATCGCCATTTTTGCCCCCTTATATCTGGATTCGGCTTTTGATGCTACCAATGAATACCGGTATGCCAAAACTGTATTCCCTAAATTCATCAATCCAGGCCTGGAATTTTATGAAGGAGCCCAACTGGCCCTTGATTCACTTGCTAAAGAAGGTTCAGCACTGGAAGTATTCGTGTATGATACCCGCTCTGCCAAAGAATCACTGGAAGATCAACTTAAAAAGCCTGAGCTGGCAGATGTAAAACTGATCATCGCCCATTGCAGCAGCAATGAAGTGCGCCTGTTTGCCGAAGCTGCTTTGAAAAGGAATATTCCTGTGATCAATACCACTATCCCCAACGATGGCGGTGTAAGCGGCAATCCTTATTTCATTGTGCTCAACCCCACTTTGCGCACTCAATGCGAAGGCATATACAAATACATACAAAAATATTATGCCACCAGGCAGGTGGTCGTGTTCAGGAAAAAAGGAGTGATAGAAGATCAGATCAAAACACTGTTTGATGATTATTCAAAAACAACAGCTTCAGTTCCGCTAAAACTGAAATATGTTGACCTGATAGACAGCTTTACCGTTAACCAGTTGAAAGCACAGTTGGACAGCAACCGCAATACAGTCTGTATTGCCGGCACGCTTGATGCTGCCTTTGGCAGAAGATTGGCGCAGCAACTGGCTTCTATCAGCAAATCTTACCCGATGACGTTGATGGGTATGCCAACATGGGATGGTATCCGTGATTTCACCAAGCCTGAATTCAATGGGCTGGAGATCATTTATGCCAACCCGTTTTACAATCCCAAATCAGATAAGATCAGCCAGGATATAACAGCTTTCTTCAACAATACCATGTATGCAAGACCCAGCGATATGGTATTCCGGGGATATGAAGTGACCTGGAAATTTGCTAAATTGCTGATGCGCTATGGCAACGACCTTGCTTCCAACTTAGGCGACAAAGCAAATAAAGTATTCACCGATTTTGATATACAGCCTGTACTGGAAAGGAACAGTATGACCCTTCAGTATTTCGAGAATAAAAAGCTGTATTTCCTGAAATGGCAGGACGGATTAATAAAGGGAGTAAACTAAGATAGCGGCATGAAAACTGTTGTATCTTCAGTAAAGCCTTTACTTGTCTTCACTTATTCAATTCTCTGATCGCGGTCTTTATTGCCCACAGGGCCGGTTTTATATTGATCCCTGGCACCCGGTTGAAAAAGCCGTTATCACTCATGCCCATAGTGATCATGCGCGGCCAGGAAGTCAGTCTTATCTCTGTCATCGTGATAGTCTCCCCTTGCTGGAGTTACGCCTCGGGCCAAATATTTACCAAACTGTAGAATGGAATGAACCCGTTTTTATTAATGGGGTAAAAGTTTCCCTGCATCCTGCAGGGCATATCATCGGCTCATCCCAGGTAAGATTGGAATACCAGGGAGAAGTATGGGCGGTAAGCGGGGATTATAAAACAGAAAATGACGGAATCAGCGGCGCTTTCGAACCTTTGAAATGCGATGTCTTTATTACAGAATCTACTTTTGGCCTGCCTATCTATAACTGGAAGCCACAGGAAGAAATTTTCCGCTCCATACAGGACTGGATCATGAAAAATCATGCAGAGGGAAAAACATCCGTGCTGATGGCTTATAGCCTGGGCAAAGCACAGCGCCTGTTATCGTGCATAGAACCTACCGGTCTTCCTGTTTTTTTACATGGTGCTGTATATAATGTTCACCAGGCATTGATCAACGCCGGCCATAAATTACCCGCAGCACAAAGGGTACAACCTGATATGCCAAAAGATCTTTTTAGAGGCAATGTTGTGATTGCACCAGGCAGTGCTGACAGCAGTCCCTGGATGAAACGGTTTGCCTCTTACAGCACAGGTGTTTGCAGTGGCTGGATGCAGGTAAGAGGAAATATACGCCGGAGAAATGCCGATGCAGGTTTCGCTTTGAGTGATCATGCTGACTGGAATGGTTTATTGCAAACAGTAAAAGCAACCGGTGCAAAAAAAGTATTTGTCACGCACGGATTCCAGGCAGCTTTCAGCAGGTATCTTACAGAAACCGGTATTGAAGCGGCTGAAATAAAAACAGAATATGGACAGGAAGATGAAGCCGATACAACAGAAAACATTAATGCTGCAGAATGAAACAGTTTGCGGAATTGGTAAACATACTGGGCACTTCCACTAAAACAAACGATAAGCTCGATGCTTTATCCAACTATTTCGCTTCAGCTAATGATAAAGATAAAGTGTGGGTGATCGCTTTGTTCAGTGGCCGGCGGCCAAGGCGCACCATCAATTCCACGCTGCTGCAACAATGGTGTTCTGAACTGATCGGTCTCCCTTTATGGTTGTTTGAAGAATCTTATCACACGGTGGGTGATCTTTCAGAAACGATCGCCCTGCTGATCCCCGATTCATTAAGAGATGAAAGCGCCACACCACATCCACTTCACTATTATGTAGAAAAATTCCAGGGATTGGCAGATGCGGGTGAAGAAGATAAAAAATCATTCATGGTCCAGTCCTGGAAAGAACTGGCTTCACCGGTAGAACGGTTTGTGTTCAACAAATTATTATCAGGAGCTTTCCGCATCGGTGTGTCACAAAAATTAATGGTGAATGCACTGGCAAAAACAGTGAACCTGGACCCTAGCGTGATCGCTCACCGGATCAGCGGCAACTGGGATCCTTCATCTATTTCATTTGAAGAGCTATTGAGTGAGACCAATGTAAAAGCAGATTTCTCCAAGCCTTATCCGTTTTACCTGGCTTATGCATTGGAGACAGCGCCGGAAGAATTAGGTGAACCTTCAGCCTGGCAGGCTGAATGGAAATGGGATGGAATACGCGGGCAACTGATCAAGCGTAATGATGAATTATTTGTATGGAGCCGTGGCGAAGAATTGATGACCGCAAAATTCCCGGAATATGCTGTACTGAAAGACCTGTTGCCTGATGGTATCGTACTTGACGGGGAGATCATTCCTGCTGTTGATGGCAAGCCTCTTCCCTTTGCCATCCTTCAAACCAGGATAGGCAGGAAGAACATAACCAAAAAGCAATTGCAGGAGGCGCCGATGAGTTTCTTTTCTTATGATCTGTTGGAATACGAATATGAAGACTGGCGTAATGTGCCCCTGGAACAAAGAAGAAAAAAACTGGAGGAAATTGTACAACAGGTCAACCGGCCAGAACTGTTGCTTTCCCCGGTTATTCAATATTCCAATTGGACAGAGCTCACAGCTCTCCGTCTTGAATCGCGCAGCAAAGGCTCTGAGGGATTAATGCTGAAAAGAAAAGAATCCATCTACCAGGTGGGTCGTAAGCACGGCGACTGGTGGAAATGGAAGATCGATCCATTAACCATTGATGCGGTGATGATATATGCTCAAAAAGGAAGTGGAAGGCGTAGTAATCTATATACTGATTACACTTTTGCAGTAAAGGACGGTGATAAACTGGTGGCGTTCGCGAAAGCCTACTCAGGATTAACAGATAAAGAATTTAATGAAGTTGATTCTTTTGTAAAACGTAACTCACTGGAAAAATTCGGGCCAGTACGGACCGTCAAGCCGGAACTTGTTTTCGAAATTGCATTTGAAGGTATTGCCGCCAGCAATCGTCATAAATCAGGAGTAGCCCTGCGATTTCCCCGCATCAATCGCTGGCGGAAAGACAAGAAACCGGAAGAGATCAATACCTTAGCGGATCTGAAAAAAATGCTGGAGATTTACGGTCAATGAAACAAGGGCGAATGAAAAGGCCAGGGCAGACAAAAGGATACCAGGTGATCACGGATTGGCTTGCGGGAAAAAATATGCAGGCATTTAGTTTCCAGGAGGAAGCCTGGCATCATATCATGGATGGTGAAAGCGGTTTGGTGAATGCACCTACCGGTTGCGGAAAAACTTTCTCGGTATTTCTCGGTGCGTTGATCAACTTCATCAATCATCATCCCAACGATTACCAAACAAAGTCAAAGAACGGTTTACAATTACTTTGGATCACTCCATTGCGTGCGCTTGCAAAGGATATTGGCCGCGCTATGGAAGAAGTGGTGCAGGGACTTGGCATGAGCTGGCAGATCGGCATCCGCAATGGCGATACGGATATCAACGAAAGGGCAAGACAGAAAAGGCAGATGCCCGAAGTGCTGATCATTACACCGGAAAGCCTTCATCTTCTATTAGCACAGAAAGGATATGCCGATACATTCAAAACATTGCGCATACTGGCAGTAGACGAATGGCATGAATTGCTGGGAAGTAAACGCGGCGTGCAGGTGGAATTGGCTGTTAGCCGGATAGTTGGTGCAGCCAGGAAACAAGCGGAAGCCGGAGGAATAGCCGTTAATAAGGGTCCGTGCATCTGGGGGATATCAGCAACCATCGGTAATCTCGAACAGGCAAAGGAAGTGTTGCTTTCCTCTCTACAGGAAAAGGGAGTGATCGTCCGTGCCAATATGCGTAAGGAAGTGGAAGTGGAATCAGTGATACCTGATGAGATTGAAAAATATCCATGGTCAGGACATTTGGGTATTAAACTGGTAGAAAAAGTTGTTTCGATCATATTAAGGAACCGCACTACTCTTCTTTTCATCAACACAAGAGGGATGAGTGAACTGTGGTACCAGTCTCTGCTGAATACGGCGCCGGAATTGGCAGGTGTTATCGCTCTGCACCATGGAAGCATTGACCAGGAATTGCGGCAATGGGTGGAAGAGAACCTTCATACAGGAAGACTGAAAGCAGTTGTGTGCACTGCATCCCTCGATCTGGGAGTGGATTTCCGCCCTGTTGAAACAGTGATACAGGTAGGCTCACCTAAAGGAGTAGCCCGCTTTTTACAAAGAGCAGGACGAAGCGGACACCAGCCGGATGCAGTAAGCAAAATTTATTTTTTGCCAACGCATTCACTGGAATTGGTAGAGGCTGCGGCCCTGAAACAAGCCATTGGAGAGCAACTGATCGAAAGCCGTGAGCCGATGCTGCTTTGCTTCGATGTGTTGACACAATACCTCTGCACGCTCGCCATCTCCGACGGATTTATACCTGAAGAAATTTTTGCTGAAATACGTCAAACCTATTGTTATCGTGATATCACCGAAGAGGAATGGCGGCAATTATTAAATCATATCACCGAAGGTGGAACAGCCCTTCAGCAGTATGATGAATATAAAAAAGTGGAGATCATTGATGGCGTATATCGTATCACAGGCAGAAGGATCGCTATGCGCCACCGGCTGCATATAGGTACTATTGTCAGTGATTCGATGCTGAAAGTAAAATTCTTCAGTGGTGGGTATATCGGGGTAATAGAAGAGTACTTTATTTCCCGGCTGGAACCTGGCGATGTATTCACTTTAGCCGGCCGCAACCTGGAGCTGGTCATGATCAAGGACATGACAGTGCTTGTAAAAAAGACCAATGCAAAAAAATCAACAGTACCGAGTTGGAATGGAGGGCGAATGCCACTGTCTGCCAACCTGGGGAAAAAATTAAGGGAAACATTCAACCTGGCTTTCGAAAAGAAAACTGTCAAGCCAATAGAATTGCAGGCCTTAAAGCCACTGTTTGACCGGCAGGAAAAGCATTCCCATGTTCCCAAAGCCAATGAATTACTGATAGAGCAGATAGAGACCAAAGACGGTTACCATCTTTTTGTATATCCTTTCGAAGGGAGGCTGGTGCATGAAGCTATGGCAGCAATACTCGCTTACCGGATCAGCCGTATCCGGCCCATTACTTTCTCATTTGCGATGAATGATTATGGTTTTGAACTACTGAGTGATCAGCCCATTCCGGTGGATGATTCAAATGTGTATGAGCTGTTTTCTACAGATAATTTGTTTAACGATATCCAGCGAAGTGTAAATGCTACAGAAATGGCCAAGCGGAAATTCAGGGATATAGCAGTGATCGGCGGACTGATATTCCAGGGCTATCCGGGTGAATATAAGAAGGCCCGGCATCTTCAATCTTCTGCTTCGCTTTTGTTCAAAGTATTTGCTGAATATGAACCGAACAATCTGTTATTGAGGCAGGCTTACCAGGAAGTATTTGCCCAGCAGATGGAAGAAGTAAGGTTGCGGGACATGTTGCAAAGGATAGAGAGCTCTGCTATTGTGATCACCTGGCCGGAGCAGCTTACTCCTTTTTGTTTCCCGATAAAAGTGGATAGCATGCGGGAGGATCTTTCTTCGGAGAAGTTGGAGGATAGAGTGAGGAAGATGCAGTTGCAGTTGGAGAAGTGATTTATACGCTGATCAAAGTAAACGGGATAATAAAGGCTCTTTTTATGCCCGGTATTTCTTATAAGGATCTCTCTTATGGTGATGAACAGAGCTAATAAAAATTTCCTTTTTTCTTTTGTAAACAGAAAATACAACCGAATAAGGGAATTTTCTCACCGTCGCTTCCCTATACTTCCGATTCGATCTTTCTGCAAAAACTTCTGGATTTAAAGATATACGTAAGACTATATTCTGAATAGCTGATAAAAACTCTCCGCCCAATCCTTCCCGTTGCTTTTCATACCACAGATACGCTTCAACAAGATCCTTGACCGCCTCCTCATGCATCACGTATTTGTAGTTCATTTTTTATTCTTTTTTCAGTTTTAATTTCTTTATCAATAGCGGTTCTATTTCTTCCATTGTATAGACTTTTCCTCTCCCGCTTTCGTAGTCTGATATACGTCTTTCTAGTTCTTTTTCAAACGTATGTTTTTCGGCGTTTTCTTCGACATACGATTTCAATAAGGTCAATATCCTTTTCTTTTGTTCCATGTTTAATCGCTTTAGATAACTGGAAATTTGTTTATCGACGGTGTTTGTGACGCCCATAGAGAACATATTTCCTCAAATTTAATTCTTTTAACTACGATGTATAACACTACACTTCGTTTTCATATATACTGCAATCTATAGCAGTGTTTGAGTGAATCCATAGGAAAAACACAATTTAAAAATGTATTTTACCCTTGTTATTCCAGCTTCTTCACTCAATTTCCATTAGATTTGAAATGAGCTTCATTTCAATCCTTTGATCATGAATCCTATTTCCCCTACCCCACTCCAACACGCCACCAACCACGACCTGGAGCAAGCTGCCGGCGAAAACCACCACCAATTGTTTAGCCTGAACGCTATATCACTTGGCGGAAAAGAGAACCAGGGTGAAGGTATCAGCTGGACCTATATCGGGCCAACCAATGACAGTGCTATCTTATTTCCTTCTTTAACTTCTCACAATGCAGGAGAACAACTTGACCTGATCATGGACCAATACCGCCGAAATCCACCATCGGGAGCCGGCTACTGGTCACTATACCCTCCAAAGCCAGCAGATATCGGCATCAGGCTGCTTGCCCGCGGATGGCAACCCGGCTGGAAGCCATGCTGGATGGCAAAGGATATGCAACTGGCACAAGCCCATAAAACAGCTATCGCAGAACTGCAAATACTTGCCGATAATCATACACCCATTCATGAAATAAAAGAGCTTCCTTATGCTGAAGACAGTGCTTATATGTCCAATGCCTTGCTGAAAAAATATCCTGATCGTGCACAACGTTTCATTGCATTCCGTGATAAAAAGATCATAGGCCAATGCTGCTTGTTTTTTTCAACAGGGCCTTATGGTGTTGCTGGCATGTACAATGTTGGCGTTATCCCTGAAGAACAGGGAAAAGGTATTGCCAAAGCCATTGTGCTTGCCGCTTGCGATCATGCATATAAAAAAGGTTACCGGCATGTGATACTGAATGCCAACGGACAGGGACGGCCGGTGTATGAAAAAGCAGGATTCAAATTTATCAGCTACGGCATTACCTGGTGGTTGATAGGTGATGGTTATATCCGGAATGCTCCTTCTCCTTTGCTGATACGTTTGGCAGAAGCTATTGGTATGGGAGATATCAGTGCATTGAATGAAATAGCCCTCTCACTCACCACAAAAGAGCTTAACACCCCAATGGCCAATAAAATGACATGGATGCAACTGGCCGGGCATTACCGCCAGATAGCCGCTGCAGAATGGCTGATCACACATGGGGTGAATTGTTCTGCACTTGATGCATGGGATTTTGGCTGGAAAGAAAAAGCAGCAGCTTTACTGGCAGCTGATCCCTACGAAATAAATCGCCGCTATTATGATTGGGGCGCTTCACTTCTTCATGTAGCTGCCGAGAGAGGAGATACGGATCTTTTACGCCTGGCGCTGACAGCCGGGCCGGATCTGTCATTAAAAGATTTTCAACATGATGGCACACCGATGGACTGGGCCATGTTCTTTAAGCGGACAGATCAAATAGAACTGTTAAGAAACTACATGAAAGATTAATGTTTAGATTTGCCCAGTTATGACCCGCTATCTTTCTCATATTATCGCCGGACAACATCTCATCATGAGTGGCGAAAGAGCTTTATTCTGGGAAAGCGAAAACACCCTGATCATTGCCGATCTGCATATAGGCAAAACAGGGCATTTCCGGAAAGAAGGGATTGGTGTTCCCGCTGCCATTTATAAAGATGACCTGCATCGCCTGCTTTCACAGATACTGTTCTTCAAGGCGGAAAGACTGATCATTGTAGGTGATCTCAGTCATAGTGTTGCAAACAGGGAACTGGACCTCTTCCGCAAATGGAGAAAAGATTTTCCTTCCCTTGAAGTGCACCTGGCAAAAGGCAATCATGATATACTGGACAACCGGTGGTATGAAGAAGCGGATATAATGGTGCATAATGCCCCATTGCCTTTATATCCTTTTTTGTTTGCACATGATATTGCGCAGGTAACAGCCACTGCCCAGGACCTCTATGCATTCGCCGGCCATATCCATCCCAGCGTTACTATCCGCGGCAAAGGAAGGCAATCATTGCGACTGCCCTGTTTCTACTTCACCAGAACACATTGCATATTACCTGCTTTCAGCCGCTTCACCGGTTCTTACCAGGTAAGGCCGGAAGCCGGAGAAAATGTATTCGGAATCGCAGAGAAAGAAGTATTACCCCTGCAGGGAAAAATAGTGATGTGATCTTATTTCCTCAATTGGTTATAGTCCAGGAAATAAATAAACCTTACAGTCAACTCATTGCCGTGTCTTAACCCAAAGGTTTGCCCGAGGTTGGGCATATATCTTTTGTAACGTGTACCATCCACTGCTTCATCGGGCCCCAACCAGTTCTTGTACCCAACTATCAGGCGGCTGCCATATTGAAAGTCCCAGGTAAAGAATGCATCTGTATTAAAATAATTGACATTATCTGTTCCGGAATAGGGTGTCTGGGAAACAGGCATTCCTTTATCATCTACATAAGCAAGCCGTTTGATATCAACATTGCTCCAGTAATGGCGGACCCTCAGCGTAAGATTGATCCGCGAAGTGAAATTGTAGATACCGGAAAGAACGGATGTTACATCCTTAAAATCCACAAAAGCGATCCTGGGCCTGTTCGTGATATCACGTCCGCCCGAAATGATATAATCGGTTTCTGTTTCATACCGGTGCGAAACTTCCATAGTCAGCTTATTATTGAACCGGTAACGCAAACCTCCTTCCAGGATATAATATTTTTTCTCCGGGTTCTTAAAGAAATCAGACAACATAAGGTCATAATTAAAGAAAAGACGTTTGCGGCTGTCTGAGCTTCCTGAAAGACCGACGTATCCATACTGAGGCCGGCGGGCATATTGGTCAACAGGACGGCCCAGTATAAAATAATCATGCTGGTCAGGAAGATAACCAGCTCTTAAAGTAATGTCCCAGAAATTTTTCAAATACCAGAAACCACTGGCTTCAACTGTAAGGTCAGTGAATGCACCCGGTTTGTATAAGCCGCCTTGCGTAACGTTCAGCGTATAAGTATAATTCAGGAATTTTTTGGTCGGGTTGTATTGATTATAACTGATCGATCCTGAATTGACAACCTGGTTTGGTGTTTGCAGATAACCCAGATCAGTAGGGTCATAATTCACAGAACGGATAATGTTCTGCGCGGCAAAACGGACTTTCCCGCTTACTTTACCAACCCGCAGCATGGAATTAAAACCGTCATAAGAGTTACTGTTAAACACTTTGCTGTAATGACCGTATCCGCGGATATTGAAATTATTTTTCCTGTCATAAAAACTGAAATCGAGGCCCGCCACATTCGCATCACGCTCATGACCATCCCTCATCACGTTCGTGTTGGTAAAAGTAATATAGGACCTGCCTTTCAATGCCTGGTCCAGTACTACGATATTATAATTGGTAAGTGATTCGGTTTTAATTTCTGTTTTGTCACCTGTTATTTTATCACGGATGGTCGCATACATCGGCGCTCCAATAGCATTAAAAAAGCCTATACCCAGTTTATTCTTGGTGCGGCCTGATAATTTGATCGCATTATACAATTGCGTGCGACCGGGATTTTTAACGATCTCAATATTGGGATCATTGGCAGCCATGTCAGCAACACCCTGGTAGCCCCCAGGAGTAGCCCCTACCCTGCGGGAATAAAAAAGACCTGATTTATTGAATATCTCGGTTCCTTCTGTAAAAAAAGGACGGTATTCATCAAACCGCACTTCATAAGGCGTGAGGTTATTAACCACATTATCAGAAATGACCTGGCCAAAATCCGGTATCAGTGTAGCATCCAGTGTAAAGCTTTCATTGATCCCGTATTTTACATCCATGCCGCCGCTTTTCAACCATTCGGCACGATAGCCATCCCGCTCGGGCGTATTACGGACGCCGGTGGAGAGATAAGGAGAAAAACTGAGCCGCAGAGGTGGTTTGATATTTTTTATGCCTTCCAGTAAGCCGAACTGGTTTACAAAACCATTGACCTGCGGGTCTACAAAATTCCAGAAGGTGGTCTCATTACTCCTTCTTACGGAACGAAGGAATTGCAATCCCCAGTTCTGTATTTCATCTTTGCTGAACCGGAGAGAGAGATAGGGTATTTTCATCTCAACGATCCATCCATCATTCTGAATTGAGACATTACTCTCCCATACAGCATCCCAGGTTTTATCACCATACTCCCCATAACCGGTTGTAATGTTAGGTGCCAGGCGTGCATCAGTCTGCACATTGGAAGAGGTAACGAGAAACTGGAATCCGTTCTGCTGATCGTGATAAGTATCAAAGAATACAGAGAAATAGTCTAAGTCTTTAAGCTGCTCCTCATCACGGGCTGTGATCTGGCGGCGGATCAGGGCCGGGTCATCATATAGGTAGGCGCCCACATAGATCGCATTATTATCGTAGATGATCTTTACTTCGGTCCTTTGAGAAGCGGGTTTACCTACATTGGGGAAGTTCTGTATAAAATCTGTAGCAAAGGTCACTCCCTGCCAGGCAATATCATCCAGCTTCCCATCTATTACAGGATGGTGATCAGTTTTGGTTGCGTGCAATGCTTTTCTCTGGGAGAATACAGTCAAATGGCCCAACAACAACAAACTCAGGAAGACAATTCTTCGTCTATGCATACAGTTAGTTCCCCAACAAATATAAAAGTCTGTATTGAAGGAGAAAAACCGCCTTGCAAAAAAACGCAGTTATATAGGATTTTTTCTATAAAACAGGCCTAATTCATCCTTTTTTTAAGAGTAATTACTTGCTCCTGGAGGTCATTGACGATAGTTGCCAATTGCCCCATATCCCAGCGTTGCTGCTGGCTGGCTTTTGAGATCACCATCTGAGCCTGCCACATTTCCAGTACATCCTCAGTATTCATGGTATAAGGGTGGTAGATAGGATTGTCGCTGACCAGGGTCAGTTTGTTTTTGGTACGGCCTGTTTTCTGTACACGTTTATACACGATGCCCTCGTTGCGTGACACCACGATACAGGGCACATCGTTCTTAACATCATCCAGGTTATCCACTTTCTCCCCTACTATTACTGAACCGCTTGGAGTAGGCAGCATAGAATCCCCAATAATCTCAAAAGCCCGGTAGTTACCACCGGCAAGCATGGGAAGGGTGAAAGTGTTCAATTCATCAATAAATTCAGGGTCAGCATAGCCGGCGAGGTAGCCAGCCGCCGCTTTTACCGGTACAAAAGGGATATCGGTACGGCCGGAAGCCAGTTTCATGGCCCGGCGTTTTGCCAGGTAATTACTTTTATTATCACTAAGATCCTTTCTCAGAATATCGTCCAGCGTCAACTTAAAAATATCGCATACCGCTTCCAGCACATCGATACGAGGCTCAGCTCTCTCTTCCTCATAGGCCCCAAGTAAGGAGCGTTTGATACGGAGTTTATTCGCGAATTCTTCCTGAGTCCAACCACGCAACTTACGGAGGTATTTCAGGTTCTGATTGGATATTGCCATAACAAACTAACTTATTTAGTGCAAAATACTAATTTTTTTAACATTCCAAAAAAATTACTTAGACTTTTTTGCTAGTTAAATTATAAGGTCCCCTTCCCGTTCTTCCCGCCTTACCGGTAAGTTTTTTACCGGTAAGGCGGGAAGAACGG
>JBQCHL010000032.1:0-3330 GCA_051954695.1 Chitinophagaceae bacterium
AATACCAGTTGTCCGCCAACACCGGCAAGTACATAGGGCCGTAACAGGCCTGAATTAGTGAAATCGTACCGGGCTGTGGCAAGGAAAGGAATTTGTTGAACAGAATTGGATACAACAGCGGAGATATCGCTGCCATCACTCAGTTTGTATACCTGGCGGGGATATTTTTCATAAAAATCCTGGTAACCTGTAGTAAGGCCAACAGAAAGTTTAGGAGTTACTCCATATAAAAGATTCACATCAACACCCCGGAAGGATGTTTTGGAAACAACATTGTCTTTAAAGCTTCCCATAGGGATAGCTACAGCGTAGCTGGCGGTGAGCCTGAACTCTCCCTGTTGGGCAAAACTGCCGGCCGCAATGAACATGACGGCGATGAGCAGTATATATGATTTATAAGATCGCATGGCTGATAAGATTTGAATTAATTGCGTTTTAAATAAGTGGACTGGTCAAATAATGCCTGTACGTTTTTGTTGATATTGGCTGATATAAATGTTCCCGAGCCACGGATCAGGCCATTCCAGAGAAAATCCAGTTTATCGTTGGCTTTTGCATTTTTAATGTCAAACATATCAATTGAAATGGCTCCGTCAGTAACGGTGTAGGTACCGATGATGCCGGGAAAATAATACCCGTAGCCAGGATAGCCCCAATAGAAGGGGTCCCAGTATCCGCCATAGCCACCCCAGTAGTCAGGATAGCTGATCACACCCGTATAATCATTGTATACCCGGCTGATGGTGATACCGATATCCGGGGTTGCGCCTGTTTGTACGCGGGTATAGCCGTTTTGTTGCATTCGGGCAGCCACTGCTTCGATCAGTTGGGCGTCAAAATCGGTACGGGCCTTTTCCTGTAATTGATTGTTATGTATAACTGCCACGGAATCAGCAACTCTGAAAGAGGCATAAGAAGAGAATGAAGCACTATCGTTGTGGTTGGTGATATAAAGTCGGGCTTCATCGGGGCTAAGGTTGTTCAGTGGGTCTTTAGCGCAACCTGTAAAGATGAGCAACGCCAGGGCGATGCCGGGCCAGGATTTTTTCATTGTAAAGAAATTTTATTGTTGTTAATAGTTCAAACACAATGCCTGTTTGTGCAAGAAGAATATTAAATAAGGATAATAAAATCTTAATGGGGCAGTTAGCGTGCAGGGTCCCGGTAATATGTGGTATTCCTGTTTAAAAAACATTTACACCCGTTGTTTTTCCCCTTGCCTTGGCTCTGAAGCAGTCTATCTTGTGTAAGATTAGTATAACAAGCGCAGGTTTAAAATGTTTGAAAAATTTGAAAACTATGCGAGTATTTTCTCAGTGGCATTTATTGGGGAAATGTCTCGGGTATTATTATTCACTTTATAAATAATTTAAGATGGCAAGGCCGATAAAAGATACGCCTACCTTAAAGGGCAGGGATGTCCGGCGCTTTTTGAAACGTATGCTGGAAGTTGATAAAGGAAAACATAGAGTGAGTCATGAAGAATTAGCCAGGATTAAAGAAAGCTATAATAAATTGAATTCATTGAAAGGAATTCAAAAACAAAGGGATCGGGACAATGATTTTAAGGTATCTGAAAAACTGGTTGAGTACCCCATAACAAAACCGGCTGCCGTTTTCTTACAGTAGATGCTTACGTGCAATCCCTGGACTTCTATCAAAAAAATGGATTTAAATATTTAACAAATGAGGATCAGGAGAAGAATACGCGCCTGATGCATTTCGATTTGGGAACCGTCTGCGGGTAATGTAACAGGTATGAGGCCTGCTGACCAAAATCTTATCTATTCCTGTTTCAATCTTCCCCTCAAATAACTAAGTTTGAACAAAAAGACTCATGCTGCGACGTTTCCTCGCCTTATCTGTTAACCTGATCTTACTTACAGAAATTGCATTCGCTCAAAGAAATGACACGGTCTATCTCCTCCAGCCCGATCGTGTTTTCGACGGTCAGCAAATGCAGGATAAATGGCAGGTATTGGTATCAGGTAACCGGATCATCGCCGCAGGCAAGCCCGGCTCTTTCCCTGTCCCTGAACCAACAAAAACTATTTCCCTGCCAGGGCAAACGCTGCTCCCCGGCCTGATAGAAGGGCATGGCCATCTTTTTCTCCATCCGTACAATGAAGTGAGCTGGAAAGATCAACTGCTGAAAGAATCCCGTGCTGAACGAGCTATCCGCGCTGCTGAACATGCAAAAGCCACCTTGCTCGCGGGGTTTACCACCTTGCGTGATCTCGGAACAGAAGGTGCGGAATATGATGATGTCGGACTAAAGCAGAGCATTGAGAAAGGAGTAATCCCTGGCCCAAGGCTGATAATTGCTACCCGTGCTATCGTTGCAACAGGCAGCTATGGCGTTAAAAATGAAGTACCCGAACTGGATCTGCCCCGCGGCGCAGCCGAAGCTGATGGAAAAGAAGGGCTGATCAGGGAAGTGCGGACACAAATTGGTAAAGGGGCCGACCTTATTAAAGTATATGCCGATTACCGGTGGGGGATAGGTGACCAGGCTATGCCTACTTTTACGCTGGAGGAATTAAAGACAGTAGTAGAAGTAACAGCTTCCAGCGGAAGATATGTGGTGGCCCATGCCAGCACTGAAGAAGGAATGCGCAGGGCTATACTTGCAGGTGTGCATACTATTGAACATGGAAGCAATGGTACCCCAGAGATTTTTCGGTTAATGAAAGAAAAAGGAGTTGCTTTTTGCCCTACTATCGCAGCCGATGAATCGATCAGCCTTTACAATGGCTGGAAGCCAGGCCGTGATCCTGAACCGGAACGAGTAAAACAAAAGCGTAAAAGCTTCCGCCTGGCGCTCGATGCTGGTGTAACGATCTGCGCCGGTGGAGATGTTGGTGTATTTCCTCACGGAAAAAACTGGATCGAACTCGAAAAGATGGTAGAATACGGTATGCCGGCAATAGATGTGTTGAAAGCTGCCACCAGCGGCAATGCAGCTTTATTCGGCTGGAAAGGGAAGGTTGGCAGTATCCAGAAAGATGCGCTGGCAGATATCATTACCGTGCAGGGGAATCCTGTAGAGAACATAAAAACACTGGAACAAGTAAAGCTCGTGATGAAAGATGGAATAATCTATAAGAGAGACTAGGTATACCGGGCATTAGGGCTTTGTTTTTGCAAGCTGTATAATGTCCTTTCCTTCGATGATCTTTTTATTTGTTCCGTTCACCGTAGCATTGATCATTGCCAATCCCAGTTCCTCCATAGTGCAGAAGCCACTTGGGTAAACCGCTCTTCCGATTGGGAAAAGCCAGCCAATGTATCTGTAAAAACCATGTGTATTGGATAATCCTTTTATCGGTT
>JBQCHL010000033.1:0-125165 GCA_051954695.1 Chitinophagaceae bacterium
CTGGCAGATGAACCTACAGGTAACCTTGATACGAAGACCTCTTACGAGATCATGTCCATTTTCGGAGATATCCACAGCCGCGGCAATACGGTGGTGCTGGTAACACACGAAGAGGATATTGCCAATCATGCCCGCCGTGTAGTGCGCTTGCGCGATGGAGTGATTGAAAGTGATAAAATGAATGCTCCGGTGGAGCATATTCCTGGTTGATAAAATTTTATTGACTACTGTTGAATTGCGGCCAACGGCCAACGCTCAACGGCCAACGTTTTACAGCATGGCATCCAAGATATACACCAAGACCGGTGATCGCGGCACTACTTCACTTATCGGCGGCACCAAAGTTTCCAAAGCACATCTCCGGATTGAAGCATATGGAACAGTGGATGAACTGAATTCCTATATCGGCCTTTGCAAAGACCTGCTTACCGGTGTTACAGACACTATCCTGCTCCAGGAAGTGCAGGACAGGTTATTTACTGTAGGCTCTTCGCTTGCCTGTGATCCGGAGAAGGAACCCAAAATGAAGATCCCTGATCTGAAAGAAGAAGATATCAGCTTACTGGAAAAAGAAATCGACCGGATGACAGAAGCACTTCCTGTGATGAAGTTCTTTATCCTGCCGGGAGGCCATCCTGTTATTTCCCATCTGCATATTGCACGCTGTGTTTGCCGCCGTGCTGAAAGAGCCTGTGTAAGGCTGGACGCAGAAGGTGAAGAAGTGGAGGCGATCGTCATCAAATACATCAACCGCCTCAGCGATTATCTTTTTATGCTGGCACGCTTTGCAGGGCATCAATTGCAGGCGCCGGAAATTGCGTGGCGCCCAAGGGTATAAAATCTACACGATCTTCCCATCCTTCATGTGCAGCACCCTGTCACTCAACTGAGCCAACTCTTCATTATGGGTCACAATGAGGAAAGTCTGGTTAAACTGTTTTCTAAGATCGAAAAAAAGTTGATGTAATTCACGCGCGTTAGCAGAGTCGAGGTTGCCGGTTGGTTCATCAGCGAAAACGATCACAGGCTGGTTGATCAGGGCACGAGCTACAGCTACCCGCTGCTGTTCCCCACCACTCAGTTCATTGGGCTTGTTTTCCATTCGATGCCCCAGCCCCAGCATTTTCAACAATTTCTCCGCTTCGGTCTTTACTTCATTCTTCCGCCGGCCAGCCAGCCAGCCGGGTATGCACACGTTCTCGAGGGCAGTGAATTCAGGGAGAAGATGGTGAAACTGGAATACAAAACCGATATTCTTGCTCCGGAAAAGCGACAATTGTTTTGCACTCAGACTATGACTGAGTTTTTCCTGGTAAGACAGGCCGCTATCTACTACCATAGTAGAAGCCAGGCTATCATGCCAGGTTATGGGACGGGCTGCAAAAGCGCTTACAAATTCAAGGGGAAGAAAACGGCAGACGGAACGAATAAAGCAGGCCAGCAGGCCAGGTTTGGTACCCTCCATTTCTACGATCACCTTAGTGCGGGTAATATATTTGGCAAGCGTACGCCCGGTGATCCATTCCAGCAGCGTATAATAAAGAATGATCACGGCAGCCAGGTACAGATAGGTTGCCAGGGTGAACCCGGCCACTGCATCCAGTACTGTAGGGGTAATGTCAGGGTCCAACTCAACGAGGGGAATGGAAAATACTTTGGCGATAAGAAAAGCCAGGGTTCCCAGGAAAACAATGTCCAGCACCACATTAACGGCCCTTTTCCACCAGGCTGCTGGCTGAATATTTAAACGGGGTTGATATTCGATGGTCTTACCGCTTACTTCTATATGACCGGCATCAGGATAATCCAGGGTGCTGAGGATATGCAACAGGGTGCTTTTGCCTGACCCGGACGGCCCCACAATGGATACAACCTCCCCTTTTTTTACTTCCATGTCCACACCTTTCAGTACTTCTACTGCGCCATATCTTTTATGAATATTCGTTCCTTTTATCATCTGGGGAAAGGGTTTTGAGTCTCAAATATCTATAAAACAGCTTCATCGGCAAAACCCGGGGTTGCCCGCAAGGAGATTTTCCCACAAAGACACGAAAACCACAAAGAGATATCCCACATTACTACTATATCGTAAAACAGGGGGGGTAAAAGGATTTTATACAGAAATTCTTTGTGGTCTTCGTGTCTTTGTGGGAAAACCTTACTGTGGGATTGGCATAAAATCCCCCTATCGGTTTCTGGCGCTCCTCAGCCAAATGAAGCCGGCGTCTCATTTTAAAAGGTTTTTCGACCGTTCTTGCAATACGCAGGCCTCATTTTGGGGATTTCTCCGGTTACCACCTAAAATTTAACAGTTTAAAACTCAATACAGGCACCCAACTTTTAAGCCTGGCCTCCCCCCTTGCAACTAATGATTTGGAAAATTCGTTAATAAAATTAGTTTTGCGGAAAATTTGGGGGTCGGACGCCGCCCCGGAACACCTGATTCCTAAAATTTAAAAAACCTTTCGAAAGATGTTTTGGACTTTAGAACTTGCTTCGTACCTGGAAGATGCGCCCTGGCCGGCGACTAAAGATGAGCTGATCGATTACTCTATTCGTAGCGGTGCTCCTATTGAAGTGGTAGAAAACCTTCAGGAGCTCGAAGACGAAGGCGATGTATATGAAACGATCGAGGACATTTGGCCCGACTATCCGACGCAGGATGACTTTCTGTTTAACGAAGACGAATATTAAAACGTTGAATGTTATTTGTTGAATGATGGCCGATGGCCGTCTTTAAACCATAAATAACTATAAATAAAAAACCATCTGATAAACAGATGGTTTTTTATTTTCTATTTTGAATCCGGTCATTGTTCTCTACCCTTCCACACCCAGCTTCGTCATCACTTCATTGCTCACTCCCGTAGTGGAATAACCTCCATCATGGAAAAGATTTTGCATGGTTACCATTCTTGTAAGATCAGAGAAGAGCGTGATGCAATAGTTGGCACAATCTTCTGCAGAAGCATTACCTAATGGTGCAATGGCATTTGCATAATCATAAAAATCACCAAAGCCCTTAATACCGGTACCTGCCGTTGTTTTGGTAGGCGACTGCGAAACGGTATTCACTCTTACTTTCTTTTCCAGGCCATAATGATATCCAAAACTGCGGGCAATTGATTCAAGCATGGCTTTGATATCTGCCATATCCGTATAGAACGGATAAGTTCTCTGAGCTGCCATATAAGTAAGCGCTACCACACTACCCCATTCATTGATGGCATCCAGCTTCTTGGCCACGCTGAGCATTTTATGGAAAGACAGGGCTGACACATCGATGCCCTTCATAAAATATTCGTAATTGGACTCGGTATAAGGAATATTCTTCCGGATATTAACACTCATACCGATGGAATGAAGCACAAAGTCAATTTTCCCACCTAATACTTCCTGGGAGCGGGTAAACAAAGTAGTCAGTTCATCCACATTCGTTGCATCAGCAGGGATGATCTCTGAACCGGTTTTCTCTGCCAGCTTTTTTATCTCTCCCATGCGCATTGCAATGGGTGCATTGGTCAATACAAAAGTTGCTCCTTCCTCATGTGCTTTCTCTGCCACTTTCCATGCAATTGAATTGGCATCAAGCGCTCCGGTGATGATGCCGCGTTTTCCTTTAAGAAGATTATAAGCCATAGTAGTTTTTTAAAGTGGGTAAAATTAGGGGAAATACTCTATCAAGCATTCAGCATCTCCTTTGCATTCTCCAATGCTGCTGCTGTAGGCTTTTCACCACTCAGCATTTGCGCAATGGCCGTAATGCGTTCTTCGGGTTTCAATTGGCGGATATTTGTTTTGATCGTGTCCCTGACCTTCTCTTTATACACAAAATAATGCGCATCGGCCTTGCCTGCGATCTGCGGCTGATGCGTGATGCAGATCACCTGCCGCTTGCCGGCCAGCCCTTTCATGATGATCCCTACCTGCTTTGCCGCTTCGCCGGATATGCCTGTATCTATTTCATCAAAGATCATGGTTGGCAGATCAATACTTTGCGCTACCAGCGATTTGATACACAGCATCAGCCTGCTCAGCTCACCACCGCTGGCTACTTTACGCAATGGATGGAACTGGCCACTTTTATTCGCATCGAATAAGAACTCTATAGTGTCAGCTCCCCATTCCCTCAATTCTGCAGCACGCAGGTCCACTTTCAGCCTCGCATTGGGCATACCTACCTGCACCAGCAGTTTGTTCACTTTTTCCTCCAGCGGCTTTATTTCTTTAGTTCTTGCTGCCGTTATTTTTTTTGCCAGCTTACCAGCCTCTTCAAAAAGGCGACCGGTCTCTTTTTCTTTTTGCTGTATCTCTTCATCAATATGCAATACGGCCTGTAGCTTTTCACCGAGTTGCTTCATGATCTCCAGCAATCCTGCCGTATCGCTTACACTATGTTTTTTCTGCAGGCGATAGCCCAGCGAAAGCCGGTCATTCAATTGCTCAATCCTGGCAGGATCATAATTCACCTGGTTATTGATCAGTTCCAGTTCATCTGCAATATCCTGGAGTTCTATCTGCACAGACTGCAGGCGCTTTCCCAATGCGGAAAGCCCGGGATGATAGGCTTCGAACGACTGCAACTGATGCAACAGGCTTTTCAATTGCGGTACCATGGGTGACTCTCCTTCCTGCAATTCAACATTCGCTTTATCGAGCATGGTTTTAATGCCTTCTGCATGGCTCAACATTTTTAACTCCGCATCGATCTCTTCCAGTTCATTTTCCTTAAAGCCGGCTTCTTCCAGTTCGTTGTATTGAAACTGCTGGTAATCGGCTTCTTTATTGAATTGCAGTTGCCGCTCTTTCAATGCCTCCCATTGCCTCTTCGTATCCTGCCATTGATGATAAACCGCCTGGTAGGATTGAAGGGCGTCATTATTGCCGGCCAGCGCATCCAGCACTTCTCGCTGAAAATCGCTTTCCCCTATTTCCAGTGTGTCAAACTGCTGGTGAAGGTCGACCAGCAGGGAGCTTAATTCATTGAGCTGTGCAAGCGTAACAGGCGTGTCGTTAATAAAAGCCCGGCTCTTGCCATTCACTGCAATTTCCCTTCTTACCACCACTTCATCCTGTACATCAAATTCATTCTGCTGAAGGAACTGCCGGATATCTTTTTTATCTCCTGCTACAAACACTCCTTCCACTATACATTTTTTCTCCTTACTCACTAGTACGCCGGAATCGGCCCTTTCTCCAAGGATCAGCCCGAGCGCACCGATGATGATGGATTTACCGGCACCTGTTTCACCGGTGATAATATTGAGCCTGGAAGAAAAATCAATTTCCAGCTCATGGATGATTGCATAGTTCTGTATGGAAAGTGTCCGGAGCATGCCGCAAATTACTTGTAATCGGGCATAAAAAAACCCCGTTCCTTGAGAGAACGGGGAAAATAAAAAAAAGAAAAAAATTATTTTACTTCTACGGAATTGTGCAGGTCCTCGTCAACGAGAATACGGCCGCAGTTTTCGCAGATCATTACTTTTTTGTGCTGTTTGATCTCGCTTTGCTTTTGCGGGGGAATAGAGTAAAAGCAACCACCGCAGGCATCTCTTTCTACAGGTACTACTGCGAGGCCATTGCGATAGCTTTTACGGATCTTCTCATAGCTTACCAGCAGGCGGGGATCAACATGCTCTTTTGCTTCTTCAGCCAGTTTGGCAAAATGTTTTTCCTCTTTTTCGTTGGCAGCGATGATCTTTTCCAGTTCACCTTTCTTGGTAGACAGTACAGATTCTTTAGTAGCGATATTCTTTTTTGCTTTTTCAAGCAGTACCGCTTTTTCAGCGATCTCTTCTGTAGCGTCTTTGATATGCTTTTCAGCCAGCTTTACTTCAAGCTGCTGCATTTCGATCTCTTTGTTGATGGCTTCAAACTCACGATTGTTCTTTACATTGGTGCTTTGCTTCTCATATTTCTTGATCAGCGCTTCAGCTTCCTTGATCGCCTCTTTTCTTTGCGTGATGAATTCAGTTACACCATTGATTTCCTCTTCGATACGCATCTGGCGGGCGTTCAGTCCCTGGATCTCATCTTCAAGGTCCGCCACTTCCATTGGAAGTTCTCCTTTAAGGATACGGATCTCGTCCATTTTGCTTTCGATCTTTTGCAGGGTAACTAAAGAAGTAAGTTTTTCTTCTACAGAAAATTCTTTAATGTTTGCCATGTATTGTTTATAGTTTGAAGTTTATCAGGGCAGCTCTGCCACTGCCGGGTCCTAAAAATACTGCACAGGATTGGTATTGACAGTAGTTTTAAGGACGGCAAAGGTAGGGAATTTTTCCTCCAAAACCTCCTGTAGCAGGCCTACCGTAAACTGTTCGCTCTCATAATGGCCTATATCTGCAATGACGATCCGGCCTTCAGCGTCAAAAAACTCATGATATTTCATGTCGGCGGTCACATAAATATCAGCCTTATTTCTTAAAGCTTTGGAAATCAGAAAACTACCGGCACCGCCGCAAAGGGCTACCCTTTTAACAGGTTTACCCCTGAAAGCCGTGTGCCGTACCACTGACAAACCGAACACCGATTTCAGTTTTTCCAGGAACAGTTTCTCTTCCATAGCCTCGGGCAGCTCTCCTACCAAGCCCGCCCCGGTAGCTTCATGAACATTGCCCAGGGAAACAATATCGTACGCCACTTCCTCATAGGGGTGGGCTTTTATCAACGCTGCTACTATAGCGGATTCGAGATAAGAAGGGAAAATGACCTCGATACGGGTCTCTTTTTCCTGGTGCTGCCTGCCAATTTCGCCCACATAAGGATGGGTGCCTGTTCCGGCCGTGAATGTACCAGTGCCATCACTGTTAAAACTGCATTCACTGTAATTGCCGATATGCCCTGCTCCCGCAGAAAACAAAGCCTGTCTTACCTTTGCCCCCTCATCAGCAGGGACGAACGTGAACAGCTTCCGGAGTGTTCCCTCTTTTGGCGCCAGCACCCTGGTTTGCTGCAAACCAAGCAGGCTGGCCATCCGGCCATTCACCCCATGTATCACATTGTCGAGGTTGGTATGGATAGCATAAATGGCAATATCGTTTTTGATAGCAGCGATAATGGTTCTTTCCACATAATTACTGCCATTGATCCTTTTCAACCCACGGAAAATGATGGGGTGATGCGCTACGATCAGGTTGCAACCTTTGCTTACTGCCTCCTCAACAACGGCTTCCGTTACATCAAGGGAGCAGATAATGCCTGTACATGGTTGTGCTGGCTGACCGGTAATGAGCCCTGCATTGTCATACGACTCCTGCAATGAAGGATGGGCAAGGGATTCCAAAAATGAAACTATATCAGAAATATATAAGGGCATAGTACAAAGTTTGCAGTATGCAATTTGGGAAAAAATATTTTTCTATAAAGCATTCGGGGCGGTAATCATTCAACCACCGGGATTTCTTATCTTTTCTGTATGGCGGTACGCTTCATCAATAACCTGCGGGAGAAGATCGCAATTACGTTGGGGAAAACGGAACAGGAATCCGTTAGCCGTTACCGGCAGGCCAAGCTATCGTGGCAAAAGAAAAAAGCGCTTCGCGGCAGTATCCGCAATGCATTATCGGTGGGATTAGGCGTGCTATCTGCAGGCTTCGGGCTGAAAGGTTTCCTGATGCCCAATAATTTCATTGACGGTGGCGTAACGGGAATTTCATTGCTGACCAATGCAAAAACCGGCATTTCCTTATCAGCCCTGATCATCGTGATCAATATCCCCTTTCTGTTACTGGGTTGGCAACAGATCAGCAAAGGGTTCAGCATCCGGAGCATTATAGCTATTTCCCTTTTGGCTTTTGTCGTAGCCGTGATTCCCTATCCCATGGTGACCCATGACAAATTGCTGATCTCGGTATTCGGTGGCTTTTTCCTGGGAGCAGGCATCGGGCTCAGCATCCGTGGAGGTGCGGTGATCGACGGCACAGAGATACTGGCTATTTTCCTTAGCCGCCGGCGAAGTTTGAGCGTAGGTGATTTCATTCTTGTTTTTAATATTATTATTTTTTCCGTTGCGGCTTATTTGCTTTCTCCTGAAACCGCACTTTATGCGATACTCACTTATCTTGCGGCCTCAAAAACAGTTGATTTTATACTGGAAGGTGTGGAAGAATTTACCGGCGTAACCATTATCTCGCCACGCAGTGAAGAGATCGCCCAGTTCATCAAACATAAAATGGGAAGAGGGTTGACCGTTTATTCTGGCAGAAGAGGATTTGGTAAAAGAGGGGAAAGCGATGCCGCTACCGATATCTTATTTACCGTAGTAACCCGCCTGGAGATCAGCCGGCTGACCAACGAAGTGGAAAAGATTGACCCGAATGCATTTATTGTAATGCAAAGTATAAAAGACACAAGAGGTGGAATGGTGAAGAAGAGGCCGCTGAAGGAGTAGTAGCAGGCGGTCGACAGTAACTCAACTCAATTTCTTATATTTAGGATAGATTGTAAACCATCTGATCATGCTTCAAAGAACCAAGGGCCGCATTTTACTCGCCCTGCTTGTTATAACCGGCATGGCTGGCACGGTCAAAAACAGCACACTTTCTCAGAAAGAAAGAAAATTCTGCGTAAGCAATCTGAAGGAAACCCGTAATGAATTGGTGCGCTCGGTAAAAGAACTTTCTCCTGCGCAACTGGATTTCAGACCTGCTCCGGGTAAATGGAATATCCGCGAATACCTGTATCATATCGCAATGGCAGAAAACTTTTTTAATGATATGTTGAAGACTGCCATGAAGCAACCGGCAAGACCGGAGAAGAGGCAGGAAATAAAGATCAATGATACAGAACTGATGCAAACAGCAGCCAACTGCAAACAACCACTTAAAACGCCTGATGCATTGCAGCCGGCAAAAGCCAACTGGGAATCCCCCGCTGAAGCTATAGCTGCTTTCAGAACCGCCCGCACAGAACATCTCAGGTATGTGAGAAATACGACAGAAGATTTACGTAACCATGTAACCCAACTGCATGAAGAGGCTGTGGATTGTTATCAGCTGATACTCTTTATGACAGCGCATTCACAGCACCATTTGCAGCAGATCAAAGAGATCATGGCCGATGAAGATTTCCCTCAATAAGCCAGGCAATACTACGATTGCACCCTCCGCGGCGTTTTTTTATTTTGTATGCCTAAAACGCCCCTATGAAAAGCCTACTGACTGCAGTTGTTCTGCTGATATCCCTTTCAGGCTGTAAAAAATTTATAGAGCAACAGAAAGAGAACTATGTACTATCCGCGATGACGGATGGACAATGGGTCATCACCAAATTTATAAATGCCGGTGACACCATCACCAATGATTTCTCGCCTTACTCCTTTCAATTTAACCGCGATTACACCGTAGACGCTATTAAACAGAACGCCATTGAAAAAGGTATATGGGAAGGAAATCCCAATACCATGAATATCATGGCCTCATTTCCCAATGCTACTTCTCCGGTATCGATGATCAACGGAACCTGGCATATCGATCAGAACAGCCTTACTTATGTAATCGCTTCTCAAAATGGCACCAACGGACAAAAAAATCTACGCCTCGACAAGAAATAAACTCCATTCAGTCCATTGTGCCCATTCGCGCTTATTTGCGCCTATATTGAATCCATTTACAACTCATTCACGCTTATTCGCGCCCATTCGCGTTTATAGGAATAGTTTTTGCTGGTTTAGAGAGATTTCAGCCCTATATAAATAAGCCCGACACTGTGTAAACTATACCAAGCTATTGTTGCGAAGGCCCTGTGCGTCTTTGGACTTGCTTTATCAGCAATATGCCCTGCTTTTGCTCAAACGCCAGCAGCCAATTTCACAGCCTCACCTATTGGCGGCTGTTCTCCACTGATCGTAAATTTCCAGGACCTTTCTACAGGAAACCCCGAAACCTGGTTGTGGGACCTGGGAAATGGCAACAGTTCCACCTTACAAAACCCCACAGCTACTTATTTTACTCCCGGCACTTATACGATCAAGCTTACAGTGACCAATGGCAATGGAAGCAATACGCTTACGCGTCAACAATATATTACAGTATATGAACCGCCCACTATCGACTTTTCTTCCAATACACAATCAGGTTGCTTTCCCCTGAGGGTCCAGTTCACTGATCTTTCTGCAGCAGCCGCGGGCAATTCCATTGCCAGTTGGCAATGGGATTTTGGCAATGGAATTACTTCTACTCAACAAAACCCGCTGGCTGTTTATACCACTGCTGGAAGTTTTGCTATTACACTCAAAGTGACCGACAGCAAAGGTTGCTCAAAACTGCTTGGAAAAAATGCTTATATAAATGTAACACCGGGAGTAACAGCGCGCTTTACTGCCACTCCGCCGGTGGCTTGCTCTGCACCTGCCGATATTCAATTCAACAATACTTCCACCGGCCCAGGTACAGTTTCCTATCAATGGGATTTCGGTGATGGGAACACATCCACACTTACCTCACCTGCGCATAGCTATACATCAGCCGGGGCATATACTGTTTCGCTTACTGCGGCAAGCAGTAATGGTTGTGTAGACACAGTAGTAAAGGTGATACCCATAGCGAGGTTTTCCAGTTCCTTCCAGTTTTCCGGGAATGCCTGTCCCGGTTCACCAATATCTTTTACCAATACTTCCACTCCTTCACCCGATAGTTTAAGATGGAATTTTGGAGATGGTAACACATCAACCGATACCATGCCTTCGCATAGATATGCAACGGCAGGAACTTATACTGTGTGGTTATATAATTATTTCGGCAATTGCAAAGATTCAACCAGCCAGGTTGTAACGGTTACTCCTCCGCCGGTCGCTGATTTTACTGCTTCTTCATCAGCCAGTTGCCAATCATCATTGACAGTAAACTTCCAGGACATATCAACAGGGGCTGTCAGTTGGCTATGGGACTTTGGCGACAGCACTACTTCCACAGAGCAAAATCCTTCGCATACTTACAACAGTTATGGAGACTATACTGTAAGCCTGATCATAACCAATAGCAGCGGCTGTTCAGATACGATCACTAAAACGAATTTTATCCGCTTACAGCAACCGAAAGTAAGCGTGCAGGGATTACCGGTGAGGGGATGCATACCTTTTACCATTGCACCTGTCCCCACCATTACTTCGGTAGACGCCATTACTTCTTACAAGTGGGACTTTGGGGATGGTAATACTTCCACACAACAAAACCCCAGGCATACGTATCCCACACAGGGAACTTATACTGTAAAATTGGTGTATACTACATCAACCGGCTGCACAGACAGTATCGTTTTCAATCAGGGCGTAAAAGTGGGATCGAAACCTGTAGCTGATTTTTCTGCCACACCTTTAGAAATTTGTGCCTTTAAACCAATACAATTCACCAGCACATCTGCTCCTGCAGACCAATGGCTCTGGCATTTTGGTGATGGAGGAAGTTCCATACTGGAAAACCCTGCCTATTCTTATTCCGATACCGGCTATTTTGATGTTAGCCTGATCGCCATTAATAACGGTTGCCCTGATACAATAAGGAAAAGGGACTATATCCATATCCTGCCTCCTATTGCAAAATTCACTTCGCAGGTTGATTGCAACAACCGGCGTCATTTCACTTTCACCGACGAATCTATTGCACCACAAACATGGTCATGGGACTTTGGGGATGGTACCACTTCCACACAGCAAAGCCCTACCCATACTTATGCAGCTTTCGGGACCTATACCGTCAGTCTTACCGTCACGAATGATAATTGTACACATACCTCCACACGGGTGATCCATTCTTTAGATCAGAATCCTGATTTCACCGTGGCTAGTACTATCAACTGTTCAAGAACTCCTATCACTCTTACCCCAACCAATTACAATGCAGCCCTTACCACCTCCTTTATCTGGGATATGGGTAATGGAACGCAAATAACAACACAAGGCCCTGTTCGCTACACTTACACTACCCCGGGAAATTATACCATAACATTAATCACTGTCGACATCAATGGTTGCAAAGACACCGTTAGAAAAGCTTCCTATATCCGGGTGAATGGCCCTACAGCCGATTTTATCGCCCAGCCGCGTACCGGATGTGTAGGAAACAATTTTATTTTCACTGACCGCTCCACTTCAGATGGCACAAACCGTATCACTGAATGGAGGTGGGATTTTGGGGACGGCACTATCCAGTCCTTTACCGGTCCGCCATTCACACATGCATATGCCACGGCTGATACTTTTTCTGTTTCACTTACAGTAACGGATGCTTCCGGCTGCAGTCACACAATTACACGGCCCAACTACATCGTTACATCTGATCCGCAACCAGAATTCCGCTCGGCTGATACACTTACCTGTCCTAATGCAACAGTAAGATTCATCAATTCATCCACTCCTTCAACTGTCACCAGTCAATGGGATTTTGGTGACGGCACAAGCTCCTCTGTCAGCTCCCCTGTGCATAGATATGCTGATACAGGAAGCTATACGGTAAAGTTATATATCACCGACAGCCTCGGATGCGTTGACTCGATCGTGAAGCCGGATTATATCCGCGTAGTAAGGCCGCACGCCAGCTTTGAAGTGAATGATTCATTCAGCGCCTGCACGCCACTCGAAGTACAGTTTACCAATACCTCGCAAAACTATGCTTCCGTAAGCTGGAACTTCGGACCCGGCGAAGGAAACTCTTCTTTGAATAATCCTGTTCACTATTACTCCACACCAGGCGTATACAGGGTAAAACTTACTATTACCAGCCGGGGAGGATGCCGCGACTCTTCGTTTATGAACATCACCGTACTTGATACTGCAGGACTACGGTTTAATTATGCACCAATAGAGGGCTGCAATCCTCTACAGATAAGTTTCTCTGCCTTAGGACCTGTATCAACCCAATCCTATTTCTGGGACTTTGGAGATGGGAATGCCATCTCCACTTCACCCAATGTGACGCATATATATCAATCATTCGGCAGTTATTTACCTAAAGTGATACTGCTCGATCCTCCATCCTGCGTTATACCTGTTGCAGGTATAGACACGATCCGTGTGAGAGGTGCGAATGTCCTGTTCGGTGTATCCGATTCATTGCTTTGTGATGGCGGCATCGTGAACTTTACTGACTCAACACTCTCCAGTGAACCCATTACGGGCTACACCTGGAACTTTGGTGATGGCAGCACTTCTTCACTGCAAAACCCGACCCATTATTACAGGTCACCCGGTAATTATACCGTTACACTTAATGTGCAAACACAAAGTGGTTGCTCAAACAGCTTTACAAAAACAGCAGCAGTTAAAGTAGTGGCACGCCCTGATATTGCCATACGTGGGGACTCGACGATTTGCATTTATGATTCGATCCTCCACTCAGGGGTGTTCCTGCGGCCTGATACATCCGCTGTTACCTGGTCATGGAGTTTCCCCAATGGCAATACAGCCAATGTACAGGACCCGCCATACCAAATTTATACTGCGGCAGGCGACTTCACTGTATATGCTTTTGCTACCAATAGCAGCGGATGTGTTGATACGGCTACGCAAAGGATCACTGTTTATCCGTTACCAACTGTGGACATGCCTCCCCAGATAATTATTCCATCAGGATCTTCCGATACCATTCCTGCATCTTATTCAAACGGCGTGAATCGCTGGGCATGGACGCCACAATATGCATTGAGCTGTTATAATTGCCCGCGGCCAATAGCCAATCCCAGGGCCACTACCACCTATCATGTTGACTTTGCTGATACGAACGGCTGCCGGAACAGTGGCAACATTGACGTAGTAGTGATCTGCAAGGATGCCAATTTCTATATCCCCAATACTTTTTCACCAAACGGAGATGGAAGCAATGACCGGTTTTATCCGAGAGGAAAAGGATTATACCTGATAAGGACATTACGCATTTTTAACCGGTGGGGAGAAGTAGTATTTGAAAACAGGAATTTCCCTGCCAATGATGCAACAAAAGGTTGGGATGGAACTTTCAAAGGAGCAAAAGCACAACCTGATGTATATATATACCAGGCAGAGATACTCTGTGATAATGGTGAGCTCATTAAACTGAGCGGCAATATTGCGCTGATATTGTAAATAATATGCTTATGAACAGGATATTTACGGCAATAGCAGGAATATGTTTTAGTGCAGCATCCTGTATCTTTCCTGTTGGCAGTAATGCACAGGATATTCATTTCTCTCAATTTTTTGAAACGCCTTTGCTACGCAATCCGGCACTGGCGGGTATTTTCACCGGCGATGTCCGTGTGCAGGGAGTATTTCGTGATCAATGGAACAGCGTTGCGAATGCTTATAAAACCGCTTCACTCAACGGCGAATATAAAATGCCGATCGGCAGGGCAGATGATTTTGTAACGCTTGGGTTCCAGAGTATGTATGACAGGGCCGGTACCATTGGATGGACCACTGTGCAATTGATGCCTGCACTCACATATCACAAATCTGTAAGTGCAGATCATAACCGTTACTTATCCCTGGGCTTTATGGGAGGATGGGTGCAGAGAAGTTTTGATCGATCCAAGATGACCACCAATAGCCAGTATGATGGTTTGGGCGACGGAGAACCGCTCACCAGCACAAAATATTCATACCTGGACGGATCTGTAGGCATGAGTTATAACGCGACTATTAGAGATAATCCTGCCGATAATTTTTATATAGGTGTGGCTTATCACCATTTTACACGCCCTAATCAATCCTTTTATCGGGATCCTACCGTTGAACTGAATCCCAAATGGGTATTTTCGGGAGGCATCCGTTTTGGAGTCAGTGAATATACCTATATCACTTTACAGGCAGATCATTCCAGGCAGGGCAAGTATACCGAAACAGTTGGCGGTGCCATGTATGGTTTAAAATTGGGTGGCGATCCTGACAATCCCGACTATGTGCTGCATGCAGGCACTTATCTGCGCTTGAACGATGCATTGATACCCGTTATAAAACTGGAATACCTGCCCTTCTCTTTTGCACTAAGCTATGATGTTAACATCTCCAAACTGCGTACAAGCAGTTATGGACGTGGAGGAATAGAATTGTCTTTATCTTTTGTTAAGTCATTAGACAGGGATAATCCATACCTGAACGCAGTGAAGTGTCCTAAATTTTAAATGATGGCGCTACCTTTATAAAAAATTTTATCATGAGTATTAATGTTGGTCAACCTGCCCCGGATTTTAGTCTGTACGATGAAACAAAGACGAAAACCCATCTTTCTTCTTTCAAAGGAAATAATGTATTGCTTCTTTTCTTTCCACAGGCTTTTACCAGCGTGTGCACGAAAGAGCTTTGTGGAGTGCGGGATAATATTGCCCTGTACAATAATGCTCATGCCAAAGTATTCGGTATTTCTGTAGACTCAGTTTTTACCCTGACCCAGTTCAAGGAAGCCCAGCATTACAATTTTCCCCTGCTCAGCGATTTCAATAAGGAGGTTTCCCGGGCTTATGGAGCCTTTTATGAAAACTGGATATTGGACATGAAGGGAGTCTCCAAACGGGCTGCTTTTGTAATAGACAAAAACGGCATTGTGCAATATGCTGAAGTCCTGGAAAATGCCAGCGATGTCCCCGACTTTGCCCAAATTGAAAAAACTTTGGCCAGCCTTAAGTAAAACTTTAGTTAAAACTGGATAATATCAACGTATAACGAATTTATAATCAATAAAATATAAATTCGAGTAGAAATACGTTGCACGAATGGCGAAAACGGTATATTATTGGAAAATAAAAGTAAATTTGTTTCGTTGAAGCGAATTCTACCCATACTGATTTTTATACTGTTTTTTGCCGCCCGGTCCGATGCCCAAACTACACGTGGGCCTATGACCGAGCAGCCAGGCGGCAAGATCGTGAAGTTATACCCCAACCCGGCCAAGACTTATATTACCTTCGATTTTAATAAGGACCAGCAAAAAGGCAGGACCGTCATCATCTACAGCTTCCTGGGCAAAAAGATGTATGAGGCTCAGAATCTTTCTGAAAAAACAACGATCGCACTGAACGATTTCACCCGTGGCATGTACATCTACCACCTTACCGACGCTGCAGGAAAAGTGATCGATTCAGGCAAATTCCAGGTTTCCCAATAAGTATTTACAGGTTATTGATCATTCTACCTGAACGATCAGGAATTTCAGGTATTGTGTATTGTCCATTCCCCAGATGATCGGGTGATCTGAAGCCTGCGCCTGGAAAGTCACCTGCCTTATTTTTCTCCTGGCATCTTTTGCAGCCATATCAATGATCTGCAGGAAGAGTTCAGGGTTTACGAGGTTGGTGCAGGAAGAAGTGACCAGGAAGCCACCTGGCTTCACCAGTTTCATTCCGCGAAGATTGATCTCTTTATACCCGGTGATGGCCTTCTGGATAGTTTCCCTGCTTTTTGTAAAAGCAGGCGGGTCAAGCATCACTACATCGTATTGCTTTCCTTCCTTTCCCCATTGCTTCAGCACATCAAAGGCATTGGCTGTTTCAAACCGGCAAATATCCTGCAAGCCATTAAGTGCCGCATTACGGTTGGCCTGCATCACGGCGTTTTCTGAAATATCCAGCCCAAGCACCGATTTTGCTCCATAGTATGCGGCATGTATTTCAAACGTTCCGGTATAGGTGAACGCACCCAATACATCGGCATCCTTTACAATATGGCGGATAGCCCGGCGATTGTCCTGCTGATCAAGAAAATAACCTGTCTTTTGTCCATTCTCCAGGTCAACATGAAACTTCAATCCATTTTCCTGGATAATGATCTTTGTATCAAAAGGTGCTGATAAAAATCCTTTTTGCTGGGGCAGGCCTTCGAGTTCCCTTACAGGCACGTCGTTTCTTTCATAAATGCCTTTCGGTGAAAAAATTTTATTCAGTGCATCTACAATAGCTGGCTTCCATTTGTCGATGCCGAGTGCCAGGGTTTGAATAACAAAATAATCGTTGAACTTATCAATGATCAGTTGGGGAAGTGAATCTGCTTCGCCAAAAACCAGCCGGCAATTTTCAGTGTAACCGATCTTCTGGCGGTAATCCCAGCAACTGGCTATCCTGCGCAAAAAGAATGCTTCATTTATTTCATCGGTCTTTTGCCTGGTAAGCAGGCGCACGAGTATCTGGGATTTGGGGTTGATATACCCTTTGCCTACAAATTTTTTATCATGCGTAAACACTTCAACGGTTTCCCCGCCCTGTATATCACCTTCAATTTTTTCCACTTCATTGGCAAAGATCCAGGGGTGGCCATTGGCAATGCGGGGAGCAATTTTGCGTTTGAGAAAGACTTTTTGCATAAGCGTGCAAAGATAAGGAGAGCGCGTTACTGACCATGTTGCACTCAAAAGTACCCCGGGCGGTCATTTTGTCCCAAACCGGCCATTGGCAATATTATTGACAAGCTTACCTTTGCAAACAATTTGTAAAAAATGGCAGAAAAAGACGTAAAAGAACAAGTGAATGAGACTCCTGAGAATAATTCAGGGGCCGATGTTAATACGGACGAAAACCAGGTAGCAGGTGAATCTGAACTGGAAAAATTAAAAGCTGAGCTGGAAGCCGGTAAAGACAAATATTTACGGCTCGTGGCTGAGTTTGACAATTTCCGGAGAAGAAGCGCCAAAGAAAGGATTGAACTGGCGCAAACTGCTGGCCGTGAAGTGATCCAGGACCTGCTGGAAGTGCTCGACGATTCAGACAGGGCGCAAAAGCAATTGGACAGTTCTGATGGTAAAGAAGTAAAAGAAGGTGTGACCCTTGTTTTCAACAAACTCCGCAGCGTGCTGCAATCGAAAGGATTGAAACCAATGGAATCTATCGGGAAGGATTTTGATGCCGACCTGCATGAAGCCATCACAGAAATACCTGCGCCTACTGAACAGTTGAAAGGCAAAGTAGTGGATGAAGTAGTGAAAGGATATTATCTGAATGATAAGATCATCCGTCACGCAAAAGTAGTAGTAGGAAAATAAAGCACATTCGTGTAATTAGCGCCAATGCCCGGCATTTGCATTAATTCACACCATTCGCATCATTCGCGTATATGAGTAAAAGAGATTATTACGAAACACTAGGCGTCAGCAAATCAGCTTCAGCCGAAGAGATCAAGAAAGCTTACCGTAAGGTAGCCATGCAATACCACCCGGACCGCAATCCCGGCGATAAAGCAGCAGAAGAAAAATTCAAGGAAGCAGCAGAGGCTTATGAAGTATTGAGTGATGCCGATAAGAAAGCACAGTATGATCGTTACGGGCATGCCGGTCTTAGCGGCAATGGCCGTGGTTTTGGTGGCGGCAATATGAACATGGATGATATCTTCAGCCAGTTTGGAGATATTTTCGGCGATGATATTTTCGGAAGCTTTTTCGGCGGCGGTCAGAGACGCGGAGGTGCACAACGCACACGTGGCGTAAGAGGAAGCAATCTCCGTGTGAAACTGAAACTGACCTATGAAGAGATTGCAAAAGGCACTACTAAAAATATCAAGGTAAAAAAATATGTTACCTGTAATGTATGCCAGGGCAGCGGCGCTAAAGATAAAGGCAGCGTGCAAACCTGCCATACCTGCGGCGGCAGCGGCCAGGTAAGAAGAGTGCAAAACACTTTCCTCGGTCAGATGCAAACTGTAAGCACCTGCCCCACCTGCAATGGAGAAGGAAGCACCATTACTGCCAAATGCGGCAATTGTAAAGGCGAAGGAAGGGTATTTGCAGAAGAAACCGTCAGCATCGATATCCCTGCCGGCGTACAGGAAGGCATGCAGTTAAGCATCAACGGTAAAGGCAATGCCGGCGAAAGGGGCGGTATGAATGGTGACCTGATCATCCTCATCGAAGAAGAACAGCACAAGGAATTGCAGCGCGACGGATTGAATGTTGCATATGACCTCTATATTTCCTTCCCTGATGCGGCTTTCGGCACGCAAGTGGAAGTGCCTACTATCGATGGCAGGGCCAAGATCAAAATTCCGGCCGGCACCCAAAGCGGTAAGATATTCCGGTTGAAAGGAAAAGGTTTTCCCGCAGTAAATTCTTATGAAAAAGGAGATCAGTTAATCCACGTGAATGTGTGGACACCGCAACATCTTACTTCAGAAGAAAAAACCGCATTGGAAAAATTATCCGGCTCAGATAATTTCAAACCGCAGCCGGATAAAAATGAAAAAGGATTTTTTGATAAGGTAAGAGAGATGTTTTCGTAAAAGCAATACCAGCATCACCATATTATTAAACTGCATCCTTCCGGGTGCAGTTTTTTTATACCGGCAATTGACGGTTTTGCGCATTCCTGTCATTTTCGCCCTTTTTCGGGTTTTCCCCGGTTTGGGATCAACAATTTTCCTTTCAATTCTGCTATACTGTCATCAGTTTTGAGGATTTGGCATTTGGACGGATATTTGATGACAGTACGTTATCTTAGCGAGGATTAGCGAATATCGCGACTCGGAGATTTTCTAAAACTTCGTATTCTTAAGCAAACAGACGATTTATGAGTTTTAATTCAGAATTTGAGAAATATGCGGTAAAACACCGCGGGCTGTCAAGCAATACCCTCCATTCTTATGGTTCGCATTTGGTAACAGCAATGACGCCTAATATCATCGAAGAAAGGCCTATGAATGTGGCCGTAATGGATGTATACAGCCGCCTGATGATGGACCGGATCATTTTCCTGGGCTACCCTGTTAATGATGAAGTGGCCAATATCATCACCGCCCAGTTACTTTTCCTTGATTCAACCGACCGCACCAGGGACATCAATATGTATATCAACAGCCCTGGTGGCAGTGTTTATTCAGGCCTGGGTGTATACGACACTATGCAATATGTAACGCCTGATGTAGCCACCATCTGTATCGGTATGGCAGCTTCCATGGCCTGCGTGCTTTTAGGTGCCGGCACTAAAGGAAAAAGAGCAGCTCTGAAACATTCCAGGATCATGATGCACCAGCCCAGCGGCGCTATTGGCGGACAGGCAAGTGATATCGAGATCACCGTGAACGAGATCAGGAAACTGAAAAAAGAATTGTATGACGTGGTAAATTATCATACCGGCAAACCCATTGAACAGATCGAAAGAGATTTCGACCGTGATAAATGGATGACGGCTACTGAGGCGAAAGAATATGGCCTGGTAGATGAAGTGCTGTTGACAAACCCACGTAAAGAGAAAAAAGATTAAGACACGAATGAGCGCTAAAAGAACGCAGATGGCGCTAATGGATCCTTACTTTAATAATAAACAATATACGATATGAATCGGAATCAATTTATTTATAGCGATTGGAGAGCCGACGACGAAGAGGAAGAAGAAAAAGAGGAGCAGCCCAAATCCGACCTGATGATGTTCAGCAAAAAACTGGAGAAGTACTTCTTTGAAACGCGGAGCATTTATCTGTGGGGCGTGGTAGACGATAAAAGCGCCAAGGATGTAGTTACCAAATTACTATTGCTCGACGCAGATAAACCAGGTGAAGAGATCAAATTCTTTATCAATAGCCCCGGCGGTGTGGTTACGAGCGGGATGGTGATGTATGATACCATGCAAATGATCAAAAGCCCGGTAAGCACTATCTGTATGGGATTGGCAGCTTCTATGGGCAGCATTTTGCTGAGTGGTGGTAAAAAAGGTAAACGCTTTATTTATCCCAGCGGTGAAGTGATGATCCACCAGCCTTCACTCGGGGGTTATATCCGCGGAGTAAGCGCCGATCTGGAAATCCAGGCCAGGCAGACCAAAAGGGTAAAAGATATGGGAGCGAAAATTCTTGCAGACAATTGCGGTAAGTCAATGGAACAGATCCTGAAAGACTTCGACCGTGATTACTGGATGGATGCCCAGGAAGCAGTGGATTATGGCATTGTGGACAAGGTTATCAATAAACTGTAAGTTTATAGATATCAATAACTTAAATAAGATATTGGTAAAAAGCCGTCTTTCTCAGGGCGGTTTTTTATTTTTGTAGTCACGATCCGGACCGTATTGTCTCAATATTTCAAGGAAAAAACATGGCTAAAAACATTTTGCATTGCTCATTTTGCGGGCGAAGCCGGGATGAGGTGAAAATCCTGATCGCCGGCCAGGAGGGACATATTTGTGAAAACTGTGTAGAACATGCACGCGAGATCATTGACCAGGAACTAATGGTCAGGGATGAAAAAGCACCTAATACTTCTTTCAAACTGACAATTAAAAAGCCTATTGAGATCAAGAAATTTCTCGATGAATATGTGATCGGCCAGGATGAGGCCAAAAAAGTGCTGGCTGTTGCTGTTTATAATCATTATAAACGTTTGCAGCAAAGACCGGCAGATGCCGGCAGCACGAACAGTGAAGTAGAGATTGAAAAAAGCAATATCATCATGGTAGGGGAAACCGGCACCGGTAAAACCCTGCTGGCCAAGAGCATCGCTCGCATGCTCAATGTGCCATTTGCTATTGTGGACGCTACCGTTTTCACAGAAGCTGGTTATGTAGGTGAAGATGTGGAAAGCATCCTTACCCGCCTGCTGCAGGTTTGCAATTATGATGTGAACGCTGCCGAAAGAGGCATTGTATACATTGATGAAATAGATAAGATCGCACGCAAAGGAGATAACCCTTCCATCACCCGCGACGTAAGCGGCGAAGGTGTGCAACAGGGAATGCTGAAACTCCTGGAAGGGACCGATGTGCTGGTGCCACCGCAAGGCGGACGCAAGCACCCGGAACAAAAGCTGATCAAGATCAATACCCAGAACATACTCTTTATTTGCGGAGGTGCATTTGATGGCATCGATAAGATCATTGCCCGCCGGGTGCAAACCAATACCATTGGTTTCAATGTTGATAAAGATCAGCAAGACAATATGAAGAAGAACCTGCTGCGGTATGTGAACGCACAGGACCTGAAATCATTCGGCCTGATCCCTGAATTGCTCGGCCGTCTTCCTGTTGTAACCCATCTTGATCCGTTGGATGCGACTACACTTCGCGCTATCCTGACTCAACCTAAAAATGCACTCACCAAACAATACAAGAAATTGTTTGAACTGGAAGGCATTGAACTGAGCATTGAAGATGATGTGCTGGACTTTATGGTAGAAAGAGCTGTGGAGTATAAGCTCGGCGCCCGTGGATTGCGCAGCATCTGTGAAGGCATACTCACCGATGCAATGTTTGAACTGCCTTCTTCTAAAGACACCCAGTTCACACTCGACCTGGATTATGCAAAGCGTAAGTTTGACAAAAGCAAGCTCAGCTTGTTGAAAGTAGCATAAGAAATAACTTCAAAAAAAGCCGGAAGAGGCCACTAATGATCTCTTCCGGCTATAAAATCTTCTCCATGCAGGAATTAATAGACCGACTGAAAGCAGAAGCCGGCTTAACAGATGAGCAGGCCAAAAAAGCTATTGAATCGATCAAGAATTATGTGGTTGAAAAATTTCCCATGCTGGAAGGCGCTGTAGGCAGCCTGTTTGGCCAGGGATAATCAATTATCTGATATCTCTGCATTTCTTACCACGGGGATTGTTGGCAGCCTCATAAGGTGTCATAGCCCTGTTGCATGCCTGTAAAGCTACCATCGCAAAAAGAACGATCCAGATAATCCTTGTTTTCATAGATATTAATTTGTGCTGCTAATGTAATATCCTGTAGTTGAAAAAAGGAAAGAACAGGGCAGTATGCTTTGATTAATGGGAATATTACTAGAGAAGAAAAAGGATTAGTCCCAGCATCAACCGGCAAGAACATCTTCTATTGCGGCCAGTTCATCTCCATTAAACTCCAGGTTCTTTAAAGCATCCAGATTATTATCCAGTTGGTTCACTGAACTTGCTCCGATCAGCACACTGGTAACACGTTTATCTTTCAGCAACCAGGCCAGTGCCATCTGTGCCAGGGACTGGCCCCTCTCCTGCGCGATTGTATTCAGGCGGGATATTTTATCTATTTTATCCGGTGTAATATCTTCTTCTTTCAAAAAACCATGTGGATTGGCCGCTCTCGATCTTTCCGGTATGCCTTTCAGATATTTATCCGTCAGCAGTCCCTGCGCCAAAGGAGAGAACGGGATACACCCCACTCCATATTCATCCAACACATCGAGCAATCCTTTTTCAGGTGTTCTTACGAACATCGAATATTTTGGTTGATGGATCAGGCAGGGCGTTCCCAAACTTCTTAATATAGAAAATGCCTGGCGTGCCTGTTCCGCATTATAATTGGAAATACCTGCATACAGAGCTTTGCCGCTTCTCACAATATGATCGAGTGCCCTCATGGTTTCTTCCACAGGTGTATTCGGGTCAGGGCGGTGGGAATAAAATATATCAACATAATCAAGCCCCATTCTTTTTAAACTTTGCTCAAGGCTTGTTATAAGATACTTGCGTGAGCCCCAATCACCATAGGGTCCAGGCCACATGGTATACCCTGCTTTAGTTGAAATGACCAGTTCATCACGCAGGTAGCCGCCAAAATCCTTTTGCAGTATTGCGCCAAAGTTCTCTTCTGCAGAACCCGGTTCCGGTCCATAATTATTCGCCAGGTCAAAATGTGTAATGCCCCTGTCAAACGCCCGGCGGATAATACTCCGGCCATTTTTAAAATCATCTACCGATCCGAAATTATGCCACAGGCCAAGGGATATGGCAGGCAACAATAAACCACTCTTTCCACAACGGTTGTATTGCATTTCCTCATAACGGGAAAGGGAAGGAATATAAGACATACACTAAAACAAAATGAAGACAATGATTTGCAGGTTGAAGATATTCAATTATCACCACTTCATCAGTTTCTTCACAAAAGTTGTAAGCTCATCTGCTATCTGGCGGTGCTCTTCCACTGAAGGATGCCAGCTACACCCCTTATTGTATTGCCGGGAATAGAAGAACGAATGTATTTTTTTGTCGGTCTTCTGCATTTCTTGCGTGATCGAGGTAAGATATTTTTTCATGGCGATGGTCAGCTTTTCATCACCCATAGGACTATTGAGGCAAACGATCGTGGCAGCGGGATAATACTGGCGGAGTCTTTTAAGAAAGGTTATATAGTTATTGCAAAACAAAAGCGAGTCCTGTATACCATCATTTTGCCCCAGGCAAACGGTCACCACATCCGGCTGATACCGCTTGAAATCCCAGGCAATGGTATCCTCGCGCATATTGATCTTGTCAAACACCTGTGGCATGATCACTTTCATGTTGCAGCAGCTATGCATAAGGCCAATGCCTGATACGGCCGATAAATGATACCGGGCATTCAGTGTTCTTGCTGTGATCGCACCATAGCTCAGGTAAGCATTATGCTGATCATACCATACTCCTTTATCGCAGGCAACCTCAGATTGATCGCTACCCATGCCGCAGGTAATGGAATTGCCAATGAATTCTATCTTCCGGGTAGGCGCCGGGGGCAGCCCTACCAATTTTTCACAACGCACTCCTGTTAATTCCAGGTAGCCGATACCTGCCTCTGTATTCTTACAAACCTGTACAAGATGTTTGCCGGCTGTCAGCCCCTTTGCAATCTGTATTGTATCAGTATGAGATTTTGTTTGTATCCTCCTTGCTTTTCCATCCACCACTATTTCCAGGTAATTATGTGAATTGCCCCACAATACTTCATCATTAATGATCATCTCACAATCGCTTCCTTCGAACTGCCATTCGATATATACGCCCGGTTGCCAGAAGCGGGGGCGCAATGGATTTGAAAAGTCTATCCGGCCGGTATAACGTATCTGTGGGTCATTGGCCGGATAAAATTTCAACTGACCGGCATTGCTGCAACTATTAGATCCAATTAATAGGGCACAAGAAAAAACAAGACTTAAAAAACCTTTCATATTTTATTGATTATTTATGGTCAACCGCTACAAAAACTGCTGACCTGGACGGCACTCTCACCCTCATCCCATTGGCAGTAATGGCAGAATTTGCTTTAACAGACATATAGTCCTGCGGGCCGCCTGAAGCATACGTTGATGTAACGCCATTGATATATACTTTCCTGGAAAACTCACCATTATCCGATCCTCCTGTCAGCGTATACCAGTAGTATCGGCTTCCGGCGATAAAGTTTTTAATATCCAGTTGAATTATTTTATCGGAAGCTGATTTATTGATGAGCGCAACACCCAGATCACCTGAAGAGAACGACGATGCATAAGAAACAATATCTGTCGTATTTGCAACGGAAGAAGAAAGCAGCCTGTCTCCTAAAAACTTCTGAAAGAAATACATGTGATAAAATACGGGGCGGGGATTCCATCTGGGCACACCATCGGGCTCATCACCATTATTGAACATGCCATGATCGTTTCCATTATCCCATCCATTGGCCAGGTCCCAGCGGCAGGCCATACCATATTTATTTTTCATTAATTCTCCCAGCAGCAGATCAGCATGCAGTCCATTGATATGCGACACCGGCTGTTTGGAACCTGTAGCAAAAATATTCCACTCATCCAACACCACAGGTTTTGCTGCTGTCCCTGCTGTTTGCAATGCATTTATTACAAAGTCGATATTCTTTTTTGTTTCGGTGGTAGCAGAATTCAGAATATCAGTTGCGTTTGAATTGGTATTAAAAGGTGTGTAATAACTATGTATCACAAAAAAATCGGCTGAATTACCTACAGCGCCCAGCATTCCTGTGTTCCAGTTGCGATGTGCGGCAGTAGCCCAGGACGGACTTTCTGCTTCTACTGTAACTGCACCTATATGGATCATCTTTCCTACCTCGGCAGCCGCTTTTCTCATTGAATCGGTAAATATTTTAAAATGCTGGCCATACAATTGCCCGCTAACATACTCCGGTTGCCCATCATAATTGTTTGCAAGGTTAATACGGTATCCTGCTTCCCAGTCACCAAAATTTTCATTGCCCACCTCCCAGTACTTTGTACGTCCGTTATCATAACGAACCCAGTCGGCAGCCAGGTGCGCTGCCGCGGCAACCGGATCAGCACTTGTTCCATAACGTGCATAACCATAGTTGACCGTGATGATCCCCTGGTTGCCGGTTTGCTGGAGCATCGAATAATAATTATCTACGGACAAGGTCCAGTTAGCATTGTTTTTTCCAAACCAATAACCTGAAGCAGCACTTGCTCCTGCTGCATTCAATAAACTGGCAGGCGCATCCACAGGAGGAACACCAGGTTGACTGTTCCAGAAAAAAATATCACTGATACTTCCACCCGGAAAACGGACGATATGAGGATGCAGGTTTTTTATATCTGTCATCAGGCCTGGCTCCGTTACCATCTGCGTCATCCAGGTATTGGCATTATTGCCAAACAGTGAACGGGGAATTTTAGTAACCACATCACTGTAATCGATCGTTACCGTATAAGAAGCCGCAGCAGGAATAGTTATATCTGTATAAGCAGGAGGTGCAAATGTCCGGGGCTGCCAGTCATCCATAAAGAAGCCGATGGTATTCGCCATTGGTGGATCCACCTGCGGTTTGATCACCGTTGGTATAACAGGAGGGTCCGGATCCGGCGTTGCTCCGCTGTTCTTTTTACAACATATAAAAGGCAACAGCATGATGCCGGTAAACAGGTATCGTAAATATTTTTTTATGCTTTTCCGGTTTTGTTGCTGAGAGGATTAAGTGCGCTTACCAGTGATTGTGACTGGTTTTTATCGATCAGTTCAGTAAGCGTTCTCACCGTTTCTGCGGAAGTAAAGCCATCGGGTGCTGTATTCATTACATAATCCAGCAATTTATCAATGGAGGAAACCGCTACATGCACACGGGTGTCTGAAGAAGCATAATAAATAAATACTGTTCCGTCTTCATCAACGATCCAGCCATTGCTGAATACAACATTGGAAACATCTCCAATCCTTTCTTCACCTTCGGGTGCAAGAAAATATCCTGCAGGCTTGTAGATCACTTTAGTCAAATCATTCAGATCTGACATAAACATATACAATACATAGCGCAAGCCCGCTGCTGTATTCCGCACCCCATGTGCCAGGTGAAGCCAACCCTGTTTTGTTTTGATCGGGGCAGGGCCTGCACCATTCTTCATTTCATATACAGTGTGGTATATTTTTTTATCGATCACTGTTTCATGATCAACCCTCGCTTCCTCCATACTTTCACTCAAGCCAAAGCCAATGCCTCCACCCTTTCCGGCTTCAATAAAACTGTCCTGTGGCCTTGTATAAAATGCATATTGCCCATTTACCCACTCAGGATGCAATACTACATTACGTTGTTGTGGAGAAGGGGTTTGGAGATCTTTAAGCCGCTCCCAGTTCACCAGGTCTTTGGTTCGTGCAATACCACATTGCGCAATGGCTGCTGATTGATCAGATTCAGGTGCAGAACTATCTCGTCTTTCAGTGCAAAACAATCCATAGATCCAGCCATCCTGGTGCTGCACCAGCCGGATATCGTATATATTGGTATCAGGAATATTAGTCTCAGGAATATTCACCGGGTAATCCCAGAACCGGAAATTATCTATCCCATTAGGGCTCTCAGCGATAGCAAAAAAGGATTTACGGTCAGCAGCTTCTACCCTCGCCATCACGATATATTTATCATTCCATTTAATAGCACCTGCATTCAGCACTGCATTGATGGCAAACCTCTCCATAAGATGAGGGTTATTCTGAGGGTTAAGATCATAGCGCCAGAAAAGCGGTGTATGCTTTGCAGTAAGGACCGGATGCTTATAGCGCTTGAAGATACCGTTGCCCGGGGTGATCTCCTCATTCGGCAGTGACTGTAGTTCTTCCTGCCTTTTCTCCAACTCCGACAAACGGTTAAAAAATTCAGTTCGCATATCTATCATTTAAATCAGTTCTCTAATTTGTTCCACCATGTTTTTTTCAGCACAATAATGATCACAGCCAGTATCAGCACGGTTATCAGCAGCGGAAGTTTTAACCAAAGCACCACGAACATTGGCAGAATGGTAAGGCAGCATTGACCGATGATACCCAACACCACGTTGAACATATCCAACCCGAAACGTTTATTGGGTTGGAACAGTGGATCCTCTGCTATTACCAGTTGATGCACCGGTTTCCAAAATCCCCAGGGCTTTACTGTTTTATAAAAACTTTTCAATACTGCCATATCTGTTGCAGGCGACATATAAGTGCCGGCGATGCATCCCAATAATGAAATAAGGAATAGCAATGGCCAGTAATACAGCGCCACCGTATTTGGAAAGATCGAAGGAAAAATCAGTGCGGCGATAATACCAGCGGCCATTCCCCAGAAAAATCCGTTCGCATTAAATCGCCACCAATACCATTTCAGCATATTGGCTGCGATATAACCACCATATAAAGCTCCTACGATCCATTGCAAAACGCTGTTCACATCTTTTGCATAAAAACCCAGGATGATCCCTAATGTGACTACAACAATACCCGCCAGGTAATTCATCGAGATCACTTTCCTGGTGGAAGCTTGTGGATTCACATACTTCAGGTAGATATCATTCACGATATAAGCCTGCGCTGCATTCAATGTTCCCGAGAACGTGCCCATGAATGCTCCCAGCAAGCCTGTAAGCACCAGGCCAAGTATACCCACCGGTAAGAAACTGTTGATGGTAGCAGGCAGTATCCTTTCAAAATCTGTTTTGCCACCTGATTGCAGGTTCATTTGATCATAGTACAGCAATGCCAGCACTGTAAGGCCAATGATCAATGAATAGCGTACAGGCAATAAAATGATGGAGACAAAGCCGCTCATCTTGGAAGCTTCTTTGGGCGAACGGGTAGATAAGATCTTTTGCATATCATAATTCGGCGCAGGGCCGGCAAGGCTTGCAAACACACCTTTGAACAACATCATCATAAAGAAGAAGCCAAATACACCAAACCCATCTGCAGCGATCTTCTTATTGGCATCAGGTACGATCTTACTCCAGTCGAGCCCGAGATCCCATCCAAAAAAAGGATTGGTCCAGCCTGCCGGCACAGTTAACGGATGGTCTTTAAGATGTATCATTGCGATCACGGCAACAGAAATACAGGCGACCGTCATAATGATATACTTGATGAAATCACCCAGTACAATGCTGTGCATTCCGCCCAGGATGGAATAGAACATCGCAAACAGCGTAAAGATGATCCCGTAAAAATGCGGAACAAACTCTGCCGAGATGCTGAAGGGTATATAATCTTTCACGGTTTCCCAGGGAACAAATATTTCAATGAACTTTCCCAACCCTATAAATCCATAGGCCAGGAATCCCAAACAACTGAGCAGGGCAAATGCTACCACAACCGTATGGGAGCCTTTAATGCCCCGGCCGCTTTTACCAAAGCGGGAAGCCAGCCATTCAGCACCTGTAGTAGCATTGGAGCGGCGCAGCCATTTGGAGAGGAACATCATCAGGAACACCTGGTTGAACACGGGCCATAGCCAGGGGATCCAAATACTCTTCATTCCATACACAAAACACAGGGCAACCATCCACATTGTGCCACTGATATCAAACATATCGGAGGCATCGCTCATGCCAAGCATGTACCAGGGAAGCTTTTTGCCTCCCATCAGGTAACTTTCCTTATTCTGTCTTGCTTTTTTTCTTAACACCCAGCCGATGATCACCATAGTGGCCAGGTATAAACCGATAATGCTTACGTCGAGTAGGGTTAGTTTCATCTGAGAATGTACGATTAAAAATAAAGCCGCTCATATCTGTCGCCATTTTTAAAGATGGTTGCGGGAAGAAGAATCAACCCGCAACCTTTTGCTCGAACGATTGCTGCTACTGCTAATCATTAGTACAATTTTTCAAAACCACATGCTTTCCACAACCCACAGCTTCTATTTAATCAGTATCACATCATCCAGGTAGAATTTCTCATCCTGGTTGTCAGGCCCTTTGATCCAGAAGCCGATCTGGTTAAATGTTGAACCCGTTGCCCACAGGTTCAGCGTACTCAGTGGTATCTTATAATAAGTCCATACATTGGCAGGTACATTCACCGGCGCAGATTGATCGCTGTTGCCGAAACCGCCGGTTCTTTTATCACCAGTGATATACAATATATGATCAGCCGCGGCTCCTTTTACCCAGAAAGAAAAATATTTATAAGCTGGGTCATAAGCAGTCCCAGGCCACCAGTTGGCAAAACCAAACACATGCCAGTTGCCTTTTGCATAAGTTTTAGAAACTGACTTGGTACCGGATTTAAATTCAGTGGTAGAGATCACAGCACCATCGCCCCAGGAATTGTCTCCATAATCAGGACCATACCCATCCGTGAAGATCTTGAGCGCCTTATCCAGGTTAACAAATTCCTGCGTGGTAGTAGTTTTGCCGGTAGAATTGGTGATATCGAGTGTCGATCTTGCAATCTGTGTGGCAGGCATTTTGATCACCAGCGTCTTCCTTGATTTGGATACAATAGCGATCTCTTCTGTAGTACCGGTAAAAACCACTTTTGATACATCTTCCAGGTTGTTGCCAGTAAGGGTGATCTCCACTCCTTCTGTAAAATTGTAATTGGAGACATCGCTGACGCTTGCAAAAGCGAGTACATTGAAAGCAACAGACAGGGTTTTACCTGCGCTATTGGTGAAGATGACATTCTGCGGTCCACCATAAGCGGTATCGGGCACATGAAAGATCAGGTTCGATTCAGTGTTGAGTGTTGGAGTAAACGGAGCAGGCACATTGTTCTTTTCAAAAACAATACTGCGGATATCACCGATGCCTGAGCCTGATAAAGTCAGCAGATCTCCACCACCGGCTTCTACAGGCGAAAGCGTACCTGCGGCCATATTACCGGGTTTTACATCAGGTGTTCCGTCTTTGTCTTTCTCGCAGGCGCTGAAGAATATGACCATCGCGAAAATGGCTATACACCTGCCAACAAGTTTATGGAAGAATATTTTTTGCATATACAATGGTTTTGTGTGCTTGATTTAGGTTGGATGATCAATAATAAGGAACCGGGTCAAGGGCCAGCGCCGGGTCCTGCAGTATTTCACCGGCAGGAATAGGCAGGTACATTTTGCTCTCGGCAAATGTTACAGAAGATGGATAATCAGCCGTACCCCTGTTCTGTGCTTCAATGATCGCTTTCGCTTTGGCATAACCCTGCCGTTGTATATCAAACCAGTAATCGCCTTCAAAAGCAAATTCTACACGGCGCTCATGCAATATATCATCCATAGTGATGGAAGATTTTGCAGGCAGTTGCGCTCTCTGGCGCACGAGATTGAATGCATCCAGAGCGCTTGTTTCTGAAGTTGAAGCACTGGTACCCAACACAGCTTCTGCGTAGATCAGCAACACATCAGCATAACGTAATATCATGGTGTTGATACCGGTGTTCATACCCAGCACAGCTTCACCACCAAATGCAGCACCGGGGCCAACCACATATTTTGCAATATTGGCGCGGACAGCGTTTTTCTGTCCGCCACTGTTTGTAGGTTGAAGCGTATCATATTTATACCCGTTTGCCATGAACGTATTGTAAGCAGCATTGGCATTCGTAGGTTTCCAGGCAGGAAAGCTCCAGCCATGTTCCATTATAGAACCTTTACGGCGGATATCGCCAAACTCATATTCTTCAAGAATATCCCTTGAAGGAGTGTACAGTTCCCACATGGACGCTTCAGAAGTTTGCAGGTTTGCAGGTCCACGATCCGGATTTTTCTGGTTGCCTGAGCCCCAGGGATTGCCGGTCAGTTGATGCTGGATAGCAAAGATGGATTCCACATTATTATTATTGGCACTTGAATTGAACATGCCTGCATAGTCAGTAAACAAGCTGTATTTTTTAGAATCGATCACTTCCTTTGCTTTTATTTTGGCATTGGCGTAATCTTTATTGTAGAGATACAGCTTAGCCATCATTCCTTTCGCTGCATATTTCGTTACGCGGCCGGGAACATCTGATTCAGGCAAGCCTGCTTCTGCCATTTGTAATTCTTCCAGTGCAAAACGCAATACATCCTGTTTGATATAACGAGGGATATTGAAATTGCCAGACAAAGCTGCTCCGCCCGGATCAGTCACGATCGGAGCGTCGCCCCAGATGCGGCCAATATAGAAATAAACCACGCCACGGAAAAAATGACATTCGGCAATAGCAGGATCAATAAAGGTGGGATTGCCTCCCATTGATTTTTTCTGTTCAAGCGCTTTGATATACTCACTTGTCCAGCCGCCTATTTTATAAAACACTTTCCATGTATCAGCAATACGGACAGATGTGGCCGCAAAAGAGAAATTGATAAAAGGGGGATCGTCATTGCCACCCGTATATTCATTACCCGCCATTACATCGCCGATCGCATCCATAGCACGGTTTTCAAATCCCGACCAGGGAAGACCATACAGCGTGCTGGTGAGTCCCCTCACTTCTTCAGCCGTATTATAATAGTTGCTAAGCGTAGTGCCGTCCAGTGATGGCCGGTCGATAAAGGTTTTTTTACACGATGCCATTACGATCATGATCATCAATAAGGCATATACACGTTGCTTTTTCATCCGAGTATGTTTTAGTGTAGTTGTTAAATGTTATAATTCAATATTAGCTCCGAAAGTGAAGGTGCGGGGATTGGGATAGTGGCCCATATCCACGTTCATCAAACGGATATTGTTATTGAATGCACCAACTTCCGGGTCATACCCTTTATAATCGGAGAAGGTGTGCAGGTTCTGGATAGACATATAGAAACGCACATTGGTGACCCTGGCTTTGCTGATCAGCCTTGTAGGCAGCCTGTAACCGATCGTAACGTTTTGTATGCGCATATAAGAACCGCTTTCCACGTAGCGGTCAGACATATAAACATTGTTCACATTCGTATTGGTAAAGCGAGGCAGGCTTCCATTAGGATTATCGCTTGTGTAGCGGTCCATTACACTACGCATCTGGTTGAAATAAGCATTGTCCATTTTTTCCAACTGCCATCTCAGGAAATTGAAGATCTTGGAACCGTAACTTCCCTGGAGGAATATGGAAGCATCAAAGCCTTTGAACTGGAAAGTATTGGTCAACCCATAAGTGAATTTGGGCAGCGGGCTTCCAATGAATGTAATATCACTTGCATCGATCACATTATCAGGTTTTCCATCAGGACCGCTCACATCCTTGAAGCGTACATCGCCCAACCAGGTTTCTTCCGGTTTGATCTCGTAACCAAATTGCGGAAGGCTATTGTCCAGGTCAGCTTGTGTACGGAATAAACCATTTGTTACAAGACCGAAGAAAGATCCTACAGCATAACCGGGATTGGTGTAAGTGATGGTATAGTTATCATAATAAACCCTGCCGGTAAGACCAGCAGTGGAGTTGGCCATCTTATCCAGCCTGTTTTTGAAATGAGAGAAGATGAAATTGGTTTTCCAGGTAAAGTTCTTGCTGCGGATATTATTGCTGGAAATGCTGATATCGATCCCTTTGTTCGACATCTGCCCTACGTTGCCGATAGGCGCTTTCAGGTCGTCCCACTGATCACCTACGCCGATAAGACGGGGGCCGGTAAGGAATAAAAGCATGTCGCTGGTGGTCTTTTTATAAACATCAACCGACAGATCAATGACCCCATTGAACAGCGAAGCATCTACACCAATATTCTTTGTTACCACCGATTCCCAGCTAAGATCAGGATTGGCAATACCATTCAGGTAACTTGAATTGCCAAAGCCAACAGGGCCGGGCCAGAAGCCAATAGCAGAAGTATACGGTGGGTTTTGTGCACCGCTGGGCAGGTTCTGATTGCCAACAGATCCGTAACCAACACGGAGTTTGAGGTTGCTGACCGTTCCTTTCCAGTTTTCTGCAAATGGTTCATTCGTTACAGTCCATGCAAAAGAACCGGCGGGAAAATATCCCCATTTGTTATTAGGGCCGAAATTGGATGATCCGTCGGCACGGATGGTAAGGCTTAATGAGTAACGGTTATCGAAAGTGTAAGCACCGCGGGCAAAATAAGACTCCATGGCCCATTGGTTTTTACCTCCACCCAATTCCCAGGTAGTCCGATCGCTGCTGCCTGAGTTCAGGTCGAGGATATTATTCTGCAGGTCTACTTTCTTGCCATTGATCTGCTCATAGTAAGAATATTGAGCTTCATGGCCGGCAGTAGCACTGATGTTGTGCTTACCGAAATATTTGTTATAGTTCAGATAGTTCCTGATGGCATAATAATAACTGTTGCCGCGTGAGTCGAATAATTGTGAGCGGAGCGCTGTGGGTCCGATATTACCTGCCAGTTGATAGGCATTGTTATTATTCAGACCAAGGGAATAAGAAAGTTCATTACGCAGGGAGAAATTCTTCAGGAATTGTATGTCTGCATAAATATTACCGAACACCTGCGAACTGGTTGATTTATTTCCGCGGAAAAAACTGCGTGCAATAGGATTGTCCTGGCTGTATTGAACCCCACCGATGGTTTGTCCGCCACCCCAGGTGCCATCCAGGTTTTTAACAGGGATCAGGGGGCTTTGAATAGCGCCCCACCAGATAGTGCCTTCAGCAGCGTCGGCCAGCGTTACATTCTGAACACTGCGGGATGCGTTGGCGCTTACGCCTACTTTCATCCATGTTTTTAATTGATGATCGAGACTGAAGCGGGTTGAATAGCGTTTGAAATCGGAACCGATCAAAATACCTTCCTGGTTAAAATAGTTGAGAGAGAGATAATAATTGGTCTTATCCTTTCCGCCGGAAAAACTCAACTGATGGTTTTGCATATTACCTGTCCGGAACATGGCATCCTGCCAGTTGGTGCCTTCCCCTAAAATAGAAGGATCGGCAAACTCTGGTGAAGGAGGAAGACCAAGCAAAGGTGCTGTTGCATTCTGGTATTGCGCAAACTCACGAAGGTTCATCAGGTCGAGTTTACGGGCCACACGCTGTTGGCCGAAATAGACATCATAATTAATCCGACCTTCGCCGTTTTTCCCTTTCTTGGTAGTGATGAGTATTACACCATTAGCAGCGAGTGAACCATAGATAGCCTGCGCAGATGCATCTTTCAGGATATCTACAGACTCGATATCGCCGGGATTCAATGTGGCCATAACGCTATTGCCTGTTTGGCCATCCGAGCCACCCAGTCCGGCATAGCCGGAACTGTTTTTGGTGTTGCTTGTAAAAGGAACACCATCGATCACGATCAACGGATCGTTGCTATTAATAGTAGTTACGCCGCGCACTTTAATCGAAACGCCGCCACCAGGCTGGCCGCTGTTATTGATAACTGTAACACCTGCTACTTTTCCCTGTAAAGCCTGGTCTACACCAGACACTGGCAGATCTTTCAGGTCTTTGCTATTGACAGAAGAAATGGAAGAAGAGATATCTGCTCTCCGTTTGGAACCATAACCGATCACGACTACTTCACTGAGTTTAGCATCAGTAACGGTAAGGGTGCCGCTTACAGTTTGCTTCCCTTCCGTTGCAATTTCGATGTCCTTGGCTCCTACATAAGATACCAGTAATATGGCCTTATCGGATGAAACCTGGATTTTGAAAGCCCCGTTAGCATCGGTAGTGGTCATTTCCTTTTCTCCTTTTACCGCTACTGTAGCGCCGGTGAGCGGCGCATTGTTCTGATCAGCGATTATTCCGGTAACAAGTCTTTTCTGGGCGAAAAGTGAGGAGGAGAACAAGACGAACGCAATGACCATTGCGATTGCCCAAGGGAATCGTTTTTGTCTCATATAGCAAGTTGTTTCACCAAAATTAACTTTATTGCTCAGCGAAATACTAGTACTATTTTATCCAATCATAATGCTCTATTTTACTAATCTCATCCGGTCAAAATCAAAAAGGCTTTTAATACAGTAGTTGCAATCGCATACATTTTTGATGCAATGACTTCATCAGGTAATACTATTTTATCTGCTTTTGCTTATCTTTAAGGGTAATCAAGCCTTGTCATATGCAGAAAAAAATCATGCGGGAGATCACCCCACTCACCAGCAGCGATTGCTTTACCATGTTCAGCCGCGTGAAATCAAATTTTGACTTTCCCCTTCACAGCCATGAAGAGCTGGAATTGAATTTTATTATGAATGCCAAAGGTGCCAAACGTGTTGTGGGTGATCATATCGGAGAGATCGATGATCTCGAACTGGTATTGGTCGGCTCCAATCTGCCCCATGTTTGGCAAACACATAAATGCACCAGTACAGAGATTCGCGAGATCACGATCCAATTTCATAAAGACCTGTTTGATGAAAAATTTTTACGGCGCAATCAACTCAGCTTTATCCGTAATATGCTGGAGCGATCTGCAAGAGGAATTCTGTTTTCCCGGCAAACCATTGAACTTATTCATCCACGGCTTACGATACTGGGGCAAAAACAGGGATTTGATTCTGTACTTGAATTATTCTCCATCCTGCATGATCTTTCCATTTCACGGAATATGCATACGCTGTCTGATGCAAGCTTCAGTAATGCAGAACTTTCTTACAACAGCAGAAGAATAGAAAGGACGATCGAATATATGAACCTGAATTTCCAGAAACCCATCACTTTATCTGAAGTATCCAAACTGGCAAATATGACGGACGTTTCTTTCAGCCGTTTCTTTAAGAACAGGACCGGCATCACTTTCATGGACAGTTTGCTGGAAATGCGGCTGGGCCATGCATCCAGGTTGCTGATAGACACTACCCAGTCTATAGCAGAAGTGGCTTACAATTGCGGGTTTAATAATATATCCAATTTCAACCGCCTCTTCCGTAAGAAGAAAGGATGCACACCAAAAGAGTTCAGGGAGAACTACAGTTATGATAACAGGGTATTTATATAATAAAACATCCCGGTTGAATAACCGGGATGCAGTTCAAGGTACATTGTTATAGTGGTTTTCCGTCCTTACTTATTTAACTGCAACCACCCTGGTTGCCACAATTCAGGCATTTATAGCAAGTGCCGCTGCGCATCATGATATGTCCGCACACGTTACAGGCCGGTGCATCACTTTGCATATTCTTTGCTGCAGCATTCACAGCTTCCATGCCCGTATCTGCTTTCTTTACAGGTTGTACTATACGATGGGTTTTTGCAGGCTGTGGTGTCACACTTCCGGTTGATGGTGTAATGCGCACGCTGGAAAGCTCAGGATCTTTTACATATTCCAGTCCATTGGACGGAACATCATCCCAATCATCGGCACCTGTATTCATCACTTCAGGTTTATCCAGTACATGTACAAGGTCTGTACGGCCAAGATATTCATAACCCAATACACGGAAGATAAAGTCAACGATCGAAGTAGTGGATTTGATATTCGGATGCTCTACAAAACCTGAAGGATCAAACTTGGTAAAGGCAAACTTATCTACAAACTCTTCCAGCGGCACGCCATATTGAAGACCGATTGAAATGGAGATCGCAAAACAGTTCATCATACTGCGCATGGTAGCTCCTTCCTTAGCCATGTCGATAAAGATCTCTCCCAAAGTTCCATCTCCATATTCGCCGGTACGCAGGAAGATCGCCTGGCCATTGATCTTGGCTTTCTGTGTAAAGCCTCTTCTCTTGGCAGGCAGAGCGCGGCGCTCAACGATGCTGGCCAGTTTTCTTTTCAGTTTGGTATCAGGCGAAGCCTGTACCCTTTTTTGCACTTCTTCCAGCAGTTCATCAACAGTCAGTTTTCCCAGATCAACAATATTAGACACTGCGGGCTGCGCTGCTGCTTTTTCTGTATTTTCTTCTGCCGCTGTTTCTGTTTTCTTTTTCTTATCCGATTTGTTGCTGAGCGGTTGAGAAAGCTTGGAGCCATCACGATAAAGTGCGCAGGCTTTCAATCCCAATTCCCAGCTCAGTAAATAAGCATCGGCTATCTCTTCCACATTTGCTTCATGCGGCAGGTTGATCGTTTTGGAAATAGCGCCGCTGATAAAAGGCTGTGCCGCTCCCATCATACGGATATGACCATGTGCATGAATATAGCGCTGACCTTTCTTGCCGCATTTATTGGCACAGTCAAAAACAGGCAGGTGTTCTTCTTTCAACAAAGGCGCTCCTTCCAGCATCATGGTGCCGCATACATAATCGTTAGCAGCTTCAATTTGCTCTTCGGTAAAGCCTAATGCTTCAAGCAGGCTCCATTCAAAATCATTGTACTGCTCGGCAGTGAAGCCCAGCCTTTGCAGGCATTCTTCACCCAATGTATATTTATTGAATACAAAAGCGATATCAAATGCAGAAATAACCGCTGCATCCAGTTTTTTGATCTCTTCTGCAATAAATCCTTTTTCGCTCAGTGTTTGATGATTGATAAACGGTGCTCCTGCAAAAGAAGCTGCCCCTACTGCATATTTAATGATCGCTTCGGTTTCTTTTGGAGAATAGCCCAGGTTGCGGAGTGCATCAGGCACTGATTGGTTGATGATCTTGAAATAACCGCCACCAGATAATTTTTTAAACTTCACCAGTGCAAAATCAGGTTCAACACCGGTTGTATCGCAATCCATCACCAGGCCAATGGTACCGGTAGGCGCGATCACTGTTGCCTGTGCATTCCGGTATCCGTATTTCTCACCCAGTTCCACCGCATCATCCCATGCTTTACAAGCTGCTTTAAGCATGTAATCAGGGCAATGCTCTGCTTTTAATCCCTGTGGTTTCAGGCTCAGTCCTTCATATTCATCTGCATCATAAGCAGCGAGGCGGTGATTGCGCATTACACGCATCATGTGCTCTTTATTTTCTTCATAGCGCGGGAAAGCTCCGAGCGCAGCAGCCATTTCTGCTGAAGTTTTATAAGCGATGCCAGTCATGATAGCTGTGATCGCGCCTGCAATTGCACGTGCTTCTTCACTGTCGTAAGGGATGCCGCTCACCATCAATAAAGTGCCGAGGTTGGCATAACCCAATCCAAGTGTACGGTATTCATAGCTCAGTTGCGCTACTTCACGGGAAGGGAACTGTGCCATCAATACGGATATTTCCAGTACAACTGTCCACAAACGGCAATTGTATTCATATCCTTCTACATCAAAATGATTTTTCTCTTTATCGTAGAACTTCATCAGGTTGGCAGAAGCAAGATTGCAGGCCGTATTGTCGAGGAACATGTACTCGGAGCATGGATTGGAAGCCCTGATCTCTCCGCCTGCAGGACAGGTATGCCATTCGTTGATGGTCGTATTATATTGTGTTCCCGGATCTGCACAACGCCAGGCTGCATAAGCGATCTGGTCCCAGAGCGCTTTGGAAGGCACTTTCTTCATTACCCTTCCATCCATACGTCCTTTCAATTCCCAGTCTTCTCCGTTCTTCAGTCTATCGAAAAATGAATTGGGGATACGAACAGAGTTATTGGAGTTCTGACCACTCACTGTTTTATATGCTTCTCCTTCATAATCGGATGCATAACCGGCAGCGATAAGTGCACCTACTTTCTTTTCTTCTTCTACTTTCCAGTTGATGAACTCCACGATCTCAGGATGGTCAAGGTCAAGGCAAACCATTTTAGCAGCCCTGCGGGTAGTGCCGCCACTTTTGATAGCTCCTGCGGCCCTGTCGCCTATTTTCAGAAAGCTCATCAATCCGCTGGAGGTGCCGCCCCCACTCAGCTTTTCGCCTTCGCCACGGAGATTGGAATAGTTGGTACCAACACCGGAGCCGTATTTGAATATGCGTGCTTCACGTACCCAGAGATCCATAATTCCGCCTTCATTTACGAGATCATCGTCCACGCTCAAGATAAAACAAGCGTGTGGCTGAGGGCGCTCATAAGCATTCTTTGATTTCTTCAATTCGCCGTCAGCAGGGTCTACATAATAGTGCCCCTGTGGCTTGCCGGCAATACCGTAACTTTCATACAAACCAGTATTGAACCATTGCGGACTGTTGGGCACGCACATTTGATTAAGGATCGAATACACAAGCTCTTCATAAAAAACCTGTGCATCTTTGGCTGAAGCGAAATAACCGTATTTCTCGCCCCATGCACGCCAGCAGTTGGCCAGCCTGTGAGCAACCTGCCTGGCAGAAGTTTCCCGTCCTGTGCTGCCATCAGGCTGAGGCACGCCTGCTTTACGGAAATATTTTTGAGCAAGGATATCTGTAGCGATCTGGCTCCACTGTTTGGGCACTTCCACATTATTCATTTCAAATACTACTTCGCCGCTTGGGTTCCGGATCACCGAGGTGCGGTAATCGTACTCAAACATATCAAACACATTAACTGTATCAGACGTGAAGCGACGACGGAACTGCAGTCCGCCAGCAGCGGGTACTTGTTTTTTAGCCATAATCAAAAGAATTTAAGGGTCCTGGTTTAGAAATTCTCTCGTGGAAGGGTGATTACGAAAATATTTTTTGCTATCCTATTTTCCAGCGCTCAGATATGCACATTGTGTGGAAAAGAGCCAGTAAAATCCCCAAGTGCTTTCCAGTGCTGGGTTACGCGTTTTTTGCACATTGAGGCCAGCCCGGTTTGATAATTTTTTTTGGCCAGGTCGGTGGTAAATTGTAAAAATCTTTAACACATTTACCTTTTCCGTGAAACATCAATTCAGCAAGGATTTCAAGCCATTTAATCCGTGAAATGCTTAACCAGCAATACTTTCAGCCATTCCCGTGCCGAAAACCCTTACCAGGCCGTTAATACATGGTTCATACAAGGATAAAAAAACGATAACCGTATTTTTTTGTTTTTTTGCATCCGAAAGAAGATCTACTCTGACTGGCTCCGGCATTATTCTGAATGGTTTATTTAAAAAATCTGGCATTAATGAAAAAGTTACTGATCGTTTTTACATTTTTATCCGTGTCTTCTTTTTTCCCCTCGCTTCATGCACAATCGCAGTTTACCGGATGGGCAGCTTTATTCAACACAGCTAAAACAGGAAAGAAAACAAGTTTACTTACAGATATACAACTGCGTGGTACAGGACAGATAGCACATACGCAAACACTGTTATTGCGCACCGGTCTGCAATACAGTATTACTAAAAAAATGGGGCTTACACTGGGTTATGCCTATATACATAACAGACGGGAAACTGGTGGAATGAGTGGTTATCTGCCTGAACACCGCATCTGGGAGCAATTACTGTATAATCATAAAACCGGACCGGTATTTGTTTCGCATCGTATCCGCGTGGAGCAACGTTTTATTTCCAAAGCGAGGATCGAGAACAATGATCTGAAAGCAGATGGTTATGGAAATGCTTATCGCCTCCGCTACTTTATCCGGAACATTATTCCACTTGCCAATCAAACAACAGGAAGTTTTCCCAAAGGCACTTTTGCCGCTTTGCAAAACGAGGTTTTCATCAATACAGGGAATAAGTCCAATGTAAATGGAAAAACCTTTGATCAGAACAGGTTATACTTTGCTGGTGGTTACAGGTTCAGTACGGCGTTTGACCTGGAAGCAGGATATATGTATCAGTATATACAGGGAAGAAACAATACATCTACTCATAATCATATTGCACAGGTAGCAGGATACTGGCGTTTTTAATTAAAAAGGATAATTGTCTATTCCTTGACTTGAACAGTTATAGCATCATTGCGGTAATGATGCTATAACCTGCATCAATTTTTCGCCCCAGGTATCCGTAGCTATGATCTTTCCTTCCTTATTGATCAAAACATTGTAAGGAATCCCCCTGTTTGGACCAATATTGAAAGCTGCTGCCATAGGAGATTCCATTGCTTTCAGATCGGAAACAGATAAATAATTAAGGCCATCTTCCCTGGTTGCTTTTATCCATTTAGCCCGTTTATCATCCAATGAAAATGCAACAATAGCAACCAGACCGTTTTTCCCGATTGCCTGCGTTTGTTTGATCATCTCTCGATTGGCCGTTCTGCAAGGGGCACACCAGGAAGCCCAAAAGTCGAGCAGGATATATTTTGCAGGAATATCTTTCAGCATAATTGACCGGCTTGTTGTATCACTGAAAGGAATCTCCAGGATAGCCGGATCATATTTCTCCATTCCATCCCTGCTTCTTGTTTCCCTGATCCTCGATGCAAATAATTTCCCTTCAGGTGTTTTTTTGAGAGAGTCGGGAAAAGATTGATATAAACTGGCTATATCACTACTGGGAACATCGGTAAGGCCTCCCAATACGAGGTAACGGAGTGCCTGAAAGTTTTTCCTGTTCTTCTCGTGAGTGGAAATAAAATCATACATCCTTTGGTTTCTTATCATCACCAACCGGATGGAGGAATCAGACAGAGCCTTTTTTAACTGATCGTCTTTTGTTCTTTTGATCCTTGCATATAAGGTATCAGAAATGATTCGCCAGTCCTGGTATATTTCATCTGCACTATTAAATTGTTTCGAAGTTTCCCCTTGAGCCGCAATAGAAACGCCGGCTTTTTTTTGATCCTGCCCGGGAGGAGGCAGATGGCTTTGTGAATTACTATTGACACATGAATATATGCATCCGGATACTACCAGGAAGCTGACTGCCTTTAAAGAAAGAGTGGCCAGTTTCTTCATTGCTTTTAAAGATCGTTTGGTTGATAAACAGCAGTTCTCTACAATTTATGGGTAAATACCGTGAATCAGGATTATCTTTTTGGCTTGCTCTTTGACACAATTGCGAAAAACCCTGCAATTCCCATGAAAATTAACTCGTTAAAAAGACAAAACTTTTTCGCATTTTTGTAGGAGTACAACCGGTACCGAATGAAACAGGATATCTACTTTTCATTAACAGAGAAGAAAAGGCAAGGAAAAAAATCTTTTGCCGTGCTGATAGACCCCGATAAGGTCAACAAAGCCGTGTTGGATGAGCTGATCGGATTATCAGTTTCAGCTAAAGTGGATTACCTGCTCGTCGGTGGCAGCCTGGTAATCTCCAACCACCTGGATGAATGCGTGCAGCATATCAAGCAAAACTGCTCCATACCGGTGGTATTGTTCCCTGGCAGCGCTTCTCAGATCAGCAAACATGCAGACGCTCTTTTGTATCTCTCTCTTATATCGGGCCGTAATCCGGAGTTATTGATCGGCCAGCATGTGGTATCAGCCCCAGCCGTCCGCAAAAGCGGGCTGGAGATCATGTCAACCGGCTATATCGTAATTGATGGTGGAGCACCTACTACCGTTTCCTATATCAGTAATGCAGCCCCTGTGCCTGCTGATAAGAACGAGATCGCCATGTGCACAGCCATGGCTGGTGAAATGCTGGGTATGAAATTGATCTATATGGATGCAGGCAGCGGTGCCAAACGCCCTATTTCCGAAAGCATGATCGAGGCTGTTGCAAAAAGCATTGCCACACCATTGATCATTGGCGGTGGTATTATCCACCCTGAAAAAGCTTATCTCAATTGCAAAGCCGGCGCAGATGTGATCGTAGTAGGTAATGCTATCGAAAAAGATGCTTCACTGATCAGGGAAATGAGTAAGGCGGTACACTCAGTCGCTGTCAAGGCTTAATCACATCTCCCGGTGTTTCCTCGCCATTTATCAATGACCTGCTTGCAGCTGCAATAGCGCGGATAATAGCAGTAAGATTGGGTACATCTATTCTCTTTACTTCATCACAAGGCCGATGATAACAGGGATCATCATCATCACTTGCCATAATAGTGTGAAAAGGTATGCCCTTATCCACGAAAGGATAATTGTCGCTGCGCATAAAGAGCATCTTTTCTTCATCAGGTTCCCTGATCACTTTCAGACCTGCTGCCTTTAACCACTTGCTAAGTATATCCGGCAGTGATGAATATCTTTCACCGGTTATAAACACTCTTTTCTTTCCATATTGAGGTACGCCGAGCATTTCCAGGTTGATGCCTGCTTTTATTTTTTCCGGGTTAAGCAATTTAGCCAGTTCACCCGAGCCTTTTAGCCCGATCTCCTCACCGGCAAAGGCACAGAAAATAAGTGTCCGCTCATTATCATTCCGCAACGCAAAATAGCGGGCCAGCATAAGCAGTGCTGTTGTGCCTGAAGCGTTGTCGTTCGCACCATTCATGATCGTGTCTTTTCCCTTCCGTACTGTCCCTTCATGATCGTAATGCGCAGAAAAGACAATGCATTCCGTTGGTCTTGATCTACCTGGCAAAACACCAATGATATTGTATTCAACCAGGCGGAAATATGCTTCCATAGCAGTGAGCTGTAAAGAGTCGGGTGGCGTGGTTGCATACACTATCAGTCTCGCACCCTTTGGTTTGCCTGATGGCATATTTAGTTCTTCCGGTTTCAATCTGTTTTTTTCCGGTGATAAAGACCATATAAGAAGATCTTTGTCAGTCCCGGCAAACCGGGACAACAAGTCCTTTGTAAATGAATCGACCCTTACGATGGTGAAATCCGTTAGTTGCCTGGGGCTGTACATTCCCGGCTCAACCGGCAGATATAAAAAATCATTTTCAGGGAGTAGCTTACCGTTCCATTCCAGTTTATCTCTCACATTGTTCCCAGGTCCACCGAAAGGATGAAAGGGGTGAAACAAAGAATAAAGACCAGGCAGCGATTGTAAGCCTGCTTCCTTAAATTCATGGATAATAAACTTTCCTGCCTTTAAAAGATCCGCACTTCCATTGCCCCTTCCCCGCAGCGAATCTCCTGCCAGTACGTTCATGATATTCCTCACCCGTGTTGCTGGAATTGAATCAACAGCCGGCTGAGCCAATAAAAATGGCCATGTCCCGAGGAGCATGGCCATCATGATGAATATTTTTTTACGTATCAATAGTTGTCGATTGATGTTAACGCAAATCCTCCACTTTCACCCTGCCCGGTGTATCCTTTCCTGCAATAATGCTGCGTGCGCTTAAAGCGATTGATTTAATGATCATGGCCATATTGTCCATATCAAGCGTTTCCACATGATCAGTCACTTTGTGGTAGTTAGGTTCGCTGTCCATTTTAGAAGTAGAAATAGTATGGGCAGGAACACCAAGCCGGGCCAGCGTGGCATTATCTGAACGGTAAAACAGTTGCTGGTCAGGATAAGGATCAGGATGAAAACTGAAGCCTGTTCCTTCCAGGTTTTTTTGCAGAATGGCTCCCATATCTGTTTTTTCATACCCGGTAATATAGGCCGAGTTCTTTCCCCATTTGCTGTCTGTACCGATCATTTCAATGTTCAGCATAGCCATCACTTTATTGGGATCAAACTGTTTAGAAAAATACTGTGAGCCATAACCGCCAACTTCTTCTGCAGTGAAAGCTGCAAATACCAGTGTGCGCTCATTATTTTTCAAAGCTTTAAAATATTTTGCCAGCAGGATAACGGCTGTAGTACCTGCTGCATCATCATTCGCTCCATTATAAATGGAATCGCCATTCACGGGTTTGCCTGTACCGATATGATCATAGTGGCCGGAGAAGATCACATACTCATCTTTTTTGCTTTTGCCGGGTATTATACCTACCACATTGGCCAGTTTCTGCTCTGTGATCTCATGTTTTGATTCAATGCTGAAATCTGTAACAGCTACAGGGGTAAGAATAAACAATACATTACTTTCCCTTTTAAATCCGCCTCTCTTCAAACGGCTAAGACGTGGAAAATCGCGGGAAAAACTTGTATCAACAAATACCACCGTATTCTTTTCAGCTTGCGAAATGGCAAATGCTTCCTGGAAAAAAGTAGCTCCTGCTTTTATGAACTTTGTTTCATAGCCTGAAGAAGAAGTGATCTTTACATCGGGCTGCGTAGTGATCAGCACAACACTTTTGGGATCTACATCCTTTCCGTCTATTGTACCGCTAAGACTTAACTGTTTTGGCGATACGATTGCAAAAGATTGCAAATAGCTATTACCATTATTCCAGGTCTGCAAACCGGCTGCTTTAAACTCGGCAGCAATGAAATCGGCTGCTTTATCAATTTCAGGTGAGAAGGTCTTTCGCCCTTTCATTTCATCAGAAGCAAGCACCCGCTCAATCCTTTCTGCTTCTTTAGCATTGATGATCTTATCTACGTTCTGGGCAAAAGAGAAAGAAGCTATCGTTGCCAACAGCGTACTGAAAATAAGTTTCTTCATGTTTAATATGTGATTATTTATGATTTGGAAAGATTACAGGCTCATCATTTCTTTAAACTTCACTGTTTGTCTCCTGCTCACTTCAATCTTTTCGCCACCTTTTAATTCAAGCAAAAGACCACCATTGAAATAAGGCTCTATTTTTTCAATCAGACGGAGATTAACGATATGCTTACGGTTGGCCCGGAAAAAGAATTTTTCATCCAGCCTTTCTTCCAGCGCGTTCAGTGATTTTAAGATCAACGGCTTATTAGGACCAAAGAACACTTTAGCATAGTTGCCCACACTCTCAAACAGGCGGATCTCGCTCAGCTTTACAAACCAGCAGCGTTCACCATCTTTTACAAAAACCTGGTCATGCTCTCCAAGAATGCTGTTGTTGATAAACTCTCCTGTTAATTTAAGTTCCTTATTCTCTCCCTGCTGCAACTTATGAATAGCATCGGCAAGCCTCTTGGGTTCAACAGGCTTGAGCAGGTAGTCCAGGGCATTCACTTCAAAAGCTTTGAGGGCAAACTCATCATAAGCAGTAGTAAAGATCACCTGTGGCGCCCGTTCCAGTTGGGCCAGTAAATCAAAACCAGTTTTACCGGGCATCTGTATATCCAGGAATATAAGATCGGGATGCAGGCTCTCTATCTTCGTCAGACCTTCTTCGGCATTCGCCGCTTCATCTATCACTTCTATTTCGGGAAATTCCTGTAAAAGTTTTTTCAGTTCGGCCCTTGCCAGGCGTTCATCATCGATAATAATTGCTCGCATCTGATTGTTTTTAATGATCGGCATCAAACGGTATCAGCACCCGTGCTTCTACCAGAGTAGGCGTAACCTGCCTTATTTCAAATTTAGCTTTATTTCCGTATAAAAGATTTAACCGGTTAGTGGTGCTCGACAGGCCAAAGCCGCCGCCGTTCACCTGTCCATTTAGGACGCCGGTATTCTGTACAGACAGTTCATGAAAATTGTTTTTCAGTACTGACATCACACGCACCACGCCTCCTTTTATCTGCTTGCTGATGCCATGCTTAATGGCATTCTCTACCAGGGTTTGCAGCATCATGGGAGGTACAGGAAGATCGAGCGTATCTTCATCCACTTCATATTCGATCTTCAGCCGGTCTTCAAAACGCATATTCTCCAGGGCCAGATAATCCTTTACGATATCCAGTTCCCTTTCCATAGGAGCTGATTCGGATTTATCCGACTGCATGCTGCTGCGGAGTATATTGCTGAGTTCAGTAATGGCCCTGCGTGCCCGCTCCGGGTTTTCATCCACCAGGGCACGGATACTGTTGAGCGAATTGAAAATAAAATGCGGATTGATATGTGCTTTGATCGTTTTCAGTTCCAGTTCCTTAACCAACGATTCCAACCTCAATGTATCCAGCTGCTGTTTCCTGCTCTTGGTCACATAGTGATAAATGAAGTAGATCAGGTTCCAGATAACGATATTGATAAAGAAATAGAAGGCGCCGCTCAAAATCAGCAGCAAGGGCTTATCAATGAACTTCTTCTCCCCATCGTTCAGCAAGCCAAGATGCTGGCAGGCCTGCATATAAAGCGTAGCGGTGATCAGTGAAAAGATCACAGAGATGAAGAAAAAGTGGAATATCTGCTTTTCCACCGTTTTCTGCAGGGTATTCAGGCGGATAATGGCAGCCCGCATAATATGGGTGAACACGATGCCCAGGAGCACAAAGATCCCCAGCCTCGTCAGTACCAGCCTCCGGGATTCCGGATCGCCCATTTTTTCAAACGAAATAGCAAAAATGACATTGATCAGGGCAAAAGATCCCCAACCAGCCACCTGAAATAACCAATATAAGGAGTTACCGATCCGCATAAGTGACAAATCTAACTAATTATGATACCGTAGGGTCATGTAAATATATCAGTGGGCGATAAATTCTACAAATGGGGCCTTGGGGGTAGTCTGGAGTCTTTAGTCGCGAGTCTATAGTCCCCTCCCGGTAAGAGTCACCCTAATCTTAATTTGACGGGCGTACAGGTATAAAGAATTTGAAAACTGTGACTCCCGGCGTTCAGCTTAGAGAATATTACGAATGAGCAGATCCCCCTAAACCAGGGCTGGGTGGCGCTTACCGGAAGGGGACTATAGACTCGCGACTAAAGACTCCAGGCTCAGAAACCTCCCAGCTCAACTACGGAAAAGTATTACTTTTGCAGACAAAACCGCCCTCCATGGAGATTATACCCGGATCGTTGTTAAAAACAATCAACTCGCCCGCCGATCTGAAAAAGCTTCCCCGCGAAAAACTACACCAGGTTTGTGATGAATTAAGACAATACATTATCGATGTGGTAAGTGTGCATGGAGGTCATTTTGGCGCCAGCCTGGGGGTGGTGGAACTGACAACGGCACTTCATTACGTGTATAATACGCCTTATGACCAGTTGGTATGGGACGTAGGCCACCAGGCTTACGGGCACAAGATCCTGACCGGGCGCCGCGACAATTTTGTTACCAATCGTAAATACAACGGTCTGAGCGGATTTCCGAAAAGAAGTGAAAGCGAATATGATACATTCGGTGTAGGGCATTCCTCCACTTCCATTTCTGCTGCCCTGGGCATGGCTATAGCGGCCAAACATAAAGGCGAGACCGACCGCAAAACCGTAGCCGTGATCGGCGATGGCTCCATGACCGCCGGAATGGCTTTTGAAGCTATGAACCATGCAGGTGTGGCTAATTCCGATATGCTGATCATCCTGAATGACAATGGTATCGGTATTGATCCCAATGTAGGCGCACTGAAGGAATACCTTACCGATATTTCCACTTCCCCAACTTATAACAAGGTAAAGGATGATGTATGGAAACTGATGGGCAAACTGCCGGTGGGCAAGAATTTTAGCCGGGCTATGGGCCATAAGCTGGTGGAAGGCCTTAAAGGCATGGTAAGCAGCAGTTCCAACCTGTTTGAAGCATTGAAGCTTCGCTACTTCGGCCCTATTGATGGGCATAATGTGGCAAAGCTGGTAGATACACTGAAAGACCTCCGCGAGATCCCAGGTCCCAAACTATTGCATATTATCACCACCAAAGGCAAGGGGTACGCACTGGCAGAGAAGGACCAGACCAAGTGGCATGCGCCGGGTCTGTTTGATAAAGTGACCGGTGAGATCTTCAAAAAGAAATTCGATACTCCCCAGCCTCCCAAATACCAGGATGTGTTCGGGCATACGATCATTGAACTGGCAGAAAAGAATGAAAAGATCTTTGGGATCACGCCTGCTATGCCCTCCGGCTCCTCCCTCAAATTCATGATGGAGCAAATGCCCGACAGGGCTTTTGATGTAGGTATCTGCGAGCAGCATTCCGTAACATTAAGCGCAGGCATGGCCACGCAGGGAATGCGCGTATTCTGCAACATTTACTCTTCTTTCATGCAAAGGGCTTATGACCAGGTGGTACATGATGTGGCCATACAGAAATTACCCGTTGTGTTCTGCCTCGACCGTGCAGGACTGGTAGGCGATGATGGCCCTACTCACCATGGCGCTTATGACATAGCTTACATGCGTTGCATACCCAATATGGTAGTAAGTGCTCCAATGAACGAAAGCGAGCTGAGAAACCTGATGTATACTTCCCAACTGGAAACAAACCAGGTACCCTTTGTGATCCGCTATCCCCGTGGAGAAGGTGTGATGCCGGAATGGAGAACCGAAATGAAGGAAATACCGATCGGCAAGGGCAGGAAACTAAAAGATGGTAATGATATCGCTATACTCTCTTTCGGACATCCCGGCAATTTTGCAGCCAGTGCTATCCGCGATCTGAAACAGGAAGGATTGAACCCGGCACATTATGATATGCGCTTCGCAAAACCTCTTGATGAAGAATTATTGCACGAGGCTTGTAAGCAGTATGAAAAGATCATTACAGTGGAAGATGGTTGTGTGCAGGGAGGATTTGGCAGTGCTGTGCTGGAGTTTATGGCAAAGCATGATTATAAGAACGAGGTAAGGATTATTGGAATTCCTGATAAAATAGTAGAGCATGGAACGCCGAAGGAATTGCAGCATGAATGTGGGTATGATGCGGCGGCGATTAAAGCAACTGCACTCGAAATGATGAGAGACAAGATACGTGTAAGCCAGTTGTTAGGATAGCCTGGCTTAACTTAAATCTTTATGAAATAAAAGACCCCGGTTTTATGCCGGGGTCTTTTATTTTATAAAGATCAATCTGCTCAAAACGCCCTCTTCTCCAAATGTTCTTCCAATGAAGTTTTCTCCACTCCTTCCTTCCACCAATCCGGAGCCGGTTTACCTTTCAGGAAATGATCAAAGAACTCCATCATGCGAACCGCATAATCCTTTCTGTTCTCCAATTTGGCAATACCATGGTTCTCTCCTTTATACGTGATCATCACGATCGGTTTCTTAAGGCGGCGAAGTGCACTATAAAACTCGATACCCTGTGTAAAATCAACCGCGCCATCCTTATCATTATGCAATAACAGGATCGGCGTATTCACCTTCTTCACATAATAGATCGGTGAATTGCGGAGATAAGAATCCCAGTTTTCCCAGGGACCTCCCTTAAAGCGGCCTTGTGATGCTTCAAAGATGGCCATATTACCACCGCCACTGTTCCAGTAGATCAGGTCATACATGCTCACCATGTTCGTAAGCGCTGCACCAGGTGCTGCGGCCTTGAACATGTTTGTTTGTGTTGCAAGGAATGCTGTTTGATAGCCACCCCAGCTATGCCCCTGTATGCCGATATTATTTTCATCGATCACACCGGTTGCGATCGCTGCTTTAACTGCAGGCAATACGCACCAGACAGCACTCATACCAGGATCATCAATTTTATAAACGATATCGGGCATGAACACTGCATAGCCATTGCTGGTATACATTGAAGGGTTCCAGCCACCACCCGGAAAGTCGGGATTGCTGTAGCTGTTCAGCGATTGTGACATTTTTTCGTAGTAATAAACAACAGTAGGATATTTCTTTCCTTTCTCATAACCGGCAGGAAGGAAAAGGGCACCTTGCAAACTATCTCCTTTATCAGAAACATAATTGACCAGTTGCACACCCGGGCTCCAGGTATACTTGTTGCGGTCAGGTGCGTTTTCTGTTACTTTTTTTGCATTATCGAGCGAAGCGCCTCCAACATAAAATTCAGTAGGCTGGCTGAATGTTTCTTTCGAATACATATAAGTATCGGCATTCTTTGCCTTGGCGAAAATGTTGACAGACACATCATCCCAGATCAGTGATTTAGCTCCCGGCTGCAGGCCTTTCTTTCCCGGCTCAATGCGGCTGATACCACTTTTCTTTGTCCATTCACCATAGGTGCGGACATAAATTGGTTTTTTCAGATCAATTCCTTTCTCATCCCGGTCAAGCATGTAACGTGTTTGATACCTTATCTTGTCTTTACTACCGTTCACTGTAAGATTAACGGCTGCTTCTTTTCCGTTAACTGGTATCTGCCAGATATCCCACAGATCACGGATCAATACATATTTATTATCACTGCTCCAGCCAATAGCACCGGTCAGCGGTTTCACTACGTTATGATCATCTTCTGTGTTCACAAAAGAAGTGGGCACCTTTTCCGTGATATTGACATCTGTTTTAGTGAGGATATCATACACATAATAATGACCATCTTTTCCATAGAGGAATTTAGTGCCATCAGGAGATGGTTGGGGAGAAGCTGTGAATGAAGGCTGATAAAACTTCTCAGCGAAAAGCGTTTTCTTACCTGTTTTCAGATCAACAATATAAATATCGGAATAACTCTGACCATCAAGATTCAGGTCCAGTTCATACGCACGGTTATCAATTCCTATTGCATATTGCTGTTTGGGGAAAACACCGATCGAACGCATGGTGCTATCATTAAGGCGGGTAAAGGAAGAACCGGCCACATCATAAGATGCCAGGTAAGTATAATTCTTATCCTGCATTTCCATTACCTGCTGGCGGCTTTGAAGACGTTTATCCTGCCAGTTCCAGATGATCATATCCGGTTTGGTGGGTTCATCACCAGGAGCAACAGCCGGTTTCGTATCCGGTTTTGGTTCCAGTTTCGCCAATGCTTTTTTCAGATCGCCAAGTGATTTGATACTGGTATCTGTTTTCAGTTTATCCAGTTTCTCTGTATCATTCTGAGCAGTAGCTTCAGGTGCTTTCTTTGCTGTGTCGGCATTTTCTTTTTTAGCCGGCTGCAAAGCAGCAATGCCAAAAAACAAGCGTGACAGATCTTCTGACCAGTAAGGACGACGGTTAGAGCTGATGGTCATTCCTTTGGGGAAGTGGAGTGAATCTTTAACCGGGTCATAAATAGTTACAGCAGGAGTTGCGGTAAGGTTCTTTACACCCATTACCACGCCTTTGTCCGACTTATACTTTTCATCCTTGGTCATTTTCAGCAAGGCAAAAGCATTTCCTTCCTCTGTCCATACCAGTGATCTGTAAGTGGCTTTATCATTGTCAAGCACAGAAGTTTGTTTGCTTCCTATATTCAGCAGGTAAACACCATTGCCGGTTTTATTGGCTGCGTCAATAGTATAAGCCAGCAGGTTTCCTTCTTTGTTAAAATCAAATTCACCTACGTTGCCGACATTCTGTGTTTTACCAGAAGCCAGTTCCACTATCAGCAAATCAGTTCCTTTCGGATCATCAGGCTTGGCAGAAGGATTTCTTTCTTTCACCATTGAAATAGCCAGGTGTGAGGAAAGGCGGCCATTGAAAGAATAAGTGCCAGCCCTTTCAAATTCCTTTTGCTTGCCTGTTGCCAGTTCCACTAAAATGAGTTTTTCAAACAATTGCTTGCCGGGAGCTTTGGCAGCTGCTTTCACTTCCTTGAATTTGGAAGATTCTTTGAATGCAAGCCATTTGCCATCCTCAGAAAAAGCAAACCCGCTAAAGCTGCCGCCAACCGGATACTTTTTCTGAATAGTATCATTCACTTTTTTGACAATCAGTTCACCATCACCTTCCCTCATCAGCAGCGGATAAGCCACCCAGTTCCCATCGGGCGACAGGGTGACGCTGAAGGTGCTGATAGATCGCCAGGAGGATACATCCTTCCAGCTCATTGGCCGGGGACTCTTTGGAGAATCGGCCTTTTCCTGGCTGCTGGCCAGCAGGGCCGGCAACAGGAGAAAAGAGAGTGCAAGTCTTTTAAACATACAGTTGGTATAATTGGTATTAAGAAGAAAAAATGGCGTGGGGAAGATAAGAGTTATCAGGGATGATTGATACAATAGATGATAGAAAACGAATGACGGATGACAAATGGCCGCATAAATGGATAGCAGCTCCTGTCATCCGTCATTTTTATCTCCTTGTCAGTTTACGCCAGGCTGGCGTCCATCGTAATATTGGTATTCAGCAGCTTGCTGATAGGGCAATTGGCTTTGGCGCCTGCCACCACCTCAGTAAATTTAGCCGCATCTATGCCCGGCACTTTTGCTTTTACTTCCAAATGGCTTTCTGTGATAGCGCCATTTTCAAGAGTGATGGTGCATTTGGTATCAATATTATCAGCAGTAAAACCTGCAGCATTCAGATCAAAGCTGAGCTTCATGGTAAAGCAACCGGCATGGGCAGCGGCCACCAGTTCTTCAGGATTGGTACCAATGCCATCTTCAAAACGGCTGCTGAATGAATACTGTGTATCTTTTAAAACCCCGGATTGGGTGGTGTTGGTTCCTTTTCCTTCTTTACCAGTTCCTTTCCAGTTGGCTGTAGCGTAGCGTTTCATAATATATAAAGTTTATGGTTTCTATTCAGGCATTTGTTCGTCTTCGTTTGTTGGCTCCGGATCGTCAAATGATGGCTTGAAATCGGCTTCGGAAAGTCCGTTCTCTTCCAACTCGGCCAGGCGCGCCTCCGGTTCGTTGTACTCGATGATGAAATTATTCTTTCCTTCCCCGATCATTATTTTCATGAATTTCTGCTGCACCAGTTCCAGGAGGGAAAGGAACAGGAAGATAGCATGCACCCTGTTTTCCGCCACTTCAAATATTTTTTCAAAAGACACGGTCTTTTCTGACTGTGCCAGCGACAGCATGCTTTGGCGGCTGTTTTCCATGGTGTAACGGTATTGCACCACGGTATGAACAGGCTTATTCACCCGGTCTGAATATTTCTGCATGGCCCGTTCAAATGCCTTCATCAGTTTGAACAGGGTGATATTTTGTATCTCTGTGCCCTCGCCTGCGTCTTCTCCGATCTGCGCCAGTTCTTTCTGGATATTCCCTCTTTTCACCATCAGCATGCGGATGGCTTCCATTTCAGCCATCTCTGCCGAAGCCTCCTTGAATTTCTTGTATTCAAGCAGCTTGTTCACCAGTTCTTCGCGAGGATCGATTTCATTGCCCTGGGCATCCAGTTCCTTACGTGGCAAAAGCATCTTGGCCTTGATACGCATAAGGGTGGAAATAAACAGGATAAATTCGCTCGACATCTCGATATTGAGCGCTTCCTGCTGATGGATATAGTCAAGGAAATCGTTGGTAATCCGGGTGATAGGAATATTATAAATATCCAGTTCGTCCCTTTCGATAAAGAAAAGCAACAGATCAAAAGGGCCTTCAAACTGGGGCAGCTTAATCTGGTAGGATGCGGTATTAGCCATATAATAAATTAAAACCCCCGTTCTGCGTTCAGGCAGACCGGGGGTCAAAAATAAGGGAAATATCTTTTGGGCTTATTTCTTTAAAGAGTCCCGTATTTCGCGCAAAAGCAGCACTTCTTCAGAAGGGCCGGCAGGAGCAGCTTCTTCTTTCTTATTAAGGCTTTTCATAGCCTTGATGATCAGGAACAGGATAAACGCGATGATGATAAACTTGATAATGGCCGCCAGGAATTTGCCATATTTTACCGATCCCCATAGCACCAGCTTATCAAGGTCCTGCGCATTAGCCGCTTTTAAAGCCGGGGTCAGTAGTAAGGGAGTGATCACATCGTCCACCAGGGAAGAAACGATTGCTCCGAAAGCGCCGCCAATAATCACGGCAACAGCCAGGTCCACTACATTCCCTTTAAGCGCGAAATCTTTGAATTCTTTAAATAGTCCCATAAACTAAGTTTTAGTGAGTAAAAGGATTAAACAGATTTAAAATTAAGCCTCTCAAAAGTTAGGGCAAAAATGCAGTATAAAAAAAATTACTCTTTTTTGATGCCGGGGTATTGCATGTTGAGCCCCTTCAGCAGATCACGGAGGGCTTTGGCGATCACATATTCTTTATACCAGTTCTGGTCTGCCGGCACAATGATCCATTCAGGGTTGTTGCAATACTCAAAACAGTCCTCATAGGCTTTCCGGTAATCACCCCAAAGTTTGGCTTCTTTAAAATCATTTTTGTTGTACTTCCACATCTTGGCCGGATCTTTCAGGCGTTCTTCCAACCGCTGATGCTGCTCTTCAGGGGACACATGCAGATAGAATTTCAGGATATGCGTATTATTATGTTCTTCCAGCAAGCGCTCAAAAGCATTGATGGCATTCATTCTTTTTTTTGCCAGTTCATCATCTATCCATTTATGAACACGGGTGATAAGAATATCTTCGTAATGCGAGCGGTTGAAAATCTGGATCATTCCCTTGGCCGGTGCATGGCTATGGATCCGCCAGAGAAAATCGTGACTGAGTTCTTCTGCCACCGGTGCTTTATATGATTTCACCATCACTCCCTGAGGATTCATATTACCCAATACATTCCTGATCACACCATCTTTACCACTGGCATCCATACCCTGGATCACGACCAGCACAGAATGATGGTTCTCCGCAAAAAGAAGGTTTTGCAGATCATCCAGTTCCACCAGCATTGCTTCTGTTTTTTCTTTTGTCGATTTCTTGTCGAGTTCTTCAGGGGCGCGGGTACTGATCTTATCAAGACTTATTTTACTCATAAAGCATCATTTCTTTTATTATGGAAATACCGTTTCCTTATTTCTAAAGATATTGATAATAGATATTTCCCGGTATTTTTTGTGGTCTTTGCCGCCTTGGTGGGATATTATTCCCACCAAGGCGGCAAAGACCACAAAGACTTTATTAAAACTGTGAAACTTCGTGGGATTTAAAAATTAGCGGGAATCATGCCGTTTTTGGAACTTCGCACCTTCGCTATGAGTAATAAACTAATTAGCTGGATGCTTTTTATCCTGTTATGCTTTATCTGGGGCAGTTCTTTCATCCTCATGAAAGCAAGCAAGCAAGGGCTTGCTGCTCCACAGATAGCAGCCTTACGGATATTTTCGGCAGGCGTGTTCTTTATCCCCTTTGCTTTTTTTCATGCCCGCCATATACCAAGGAGTAAAATGGGACTGGTAGTACTGACCGGTTTGTTTGGCAACCTCCTGCCCGCTTTTCTTTTTGCGGCTGCCATAATGAAGATCGACAGTTCCCTCACCGGTATCCTTAATTCACTGACGCCGATCTGTGTCGTTATCATCGGAGCCCTGTTCTTTAAAAGCAAGACCAGCCTGCAAAAGATCATCGGGGTGATCATTGGTTTCGCAGGGCTATGCCTGCTTACTTTCAGCCGTAAAGATGTGAACCTCCACAACCTGGGTTATACCGGCCTTGTATTGCTGGCCACCATTTCTTATGGGCTCAATGTAAATATTGTTGGCAACTACCTGAAAGAAATAAAACCTGTGTTCATGGCTTCGGTATCATTATCCATCATGTGCATAATAGCAGGAATAGTGTTATGGCAACAAGGGTTTCTCTCGCTTGATTTCGCTGACCCCATTGTGCAATGGTCCATCCTCAATGCGTGCCTGCTGGGAATAGTAGGGAGCGCTTTTGCAACTGTACTGTTTTATGCACTGGTACAAAAAGCAGGAGGCCTTTTCGCCTCCCTGGTCACTTATGGAATTCCTTTTGTAGCCTTGTTTTGGGGATTTCTCGATGGAGAGGTCATCACACTGAAAGACATCGGGTGCTTATTGCTGATCTTAACAGGCGTATTCCTGTCCAATCTGCAAATAAAAAAGCCAGCACCTGTTGTCGAAAGCGATCAGCAGGTTAAACTGCCATGATCTCTTTTTCCTTGGCCGCCAGGTGTTTTTCTACCAGCGCAGTGTAACGGTCGGTCAGTTGCTGCACTTCTGCTTCCGCATCTTTAGCAGCATCTTCGCTGAGGCCATTTTTTTGAAGTTTCTTGACATTTTCAATGGCATCGCGGCGGATATTGCGGATAGCCACTTTTGACTGCTCTCCGTCACCCTGGCATCTTTTTACCAGTTCCCGTCTTCTCTCTTCTGTAAGAGGGGGGAGGAATATGCGTATTATAGCTCCGTCATTCTGCGGCGTAACGCCGATATTAGAGTTGATGATCGCCCTTTCTATTGGTTGCAGCATGTTCTTTTCCCAGGGCTGAATGCTCAGCGTGCGTGCATCCATTACACTGACATTGGCCACCTGGTTGATCGGCATCGGTGAGCCATAATAATCCACTACAATTCCATCAAACATTTGCGGATTGGCTTTACCTGCCCTTATTTTCACCAGTTCAGCTTCGAGGTGACTGATCGCTTTCTGCATCAGTTCTTCACCTGCGGCAATAATAGTTGAAGTATCTTCTGTCATAGATTCTGTTTACGCGGTCGCCGCAAAACTAATGAAAATAGATGACAGATGGTTGCTGATCATTGAACTGGCACCGTCACTATTTGTGCTCTGCAGTAGCTGTTTCTGTATTAAACGTAACAACTTTGGAAGTTGGTTTCGGTTCTGCATTGTTACGGGCCACCACCAGTGTACTGCCTGCACTACGGGTATAATACAGCAGGCCGAATATGGCAAATGCCAGCGTTAACATCAGCAATAACAGATAAGTAGAACCAAGTGAACGGCAGGTATAAGCCAGTACGATAAAAGCGATATTGGCGGATACGCAGGTAAGCGTAACGCCTGCATGGCTCAGCCCGCGGCTCAGAAGCAGGTGATGAATATGATTGCGGTCGGGAGTGAATGGCGAACGGCCGTTGAATATGCGGATCGCAAACACGCGCAGGGTATCCAGCAAAGGAATGATCAGTATAGCCACGCCGATCGCCACAGATGAGCTGAGAGGTACAGCTACAGAAGGATCGCTGGCAACATTAATGAATTTTATTACCATGATCGCGTTAATAAGCCCGATCATAAGAGATCCTGAATCGCCCATAAATATTTTTGCCGGCGGATGATTGAAAATAAGAAATGCCACCAGGCTACCTGCCAGTGCAAAAGCCAGCAAAGCGTAAGCCTGGAAGCCTATTGCAAAAAAGTAAGTGCCGAAAACCACCATGGTCAGAATGCCCAGGCTGCCTGCCAGGCCATCAATACCATCGATCAGGTTGAATGAATTGATAACAACAATAATGGTAAAATAAGAAAGAGCTAATTCAAACGCTTCGGGGAGCTGGTCAAATCCAAACAGCCCGTGCATACTGCTGAGGCGGATGCCGCCCAGATGTATTAGAATAGATGCAGCAATGATCTGCCCAACGATCTTTTTGCTGGCAGACAAAACAACCAGGTCATCCTTTAATCCAAGAAAGAAAATAACCAGTGCAGCCGCAAAAAAATATTGGAATTCCGGGTTGAGATAGCCCTGGATAGAAAGCAGGGAAGCCAGTAAAAATCCACCGAATATGCCTACACCTCCAAGGGAAGCTACAGCCTGTGTATGCACTTTTCTTTCGTCGGGGATATCATAAAGCCTTTTCTGTTCAGCAATCTGCAGCACCACGGGTATCGCCAGAAAAGATATGATAAAAGCCACGGAGGCTGTTAGCAATATGTCTAGCATGTAGGATTGGGTTTACGGTAAAAAAAATAGGCCTGAACCATCAGTTTGCCAAGGGCTAGAATCATAAATCACACCAATTATTCAGGCGGATACACACATTGCGTGCGATCATGCAATATTTAATGCGAACAGATGGATGTTTGTATCAAAAAAGATTGCACTTTTGCAACGCCCTCATGGTGGAATGGGGAAGCAAGATACAAAAAGTTTAAAAAATTCCTAATATTTATGCCTGAACTCAAAGCAATTGCGTCACAAATCCGCCGCGATATAGTGCGAATGGTACATGGAGCCAGCAGCGGTCACCCCGGTGGGTCATTAGGTTGTGCAGATTTTCTGACCGCACTGTACTTCCAGGTGATGAAACATAATCCGGAATTCAACATGAACGCAACAAATGAGGATGTATTTTTCCTCTCAAACGGGCATATTTCACCCGTATTCTATTCCGTATTGGCCCGTTCAGGGTATTTTGATATTAAAGAACTTGCTACTTTCCGTAAGATCAATTCCAGGTTACAGGGTCACCCTGCTACACATGAACACCTTCCAGGTGTGCGTATCGCAAGCGGCTCACTCGGCCAGGGTATGAGCGTTGCTATCGGAGCAGCACTTACGAAAAAGCTCAACAAAGAGTCTAACCTGGTTTTCTCTCTTCATGGAGACGGAGAGCTGGATGAAGGCCAAATCTGGGAAGCTGCCATGTTTGCAGCCCACCACAAAGTAGACAATCTCATTTCAACGATCGACTGGAACGGCCAGCAGATCGACGGACCAACCGATAGAGTAATGAGCCTGGGAAATATCCGCCAGAAATTTGATGCTTTTGGCTGGACTACCCTTGAAATGAATGGAAATGATATGGATGATGTGATCGCTTCACTCGATAAAGCCAAATCAATGACCGGTCAGGGAAAACCAATTGCCATTATGATGCATACTGTGATGGGCAAGGGTGTCGATTTCATGGAGAATGATCACAACTGGCATGGTGTTGCTCCCAATGACGAGCAGTTGGCAAAAGCACTGGCGCAATTGCCCGAGACCCTTGGAGATTATTAAACCGGATCAAACGATTATTGTATAAACAAAGCGGCCTTCTGATACAGAAGGCCGCTTTGTTTATACAATGTTAGTCTGTTCGAAGTGAAAACTCCTGCCCTGCCGCTTTTTTCGAGGGGAACCAGGATGCCAGCATGGCAATGAGAAAAACAGTGCCGCTGACCAGCAGAAAATCAGCAAACCTGGGTTTTACAGGAAAATAATCGATCAGAAAGGAACCGCCTTTAAGAGGTATCAGGTGATAATTGATCTGCAGGATAATGATGATGTAAGCAAGCAACATACCTGTGATAGTACCCATCAGTGCGAGCAGCAGCCCCTCACTCATAAATATCCGCTGGATAAACGAACGGTTGGCGCCAAGCGCCTGCAATACGCCAATATCTTTTTGCTTTTCGAGTACCAACATGGTCAATGCGCCGACCATATTAAAAGCAGCTACTACCATAATAAGACTCAACACTCCATAAATGATCCAGCGCTCCATGTTCATGACAGAATATAAGCCCTGGTTTTGCTGATACCGTGTTTGCACCAGGTAGCCCGAAGCAAATATTTTTTGCACCTGCCGCTGAATGAGTTCAGTACTGGCCGGGTCATGGAGCGTGATCTCCACGCCACTGTATTCATCTGCGCCCAGCCTCAAGGCTCTTTTGGCAAATGCAAGATTAGTAATGCCATATTTGTTATCAAAATCCTGCTGGATCAAAAAAGCCGAGGCGCTGCGGATGGAATCATTACTGATATCGTTCAGGGGATCGATCTGCTCGGTATTGCTTTTACGGGGAAGATATATCTTGAGAATAAAAATATTCCTGTCGGCCTGAATGCCTAAAGCGCCTTCTATGCCACCGCCCAGGATCAGTTTGGGTTCACTTTCCGTACCAAGATCATATTCTCCTCTTACAATATGATCGGCCACGCCCGTAACATAGCGATAGTTATCATCCACACCTTTAAGCTGGATCACCGATTGATTGTCGCCGTTTTGCACCAGCGCTTTTTCTTCCACCACCAGCGAAAAATTCTTAACCCCTTTTATTCCCCTCAGTTGTTGCAGTTGCTCCTGCGTAACAGTAATATTCTTACCGCTGGCAGGCAATACTTTCAGGTCTGTATAAAATGAAGAATAAAGCGATTTCACCAGGTCTTCAAACCCATTGAACACGCTTAACACCAGGATCAGCGCAGCTGTGCCGATCACAATGGCCAGTATGCTGATCCATGCAATGACATTGATGGCATTGGTAGATTTTTTTGCTTTAAAATAGCGCCAGGCAAAAAGAAAATTCAAGGGATGCTGATTAAGATTACAATTATAGGCGGCTCACCATTCGCGCCATCCGTGCCAACTTATCTGTTTCTCCAATTCCAAACGACCCATTCGTGTCATTCGTATTATTCCTTCTTTTCTTCGCTGATCTTTTTAAATAATTCTTCCATTTTGAATACATGGTCCAATGTATCGTCTTTGAAAAACTTCAACACCGGGATATTCCGCAGTTGATGGCGCACTTTTGCAGAAAGCTCCTTTTTTATTTCATGGTGGCGGTCTTCAATTTTTTTCAGGGCATCATCCACATCTTTTACCTGGAAAAAACTAAGATAAAACCTGGCTTCCAGCAGATCAGGTGTCACTTTTACGGATGATATGGATACCATACCGCCATTCAGCATGCTCAATCCCAGCCGTTGAAAAATAAGGTTCATTTCCTCGTTCAACAGGCCGGCAATCTGTTTCTGTCTTTTTCCTTCTTCCATAATAAATATATAATTTATGGGCTGCCCATCCCAAAACATGCGGCAGACGTTGTAAAATTACTTACTTTGCCCCGTTTAAGCGACTTATAAGACGAATGAAAAAATATTCCCGGATTTTTGGGTATTTAAAAAAACATAGAGGCAAGCTTGCGCTCTATTTTCTTTGTACGATCCTGGCCACGCTTTTCGGAGTTATATCAATCGGGATGCTTATCCCTTTTTTTGGGTTGATATTTGATACCGGGCAGGCAACTGGAGCAGATGTAGTGAAATCAAACGCATTGGGCTCTTTTATCAGCAATTTCCTGGAAGGTATTATCCAAAGAGGAGGAGCTAACGGCAAAATAAACGGGTTAACCACTATTTGCCTGATGATCGTTATCGCCACCATCCTGAAAAACACTTTCATCTATCTTTCCAACCGCATTTCCGTTCCCGTGCGCAGCATGATCATAACCCAATTGCGCGGAGACCTTTATGATAAGATACTACGGCTTCCCATCGGCTATTTCACAGAAAAACGAAAAGGCGATATCATATCAAGAATGACCAATGATATTGCTGAAATTGAAGGTTCTGTTGTCGGCACTTTTGATGGACTTATCAAAGACCCGCTTACAGTATTGGGCTACCTGATATTCCTGGTGATTATCTCGCCTCAACTTTCTTTATTTCTTTTGATCCTGTTGCCAATAACCGGTCTGCTTATCGGACGTGTAAGCCGGAAACTGAAGCGTCAATCACAGGACGCAGCTATTAAACTGGGAGAAAGCCTTTCCATTCTCGATGAAACACTCGGGGGATTAAGGGTCATCAAAGCATTCCTGGCTGAAAAGCTGCTTAGCACACGCTTTCATTCCGTTAACGACGAGCTGTTCAAAGTGCGGAAAAAAATGGGAGCCCGGAGAGACCTGGCTTCCCCGCTTACTGAAGTGTTGGGAGTGATGGTGCTGAGTACGATCCTGTATTTTGGCGGCCGCCTCGTGTTGGGTGATCAGGGGCTTGAAGCAAAAGAACTGATCGCCTATATCGCTTCATTTGCTATGCTTATCAACCCTGCTAAAAATATTTCCACCGCATTCTTTAATATACAACGCGGAGCTGCTGCCCTGGTGCGGGTGGAAGAAGTATTGAAAGCACCTGTGGTGGTAGATGAAAACCCCAATGGCATCCAGCTAAGTTCTTTCAACGAGAAGATCGAGTTCCGTAATGTAGTGTTCTCTTATGATGATGCCGTCATTCTAAACCAGGTAAATCTTATTATCAATAAAGGCAAGACCATTGCGTTAGTAGGTTCTTCCGGAGCGGGCAAATCAACCCTGGCCGACCTGGTGCCCCGTTTCCATGATGTAACTGGAGGTGAGGTCTTAATAGACGGGATTAATATCAAGGATTATTCCCTTCATTCCATCCGCAGCCTCATGAGCATTGTAACGCAAGAGCCGATATTGTTCAATGATACTATTGCCAATAATATTGCTCTCGGCACTCCCAATGCTACTGAAGAAGAGATCATCCGTGCAGCAAAGATCGCCAATGCCCATAATTTCATCATGCAGAAAGAGCAGGGCTATCAAACCAATATCGGCGACAGGGGAAGTAAACTGAGCGGAGGCGAGAGGCAGCGCCTTACCATTGCAAGGGCAGTTTTAAAGAACCCGCCGATACTTATCCTCGACGAAGCCACTTCTTCGCTTGACACAGAAAGTGAGAGACTGGTACAGGATGCGATCAACAACATGATGCAAAACCGGACCAGCATCGTGATCGCTCACCGGTTAAGCACGATCCGTCATGCAGACGAGATCATTGTGTTGCAAAAAGGAAAGATCGTGGAAAGAGGAAATCACGAGGAGTTGATTGCACAGAATGGATTTTATAAGAAGCTGGTGGAAATGCAGGAGGTAAAATGAGGCAGGTAAGCCCCTCTTTGTGATTATAGAATCAAACTATTTATCGGGCAGCATCCATCTTTAGGGGCTTTTTGTAACGTACAAGTAAATAGCTTTTACTTCCCTGTCTGAAATAGCAGGAAATTTCAGATGTGGAGTTTTCGTTCCAAACTTTTCCATTAATCTTTTAATGTATTCCTCTTCCCGGAACATTTCCGGCGCTCTCAGATATTGAGCTATTTTTTCAGTACTGTTCCAAAAATCATTTTGGATCGAAGCAATCAATCTATCTCCATCATCTTTATGTATAGGGTGGCAAACCGTACATTTCGCCTAAAAAACTGTTTTTCCTCCTATGAACAGTTCTTCATCCATCCTCGCCTTATCATGAGAAAGTACATTTTCCTGTTCCAGTGCAACAGATTGTCTGGAGCTTAATTTCTGGATCAATAAACAACCCATTGCGGTAAGCCCAAGAATTAAGGCCGCATGCAGTATATGTTTTTGTTGGCCCACCCGGCAAATTTATCGGAGAATGGCCTGACTCCAAACAGATCAACTTCTCAATACCTCTCTTGAAATGACCAGTTTTTGAATTTCCGATGTTCCCTCTCCTATAGTACACAATTTTGCATCGCGATAAAATTTTTCTACCGGGAAATCTTTGGTATAGCCATAACCGCCAAAGACCTGTACAGCATCATTGGCTACTTTCACAGCCACTTCGCTGGCATAGTATTTTGCCATAGCCGCTTCCTTGGTTACGGCCTGCTTACGGTTCTTCAGATCGCAGGCGCGTAGAACAAGCATTTCCGCTGCAGCAATTTCAGTAGCCATATCTGCCAGTTTGAATGATATGCCCTGGAAATTAGCAATAGGCTGATCAAACTGATGGCGTTCCTTGGAATATTGTACAGCAGCCTCATAAGCTCCTTTCGCAATGCCCAGGGAAAGGGATGCGATGGATATTCTTCCTCCATCCAGTACTTTCATTGCCTGCTTGAAGCCATCACCCATTTCGCCGAGGCGGTTGCTGTCGGGTATACGGCAATTATCAAAGACCATTTCGGCTGTTTCGCTGGCACGCATACCCAGTTTGTTTTCTTTTTTACCGGCGCCGAAGCCTTTTGTTCCTTTCTCTACCACAAAAGCGGTTGAATTATTCTTTGTACGCGGCTCACCAGTGCGGCAGATCACGACGGCTACTTCACCGCTTTTACCATGTGTGATCCAGTTTTTGGTACCATTGATCACCCACTCATCTCCGTCTTTGACAGCAGTACATTTCATATTACCTGCATCACTGCCGGTGTTGGCTTCTGTCAATCCCCATGCGCCGAGCCATTCTGCAGTAGCCAATTTGGGTAAATACTTTTTCTTTTGCTCTTCATTGCCAAATGAAAGGATATGCCCGCTGCAAAGGGAATTATGCGCGGCGAGACTTAACCCGATGGAACCGCAAACTTTGGCGACCTCTTCTATCACGGTTTTATATTCCACATAGCCCAGGCCTGCGCCGCCATATTCTTCCGGCACCAGCACGCCCATCAGTCCTAATTTTCCCATTTCACGGAAGACTTCTACAGGAAATTCCTGTTTTTCATCCCAATCCATTACATGTGGTTTAATGTACTGTCTGGCAAATTCACGGGTAGTTTGTTGTACCTGCTCAGTAATTTCAGAAACCTTGAAATCCATATATGCTTGATCTTTTAAGTCAAAAAGATGTGCCACCATCCCATTAACAATATCCGGGAAGATGGCACATTGGGCGAGGTCGCCCCTCAGTGTTTCAGGCAATCGATAGAAGCCGGTGCAAGATATGGATTTTTGACGAGAACTAACAACTGTTAGCATTGATTTAACGAGTTTTCTCCTACCGCTTTTTAATCCCGGATTCCCACGAAGCTTAGCCTAGTGATTTCAGGTTTTTAAGCTGAGCATCATACCCGGTTACCACTTTTATATTCGTTATTTCTTTCTTGATTTCGGTTGTTTCTTCTGTAAGGTGTTCCAATTTTAGATTAATTTCCCTGAATCCATTCATTGTGTAGTTTTCCAGTGTACCTACTCTGTTCTCTAACTTGCCAACTTTAGTCTCCAACAGATCAACTTTGGCCTCGAGTTGATCGACTTTTAAATGTATAGAACTAATTTCCTGGCTTATTATTTGGATATTATGATTAACCTGGGTTAACTCGGTATCAATCTTGGTAAACTTTGTATTGATCTCGGTAAACTTTGTATTGATCTCGGTAAACCCAGTATCAACAAGGCCAAATAAATCCTTTAGCAACTTTTCCGCATAAGTTGATGCTTCGTTTTCTTGCTTCATTTAGTATAAGGTTTGGTAGTTTTAAATGAGCCCCTCAAAGGAGGTTTGATTTGCTTTTAATTCACAGGTCCAAATTAGCTTAAAGAACAAACAACTACCCTAATCAAAGGCTGGTTTTTAAACGGCAAAAAACTGTTTTTTCCTGACGGACTTTGCTATTTTACCTAATGATATTTATGAAGAATATTATACTGTTGGCATTAGTTCCCCGGCAGCTCTATCACCTGGTTATCATATGCCAGATGCATACCCGCTGGCAACTCCGGTTCCACTTCTGCATGCTTGCCCAATTGATGGGAGATATGTGTAAAACAAGCCCGCGGAACTTTTAACTCCTGTACTATCTCAATGGCTTCATCAATAGAAAAATGCGAAATATGCTTCTCTTTTCTCAGCGCATTCAACACCAGCACTTCCGATCCCCGGATCTTTTCTTTCGACTCCGGATCAATACGGTTCGCATCAGTGATATACGTGAATTTTCCAAAACGGAAACCCATTACCGGCATACGCAAATGCCATACAAGAATAGGAGTGACAGGAATATCTCCTACAATGAACGGCTCCATTGTAATGGTATGCATATTCAGCTCCGGCAAACCGGGATATTTCGTATCTGAGAATGCATAATAAAAATCGCGACGCACAGCTTCCTCCGTCAGCGAATCAGCATATACATCAATTGACTTCCCTGAAAAATAATTGAATGCCCGGATATCATCCAGGCCGGCAAGATGGTCTTTATGCGGATGTGTGAAAATGATAGCATCAAGGGACTTTACCTGTTGCCGCAACATCTGGTACCTGAAATCAGGGCCTGTGTCAACCACCAGGCGGGTCCGGGACGACTCCACCATGATGCTTGATCGTAACCTTTTGTCCCTTTTGTCAGGTGAAGAGCAAACCTCGCAGCCGCAGGCTATCATAGGAACACCGCTGCTGGTGCCAGTACCAAGGAAAGTTATTTTAAGCGAGGGATAAGACACGCGTAAAAATAAGAAACTGTGAGCAAGGCTCAATCTTCTTTCTCTTTATCCGCAGTTTCCAGCTTGGAAACAATATCGAGATAAAGCTTTCGCGCATCATCAGGCAATAATTCAGTCCGGATATCCAATTGAGGAATAAGGTCCAGCAAGGTATTTATCCGGCCTTCTACCTGAAGGAATTTGTTCAGCACCACCACCCTTTTCTGCTCAAGAATGCAATAGCCGCTTTGAAAAGTACCTCTTTCATACCTCAAAACATATCCAGCATGCTCAGGGATGGCTTCCAGTTTATCAAGAGTGGATTGTGTATACTTAATCATATTCAAGAGATCAGTGATATTGGGTCAGTGACATACAAAAATACGAACAGCCTGAGGAGGAACGGAATAAGCTAACCCTAAGTTTTCCACAGTAAAGGTCTGGCTCACTTGCTTTCCATCTTTATCACCGGCACTATCATTTCCTCCAGGCTCACTCCGCCATGCTGGAATGTATTGCGGTAATAATTCACATAATGATTGTAGTTATTTGGATAACACAGAAAACCATCTTCCTTGGCAAAGATAAAAGAGGAATTAATGGTCGGCACCGGTAAACCCACTTCACGCGGATCGCGATAAGCCAGCACTTCCTTGGGCTCATAGTTCAGATTACGCCCATGTTTATAGCGAAGATTAGTGGTTGTTTGTTTATCACCGATCACTTTATAAGGCGTTTTCACCCTTACGCTGCCGTGATCTGTTGCCAGCACGATCTTGATCTTCTTATCTGCAATCTTTTTCAATGCCTGGTGCAGCGGCGAATGTTCAAACCAACTGGTAGTAATGCTCCGGTAGCTCATTTCATCACCAGCCAGTTCCTTCAATACCTCCATTTCTGTGCGCGCATGGCTCAGCATATCCACAAAATTGTATACGATCACATTCAGGTCGTTCGTGAGCAGGTTATGTATATTATTCACCAGCTCAAGTCCTGCCTGGTTATTCAGCACTTTGGTATAAGAAACCTTCAGATCATTTTTTCCCAGCCGCCGCATCTGCGCCCTGAAAAACTCTTCTTCATGAAGGTTCTTGCCTCCTTCTTCGTCATCATTCTTCCATTGTTGCGGAAACTGCTTCTCTATATCCACAGGCAGGAGGCCAGCGAAAATAGCATTGCGTGCATATTGCGTGGCAGTGGGCAGAATGCTGTAAAAACTATCTTCTTCCAGTATACGGAAGCTTTCTGCAAATATGGGCTGTATCGCCTTCCATTGATCAAAACGGAGATTGTCGATCAGGATAAAGAACAATGGTGTTCCTTTTTCCAGGTGCGGCATTACTTTGAACTTTACCAGGCTATGGCTCATCACAGGGCCATCCTTACTTTTAGGACTTACCCATGAGGCATAGTTGCGGGATATGAATTTGAAAAATTCCGTATTCGCCTCACCTTTCTGGCTCTGTAAAACTTCCTGCATTTCCGGGCTGTCACTTTTCTGCATTTCCAGTTCCCAATACACCAGTTTCCGGTAAATATCCATCCATTCGTTGTAATCGGGATTACTGTTGAGCGCCATGAACAGGTTACGGAACTGCTGCTGATAGGCGGTAGTGGTCTTTTCAGCCACCAGTCTTTTATTGTCGATAATTTTTTTCAAACTTAACCAAACCTGGTTAGGGTTTACCGGCTTGATCAGGTAATCGGATATCTGGCTGCCGATGGCCTCATCCATCAGGTTCTCCGTTTCATTCTTGGTGATAAGTACCACAGGCAGGGATTGCTTCAGCTCTTTAATCTTAGCCAATGTTTCCAGCCCGGTAATACCAGGCATACTTTCATCTATCAGCACCACATCAACCGGGTTTTCCTTTACAAAGTCAATAGCATCGAAACCATTGGTAAAGGTCTGTACCTCATACCCTTTATTCTCCAAAAACAATTTTTGCGATTGCAAGCTTTCGATCTCATCGTCTACCCAAATAATTTTTGCCAAGGCCATGTGTAAAATTTATCGGATTATATCGGTATAATATTATAAAATAATTTTAACCCAATCATTCAAAAATAGCTTTTTCGCCGCTGCCTCCGTACTTTTGCCGGCTACCTGAGGGGGGCTTTAACAAAAACTCAACAATGGCTGCAGTCAGAAAGATTATCAACGACCCCGTATATGGTTTTATTACCATCGACGAGCCTTTGATCCTTCAAATCATATCGCATCCTTACTATCAAAGGTTGCGTAATATACACCAGATGGCTTTTGCGCACCTGGTATATCCTGGTGCTGTTCATTCCCGCCTGCATCATTCACTGGGCGCTTACCACCTCATGTGCAATGCCCTCAGCGAACTGAAAAGTAAAGGTATCGAGATAAGCCATGAAGAAGAACTCGGCGCCAAGATCGCTATCCTGCTTCATGATGCGGGACATGGCCCCTTTTCCCACACACTGGAACAAGAGCTTATTCCCGGCGTTCATCATGAGCAAATATCTTTCCTGATCATGCAGGTACTGAATACAGAGTTCAACGGGCAACTGGACACTGCTTTGGCTATCTTCACCAATAATCATCCCAAAAGATTTCTCCATCAACTGGTATCAGGGCAACTGGATGTGGACAGGATGGACTATCTCAACCGCGACAGTTTTTTTACCGGTGTTGCAGAAGGCGTGATCGGTTATGACCGTATCATCAAAATGCTGACAGTAAAGGACGGAGAACTGATGGTGGAAGAAAAAGGTATTTATTCCATTGAGAAATTTCTTGTTTCCCGCCGCCTTATGTACTGGCAGGTATACCTTCATAAAACAGTACTTGGCGCTGAAATGATGCTGGTAAAGATCATCCGCAGAGCCAAAGAACTTATCCGGAAAGGAGAAGGATTGAATGCCGCTTCAAAGGTACTCGACAATATGCTGAAGAACCCCCAGGATTACCAGAACATGAGCGATGCCCTGCAGATCTTTTGCCGCCTGGATGATCATGATGTGCTGGCCACCATTAAGAACTGGAGCTGGCATCCGGATAAAATATTGCGACTGCTTTGCCGTTCTTTAATTGACAGGCATTTGTATAAAGTGAAGTTGCAGGCAGAACCGATCAATCCTGTTCTCACTAATCAAAAAATACAGGAAGTGGCTGCTGTACTGGAATTGGATGAAGAGGAGATCGCCGAATATTTTGTGTTTACCGGCGAAGCCAGCAACACCACTTACAACCCTGCCGATGAAAGGATCAATATCCTTTTCAAGGACGGAACGATCAAAGACATATCACAGGTAGACAATGCGCTGATACAGCATAACCTCAGCAGCACTGTTAAAAAATATTACATTTGTTACTGGCGAATTTGAATGGCTTAATCCTTGCCGTTTTCTTTCACCGGAGAAGTAAATCTTTTATTCATGACATTCCCTGCATCGCAGATAGCGCTTATCGTAAATGGTAAAGTAGAAGGTGATCCAAATGCTGTAGTAGATTCATTCGGCAAAATTGAAGAAGCAAAGCAAGGACAACTCAGTTTTCTCGCCAACCCGAAATACGAAGAGTTCCTGTACACCACAAAAGCCAGCGTACTGATCATCAATGAAGCATATGAACTGAGACAACCTGTGGCCACCACATTGATCAGAGTACCGGATGCCTATACTGCTTTTGCCACCCTGCTCAGCAAATACCAGGAGATCATGCAGCAGCAACTGAGTGGCGTGCAGGAACCCAGCTATATTTCAAAAACTGCCAGCTATGGCAAGCAGGTTTTTATCGGCGCGTTTGCTTATTTGGGGGAAACGGTGAAAATCGGCGATAACACCAAGATATACCCGCAGGTTTATATAGGGAATAATGTTACCATCGGGGATAATTGCATCATCCATCCCGGTGTAAGAATCTATCACGATTGCATAGTGGGCAATCATGTTACTATTCATGCTGGCACCATTATCGGAAGTGATGGCTTTGGATTTGCTCCCCAGGCAGACGGCAGCTTTAAAAAAGTGCCCCAGATCGGGAACGTGATGATTGAAGATCATGTAGAAATCGGCTCCAACACAACTATCGACAGAGCGACCATTGGCTCCACTATTATCCGCAGGGGCGCCAAGCTGGACAACCTGATACAGATCGCACACAATGTTGAGATCGGCAACAGTTCTGTCATTGCAGCCCAGGCCGGTGTCAGCGGAAGCACAAAGATCGGCAAGGGCGTTATGATCGGCGGTCAAGCTGGTATCGTAGGCCATATTCAACTCGGCGATGGCGCCAAAGTAAATGCCCAAAGCGGCGTAAGCAAATCTATCGATCCAGGCAAAGCCGTTACGGGGTCACCTGCATATGACTATACATCAGCTCTCCGCAGCCAGGCTGTTACACGTAAATTGCCCGAACTGGAGAAGAGAGTAAAGGAACTGGAAGCACGAATGGCGCAGATGGGTCTCCTGTAAGATGCGAATGCACTAATGCCCAGGAGCATTATGCTTTGATGTACTGTCTCCTACTTTATTTTGCTGTCTTTCATATGAAACAGTGTCCTTGCTAAGGGTTGCTGAATCATATAGTGTTGTATTGCGGTTATTCACATCAGAGTTGTTCATTGTATTCAGGCTATCGTTAGTTGTATCATTTTTGGCAGCGTTATTACAGGCTGAAAGGATACAAATACCAAAAGCGATTATCATTATCTTTTTCATAAGTCTTCTTTTATGTTCTATGCAATGCAGTCCAAGAATACTGCCAGTAAGGTATATGACTATGGGGAATTTGTTGCCGGTTCGTCAGAAAGTTAAAGAATGCCTAAAGCCTGCTTCTTTGAATAAAGGTTATATGTAATAATTAACTGACAGCATCTCTTTTTCTCAAAAAACCATCTGTTATGCGTAGCCTTCTAAAACCAGCAGCCATGGCCCTTTTATTATTTGGGTCTATCTATGCCTTAGCGAAGTCTCAGAAAGAGAAAAGATCATCACAGCCACAAGCTCTTCCACATGTGGATATCCCAGAAAACCGTCCACGGGGTTCCGCCAAAATACAGGCTGCCGTGCTCCTGGATGTAAGTAATAGTATGGACGGACTTATTGATCAGGCCAAAGCACAGCTATGGAATATGGTGAGTGTGATGGGAAAAGCCAGTTGCAATGGCATTGCTCCTACCGTGGAAATAGCTTTGTACGAATATGGCCGCCCCGCCAATGATGAAAAAAAGGGTTATGTAAAACAGATCAGCGGATTCACTACCGATCTTGATCAGATATCACAAAAGCTTTTTTCTCTTACCACTAATGGCGGTGATGAATATTGCGGGCAGGTGATGTATAGCTCACTTACTGAAATGAACTGGGACACTTCTGCCAGTAGTTATAAAGTGATCTTTATAGCAGGCAATGAAGATTTTCTGCAGGGAAAACTCAGTTTCACTACAGCCTGCTCTGAAGCACGCAAAAAAAATGTGATCGTAAACACTATTTATTGTGGAGACAGAATGCAAGGCATACGCGAACACTGGAACCTGGGCAGCGAATGCGGTGCAGGCAGTTACACACACATTAACCAGAATGCAAAGATCGAAGATATCGCCACCCCATATGATAATACCCTTTTTCTATTAAACGATCAATTGAACAAAACGTATATGACATATGGAGCAGAAGGCGAAGCCAGTTATCGCAAACAGGCAGAAGTGGATGACCTCAATAAAAAAATGAACCAGTCTGTAATGGCCAAGCGCGTAGCCGTAAAAGGTAAAAAAGAACTTTATTACAATACAGGCTGGGACCTTGTAGATGCCAACAAAAAGGACAGTACTTTCTACCAAAAAGTGGATATGAAAACCCTGCCGGATAGCCTCAAAACAAAATCAAGGCTTGAACTGAAGCAGGCAATCTCAAAAAAATCAGCAGAAAGGGATGCCATACAAAAAGAGATAGAAAGCATCAACACCAAGCGGGAAACATTTATTGCCACAGAAAAAGCAAAAACAGCGACCACTAAAGCCGATCAAACACTGGAAACAGAAATTGAGAAGATCATACGGGAACAAGCATCCCGTTTCAATATGACGATTAAATAAACCTTTTGTAAACGACCTCCACCCGGTCTTCCCGCCTTACCGGTATGTTTCTCCCGGTATGGCGGGAAGACGGGGTGGAGGCTTCAATACTAATCCTTAAATTGGGCTTTAAACAAACCAATTGTTATGGCCCGTATTATTAGCTGCTTACTACTCCTTTCTTTGTCTTTCCTTTCTGTAAATGCACAGAACCTCTCTTCCATCGAAGACAAAACAAAAAATCTTAAAAAATATGAAGGGTTCCTGAATTATTACTGGGATGAAAACACCGGTAAGATCTGGCTGGAAATAGATAAGCTGGACACCGAAATACTTTATATCACCTCTCTGCCTGCCGGGCTTGGCTCCAATGATATCGGTCTCGACAGAGGCCTTCTCGGCGGTTCACGCATTGTCCGTTTCAACCGTACCGGCCGCAAACTGTTGATGACCCAACCCAATTATGATTACCGCGCTATCACTGATGATAAAGCAGAAAAAAGAGCAGTGGAGCAATCCTTTGCTCAATCTGTGTTGTGGGGTTTTAATATTGAAGCAGAATCCAACGGCCACCTGCTGGTAGATGCCACTGATTTCATATTCCGGGACGCCATGAAAGTAGCCAGCCGCATCCGTGGTATGCGCCAGGGAAATTATTCACTGGATAAAACAAGATCGGCTTTTTATTTACCTCAAAGCAAAAACTTCCCGCTGAATACTGAACTGGAAGCCACCGTCACTTTTGTAAACAATGACGGAGAAGCTGGCAATTATGTCCAGTCTGTTACTCCTTCAGCAGAAGCGATCACCTTGCGCATCCATCATTCTTTTGTGCAGTTGCCGGACAATAATTATAAACCACGTTTGTTCGATGCCCGCAGCAGCTACATCAATATGTCTTACTTTGATTACAGTACTCCCGTATCAGAACCTATTGAGAAGTATTTTATTCTCCGTCATCGCCTGCAGAAAAAGGATCCCACTGCTGCCAAAAGCGAACCGGTAAAACCGATCGTTTATTATCTCGACAATGGCACGCCCGAACCTATCCGCAGTGCATTGCTGGAAGGAGCGAAATGGTGGAACCAGGCATTTGAGGCTGCCGGTTATATCAATGCATTCCAGGTTAAAGTTTTGCCTGAAGATGCTGACCCGATGGATATCCGTTACAATATGATCAACTGGGTGCATCGTGCCACCCGCGGTTGGTCGTATGGTTATTCAGTCTCCGACCCACGCACCGGTGAGATCATCAAAGGAAATGTGACGCTGGGCTCCCTGCGTGTACGCCAGGATTATCTTATTGCTTCCGGACTGCTTGCTCCATTCGAGAATGGAGTGCCGGCAGATAATAAAATGATGAAAATGGCACTGGAAAGATTAAAACAATTATCTGCACATGAAATAGGTCACACACTCGGATTGATGCATAACTACGCCGCAAGTGTGGTGGACCGTTCCAGTGTAATGGACTATCCTCCTCCCGCTGTAGATCTTGATGCAAATGGCGAGATCAACCTGGATAAGGCTTATGCCAATGGCATCGGTGAATGGGATAAACTGAGCATTACCTGGGGCTACCAGGATTTTCCTTCCGGCACTGATGAAAAGAAAGCACTGGATAAATTATTATCTGATGGATATAAAAAAGGATTGCAGTTCATCAGCGACCGCGATGCACGCGCTCCGGGCGGTCTGCATCCCAATGCGCATTTATGGGATAATGGGAAAAATCCTGTAGAAGAACTGAACCATGTAATGAAAGTGCGGAATAAAGCACTCAGCAAATTTGGCGAGAACAATATCCGCCCCGGCACGCCTATGGCTTTTCTGGAAGATGCATTGGTACCCGTTTATCTTTTTCACCGTTATCAGGTGGAGGCAGTAACCAAATTGGTGGGTGGCATGGATTATCGTTATGCCTTGCGTGGAGACGGTCAATTGATCACCCAACCTCTTTCAAAAGCAGAACAATTATCTGCCTTGCAGGCTGTGATCACCACAATTGATCCTTCAACCCTGGTATTACCCGAACGTATTATCAAACTGATCCCACCACGCCCGGCAGGTTATGGCAATAGCCGTGAATTATTCAAGAAAAGAGGTGGCATGGCATTCGATGCATTAAGTCCTGCAGAAACAGCAGCCGACCTCCCACTCTCGTTTTTATTCAACAGCGAAAGGCTCAACCGCCTTGCTGGCAACACAGCGCAGGCTAACAATCTCGGATTGTATGAAATGGTGGATGCACTTGTAAAAGCTACCTGGAAAGCTCCGCGCCGCAAGGGTATGGAAGCGTTGGTGCAACAGCAGACCGAACAGATACTGCTGACCTATCTTTTAGCAGCGAGCGTAAATGACAACAATTCTTTTATTACCCGTTCTGTCATCCAGCAATCCCTGGCTGAATTAAAAGGTTTCCTGGAAGCCAAAAAGAAGACCAGCACAGACCCTCTTTATAATGGCCACCTGCTGCTGGCGCTGGAAAGAATGAAAGCTCCCGGCGATGCCAAACCCACTATCCATGCGGTTGCTCCTCCGGGTGCTCCCATCGGTTGCGGGGAAGGATTTACAGAATAAGGATGACTGAAGCTTATACACTATCTTTGCTGCCTCTCAAGAATATAAAAGCATGAATGTCAACTTCAATCCGGATAAACAACATACGTTAAAAAAGGAAATCAGTATCTCGGGTACCGGCCTGCATACAGGCGTGATGGCCGATCTTACCCTTAAACCCGCCATGCCAGGGTTCGGTTTCCAGTTTCAACGGGTTGACCTGCCCAATAAACCGGTCATAAAAGCAGATTGTGATCTTGTAACCGACACCAGCCGGGGCACCACCCTTCAAAGCAATGGAGCTTCTGTAAGCACGGTGGAGCACGTACTGGCTGCCCTGGTGGGAATGGGCGTGGACAACTGTTTGATCGAGATCAACGGCCCTGAAATGCCTATTATGGATGGCAGCTCTGAGCCATTTGTTGAACTTATTGAAGAAGCAGGTTTACTGGAGCAGGATGCCGCTAAAGTTTGGTACACCATAGATGAAAATATTTATCACTATGATGAGGGCAAAAGAGTGGAAATGGTCGTAATGCCGGCACTGGACTACCAGATCACTACCCTGATCGATTTCAATTCACCTGTATTGGGCACACAACATGCTGAGCTGAAAAAAATGACCGAGTTCAAGGAAAAGATCGCGCCCTGCCGCACTTTCTGCTTTCTCCATGAACTCGAAATGTTGCTGGACAATAACCTGATCAAAGGCGGTGATGTGAACAATGCCATTGTGATCGTTGACAAACCAGTGGATGCAAAAGAAATGGCCCGGTTAAAAGGCATTTTCAAAAAAGATAATATCGAAGTAAAAAGCGAAGGCTACCTGAACAACCTGGAGCTACGCTTTCCCAATGAACCGGCCAGGCATAAACTGCTTGATATCGTCGGAGACCTTGCGCTGATCGGCTATCCCATAAAAGGAAGAGTGATCGCTAACCGTCCCGGCCACAGCAGCAATGTGGAGTTTGCAAAAAAGATCAAACAATATATCAAAAAGAATAAGCATACACGGGATGTGCCGGTATACAACCCTGCACAACCACCTGTATATGATCTGCAGTTCATTGAAAAAACATTACCTCATCGCTTTCCCTTCCTGCTGGTCGACAAGATCATCGAATTGACCGACACAAAGATCGTAGGCGTTAAAAATGTAACTTTCAACGAATGGTTTTTCCAGGGGCATTTCCCTGGCAACCCGGTAATGCCCGGCGTGCTTCAAATTGAAGCTCTCGCCCAGTGCGGAGGCATTCTTGCAATCAATCTCGCAGGCGAAGGCCAGTATGATACTTATTTCCTGAAGATCGATAACTGCAAATTCAAGCAAATGGTAAGACCAGGAGATACGATGATCCTGAAAATGGAATTATCTGCTCCGATAAGAAGAGGGATTTGCGAAATGAAGGGCACGGTGTATGTGGGGTCGAAAGTGGCAACGGAGGCGGACCTCGTCGCCCAAATCGTTAAGCGCTAATAGTGCGAATGGGCGTTTGAGGTTGAAGAGTGGGTGCGAAGGCGCAGATAACGCAAATGGGTCGTTTAAAGGTTATAATTCTCTGAATTAAGAAATAGTAGAAGTGAAAATTATGAAGGCCGGTAGTTGGGTAAAACCATCTGCCGGCCTTCGACTTTTTGGGATCGTATAAACCCTATAAATCATTCTCAGAGTGAAGACTCTATTCACATTTATTCGTGGCTAAATTTCAACAGTTTTTCACATTATTTCACGCCTCATTCGCGCCATTCGCGTCTTTATTTTTTGTACATTTGTCAGTATTTCAATTTCAGATTTTTAACGGAGGATACAAGCTTTTATGAGCACAGAAACAACAGAGAAAATACCGGCAGCAACTAATGGTTATAATGCTGACAGTATACAGGTTTTGGAAGGTTTGGAAGCGGTCCGTAAAAGACCGGCCATGTATATCGGGGACATTGGTGTAAAGGGTTTGCATCACCTGGTATATGAGGTAGTGGACAACTCAATTGATGAAGCACTTGCGGGTTATTGTAAAAATATTGATGTCACTATTTATGAAGACAATTCCGTTTCAGTGCAGGATGATGGACGTGGCATTCCTACGGGCATCAATACAAAAGAACAGAAATCGGCGCTCGAGATCGTTATGACCGTTCTGCATGCCGGGGGCAAGTTTGATAAAGACACTTACAAAGTATCAGGTGGTCTGCATGGTGTGGGTGTAAGTTGCGTAAATGCCCTCAGCACCAAACTGCACGTAACGGTTCAGAACGAAGGAAAAATATTTGAACAGGAATATCATACCGGTATCCCGCAATATAGCGTACGGGAGATCGGCACCAGCACTACCACAGGTACACGTGTTCATTTCTGGCCGGACAGCAGCATTTTTTCTTCTACCGTTTATAACAAGGAGATACTGGAAGGCCGCTTGCGTGAACTCGCTTTTCTTAACCGCGGAGTGCGGATCACTTTGACTGATCTGCGTGAAAAAGCAGAGGATGGTAGCAGCTACAGCAAAAGTTTTTACAGTGAAGGCGGTATCGTTGAATTTGTAGAAATGCTGGACGCCAACGCAGGCCGCAATACCCTGATCCCAAAAGTGATATCTGTTGAAGGAAGAGATGAACATACCAATGTAGCCGTAGAAGTAGCCCTTAGCTATAACGACAGCTATAACGAACATATCTACTCTTACGTAAATAATATCAACACCATTGAAGGCGGTACGCACGTTTCAGGTTTCCGCCGCGCCCTCACCCGTGTATTCAAAAGCTATGGTGATAAAAATGGTTTGTTTGAAAAAGCAAAAGTGGAAATTGAAGGCGATGATTTCCGTGAAGGACTCAGCGCTATCATTTCTGTGAAAGTGCCCGAACCTCAGTTTGAAGGACAAACAAAAACCAAACTGGGCAATAATGAGGTAATGGGTGTGGTTGATTCCACTGTTTCCAAAGTACTGGAAGCATACCTCGAAGAAAACCCCAAAGAAGCAAAGAACATTGTAGCTAAAGTAATACTGGCAGCACAGGCAAGAGCAGCCGCCCGCAAAGCGAGGGAACTCGTACAGCGCAAAACAGTACTGACTGGCGGTGGCCTTCCTGGTAAACTGGCCGATTGCTCAGACCGTGATCCGGATCGCTGCGAGCTGTTCCTTGTCGAAGGAGACTCAGCGGGCGGTACGGCCAAGCAAGGCCGCAACCGGAGCTTCCAGGCTATCCTGCCGCTGAGAGGTAAGATCCTGAACGTGGAAAAAGCTATGGAGCACAAGATCTACGAAAACGAAGAGATCAGGAACATGTATACAGCCCTCGGTGTAACAGTTGGAACACCGGAAGACCCCAAAGCACTGAACCTCGCCAAACTCCGTTATCATAAACTGATCATCATGACGGATGCTGACGTGGACGGTTCACACATCGCCACACTGATCCTGACTTTCGTTTACCGTTACATGAAAGAGCTGGTAGAGCAAGGGTATGTATACATCGCTCAACCACCATTGTATTTAGTGAAGAAAGGAAAAGAACAGGCTTATGCCTATAATGAAACGCAACGCAAAGCCCTGGTAGAACGCATTGGTGGTGGAAAAGAAGACAGCGTAAACATACAACGCTATAAAGGATTGGGAGAAATGAACGCCGACCAGTTGTGGGATACTACCATGAACCCCGATACACGCACACTTAAAAAAGTGACTATCGAAAGCGCAGCAGAAGCAGATCGTATTTTCAGTATGCTCATGGGTGATGAAGTGGCACCGCGCAGGGAATTCATTGAAAGCCATGCCAAATACGCAAAACTCGACGTATAATGATTTTATAAGATAACGAAGGCCCTGGTATCAAACCGGGGCTTTTTTTATTAGGTTTCACTCTCAGAGTCCATGCAACGATCGAAGAAAATGGAGTGTCAGCAGTCATAAATTTAGTACCATGATCAGACTGGCAGCAGCCCTTGCCCTTTTTCTTTCTATTGTGTTTACTTCGTGCATGAAAGGATCATCCGGAACAAATGATCCCAATTCTTACAGGCCTATTCAAAAGGATACTGTTCGTACCGGACAAATGTGGGGATTAGCGATCGGGGAAGCATCTTCCGATATATATACCATACTGCAGGATATCCGCACTGAAAGGCAAATATCTTACCTGGGCGTGGTTGGTAATGTATTCAGTGACCTTTCCCAGATACAAGAAAAAATACCGCTGTATAACAGCCTGTTCATGGACGAACCTGCCGGCACCCCAACAGGCATCCAGTTAGGTTTTGAGGCCAGCAAAGTAAAGCTGATCTATATGAACAACGGCACACCCCTGACTAAATGGCCCAGCATTAACGATTTCCAAAATGGCATAACTATCGGCGACTCCGTTTCTACTTTATATGATAAGCTCGTTGCTATTAAGAGCGTAGCTGTATATGGCGATAAACTGCAACGCCTCTCCCTCTTTGATAAAAACCTTACCGCTCCTTTCGATCCGGGTATGGCCGGTTCAGCTCAATGGCAGGTAGTGACCACTACGGTAAATAAAAGGTGGCAATTGCTGGAACTCAATTTTTCATCCGGGATCCTGACCTCTATTTATTACACCCTTTATGAAAACTATTGAGACTCTTTAAGATAGGCTTCTATCGGGCTTCCTCAGTTAATAACACCAGGGGGTCAGAAGAATTAAAAATCCACATGCAGTGGGTATAAAAAGGCCAGATTTGGTGGTATTGATTATCAACAACTTACTGCAAGCGGCAGGCTTTTTGTGTTATGGATGGCTCAAACGGGCCTCCTGAACCCGCTAAAAATCGTAATTTCAGGTTTTTCTAATCTCAAAAAATAACCATCATGTCTGAAGTAACACTTACTGCGTACAATGTTAAAACCAAGGAAAAAGGTGTTCCTATCCAGGATGCCGTTATTACTAAAACTGCCAAAGGAGCTTATATGGCACAAGGCAACGATGGTAAAGGAAACAAACTCACTACATTGCTTGGTGAAGAGAAAGCACTGGCAGCTATTAAAGCCGGTATTGCCAAACAAGGTTGGTAATCAGCGTCGTGCTTGAAAATATACAGGGCTGGCTGCCAATGGCAGCCGGCCCTCTTATTTTTTGCCTGAACTTAGCGGATCAGCACAAAACTCCCTTTTCGGGTAAATGACTGCTTCAGCACAAAGTCATAATACTCTGAATAGAAAACATAAGCTCCCACAGGTTGAAGCTTCCCCTGGTAATAACCGTCCCAACCCGCAGATGGATCAGCGGTCCGGAACATGACTTCCCCATTACGGTTATAGATCACCAGCTTGAATTCCGGAACAGGGCAAAAACAGGCTGCCTGGTAACGATCATTCTTACCATCGCTGTTAGGCGTAAATGCGGTAGGGAATTGCACACAACGGTCTTCACATTCAACAGCCACTACTGTATCCCGGTGGTTGCCACACATGTTTTCTGCATAAAGACTGTATGTGCCGCGACCAGGTGCAAGCATAGACGGCCCCTGGCTTCCATTGCTCCAGGTATAATCGGACTCCCCGTCGGGCACCACCTGCAAAATGATGCCTGCTGCTCCACAGGGAATGATAAAAGCTTCGCCCAGCTCAAACATGGGTTTATCGATCACCCTTACTTCTAGCGGCAGTCTTGGGCTTTCACAGCCGCGGATGGTTTGGGAAAACCAGTAAGTGGCCCGGCCGGTGTCGGCAGTGGAAAGGCCTGGCATACCTGTATTGGCTGTGCCGCCTATCGGACCAGTGTACCAAAGCAGGTTCTGCCCCATCACAGGTATAGGCAATGCAGGTTGCCCTTTACAAAGTTTCAGATCGTTTACCTGGGGAGATAACAAAAAGGAATTGAACAACACAATAACGGTGTCTGAACGGGAACATCCTCCGTCCACAATATCCAGCCAGTATTTTCCATTAAAACGCACAGTTATTGAACTAACCGCTTCAGTTGTAGACCAGGTATAAATAGCTCCGGGTACTACAGGGGCGTTTAGTTGGAATGTACTGCCCTGGCAAACAACAATAGTGTCATCTGCAAAGAATGAATCTGGTATATTACAAGGCTGACTATGGGAAACTGAAAAAAACAATAGCAAAGCAGTCAGCACGCCGAAGGTTTTTTTCATGATATTGGAAGGTGTTTCAGGTCGCAACGGCTTCTCCTTAATAACAATAATCTTACCAAAACGAGAAAAGCAATTCAATAAAGATCTTATTGAGTGGAAATACTTCGGAATATTCCCGCCTTATCTGAAAAAACAGGGCGGTATTACGGAATACGGCTGTCAATGAGTATTTTGGTAACCAAACAACCCACCATGAGCGGTCTCTCTGAGCGTCAACAAAACATTTGTATTTACGGCGGCATATTCGGCGTTATGTTGGCCGCTACCTGCCTTATACAACATATCCGTTTTTCCACAAGCCATTGGATTGCTTTTGTGCTGATGGGCGTTTATGTATATTCCTTGTTTGTGTTTGTACTGTTATCCCTTCAAAAAGGAATAGCGCCCTTGTTGATGATCACTTCCTCATCATTCGTAATGATCGCACTTGTTTACATAATCGCAATTGAGGGCTTTTATTCACTGGCTTTGATATTACTATTTCTCTATTGCACAGTGATCACGATCGTCATTTACATGGAACATTTACCTACCCGGTTGAAAGAAAAAGCGCAGCTAAAAAAACAGGAAGAAATGGCATGGAAGGATAAACTATGATCGTTATTCCATCACCACCGGTACAGACACTTTAGCTCCTTCTGCTTTTCTCTTCACTACCACGCTTACTCTGTATACGAATACAGCGCAAACAACAATAGCACAACAAACAACGATGCCCAGTGTAGGGTAATGCTGCAAGGGAGCGGCTTTGGATGGCTGCGAAACGATCAATCCTGCTGAAATAGCTGCTATTCCACCTGCCATTTGCTGGAGCGAACCATTGATGCTCATAAAAGCACCACGGTCTTTCATCTCAGGAATGCTTGTGGTTAATGCCACTGCAGGAATCACTCTGCTCATGATGCCCATAAAAAGGACCATATTGATCAGAATGATCAGCCAAAGAGGTACTGCTGAAAGATTGGTATAAACAATGATCATAACGATAGCCAGCAATGATCCGGCAGCAAAAAGATTGAACTTATCAATCCTGTCGCTCAGCTTTCCTATCATCGGCAAGATCACGATAGAAGCAATGCCGGAGAATAAAAAGACCAGCGGCAACTCTTCCTGCGAAATATGAATATTATTGACAAGGAAAGCGCTTCCGAATGGCATCAGCATAAAACCACCCACAGATAAAAGCGCTGTTGCAGTAAATCCTATCCGGTAAGTGCGGTTGGCCAGTGTGTGCCAGAAATGCAATAAGGGACTTTTGTCCGACTGTAAGGAAAGATGTGCTGTAACAGGTTTCATCTTCAGTACGATCGTGATCCCTATCAATAATGCCAGCACAACGATCATCAGGAACGATGAATGCCAGCCCCAGTTGTTGGCAAAATATAATCCCACAGGTATTCCCAGCACCTGGCTGGCAGCAAAACCCATTTGCACTATACCCATCACCCGGCCACGCTGAGCGGGTTCAAACAGATCAGTGATGATAGCCATTGATACAGCACCGATCACCCCTCCGAACAAACCAGTAATGATCCGGGCTATCAGGAGTTCATGATAATTATTAGCCATCGCACAGGCAAAGGTGCCTATGATAAAGCCTGTATAAAAAAAGATCAGTAATTTTTTCCGGTCGAATTTGTCAGCAAACCCTGCAGCTAGTATACCTGCCCCTCCCGCACTGAAAGCATACGCGGAAACAACCCAACCAAACCGGGCAGGAGTAATATCCAATGACTTCATTAATATATCTCCCAATGGTGAAAGCACCATAAAATCCAGTACGACTGTAAATTGTAGCAAGGCCAATAAAGCCACTACCAATTTTTGATACGAACTAAAAGGAGCTTTTTCCATTTTCATATACTTCAATTATTTTGCCTGCCGAAATTAAGACCAATATTATTCAGCTAACCGATTTGTTTATAGCTTTCACCGACTTCTCCTTATAGCTTAACCAACCTGAAGGTTTTAAGCTTTCCGCCGGCTCTTGCTTCTAATAAATAAACTCCTTTTGCATATTCTGTGCCACTAAGATTAACCTCTATCTTTTGCACAAAGCCACTGGCTTGCTGTTGAATGCGACGAACCTGCCTGCCATTTATATCGTGGACACGGATATCAATATTTTCGCCTGTATTAGCCTGGCAAACCAAATAGAAACTGCCGCCTGATGGATTCGGGAAAATCTGCCAGATCGTCTCTTCATCAAACATAACAGAGCGGACTGCAGAATAACGGAACCCTCCATCCTGATCTGCCATTTTCAGACGGTAATACCGGATGCCGGATTTGTTATTTTCTTTATCCGTAAAGCTATAGCTGCCTCCATTAGGTAAATTAAGACTGCTCACACGACCTATTGGCATAAATGCCCCCTGAATAAATGCAATATTTCCTTTGGCAAGTTCTATATCATAATAAGATGAATTGAATTCTGAACCCGTTATCCAATCCAGTTTTACGTCGGTATTGGACTGCTTTGTTGCAGTAAAACTCATCAGTTCCACTGTCAATGACTGATTATGACCAGGACCTCCATCATTAAGCCAGAACTCTGAAAAATCTTTTGCGCGGAACTCTGCATAATAGCCTTTATCATACGGCACTTTTACAGCATTGCTGATAAATGACCAGTCTCCGGCCGCATTATCGGAAAGACTTCCATTCTCCAATGCCTTATTGACATTGTTATATTTAGTAACACCCAACTCATATGCTGACATTGGTTTGGAACAAAACGTACACCCCCCTGCGTTCAGCAACAACTCTGTTTCCGCATCAGTAAAGTAGAAACGGACGATAGCAGAATCAGGCAACATTGTTTGGGCTGGCTTGATGGTGATATTCCGGTTATGATAGTATTGATTGTGTTTTGTGCGTATCGGCCCTGTATAAATATATGCCTGCACATCAGTACTGCCCAGGTTCTGCCCCGCAGGATTAATGGAGGCGATGACCTTCCCTGCATCTGTAAAATCAATCCAATTATTACCATTCACTACCGCTTGGTTCACAACATTACTTGTATAAGGCGGCCCATCATAAATCTCATACTGCTTATCGTAAATATGTATATCATCCACAGCTATTCCTTCCCTGCTCGTATAAGGGTCTGAATGCATTACAAAACGCAGGCGCAGGCGGTCCAATCCCGTTGGCAATGTTATGGTTGCCACATGCCAGCGTGTGTAGCTTTGAATATTCCATACCTGGTTACCAGAATAGTTCTTATTATACCAGTTGGTGCCCGCTCCCATCGTCCCCAGTTTAATCCAGTTCTTTCCGTCAGCAGAATATTCAATATAGGCTTCATCACAGAGCGTGGCACCGCAATCTTCCAGGTCAAGTGCCAGGCTGAAGCTAAGTGTGGGATTGGTCATGCTGCTGATATCAAAACAGGGAGAATACAGGTAAGAAAACTCCGCATCATTATAATTTCCGTATAAACGGGTCTTCCATGCTTTAGTACCGCTCGCAGCTTTATTGATACGGGGAGAAACAGGTGTTCCATATTGCCAGCTGCTTCTGAGGCCGTCTGCATACCAGTTGCCATCTCCCGCTTCAAAGTTTTGCAGGTAAGGAAAGTTGCTTATTATTGGAGAATTCTTCAACGTCACAATCGCCGTATCATTATGCCGGTAAGAATCCGATGGCAGGGCTACCCAGGTTTTTACAGTATGATTGCCTGAGGCGGCCAGATTGGCTGTAGCAGCAAATGTATAAGTGATCGTTGTATTGGCTGGTATCGAAGGAATGGTTTCATTGATAACAGTTCCTCCATCTGCCTGCAGGCTCACGGGTATATTATTAATGGCTGTTGCGGCACTGTTCCTGACACTGATCTTCACGGGAACTGCTGCATCAAGTCCGCAGCTTGCTGCAGCAGGTGTATCAATTGCTACCAGTTGTATATCATCTGTTACTTTATACAGATGTATATCATCAAACGTATAACCAGCACCGGTTTCATTATCTGCTGTCAGTATCTGGCCCCATTGGCCCCAGCGTACCTGGAGGCTGGAAGAATAATTCTGAGCATTACCCATCAGCAGGCTCCTTAATTCAATACTGGATGATTGCTTAAAAACACCTGCTATCTCCTGGTTCGTAAAGAGATCATAAGCCACTATCCATGGATCAAGGTCGCTTCCCCTTACCCATGCTTTATTGGCGGCATTGGAAACCTGCCCATGCTGTTTAAAAAAGAAATCCAACCTTATATCATCTGTGGCCACATTATACCCCTGTAAATTAAAAGTAGCCGTGAGCGAATCGGTCGTCCCAGCTGCATTGTAACGGTCGGCATCCAGCGTAAGCGCGCGATTGCCGGAATAAGCAATGCCGCTGTTCACAAAACTCCTTATTCGTCCATATTGGGTGGAACCAACAAAATCATAACGGTCAAGATCAGTCAAACCCGTCTGCCGCGTGGTATAGCTTTGAACAGGTGCAGCTTCAATATCATCCAGGAAATCTGTTGCAAGATTGATGACCGGGTTATCGAGTTGTTTAAAAAGAACAGACAATGTATCATTAGCTGTTACAGGATCGCCGGGATATGATACGCTTACTTTCAACGGATAATCCCCTATGGCCGACATATCGGCAGGCACTGTAAATGTGTATGTGTAGGTCCCTCTTGCTGCAATGGCAGGATTGATAATAGTTTCCTGTACAGCCGGGCCTGCACCAACGATATATCTCACGGGTATGTTCCCGGCTGTAACAACATCATCCAGGTTCTTGATCCTTATCCGGATAGTGGTAGTGGCTGACAATTCCTTTGAAGTGTATTTTCTTCCGGACACAACCGGTAAAAGTATCGCATCTATCTTCAGATCATTATTACTGATTGTGCCGGCACAGGTTCCTGTATTGGGTTGCCTGCTGATAGCATTAGCCCTTCTTCCCGGGTTCCCATTTATTCTTGCTCTTACAGATACCCAGTAAACCGTATCTTTTGAAAGACCGCTGAATGTATATGTAGTAGCAGTAGTAGTAGCTACAGGGACCATTTCATCACCACGAAGCATCATCACTTCGTAATCTGTAGCATCGGCAACAGCGCTCCAGTTCACAGCAATATAGCTTTCACACTGCACGGAAGCCAGGGTTATTACAGGCATCCCTACAACTGTAAAATTGGCACTGGTGCTTTCAAGCCCTGTTCCATTATGGACCAATCTTATTTTTGCCTGGCCGGTGGAGCCTGCAGGTATAAACCATTTAAACTGGCGTTGCCCTGCTGCAATATTCCCCGCGATCGTTACCGGCCAGCTTGCTCCTCCATCAGTTGAATACTGAAGGGAAAAATCATTCCCCGGATTCCCGTAAGCATCCCAGTTGATGTAAATGGAATCACCTGCAGCAAGGTGTTCACCTCCGTTGGGATAGATCAATGTAGCAGATACAGGCAGGGTATCATATACCAGAAAATAACTGTACTGACTACTGAGTGGGATATTGGTGCCCTTTACCCGGAAGGCGTATGTGCCTGGCCCCGGATTGTCAATCACTACCTGTTCTATGTTATTGAAGTGATCGGCTCCCCTTGTTGCATTGTTATTTACGTTGGAAGAAATGGTGTCCAGCAAATAAGGAAGATGCGTGGCAGAAGCAGGGTCCACTACTTCCAGGTCAAGATCATTGATCAGCGTTTGCGAAGCCAGCATTGCAGCGGGAGCATCATTCCAGTACAGCATTACTTTTAGCTGTGTACAATTCGAACCTGCGGGAATGGTTATTGAATGTGTATTGGTACCTGCCGCATTCACCACTGATTCTATATAAGTATTACTCTCCAGCATTTTCACAGAACGAAGCAGGTTCATTTGCCCAAAACCATAACTGTAATCCGGACCAGGATTACCCATATCCGTAGCGCCATTGCAAAGCAAGGCTTTCATTAATCCACTCGCCGGGTCTGCATTTGAATGCAACTGCCTGTAACGTTGATACAGCAATGCCAGGCCGCCGCTTACTGCAGGAGCGGCCATACTGGTACCAGAATTCACACCATAGGTGTTGGGTGGATAAGTTGAAAAAACAGCAATGCCCTGTGCCATAATTTCCGGCTTGATGCGTCCATCCGCCACAGGCCCCCTGCTGGATCCGGGATGCACCAATCCAAATTCTGTAGCAGCCCCTACACTGATCACATTTTTTGCACTCTGGTAAGCACCCAGCACATTATGAAAACCTGCGGGATAAGGTGCACAATTAATGGAGCCGCTATTACCTGTAGCAAATACATTCTGAAGATGCGGATAAGCCAGCGACATTTCATCCATTATCCTTGAGTAAAGATCGTATACACCAAAAGTCTGGCAATCGTCAGCCACATTGCCATAAGAATTGTTGGTGATGACCATATTGTGGTCCTGGATATAAGCTGGTGCGTAAGCCAGAATGTTGGAGAATTGTTGTGGGATAAGCATAGCTTTCGGTGCATACCCTGAAAATTTTTCCTGTACGATCCCGGCACCTCCCAGTGTACCGGCAACGTGTGTGCCATGCTTTCCGGTACTGATAGCGGCGCGGTTGATAACCCTGTCTGCAAAATCAATATGCTGTAACAAATTTCCATCATCTCCCAGCCCCACTACCACGCCTTCACCATGAAGGTTGCGCCCGCCTGCCAGTGAGGATTGCAATATATTGGCCCTCGACAATGCCTCACTTTTATTATTAAGCTCAATATCTTTTCCGGGAGCAGGCTGCACATATTCAACAAAAGGCAGCCCTGCCAGTTCTTTCAATTTTTCCTTTGCTACCCGCAGTGCTATTATACGGTAGGCATCGTATGGGGTAGGTATGATTTCCATCTGACGCATCCCTAATTCCTGTATAACCTTTTCATAAGATATCGTCCGCGGATAACTGATCCATACATCCACCATACCCGGTGATCTCAATGCAGCAACAGGAATATTACCTGTCACCAATGGCAACGCCATTTTCTGTTCAGGTAATAATTCAACAACAGCCCTGGCTTTTACGCCTTGCAGTAATCCTTCTGTTACACCTCTCGTTACTGTAGCCGTATAGGTATTGCCGGGAATATATTCCAGCAGGTCAACTCCTGTCGCTGCCAGTGCTTTCTTTTCTGCCTCACCAGGCATTTGCTCAAATTGTAAAAGAATAAACCGCGGTGTTGACGTTTTCGATGTCAACTGGTTCAGCGATGCAATATGTGTTGATGTAATATTTCTCGCAGGTATGAAACTCCCCGAGCGTAACGCAATAGTATATTTTGAGCTGTCCTGTGCAAAAGAAGTAAAAGTAACCAGCAAGGCAACTGTAAGGGCAATTGGATAGGTTCTCATAAGTATCGTTCTGACTTCGAAGATAATAAATAGATAACGGATAATGATTATCAATTATTTGTTCTCGAAAGCAAAACGGTGCATGCCGGAAAGGAAGCGATGCATCTCTTCCATACCCTTTACAGGCTGAGCAACAAGCAGGAACAACTTGCCTGTCTGGCGCAGCTTGGCTTTATTGGTGCCCGTTTGAAGGTATTGAATGATCTTATTGAATAATTCAGATTCGAAATAAGGAGAGTCGGGGCGGTTGATAAAGTGGCAACGCAGCACTTCGTCTTTCAACGACATTTTTTCAAATCCCAGGTCAACAGCCAGTTTGCGGCAGCGGACCGTAATGAAAAGATCTTCCACCTGTGGTGGTATAGGACCAAAACGGTCGGTCAGCTCTTCGCGCATCTCCAGCAATTCTTCTTCCGTTTCCGAATTATCCAATCGTTGATAAAGAGAAAGTCTTTCTGTAATACTTTCCACATACTCGTCCGGTATCAGTATCTCCAGGTCTGTATCGATGGTACAATCCTGTACAAAATCATCCTGCTTCGCAATCTCTTCCTTGAACAGTTCCTTGAATTCTGTACGCTTCAGTTCCTTGATCGCTTCTTCCAGTATCTTCTGGTACATCTCAAAACCTATCTCTGCCATAAAGCCGCTTTGCTCTCCACCAAGCAGGTTGCCTGCACCTCGTATATCAAGATCGCGCATGGCGATCTGGAAACCACTGCCCAGTTCACTATGCTGCTCCAGCGTTTGAAGGCGTTTCCTCGAATCTGCAGGCAATGTGCTCATCGGTGGTGCCAGCAAATAACAGAAAGCTTTTTTATTGCTGCGGCCCACTCGCCCACGCAACTGGTGAAGATCACTCAGGCCAAACTGGTGGGCATTGTTGACAATGATGGTATTCACATTCGGAATATCCACGCCACTTTCAACGATATTGGTACAAACCAGCACATCATATCTCCTGTCGATAAAATCAAGGATCTTTTCTTCCAGTTCATGCCCTTCCATTTGCCCATGGGCAAAACCAATACTCAGGTCAGGACAAAGCCCCTGTATAATAGCTGCCATTTCAGACAGACCGCTGATACGATTATAAATAAAGAATACCTGTCCGCCCCGTTCTGTTTCATAATAGATCGCATCGCGGATAAAGTCCTGGTTGAACACCTGCACTTCCGTTTGTATCGGCTGACGGTTGGGTGGAGGTGTATTGATAATGCTCAGGTCGCGCGCACCCATTAAGGAAAACTGCAGGGTACGGGGAATAGGCGTAGCTGTAAGAGTTAAGCAATCCACCGTGGTGCGGATACTTTTGATCTTCTCTTTATGTGCCACACCGAATTTTTGTTCTTCATCCACGATCAGCAACCCGAGATCTTTGAACTTTACTTCCTTGCCTAAGATGCCATGTGTGCCTACCAGGATATCGATCTTCCCTTCTTCCAGTTTCTTCAGTGTTTCCTTTTTTTCTTTAGCTGATTTGAAACGGTTGATATAATCAACTGTCACAGGAAAATCTTTCAGGCGGTCGCTGAATGTTTTATAATGCTGGAAAGCAAGGATGGTAGTAGGCACCAGCACAGCGGCCTGCTTCCCGTCTACACAGGTCTTGAATGCTGCGCGTATCGCTACTTCCGTTTTACCAAAACCGACATCTCCGCAAACCAGCCGGTCCATAGGTGAAGAAGATTCCATATCCTTCTTCACATCTGCTATTGCTTTGCTCTGATCAGGTGTGTCTTCATAAATAAAAGAAGCTTCCAGCTCAGTTTGCATATAGTTGTCCGGCGAATGGGCAAATCCCTCCTGTGCTTTCCGCTGTGCGTAAAGCTTGATCAGGTCAAAAGCAATTTCTTTGACCTTTACCTTGGTCTTTTCTTTCAACTTGCTCCATACATCGGTACCCAGTTTGTTCACTTTGGGCACGCTTCCTTCCTTGCCGGTGTATTTGGCTATTTTATGAAGCGAGTTGATATTAACATAGAGAATATCATTATTCTTATACAGCAATCGTACAGCTTCCTGCAAGCGTCCATTCACTTCCAGTTTTTGCAGACCGCTGTACACCCCTACTCCATGATCAATATGCGTTACATAATCTCCCGGCTGCAGTTCGCGCAGCGTACGAAGAGTTAATGCTTTGCTTTTATTGTAAGCCTGTTTTACTTTATACTTATGATACCGCTGGAATACCTGGTGATCTGTATAACAAACCAGTTTCAGTTCTTCATCAATAAACCCTTCATGTATGGAAGTGGTTACAGGATTGAAAACGATAGCTGCATTCAGATCATCAAAGATCGTTTGCAGCCTTTCCAGTTGTTTGGGATTTTCAGCAAATAGGTTGAGTTGAAATCCTTTGTCTTCCCAACTTTTAAGGTCTTTAATAAGCAGATCGAATTGCCGGTTGAAAGCAGGTTGTTCTTTTGTTTTGAATCCGATCTCAAAAGAAGCATATGATGCAGGAAAACTGTTTGCATAACCAAAACCCACTACATGCCGGGCAGTTAGCTTCTCTTCGTACACGGCGGCTGTAATAAAATCATTGGCTGACACTTCTTTTTTTACCAGCCTGTCTTCTTCTTCAGCTTGTTCTTTACGTGCGCCCGAAGGCCAGCTTTCTTCTATATACCCTGCAATGAACGCCGTCAGTTCTTCTTCACTTTCCAGCAATTTCTCCTTGCAGATCTCATAATCCTGTAGCCAAACAATGGTATTGGGCGAAAGAAAATCAAAAAGCGGTACTCTCTCTTCCTCTTCAAATTGTGTATCTACATTGGGAATGATGCTGACCTGCAGCAGCTTTCTTTCACTCAGTTGGGTTTCCGGATCTACGATGCGGATGGAATCCACTTCGTGCCCGAAAAGTTCAACACGGTATGGTTTTTCATTGCCGAATGAATAAATATCCAGGATCCCGCCGCGAAGGGCAAACTGTCCGGGCTCATACACGAAATCAGTCCGCACAAAGCCATAATCAGCCAGTTGCAGCAGCAATTTTTCCAGGTTAAGATTATCCCCTGCTTTTATATAAATAATATTGGATGAAAGTGTACCTGGCACTACCACTTTTTCAAACAATGCTTCAGGGTAAGTGACCAGCACTTTTTTGTTGCCTCCTGCTGCGATCTTGGTCAGCGCTTCTGTACGCAACATAACGTGCGAAGAGTTGAGCAAGCGGTAATTCTTTCTGTTCTTAAAAGAAGAGGGGAAATAAAAAATATCCAAAGCCCCCGTCAGATTTTCCAGGGTATTATGAAAATAAGCAGCTTCTTCTGCATCATTCAGGATGATGAGGTGGTTGAACTGCGAACAGGAAGGGTGCAAAAATGCGGCGGCTGTCACAAATTCGGGCGAGCTGCCATTGAGGCCTGCGAGATAAATTTTTTGGGGTTGGGAAAATGAGAGCCTGTCCGCCAATTGAAAAAGGCGGGGGGTGTTCTGATACTGCTGCAACAATTCCTGGGTCATAAACGGCGGCAAAGTTACGAATTCCAGCAACTGGAACCTATCTTAATACACCGCGTCATAATCTGCCTTGAACTCCACTTCCGTCATTTTTCCCTGCACTACTTCTACAGGGAAAATATTATTCTTATCATCAAAAAGGTTCGCATAGTAATTCTCCCCTTTTTTAATAAAGAGTGAATAAGTGCCGGGTGGCAGTTTCACCGAAAAAGCACCCGAGGCGTCCGTTTTTGCCGTGGTTATCAAGGAGGTATTCACCTCGCTGTAGAAAGCCGTTATACCCACCCGCTTCACCTGGTCGATGGAAGTGAGTGCGTAAACATAGAGCTCGGTTTCCAATCCGGCTGGCGTAGAGGGCTTTCTGTCGGGAGAAGGCATCTGGTTGCCTTTTACCAGGTACACATGCCCTTTTATACCTGTGCGGGAGCAGCCCGCTTCGTTGGAAGCTGTAAGGCTGGCGAGGCCCAGGATTATTGCGGGAATCACCCAAAAATTGTAGGTTTTCATTCTTTAAGCGTTTGCAATTAATGTAATTTAGGATGTGCTTTCGCTTTGACCATCAAAACATATTTGAAAATATGCGATTTTTTTCAGTACGCTTATTATTATCCGTAATAACAGTTGGCTGTTATCAGTTTTCCGTCGCCCAGGTGAGAACCAATACAGAATTACTCAGGCAATCATCCATATTGCAGGCGGCCAAGGAAAAAAGAAACCATGAGCAATTGATGACCCTGGCCCGTCAAAAGGGTTGGGACACAATCGTCACCCGGTCCAATGGTTCTGTGTCCCTTCTTGCAGGGATAGATGCTTTTGGCTTGCCGCTTTATCTCTCCACTGAAAACAATATCCTGGCAGCAGCTACGATCGGCACTACCAAACTCTGGCCCGGTGGCAGCACAGGATTGAGCCTTTCCGGTTCCTCCAATAACATGAAAGATAAGATGGCGATGTGGGATGGTGGTTTGGTAAGGGCTACGCACATAGAACTGACGGGGCGGATAAAACAAACGGATGCCACTGAGCTAAATGATCATTCCACCCACGTGGCCGGTACCCTGATCGCCAGCGGCGTAAACCCATTGGCAAAGGGCATGAGCTTTGGATTGCAAGAACTGGTCGCCTATGATTTTCGCAATGACAATTCGGAGATGCTGGGAGCAGCATCCAGCCTTCTTATCTCCAATCACTCTTATGGATTTAATGCAGGATGGATCTATAATACGGATGAAAATCCTGCCCGTTGGGAATACTGGGGACCGGTTGGATCAACCGAGGATTACAAGTTCGGCTATTATTCATCCGGTGCGCAATTGTGGGACTCCATTGCGTATAATGCTCCTCAATATCTGATCGTAAAATCAGCTGGCAACAGCCGGAATTTGAATGGACCTGATGTTGGTCAGCCCTACTGGCGTTATAATTCATCCGGTGTAATGGCTGCAGCAGGCAACAGGCCGGCTGGCATCAGCAGTAATGACAGCTATGATATTCTCTCTACCAATAGCAATGCAAAAAATATTTTGGTAGTAGGAGCTGTTAATCCCATCAGCACTGGTTACACCCGCCCGCAAGATGTGGTAATGGCGGATTTTAGTAGCTGGGGGCCTACAGATGACGGCCGTATTAAACCGGATGTGGTAGCAGACGGGGTAAACCTTTTATCGAGCATTGCCACTACCAATACAGCATATGCCACTCTCAGCGGCACATCCATGTCTAGTCCCAATGCAGCCGGTTCTTTATTACTGTTGCAGGAATACTATTCCAAATTACATAGCGGCGCATTTATGCGCTCTGCCACGCTGAAGGGTCTGGTTATCCATACAGCAGATGAAGCGGGCCCATCACCCGGGCCGGACTACCAGTTTGGCTGGGGCCTTATCAATATGCAAAAAGCAGCCGACGTGATCACTTCCAATAATACAAAGCAGTTGATACAGGAAAATGTTTTGGAAAATGGAACCAACGATGCAGATACAGTACAGGTTATTGCTTCAGGCGATGGTGTGATACGCGCCACTATTTCCTGGACAGATCCTAAGGCAACAGTAGAACCCGAAGCAACTGCATTGAACAACCCAACTAAAAAACTAGTCAACGATCTTGATCTCATTATTAAAAAAGGAGCAACTATTTACCGTCCCTGGATATTGACTCCTGCTATCCCCAGTGCTGCTGCCAGCCGGGGCGACAATACACTGGACAACGTGGAGAAAGTAGAACTGACAGATGTGGTGCCCGGCGATAGCTATTCCATTATCATTAATCATAAGGGTACGTTACAAAGAGGAGCACAGGCCTATTCATTGATCGTAAGCGGTGTTGGCGGGCAGGCTTATTGCGCTTCTGCTGCCACCAATACGGGTGGAGCAAGAATAGATAGTGTCTCATTCAGCAATATCCGCCAAAAAAATCCGGCCGGATGCACTTCCTATACCAGCTACACCAACCTTACCGGCAATATTGAAGCAAATCAGACCCTACCGATATTCATCCGTCTCAACAGTTGCGATGCAAGCGTTGCCGATAAAATCGTGAAAGTATTTATCGATGCCAATAACGATGGCGACTTCGATGATGCAGGAGAAACACTCGCTACCAGCGGTGTGATCAATGGCAATGGTGATTTTACCGGCAATGTAACCATACCAGCATCCCTGACGCCGGGTAAATACACCCGTCTTCGCATTGTGATGCAGGAAACAAATAATGCAGCAAATGTCACTCCCTGCAATTCGTATACAAAAGGGGAAACACAGGATTATCGCCTGCTGGCTGTTACTCCATCACTCGACTTTGGCATCACGGAATTGCTTTCACCTGAAGCAGGCAATTGTCCTTCTCCTGCACAATACGTCTCCGTTCGTATCCGCAATTTTGGCAATGCGAATAAAAAGAACATTCCGCTTACAGCAGTAGTAAAGCAGGGAGCAACAACCATTGCGACACTGACAGCTACTTATGCAGATACTATTTATGCGCAAACAGATGAAGTATATACATTCCAGACACCGGTTGAAATAGTCCCCGGCCAATCTTATACTATTACGGCCAGCACTTCTTTTACCGGTGATCAGAATGCTACGAATGACCAAAGCGTGTTCAACCTTACCAGCCGTACAGCAGCTTCAAATCCCACGGCCACAGCAGTTATCTGTGGACCGACTGCCCTGCTGAACGCTACAGCAGTTTCCGGAGCACAACCTTATAACTGGTATTCTTCCACCACAGCCACCACTCCATTGGCTACCGGCAGCTCGGCAAGCACTTCAACCATTCTGTCAACTTATTATTTAAGTTCAGGTGAAATAAATAAACTGGGGCCTGCCAACAAACAGGTATTTACTGATGGTGGTTATAATGCTTTCAGCGGTAATATTGTGAAGTTCACTGCATCCATCCCGGTAACAATGCAGACCGCACGTTTGTATATCGGCAATTCAGGAAAGATCACTTTTACCCTGCGCCAGGTCGTTTCTGAAAATGCAGATGGCAGTTACACTTATTATCCGGTCTCCAGCAAAACGATCGATGTATATGCTACAGCACCTACATCACCGGTACTGGGAGCTCAGAATAATGATCCTGCTGACGCGGGCGCCATCTATTACTTAGGTATTGATTTCCCTGAAGCAGCCAACTATTACCTGCTTATCGAATGCTCGAATGGCGCATCCATATTCAGGAATAATAATATCGGTACCACCATCTATCCTTATTCCGTACCGGGTGTGTTATCCATTACTGGCAACAGTGCTACGCTGAACGGAGATCCCAATTACTATCAGAAGTTTTACTACTTCTATTATGATATCGGTCTGAAGCTGCCTAATTGTGCATCCGGTCGTGTGCCGGTAATCCCCACCACCAACCCCACACCATCGGTTACGCTCAATGGGAATGTGCTCACCAGTTCTGTTGCAACCGGCAATCAGTGGTATCTTAATGATGTGCTCATTAGCGGAGCAACAGGGCAAACTTATACAGCTACGGCTACAGGCGTTTACACTACAAAAGTGACTACCGGCTCCTGTACCATCACTTCCAATGCGGTCAACTTCACGGCTACACCGGTAACTAATGTAGACCCGGAAGAGATCGGTATGAAAGTGTCTCCGAATCCTTCACCAGGTGGACAGTTCACACTGCAACTGGTAACAAGAACAAGAGGCAACCTGGATATTTCCCTGGTCAATACAACAGGCCAGCAGGTATATCATAGCCAGATACCGGACTTTACCGGCAACCTGTCCAAGCTGATCGCACCAGGCAAACTGGCTGCAGGTGTTTACTACCTGCAGGTGACACATGATAAGAAGCTTTATATAAAGAAGATTATCGTGTTGGAATAATAAATTCTTTATCCCATTAAAAAAGGCCCCGGTCTCCCGGGGCCTTTATATTCTGAACCGTCCAAGCTCAATTCGTTTTATTGTTGCAGCACCACTTCACCGATATCCACTGGCTGATCCTTTACTTCAATATTGTCAAACGTTACATCCTTATAAGGATCTTTCGCATCCACGATCACTTTATATGTTCCGCTTTTCACTGAAAGTGAAAAAGTACCTGAAGTAATAGTGCCTTTTGTTGAGTCACTGCCGGAAATAGCCCATACTGCATCCGCACCATCAGCGGGGGTCACTTTTCCGGTAATGCTGCCTTGCGGCTCGGTAAATGCTAACATAGCTGCAGCCGCCGCTGCAATTATGCCACAGGAGAGAATACTTTTTTTCATGATGTTCAGTTTATGATTAAAAAAAGGAATTCAGTTCTCTGTGGTCTATTGCTATTAAAAGCATTTAATGAAACCCAACTACTATGCCAAACGGTTTTATATGTGGATAACTCGGTTTGATTTCAAAACCTGGTCATTTCAATTGAACATATAGGTTGTTCGGGCGATTGCAATACTCTTTGTATATTACTTTAAATTTATACCTGATGGCTGTTCAACCCTGGCGCACCGGTAAAGTTATCCGCATTGAGCAGGAGACCTATAATACCCGCCGCTATTGGATAGAAGTGACTGAACTGGCTTCATTTGATTTTACTCCCGGCCAGTTTGTAACGCTTGACTTGCCTATCCACGAGAAACCCGCCAAACGCTGGCGCAGTTATTCCATTGCCAGTTGGCCCGATGGCTCCAATGTGTTTGAACTGGTGATCGTTCTGCTGGACGGAGGATCTGGCACCACCTATATTTTTAACGAGATCACGGTTGGTAGTGAACTGGTTCTGCGGGGACCGCAGGGTGTGTTCGTACTGCATGAACAGGAGTTGAATAAACGCCTGTTCCTTATCTGCACCGGCACAGGCATTGCCCCATTCCGCAGCATGGTGCATCATATCTGGCGGAACAATATCCCTCACCGCGATATCTATATCATCTATGGCTGCCGCACAAAAAAGGACCTGCTGTATTATGACGAATTGAATTCGCTGGAATTGGAGAATTTCCATTACATCCCAACACTTTCGCGCGAGGAATGGGAAGGTAAAAGCGGGTATGTGCACGCTATTTATGAAGAACATTGCTCCGGCAAACCGGATGCAGCATTCTTATTATGCGGCTGGAAGAATATGATCGATGAGGCAAAGCAGCGGATCGTGGCAATGGGATATGATAAGAAAGATATCCACCAGGAATTGTATGGATAGTTTTTACTATACTACCCAATAGCCTGGAGCACCCTGCTTCTTATCTCACTCACAGGGATCCTTTCCTGCTCCATACTATCCCTGTAACGGATAGTAACCGTGTTATCCTCTTTGGTTTGATGATCTACAGTTACGCAGAAAGGTGTTCCCAATGCATCCATCCGGCGGTAGCGTTTACCAATAGAATCCTTTTCTTCATAAAAAGAACGGAAATGGTGTTTGCAATCATCTACAATGCTTTTCGCAATTTCAGGAAGACCGTCTTTCTTGGTCAGCGGCAAAACAGCCAGTTTGATCGGCGCCAGCTTTGCAGGGAATTTCAATACCACCCTGCTGTCTGGTTTCTCCGGGGTGCTTAAATCCTGCTCCTCATAAGCATGGCTCATTACCAGCAGGAACATACGGTCGAGACCGATAGATGTTTCAATCACATAAGGTATATAATTGCCATAAGGCTTGCCAGTGGCCGGATCAACATCATTATCGAAATACTGCATTTTTTTCTTGCTGTATTCCTGGTGTTGCGACAGATCAAAATCACCACGGGAGTGAATTCCTTCCACTTCTTTAAAACCAATGGGGAAATTGAACTCTATATCACAGGCTTCTTTGGCATAATGCGCCAGCTTCACATGATCATGATAACGATAGCTCTCAGCCGGTATGCCAAGACTTAAATGCCATTGCAGCCTTGCTTCTTTCCAGTATTTATACCATTCGCCTTCTGTGCCAGGACGTACAAAAAACTGCATTTCCATTTGCTCAAACTCCCTCATCCGGAAAATGAACTGACGGGCAACGATCTCATTCCGGAATGCCTTACCGGTCTGGGCAATACCAAACGGCACTTTCATCCGCCCTGTTTTCTGCACATTCAGGAAATTGACAAAAATACCTTGTGCTGTTTCCGGGCGCAGGTACACAATATTGTCCTGTCCTTCCTCGGCTGCCACTGCACCGAATTCAGTCGCAAACATCAGGTTGAACTGGCGGATATCCGTCCAGTTGGAAGTGCCGCTGATAGGACAGGTAATTCCATGGTCAGCGATCAGTTGTTTCAATCCAGTAAAATCATCCTTGGCCAGCAGGTTTTCCATTTCATCCAGCATACCCTTTGCCTCATCAATACGACCGTCCTTTTCCATCTGTTCTGCATGGGCCTCAATAAGATGATCTACCCTGTAGCGCTTCTTGCTGTCCTTATTGTCGATCATCGGATCATTGAAATTGTCCACGTGACCGCTGGCTTTCCAGGTTGTAGGGTGCATAAAAATGGCTGCATCGATACCAACGATATTATCATTCAGCTGGGTCATGCTTTTCCACCAGTAATCGCGGATATTCTTTTTTAATTCACTGCCCATCTGGCCATAATCATATACAGCCTGCAGCCCATCATATATTTCGCTGCTGGGAAAAATAAAACCGTACTCTTTACAATGCGAGATGATCGCCTGGAACTTATTGGAATCGTTTGCCATAATCTTTTTTAATTACCTGGAATTTCCGGCCTGCAAAAATAAGTGAAGAGAATCAAAGAATAGCCCGGAGTCGGTTCTGAGTCGTGAGTATCTAGCCGCAGATCAGGAGTTGGTGGAGGAAGAGGGGCCGTTGATGGTTTCCTGGAGGGTGGCGGACTCTTTTGCTGCGTGTTGCAGGTCTTTTTCAGATTCCACTTCCACCTGCTCGATCCAGACAGCATAGTTGTTGGGATAGATACGCGACCCTGTTTCAACGGCAAAAGCATGTGTGAATGCTGCTCCGAAGTACAGGATGATCGCTGAATAGTAGACCCACAGCAAAATCACAATAATGGACCCTGCAGCTCCATAAGCTGAAGACATCCTGTTTTGGCCCAGGTAATAGCCTATAAGGAACCTGCCTATCATAAACAGGATGGCAGTGGCGGCGGCGCCTGCCCTTACATGTTTCCATTGTATCCGTGCATCAGGTAATACCTTAAAAATCAGTGCAAAGAGGGAAGCCGTGATCAGGAAAGTGAACAAGACATTGGTGATATAGACCACGATCACTGCTGTTTCGGGGAAAGTTTGCGTGAGACGGCCGATCAACATGTCCATAATACCATTTATGATCAATGAAACCAGGAGAAGGAAGCCCAGCGATATGATCATGGAAAAAGAAAGAAGCCGGTTGATCAGCATTTTGAGAAAACCTCTGCCCTTTCTGGGTTTCGCTTTCAGCCGCCAGATCTGGTTTACCGAATCCTGTATCTCACCAAACACGCTGGTGGCGCCGATCACAAGGGTGGCAATACCCACTGTAGTAGCCAGTTTGCTTTCCGATGATAAAGTGGCATTGCGGATAACCGATTGTATCTGCAAGGCAGCATCATGCCCCACAAAATCCGAGATCTGCCCATACACCATGCCTTCTACTGCTTCCTGCCCATAAAAAAGATCGCTTACCCATATAATAATGATCAGCAGGCCTGGCAATGAGAAAACAGTATAATAAGCAAGGGCAGCACTCAGTTTCAGGATCTTTTTGGTGAAAAAATCAGAAAATGCCTCTTTAATGCTATTCCAGACTTTTTTTGCCATGCTTATACATGAAAAAAATAGTGCCAGTCTTTCTACAATTTGGAATTCCCTTTATGTCGTTCAGCATCCCGTTTAGTTTTCTTGTCCAGGTTCTTTTCCCAGGCCTTTTCCAGGTCAACCCCGGTTTGATTGGCCAGGCAAACCAGCACCCAGAGCACATCGGCCATCTCATCACCAAGATCGCGCCCTTTGTCTGATTCCTTGAACGACTGGTCCCCATATTGGCGGGCCATGATCCTGGCAAGCTCTCCCACTTCTTCTGTCAGTATTGCCATATTGGTCAGTTCACTGAAATAGCGGACACCAATTGTTTTGATCCATTCATCCACTTGTTGCTGCGCTTGCCGGATAGTCATAACAAAATTTTTAGAAGTTCCTTGCAATATAGCATGATTCTTGCCGTTTTAACCACCCCCTTGCCATCCTCATGCCCTTATTGAAACACCAAAATTCAATGCATCATGTTAACCGTAGTCCGTCATATTTTGCCGCTTGCGGCACTCATCTTATCGACGCTTATAATAGAAGCGGAAGCTCAGCCGGCATTAGCAACATCTGCTGACTCGGCAAAACCTGCCAAGCCATACCGGATCCTTACTTCCGGCAAGCAGATCACTATCAAAAGCACAAAAGACATCAAAAGCGTAATGGTTTGGTCATCAGGCGGGAACCGCATACTGGAACAAAAGGAAGTGAATAACTCCAATTATAATTTCAGGATCAGTGTGAATGAAAAGATATTCTTCATCCGGCTGCAACTGGCAGACGGGAAGGTATATTCAGAAAAAATAGGTATACAATAAGAACCGGCTCATTCCTTATTTTTCGTGTCTATCCAGATAGTAACAGGTCCATCATTCAGTAATTCCACTTTCATATCTGCACCAAAGCTTCCCGTTCCGATTTCTTTCTCCAGATCAGTTGATAGTTGTTTGATCATCGCCTCATACATAGGTATGGCATGGTCGGGTTTGCTTGCCCGGATATAGGAAGGGCGGTTGCCTTTTTTGGTTGATGCATGCAGGGTGAACTGGCTCACCAGGAGTATCTCGCCATTAATTTCTTTTACTGAACGGTTCATCACCCCATTCTCATCATTAAAAATGCGCAGGTTAACGATCTTGCTGCTGAGCCAACTGATATCATCGCCAGTATCTGCATCTTCTATTCCCAGCAAAACCAGAAGGCCGTCCTGAATGGCAGATTTCTGCCGGCCATCAATCGTAACGCTTGCGTTTTTCACCCTTTGTATTACAGCCCGCATATATTGTATCTTTACTTACTCACAAATATATTGGCAGCAAGCCATTGACCATGATAGATCTCAGAAAAGAAATTTCCTTTCAAACCACGCGCAGCGGGGGCAAGGGAGGTCAGAACGTAAATAAAGTGGAAACAGCCGTGATCGCTTCGTTGCCAGTGGCTGCTTCCTCATTGCTCAATGAAGAACAAAAAGCCATTGTTGCAGAAAAATTGTCCAACCGTATCAATGCAGAAGGGATGCTGCAGGTAAAAGCACAAACCCATCGTACCCAACTGGCCAATAAGGAAGAAGCTGTTCAAAAGATCAATGAACTGGTACATCATGCCCTCTTAAAGAAAAAACCGCGCATAGCCACCAAGGTCAGTAAAGCAGCGAAAGAGCGGCGGATGGAGTCAAAAAAGAGAAAGTCGGAAGTAAAAGCCGGCCGGCAGAAATACAGGAATGGTCGTGAATTCTGATTTATGAAAAAACATTTATTCACCATATTATCCATCATTCTCTTTGTTGTCTCCGTTTCCTACGTGCTGGGCTCATGCAAGAAAGACGATAACCCGAACGATCTTACTTTTTTATCGCAGGAAATACCGGCAGGTTTTCCCGACCCACTGTATCGCTTCACCGATAATCCACTGACCAAAGAAGGATTTGAGCTGGGCCGCAAATTATTTTATGATGGACGGCTTTCGGTAGATAGTGCTCACCCCTGCGCTTCCTGCCATCAGCAGATCGCTGCTTTTGGAACATACGAGCACGACCGGAGCCATGGTGTATACCACTCCCATACACTGCGCAATGCTCCTGTCCTGTTCAACCTTGCCTGGCAAAACAGTTATCATTGGGATGGAGAGTTCAGTACGCTTTTTTCAGAAGCAGCCCAGCCGATCAACGGACATATTGAAATGGGAGAATCGTTCAACGGCGTTATAGGCAAACTGCAAAAGGACCCCGAATACAGGAAGATGTTTAAAGAGGTCTTTCGCACAGAATTCATCAGTGCAGAGAACATGCTGAAAGCACTCGCACAATTTACCGGCTACATGACCTCCGCCAACTCCAAATATGACCGTGTTAAAAAAGGTGAAGCTTCTTTCACAGCACCCGAACAATCCGGCTATGAATTGTTCCAGGCACATTGTGCAAGCTGCCACCCTGAGCCTATGTTCACGGATTATAGTTTCCGTAATATCGGTCTGCCGGTCGACAATGCATTGAACGATTACGGCCGTATGCGGATCACACATCTATCGGAAGATTCGCTGAAATTCAAGGTCCCTACCCTGCGCAACGTATATATTTCTTCCAATTATATGCATGACGGACGCTTTGCTACGCTCGGCCAATGCCTCGATCATTACCGGACCGGTGTGCAGCAAAGCCCTACGCTTGATCCTTCGCTGGCAAATGGCATTCCGCTTACCAATACAGAAGCCACCAATATTGCACTGTTTTTGCGGACGCTTACCGATTCAAGTTTTTTGAAGGATACACGATTTAGCGAACCGAAATAATATTTTACTGATCAGGCCTCCCTTCCCGTTCTTCCCGCCTTACCGGTAAATTCTTACCGGTAAGGCGGGAAGAACGGGAAGGGATCGCTTTAAACAGAACGTATCTTTTTTGTTAGGTTATTATTTTACATTTGTTGTTAAACTTTTCTTTTGAGCGGCATTAAGAAACTGGCAGGTCAAACTTTATGGTATGGTATTCCAACAATAGCCAGCCGTTTTTTGGGCTACCTGATGAACCTGTCCCTGCCGCTTTTATTTGCCCAACCGGCTACAACGGCTGACCTCACCCAGGTATACGCGATCATTCCATTTTTGAATGTGTTGTTCACCTACGGACTTGAAACCGCTTATTTCCGTTTTTCGCAGGACCATGACCAGAAAAAACTATACAATACCCTTTCTGTTTCATTGATCATTTCCACTATTGTATTTACCGGTATACTACTGCTTTGCAAAGAACCGATCGTGCGGTGGGCAAGGTTGGAAAAGCATCCTGAATATATTACCTGGATGGCTGGTATCATTTTCTTTGATGCGCTCTCCACTCTTGCCTTTGCAAGGCTGCGCCAGGAGAACCGTCCAAAACGTTATGCTTTTGCAAGGATGGCCGGCGTGCTTATGTATGTTGTAGTGATCGTTATTTTTCTTGGGGTGATCCCAAAATATGTCGAGGCTAATAAAGAGTCTTTCCTCGGCACGTTTTACAATAAGGAGATTGGCATTGGTTATTATCTCATCGGAAATCTTTGCGGCAGCATTTTAACCTTTATTCTTTTAAGAAAAGAATTCGTTCAGATCCGTTTTAGTTTTGATGCGGCTCTCTGGAAAAAAGTAATGCATTACTCATACCCGCTGGTAATAGTGGGAATGGGCGGCATGGTAAATGATATGCTTAGCCGTCTTATTTATCAGCACGTGGTTGACCTGCCTGAACAACAGGCCAAACATGAACTGGGGATCTTTGGGAATATTTACCGGCTGGCCGTTCTGGTCACTATCATGATACAGGCATTCCGCATGGCGGCAGAGCCATTTTTCTTCAACCGCTCGCGTGAAGAAAATCCACAGCGTATTTATGCCCGGGTAATGAAGTTCTTTGTGATCGCCTGCTGCTTCATGTTCCTTTTTATCAGTCTTTATATTGATGTGTTTGCCTGGTTTTTTGAAGCCATTGACAAAGCCACATGGGTTGAGGGGTTAGGTATTGTTCCTCTGCTTGCACTGGGTAATATCTTCCTGGGCATTTATTACAATCTTAGTATCTGGTATAAGCTGTCTAATAAAAACATGATGGGGGCAGCTATTACGCTTGCAGGTGCCGTGCTCACCATTGTATTGAATATTATTTTAATTCCCCGGTTCCATTATTTCGGAGCAGCCATCGCCACTTTCTGCTGTTATCTTTTCATGATGATCGTGAGTTATATCATGGGGCAGAAATATTATCCTGTGCCTTATCCCCGCAAAAAGCTGATCGCTTACCTCGTGATGGTAGTACTGATCTATCTGCTGCACCTGGGATTGGTGCATATCTGGGCCAACCGCTGGTTCAACCTGGCGTCTGCTACCTTGCTCCTTCTTTCATTCGCCTGGTTCATTATCCGTATTGAACGGAAGGAATTGCAGAACCTGCCTGTTATAGGAAAGCTGCTCTACCGTTGAATTAATACAATTTCACAAACGGATTATTCATTTTCTCCAGGCCGATCGTCGTTACAGGCCCATGCCCGGAATATACTTTGGTGTCGTCTGGCAGGGTAAAAAATCGGGTCTGAATACTGTTGATCAGCGTGGCATAATCCCCACCCGGAAGGTCTGTACGGCCAATGCTGCCATTGAATAATACATCCCCGCCTATCACAAAAGAACCCGGCTCATAATAAAAAGAGAGGCTGCCGGGAGAATGGCCGGGAGTGAATAGTACTTCCAGTTTTTCATCGCCCAGGAAAATGGGTTGGTTTTCCGGGATGAATTTCAATTCCCCTTCGTAATGATCAAACGGCAATTGCCACCGCTCAGCGGCTGCAGGAGCCCGGTCAAGCACGGGTTTTTCCTTTTCGTGGATATGCGGGATTAGCCCCCATGTTTCAAATATGAATTTATTGCCAAATACGTGATCGAGATGGCCATGTGTATTGAGCAGTAAAACCGGTTTCAGACCGGCCCCTTCGATAGCTGATCTGAGTTCGTCGCGTTCTTCCTGAAAATAACAGCCAGGATCTATAATGCAGCACTCGCCCTTTTCGTTATACAAAACGTAGGTATTCTCCTGGATGGGGCTAAAAGTGAATGTCTTAACAGTTAACATGATCGGTTTTTCGTATTTTTAAAAATGGGGGCGAATCCGGTACATTTGTAAAATAAGAAACAATAAACGATATGCACCCACTAAATTTCCGGCATCTTACTGATATGCACGAAAAGATCAAACGGGTGAGAATGATCGGCAGCTTTATAAATAATAAATATTCCCTGATGAATAGCAAAATGAAGGCATTGGTGACCTGCGTTTTAGTATGTGCAGGAATGGCATCGTATGCGCAGGTAGGCACAGTGGAGTTTGGCAAAAACCGTGTGCAATACCAGAAGTTCAAATGGAGATATTATCAAACAACCAATTTCAACACCTATTTCAGCCAGGACGGATTAGGATTGGGAAAATATGTAGCGCAGATTGCAGAAACAGAATTGCCCGGCATCGAAGAATTCGTGGAATATGGAATGCAGCGCCGTACTAATATCGTAGTATATAACAATTTTGATGAGATGCAGCAATCCAATATCGGATTGGGCATCGACTGGCAGAATACCGGCGGTGTAACCAAACTGGTCAACAACAAAATGCTGGTTTACTTTGATGGCAACCACGATAATCTGCGCCGCCAGATACGCCAGGGTATTGCCAGGGTGCTTGTAGAGAATGTTTTGTTTGGTGACGACCTGGGCGAATTTGCTGCCAACCAGGCCCTACTTGATCTCCCGAAATGGCTGACCGACGGTTATATTGAATATGCCGCTGAAAACTGGAGCCCCGAACTGGATGATGACCTTCGCGCTACCATGCTTTCAGGCAAATACAGGAATTTTTATCAGTTCGCATTTGAAAAACCATTGCTTGCCGGTCATAGCTTCTGGAAATATATTGCCGATAAATATGGCAAAAACAAAGTCACTTATTTCCTCTATCTGAGCCGCATTTACCGCAACCTCAACAATGCTTCTGAAAAAGTAACTAAAAAGAAATTCAAGGATCTGCTGAAGGATTTTATGGTCGATGTGCCCCAGCAGTATTATAAAGATATCCGCAGCCGTAAGAATGCACCTAAAGGTCAGCTTGGCATAAGCGAAGTGATCGGTAAAAAAGATTTTATCCGTTTCAATGCCAATCCCAACCCCAAGAGCTTTACTTATGCAGTAGTTGAATACAAACAGGGCATATACACAGTAGTGTTGAATGAGAACTTTGTGAACCGCAAAGTATTGCTTCGTTTCGGCCACCGCTCAAGGGAAGATGAAAAGAACCCCAACTACCCTATCCTTGCCTGGGACGGTAAAGGCACAAGGCTGGCAGTAATATACAGCCTGGAGGGAAAACCAAGACTATTTGTGTACGATGCCCTCAACCGGATCAAAGTAGCCAAGCAGGACCTGCCAATGTTCAACCAGGTGCAGGACATGAAATACATGCTGGATAATAATACCCTGCTTTTAAGCGCAATCAGAAGCGGGCAAACAGATATATACACTTACAAAATAGATAAACAGACTTATGACCAGGTTACTAATGATGTGTATGATGACCTGGATCCTTCATTTGTTGCGTTCCCTGGCAAAACGGGAATCCTTTACTCCAGCAACCGTCCATCAGCCACTGCAGCAACGCATGATGATTCATTGCCTGCCAAACACTTCAATATTTTCATGGTAGACAACTGGAATAAATCAGATTTCAAACAGATATCCCAGCTTACAGCAATGAAATTTGGCAATGCGCGTTTCCCTTCACAATACAATACATCCCACTTCACATTTGTGAGTGATGAGAACGGTATCAACAACCGCTATGCAGGTTTCTTCCGGACAGAAAGAGCTGGTCTCGACACACTGGTATTTATTGGTGACGAAGTGCTGCGCAACCCTTCACTCAAAGATGTGGACAGCCTGCTAAAAGAATGGGATAAAACAGATATCGACTCCGTAGGTTTTGTATCCATTACCAATGATTCTTCTTATGTATTCCCTCTCTCCAATTATCAAAGCAGCCTTTTGGAAACAAGAACTGCTGGCGATAATCAACAGGTGAGTGAGGTAGTGAAACTGGGGGATGTAAAACTGCTTTATCGTTTGCGGGTGGATGAAAATGTTTTGCGCCGCCGTAATGTGGCTGCACGCCCCACTGAATACATGAAGCAGGTCATGGATGAAGACAAGCGGCAGAAAAACCGCACAGCCCCTTCACAACAAAAGCAGGATACCATACCAAAGCAAAATGATTTCTTCCAGAGCGAGTTCGCGAACGAAAAGAAAGATACGACCCAACTGGGCAAAGTGATCGAAGCAGAAGCATTACCGCAACCAACGGTTCTCAGCAAAGCAAAGCTGTATGAATACCGTCCGCCAAAATTCTTTGCTGATTATGCGGTTACAGGCTTCAACAACTCCGTTCTGGCGGTCAATAAATTCCAGCCTTACGGTGGCGGAGCCGGCCCAATATATCTTTCCAATGGAAATGATTTCAATGGCCTGATCAGGATGGGTACTTCTGATCTGATGGAAGATATCAAGTTTACCGGCGGCATCCGTATCGCTTCCAACCTGCGCGACAATGATGTATTGTTCGAGTTCTATAATCTCAGGAAGAGACTGGATTGGGGACTTACTTACTACCGCTCCAGCAACCAGGTAGGTTTTGTGGATGCACCGCAATATATGGGTAAGAGCTTCTCCAGCTATTATCTTGCCCGCTTGCGTTATCCGTTTGACAAAACCAAGAGCCTGCGTGCCACACTGGGTCCGCGCTTTGAAAGGATCGTGGTTACTTCACGCGATGCGATATCCCTGGAGATCCCGGATTTTAAATCTACCTATGGCCAGCTTAGCCTGGAATATGTATATGATGATGCCATTACACCAGCAACGAATATCTGGCATGGCCTGCGGTATAAAATATATGCCGACTTGTTTATGCAGACCAGCAAGCTCACTGAACTGCAGTTGCAGCAAAAACAGGGCAAGACCATGTTCAACGTTGGTTTTGATGCACGTCATTACCTGCCACTTTACCGCAACCTGATCTGGGCGCTTCGCGCTGCCGGCGATTTCTCCTTTGGAGATCAGCAGGTCATCTATTATCTCGGTGGGGTCGATAACTGGTTTGGACCGAAATTCAATAACGGCAATGCTCCTGTTCAACCAAATAACTATACCTATCAGTCACTGGCTGTGAATATGCGTGGGTTCAGGCAAAACGTTGCAAATGGTAACAATGCTGTTGTGATCAACAGTGAATTCAGGCTGCCTGTTTTCACTACATTCTTCAACAAACCGATCAATAATGCCTTTCTGCGCAATTTCCAATTAGTACAGTTCATTGATCTCGGCACAGCCTGGGCAGGAGATGTAAGCAATATTAAAAGGCCGCAAAATATTTACACCAGCAATGATCCGAACGCACCTACTGTCCGTTTTAAAGCAGGTGGTATTGGTCCTTTCGCAGGTGGTTACGGATTTGGCGCCCGCAGCACACTCCTGGGTTATTTCCTCCGCGTAGATGCAGCCTGGGAAATGAATGGCATTTTCCGCAATAAGCCTATGTGGTATTTTGCAATGGGTGTCGACTTCTAGTATAAGCTGATCATCATTATAACAAAAGGCCTCCGAAATTTCGGAGGCCTTTTCATTTTCATAAGGGATAAGATAATGGTCAAGGTTGGTTTATCAGAGTACGGCTCAAATATGTTTGATGTTACAGCTTTTTACCATTGTATTTTCCTTGAATAATGCATGATAACACCGAGAGTAATAAACAATCCTATGCTTCCAAGCAACAGTGAGTAATCCTGCAATTGCAGAATGGTGAATATGTAACCATAAAGCAATACCAGCAGCAATGACAGCAGCCAGCTCAACTTTCCTGACGACAGCACCCCTTTTATAAACCATCCTATCAAACTAACTGTAGCAATAGTGGCAAGGATATAAGCGATATTGAAACCTATATATTCAGAAAAGGAAAGCAATAATGTATAGAATAAAAGCAGTGCGGCCCCTACCAATGCGTACTGTATGGGGTGAACAGATTTTTTATTCACCATTTCAATGATAAAGAAAGCTGCAAATGTGAGCACGATGCAAAGGATCGCATACTTTACAGAGCGCATGGTTTTTTGATAACCATTCACCGGGATAAAAAGACCGGCGCCAAAGGATGCACTGGTAAGATCGTAAGATGTCTCTTTCCACGACTGAGGATAGCTACGGGTATGTGAAAGGCTTTTCCAGGAAGCAGAGAACCCGTCCTTGTTTATCTGGTATTCTGGTAATTGTCCACCTGTAAAACTGGGTTCACTCCATGCCGAGTTGAGCTTTACAGTAGTTTCTTTTCCAACAGGCGTGAACAGCAACTCATGAGAGCCATTGAACTGTAACTGGGAAGAGAAAGAAACAGAACCTTCCGGTGATACATTTACAGGAGCGATGAATGCGTCTTTCATAACAGCATTATTTATGGCAGAAGGACTAAGCGTAACAAGGGAATCGTTCCACTTCAATTGCATTTCTTCTTTCAGGCCGCGAGGATCCTGCAGGTTGATACAGACATAAGCTTCATTCCACAAAACACTGGACGCATCAATCCTCAGTTGTTTCAGTGGTATTTCGTTGTACTTCCCGGAAATATTCAGGGTGGAAGAATAAAGCATTACCTGGTAAATGCCCCGGTGCCTTTCTTCTGGCTTCATGTCTCCTGTAATGGTTAATTTGTCAGGCAGCAGATAGGCTTGTTTTCTCAGAATAGAGGGCGCTCCTGAAATATTGGTCACAGTTTCTATATAAGGCAATACCAGCACAGGCCCTGTAATGATCTGCGAGCCGGCCCATTTGCTGCTCACTTCTTCATAAGCATCCTTCTGTCTTTGTTCCCTTTCTTTAATAAGCTCCTGTACAAAATAAGCAGGGATCAATAGCAGCAAAACCAATATTCCGATCAGAAGAGCTTTAAAGAAAAGCTTACTCTTTTGCCAGGTTTGGGCAATTGTTGTTTCCATAGCATTTGTTATTTAAGCGTTTGGTGGAATTGTCCGGCCATCTTTTTGATGGTGATATAGATCAGGGTCATGAATACGGCATACACGCCGATCATGCCCCACTCCATTTTATAACGAAGGGGATGAATGATGATATCCAGCAACTCATTGAAAAGCGTAAACGGTTTGGCCAGCACATCCCAGGTATTGAAGCGTAGATAGCGTCCTATATAAACGCCGAAAGCATTCAGCCACATTACTGCAAAAACCACGAGGAGGGAAAAGGAGCGCCCGCTTACCTGCTGAAGAATGGTTTCCACTTTACGAACAGAGAGAAGACCGAGTAAAAGGCCATTCCATGCAAAGGAAAAGATCAGCAAAAGATCAAACCATCTTGGCGCATTGCTGAAATCATCCAGGTGAAAAAGGTCGGTAACAATATAAAATGCGTTAGGAATAAACAGTAACCATACCAGTAGTATCAATGCCAGGACAAACTTATTTTTCCATATCTGTGGGCGTGTACCGAGCCATTGACTAACAGCATAAGGAACAAATGCAAGGAAAAGATTCCAGATAAGAAAAAGATGGGACAGCTGGCCCGTAACCAGCACGCGCGCTGCAACCAATAAGCAACTGAAGCCGCAGGATATAAGCAGCCATTGCTGCAGGCCCAGATTGGGAGTTTCCAGTTTTTTTACAAGGGTTTTATATAACATGATCGAGGATTTTAGGTAAGAAAATAATAAGCCCGGTGCCGAGTGCAGTAATGGAAGTAACCAGCACAGCTCCGGCAGCCAGGTCTTTGATCAGTCCGGCCTTAGGATGAAAGCCGGGGGATACAAAATCCACCAGGTGTTCAATAGCGGTGTTCATGATCTCTGCTGCCCATACTGCTCCTGTTACGATCAGGAGTGCCAGTAATTCGGTGCCTGTGATATGGAAATAAAAGATGCCAACTGCAACACCGGCTGTAGCGGCGAGATGGAGGCGCGCATTGGGCTCTTCGCGGAAGAACCGGCTAATGCCTTTGAATGCATAGCGAAAACTAAGCATCCGTGATTTGATGGTTATAGAACCTTGTTTCATTGTATTAATTGATTTCATGTTGTACGATAAGTCGTTTGAATTGTTGGTAGCGGATAAGCACAGATAACATTGCCGAAAGCATTGCGGGCATACAAACAATCAATCCCCCAGGGTTAAAATCACCAAATATGATCATTGCTACCATTGCCCCAAAGGCTATAATACCCGGTGCGGCCAAAGCCCATATCACTAGCTTTACCTGATAACTATGTGGTGCAGGTACGATTATTCTGAGGCATGCATAAGCAAGCAGCAATCCTGGAAGAGATAAAATGAATGAAAAGAAAAAAATCATGCTCAAAAGACTGGGTTCGGCCAGAAAATCCATATCATAGAAGAATGCAGGATCGATTAAATCCATTATGAGTATCAAAAAAGGATGGATCAGGTTCGCAACAAGCCAGGTATTAAATGAATGTAATCCCATGTATAATTCTTGAAATAAAAAGTACTTTGTATTTAAAAGTGAAAAGGCAAAAAAAATTTACCTGATCCCTTTTATCATATTTTCCAATGCCGAGATATGATCTGAAAACGCTTTTTCCCCTGTTCTCGTCACTGAATAAGTTGTATTCGTTTTCCTTCCGATAAATCCTTTATGCACTTTGATATAGCCATTCTCCTCCAGGCTTACCAAATGCGTAGCCAGGTTGCCATCCGTTACTTCCAGCATTTGTTTGAGATCATTGAAACTTATTTCTTCATTGACCATAAGCACGCTCATCACGCCCAGCCGGATGCGGTTGTCAAAAATTTTGTTTAAACCTGTTATCGGATTCTTCATACTCCTTATTATCGCAAAGAAAGGCTTTTTAGTTAACCTTTACCCGTTCATATTTCCACCACATGATCACTCCATATATAATGTGCAATACGCCAAAACCAAGTGCCCAGTAATACAAACTATAGCTACTAAATAGAATATTCAACAGTCCCAGTATTATTTCACAATAACCCAGGTAACGGATATCTGCAACGGTATACTTACCGGTATTTACCAATGCCAATCCATAAAATACCAGGCAGCCTGGGCCTACAAAGCGCCATTCGTCATGCTGCAACATACCAAACACAAACAGGCCTCCTGTAACCAGTGGCACGGCCATACTCCAAAACACACGGCGGGAAATATGATTACCCAGCACTTCTCCCTGCTGCTTTGCCTTACGCCAGGTAAAATAAAATGCGCCAATCAGTGCTGCTGCCAGCACAGCACCTGCCAGCAACAATAAATTCACTTTTAACGCAGCAAATGAGTGCCCGGAATAAATCCACTCCTTCGAGTCGCCATAATAATTAATGATCATGCGGTGTGCAGCCCAGGCACCTGCAAGTGCACAAACACCGGCTGCCACACAACTTAAACCGCTGAGCGAAGTGAACCGGCTTGATCTTTCCATCATTTTCCGGATATCTCTTACATCCTGCAGACTGTCCAATGGTTGGTTTTCTGAGCTCATAAAAAAGCACTTTGAAATACAAAGTAAGTGCGCCGGAAGCATACTTCCAAATATTCAGGTTGTTAATTTTTTGTATTTGTTTCGTTCTTCGATGGCCGTCCTACTGTCAAAGATTTTTTTCCTAACTTGATACTACAAAATCGCTTGCATGCCCTTAACCTATATTCTTGCCCTCGATCAGGGCACTACCAGCAGCCGCAGTATGTTATTTGACCAGCAGGGGAACATTGTCAGCCTTGCCCAAAAAGAATTTAAGCAACACTTTCCTCAGCCCGGCTGGGTGGAGCATGATCCGGAAGAGATCTGGAGCACGCAGTATGGCACTATGGCAGAAGCTATCGCTAAAGCCAATATCACTATGCGGCAGGTAGCCGGCATCGGCATCACCAATCAAAGAGAAACTACTGTGGTGTGGGACCGGCAAACCAGCAAGCCCATCTGTCCGGCCATTGTATGGCAAGACCGTCGCACCGCCGCCTATTGCGATGAATTGAAAGCCGCAGGCCTCTCCAACGTGATCCGGGAGAGGACCGGCCTTGTAATAGATGCATATTTTTCTGCCACCAAATTGAAATGGATACTGGATAATATTCCTGGAGCCCGGCAAAAAGCTGAACAAGGTCAACTTGCTTTTGGCACCATTGATACCTGGCTTGTATGGAAACTTTCCGGCGGTGAACTGCATGTTACGGATGTGTCCAATGCATCCCGTACTCTGCTGCTCAACATTCACACCTGCGAGTGGGATGATGAACTGCTAAAGCTCTTCAATATTCCCCGCAGCTTATTACCTGAAGTAAAACCTTCGAGCAAGATATACGGCGTCACAGGCAGCTTTATCCCCGATTCAAGAATTCCGATTGCTGGGATCGCCGGCGACCAGCAGGCAGCTCTCTTCGGTCAGCAATGCACAACACCCGGCATGGTGAAGAACACCTACGGTACCGGCTGCTTTATGCTGATGAACACCGGCGAAAAAGCCATTGCCTCCAGCAACAATCTGCTTACTACTATTGCCTGGAAGGTCAATGATAAAGTGGAATATGCACTGGAAGGAAGTGTGTTCATTGCTGGTGCAGTGGTGCAATGGTTAAGGGATGAACTCAAGATCATCCGCAAATCTTCAGAAGTGGAAGCGCTCGCCGCAAAAGTAACAGACTCCAATGGCGTGTATATGGTCCCAGCCTTTGCAGGCTTAGGTGCTCCTTACTGGAATGCCTATGCCAAAGGTTCCTTATTCGGCCTTACAAGAGGCAGTAGCAAAGCGCATATTGCCAGGGCTGCATTAGACAGCATCGCTTATCAAACGCATGATGTACTAAAAGCCATGGAAGCTGATGCCGGCATCCGCATTAAAGAATTAAGAGTGGATGGAGGAGGAACGATCAATAATCAACTGATGCAATTCCAGAGTGATATACTGGACACCAATGTGCTCCGGCCTGTGATCACCGAAACAACAGCGCTTGGAGCAGCCTATCTTGCAGGGCTCGCCGTTGGCTACTGGAAAAATACGGCTGCTATACAGGAACAATGGAAAGCAGATAAAACTTTTCATCCTGCTATCGACAATGCGAAAAGAAATGAATTGATAAAAGGATGGCACAGGGCTGTGCGTGCTTCAATTGCATGGGCGAATGATCGTTGACCATCGAACATCAATCAGAATACCTAACTTGAAACCACTATGGATCGTTCCCTGATGATCTCTCAGCTTGAATCCCGGCAGGAATGGGATATCGCCATTATCGGCGGTGGTGCTACTGGTCTCGGCGCTGCTGTGGATGCTGCCTCAAGGGGTTTCAAAACCATTCTCTTTGAACAGCACGATTTTGCCAGCGGCACTTCTTCAAGAAGCACCAAGTTGGTGCATGGCGGTGTTCGCTACCTGCAACAGGGCAATATCAAACTGGTAATGGAAGCACTGAAAGAAAGAGGCATCCTGTTAAAGAACGCTCCGCATCTCGCCCGTAATCAAACCTTTCTTGTTCCGAATTATAAATGGTGGGAAGGTCCTTTTTACGGCATCGGTTTGAAAATATATGATTGGATGGCGGGTAAGCTGGGACTCGGCCCTTCCCGTTTTCTTTCCAAAGATGAAACACTGAAACTCGCACCAACTTTGGACCCCACCGATCTCCGTGGTGCGATATTATATCATGACGGACAGTTTGACGATGCAAGGCTGGCAATCAACCTGGCACAAACCGCTGCGCAACACGAAGCTGTTGTACTGAATTATTTTCCCGTTACAGGTTTATTAAAGAACCAGGGCAAAATACAGGGAATCACAGTAAAAGATCAGCTCACCGGTAAACAATACGAAATAAAATGCAAGGCATTGATCAATGCTACCGGTGTATTTACAGATACCATACTTGAAATGGATGATCCCGGTCATGAAAAAATGATCGCACCCAGCCAGGGCATCCACCTGGTGGTGGATAAAGAGTTCCTGCCCGGGGATACGGCTATCCTGATTCCAAGGACTGATGACGGAAGAGTGCTTTTTGCCGTGCCCTGGCACGATAAGATCGTACTTGGCACCACGGATACACCAGTAGAACAGGTGGTTGCAGAACCTGTTCCGATGGAAGAAGAGATCAATTTCATTCTTAAACACACAGCGCTTTACTTATCGCGTGATCCGCAACGCAGTGATGTAAAAGGTATGTTTGCAGGTCTTCGTCCACTGGTTAAAGGAAAAAGCAAGAAGACCGCTGCGCTTTCAAGGGACCACCTGATCATGATAGGAGATTCAAAGATGATCACGATCACAGGAGGCAAATGGACTACCTACCGGAAAATGGCGGAAGATGTAATAAACACTGCAATCAAAGAAAATGGTTTGCCGGAAAAAAAATGTGTCACCATCGATCTCCATTTATATGGATACGATTTGCCGGTACCTTCTCCCATCTCCGTAACTCCTGAGGATATTCGCCGCAGCGTGCAGGAGGAAATGTGCATGATGGTAGAAGATTATTTAAGCCGCCGCACAAGACATTTATTGCTGGATGCACGTTCGGCAGTAGCAGCCGCACCTACTGTTGCTACAATAATGGCAGAATCATTAGGCAGAAATAAGGAATGGATAGAAGAACAGGTAAAAGCATTTACATCCCTTGCCAAAAACTATATCCTTCCTGGTTGATAAAATAAAATACCATCACTAAAAAATAAAATCATGTCTCCTTTTATCGGCGAATTCACTGGCACGGCTCTTCTCCTTTTGTTTGGCGTCGGCGTGGTAGCAAACGTGGTGTTGTCAAAAACCAAAGGTCAGTCAAGCGGCTGGATCGTTATTACGTTTGGTTGGGCTATGGCTGTTTTTATGGGCGTGTATGCCTCCAATTCATTGGGAGGAAGCGGGCATTTGAACCCGGCGGTCAGTATCTCCCTGGCGCTATTCGGCGATTTTGATAGCAATCTCCTGGGTACTTATCTCGCTGCGCAAATGCTGGGAGCTTTCACCGGTACTGTAGCTGCATGGGTAGCGTATAAACAGCACTTTGATGCAACAACCGATGCTGATCTTAAACTTGCCGTGTTTTGTACAGCTCCTGCTATCCGTCATCCGCTTTATAATATACTGACGGAGATCATCGGAGGTTTCGCCTTATTGTTTGGAGCGCTTGCATTATCAAAACCCGCTTCCACTATGGGGGCATTAGATGCATTGCCTGTTGCACTGTTGGTATTGGGTATTGGTTTATCATTGGGCGGCCCAACCGGTTATGCTATCAATCCTGCCAGGGACCTCGGCCCGCGCATTGCTCATTTTATTTTGCCCATTAAGGGCAAACGTGACAGCGATTGGGCTTATGCATGGATACCTGTACTGGGGCCTATCATCGGTGCAATGATCGCAGCAAAGCTCTTTTCATTGCTATGAAATGGATGACATGATCACTTCGCAAGCAGTTCTTATTTCTTCTTCCGTGATCACCAGGGGTGGAGAAATACGCAAGCTGTCTGAAGCAAATAAAAACCAATCTGTCAGTACCCCTTTTTCAATACACTGATCAATGATCTTTTTATTCGTTTCAAAAGAATCGAACCTTACGGCCAGCCACAATCCATAAGAATGGACTTCTTTTATTTTCGGATGAACAAGCAATGAACGGAATAATGTTTCTTTTTCCTTCACCTTATCCATCATCCCTTCCCCGATCAACACAGTCAATGCAGCTATACCGGCTGCGCAACTTACAGGATGCCCACCGAAAGTGGTGATATGCCCCAGCACCGGTGCATCCATCAATGTTCCCATCCTTTCCCTTGAACTGATAAACGCTCCTAACGGCATTCCTCCTCCCAGGGCTTTACCCAGCAAAAGAATATCCGGTACGATCCCGAAGTTTTCAAACCCCCAGAGTTTGCCGGTACGTCCGAACCCTGTTTGTATCTCATCCAGTATTAGCAAAGTACCTGTTTCGTTGCAGCGTTGGCGAAGCGCCTGCATCCATTCAATGGAAGGAGGTATAACGCCAGCCTCGGCCTGTACCGTTTCTGCGATCACGCAGGCTGTATCAGTAGAAATCTCATCCAATGCCTGGAAGGACCCATATTTAAGATGACTGACTCCCGGAAGCAGGGGGCGAAATGCATTTCTCCAGTATTCGCTGCCCATAATGCTGAGCGCTCCCTGCGTGGAGCCATGATATGAATGATCAAAAGCAATGATGCCTGGGCGGTTCATGATCCGCTTTGCCAGTTTCATCGCGCCTTCCACTGCTTCTGCTCCTGAATTGGTAAAATAAACCGAATCAAGTGTTGCCGGTAAATGACGGGTGAGCAACTGGGCATACCGGACCTGTGGTGTTTCCACAAATTCGCCATACACCATAATGTGGAGATAAGCATCCAATTGTTCTTTGATCGCTTTCACCACAGCAGGATGGCGATGACCTGTATTCGCTACACTAATGCCGCCGATCAGATCTATGTATTCTTTTCCTGCCGCATCATACAACCGCGCAGCTTCCGCTTTCACTATCTCAAGGGCTAAGGGGGCAGGAGAAGTTTGTGCCACATGACGCAAAAAAAGTTCTCTTTGATTCATATTGCAAAGGACGCAAAGAAAGCCCAACACGGCAAGAAATTATCTAATTTGCAACTCTTTAGAATATACTAAAACCCAAACCAGTTATGCCTGTCATCCTTCCAGTAGAAAACAAACATCCCCAGTTTGGCGATAATTGTTTTATCGCGCCCAATGCTACTATTGTTGGTGACGTGGTAATGGGTAAGGACTGCAGCATCTGGTTCAATGCTGTGGTAAGAGGGGATGTGAACTTCATCCGGATGGGTGATAAGGTGAACATACAGGACGGAGCCTGCATTCACTGCACTTACCAGAAATACGGTACACAGATCGGCAACAATGTATCGATCGGCCATCATGCGATTGTACATGGCTGCACGGTACACGATAATGTACTGATTGGAATGGGCGCCATTGTGATGGACAATGCCGTGGTACACAGCAATACTATTATTGCAGCAGGCGCTGTAGTGCTGGAAAATACGGTTTGCGAAGCAGGCAGCATTTATGCCGGCGTACCCGCCAAAAAAGTAAAGGATATTTCGCAGGAGCTGATCAATGGCGAGATCAACCGGATCGCCAATAATTATGTGAAATATGCCGGCTGGTTCAAAGGAAAAGCAGAATAACCGCCTTAAATACAGAAATTTAATATTGCAACAGATTCTTTCTCAATAAAGCAGAACGGAATCAGTAATTTTACTATACCACAACCCGCGGATATGAGTTATTTTAGTATTGTCAATTTGATTACAGCATGAAAAACCTTCTGGCCATATTCACTCTTTTTTGTTTTATGACAATGGCCGTTTCCTGCAGTTTATTCAGATCGAATAAAACCGGTTGTCCTACCAACGGAAAGAATATCGGTGCTGAAAAACTGGTCAGCGGTGATCCAGCAGCAGAAAAAGCTGCACGGAAAGCCAAAAAATTCAAAAGTTAACATCCGCATAGAGCAGCGATTTAAGCTGGATCCAGGTCTTATAGTAAAACCATTAAACCTTTAAAAATTTTACTATGAGCGTTACCCTGAGAACTGATCTTGGCTGCACGGAAGCCGTAATTGCAGATGACGGCACTCTGAACCTGTTTTACCAGGCAGCAGGCATCCTGAACAAGGACCTTCATATCAAATTCCTCAACAAAGAAGACGAATTCGATTCCATCAACTGGGATTTCCGTTTTAAAGGATCTACCCTTACACTGCATTACAATATTTACAATGGCATTTCTGTATTTCCTACCAAAACAAGGGATGCAGTAAGCCGGGAGAATGAGGCTGCTGTGGAACTGGCACGCATACTGGCAGGCAAGCTGGTAACAACCAGAAACGTAGCATAGCACGATATCATTGGTTTAAAAGTTCAAAGGTTTAAAGATTTAACGTTAAACCTTTGAACTTTTAAATCTTAAACTAGTAGTTCCTTTCTTCTATCGAGTCCAGGATCCCCGCATAGCTCACATACCTGTCTTCCTGAATGATCCCTTCCGCTACGGCCTGTTTGATGGCGCAGCCAGGCTCATTAAGATGAAGGCAATTATTGAACTGGCAGTTCTGCAGCCTGTCGCGCATTTCAGGGAAATAATGGGAAAGTTCCTGCCTGGTAATGTCTACCAATCCGAATTCCCGCATACCGGGCGTGTCAATGATCTTTCCTCCATCGGGCAGATCAAACATTTCAGCAAAAGTGGTGGTATGCATTCCTTTGCCGCTCCAGTTGCTTACTTCCTGCGTTTTCAGTGCAAGATGAGGCAAAATAGAATTCAGCAAAGTGGATTTCCCAACACCGCTATGTCCGCTAATTAGCGTAATCTTATCTTTCAAGGCATCCTGCAAAGCATCAATACCCATTTTTTCTTTGGTACTGGTAAGAAAAACAGGATAGCCTATCGCTGTATACATCTCCTGAAAATGTGTAAACTGCTCCTGTTCCTTTCTTTTATAAATGTCTGCTTTATTAAACACCAGCAAGGGCTTCACGTGATACATTTCTGAGGCTATCAGGAAACGGTCGATAAATCCCTGCGAAGTCCTGGGCTCTTTCAGCGTTGCCACCAGCAGCGACTGGTCAAGATTGGCTGCAATGATATGGTGCTGGTGCTTTGCCCGCGGAGATTGCCGGTTGATATAATTCCGACGCGGCTGGATATCTGTGATCGTTGCTGTATTTTCTTTTTCATCCTCCAGCTCAATCATCACTTCATCACCTACGGCAATAGGATTGGTACTGGTAATATCATCTATTTTAAAAACGCCCTTCATGCGGGCATTATGCCATTTACCATTTTCATCCTTTACGGTGTACCAGCTTCCCGTTGATTTATATACTACAGCTTTTTTCATACTTCACGAATTTCAGCAATATCCTGTTATCAGGGAAACTTTTTCAACCAGGTGAAGCGCAAAACGATCTCAATAAGCAGGAAACCGAGTGCGGCAAATACAAAAGGCAGGAATAATTCGCGGTAGCGTTTATAAGAGGTGATCTCCACTTTAGAGCGTTCCAACTGATCGATCTGCTTGTAGATACTCTGCAATCCTTCTTTATCTTTTGCCCGGAAATATTTTCCGCCGGTTTCATTGGCGATCCTGCGCAGCAGGTCTTCATCAATAAAATCCATAGCCGCATTGCGCTGTGGGGGTTCATTACCGGTTATTTCCACGATATTGGAAGGAATGGCGCCCATACCGATAGCATATACTTTCACCTGGTGCGATTTGGCAATTTCCAACGCTGTTACCGGGTCAATCAACCGGGTATCCGGCGCATCTTCTTTCCCATCTGTCAATAAAATGATCACACGGCTTTTTGCCTTACTTTCCGATAAACGGTCTACCGCGGTAGCCAGTCCTTCTCCAATCACAGTGCCGTCTTTTAAAAAACGCCGGCTCTCCAGGGTCTGTATCTGCCGGATAAGTGTGTTCCTGTCGGTCGTGATCGGGCATTGGGTAAAGCTTTCCCCGGAGAAGATCACCAGGCCGATCCGGTCTACCGGGCGGCTGCGGACAAATTCTTCTGCCACTTCTTTCGCCACTTCCATTCTCGACGGCAATATATCACGGGAGCCCATGCTGCCGCTTACATCCATGCACAAAACGATATCAATACCCTCTCCTACTGTTTGTTGCTGATCATTCCGTTTCTGTGGTCGTGCCAGTGCCATGATCAGTGCAGCAATGGCCAGAACACGGAGGATAAAAGGAATATGCCGGAAATAGACCTTGGCTGAAGGTGTATTGAATGCTTCTGAAGAAGACACGCGCACAGTGGCCACCCTGCTATCATATTTTTTGCGGTACCAGAATATCATCAATGGCACCAGCGCAAAAAGACCGAAGGCCAGCGGATAAGCAAAATCAATATTTCGTAACCAGTCGTAAAGCATTGTCCTTTTTAATAAAATTTCTTGCCGTTGTTCTCAAGGTTTTAACCAGGTAAAGAGTTTGTGGGCGGTTGTATTGATTGTTCGATATGTTCTATACTCTTTTTAATTGTTTCAAATGTCTTTGTATCATCAGCAGATGATGGTTCATATTTGGCAAATTTCACCATGTCGCTCAATTGCAAAGTATCAGCAAGCTGTTTGAATATGCCTTCTTCCATACCAATAGAACGCAACTGCAGCACAAGGTCGCCTGTTGTTTGCTGTAATGAATGCACACCCTTTCTTTTTTCAACATACACACGGAACACATCTGTTAACCCGGAATAATAAGCTTTGGGAGTCAATCTTTCTTTCCTCAATTTTTCCAGTTGTTCCAAAGCCTGCTTATACGGATGAACGGGCGGTGGTGCAGGTTTCGCTACCGGCTTCTTCGGTCTTCTTAATAAAAGGGCCAACAGCAATACCAGCAATACCCCGCCACCGACATACCACCACAGCCGGTTGTCTTTTTTTTCTTCCGGCGGGTTTACCTCGAGTATATCTTTTACATCATGATATGGTTGCTGCGGATCAAATGGCGAGAATCCCACATCAACAGGTATGGAATCAGTAGCGGCTGCTTCTCCTAATGGAAGCACTGGTATCACCCAATGGCCTGAATCAAAACTGGTGATCTGGATCACCTGCGACAAAATGGTGCCGCCGCCGGTATTGGATGTATCGATCTTACCAAAGGAAATAAATTCAAAATGCGGTATTGAATCCAGTTGAAAGAAACGGATCGGCTGGGTTTCGGGTATATCTGCCTCCAGGGTCAGTTGTATACGCTCTCCAATCAGGATCTGAGAGCGGTCAACCGAAGCTTTTACCACAGTTTTGCTCTGTGCAGCTAAAAGCCCTGAAAAAAATAAAGCTATGCTGCAAAAGGTGGTCTTATGAAAAAAGTTTTTGGTCATTCAATAGGTGGTTCACTTGTTTCGGCTGAGAAAAAACCGTTGCAGCACTTTTACATAATCATCGCCTGTTTGTAAATGTAGCAGGTCACTACCTGCTTTTTTGAATGTTTGCGTACTATATTCAGTGATCCTGAAAAATTCCTGCTGGTAACTTTCACGAACAAAGGCATTGCTGCTATCAACCCATCGCGTAAGCCCCGATTCAGCATCCTGCACCTGCCACAATCCGGCTTTAGGCAATTGCATGTCCATCCGGTCGTATATTTTGATGCCGATCACATCGTGTTTTTTTCCTGCAATGCGTAAAGCATCTTCATAATTCGCATCAATAAAATCACTCAGTACAAATGCGATACTTTTTTGCTTGGCGCAATTATTAAAATACCGCAGTGCGGCACTCAATTGCGTCCCTTTCCCTTTCGGCTCCTTACTCAGCAATTCCCTGACAATATAAAGCGCTTGCTGCCGCCCTTTCTTTGGAGGAAGATACGCTTCCACTTTATCACTGTAAAAGATCACGCCTATTTTATCGCCGTTATTCACGGCTGAAAAACTCAGCACTGCTCCTATCTCCGTAATAATATCTCTTTTTGTAGCATGCCGGGTGCCAAACCTTGAACTGGCACTGATATCAACCAGCAACATCACTGTCAGTTCTCTTTCCTCTTCAAATACCTTACTAAAAGGGTGGCCAAACCTTGCAGATACGTTCCAGTCGATAAATCGTATATCATCACCTGCCGAATACTCCCTCACTTCCTTGAACGACATACCCTTTCCTTTAAACGCACTATGATACTCACCGGTAAACAGATCGCTTGCAAGTTTCTTGCTTTTGATCTCCAGTGCTCTTACTTTTTTTATGATCTCACTTGTGGTTAGCATCGTTGATCAGGGAACATTAACTTTTTTAAGGATCTCCTCAATCACATCTTCCACTTTCACATTTTCTGCTTCGGCCTCGTAGGTAAGACCGATACGGTGCCGCAATACATCATTGCAGACACTCCGTATATCTTCAGGGATCACAAATCCTCTTTTATTTAAAAATGCCTGGGCTTTGCCAGCCAGTGCCAGGTTGATGCTGGCCCTGGGCGAACCTCCATACGAGATCAATGGTTTCAGATTGCCCAGCTCATATTTTTCTGGCGTGCGTGTTGCAAATACAATGTCCAGGATGTACTGTTCTATCTTTTCATCCATGTATACCTGGCGGGTAAGGTCTTTGGCATTCTTTACTTCCTGTACAGACACTACCTGGTTTACCGGTTTGGTAATTGCTCCTGTTACATTCTGGCGAATGATCATCTGCTCTTCATGCATCTTTGGATAGCCGACAATCACTTTCATAATAAACCGGTCTACCTGCGCCTCGGGCAATGGATAAGTTCCTTCCTGTTCCAACGGATTTTGAGTAGCCAGTACCAGGAATGGCTCTTCCAGTTTATAGGTTGTATCGCCGATGGTCACCTGGCGTTCCTGCATGGCTTCGAGGAGGGCCGACTGCACTTTGGCTGGTGCACGGTTGATCTCATCAGCGAGAATAAAATTGGCAAAAATAGGCCCTTTACGGACTACGAACTCATTGCGCTGCTGATTATAGATCAGTGTTCCGATCACGTCGGCAGGCAAGAGATCGGGCGTGAATTGTATCCTGCTGAAGTTGGCATGGATGGCCTGGGCAAGGGATTTAATGGTCAGCGTTTTTGCAAGACCGGGAACACCTTCGAGCAGCACATGGCCATTGCTCAGCAAGCCGATCAGCAACCGGTCAAGCATATGGCTTTGACCTACGATCACATGACCTACTTCTTCCCTCAATTTATCAGTGAACTGGCCCGCCTGGCTGATCCTTTCATTGAGTTGGCGGATATCTTCTGCGGTTTTTAACATTGGCTTGATTTATGGTGACACAAAATACGAATTGGTTTGAAGCAAATTATTTGCCGATATGACTGGCAATCGTAAATACTTTGGCTTTTTTTAGTATTTCTACTTTGCTCCAGGGCAAGCACCTTGTTAATTTTACTATATCAACGCTTATCTATGCAAAAGCTGCTTTTTTCCCTAACCTTGCTGGCCGCGATCATTATGGCCATTTTCCCAGCCTGCAAAAAGGAGGACAACTTTACATCTCCTGAAACCAGGACCGAACTACTGGTCAAAACTTCCTGGAAATTTGAAAAAGCTGAAGCCAGTCCTATCGGTGATATCTCTTCGCAACTCGAAGCTTGCCAGACAGACAACCTATTGATCTTTTCAGCAGCTTCGGCCAGCAGCACTTCCGGTACCGGCACTCTTGATGAAGGTCCAACCAAATGTGATCCTTCTGGTCCTCAAAGCGGCAGTTTTAACTGGGAACTGATCAACGATGGTACAGTGCTTCGGTCTTCAGTACCGCTATTCTCCGGAGGCTCCACCGATTTTACAATCGTGTCCCTTACAAGTACCAACCTGGTACTTTCTCAACAAATGCAGATCGATCCTTATCCCGCTACCACAGTAACAATTACTTTAAAACACTGATGTCTTACAAGGAAATATTACGATAAATATTTTCCTACGATCGGCACACGCCTGCCCACACCAAATGCTTTCATGCTGATGCGGATAATGGGGCAGAATTGATTACGCTTGTATTCATTGGTATTCACCAGCCGCAATATCCGTGCTACCAGCACAGGATCATATCCTTTTTGAATGATTTCTTTCGGACCATTGCGCAATTCGATGTATTCGTAC
>JBQCHL010000034.1:0-64000 GCA_051954695.1 Chitinophagaceae bacterium
AACTGGTATTGAACAGGCAATTCCTGGGTGAGTACACCAACGATAATACAAACAGGTTTGCATTTGCAGCAAGACCCGAAGCAGGGATATACATTCCCTTTGGGAAAGACGCTCATACAGGAATAAACCTGGGGGCTTACTACAATTATATTCCTTACAATAAAGGTTCTATCGACAATATGAATTCTATAGGAATTAAATTGGGTATCGGTTTCCCAATGCGGGATTAGGTTTCAGACAGGAAAATCAAACTGAATAACATTGCATGTAAATAAGACTTGTATTACTGTCTCAATAGTATCTTCCTTAAGGCAGTAATACAAGTCTATATGTTTAAAATTTCCAGCCAAATAGTATCTTGCGGAAAAATAAATTGAACCAGTCTACTTTATTTCCCACTGCATTGCTTCAACAGGACCCTCTTTATGTTTTCGCGCTTCAAACTGAAGCTGCTTCCGAATTTTCCAATGTAGACACTCTCTTTACCGGCGTTGGCAAATTGCATTCAGCTTTCACCCTGATAAAGCGCATTCAACAGAAAAAACCCAGCCTTATCATCAATCTTGGCTCAGCCGGCAGCAATACTTTTCCTCGTGGCGAAGTGGTCTGTTGCACCCGGTTCATACAGCGTGACATGGACGTAACAGCACTGGGATTTGAAAAATATCAAACCCCTTTTTCAACCGAACCGGTTATTTTCAATTATGGATATCATCTCCATAATCTGCCACAAGGCACTTGCGGCAGCGGTGATAGCTTTGAGGTTGACCATCAGGTTACCGAATATGATGTGATAGATATGGAAGCTTATACGCTGGCCTGGATAGCAAAACAGGAACAGATCCCCTTTCTTTGTCTAAAATATATTTCTGATGGGGCTGATGGAAAAGCTGCGGAACACTGGCAGATAGCCGTACAACACGCTGCACAGGCCCTGAAAAAAGCTATCAGTTCTATTTCCTGATAATTTTTTAAAAATACGTCTCTGCTGTAAGCCCGAAATTGATCAGCAGATTTTCCCTGCGCGTACGGGAAAGCTTGTTGTAGTTAACGGCTGTTGTAATCCCCAGCCATTTTCTCAGTTTAAGCGTTAAGCTGCCGGAAGAACGGATAATATAATCATCAAATCCTGATAAGGACGGTTGCCAGAAATGCGAACCATCAAATACCAGCAGATCTTTTATTTCCCACCGGTATTTGATCCGTAACGAATTCCTGAATGTCTGGTACTCATCCCTCGTTTGCGGGTTCAATTGCAGATCATTCGTTTCATATAGTAATCCATCACTTACTACCAGTTCCAGATCTTTCCGGTTGAAAATATTATATCCAATGCCTGCACCAGCCTGAAACTGGTGATTGATCTTTAAAGAGTAACTGGTTGTAAAGGTGGCCAGCCCCCAATAATACAGGCGTTGCATATTTTTCAGCAGATCAAAATTCAACCCCGAAGAAAAATCATTATTGGTAAGATTGGATCCCTGCTTTCCGTATATCCAGGAATTGCTGCTGTTCAGGGTTATTTTTTTCTTATTTAGTGTAAATGACACTGCATTATTCAGCACATAAGAGCGACCGTCATTCGTATTGTTGAACACGCCTGTAGCTGCATATTTAAACTGATGATGAATACTGTCATTGAATTGGGCAATTACTTTACTGCTTAATACTATCCAGAAAATAAAAAACGCACATTGTTTCATAACGACCGGTTAACAACTGGCGCGAAGTTAATAAAACAATGTGCGCATGCTGCGCAAAAAATAGCTGTTCGGGCAATCGCTTATAAAGACTCTGTATACTTTCTAAAATTATCCAGGATAGCCTGCCATCCGCTTCTCTGCATCTCCAATGGATTCGTACCCTCTGCTTCAAATGTCTCCACAACCTTTGTATCATTTCCTTCACGGGTGAAGATAACTTCCACTTTGCGGCCATCTCCCATTGTATACTGGATCAGTTCATGATCTTTTACATTGTCATATACTCCACCAAAATCGAAACTGTAGCTTCCGTCTTTGGCAGCCATTGTTGTGGAAAAAGTTCCACCTGTGCGAATATCATTCGTAGCTGCAGGCGCATGCCAGTCGTCTGAAGCATGACACCAATTCATGATGTGCTCTGGCTCAGTCCAGGATTTCCATACTTTTTCAACTGGTGCTTTCACGACCGCTTCTACTGTGATCCGGTTTTTAGTTGCTGTTTCCATACCCTTGTTTTTATTTTTTGTTATTTGACAATGCAAACATAAGTAGCATTACAGGAAAGGACAATGTGTGAGAACGACTTCCAGCGGGTAATTTGCGACATTTATCTTATCGTTCACAGTTCTATTTGTCGATTAATGAAATCAATACATCAAGCATTTTCTCCTGCGCTTCCAACTGGCCGGTTTCTGCTTCCACATTCACGTAGCTCTTTTTCTTCCGGCCATAATATACGCTCATCGATCCATCATCAGTCGCCCGCCCGTTATGCTGCAATACCACATTATATCCTTTACGGCTCAGGCTTCTGTAAAGGCCGGCATCAGTAGTGAAAAAGAAATTATCCGGATCATGCCCTGTTCCCTGGTGCACCAAAGATGCTTCCCGGCCGTATTTCTTTCCTGGCAAATAACTGGCAACAGATAAATTTCCATCATCATTATTATGGAGTGCAATGATGGTAATAGCAGATGGAGGGATTTTTGAACAGATAAACCGTGCAAATTTTCTTATTGCCTTTACCGCACTCACCGGGCTGCGGTCATTTTGCTTTTCAAGGTCCTGCTTTATACCCACATCAGTGAAAATACGATTGGGGTCGAACCGGAACACCCGGCCATTTTGAGGGAAACTGATAAACCGCTCATTATCGTTCTCAATATTGATCAGTAAGCCTCCCCTTCTTTCCAGCACATTTCTGGCAGCTTCGAGAGAAGTATTTTCATTATGATGAAGATTGATGAGCACTGTACGCACATTAGTGCCGAACCGGATGATTTTAATAAGGACCTTCTTATCTCCCAGCATAAAGAAAACCGTTTTTTCCCTTCCCGTGAGCCGGGGTGGTTGGGCAATTGCTGCAGAGCATAACCCAATGGACAATATCCAGGCGATAAATAGTTTCATACAATATCATTTCGCTTTCAGGATCCTCTCAGCTATATTCTTCCCACTCACCAAAGCAGCTTCCACGGTTCCGGGTGATGGCCCTTCATAAAAAGCTTCGCCTGCGAAATAAACAGCATTGCCAGGAGTTGTATTAAATAATTGCCTTACCTGTGCGGAAGATGGGGTAACATAACTATATCCGCCGCCGGCCCATTCATCCCTTGCCCAGTTAAACACGTGTGAAGCATTCAGCAATGATCGTACCGTCTCATCCTTCATCTTAAAAATATTGGCAAGTGAATGCAGAGCTATTTGTAATAATTCCTCTTTTGATGCATTGCTCAATTCATCTGCAGGCGGGCCGCCCAGCCAGCCGGTGAGCGCTGCTTCATTATCCGTCTGCGGCCACCAGGTGGGGACTGCTTCATCACTGATGATAAAACCGATATCCTTGTTGTAGCGGTTCCAGAAAGGCTCACTGAATTCGAGAATGAACTTTATAACACTGCCATAGCCCATTTGCTGAGTGGCATCCAGGTATGCATCAACAGACGGAACAAAACTGATTGCATCATTTGCCTGGCGGCTTTGCAATAAACCAAGAGGAATGGTAATTATTATCTTGTCTGCATCAAAAACAGTTTGCGGGTCCTTATATGCTCTAACCGATCCTTCTTTCCATTCGATCAGCTTTATTGCAGTATTGGTATAAATAGAGCATCCATTCCTGATACATTCATTTTCGAGGAAACGAATCAATGACATATACCCTTTATCGATCCGGAAATTATTAGTCGTTTCGTTTGTCCATTCCTCCAGCAGGGATTTAAGGCTTACACGGTTGATATCAGCCAGGTCAAATCCTTCTGTAAACCGGCTGATATGGTGCCGGAGGGTATGATCCTTTTCTGATGCATAATATTTATTCAGGAAAGAAAGCATGGAAATATCTTCCTTTTCCTTTTTCATTTTATCCAATAATTCTTCCCATCCTTCAATGATCTCATCCGATTCTTCCCATTTTCCATCTTTTACATTGAATATATTTCCTTTGGCATGAGAACAGGAAAGACCCGCTTCTTTCAACAGTTGGAAAGTCAATGGCAATTCACCATGTACGAACTCGGCCCCTGCCTCCAGATGCATGGCAGAACCATTCTTATAGATAGTCCTGATCCGTCCTCCTGGTTGATCACGGGCTTCCAGTATGGTTATCTTACAGTAAGGGCTTAATTCGCGGGCTGCCATTAAACCGGCAGCACCTGCTCCCACGATAATAATATGTTGGGCTGATTTTTCTTTCACAATTAATCTTCGCCAAATCTATACCAACTGCTGCCGCTGATTATCGGAATCACGTATCGAACGTTTCCAGAATTTGTATTGGTTATACATGAGGACATTCACAAAAGCAGATAAGATAAAAAGAAGCAGCATAAAACATAACCTGAAAACATAACGATTGGATTCAAGTACCAGCAAGCTGCCACTTTTATTGCTTCGAAGTGGGATCAGTCCATTGATGGGGAACTCAGCAGACCGGCAGCCGCGGCCATGAACATCTACTTTATGTAATTTACCTCCATATTCCACACACACATATTTGTCCCATCGCTGGCACACGCTTGCATTATCAATTACTTTCCCCTCCACCTTTATGCCGTTCCTTGAAAGGTAATAATCCCTTATTGCATAAAAGGCAAGGAAGGAGGTACAAACAATCATTATGAGCGCACCGATAATACCTAATAGCAGTTTGTTCTTTTTCATCAGGCGAATCGTTGGTATAGTTTTACATTGGTCCGGTGGTCTGTAATTAAATATACTTATCTCCCGTTGAAATTCAATACATCTGATCTATAAAAGAAATCCGGGTTTATCTTAGTGTCATACATGGCCCCTTTTTTGCCTTACAGCAATAGTAAAGCCATTATCTAATCTTAGCCCTGAGGATGAAACGACTGATCATTTCATTATCTTTTTTTGTACCCGTTGCCCTGCATGCCCAGAAGGCATCGAATACACTCCCCCAGAATAAGCCTGTGGTTGACACCACAGGGATGAGGGACCTGATCGATGTAGCCAAAGACCTCTTTCATATCAGCCCCCAAAAGATCCAGGAGAAAAGGGAAAAAAAGATCTATTTCTCACTGCTACCCTTCAGTAATGCGCCGGGCGGTACCGGCAGGGCATTGGTGACCAGCACTACCGCCGGGATGTACCTGGGACCTCGCCAAACTACTTACAAATCAAGCGCCACTTTTGCTCCCTACTGGAATTTTAAAGGCCGTTTTGGATTACCGCTTCGGACCAGCATATGGCTTCCCGACAATACCTGGAATATACAGGGCGATATGCGCTTCCTTGTATACCCCCAGCATACCTGGGGTATTGGCAGCTCGGGCAACAACGATAATAAGATACTGGTCGACTATAAATATATCCGCTTCTACCAGGCGGCACTCAAACGCATCCACCCTCATTTTTTCGTGGGAATGGGATATAATCTTGATTATCGTTTTAATATCCGAAGCAATGATTCCACACTTGATCTGAAAACATTTACCGGTTATCCCTTTGGCACCAATAGTCATTCCCTTGCTTCAGGTATCAGCTTACAAGCTGTGTATGATACACGTCACAACTTCATCAATCCTTTGCCAGGATTTTACGCCAATCTCACCTATCGCATCAATCCCGGTTTTTTAGGCAATTCACGACCCTGGCATTCAATCTATGCGGATGTGCGCAAATACATTTCCCTTAATCCATCCAAACCATCCCAACAAAATACACTCGCTCTCTGGTCTTATGTCTGGAAAGTGCTGAACAGCGGAGTTCCTTACCTCGACCTTCCCAGTACAGGGTGGGATCCCTACAACCGTTCTGCCCGAGGTATTGACCAAAACCGTTACCGTGGCAAAACCCTGATCTATTTTGAAGCCGAATACCGCCGGGATATTACAGCAAACGGACTGTTTGGATTTGTTCTTTTTGCCAATACCAATACTGTAAGCGGCAACAATAGCCTGTTCAGGGACTGGCATCCTGCAGCAGGCGCCGGCCTCCGGATCAAATGCAGCAAAGTCTCCGGTACTAACCTTGCACTTGATTTCGGATTCAGTAAAGGCTATAAAACAATAATGGTAAATATCAGCGAAGCTTTCTGATACAAGAAATCGTTCTGCATATGCCACGTATTCAGCTCTTCAATTGTCAATGGTATCAAAACCTCCCTGACAATTCACTGATCATTACATGAAACATATTACTGTTGCAGCCTTACTGCTTATCTCCCTTTTCTCCTGTAAAAAAGAAACGCCCAACACCCCGGACCCGGCAACGGATATTCCTGAATGGACTTTATTCAACACACTTAATTCACCGCTTCCCGACAACCAGATCAATGCTTTGGCGATCGATAAGCAAGACGTAAAATGGATCGGCACTTCAAAAGGATTGATACGGTGGGAGGGAAATAAATGGAAGGTCTTTAATTGCAGTAATTCACCTCTTCCGTCCGATTATGTACAATCACTGGCCGTGGAAGATAATGGCACTCTTTGGGCTGGCACCGCAGAGGGGCTGATCAGGTTGTCAGGCGATAACTGGCAGGTATACACAACTGCCAACAGCTCTCTTACCCACAAAGGCATCCCCTGCATCGCACATGATGCACAAAGAAAGATCACTTATGTTGGCACCGAAGGCAGCATTATTAAGATCAGTGCCGGTAACCGTTGGGATATACTGCTGGAAAATGACAATCCCGTACTGTCATTGGCTGTTGACAGGAATGGGCTGCTCTGGGCAGGTCAATTCAACTTCTTCGCATTTGTAGGCCGCATCGGTAAATATGAAAACGGGCAATGGGCCAGCTTCAATCTTGCTACTGCAGGGTATCCTTCCAGTTTTCCCTATTCTCTTGCTATCGATAACAATAATAAACCGGTTGTGGCTTTGAGTGGTACGGCTGTAAGAACAGTGGTTCATGTGAATGGCCAGGCACTGGAAGAAATTCCTTATTCCTCTACTGCCGGTGGGATTAAGGTCCTTCTTGCCGAAGCAGATAAAATCTGGCTAGGCGGGGATCGCTTATCTATGCTGGGCAACAGGGACCATCCCAGTTTTAGTATTCCGGGCACTGATTCCCCTATTCAGGCAATTGCAATTGACAGCAAAGGCAACAAGTGGTTAGGTACTCTTTATAGTGGGGTGGTCAGGTATCATGCCAAATAATACCAATATCCTTTCCGGATGTAAATTATAAGGCGCCTGGTAAAATCAGCCTGACGGAAAATAATCCTGGTATTATTTGTGGATCAGTTGGATAAAATCTTCCTGCGGTTGAACTCCGGCTGCCTTCATTTGTTAATTATAAATTCGAATGCAGACCGGATCAAAACAAAACCGATGATCAAATGCTTATTACCTGGCTTCTTCCTGCTGACCACTTTTCTGCAGGCTGAAGCACAGAAAGACTGGACACTCAAACTGAATAAAGAGAATATTGCCGTTTACACAAAAACACCGGCTAATTCCGATTTCAAAGCCATTAAAGTAGACTGCGAACTGAATACTACCCTCACCAAACTCACAGCGGTAGTGCTGGATGCAAATGCCGGCACAGAGTGGGTATACAGTACCAAATCAAGCGTATTGCTAAAACAGGTCTCTCCTTCTGAATTGTATTATTACTCTGAGGTAAAACTGCCCTGGCCGCTCAGCAACCGGGACTTTATTGCACACCTGATCGCCACACAAAACCCAATAACTAAAGTGGTTACTATCAATGGACCGGTTGAGCCTGATTACCTTCCGGAGAAAAAAGGGATCGTACGGGTACATAAATCGTCGGGAAAATGGGTGATCACTCCTAAGGGCCCTAACCGCATAAAGCTGGAATACACACTGGAAACTGATCCCGGCGGATCTATTCCCGCATGGTTAGTAAATATGTTCGTTACCAAAGGACCTTTTGAAACATTCAAAAGACTGAAAGTTCAACTCGATAAGCCCAAATATGCTTCAGTAAAACTGCCTTTTATTATTGAATAAACCTTTCATATTAAAATAGAATCCGGAACCAGGACAACATGGTAATTTCGTTACCGATCAGATTTCTTATGTTATCTTAGGTTTACAAAATCTCTCCGGGTAATGGCGACAGATAAGCAAGGCAAGCGGTGTTATTTACCTTTTATTTTCTTGCTGGCCCTGGTAAGCTGCGCTTTCACAGGTATTGCTCAAAGCAATACAGACAGCATGCTGGTCACCATTGCACCAGGCTATAATAAAGTAAGCAAGCTGCACCGGATACTATTCGGTGAAAATTACCGGCAACTTTGGGCCGTGCCGGTAAAAGTGAGGATCGTTCATTTAAGCACTGAAAAAGGTGGATTGAAAATTTTACAGGAAGGCGGAGGCCAGCAAACACGTTCATTACGCTTGCGCGATGAAACAGGTCGTGACTGGGTCTTAAGAAGCGTGCAGAAATATCCTGAACGGCAACTACCGGCTAACCTGAAGCAAACAGTTGCCCGCGATATATTGCAGGACCAGGTAACCACTGCCAACCCTTTTGCCGCCATCACAGTTCCTCCTTTGGCAGCAGCATTAAACATTCCTCATTCCAATCCCGAAATTGTTTATGTAGCAAATGATCCTGCACTGGGCACTTACCAGCAGGAATTCGGCAATCGTGTTTTTTTACTGGAAGAACGGGAACCGGTTGATTCCAATAAAACAGACAATACCATAAAAGCCCAGGAAAAATTACAGGAAGATAATGATGTAACTGTTGATCAGTCCCTCGTATTAAGAGCACGCCTACTTGATATGCTTTTAGGCGACTGGGACCGGCATGAGGATCAATGGCGGTGGGAAAGAATAAAGAACAATAAGGAAACCAGCTATACGCCCATTCCGCGTGACCGTGATCAGGTGTATTACAAAACATCTGGTTTGTTTCCCTGGATCGTTTCCCATCAATGGCTGAAATCAAAATTCCAGCCTTATAAAAATTCTATCCGTGATATAAAAGGCTGGAATTTCAATGCCCGGTATTTTGACCGCTATTTCCTGAACCAGCTTAGTGAGGCCGACTGGCGGAAAGAGATCAGTTATGTGCAAACTCATCTCACTGATACATTGATCCGGCAAGCTATTCACCGGATGCCCGAAGGAATTTACCAGCTTTCGGGTGAAGAAATTATCAATACTATGATCGCCAGGCGCAATAACCTGGAAAAAATGGCGCTGGAATACTATCGTTTCCTGTCTGTTTATGTGGATGTACCTGCTTCTGACAAACGCGAACAGTTCATTATAAAACAGGAAGGTAATAACCTGCTTGTGAATATTTATAAATTAAAGAAAGACACATCCCGGAATGACATCATCTACCAGCGCAGCTTTGATCCTGCTGTTACAAAGGAAATAAGATTATACGGATTTGATGGCAAAGATGAATTTCATGTACAGGAGCCTGTCTCTTCCTCCATCCGCATCCGCATGATCGGTGGTGGAGGGGAAGACCAGTTCTATATTGACAGCAATGCCAACAACAGGAAAAATCTTTTTATTTACGACCGTTCCGACAAGAACAATCTTCTCCCTTCCCACCGGCTGGCAAGGATCAGGGTTTCAACAGATAGCCTGGTTAATAGTTTCGACCCGAAGAGTTTCCAGTACGACCGTTTTGAACCTATCATATCTGCCCATTACAATACGGATATCGGCATCAGCCTGATCGCAGGTTTTGCTTACACCAAACATGGCTTCCGCCGGACACCTTATGCTTTCCGTCACCAGTTGCTTATGGACTATTCTATTGAAAGAAGATCTTTCCTGTTTACCTACTACGCAGATTATAAAAAAGCCTTTGGCAATAATGATCTGAACATTAATATCACTTCGAGAGGCCCTAACAATGTCAGTAATTTCTTTGGATCAGGCAATGAAAGCGTGTTTGAAGATAGAGACACGAAAAAGATCGGTTATTACCGCAACAGGTATGATGTGGTAAATGCCGATGTGCGCATCAGCCGCACTTACCGCTATCTTATGATCAATGGAGGAATCGCCGGGCAATACTATACAAGTAAAGCAGTCAACAATGAATTCAAATACCTGAAAGAATTCAACCAGCAGCATCCGGAAGAGGATATTTTTGCTGCCAAATATTATGCAGGACTTATTAGCTCCGTAGAACTGGATACCCGGTTGAATAAAACATTTCCCACCCAGGGCATTCACTGGTACACCAGCCTTTCCGCCATGCGGCAACTTGGTCATCAGCAGGATGCATACGGTCAGATCAGTTCCGCATTCAGTTTTTATATCAACCCCGACAAACGGTCGGTTCTTACCATTGCCAATCGCACAGGCGCCGGCGCTACAATAGGTGATCCCGCCTATTTCCAGTTGTTAAAACTTGGCGGTCCCCAAACTCTCCGCGGTTATCATACCTGGAGGTTTTCAGGGAAAACAATGTTGTATAATAACTTTGAACTGCGATTGAAGCTACTTGATTTCAATTCCTATCTTTTTCCAGGCTCTATAGGTGTGATCGGCTTTGATGACATTGGAAGGGTGTGGCTGCCAGGTGAAAGATCGGATGAATGGCATAATGGTTATGGTGCAGGCATTTATATCATTCCGGTGGAATTGGTATTATTGCAATTCTCCAGGGGTTATTCAAAAGAGGGCGCCATCAATTATCTTACGATAGGTTACAGGTTTTAAAAACATTGTTATAAGATAAAGACAAGTATTTCATAAAAAATAGAAGTAAACCGATATTAAAAAAGTTTCAATGAGACAGATTATTTTAAACTTAGCAACATCATTCGATGGTTTTATTGAAGGGCCAAATGGAGAAATCGACTGGCTTGAAACAGACCTCGATACTGATTTTGGAGACATTCTTAGCGAGCTTTTAAGTGACAAAGACACTATTTTTTATGGCCGCGTCAGCTATGATAAATGGGGCAATACCTGGCCTGATGAAAATGCAAGCGAGAAGACCCGCAAGGCGTATGAACTCCTGCATAGCAAAACAAAGTATGTTTTTTCAACGACAAAGACCAGCGATGATACCGGTGCGATTTTTATCAATGACAACATTAAAGAGAAGGTCCTTGAAATTAAAAACCAACCTGGCAAAAATATCTGGCTCTATGGTGGAACAAAACTGATAACCACATTCCTTAACCTCGACCTGATAGACGAATACAGGATTGCAGTATATCCCATTATCCTGGGAAAAGGCAGGCCCTTATTCGAAAACATTGAGCAAAGGCATAAGCTGATCCTCGTTGAAACACAGGTCCATAAATCTGGAGTTGTATTCCAGGCATATAAAACAGATAGAAGCGCCAGCAGCCAAGGTGATCCTTCCTGATCTGAGCAGCTTAACGGAGTAGCTTTAAACGTATTGTTCTATATATATGCCAGGGCAGTTCCGCCTGGCAGTCCTGCAATGCTTCAGTGCAATTCACTTTTAACCGCAACAACAGTTCATTGGTCATAGTTGCTTCCAGCAGAATGCCATCTGCTATATTGATAGTGGAGATAATATCAAACCTTTCTTTGCCGTATTGCAGGTTCACCTTGCCTGCGGGAGCAACCATGATCATCTGGATATTATTCAATGTATCTCCTGAAACAGGCTGACTACATGCCGGCAGGTAATAATCGAGACAAGGTTGCTGTGGCGGCAAAAAATCTGTTTGGATCACCACCTGCCGGGCTTTTATTTCTTTAAGCTTGCTGGATATGGTAATACAATCCTCCCCTTTCAATATTGTTTTGCCATTTCCAAAATTGCCTTTTACAGGAGTGGGTAACAGGTAAGCATCCCCCTGCTTTTGAAGTTTGTCAATACCGGCTTTTTGATGAATGGCAACATAGAAAGTATGGAAATCAGTAATAGCACCTGTCATACCAGCCTCGGTAATCACCGGTAGTTCCAGTGTTCCCTTTGGATGAAGAGAGAGATGGTAAGGTTTTACACGTAGCGCCATGGGTGATTCATCTGTTGTGTCTTTGGCAGTAATTATTTTTTGTGAAAGCCATTGTACCGATTCGTAAGGCATGCCCAAACTGTCTGCTTGCACGGTCAGTTCGCAAACAGCAATGGTGCTGGATTTCCATTCCCTGTTTTGGTAATATTCCGTTGTTAGTTCGTAACGGTACATCTCTCCACTCTTATATTTCCTGCTGAAATCGGGTTTACCTTGCTGCGCAATTGCCGGCAAGGATAAAATGACTAGGCAGTTGCAAAAAAAGGTAAGCGTTGCCTGGTGGTAGTTCATAAATAGTAGTATGCTGTTTTAATAGCTTCATTCATTTGCCGGAGCAGTTTTACTCCCTGCCTGATCTCCTTTTCACTGATCCCTGAAAGAACATGTGTATATAAATCCCCAGCTACCTGCAAGGCACGGGCCTGCAGTCTTTTCCCCTGCGCAGTTAAGTGAACATACTTGGCGCGGTTATCTGCATTATCTCCCTGTTGACGGATCAGTCCCTGTTTTTTCAGATTGATCAGCACCCGGGTAATGGTGGTTTTATCCCGTTCCAGCCTTTTGCTGATCTCTTGCTGGGGAAGGCCGTCCTGTTGCGAAAGCAGTACGAGGATAGCAAATTGTTCTGCCGTAACAGCAATACCCTGCTTTTGGAAAGACAGGGTCAGCAAGCGTGCAAACTGATGCGCAAAGGAAGAAACCAGGTAAGTAATATTACTATTTAAAGGAGGTGAAGACATCATCGATTTAGATGTATATACAACTAAATTAATCATTTTCCTGGAATTTTCCCCTCTTAAAAAACCCTTTTCCCCTTGGAAAATGCCTCCAAACCGGGTTTTCCCCTATGAAAACCCGGTTTTTTCTTCATTTTTTCCGGCAACAGGAAACAGTTCCTGAGGGGTTAAAACCGGTTAGTCCTTCATAGGAGGAAATCCATACAATCCAGTACCAGTAAGGGTTTTATTGATCTAACAAAAAAGCAGTTCCTACCCGCAAAACGGTTTTCATAGGGAAAAACAGCTTTTTGCAGGGGAACTTATAAACACTTCATCAACATTCCGTGGAGAATTTGGTGTTTTGTATATAAAGCAATTCCTTATATTAGCTACGGTTTAAAACGTAATTTTATTACTAACCATTAAATTCAGCACAATGCCTACAAAGAAAAAAGCAGCAAAAAAAGCCGCTAAAAAAGTAGCAAAAAAAGCTGCCCCTAAGAAAGCAGCAAAAAAAGCAGCTCCTAAAAAAGCAGCAAAAAAAGTAGCTAAGAAAAAATCAGCACGCAAACCCAACGCGGCATTCATGAAACCACTGGCACCAAGCGCAGCACTCGCAGACGTGATCGGTAATAAATCATTGCCCCGCACAGAGATCATCAAAAAGATCTGGGAATATATCAAAAAGAACAAATTACAGGATACAAAGAACAAACGCATGATCAATGCCGATGCCAAACTGAAAACATTATTTGGTGGCAAAAGCCAGATCTCTATGTTCGACCTGGCTAAGATCGTGGGTAAAAATGTAAGCTAACGCAGCGTGCTATATCTTACAAAAGTTTAAACCCTGGCAATGCCAGGGTTTTTCATTAGTTGTCAGCCTTGCTATGGTTATTTGATAAACTGCTTCGAAATAGCATCATATTTCAGCAACAGTTCATTCGATTTTCCCTGCCTGTCAAATATAGCTTCCCAGGTGCTTAAGGGTTCCCAGATACAAGTCCCCTTTCCTTTTCCATTTGGCAAGCCAAAAGCGATCTTGTTCACCTCCTCTTTTAACTGGGAATACTCTACTACTATCACATCCTTATCATAACGCCTTGCAAGGTCGCTCAGATTGTCCCGCAGATCATCCAGGGTCCCATGCCATTTGGGATAATAAGACTCTCCTATCACATCAAAATGAACACCGCGGGCCAGCATATTATCTATAAAAAATACTGATTCATGATTTTGCCCTCCCAGTGCCACATGCAGCATCATGACCACATTCGGGTCCACAGCCTTCACAGCAGCCGTTCCGGCACTTACTAATTGTGCCAGCCCGTCAAAATTGCTGACATTGCCTTCCGGCCAAACAATACCGTGATTGATCTCATTACCTACCTGCACCATATCAGGCACAGTGCCCTGGTCCTTCAACTCCTGCATCACCTTCCTTGTATAGTCATATAATGCTTTCTTCAACTCCGGAAAAGACAACCCTTTCCAGGCGGCCGGTTTGTATTGCTTACCAGGATCAGCCCAGTAATCACTGTAATGAAAATCCAGCAACAGTTTCAACCCTGCTGCTTTCACCCTTTTGGCCATTTGCCTGGTATGCTCAAGATCGCAGAACCCTTTTTGGGGAGAGTAACCACTGTCCTGGGCCGGGTCATTAAAAATGCGCAATCTTATATAATTAAACCCATGATCTTTCAATATCTGTATCGCGTCTTTTTCCACGCCGTTGTCAGAAAACTTAATACCTCTGTCTTCCAGTTCTGGAAGAAAAGAAATATCAGCTCCCAGCATTTTGGTAGTCTCCCTTGTCTTTGCTGCTTCACCTTTTAATACGTAAGCAGGGTCAATAGAAGACTGCGCAATACTTGCCGGAGTAACAGTAATAATATCTGTTGAGCCGGGATATAACCCTGCTGCTGTTGCTTCAAACCTGATCATTCCCGGCTTTTTAAGCCCCTGCACAATCACCTGGCATTTACCATTGAACAAGCTGCGTTGCCACATGCCATCCATGCATTTATCAGCTTCATGGCTGCTGGGGTCGCCATTACCTACACCTATGATCTTACCCGGCCCTTCCAGTTTGAAACGGATCAGGTTATCGGCATTGGGCACTTCCCTACCCTCTTTATCTACTACGGTAATATTGATCACAGACACGTCCATCCCATCGCCAAGCATGGTAGTTTTATAGGGCGTTACCACCACTTCAGCAGGCGGTCCTGTTGTTTCTATTTTAGTGGTCAGTTTCCTTCCTTTCTTGTAAGCTACTGCTTCCAGTGTACCGGGTTCATATTCCACTTTCCATTGAAGGTGCCCGTTGCGGGGCATATCCTGCTTGCCCAGGCTTTTCCCATTGAGGAAAAGCTCCACATTGTCTGCATTGGAATTGACCCATACATCCACCGGTTTCGTTTGCCCCCATTGCTTATTGAAATTCCAGTGGGGGGAAATATGTAATACATCCTTATCAGTCCACCAGGATTGATAGTAGTAATAAATATTTTTCGGGAAACCGCACATATCCATAATACCAAAATGGGAATTGATATTTGGCCATTCAAAAGGGGTAGGCTCACCGCGGTAATCAAAACCCGTCCACACAAAACCGCCTGTCCAATACGAATTCTCTGCAGCAAGCGGCCACCATTGTTCTGCCCGGCTGGCCCACCAGGGGGCAGTAATGTCCTGGTCAGGCAGATACCCCCGGATACTATCCTTTTCATAAATCCCTCTTGTTGTAACAGTGCTCCCCATTTCTGTTCCCATCAGCGGTTGCGCCGGATGGTCTTTATGATAATCTGCTACTGCAAAATGCCGGTAATTAAACCCGCGCACAGGGATCACTTCATTCACTCCATTAAATACATTGGGAAGATCGGCTGCATAGGTACTGGTACGTGAAGGGTCGAGCTCTTTTTGTTTGGCCAGTAATGTTTGTGCGATCCGTTTACCTGTTGAATTGGTTTGTATCCACCCTTCTTCATTGCCGATCGACCAGATAAAAACGGAAGGATGATTCCTGTCGCGCAAGATCAGCCGTTCCAACTGGCTCATATATTCCGGACTGCTGTTGAGCAGACGTTGCTCGTCCACCACCAGCATACCAAGACTGTCGCAGGCATCCAGCAATTCTATATTGGGTGCATTATGACTGGTTCGGTAAGCATTTGCTCCAAGGTCCTTTAGAAGACTGATGCGGTAATAATGCATATAATCCGGCAAAGCGCTACCGATCCCTGCATGGTCCTGATGGTTATTGGTACCCTGCAGCTTCACTGGTTTTCCATTCAGGAAAAATCCTTTTTCTCCATCAAATGCAATTGTTCGTATTCCAAACCGGTGTTGCACCTGGTCAATTATTTTACCATTCTGTTTAACTACAGACACTACCCGGTACAGATAAGGATCTTCCAGCGACCAAAGCCGGGCATTACTCACCTGCAATTTTTGCTTCACCGTGTTCTTACCATTTACGGCTAATGACACTGGCTGTTCCTTAGACTGGCCAAGCAGTTTGCCATCCCTGCTTGCAACATATGAATATACTGTCACCCCGGAAGAGACAAGCCCCTGGTTCTCTACCGTTGTTTCAACATTCACGGTAGCAGCATTCCCTTTCACTTCTGAATAAGCAAACAGGCCGCCATCCGCAATATGAACATTATTATACTGATTGAGCCATACATGCCGGTAAATACCAGCACCTTCATAAAACCATCCTTCATATTGTGTAGCATCTACCCTCACCACCAGTACGTTTTCTTCCCTGAAACGAACATAATCCGTTACATCATACGATACGCCTACATAACCACTTGCATTGTTGCCCAGGTAAAATCCATTGAGCCATATTTTGGCGTCACGAAAAATGCCATCAAATTGTAATTGAAAACGGCTACCGCTATCTGCAGGCTCTACGGTGAACCGTTGACGATACCACCCGATGCTTGTTTCGGGAAATAAGCCGCCAACCGGTTTATACCCATGTGAAGTAACATCGCTATTGGGAACATTCACAAAGGGCAATTCCACTGCCCAGTCGTGTGGGATATTAAGCTGGCGCCAGGTAGTATCCACAAATCTTGTATCAATAGGTGTATGCAAACCCGCACCTGATTTTGAAAAGATATTGGCAATACCGAAATTAAAATCTTTCTCAGCATTAGCCGCATGGCCAAAATGAAAACGCCAGCCTTCATCAAGACTGATATGCTTTCTTATTTCACCATTTTGTGAAAATGCCGGTTGATTAAAAAATAATTGGGTAAGAACGATGCCGATGAGCAGGTGCTTGCTTTTAACTCTCATTTCTTATTATTTCGTTTCCCAAATGTAAGTAATGGCAATAAAATGCCTCTCCCGGAAATGGAAGAGGCTGAGAGTATTAGAAGCTGTTTAGCTTAGGCAGCGCAGAACCAAACCTGATTGCTACGAAAGCAATTCTTTCGCCTTATCGGTAATTACCTGTGCGATCTTCCCTTTGAAGAAAGAAAGGGCAAATGGCAATTTAGCATCAATATCCACACTGGAAGGGCCTACATTGATCATACCTGACAGATTGAATCCTTTTGCAGAAAAACTGAACTGGCCGGTATTGCCATCCCAGTTCTCCTCTGCATTTTCCACCAGGTCTTTATGATCATTCTTTAGGTTTCCCAGCAGATTCTTTATACGGCTCAATGCTTCTTCAGCAGGCAGGTTATGGGGTATGCTCACGTTAAGATCAGACATAATTCATCTTTAATTTGACGGCAAAATACAATAGTTGTGCCGCAAACCAGTCGACATTAATTGACCTTTTTCAATTTTACTCTTTTTAATATCAGCGAGCTGATCAGCGAAACCACCAGCCCGATAGGTAAAACTTCCACATAAGTGATCAGCACTACAAACAGCGGATTTTTGTACAACTGTTTATAATTGGCTATTTCTGCAGCTTTCTTATCCAGTTGCAACTGGCTGGCCCCGCCAGTACGCGCTTCATATAATACATGCTGCTCATACTTATCCATAAAATCAGGGATAAACAGGTAGTAGTCAAACAACCAAACCACTACGTACAGAGTAGAAGCAACCAATGAGATCAGGGCCCCTACTTTGAAAGCTTTTCCAAAGCCGATCAGTCCTCCATTATACTTATCCCTGAAATTTTTGATCCCGATAAAAATAAAGGAGAAGGCGATGATCATGCCGGCATAACCAGCTATATCATTGCTTTCTTGTTCCGGGTTGTGGCAACATCGGGTAGTGCTATAGATCATCATCGCGATCAGGAAGGCTCCCAGGATGAGCCCGAATACAAGTACAGTCTTTTTCATATTGTTTGTTTAAGCAGAACAAAAATGGCTGTCATGCCGCAAATTGCCTTCATACTTTCGGGTGATTTTGAAAGAAACAGGCAGATTTTCATCCTTTAGGTGGAGGAATTAGGGGATAATAGACAACTCCCTGGCTTTTGCAACAGCTTGTGTGCGGCGGGCCACATCCATTTTTTCAAAAAGATTCATGGAATGTGTTTTGACCGTATTGAGGGAAACAAATAAACGGCCGGCGATCTCCTGGTTGGTAAGGCCTGCGGCCATCAGTTCCAGCACATCCAATTCGCGGGGGCTCAGGTTCAATTGACGCAATGCGCGTTCATTCCTTATGAAGCTATTTCCTTTTTCAATATATACCTCCCTTTCAACGATCACTTTTTCCACTTTGGGCTTTGCCAGTTTTAATGCCAGCCAGATACCCAGACCTGTAAAAAGCGCTGCTATAACGCCAATATAGATCTCGAATGCATGGTCGATAATAATAAAGCGAAGCTGCAACCATTTCAGCAGGAATAATAGCACGGCCAGTGAAAAGCCATAGAGAAGGATATGCTTATACTTTAACATTGAATACAGGTCTCTTACCAAAAATAATGAAAGATGCACAATCAAATAACGAGAAAATAAGTAGAAACCACTAGCCTTATATAGCAGCCTGCTATATTTAATATTGACCAAAAATGGGTAACTTTAAAACTGGCCCATATCAAATTAAACGCACGTAAATATTTATATGGAAATCCAGAAATCCCGGAGACCCAGGATAAGCCGAATCCCTCTGCGCGGGCTTTCTTTGCAACGACGCCTTCCATTGCTCATTTGCGTCCTTCTTTTATGTACGCTTGTCGTGTTCAGTATCAGCTCCTATCTCACTGTAAAGAAAAGCTATCTGGAATCGGGAAAAGAACGCCTGCGTTCATTAAGTGTACAGCTCGGCGCTTTATTCGGCCAGTCTTTCCAGACCTTTCTGCAAAATTCCCGATCAGCGGCCAACCAGGAATCCATCAGGGCTTATCTGACCAACGGCACAAGCGAAGAACGTTTGAATGCCCTGCAGGAAATGCAGAAACTCCGGCAGGATACCACTACAGTAAGTGCTACATTGCTCGACAGCCAAAAAAAACCATTACTCCATATCGTTAAGGAAGGGCTTAAAGAGAAACTGCCGGATGATCCGTCATTGCTTAGTGGTTCCTTTCCCGACGCAGGTTTTATCGGCAATATTTACAGTATCAACGATCTCATGTATTATCCCGTTGTCATCCCTGTAAAAGAAGGAAAAACAATTATTGGTTATCTGCTGCGCTGGCGAAGACTTTTTGTATCGCAACAAGGTATTCTGCAGTTATCGCAGTTATTGGGCACAGGCGCCACTTTATATGTAGGCAATAAAGATGGCAGTTTGTGGAGCAATATGATAAAACCCATTCCCCCTCCTGCAGGTATTGCAGACAAGGGAACAGGTATTTTTGATTTCAATGGCAATAATGGTCCTTCCATTGCTGCTACCCAGTCTATTCAGCACACACCCTGGTTATTGATGATCGAATTCACCATGTCCACTTTACTGGAAGCGCCTAACCGCTTTCTGAGATGGCTGGTGATCGCAGGCATGTTACTCACAGCTATCGGAAGTTTTCTTGCATGGATCATGAGCCGCAACCTTACACGTCCACTCAAAGATCTGACAGCCGCTTCTTCTGCACTTGCCAGCGGGGACTATTCAGTAGCGGTGGCCGTGGAAAGAAGAGATGAAATGGGAAAACTGGCCAGGGCATTCAATGCGATGTCTGGCAAGATCCGCAAAGCACATGCTACACTGGAAAAACAGGTAGAAGAAACCGGCCTTATGAATGAGCAACTCCGTGATCTTTCTGCCCACCTGCAGAATATCCGTGAAGAAGAGCGGATGCATATCGCCCGGGAAATGCATGACGAATTAGGACAATTATTGACCGGCTTTAAAATGGATGTGATATCCGTAAAAAGAAAATTGCCGGGAGATATTGACCCCAGCATCTATAAAAAGCTGGAAATAATGGAAAACAATACCAATGAAGCTATAAAGTTTGTGCGCCGGCTTGCAGCCGAATTGCGCCCGAGCCTGCTGGATGATCTTGGCCTGGTGGCTGCACTTGAATGGCATAGCCAGGAATTTGAGAACAGGTTCAATATCCGCGTCATTTTACAAAGCCAGATAGCAGACCTTTCCGTTCCACCGGTAGTGGCTACAGGCATCTTCAGGATATTCCAGGAATCATTGACCAATATTGCACGGCATGCAAAAGCGCATGAAGTGAAAGCAACTTTAAGTGCCGCAAACGGGCTTCTGAAAATGGAGATCACAGATGATGGCTGTGGGTTTGACACAACTGCGCAACGGAAAACCCTGGGCCTGCTGGGCATGAAAGAAAGAGCGATCATGATCGGCGGAGATCTGAGCATCCGATCCACTCCCGGTAAAGGAACTACTGTTCTTATTACTGTACCGGTCCCTGCAAGACAGCCATTGACCCCGACAAAACAGTAAGCGCATCAGGATATCATCCTCTGTGTACGGAAAGATTCCAACACATGCTCCAGCACCTCTCCTACTCCGTTTTCTTCATTCGATTTAGCAGTAAACCTCGCTGCTTCTTTTACTGATGGATGCGCATTGCTCATGGCATAGCTGTAGTATGCCTGCTGCATCATTTCCACATCATTCAGATAATCACCAAAAGCCATGGTCTGCTCCGGTGAGATATTGAATTCCCGCTGCACCACCTGTAAGGCACGTCCTTTATTGGCAAGCTGATGTGAAAGGTCCAGCCATATCTTACCTGATACTTTAACCTGTAACTCGCCCTCGAGATGTCGGAATGCAGGATAACTATTGCTTTCGGATCCCTTAAGATCACAGATCGCGATCTTAAGGAACTCGTCATCTTCTACTTTCAGCAGGTCTTCCACTACCATGCGGCGATCATAATACATTTCCACATTCTGCATAAATTCCGGAGCAGTGTTTTCCACATAAGCCTGCTTTTTGCCACATAATATTATATATACGCCGGGAACATTCCGGGCCATGGTAACAAGCATCTTTACTTTATCCGGAGGAAGCGATTGCACAAGAATATCGCGGCCTTTGTATTGCACATGGCTGCCATTCTCTGCAATAAAGATCATATCGTCCCCTGCCTCACCAAATTTGTTTTGCAGGTTATACAACTGGCGGCCGCTTGCCGGTGCAAACAAAATATGCTGCGTTTTTAATTTGCTGTATACCGTGTGAAAGTTATTATTCAATTCATGCCGGCTGTTGAGAAGAGTTCCATCCATATCCGCTGCTATCAGCCTGATCCCTGTAAAATCTGTCATACGGCAAAAATACACCAAACAGGCGGATATCAGCCTGTTTGGCCCAAAGGCGGAGCACCGCTGAAATCAATAAAGCCATGAGTTTCAGGATCGGCATTATCGTCATTGCCATTTGATGTACTCCACAATAATTTGATCTTTCCTTCCATCAGTTTGCGGTACTTGTCACTGAATGTAAACACTCCATCCCTTAATGTAATCGTATGCCTGTCGAATGAAATGATCCTGTTCAATGCAACCAGTGTTGACCGGTTTACCCGGCAAAACTGGTCAGCAGGCAGGATCGTTTCCAATTGTTTAATACTCAGAAAAGGGATGTAAATACCATGATCTGTCACGATCTTCACATGATGATCAAGCGATAAAATGTAACGGATCTCGTTAATAGCAATACGGATATATTTCTTTTTGAGATGAATGAAGAAAAAGGACTGCATGATTTAATGATTTACAGGATAAGAAATTGATAACCGGCAATGATCTTCGGGAATTAAAAAAAAGCGGGGCAATATCAGGCAGACAACCTGCTGCAAGCGAGCGCGAGCATCAGGCAAACATAGCGGTTGCGTTGATCATTAAAATACTTATTGGGATAATCCGGGCGCATAAGTTGATGAAAAGATAATTCAGTAAAGCAGCACAAACAAGCCATAAATAGGCACTAAGCCCGATTCCCGCCGTAAACAGGTAATCCACAGACATGAGATCACATGGCTTATAAAGGGGGGGAAGTAGACACCTCCCCCGTTGCTTCACATGAGAAAACGAAAAAACCAAGATGCTAAAACACTAAACTTTATCAGATTTCGGGCAAAATAGGACAGGCTTTTTTGCAAAAAACTTTAACTGCATAAACCGGCAGGGCGGCAACGTGAACAACCTTTAATCACTTTTTTAATAAAAAATTAGTAACAAAGAAGTTATCTTGTCGTCCTATATAAATCATCTTTATTCTAAATTTATTTTTTGTTAACCTGAGTAAGCGCCTTAATGGACAAGCAGGATCGTATATGGCAGCTATATGCACGGAAAATGGCCAACGAAGCATCTGAGGAAGAATTGCAGGAGTTGGCCGACCTGATCAGGGACGATCCGTCTATGGATATACAATTGCAACTGCTGACAGAATTCTGGAACAGCAGTCCTCCTATACGGTCAACCGAAAATGATGAGGCATTCAACCGTATCATCATGCAGGCGGAAGAACCGGAAAACACTCCTCTCAGGGCCTTCAAACCAGTGGTCAAGGCGAAAGCACCCGAAACAAAGCCACGCGTAATGCCCGGGCTCCGGTCTTTCAATAAAGGAATCCTTCATAATTATGCAGCAGTTGCCTGGCGCAACCTGGTGCGTAACAGAAGTTTTTCGATCATCAATATTACAGGACTGGCCCTGGGAATGGTAAGTGCAGTGGTGATCCTGCTCTGGATATTCCACGAATTGAGCGTTGACCAGTTCCATTCAAAAAAAGACCGGGTTTACCAGGTATTGAGCCGGGGCTCATTCGACGGCAAAGTGGGAGTTTGGGAAACAACTCCCAAGCCATTGATGGCAACCCTGAAAAACGATTATCCCCAGGTAGAAACCGCCGCACGCATCAATTGGGTAAGCGTATTTGTGTTGCATGCAGGCAGCCAGCAATTGCAGGTACCAGGTTTTTTTACCGATCCTGATTTTTTCAACATATTCGATTTTCCGCTGCTGAAAGGAGATCCCAAAACCGCCCTAAGCAATGAATATTCCATTGTTCTTACGGAAAAAATGGCAAAGGACCTGTTTGGCAACACAGATGTAATGGGACATACCCTCCGGATAGACAGCAGCGATTATTTTACTGTCACCGGTATAGTTAAGGACCTTCCTTCCAACACAGACTTTAATTTCAATTATCTCCTGCCCTGGAGCTATATGAAAAAGGTGGGTTGGGAAGACACGCTTTGGCATGCCAACAATGTACAAACCTTTGCACTGCTAAAGCCTGGTGTCACAGAACAAACAGCCAACAAGCTTTTTGCCAATATCATCCGGAAGCATTCCGGGTTGGATAATGAGTTGTTTGTGCACCCAATGACCAAATGGCATCTTTACTCCAATTTTGAGAATGGGGTAAGTTCAGGCGGAAATATTGAAATGGTACATCTCTTCAGCATCATTGCCGGCTTTATATTACTGATCGCCTGTATCAATTATGTGAATATGAGCACGGCCAGGAGCCAGAAAAGGGCACGTGAAGTGGGCATCCGGAAGGTGGTGGGCGCCGGCAGAGGTTCACTCATCACACAATTTCTTGGAGAGTCCATCCTGATCGCTTTCCTGGCCGGGATTATCGCATTGGGGCTGCTTCAGCCCACACTGATCGGATTCAATCATCTCATCAACGCGAAACTTTCAATCCCTTATAGCAGTATTACTTTCTGGCTTACGGCAATAGGATTTATCCTGTGCACCGGAGTACTTGCCGGTATCTACCCGGCTTTTTACCTGTCTTCTTATGAACCGGTGCGCGTACTGAAAAGCAATTTCAAAAGGATAAAGATCTTTGTCACTCCCCGGAAATTACTGGTCACTCTTCAATTTTCCTTTGCTATCATACTGATCATTTGCACCATCGTTATTTATCGGCAGATCAGGCATACACAACAAAGAGACCCCGGTTATAACGGAGCTGGTCTTGCCTATATGTATGTAAAGGGAGAAATGGAAAAGAATTATCCGCAGATAAGGGAAGACCTGATCAAAAGCGGGGCCATCATCAGCATCGCCAGGTCAAATTGCCCAATTACGGATATATGGGGTGTATCGGATGCCTACCAATGGGAAGGGCAGCCCTCAGGCAAACGTTCGATAATAATCAATTATACTGCAGATAAAGATTATGCGTCAACGGTTGGCCTGAAATTATTGCAAGGCCGTGATATCGATGTATACACCTACCCTTCCGATTCCTCGGCAGTGCTACTCAACCAGGCTGCTGTGAAACTGATGGGCTTTACAAATCCTATTGGCCAGCACATCAAGGAATATGACCGCGATCTTCAAGTGGTAGGGGTTGTTAATAATTTTATTCCAAACAGACCTTACCAGGCTTTTATGCCGGCTGCTTTCCGGGGAGATACTAAACATTTCGGCGCCATTTCGTTCAGGCTTAACCGGGAAAATGAGAGGGAAGACAATCTTGCCACGATCGCCGGCGTGTTTAAAAAATATAATCCCGAATATCCTTTTGAGTGTTTTTTTGCTGATGATACCTATGCGCTCAAATTCCGCTACGAAAAAAAATTAGCTACGCTGGCAGCACTTTTCGCCGGACTTACCATTTCCATTTCCTGCCTGGGTTTGTTTGCCCTGGCAGCCTGTATGGCCGAAAGCCGTATAAAAGAAATAGGCGTACGCAAAGTACTTGGAGCTTCCGTGAGCAGGATCACCACGTTATTGTCGAAAGATTTCTTACCGCCCGTACTACTATCCATACTCATTGCCTCGCCGGTCGCATGGTGGAGTATGCACCAATGGCTGCAGGGTTTCTCTTACCGCACATCTATCAGTTGGTGGGTGTTTGTATTTGCCGCATTGCTGGTGATATTCATCGCTATTGCCACAGTAAGCTACCAGACAGTGAAAGCAGCTTTGACCAACCCGGTGAAGAGTATCCGGACAGAATAATCTTATCATCCCTGGTTTAATTGCAGAAAATAATTTACAGCTATCCCGGTGACAATGGAGAAGCAAACACTGATCAATGAACCGATCAGTACATATTCTGTTTTCTGTTCCTGCTTCTCCTTTTCACTGAATCGCAGCAATCCTTTTGCAGTTATTAAAAGCCCGATGGCAGCATATTGGTTTTGCAGCAGGAATATCAGGATCAAAGTGCGTTCCAGTATACCGATCCATTTGCCTGCATTGGCCAGGCCAGCGGCATCGGGCAGCTCTTCCCGCCATTTCCTGGTCATCTGGTCAATAGCAATTCCTGAAGGAAAACTAAGAAACAGAAAAGCCGTTGCAATTACCCAGAAAGAATAATTATCACGGACACCAGCCAGGAAAGCGGTGATATCAGGCCATTCATAGAATGCGAAACAGAAGCAGGCAAGGATAACCAGCAGATGAAGCACCTGGTCGACCAGGAAATAAATGAATACAGCGGGCCGGTATGATTTCCACCCATCTATAAGAATATGTGTAATCGAAATAGCCAGTGCAAAATACCAGTATTGCAGCCCCATAAAGATCCATGCCAGAATGCCGGCTATTGTGCCGTGCAGATAAAGCGAAGGAGCAGCGAAATGTTGTTGCCGCCTTTGCATTACCCAGCTTTTGGGTTGCAGCACGAAATCAGCCAGTAAATGTGAAAGCACCAGTTTGATCAGCCAGGTAAGTGCGGGATTCATAAAGCTAATTGTTTAATGAAGTAATCAAATTTACTTAAAAGCTCTTGCAGCCGGTGCCATTTTGCAGCCTGTGCCTGCCGGTTGATGGTAGGCTGGGTTTTCTTTAGCTTTTTCGCTGCCTGTTGTTGTGTATGGCCCGACAATAGCTCAAACACGACCAATGCCTGCTTGGGTGTCATGGATTCGAATACATCATCTGCAAATGCAGACAACATTTCAAATATGTTGTTGAACAGGTCGTGTTCGGTTGTAATAACAAGCAGGTTATTTTTGCTTTCCATGGTATCAAAAGCACGGCCCGACAATATGAAGGGAATACCTTTAGCCGAAGATAGCTGACGGACCGGCGAAGTTTGAACAGCAATGCCTATGCTTTGACGGATATCAAAGCTGACGCCAGGTTGTTCTATTTTCCGCGCAGCGCAGCGTATTAAGAAAGCGACCCGAAGCGATGCTGAAGCATCTTTTATATATACCTGGAAACTGTCTCCCCTGTATACTGAATAAGGATAGGCTTCCGCTATCTTTGCGACGTCCTTGTACAACCTGCTCTCCTCTTTTTTTTGCAAAAGAGTGGAACGGACAAAATCCCCGGTTATAACAGCATTCAGCATCCTAAATAATTTATAGCTAAATTAAGCTATTTTTAGTAATTATAGCCAAAAATAGCTATAATTATATATTATAGCCAAAATATACTATATCAGTCAATTAGAATTATACCGATTCGCTTTCGCCTGGAATAAAAACATAGCCGGTATTGCTGAAAAAAAATAATCGGTATTCGATCAAATATCAAATCGAAAACAATTACTTTTGCCCGGGGTTATCGTGATATATTAAAGCAGTCAAACTTCCAGGTCCCCGGCAGGCTGAAGAATCTTATTACGGAATTGCTGCTGAGCCCTACGCTTCTTTCATTTTTCTCCTGTCTTATTATTCACAATTAAGATCATCACCATGAAAACTGATTTCACAGGCAGGAACCTAGAAAGTTATGCGTCAGCTTTTCAGCGAGGGGACATGGAAGGAATAAAAATCCTTTTTACCACCTGGTACACCTCTTTATGCGCTTACATTGATTCATTGATACAGCACAAAGCTGTTTCAGAAGAAATAGCTTCTGAAGCATTTGTCAAAACATGGTATCACAGGCAGCAACTCAGCTCGGTCAATGCGATCAGGGCCTACCTGTTCACCATTGCCAAAAGGGATGCTTTCCGCTGGCAACAGTGGCAACAAAAAAACAGGGCCGTTTCTTTACCTGATCAATTACCGGCTATCCAGGAACCTGATCATCACAGTTGCATGGTCAGGACTGAAACACTCTGCTTACTGCATAAAGCCATCAGGGAACTACCTCCCCGCTGCCGGCAGGTATTCCAGTTGCTATACGTACAAGGCAAAAAAACTGCAGAAGTGGCGAAAGAACTGGCCATATCGCCGTATACAGTCAGAGCGCAAAAAGCAAGAGGGTTAAATCTGTTACGGCCCCGGCTGCTTTCTTTTTTCACTGATCAGTAATAGCTGCCATGAAAAAGAAGTTTCCCGGGAGGGGGAACGTTTACATGTAACAGTTAAAAAACTCCGGTTCATACCGTTTTTTAACCTTTTCACTTCATTTTATCCACTATCTGTTCAAATAGTATTGCTGGAATCAAAACGCCGTTGTATTCTTGCACTGGTTTTTCATAGGATATTGGATTTTAAACGGGGCAGGATGTCTATCCAGCCCTTTTTTTATGACTATATACAAAGAAAAAAGGGGCGCTAAAAAGCGCCCCCTTTTTTTCGATACTCACATTATCATTACCGGTTAAAGATCAGCCGAACCGTTCCCACTTTGTTATTATTCTCATCATGAAGTGTTGCCATATATATGCCGGGCTGCAAATCACCCTTCCGGTTCAATACTTCAGTTTGCTGATGTTCGAGAAGATTAACTTTTCTCATCTCCAGCAATACACCAGCCGTGTTGTAAAGCCGCAGGATATAATTGCCTTTTTCATATCCCGTTAACCGGATATTGATCTGCTGGCGTGCAGGGTTTGGTGCTGCTGTTATCAGACCAGACAGTTTTTCACCAAATTGCACCAGCGCCGTATTGGAATAAGTGAACCTTGTATTATCATCTACCATACGCAGGCGATAATAGTTATTGCCATAAGCAGGCCTTTCATCAACATAGGTATAGATATTTTTCTGCTCACCTCTGGTAAACACTACTGCAATAACAGAGAAGTTAATGCCATCCGTGCTGCGTTCCAGTTCATACCTGTTCAGACCTATCTCATCTGTTGTCGTCCATTCAAGTTTCACTTTGCTGTCTGCTTTTTCACCTTTGAAATTAAGGAGAGTAACAGGCAATGTACCTCCGCAAAGACCACTGTTGAACGTGTATGTTTTTCCGATACCATTATTATCGGTTGTAAAGCCAAGTAAGGTACCAACTGTATTACCAAGGTTCAGTACGCCAACACCAAAATCAAGTGTATTGGCAGGACCACCTACAATAGAACGGATAAGTTGTGTAGCACCATTTGTCCGGCCTGCACCTGCTACGCTGTAACCAACCAGGGAAGTAGCGTTTACTCCAAGTAAGGGTGAAACGGTGGGAGTCACGGACCATGCAGGAGTTGGCACATAAGTTCCACCCGCCTGGCCCCGGTAAATATAGGCAGCGCCACCTGTTACATTGGCTCCTATCAGGGGGACGTTGGTAGATAAAGGCTCACCCACAATAATATCAGCAAAACCATCACAATCCACGTCCATTGTGTTGTCGATGCTCGCAGCATACATCGCGGACAGATCGAGAATCTGCCCTGATCCCTGCAATAGGGTGAGCAATGAACCTGAGCGCGGTGAATTTAATGTTTGAATAGCGCCAATGGGAGTGCTTGGGCTTGTCGCACCGGTTTGTTTTGCAAACACACTCAACGTACCTGCTTTTAATTGCAGGCCTCCTACTACATTGCTTAGTACACTTGATAAGGGCGCGCCGATCAGAATATTGCCATTCTTTGCACCGGCTACATCTTCCACGCCGCGTACTGAATAACCAAAAAGATTGGCTGCATTGCTTAAAAGGCCGGAGGGATTAGCCTGCAATCTTGCAGCAGGCGATGTACTTACTCCTGTGGCAGCACCGTTACCAGCAAAGACATAAGCAGAGCCCCCCAGCACCTGGCCTGAAAGAAGATTGGACACAACGGAAGCCAGACTAAGGCCGCTGGTAAGTGTGCCCAGGTTAACTCCTGCAGGAGCACTTACCACTACATCACTGATCCCATCATTTGTATAATTACCGATTCCATCAACGCTATATCCGAATAAAAGTCCATCGATCTGTCCGTTCAATACAGGAGTAAGTAAGGGACCTGCTACCAGCCACAGGGTGTTTCCAAGCGGCAACGCTTCCACAAGGCTCTGCACTGTGGCGCCCAATCCAAGCAAACTACCTGTGGGAGGATCCAGTGAACGGATCGTTGTAAATGTATTGGCAGGGTTACTAAGATATACGAAAGCCCCACCGGTCTTTATACTGCTGAGCCCTGAAACTCTTGCATAAGTAGGAGCACCCGCAATGATCTCGCCTTTACCATCACCATTCATATCACCTGTTACGGCTACAGAAAAACCTAACAGCGCATTAAGTGTGATAGTTGTGGAAGTCAGTTCCGCAGTAGATAAACTCAGGCTAAGCGTATAACCAGGGAAGGCACTCGCAAGAGTGGCACCATTATAAAGATAAACCCGGCCTACCTGTCCGCTGATATTTGGTCCACTGAAATTAAGTGTTATGGTTTCCAATGGAGCACCCACCACAATATCGGGTACATTATCACCGGTTACATCACCTGCTGATATACTGATCCCGAATAAACCACCGCCAATCCCTACGCTGGGTTGCAATACGTGATCAGGGGTAGCAGACAAACCAGTGCTGGAACCATGATAAATGAATACGGCTCCTACTCCCAGAAGGCCACCTGTACCTGACACCACATCAGCCATCCCCGGTGCGCCTACGGCTACATCATCATAGCCATCACTATTAATATCTCCGATACCTGCAACGGTATAACCATATAAGCTTTGTACCTGCAATTGAAGCGAGTTCAGCAAAGCCGGTAAAACACCGTCAGCAGAAGTTGTCCACTCAGGAGTTTTGTTGAGCGGGTCTACTGTTACAGGATAAACCGCATTCCTGTCGTCTACAACCAGTGAAAGTTGCTGACCTTTTTCATCCAGTTCCATATATGCAGGCAAAACCTGGTGCCTGGCGTCCCATACCTTGAGATCGTCGTAGGTCAGTTTTGTACGGTTTTCACCAGACTCGCTTTCGTACACCAACTGTTGACCATTTACAAGTTTTGCTTTCAAACGGGATTGGAGGGACATTTTTATTTTCAAGTGCCCCTCCCCTCCCGGATTTTCATGGATAATGAAATTCTGCCGTAAGCCATTCACGTCATTCTTGTACTCCACATCGGCAAAACCGAAGTGTTGTACTAATGTGCTATTGCTTTTCTCAGTTTTCCTAGGGATAGTAAATTTAAACGGAGCTTCGTTCCGTCCCACTGATTTCAACGTAAACACAACATTCCAGTCAGCATCATCCGCTTTCAGCTTCATGGAACGGGCTGTGTAACCATTGGGCTGAACAAGGAATGCTGCACGGTTGGCCGGATTGACTACATGAAAAGTACGATTGTCCGATGAACGGAAATCATACTCGAAGTCTTTGATCCAGGCTGCGGCGTTGGAATACCATCCATCTGTGGCGCTTTCCGGTCGTAAAGGAGGTTTGGGGGAAATTTGCTGGGCTGTGGCTTGTAATAAGCTTAATAAAAAGGCTAGTGTTGCCGTGTAGAACTTTGCTTTCATATTCCAGGATTTAAGGTTAAAATGATGGCCTTTCGGAAAAGATGAAAGCACACAAGGGTAAACATAAGGGTGCTGGCAACCCGGATGATATTCCCATTGCTTTCTCTAATCAAAATATTGGATGGTAAAAAAAGACTGGTTTTCCTAGTGACAGGAATTTAATCTCGCTGATTAAATAATGAAGTTGATTGGATAGACATGTATTGTATCATAAAAGTATTTTTCTGTTTCATCCTTTTATGCCTCTATCAGTTCAATCAATGCCCGGATGAGTCCAATTGTGGTTAATGGTTATATCGTAAGACAAAACACCTATTGATAAACTCTTAACTTGATACTACTTTGGTATTGTAGTTAGGACCCAAATATTATTAAATCTTCTCCTGTGCATAAATTGCTAACCGCCTTTCAAAAGTTGCGTGGAGCTTCCACACAACCTGATGCAGCAATTTCCTTTAAAGAGCTTGCACGCATTTTTAACACCGATCCAGTCAATAATACGATCAGCTTGCCAATGAACGAAGGAAGCGGAATCATTAAACTTACAGACACCAATAACGGCTTACACGTAATAGCCATGGACCTCCAGGTGAATGGGGTAAGGCAATACAAAAAGCTTCCTTTGCGTCCGGCAACGGGAAGATTCTTTACCATTATAGCATCCTTAAGCCCTAAACATTTCCAGATAAGGAAAAAAGAAGGAGTTGTTCTTCCCGATATGATATTTATGGCCGGAGAGCATTCCCTTTTTTATACTTTCCTGCCGGGCCACAGGATCAAAGCACTTATCATTAATATATCTGCAGAATGGGTGTTCCGTGAATTCAGAGATGCGGATCCCGATCTTTTATTCCAGGCACATGATCTTTTTTATGACAAAAAACCGTTGCTGTTCACCGAAGAAGCTTCATTCACTATGCACCATAGCCTTGGAGACATGCAGGACCTTATGAGCAGGGAGCGTGCAGATCCCTTTTATGCAAGGACCAAAACACTTTCTATCCTGCATGATATATTCAGGCGTTTGCAAACCACCCAATCGCATGACAATAAAGAAAGCAACATACAATTGCATGCAAAAATGCTTGCAGTAGAAAAAATACTCGACGAATACCTTGACAAGAATCTTCCTTCTATTAAAGAAATAGCCAAACAGGTTGCATTGAGCGAGTCAACCCTAAAGCGGAACTTTAAAAAAGTGTATGGCGTCAGTATCTATGAATTTTACCTGAGAAAGAAAATGCAACTTGCCAGGCAGTTGCTTGATCAGCAACCGATCAGTGTAAAAGAAGTAGCCTATATGCTTGGCTATGAAAAGACCAGCAATTTTATAACCATGTTCAAAAAACATTATGATTTCTCTCCGGGAACGCTGCGTAAAAAGTTCTCGCTCGACTAACACCTTCCCTACCCAACCCTTCATTAATCAAGTTCATATAGTTTCTTTGCCAATCGGAATGTATTGCAATGAGCTTCTGTAATGATCCTTATATCCTGCGAATACCCTCCTCCCATTGCAACAGTGCAAGGGATGCCTGCAGCCTGCAGTTCGGCAAATACTAATCTATCCCGTTCACTGCAGCCCTCCAGGCTCATCTTTAATTTTCCGAATTTGTCAGTAGCCAGCACATCCACCCCGGAAAGATAAAAGGCAAAATCGGGCTTGAACTCATGTACCAGTTGCGGCAGGGAACTTGCCAGTATATCGAGATACTGCCTGTCAGTGATACCATCAGGCAAAGCGATATCCATATCACTTTTTTCTTTATGAAATGGATAGTTGTGCGCCCCATGCATGCTGAAAGTAAATACCCGTGGCTCGTGTTGAAAAATGGTTGCCGTGCCATTTCCCTGGTGAACATCGAGATCGATAATAAGTATCCTGTTAGCCAGTTGTTTCTTTAAAAGATAATTAGCTGCTACAGCAAAATCATTAAGCAGGCAAAAACCTTCTCCATGGTCAGCAAAAGCATGGTGCGTTCCTCCCGCCACGTTGAGTGCGACACCCGATCTCATGGCAGCGAAACAGCAGTCAATAGTCCCCTGTGCGATCACCCACTCCCGTTCAGTCAGCCGCGGAGATTGCGGAAAGCCGATATGCCGTTGTTCTTTTGCCGTCAGGGTCTGGTCTTTCAGTTTACGGACATATTCTGCTGTATGTGTCCACATCACCACCTCGTCATTGCATGGCAATGGCGCTACCAGGTTTGCAGGCTGGATCGTGCCTTCATGCAAGAGTTGTTCAGGTATCAATTCATATTTAAGCATCGGAAAACGATGTCCTTCTGGTAACGGGTGCGAGTAAATCGGGTGGAATGCAATGTGAAGAAAAGACGACATGCTGCAAATATCTGCGCTATCAAACAAAAAATTCAGGAAATACGGATAAATATCCTCCTTGAATATGGCATAATTTTTTACCCAGTTTTTCATGAGTTGGAAGCAGATAAATACACACTCTCTATACAGGCCTGGACTTCGGCCCATGGCTTTGAAGATACTAAAATGGTTTTCCAGGAAAAGATAATGGAGGCCCTGAAACAAAAACAACTACTGGTTTAATGCCTTTGCAGGCTCTGCTTATTCCTTTTTTATTAACTTGACAATGGAACGGCTGGTGCTTTGCCAGTATACACACTAAGGACAACTGAAAATTCACGGGAATGAAACTGCTTATCCTGCTATTCACAGCATGGCTGGCAAGCCATTGTGCGTGTGCGCAACAGGTCAGGATTTATCTAACAGACGCCCCTTTCAGACAATTATTAAAACAGATTGAGCAGCAAACAGGTTATTCGTTTATTTATACAAAAAAGCAGTTGCAGCTTTTACCACCGGTCAGCATTAACGTGGCTAATAAAGACATATTTGAGGTGCTGAATGAACAATTGAACGGATCGCCTCTTGGTTATACTATAGATGATCATTTCATCATCCTTTTTATAAAGAAAGATACCGATCGCCATACATTACGTGTTGTCAGGGGACGGGTAGACAATACTTCAGGCCAGGCAATAGCCGGGGCAACTGTGCAGGTAAGAAATGAACCTTTTACTACAACAACTGATCAATATGGTGGTTTCTCCATATCCTACCGTTCTCCTAATGCTGTGATTCAGATCAGCGGAGCAGAAATCAGACCGGCCCTGTTTGCCATCAATGAGAGGCAATATCTTGAAATAAGTATTGATGAAGAAGTAAAGGAACTGGATGAAACCATCATAATAGCTTATGGCTACACAACCAGAAGGCTTACCACCGGAAATATTACCAGGATCAGAAGCAGTGAACTGGAAAATCAACCGGCGGCCAATTTGCTTCAGGCACTCCAGGGCCGTGTGCCGGGATTATTGATCACTGCTACAAGCGGAGCGCCGGGCGCATCATTCATGGCGCAGATAAGAGGACAAAATTCCGTCAACCCAAATCCGCTTATCAATAATGGGATTGCACCAAAAGACAATCCATTGATCATTATTAATGGAGTGCCTTTTGCGCCACAGAATAATAATGTCAATCAATTCAGCTCACTGGCATCCCCCGGCAACCTGGAGATCTATCAGAACCCTCATGGAGGAATAAGTCCATTCAGCAGCATTGACCCGGCAGATATCGAAAGCGTGGAAGTATTGAAAGATGGAGACATGACTGCAATTTATGGATCAAGGGCAGCGAACGGGATCATCCTGATCACTACCAGGCAACCAAAACCAGGAAAGCCAGCTTTATCTATGGATATAAGTACAGGACTGAATATTTCAACTTATCGCCCTTCGATGCTGAATACAAAGGAATACCTTGATTTAAGAAGAGCAGCATTCGCAGCAGACAGCCTTCTACCGGGTTCCATTCCTGGCGAGATCAACTATGCACCTGACTTGCTGGTGTTTGACAGCACAGGGTATACCAACTGGAATAAATATTTTTTCCATGCTTCAGCGCCTGTTACAAGGGTCTATTCCAGGTTGTCGGGAGGGAGCAATCGCCTAAGTTTTGTTTCCGGCATTGGCTACAGGAATGAATCCTCCTTATTGAAAGGAGATTTCTACAACAAACAGATCTCACTGAACAATTCCCTGAAATACCGGTCCATTGATCAGCGGCTGACAATGGAAGGTTCATTTTATTATACACTGGGAGATAATCGTTCGGTCAGTTCACCAGCACTGCTGCAGGTGGCTGACCTTCCGCCTGATTATCCAGCTCTGCTGGATGAAGAGAGGCAGATAAACTGGAAGTATAAAGAGGTTGACCTGATAGATAATCCAGCAGGATTATTAAAGCAACCTTATATCATCAAAATATATAACCTCATCTCCCATTTCAATCTACACTATGAAATTGTTACCGGTTTAAAATTTCTCCTGAATGCAGGATATAGTAGTTACAAAACAAATGAGACAGCTTTATTTCCCGCTTCCTCCTTTCATCCTGCCAGAGGAGAAAGTGGTTATTCTAATTTGGGAAAAGAAGATTATCAAACAAAATTAATAGAGCCTCAATGGGAATATAAAAAACCGTTGGGGCGCACTGGTTTTACCGTGCTTGCCGGCGCAACGATACAGCAAAACAAGCTGAACTTTAAGAGCAGCAAGTCTTTGCTTAACCCAACAGAACTTATCGGAAGCCGGGCAATATCCAGCAACTATCATTACAGAAGCTTCTTCGGAAGATTTAACCTGCAACATGCAGGAAAATACCTCCTTAATCTCACAGCACGAAGAGAAGGGTCGAGCAGGTTCAGCCCGGATAAGCGACTGGGAAATTTCTCTTCCGTTGCAGCAGGATGGGTTTTTTCTGATGAAAAATTCATCGGGCGTTGGCTGCCCTGGATCAGCTTCGGTAAGTTCCGTTTATCTTACGGAAGTTCAGGCAATGACAATATCGGCTATTATCATTATCTGAATGCATGGCATTTCCTACCCAGCTATTTCAGTAATCAGGGCTTAACCAACGGATCGATAGCAGATGCTGGTTTTAGCTGGTCAACTACCCACAAATCAGAAGCCGGGCTTGACCTGGGATTTTTAAAAGACCGGGTATATGTCGGTGTCTCAAAATACCAGCATCGGTCATCAGACCAACTGATAAGTCATTTATCATTATCACAGGCAGACACTGCAAGATATATTGCTAATTTCCCGGCTATTGTTCTAAATAAGGGTTGGGAAATAATGATTGAAGCGACTGCACTTCATTCAAAAAACACAAGATGGAGTACGGCCCTGAATTTATCTGTACCCCAAAACAAATTAAGATCTTTTCCTGGCATTGAAAGTAGTTTATACTCGGGACGGTATATACCAGGCCAGCCGTTGGGCATATTGCAACTGATAAAATTTGTAGGAGTGAATGGATCGTCAGGACTATATTCTTTCGACTTAAGCTCTTTTACATTAATGGATACATATCCCCGGCTTTATGGAGGCTTTCAAAATATGGTTTCTCATAAGAGATTCGATTTCGGATTGTTTATTGAGTTCAGAGAACAGCAAGGGGCCAATTACCTTAGGCAGATAAATCATTACCCGGCAGGTTTGGCAAGAAATCAACCCAGGGAAATGCCTGACCACTGGCAATATCCGGGACACCTATCGGATATGCAAAGATTAACGGTTCTCGAAAATTCTCCGGCAGCACTTACTGCATACCTTTTCACCTTATCCGGCGCATCCTACAGTAATGCTTCCTATATCCGTTTTAGAAACCTCTTCTTTTCTTATTCATTCAAAAAAGATGATTTAAAAAGAACGGGGTTGCGGCAGCTTAAAATTTATCTTCAAATGCAAAACATTTTTACACTCACCTCATTTAAACAAAGCGATCCGGAGATTCAAAGCTTTTATTCATATTCCTTACCAAGAACAGTTGTTGCAGGCTTGCAACTCCAATTATAAGTATTGTCCGCCTCGGGCGGACCATCGGCGGACAATATTTGATCAGTATGTTGGTCTCTTCTCACCTATTGCCACCGGGTAATACGTACCAGGCAACAATTTGTTATTAACTTTATCAACATCAGCAGGCTCAAACCCGATCACACATTTATAAGTCCATGGCCAAACCATGCAAACCCCGGTGGGTACCACATCAGATACGGAATGAAAATCCACCATTGTATTACTGAACCCGGAGAGCATACCGTAACCCGGTTTTACCACAAACCAGTAAAGATCAAAAGGGTCATGCTTTTTTTTGGGTGGTGCTGTATATGCACTCAAACCAACAGCCATCAACAGCGCTGTTACACCTAATAAATACTTTTTCATATAGAATCGTTTGGTTTAATTACGCCTACTCTGTTATACAGGTTTTCGGCTTTCCCTGTTGTCTGCATTGGCCAATGCAGATGGATTTATTGCAATAAAGCGTTTAGACAATAGAAGGCCGGTAATAACCAGCGCAATGATGACCAGGTTTAACCAGAAATGTTGAGGCCATGACAACCAGGGTACAATCCCATTGCAGGAACAAGGTAGTTGCTGAAAACTGAGCAATACATACCCGATATAGCCAGTGTAACCTGTCAGCAGAAAAAGCGAATAGAACAAGCCAGCCTTCCTGGTACGCGGGATCAGCAGAAGCAAAACAGCAAGCAGGTTCACAGCGGGGATCAGCATGGTAACTGGATCTGCATAAGGTCCTATAACCGGCATTTGTCCTAATGTAAAACGGAATGTTCTAAAATTAAACAGCTTGCTTAGTGAAGCATAAGCAAATAGAAAAATAAGTGAGGCTGCAATTAATTGAACAACTATTTTGCGGGTTGCTATTTTCATGGAATAAAAGGTGGAAGGTTAATGCATGGATTGCCTGATTGGCTGCATGGGCAGATCCGGAAGCTCATGCAGTCATCAATTATTTTCAACAGTACAGTAGCTACTTTGGGAAAAATTTTAAATGAGAGGGAGTAGACACTCCCTCCGGGAACCACACTAAGTGGGAACGAAATATTATACGTGTATGACTATCCATAATTCACATTTCTTGTCTTCCAGAGAAACAAGTCATCTTTTATACATTGCCAGTCCGCCCTTTTTTCGCAGCCTGTGCGTCTTTGGTCGAACTACTTTCCTGGTGCAGCATCACGGTAATTTTGCTTTCCAGTTCTTTACGGTATTTATCGCTGAAAGAAAATCTTACATCCTTTAACACAACCTCATCTTTATCGAATGAAATGATCCGGTCAAGCGCGACAAGCGTACCCCTGTTTACCCGGGAGAAAGATTCCCCTGGAAGAATGGTCTCCAGTTGTTTCAGGCTCAAATGCGGAATGAATATTCCCTGATCTGTACAGATCTTCACATGATGAGCTATCGATAACACATAACGAATATCCTTTACATCGATACGTACAAATTTCTTTTTCAAATGAATAAAGAAAAAAGATTGCATAGAGATTTAGGTTGTTTGGTAAGGCTTGCCATTGACATACAGAAATATTCATACTAGCAGTTTTCTGTTTTAACAAGTCGGTTTTATTCAAGACCAACTAAGCCTTGCCTTTATTTTTTTTATCACATAGCAAATCATTCCGTTCTCACTTAAGCTAAAATAACCATGCTATCAAGATGATCTGGATCACTAATCATGAATTGGTTGATTGACGGCATGGATAGGCACCAAAGCCTATCCTTCCTACATTTGCTGATCATGACGATCAAACCGCAATACCTGGAGATCAAAACCTCGCAATTACCCGGCGCAGGGCTTGGCCTGTTTACCCGGGTATTCATACCAAGCGGTTCCCTCGTGATAGAATACAAAGGCGTAGTTACAACCTGGGAAGCAGTAAGGGATCAGATTGATAACGATTATATCTATTATCTCAGCAGCCGTCATGTAATCGATGCCGGGCCTACCCCCAAAGCCCTGGCCAGGTATGCCAACGACGCAAAAGGAATAAAACAGGTGCCGGGGATAAACAACAATTGTATTTTCAAGAAGCTGAATGGCCGCGTTTATATTAAAGCCAGGGTAGACATCCTTCCCGGAAGCGAGATTTTTGTAAGCTATGGAAAGCAGTATTGGGATACGGCAAGGAATAATGCGGAAATAGAAAAGAGAAGAAAGCTGGAGGAAGCCAGAGAAGCAGCCAAACGCCAGGGCGAAGAAGAAGAAAACGATAATCATTAAATAGTTATCTTGCTATCCGCTGCCCTTACGCAGAACCTATTTTCTTTCAAAATAAACGAGATGAAAAAACAATTCCTGGCGATTGCCTTTGCTTTATCCCTGTTTTCCTGCACTGCCAAACAGAAAGCCGATCTGCTTGTTTTCAATGCCACTATTTATACCGTGGATTCCTCTTTTTCCACTGCTGAAGCAATGGTGATAAAGGACGGGATCGTGCTGGCAACAGGCAGCAAGGAAGACCTGGAGAAAAAATACAAGGCCAGCGAAACAACAGACGCGCAGGGCAAATTCATCTACCCTGGTTTCATTGATGCACACGCCCATTTTACAGGCTATGGAACAGGCCTGCTGACCGTTGACCTGACCGGTACTGAAAGCTGGGAAGACATACTCCATCGTGTAAGCGATTTTGCCAAAGATTTACCGAAAGATCAATGGATCATCGGGCGCGGATGGGATCAGAACGATTGGGATGTAAAAGAATTTCCAAGCAATGAAAAACTGAATGAACTTTTCCCTGATCAACCAGTGTTGCTGACAAGAATTGACGGTCACGCTGCGATCGCCAACCAGAAAGCACTCGATGCTGCCGGTGTCAAAGCTGGCGATAAACTGACCGGCGGAGAAATAGAAACAAATAAAGGGAAACTGACAGGCATACTGGTTGACAATGCCGTGGATCTTGTGTCGGCCAAGGTGCCTGCCCCCAGCAGCCAGCAATTCAAATCCGCATTACAGCAGGCAGAGCATAATTGTTTTGCTGTCGGTCTTACCACGATCGATGATTGCGGTTTGAACTATAATACTGTAGAGCAGATCAAAGCATTGCAAGATAATGGCGATCTCAAAATGCGCCTTTATGTAATGCTGAGCGATGAAAAGAATAACTACGATTATCTTGAAAAGAAAGGGATCATCCGTACAGGCCGCCTACATGTAAGAGGCTTTAAAGTGTATGGCGATGGTGCGCTGGGATCAAGAGGAGCCTGCCTGTTGCAGCCTTACAGCGATAAACCGGGACATTATGGTTTTCTGTTAAGCAATCCTGCACATTTCGATTCAGTGGCCAACTGGATCGCCCAGCGCGATTTCCAGATGTGTACACACGCGATCGGCGATAGCGGCAACCGCACTATCCTGAACATCTATAATAAATACCTGCATGGCAAAAATGACCGGCGCTGGCGAATTGAACATGCGCAGGTTGTGAACCCGGCTGATTTCGATCTCTTCGGGGCATCCTCCATCGTTCCTTCTGTGCAGCCCACTCATGCCACTTCAGATATGTACTGGGCGGAAAAAAGATTAGGACCTGAAAGAGTGAAAGGCGCTTACGCATATAAACAATTATTACAGCAAAATGGCTGGCTTCCGCTCGGCACTGATTTTCCTGTAGAAGATATTTCTCCTTTTAAAACATTTTATGCGGCCGTAGTGCGTAAAGATGCCAAAGGCTGGCCGGAGAAAGGATTCCAGACAGAAAACGCACTCAATCGCCAGGAAGCCCTCCTTGGTATGACCATCTGGGCAGCCCGTTCCAATTTTGAAGAAAATGAAAAAGGCAGCCTGGAAGCAGGCAAACTGGCCGATTTTATTATCCTCGATAGAGATATAATGAAAGCCGGCGAACAGGAACTGCTTCAGATCCAGGTACTCAAAACCTATCTGGGTGGGGAAAAGGTGTACGAAAAGAGATGACAACTGCCATCTACCCCCTCTCAGCTAATTTTGTATATTTGCAGGATGATTTGGAATGAAAACAGATCAGTCCGTATAGCCATTCTCGACCTGTATGAAGGACAAGCCAACCAGGGGATGCGTTGTATCCGCCAGATCATTAAAGACTGGGCGGAACAAAACGATCTCATTGTCCAATCCACCGAGTTTGATGTGCGCCTGAAAAACGAAGTTCCCGATACTTCTTACGATATCTATATTTCAAGTGGTGGCCCCGGAGATCCGCTCTCCAGCCGGTTTGACGACTGGGATATTGCCTGGTGCAAATGGGTAAAAGAGATCATGCGCTGGAACAGCAATCCTGACAACTCTCAAAAGAAACATATCTTCTTTATTTGCCATTCTTTTCAATTGGCCTGCCGTTATTTTAATGCAGGACTGGTTTGCAAAAGAAGGTCCACAGCTTTTGGTGTTTTCCCTGTTCATATGCTGCCTGCCGGGCATGAAGAGCCTGTATTTGATGGGCTCCGCGATCCTTTTTATGCAGTAGACAGCCGCGACTACCAGGTGATACAACCCAATCATGGCCTTTTGGAAGATATGGGCGGTGAAATATTATGTATTGAAAAAAGCAGGCCGCATGTTCCTTATGAAAGGGCTGTGATGGGTATCCGCTTTAATGAATACATGATCGGCACCCAGTTCCATCCTGAAGCGGATGCACAAGGCATGAGCCTGCACCTGCAAACAGAAGAAAGGAAGAAGACCGTGATCGAAAACCATGGGGAAGAAAAACTGGCCAGTATGCTGGAACAGTTGAATGACCCGGACAAGATCAGGTGGACCTATGCCCATGTGTTGCCGAACTTTCTGAACAACGCTATAGGTCAACTGGTAAGAGTAGGTTCCGGGATACCTGAAATGGCATAAGCTGTTGCATTTTCTTTCAGCCGGATTAAGTATCTTCCTCAAACAAAAGCAGGTGATACAATGATACCAAGCATCCGTAAGCAATTCAACGAAAAGTTCACAACCGACAGATACGAAGCGTTCCTGAAAGAATTACATAATGCCTATCCCGGCGCTATTGAATTCCGGGTGGCAGAAACTCCTGTTTTTATTCCCAACAGCTTTAAGGAAAAAATGCTGGATGCCTGTGAAAGCATTGTAGACATTATTACAGGTCCTTCATTTAAAAAAATAACTGATAAAGCTATTCCTCCTTCCTTGCATGTGCCGGGGGAAACAAATCATTCCCAGTTCATCGCATTCGATTTTGGAATATGCATTAACAATGAAGGTGAGTATGAGCCGCAACTGATCGAAATGCAGGGTTTCCCTACCCTGTTTGCCTATGAAGTGTTGCTGGATGATGTATGCCGGAACCATTTTCCTGTTCCTGAAGGATTCTCCGCTTACCTGGGAGGCCACACAAAGGAAACCTATCTGCAGTTGCTGAAAGAAATTATTGTAGGTGATCATTCTCCTGAAAACGTTATCCTGCTGGAAATATTCCCGCATCAGCAGAAAACCCGCGTTGATTTTTATTGCACAGAAGAATATTTAGGCATTCAGCCTGTTTGCGTTACTGAACTGATCAGGGAAGGGAAAAAATTGTTTTACCTGAAAGACGGTAAAAAAATAGCCGTTAAAAGAATATACAACCGCGTGATCTTTGATGACCTGCAGCAACAATCACCTGAAGTGCAGGAAAAAGGAAAGATATTTTTTGAAGAACTGGATGTGGAATGGATCCCTCATCCATCCTGGTTCTACAGGATCAGCAAGTTCACACTTCCCTTTATCCGTCATCCTTATGTGCCGGCTACTTTTTTCCTGAATGAAATAAAACAACTACCGGCTGACCTGGAGAACTATGTGCTGAAACCCCTGTTCTCTTTTGCTGGCCAGGGAGTGGTGATAGATGTGACCGCCAAAGATGTTGAAAGCATCAAGGATCCTGAGAACTGGATATTGCAACGCAAAGTGAAATATGCCGACGTGATCCAGACACCCGATGTGCCAGCTAAAGCAGAGATTCGAATTTTCTATTTCTGGAAAGATGGAACTGCAAGGCCGGTGCCTGCTAATAACCTGGCCCGCTTAAGTAAAGGCAAAATGATCGGCGTACGTTATAATAAGGATAAAGAATGGGTGGGTGGAAGCTATTGCCTTTTTGAATCGAATAAATAAAACAGGATTATGTCTCTCATAAAAGATATTAAACCAAAGCCACTGGCACCAGGCCTTACAGGTTATTATGCCCATGGAGAAAGAATGACATTAGGATTGGTAGAGATCGAAGCAGGAAGCCAACTGGCAGAACATAAGCATCCACATGAGCAAATCACTTATATCATAGAAGGGCAATTGGATATGATGATCGGAGGAAAACCTTATTCCTTAACAGCAGGAATGGTCCATATTATCCCTTCCAATACACTTCATTCTGCTATAGCAAAAACAGATTGTAAACTGATAGACGTATTCAGCCCGGTAAGAGAAGACTACCGGTAAAGTAGTGTATCGCCACCGCAGGCTGGCGATACACTATCTCTCTATTAATCCACAAACTTCTTTTTCAATTCCGCCAGCTTCGCCTGGAATGGATTTGCCGGTGCTGCCGGTTTATTTCCAGGTTTAGAAGGCCTGTTCTCCTGGCGACCACCCCCCCTCGAAGAAGAAGACTGATCTGCTCCATCTTTCATGGATAAAGAGATCCTTTTGCGCGCGGGATCAACTTCCAACACTGTTACCATTACTTTCTGTGTCAGTTTCACCGCCTCATTCGGATCGCTGATATAGCGATTGCTGAGATGAGAGATATGAACCAACCCATCCTGCTTTACGCCTATATCCACAAATGCACCGAAATTGGTAATATTCGTTACAATACCTGGAATTTTCATTCCTGGCTTCAGATCTTCCATGGTACTTACGCCTTCTGCAAAACGAAACTCCTCTATAGCAGCACGCGGATCACGGCCAGGCTTTTCCAACTCCTTCAAAATATCTTCAATAGTGAACTGCCCGATGGTCTCTGTCACAAATTCTGAAGCTTTCAACCCTTTGCGGAGACTTGCATTGCCGATCAGTTCAGGCACAGTGCTGTCTGCCTTCTTTGCCATAGCTTCCACTACATGATAGCTCTCGGGGTGAACCGCTGAATTGTCTAAGGGATTGGCGGCTCCCGGTACACGAAGAAAGCCTGCGCACTGCTCAAATGCTTTCGGCCCAAGCATCGTCACTTTCTTCAGTTCTTCACGGTTTTTGAATCCGCCATTCTTTGTTCTGTATTCAACAATATTTTTTGCTACTGTAGCGCTTAAGCCAGACACATACATCAGCAGGTGTTTACTTGCTGTGTTGAGGTCCACTCCCACAAAGTTCACACAGCTTTCCACCACCTGGTCCAGTGCGTCTTTCAAACGGTTCTGGTTCACATCATGTTGATATTGTCCAACACCAATGCTTTTCGCATCGATCTTTACCAGTTCACTCAAAGGGTCCAGCAAACGGCGGCCAATACTGATGGCACCTCTTACTGTTACATCATGATCAGGAAATTCCTCCCTTGCCACTTCGCTTGCAGAATAAATAGATGCACCGCTTTCATTGACCATGAATACAGAAACCTGTTTTCCAAAGTCAATTCCCCGAGCCAGTTGTTCTGTTTCCTTGCTGGCTGTACCATTTCCATAACCAATTGCCTGTATATCATATTTGGCTACCAGTTCTTTTATGGTAAGCACTGCACCCTGCCAGTCATTCTGCGGTGCATGCGGATAGATAGTTGTATTGTACAGGAGATTACCATGCTCATCAAGACAAACCAGTTTGCAGCCTGTCCGGAAACCCGGATCCAGTGCCAGCACTCTTTTATGCCCAAGCGGAGATGCCAGCAACAGTTGGCGTAGGTTTTCCGCGAATACACGTATCGCTTCTTCATCAGCCTTGGTCTTGCTGCTCATGCGGAATTCCGTTTCAATGGAAGGCTTCAGCAAGCGGTTGAAAGAATCTTCGATAGCCAGGCTTACCTGCTGGGCAACCGGCCCCGATGTTTTCAGGAAAGTTCTTTTCAGAGCCTCATTCGCTGTTTCTTTATCCACATCAATGTTCATGATGAGGAAGCCTTCTTTTTCTCCACGGCGTATTGCCATGATGCGGTGGGAAGGGCTATCAGCCAGTGGCTCTTTGAAATCGAAGTAGTCACGGTATTTCTGTGCTTCTGCTTCTTCTTTTTTGGAAGTAAGTACACGGGAAGAAAACACTGCATCTTCCGTAAACAGTTTACGGACAATATTACGCGCCTGTTCGTTTTCAGAAACCCACTCTGCCATGATATCCCTGGCGCCTTGTAAAGCTTCTTCTTTATCTTTTACCTGCTCATTGATGTATTTGGCAGCTTCATCTTCCACATTAATACTTTCCTGGTCAAACAGCAATTTGGCCAGCGGCTCCAGTCCTTTTTCGATTGCCACTGAAGCTTTTGTTTTGCGCTTGGGTTTATAGGGCAGATAAATATCTTCCAGTTCCGTAGCGTTCACGGTGTCTTCTATACGCTTCTTCAGTTCCGGCGTCATCTTCCCGGCATCTTCGATGGTTTTGATGACGGTTTCTTTTCGCTTCTCCAGTTCATTGAAATATTTGATCTGTTCGATCACACTGGCTATCGCCACTTCATCGAGGTTACCGGTCGCTTCTTTACGGTAACGGGCAATAAAAGGGATGGTGGAACCGCCATCATGCAGCTCCAGGATGTTCATCACGGGCTTAATGCCCAGGTTAAGGGTAGCAGATATATGCTGCAGGTATTTGATCTCCATATCACAAAATTAGGGCAGCAAATGTAGGAGTGGTTTTGATAAAAAAAATTTGTTTATTTCCACAGGCTTCGTAGCATAAAAACCTACTCTTCAGAAGTGTTTTTTAGCTTCGCCATCACCGGGTAAGGGTTTTTCACAATGATCTTTTTGCCTGCCAGTTCGTTTTTCCCGGTAATCTCTACCCAGCCATGATCTTTGATGCCTGTTTCCACTGCCTGCAACTGAAATACACCTTTCCCTGTTTCTTCCAGTACAAATTGCCCGTCGCCATAGCGCACTACTGCTTCTTCAGGAACGGCCGTTACTTCTGCTTCATTCACCCTGATACTGGCATTCAGGAACATTCCCGGTAAAAGTTGCTTAGGTTGTTTTTCAAAATGACAATGTACCAGTGCGCTCCTGTTATCATCCACATTTTTAGTAACCAGCAGCACTTCACATTCATATTCAGTTGCCGGATCATCCACAAAAGTGACCATTACCTTTTGTTTGGGTTTGATCTTGCCCAGGTCTTTCTCAAACACAGTGAGTGCTGCATGTATGTCATCGGGGTTGATCAGTTCAAACAGAACATCAGAAGGGTTCACATATTTCCCGATATTGACATTCACTTTTGAAACAAAGCCATTGATAGGAGAATATACCGGCACACTGCGGGAGATATTCTGTTCGTTAAGGTTGGCGGGATTGATACCGATCAGCCTGAGTTTCTCATCATATCCTTTCACCAGCACTTTCTGCGCTGTAAAATCCGCTTGCGCCTGTTGATATATCTTATCGGCATTCACTTTATTTTCATTCAGCATTTTCTGCCTTTCAAATTCTTTTTCGCTGTATTGAAGTTTTGCCTTAGCTACCAGGTAATCCTGTTGCAATTCGATCAATGCGGGGTCTTCCATGATAGCTATCACCTCTCCCCTGTTCACATGTGCACCCGGCAGAAGCTTTGTGTTCTTTAAGTAACCACCCAGGGGAAAGCTGACAGATACAATATTTTGCGGCGGCACATCCACCAGCCCGTTTACTTTTAATTCACTGTTGAGAGGTCTTTTTTGTACCGGGCCGGTTTCAATGCCAGCATTGGCAATCTGTTCCGGTGTAAGCGCCACGGTATTTTCGGGTAGTGCAGCCGCCTTCTCTTCCGGTTTCTTTTCAGAATTGCAGGCGCTTGTCATGCCCAGTATGATCAGGATAATTATATAACGCATAAATTTTATTTTCCGGTTAAGTACTCCAGTTCAATAATCGTTTGATTGTATTGCCTGACGGCATCAAGGTAATTCAATTGAATAGATACAGCATTATTCATAAGCGCTGTCCATTCCAGGTAGCTTATTTCACCATTTTGAAAACTCAGTCTCGAAGTGTTGATGATCAACTCTGCCTGTTGCAATCCTGTTTGTTCATAATATTGCAAAGCCAGGTCCTGCTTCTTGTATTCCTGTTGCAATTGCAGGAGGTTATTCTGGATCACCTGCTCCACTGAAGCCGTATTGATCCTTGCTATATCTTCCTTTACCCTGCTGGCACGTATTCTTGCTTTAGCAGCAGAATTAAAAATAGGAATGCCAAGCGATAAGTTCACAATATGGAATCTTCTGCCTGCACCATAATACTGCTGGTTCACCCCATCAGTACTCTGATACCCGATGATGGATTGATTGGCATAGCCAAGTGTAATATCAGGTGAAAGCTTTGCTTTTTCAGCAGCAGTTTGAGCTGCAGCCGTATTGATCTCAGAACGGGCATACTTCACTTGCGGATGTGCAGCAATAGCAGCCGAGTCGAACAACACTACCGGCGTCATCTTCAAAGAAGAATAAGCAGGCAACAATAAGCTGTCTGTATTCATCAGCCATTGCAAGCGCTGCTGCAGGATCAGTATATCTGTTTCCAGTTGCTGGCGTTGCAGGTTTAGTTGTTGCAGTTGCGCATCAGCCGTTGTTTTCTCCAGGATATTCGATTCACCCGATTTCAAACGAAGTGCTGCTGATTGCTGGAAGCGGCTGTAAACAGAATCCAGCCTTTGCAGCAATTTTCTTCTCTCCTGCCAGTCGGCCAGTTGATAAAACACTTTTTTGATCTCCCTGTCGAGCTCAGCCTGCTTCCAATCAGCAAGTTGCTGCTGTGCAAGCTCCTGCATATTGTATAATGCCTGTTGTCTTTGATAAACGACAGGCAGGCTAAACGATTGATTGATGAAAAAACGGGTATCGCTTTTTACACTGTTAAGCCCGCCGTATTCGCCACCCACCTGTGTTTTGGAAGGATCAAATTTCCCTGTTTGCAATTGCTTCCAGTAAACAGACTCCTTTCTTGCAGCCTGTATGCCCAGGTTGTTCGTATGCGCCTGCTCAAGCATTTGCTGCAGCGGCATGCGTTCCTGCGCATTGGCATACTGGGAGCAAACAAGGAATAAGACCAATGCTGCAGGCGCTGCAGGAGATCTTCTTTTCCGTTTACGTTCCAGCCATTGATATAAGACAGGCAATACCACCAATGTCAAAAATGTTGCGGTGATCAGGCCTCCGATCACTACAGTAGCCAATGGCCGTTGCACTTCAGCACCTGCGCTTTTGCTGAGTGCCATTGGTAAAAACCCAAGTGAGGCTACTGCAGCCGTCATCAACACAGGCCTTAAACGTATCTGTGTTCCTTCCATAATAATATATTTAACATCCTTCAAACCCTGTTTCTTCAGGCGGTTGAACTCGGCGATCAATACAATGCCATTCAGCACTGCCACGCCAAACAAAGCGATAAAACCAATTCCTGCTGATATGCTGAAAGGCATTCCCCTGATCCATAATGCCAGCACTCCTCCTATCGCAGACAATGGAATGGCAGAAAATATCAGCACACCATATTTCAGGGAGCCAAAAGCGAAGTAGAGCATCAAAAGGATCAGCAGCAATGCAGCCGGCACAGCAATAGACAAACGCTGCTTTGCTTCCACGAGGTTTTCAAACTGTCCGCCATACTTCACATAATAGCCAGAAGAAAACTTTAATTGCTGGTTCACTTTGGTACTTAATTCATCCACTACCGATTCCACATCGCGGCCCCTTACATTGAAACCGACAATAATGCGGCGTTGTGCATTTTCCCTTTGCACCTGGTTAGGGCCCTGCTTTATTTCAACAGTTGCTACCTGGTAAAGCGGCACCTGCAGTCCTGTTGGCGTGGGAATCAGCAATTGCTGCACGTCGTTGATATCTTTTCTTGATTCATCCTGCAACCGGACAACCAGATCATAGCGGCGTTCATTTTCGTAAATGAGGCCGGCAGATTCTCCGGCAAAAGCCGTGCGTATTACCTGGTTCACATCTGCTATGTCCAGTTGATAATGCGCCATGGCATCGCGGTGATAATTGATAACGATCTGCGGCAGGCCTGTAACCGTTTCGATATAGATGTCTGTAGCGCCTTTTACGGTACCGGCCAGCTTACCTATCTGGTCTGCATACACAGAAAGACTGTCGAGGTTCTCACCAAAGATCTTGCAAACAATATCCTGGCGTGCACCGGAGATCAGCTCATTGAAACGCATTTGTACAGGAAACTGGAAGCCTGCTGTAAGCCCCGGCACTTCTTCCAGTGCTTTACTCATTTTATTTGCCAGTTCATCAAAGGAAGATGCCGAAACCCAATCGGCACGCGGCTTAAGGGTGATCATGATATCCGTCATTTCCAGCGGCATCGGGTCGGTAGGAATTTCACTCGAACCTATACGTGTAACGATCTTTTCCACTTCGGGGAAACGGCTTTGCAGAATAGATACTGCTTTTTGCGTAGTATGAATGGTCTCCGTTAATGAACTTCCAGTAAGCAGCCTTGCATCCACTGCGAAATCACCTTCTTCCAGTTCAGGAATAAATTCACCACCGAGGCGGCTCATGAGCCAGAAAGCCATCGCAAACAACACTACAGATATGCTTACAACAGTTTTAGGAAATGCCAGTGCTTTTTGCAGCAGGCGCCTGTACCATCGCTGCAATGCGTTCATCATCTTATCTGCCCAGGTATCTTTATGACTGATCTTTTTACTTAACACCAGTGAAGACATCATCGGAACATAGGTAAGCGACAGCAGGAAGGCGCCGATCAATGCAAAAGAAACCGTTTGCGCCATAGGGCCAAACATCTTTCCTTCAATACCTGTGAGTGTAAGAATAGGTAAATAAACGATCAGGATAATGATCTGGCCAAATACTGCCGAGTTCATCATTTTACCCGCAGCGTTCTCTACTTCATCATTCAGCTGAGCCGAAGAGATGCGCGTCAATGCTGAAAAACGTTTATCGTGCATCAAACGGTGCAATACTGCTTCCACAATAATGACAGCGCCATCCACTATCAGTCCGAAATCAAGGGCACCCAGGCTCATCAGGTTGCCTGAAACACCAAACATATTCATCATGCTAACGGCAAACAGCATAGCAAGCGGTATAACTGAAGCCACGATCAGCCCTGCCCTGAGATTGCCCAGGAAAAGCACCAGCACAAAAACCACGATCAGAGCTCCTTCAAGCAGGTTCTTCTTCACAGTACCGATCGCGTTGTCAACCATCTTGGTGCGGTCGTAAAATGTTTCAAGTACCACCCCTTCCGGCAATGTTTTCTTTATCGCATTGATCCTTGCCTTCACATTTTCAATAACAGCAGAAGCATTGGCGCCTTTGAGCATCAGTACTACAGCACCGGCCACTTCTCCCTGATCTTTATAGGTCATAGCACCGTAGCGGATGGCATGCCCGATTCTTACCTCAGCCACATCTTTGAGGTAAACAGGGATGCCTGTATCTGTATGCCGGATGAATATCTTTTCAAGATCAGCCGTAGTAGCTGCCAGTCCTTCCGTCCGGATAAATAAAGCAGTCGGCCCTTTTTCAATATAAGCACCGCCTGAATTCTGGTTATTTTTTTCCAGTGCGTTGAACACATCGGCAATGGTTACCTTCATGCTCTTGAGGCGGTCTGGCTGCACAGCTATCTCGTATTGCTTCAGATAGCCGCCAAAGCTGCTGACATCGGCTACTCCTGGAGTGCCCAGCAGCTGGCGTCTTACGATCCAATCCTGCATAGAGCGCAATTCAGACAGATCGTACTTGCTTTCATACCCTTTTGCCGGCCTTAACACATACTGGTATATTTCGCCAAGCCCTGTAGTGGCCGGCGCCAGCTCCGGATTACCTGCGCTGGCAGGTATTTCTGTTCTTACCTGCCCCAGCCGCTCGCTGACCTGCTGGCGGGCCCAGTAAATATCCGTTTCATCAGAAAATACAACTGTAACTACAGAAAGGCCGAAGCGCGAAATGGAACGCATTTCCTTTATGCCGGGTATATTGGCATTGGCCTGTTCCAACGGAAAAGTGATCAGCCGCTCCACTTCAGGTGCGGCGAGTGATGGAGATACAGTGATTATCTGTACCTGATTACTCGTAATATCAGGCAAAGCATCAATCGGAAGCTGCCTGAGGTTTATTGCTCCCCATACCACCAGGGCAAGGGTGAATAAACCTATGATAAGCTTGTTCCTTACGGAAAAGCGGATAATAGAATTTAACATGCAAAAAAAATTGTGCCTGTGAAAAATAAATGTCTATATGCTATCAGGCACAGCGGGGAGGCTGGAAAATATCGAAAGACGAAAATTGAGGTTTGTTAATCTCATTATAGCTATAAAATTCCGCTGACAGTATTGCCGGCGGTTCAATCATAAAGGAAGGAGGTGCAAATGAGCAAACTGCAGAGCCTAGCAGGGTATGGCAACCCACATCGCGGAATGGGAGCTGCTGGTCCTGCGTAAAATCATCATCCACAATTACAGGCCCCATATAATGCATGTTTAAAAACTGCGAAAAGCTCAGTTCCGGGTCAGCCTGGCGATGAACACTGAAATGCTCTATCAGGAAAGGTATGCGCATTAGCTGGTGAAACTCTGCAAAAGCGAGCATGTAAACAGAAATAAAGAGTATGCCTGCAAGGCGTTTCACAGGACGAATATAAGAAAAAGAGCGGAAGGGAGGGGATTATTCGTTGGCTCTTGTCCGTTGGCCGTTGGCCGAGTGTTATTGATCAACGATTAGCGCACCGTATATCTTACTCCTCCAAACATTCTTATCCCCTGGCTGGGTGCGTACACATAGGAAGGGTCAAAGCTCAATGCATAGGGATTTTCTGCTGTAGGCAGGATATTGCCCCCAGCATCATACACCAGTTGTTTATCGAAAGGATCATGCGACCGGGCAATGATAAAAGGAGTGCTTTTAGCAGGCGTCCAGTTGAGCAGGTTCTTAATACCAGCAAATATTTCCAGCCTGCTATTCACCAACCTGGTGCATTGAATATTCTGAATGCTCCAGACGGGCGAGTTGGACGGGCGCGGGTCTTTGTCAGACAATAAAGGCAGCCGCATTGGGCCATAGATATTACCGGTATAATCGAGCGTAATACGTGCCGCAGGGAAATTATAGCTGATGGCCCATGTGCCACTCCACTTTTCCGTTAATACAGGGTGGGTTGTAATGGTATGCCCGCCTGCATCTTTTTCGGTTTTGTTTACGTTTTGCACAGTTGCTCCCAGCAGGCTTTTAAACCGGCGCCCTTTGTTCAATTCCAGGTTAAGCGTCCCCCCCTTTGATGCAGCATGCCCTTGCAGGTTGCGGTAGATTATCAGGTTCGGATCAGTATCATAATCAGCAATGATCTGGTTAGTAAAATAAGAATACCAGGCGGAGGCATCCAGGTTGAGTGAAAGATCATCCCAGCGGAAGTTGTGTGTATAGTTCAGATTGACATTATAACTTCTTTCCGGCTTTAATGATCCAAGTATCTTAACAGCCCGTGCGCCTGTAAGCGCTGCATGATCTTCTGTAAACAAACTGACTACCCTGAAACCTGTTCCTGCATTCAGCCGAAACACCTGCTGATCTTTCAGCGACCATTTCCATGCAAGCCGGGGTGTGATGATCCCTCCATGTGCAGGATGATGATCATAACGAAGTCCAAGCAACAAAAGATGATGCGTATCCGGTTTCCATTCATCCTGAATGAACAATCCCGGAATTAGATATTTCTCAGGTTCATTCTTTCCACTTAGTGTATCTGTTGTTGCAGTTGAATTATCATCATAATAATTATAACGCAATGCAGCACCTGCAAGCAGGCTATGCGATGCACCAGCTTTATGGTCCCAGGTAAGCTGGCCAAATGCGATCCGCTGATCACCCATATAAGGAGTAGTACCATAATACGAATTCTGCCGGTGGCTGGTAGCGGAGAAAGAAAGGAATATCTTTTCCTGTACCGGCAGCTCATAATTGCCCATCAGTTCCCAACGGTTGGTATAAATGCTTTCGCCATAAAGGCTATCACCGCCGCGGAATGATTTGTTCCAGCGCATATCACCTCCCCATCTGTCTTCATAAAAGTAGCGGGCTGCGAGTGAGGCCATGCGGTTATGCTTACGGGTAAGACTAAGTTTATTAAAAACGGATATACGGTGTTGAAGCGTTACATCGGTAAACTGATCACCGTTCTTATCAGCCGGATGCTGGTAATTGTAATAATCAACGCCCAGCAGGGATTTGATATTCTTGCCCAGCTTTAGCGTAGTGCCCATATCAAAATTATATTCCTGCCAACTGGTAGCCATCATATTGGCAGTGAACACCGGGGCTTTATCCGGTGATTTGGTGATGATATTGATAAGCCCCCCGATCGCTTCTGAGCCATACAGGCCAGAGGCAGGGCCTTTTACAATTTCAACTCTTTCGATCAGTTGAGTAGGGATCCCAAATAATCCATACACAGAAGCGAGACTGCTCACAATAGGCATTCCATCAATAGTGACCATGGTGTAAGGCCCTTCTAATCCATTGATATGGATATCGCCGGTATTGCATACGCTACAGTTCAGTTGTGGTCTTACCCCATTCACATTCTGCAATGATTCAAAAATGCTGGGAGCTGGATTCTTTTTGAAAAACTGTGGCGTATATACTTCCACCGCCACAGGGCTTTCCAGCCTTTTCACAGGTTTCATTGTACCGGTAACAACGATGGCGTCCAACTCGCGGTGATCCGGAGAAAGCAGGATCAGCAAAGATTTTTTTTCATTGATATGGACCAACTGGGTAAAATAGCCTGTGGCAGATACTTTCAGCGTAAGACCATGCAGAGCTGTTACAAACTTCCCTTCTTTATCTGTAACGAGTGCCGATGAATCTTCCATCCGGACAGTAGCGCCGGCAATAGGTTCACGGGTTTGAGCATCCAGCACCTGGCCGCTGACAGTATGCTGAGCATTGGACTGAATACCCGATAATATTATTATTAAAAGCAGTGTTATTTGTCTCATCGTTACATTTGTCTAAATATATTTTTAGACATGCCTAAAAATATATTTAGACAAATGTAATAAAAAAAAGCCTGCCAGTTTCCTGACAGGCTAAAAAAATTCTGAACGGCTTCAGCTATTATTACTGAAGCACAGGCCGCAATTGCAGGTACACCTGAAAACCAACCGGTAAATTCCCATATATAGGTTTCAGTCCTGAAGCCGGGAAATTGAGTGTAACCTGTGTTCCGGCTGCAAGGTCTACTACTTTGCTTTTCCATATGCCACGGTTATAACCCGCAGTGAATACATGTACATCAAAGGTTTGGTGGCCTAACTGATCTTCGAGTGCCAGTTCTTCGGTTGATTTCTGCACCCATTCATAGCGACTGTATAATGCATTCCGGCCAAACCGGTAATTCTCTTCCAGCAGCAGGGAGTGTTCCTTATGTCCTTCGCCTTTGTCATTGAAGCCCCAGATAAGAGCTGCATTCAGGTCTTTTGCCTTACCGGCCTTTTTCGCATACAACACAGAAGCTGTAGTACGGGTAACATCTACCCCAGGCTCCAGCAATTCGGGTTCATTAATGAATCCCTGCGAAAACTGTAAGGCCCAATTCGGAGATGGATTATAGGATAACCTGTAACTATAGCTATCAAACCTGGCTTTGTCAAACCCGTATCTTTCCTCATCCGGTTCACGCCCCGTAAAAATGGAGCCCTCCAGTTTGAATTGTTTATACCGGAATCCCAATGTTCCCACACCAAAAGTTATATGGGTAGCATCCTGCCAATGGTGACCAAGTGGCGCATCAGGATTATTCATTGCTGATATCCGGTGCATAAAAGCCGGAGCACTTATAGCAGGCTCGCCGGGATAACCGAAATAAGCAAATACGTCTGTATGTTTATTGATCGCATAGCTGTACCCCACACTCAGTTCTGCGAACAGATCATGCGGATGCTGCCGGTTAACCAGCGGATTTCCCTTATATGTTTCGCCTGACTGGAACAATAAAGGATATCCGTTGCCGCCTTCAGTAAGCCTATCCAAGCTGAGCATGGCTTTTGCTGAAAAAAGGCCTTTCCTCCCCACCCTTCTGTTCATCATCACCATAAACCAGTTGGGTGCATCAAATTTATCAGCGCCTATTCCTTTATTAAAAATATTTGTATTCGTATAACGGAGAAATACATTGCCATGAAACATCCACATTGCTTTCTTGCCTGTCATATACATATACATCGGTGTTCCATCGGGCAGCCAGGAGGTACCTGAACCATTGCGACTCATCGGGAGGTTAAGGGAGTATGCATGTGACATGGGATGCCCCATTCCCTGATCATGCTCCATAGCATGGTCATGCTCCATTTTATTCTTTCCGGGAATAGTATCTTTCTTCTCCTGCATGTTCTGCATCTTATGATGCTCGTGCTGCGCTGAGGATTGTATGGCAAATGCTCCAATCAATAACAGCAATAAAAAAAGCTTTCTCATTGACAACATTTTTTCTGACAAATAATGATGCAACAAATTTCCTGCCTTTATAAAGGTGGCCTGTTATATAATTGGAAGAAAGATTTATAAAAAAACGGAAGCCGGCGAACCGGAAACAGCCCGCCGGCTTTCCGCTAAAGATCGTTGATCTTATTAAGAGGAGGCCTGTAATGCTCCTTGAACTGACTCGGTGTAAAACCTGTTACTTTTTTGAACTGACCCGATAAATGGGCTACACTGCTGTAACCAAGTTTGAAAGCTATCTCGCTGACAGTGTGTTCATCATGTGCAAGCCATTCCTTTACTTTTTCGATCTTTTGGAGAATAAAGAACTGTTCTATTGTTGTATTCTCCACAGAAGAAAAAAGCTGGCTCAGGTAGTGATAATCTTTCAGCAAAGCAGAGGAAAGATAGACAGAAAGGTTATCTTTCATTTCATCCAGTTCGCCTGATTGCACCAATTGGATGATCTTTTGCCTGATCTGCTCCACCAGTTTTACTTTCTGATTGTCCATCCATTCAAAACCTTCTGCCTGCAGGGCTTCCTTCAAATGCTGTACCTGCTGAGTTGTAAGATCATTGAGCGTAGTAACCACACCCAACCTGATCTCTTTAACAGGAATGCAGGCCTGGTGAAAGATCTGCTTCACCGCACTTGTACAACGGTCACACACCATATTCCGGATATGCACTTCCATATTATTTCTTCTTCTTCAAGGCATTTAAAAAAGTACGTTCCAGGCTGATCAGCCAGCTATCCTTTGTCATCCGCTGCATATCGCTACCCAGCTGGAAACGGTATCCCAGGTTCAGTTTTGTATTGCTGTTAAAGATCAGTTGCACAGCGGGTGCGAGATCGATATAATAGGCTTTTCTGTCGAGCGATTGCTGGGCCAGCAATTCCGTATACAGGTTAAGATTGGTTTGCCTGTAATCCGTATATTGAAAAGGCAGCAATAAATATCCTGCAGACAGTGAATAGTTCATCGCCTGGTATATCCTTGATGGAGCATAAACTGTTTTATCATTCCGCGAACCATCGAGTGATTGCAGATGGCTCACTGTAGCAGAAACTGCCAGCTTATGCCACAATTGTGTGGCAATAATTCCTAATTGCACACCGCTCTTGTCTCCCTGGAAGCTCAGCTCATCAAAATGAAAAGGGCTGCGGCTATAAGCTGCTTCGCCAAATACGGCCATCCGGAAATGCGAATGAAGATCGTCGCTGGAAAGGAACCTGTATTTCGCATACAGGTAAACCGATTCCCAGCGGAAATTATTCGTATGCATATCCGCAAAAGTGGCACCAGCATGCACCATCCAGTTTTTATTAAGACCAAACATAACCTCCGGTGTATAGCGCTGCATGAACCTGTTGGAAGGCGCTTTCTTGCCGATATAGTTGGCACTTAATTTAGCACTGATAGAGCGGGCCGGCATATTGGAAGCAGGCTCTGTGTATACATATAATTCCTGGGCGCCTGCAGTAAAAGAATACAGGAACAGGAATGCAAATAAAATCTGTTTCATCATTATTGTTCTTTGAAACGCGATCCTCCTATTCTGCCAAAAGCCGGGTGATCTCTTTATCCAACTCTTTCCCTTCAATGTTTATCGCTACCACATCTCCTTTCTTGTTGATCAAAAAAGTAGTGGGCAAAGCGCTGATATTCCAGCGGCGGGCAGACTCTGCTCCCCATACAGTCGGTTCATTCACCTGGAGCCAACTGATCTTATCCTGCCGGATTGCTTTTTCCCAATCTGCTTTTTCATCATCCAGGGATACGCTGTAGATCTCAAATCCTTTGGACTTATATTTATCATACAACTTTACCAGCTTTCTATTGGCACTGCGGCAAGGCATACACCAACTGGCCCAGAAATCGAGCAGGATCACTTTTCCTTTTAAAGAAGAAAGAGATATTTTATCACCCTTTACAGTAGGCAATTCTATTTGCAAACGCGGGTCTGCAATATTGGCTACCTGTGCCCGGCTTACGGTGGCCATGCACAGCAGGGCCAGTACCGGAAGGATTGATCTCATCATAGTTAATAATATTTATAGGGTACGGGATCCGGATCAAATTGTCACATGATAAATCCTCGCATCTTCTTTTACACCATCCTTCACACAACATGATGCGGCCTTACCTGTTTGCAGACAACTCATCTTTGTAGCACCGCTGATTTTTTTGAACTGTTTGGCGGAAACAAAGTTCTTGTCTACCACGGTAAGGGTTTGCTCCCCATCCAGCATATTTGATTTTATATCCAGGAAATGGAATACAGCATCTCCGATTTCGATATGCTTGTCGTTACCGATCGCTACATGATTGAACTGACCGGTTATTTTCAAGCCGCCTACGGAGAAACCTGCATCTTCCACTGCCTTACGGATAGCATCGATGCTGACGGGTGTGTTTTCTTTAAATACAATGTTGAAAGCAGAATTCTTAATGTCTGACCGAACGGACGCCACAAAAGGCACTTCCTCCAATGCTTTGTTGATCGCATTGCTGCACATGGCACAGGTAAGGCCTGTAGCCTGCAGGGTGGCTTTGCTGAACTGAGCAGTTGCACCCAGGGTCATGAATCCTGCTATTAATAAAATCAATAGCTTCTTCATACCAAAATTATTTAGACATTAAAAGATTAATGAGCTTCGCTGCAGCATGATTTTGCTTCGCCTTCTTTAGCTACTTTGCCTTCTCCTTCTTTACTGCAACAGTCTGCTTTTTCTTTCTTAACAGACGCAGAAGGCTGTTCTTCTTTTTTTACCCTATCATATTTGCAGCAGGCATGCAGCTTATCGTAAGCTTCATCTGCAGCTTTGAAGTCGCGCGTGTCATATCCTACAGCAGCAATGCCCTGTTGGATCTTAGCAGCGTTGGTAGAAGAACTATTGTATTTAACGATGAGGATTTTAGACTCTGTATTCCAGTCGGCTGAAGCAGCACCGGCTTTCTTTGCAGCTTTCTCAATATTGCTTTTGCACATGCCGCAATTTCCTGACACAGGGATTGTATCTGTTTTGGACTGGGCAAAAGAAGTTGTAGAGAATGCAACGCAGAGAGCGATTATTGAAAATATTTTAAACGTTTTCATTGTTTTAATTTTAATGAATGGAATTAAAAAAATAAATATTTGAAGACAGTATAAGCGTGTATTAAACCGCCCTGTCTCAAATCCTGAAAACGCAATTTTGCAAATAAGTCTCCTGCCCTTTCAATAAAGGCGGTGGCTGATCGGGAGTGTATCTCTGTAGAGGAATATTATAAAAAGAAGTTGCAATAAACTCAGAAGGGACCTGTACAGGCAGGGTCAGCATTTCCAGGTTAAAAGTAACACCTGCTGTTACTTTCTGGTCATCCTCCATTTTCACCATCTTCACCTCATCCCGGCAGCAACCATGCGAATCGTCTATATGCATGCCGCAAATACCGCAATTCTCGCTCTCAGTGACAAATAACTGGGTGGAAGCCAGGCGATTCATGCAGTAATGCGAGTTGATGATCACCCCGGTACTGAAAGCCAGGTAGCACAGCAATAATATGAAAACGCCTGTTTTACGCATGAATAACTACAAAGATAGCAGGATTCCGGGATAATCAAAACCAGGGGCTGAGTGGGAATTGTTAATTCACAAAACTCCAGTTGATCCCAAACCGCAGCAGCAGGCCCGGGTAAGGATAGCCCGGCACTTCTATATTATTTTTCGTGAAGCCAAATCCATCACTTGTAACCTGTGCTGTGTTAAGGTTCTCTGCGCGGAAATAAAACTTAAAGCCTTTGATCCGGAAATGCACATACCCTGTGATATGAGGCCGTACATTGGAAACAGTGATGGAGTCCTGGTAATAGAACTTACCCAGGATAGGAGAATATCCATCTCCTTTATAGCGGGTATGATAACGGACTTCAGCTCCAAAAGCAATGTTCAGGTTCTTGAAACCAAGATTACCTTCATAACCGATCCGGTTGCGGGTGAACAAAGCAGGCACATTCACTTCGGCATCGCCGATCCTCTGTTGATAATACAGGTCTGCATGCCATTTCCAACTGCGTCCAAGATTGATGGTCTTTTGCAGGGTCAGTTGCAGCAGGTTGAAAAGGGTCGATTCCTGGCTTAGCTCGTAAAAGTTTTTTAAATACGTATAGTTGGTGACCATAAAATAATCAGCCCCTAACCTCAACTGCAGATCAGGCTGATACATGGAACCGAATAAATGAATGATATTTTCTTTTTTGAACTCCTGTATCTGCGGTATCAGGTAAAAGCTGCTCCTGCTATCATAAATAAAAGAAGGAGAACGGTTCACATTCTCAAATCCCAATTGAGCATAAGAACGCTTTTTACCGATAAACCTTTGCAGGCTTCCATAGGCATGATAATCGCCGCTGTTGAGCCCTACAAAATAGAGTTTGCCATTCGCCTCAATGATCCATTTCTGATTGCGGCTCCTGTTGCGGTATTCGGCATGGCCGAAAATATTATACATAGAGAAATGCCCACTATCACTGACCAGCGACATATTTTGTATAGCTGCACCTACTTTAAAGAACTGTTGCAGGTTTTTGGCATCAGGATACTGATAAATGGAAAAATCATTGATGAACTCCTTCCAGGAATCTTTTACACGGAATGTATCGATAGGGGTAGGAAATGAAATATTATATGCATCCCTGTAATAAACCGAATCGCCTATATAGTCCCTGAATTCGTAATTACGTTTGGTGAACTGCGTAGTATATTCAAACCGGAGCCTCGGATAAAAAAGAGGGATCACAGTAGAGTCTGTTACAAGTGAATCTTTTTTTCCCAGGTCATATTGTTGACGCAGCAGAACAGTGAAATCATTGTAACGGTTACCTGTTCCTACATCGGTATTAAAGAAGTCCGTTGCATAGCCTGAAGTTCCGCCAAGGTTCGTAAAAATATTAAAGCGGTCTTTATAGATCGAACTGTCCAGGTCGGCCAGGCTCTGGATACCACCGTTCTCTCCCGACTGCAACTTGTTGGCCAGCACTATCAGGTAGGCATTATACCGTTTATCTACTGTCTGGTACCAGGAAGTGAACAGGTAATTATTATGATTGGTTTTCTGGTTCCTGAAAAAACCCGATGCATTGATCAACCGGTATTGAAATAAAAAATTCCAGTTAGGCTTGATGTTTTGCGTATGCATCAGATCTATCTGTTGCTCTGCCCGGCTGCTCAGGGTATAATTGAGTTCCGAATAAGGGCGGGTAGTATTAAAGAACCGTGCTCTTTCCACCGACCACCGGTAAATATCAAAGGCATGGAATCCCGGATCGAATCCAGGTTGAAAAGAAGGGGAAAATAACAGCGATCGGGATGCAGTGCCGGTATTTCCAAGGGTAATATTAGTGGCAGGTATCGGGAAGCGGGTTGTAAAATCATTGATGGATGAATCAAGCAGGTAGTTCCTGGTTGAATCAAGATACCTGAAGCGGATGGTGATGGAATCTTCGTTCTTATCCCTTCGTTTCAGGCTGTCTGTTCCTCCCCCGCGGGAAGAAAAATTGCTCCCCATTTGCCTGATCCTGCTTCCTCCCTGCCGCAGCAGATCGCGCTGCGAAAATGATGGCAGGGACATGAAAAGCAGGGCTGCCAATGCGAGATATGTAAATTTCAGGTTCAGTGTAAAAATTTTAAGGCTCATCCTACGCTAAAGCTTCGGCTGACACCGTCAACCGAAGCTAAACTTTAATTGGCACCGTCAACCGAAGCTAAACTTTAATTGGCACCGCCAGCCGAAGCTAAACTTTAAGTTGGCACCGCCAGCCGAAGCTTTAGCGTAGGCTGGACAAAACTAATCCGACACGTCGAAAATCCCGTATCAAAATTGTTAAATGGAGCCTACCAGTTCCTTAAATAAAATTGCCAGTTTGGGCTCGGCTTCTTTTGCTGCCTGCAGCACTTCTTCGTGTGTGATCACATTTTCTTCTTCCCGGATACCCATATCCGTGATCACGCTCATGGCAAACACGCGGATGCCCATGTGGTTGGCCACGATACATTCCTGTACGGTGCTCATGCCCACTACATCACCACCGAGCGCATGGATCAGTTTATATTCTGCCCGTGTTTCAAAAGTGGGGCCGGTCACTGCTACGTACACGCCTTCTTTGATATCAAAGGAATGTTGCTGTGCCACCTGCCTTGCTTTTTGGATCAGGTCTTTTTTATAAGGTTCGCTCATGTCCGGAAAACGCGGCCCGAGCTCTTCAATATTTTTCCCGATAAGAGGATTGGGTGTAAAAAAGCTGACATGATCTGTAATGATCATGATATCACCGACCTTAAAAGAAGGGTTCACTCCTCCTGCTGCGTTGGATAAGAACAGGGTATGTATACCCAGCAGTTTCATTACGCGGATAGGGAATACCACTTCCTGTGGAGTATAGCCTTCATAAAAATGAAAGCGTCCGGCCATGGCCACTACTTTTTTACCACTGAGGGTGCCAAAGATGAGGCGGCCGGTATGTCCCTGCACTGTTGAAACCGGGAAATGCGGAATATCACCATAGGCCACTTCTTTTTCAATACTGATGGCATTGGCAAAATTGCCAAGGCCGCTGCCGAGAACGATGCCTGCTTCAAGCTGATGAGGATACTGCTGTTTTAAGAAAGAAACGGTTTCCCTTATTTGCTGCATGGGATCAATGGTCATAAAAAAATGATTAGGCGCAAATATAAGTGATATAGTTTGAGTCTGTTTGATCGTTGAGCGAGTGGCCGCTGATCTATGGTCATCGGTCAACCACCAACGAACAACGGTCAACCCACAGCAACAACTTGCCCCAAATAACTTATCTTCGCCCCAAATTTTTTGACATGAATCTCCATGAATACCAAGCAAAGGAATTACTGAAAAAGTACGGCGTGCCCGTACAGGAAGGATTTGCCTGCAGTTCCGTACAGGAAGCCGAAGAAGCCTACCGCCAGATCAAGACAGAAACAGGCAGCAAGTTTGCCGTAGTGAAAGCCCAGATCCATGCCGGTGGCAGGGGTAAAGGTGTTGTAAAGGAAACAGGTATTAATGGAGTGAAAGTGGGCAAATCGCTGGAAGATATCCAGGAATTTGCAAAAAAGATCCTGGGTGGCACACTGGTGACCGTTCAAACCGGCCCTGCCGGTAAGGTGGTAAATAAGATACTCGTGGCCCAGGACATGTATTATGATGGTCCTTCCGAGCGCAAAGAATTTTATCTCTCCATCCTTCTCGATCGCAGCAAAGGACAAAACGTGATCATGTACAGCACTGAAGGTGGAATGAGCATCGAAGATGTGGCGCATGACACACCGGAAAAAATATTCCGGGAATGGGTCCATCCTGGTGGTGGCCTGCAACCCTTCCAGGCAAGAAAGATCGCTTTTAACCTGGGACTCAGCGGAGAAGCTTTCAAGAACTGTGTGAAATTCGTTACCAGTTTATATAATGCTTATGTAGGGCTTGATTGCGCCATGCTCGAGATCAACCCTCTGTTCAAAGCATCAGACGACAAGATCATCGCTGTGGATTGCAAACTCAGCCTTGACGATAATGCCCTTACCCGCCACCCTGATATCGCTGCCCTGCGGGATATCACTGAAGAAGATCCTACCGAAGTGGAAGCAGGTAAATACAACCTGAACTTTGTGAAACTGGATGGCAATGTAGGCTGTATGGTGAACGGCGCGGGGTTGGCTATGGCAACAATGGACATGATCAAACTGAGCGGCGGTGAGCCTGCCAACTTCCTTGACGTAGGTGGCACAGCCAACGCACAAACAGTGGAAGCCGGCTTTAAGATCATTATGAAAGATCCTGCTGTAAAAGCGATCCTGATCAATATCTTCGGCGGTATCGTTCGTTGCGACCGTGTGGCTGCCGGTGTAATTGAAGCTTACAAGAACATGGGCAATATCAATATCCCGATCATTGTTCGCCTCCAGGGCACCAATGCTGAAGAAGCAAAGAAACTGATCGACGAAAGCGGATTGAAAGTGCAAAGCGCCATTTTGCTGAGCGAAGCAGCAGAACTGGTGAAAAAAGCAGTTGCTTAAGACAGTTATCACACTTTAATAAAGAAAGTCCCGGTTGAATAGCCGGGACTTTTATTTTTGCACCAATGAATATTACCATACGTCCCATTCAACCTTCTGATAATGCCGCACTGGCAGTGATCATCCGTAGCGCTTTGAAAGAGTTTGGCGCCAATCATCCGGGCACGGTTTACTATGATGCCACCACTGATGCCTTGTATGAATTGTTCCGCGAACTACGTTCAGGTTATTTTGTAGCACTGATAGATGACAAAATAGTAGGCGGTGGCGGCATTTTCCCTACAGAGGGATTACCGGAAGGCACTTGCGAACTGGTGAAAATGTATCTGAGCCCTGAAGCAAGAGGCACAGGGCTTGGGAAAAAATTAATTGAAACAAGCCTGGCTTTTGCGAAAGAAACGGGTTACAGGAATGTATACCTGGAAACCATGCCTGAACTGAAACAGGCGCTGAAAGTGTATGCTAAGTTTGGATTTGAATATCTCTCTGCACCGATAGGAAACAGTGGGCACACAGGATGCAGTTTGTGGATGTTAAAACAACTGGAACAATAGTAAATCCTTCCCGTCTTCCCGCCTTACCGGTAAGTGCGTACCGGTAAGGCGGGAAGACGGGAAGGAAGTATGCAGGAAGAGATTGG
>JBQCHL010000035.1:0-90957 GCA_051954695.1 Chitinophagaceae bacterium
GGTAAGTTTTTACCGGTAAGGCGGGAAGAACGGGAAGGAGTCGTTTTTGATAGTTCTTGTTTTATGTAGCAGAAGATCATTTGATCACACCGCAGCCGATCCTTGTTCCTGCATTTCCGGTTGGCTGTGTTTTAAAATCATCCACGCCGCCATGTACGATCACGGCTTTGCCGAGAATATTTGTTGCAACCGGACCGCCGAGTGTCCAGAGATCAGTTTCGAGGGTTAATTTTCCTTTGCCTTTGCTGTCCAGTTTTACGTTGCCGATATCACCAAGATGGAAACTGCCCTGCCCCCATTTACCATGTTCTGCATTTGTGGGATTCCAGTGGCCATGTGCCATTTTACCGGTGTCACCGCAATCGCCGTGCTCATGCAGGTGAACAGCCACACTTTTATTGGCTTTAGCAGCAACGGTTATTTCCAGTTCCATTTTCACTTTGTTGTTCACTTTATCAAACTTAACCGTACCGGAAAGAGTGGTATCAGGATAAGTGCCGCTTAGTGCAGCTTCTGCATGATCGACAAGGGGGGCCGGAGTGGTATCGGGCATATTGGAATGATGCATTGTATCTGCTGATATAGCTACAGTACCTGTATCAGTTGCATTATCGCCTTTGCCTTCATTGTTGCAGGAAAAAAAAGGAGCAATGCCTATGGCCATACCTAAAAAAATAGCCATAGGCTTGTAAGAAGAATGTTTCATACGCGTTGATTTTTGTTGTATAGTTAAAGAGTTCAGGTCAGAAATTAAAGCCGGCCTTCAAACCCCAGAAAGCATTATTCATACCATCCTTTAACCATGCCTCATATTTTGCCTGCACATCAATTCCCAGCACACGGATGCCGATGCCTGGTGAAAGAATAAAAGCAGAACCGGATGCGCCGCCTGTATAATTAGCTGCACCGCCTTCCATTTTCAAATATACGAACGGAGCCGGACGGAATTTCAATCCGGCACGAATTGGAAAAGCCTTCAATGTGGAAGCATCATAATTTCCTTCGGGTACGTGAACAGTTTTGCCATTGAATTGCATATAACCTGCAGAACCCGTAATACCGATCTTGCCGGGAAGACGGATATCAGCAGAAAGGCCTGCTCCAAATCCTTGCTTATGTGTGTCTTTAAAATCGCCTGCAGGCCAGCCGGTCTCCACATACGGACCAATGCCAAACCCTTTCAATTGAGCAGCCGCAGAAAGAGAGAACACAATAGCCAGCAATAGGGTTGCAACCAGATATCTCATATATGAAATTTATGCTGAAAACATGACAAACTTCCTGCCACGAGATAAACGCCTGGCATTATTACCCTTCTGATGCGAAGGTTTATGGAAATTTTAATACACTGTCACCGTTTTAAGTTCTTTTCATAGGTGGCGATCCAATCTTTCACCGTCACCTTTTTTGCCAGTTCTGCAATCAATTTGTAAGGAATGTGTTCTGGTTTTTTAAACCGGATACAGCTTTTACCCATGTCAAGTTTGGCAGTACTATGCTTAGGATACTCTGTCGTAAACCATTTAAGTAATAAAGGATTTGAATAGAGCCCCATATGATACAGAGCGATAAAGTTTTTCTGGGAAGCGATATTGATAAACGGCAGCGGTAAACCTGGATCACAATGATAACCGCCGGGATATAAGGAATGCGGCACCACATAGCCCAGCATACCATACGACATGGTTTCCTTAAATCCGATGGGAATATTGCTGAGTATGGTATCACGCAGTTTATTCACTGCTTCTTTACGGTCTGCCGGCAATTCCTTTAAGTATTGCTCAGGAGTAGTGGCCTTTGAAGTCATAAAAAATGTGTGTTATACCATGTATGGTGTAGTATTCTTTATATAAAAATAGTAAACTTCCGACTCTATCAAAACACAGGGGGAATAAATTCCCGTTAATACCCTTTTCAGGCCTGAAATGTTGCAGAAATGCAGACTGGAATGAGATTTGCATAACTATTGCTACATGATACCTTCAATAGCCCTCTGAAAGCCACACTAACCCTTTGTTATAACCTTAAACACCCTTCCTTCCCTTAAGTAGTCTTTTATTTTTCTACCATAACCTGTTAAACAAACTAATATGAAAAAAAACATCACGCTTTTATTCATTAGTATGTGCTTATCCTTTTCTTTATTGGCCCAGGAAACCACCAATAGTGTTTCCGGCGGCCTTGTAGGCGCTGCTAATTATTCAAGGTTTAAAATAACTGATCGCGGCAGCTTGCCGCTTGAATCAAAATGGAAATGGGGATATGCAGCAGGCGTATTCCTTAATTTTCCTTTAGGAAATGTTGTTTCCATAGAACCACAGGCCCTCTATTCCGTTGTAGGTTCCAAAGCGGAATTGAGTGGTATTGAAAGTTTCGATCAGCAACTCGGTTATCTTTCAGTTCCGCTCTTTATAAAATTCCATCTTGGTGAATATGTTGCATTGGCTTTAGGTCCTCAATTCGATTTTAAATTATCAGCCAAAGACAAATTAACTGACGTAAGCAACAAAGATGATTTCAAAAGCACCAGCATTGCTGGCACAGGTGGTATTGAATTCTTCCCTCGCGGAAGAGTGACCATTTATGGGCGATACATCCATGGCCTTACAAAAATTGAAGAGCCAAGCACAACTGCTCCTTATTTCTATAACCAGGGATTCCAGGCAGGTCTGAAGTTTAAACTTTTCGGAGGCAAAAAGAAAATAGCACCACCGCCTCCACCAATGCCGCCACCAGCACCTGTTGATTCAGACAATGATGGTATTGTAGATTCATTGGATAAATGCCCCAACCAACCCGGCACTGCCAAATACAATGGCTGCCCCATTCCTGACAGCGATGGCGATGGAATCAATGACGAAGAAGATAAATGTCCGAACCAGGCTGGTATTGCCCGCTATAATGGTTGCCCGATACCTGATAGCGATGGAGACGGGATCAATGATGACCTGGATAAATGTCCTCAGGAAGCAGGCGTGGCACAATACAATGGCTGCCCTGTGCCAGACAGTGATAAAGACGGCATACCTGACTCTGAAGACAGATGCCCAAGCATTGCAGGTGTTCCTGAAAACGGCGGATGCCCTGCTATTCCGAAGTTCAATGCAACGAACATACAGTTTGTAACAGGCAAAGCAACACTTACAGCAGCTTCCCTGCGCGAACTGACAGAGATAGTTGAATACATGAACAAATACAAAGAGATCAAACTGGAAGTAGCCGGACACACAGACAATGTAGGTAAAGCAGCTTCGAACCAGGTGCTTTCAGAGAAGAGAGCACAGGCAGTGAAAGCAGCATTAGTAAAAAGAGGCATAGCCAGCGATAGGCTTACTGCGGTAGGATATGGCATGGACCAACCGATTGAAGACAACAGTACTGCTGCAGGAAGGGCAAGGAACAGAAGGGTTGAGTTTAAATTCAATCAATAACTTTTCCCTATATAAAATCAAAGCCGCTCTTTACCAGAGCGGCTTTTTTATGGCACCTGTGGTATGGTACTATAATTGCGGCTCTTCTATAAACGCCTGTATATGAAAACGCTTATCGTCTGCACAGATTTCTCTGAACCTGCGCTTCATGCAGCCGAATATGCCTGTATGCTTACCAGGGAATACCCTTTTGAATACATCACGCTGTTGCACGCACATCCGTTAATGGTCCATACCACAGCTTTACCCATCGCGGATTATGATCCTGATGCACCGGATAAAGCAGCGATGGAACAATTGAACCAGCTTCGTGAACAACTGCAACCGTTGGTTGGAAAAAAAGTGCTGATAAGAATGCGTACTGAAAATATTTCCGTAGAAGAAAATATCGACAGGGTTTTCCGTGAAGAAAATGCCGATCTGGTTGTAGTAGCAAGCTCACTCAAATCAAAACTGGAAGGGTTGGTGATCGGCAGCAATGCCGCAAACATTTCACGCAACAGCATGCTTCCTGTTCTTATCATTCCTGAAAAAGCCAGGATACAACCTATCCGTAATATCCTGTTTGCTTATGATCTGAAAAGCATTTCACAGCCATCTTCAGTAAAAACACTAAAAGAAATACTCGACTTCTTTAATGCGCCTTTATCCGTATTGAATGTGGATCATAAAGACAAACATTTTACACCCGATACCCCGCAGGCAGTGCAACAGCTCCATGCCATACTCGATGGATACAAACCAGGGTACGCCTATATTGATCGCCAGCATATAGCAGAAGGGATTTTGGAATATGCTTATAAAAACGGCACTTCACTTATTATAACCATGCCCAGAACACACAACTTCTTTGAACGCCTGTTCAAAAAAAGCGAGACCAGCAAACTGATACATGAATCGGAGATTCCCCTGCTCACCCTGCATGAATAGATCAGTTCCTACAAAAGCATTACTAAAAATTGCAGCTTCCGGCCTGGCGGATTAATTTAGAGGATGGCGCAGCATTCCGGCAGCGGAATCTGTCCCTTTAAAACCCAAACGACTGCTTATGACAACTCAAAATCAACCTGCCAGGGGCCTTTGGCCTGCTATCTTACGGGCCGGCCTGCTGGCTGGTACGCTCGATATTTCCTCAGCTTTTATCAAATACCTTATTGAAGGGAAAAAGAACCCGGAGATCATTCTCAAATACATCGCCTCAGGTGTTATGGGCAGGCCGGCTATGCAAGGCGGCTGGGGTATAGCAGCCCTCGGGCTTTTGCTGCATTATGTGATTGCTTTTATTTTCACTATAGTGCTCTTCTGGCTGTATCCCCGGCTGAAATTGGTACGCTTCCATCCCCTGCTGATCGGCGTATTATACGGCATTTTCACCTGGCTGGTAATGAACCTGATGGTGGTACCTTACAGTAAAGTGCCAAAAGCAACCGGGCCGTTTAACTGGAACCAGGCAATTATCGGTGCACTAATACTGATCGTTTGTATCGGCATACCGGTTTCCTTCCTGGCCAGGAAATATTATCTTTATAAAAAATAGTGTACCTATGTCGCTTTTAAACCAGAAAAACAACAAAGACAAAAAGAAGGGAAATAAAAAGGCCAGTTCCAGCACCGCCCAGGGCTCCAAATTTATCCAGAAGCCTAAGACTTCTGGGGGATTTGTAAGTAAACAGGCAAATACTGGCTCCCAAAGAGGAAGCTAAATTAAAACAGGGCGAAAGGATTTGGAGGGCAATAGGCCTGCATCTCCTTTCGCCTGTTTAGTTTATCCTTTAAGCCTTATTGAAATCAAAAGCTCTTTCTCCCCTATTGTAAACGCTGCTTCATTAAAAGTGGCTGCCCTTGTAAGCGGGTATTTATTATTTGAAAAGCCATACTTCTCTTTGGGGATGCCCAATATATTCTTATCTATTTTTCCATTCCCATTCTTATCCAGAAAAACTGCTATTGCATAAATGCCGGGCGGTATATTCTCAAAAGGCACTTCTACCGATTCCTTATTTTCAACTTGCACAATTTTATGGTAAACGGATCTACCGGCATCAGGAAACGCAGGAGCAGAATTATACCAGCCAATATATAACTGACCTTTGACCTTATCAAGGTTGCTGATCACGAGCGTTTGCGTGGGGAATGTTTCGTGAAAGGACTGCAATGCCAGCAGCGCAGTTAAGAGCAGATATTTCATATGAAATAAAGAATATACCTTTAATAGCAGCAAACCTATTACCTAAACCGGCATTTATGAAATATTTACTTTTCTCCGCTGTCCTGCTTTCCTGCATCGCTTGCAACAACAGTAAAAAAGCCACTTCCGGCAACACTGACCCGTCCCAGCTCGATGGCACCTGGGTGCTGAATTATATTTCCGGTCCGCGTATTGCATTTGAAGGGCTTTATCCGGACAAAAAACCGCAGGTCGTTTTTACGGTATCTGATAAGCGGATAAGTGGTAACACAAGCTGCAATTCATTTTCTGGTCCACTGGTAGTGGACGGCAATAAAATCAGTTTCAAGGAACCTATGGCTATGACCAAAATGGCCTGTCCCGGCCAGGGTGAAACCGTTTTCCTGGAAACCCTGAAAAAAATAAACACTTATTCCGTCACCGACGGAAATACATTAAACCTGATCATGGGAGATATTGCCATGATGCGGTTCACCAAAAAATAAGTTTGTTTTGGCATATGGCTTTTTGTTTATTGTTTTGCACAACGCAAAACATAAACGATCAACATGACCAGGGCTGAACTTCTCCATGAACTGTCGCAGGAAACCTATGCTGCCTTAAAACCTTCTGCAGTGCATGGCATTGGCGTATTCGCCATACGTGATATTCCCAAAGGATGCAAGGCTATATTTTCCCGGAATGTAGGAGAATGGGTCAAACTTCCGATTTCAGAAGTGGAAAAGCTGCCTGAACACTCGCGCTCGCTGATCGAGACCTATTGCCTGTATGATGAAACGGATTATTATGTACCCGATTATGGCTTTAAAGTAATGGATATCGTTAACTATCTCAACCATTCTTCCGATCCGAATATTATTTCCGTAAACGATGGCGAATACTTTGAAGCATTAAAAGACATTCCTGCAGGAGAAGAGTTGTTTGTCGATTATGGAAAGATCGTGGAAGTGGAAGGCTATGAATAGCGCTGCTAATTATCTTTTAAGGAATTTCCCTTTCAACAATTTCTCCATCACTTCGTCTTTAAGGTTCCGGCTGATCGGGATATGATGTGTACCCACCATGATATCATTTCCTTCGATACTGTTGATCTTATCTGCAGCGATGATATATGACTTATGGGTTTTTACAAATCCGTTTGCAGGCAGGTATTCTTCGAGTGCTTTAAAAGTGAGATAGGTGATATATTTCTTATCTACTGTTTGAATCACCACATAATTCTGCAGGGCTTCCGCAAATAAAACATCCCTGAAAAATATCTTCACCAGTTTATTATCTGCCTTGATAAAGAAATATTCTGCAGATGTAGGGGTTTCTGCCGCATTCTTCTCCCTTATTTCATAATACTCTTTCGCTCTTAATGCTGCTTTATAAAAGCGTTCAAAAGAAACCGGCTTTACCAGGTAGTCCAGCGCATTCAATTCAAATCCATCCAGGGCAAATTGCGGGTAAGCGGTAGTGAATATCACGGGTATAGAAGGCTGTAGCGAACGGAAGAAATCGAGGCCTGAAATTTTAGGCATTTGTATATCGAGAAACAGCAATTGTATTCCTCCCTGCCCCAGTTTTTCAGTTGCTCTTAGCGGGTTTTCAAATTCACCGGCAAGTTGCAGGAACTCCACTTCATCCACATATTCTTTCAACCCCTTCCGGGCCAGCGGTTCATCATCTATGATCAGGCAGTTTATTTTCATGATCGTAAGATTATTTTGTTGATTGAGGTTGTAGTTCCTTATCCAGTTGCAAGACAAGCCCTGCTTTGTAAGATCCTGCTTTATCTTCTATTGTTAGCTCATACTTTCCCGGATATAACAATTCAAGCCTGCGTTTTACATTTTTTAGGCCTATGCCGCTGTAAGCATCTATGGATGCTTTTGCTTCTTTTGAATTTTCTGCTGAAAAAACAAACCGGCCATTATTATAATCCATGTTAATGCGGATATAATTAGGCTGACCGGCATGGGAAGAGACATGCTTGAAGGCATTTTCTACAAAAGGGATCAATATCAATGGTTCAATAGTAAAGCCTTTTACTTGTGGTGAATAATGGAACGAAACTTCATATTGCTCATCCTTCCGAAGCTTTTGCAGATGCACATAATCTTCCAGGTAACGTATTTCTTTTTCAATCGCAACCCTGCTGCCGTTCACTTCATAGAGCTGGTAGCGAAGCATGTCTGAAAACTTATGCAAAGATTCCCTTGCCTCCTGGTTCTGTTTATCTATCAGGAAATAAACGGAGTTGATGGAATTGAATAGGAAGTGTGGATTGATCTGTGATTTCAGGAAATTCAATTCTGCTTCTGCTTTCTCTTTGGCTGTTTCTGCCATTCTTTGCTGCAAACGGAAATAATCGATCATCAACTGTATGGCTGCACCGGCAGTGACCAGGAAAAAATGCGGGATCACATTGTCATAAATGCGCGTTTTCCAGTTGCCGGATAAATTCATCAATGCAGGCGCATGCATCACCCGGCCGAGAATATTCATTTTTACAAAACTACTGACAATGATCAGCAGCAGAAAACAAACTGCAAATGCCAGGTAACGCTTTTTGTAGAGCAGGCGCGGAATCAGCAAATAATTGGTGATATACACCATCAGTGCCAGGTCCACCACTTTTATCAACGTCACCCGGAAAGCGATATAAGGCTGGCTATAATCCTCATAACGCAGGAAATACCAGACAGCAAATACCAGCATCCAGAAAAAGACATGATGGATTTTATATTTCAGCAATACAGTTTGTTGCATGATGTCAAAATAAAATTACGTTTTCCTGTTGGGAAAACACATTACACGAATAGAGCAACTCCCTTGATGATCAGTTGGCGATCAGCGGAACATCAAGCCTGCCCTGCTGTTGGTGTAATCTATTTGTTCAGGCATACTGCCTTTACCAGCTTTGGGAAAAACTACGAATATGAAGCCATTCTTGCTTTTAGCTTTATTTATTGCAACGCTTTACACCAGCAGCTGTGCACAAAAGAAATCCGGGACTGATATCAAGGTCGGCGACAGGTGTGAAGATTGTGAAGCCATATATGAAAGTCCTGTACCTTTTGAGCAACTGCCCAATATGGTCTGGCTGAGCGATTGGGGGCAGAAAGGCCGGAAACTGGCTGTAAATGGTACCGTATTCCGACCAGGAGGATCAAGGGCGGCCAATGTGGTCATCTATATTTATCATACAGATTCTACAGGCGTTTATCCCACAAAAGGAGATGAAAAAGGCATTGCCAAAAAGCATGGCTATCTGCGTGGATGGATGAAAACAAATGAACTGGGAGAATATAAATTCTTTACGCTTCGCCCCGGCTCTTACCCGGAAGGCCATAACCCTGCTCATATCCACGCTATCATCAAAGAACCGGGAAAATCAGAATACTGGATCGATGATTACCTGTTTGATGATGACCCACTGCTTGGCGAAAAGGAACGTAAAAAACTACAGAACAGGGGCGGCAATGGAATTCTTACATTCAAAGGCGCAGGAAATATAGTGAAAGCAGAAAGGAATATTTACCTGGGAAAGAATATCCCCAATTATTCCAACTGATGCGATTACCTGTTTCCAAACAACAAACTTCCTATTCTCACCATCGTTGAGCCTTCTTCTACTGCAATATTATAATCACCACTCATGCCCATGGAAAGTATATTGAATTCCGGATGGGCATGAGTGTGTTTGGTGAATAATTGTTTCAGTGTATTGAACTCCCGGCGCACAAGGGCTGTATCGGAAGAAAAAGAAGCCATTCCCATTATGCCTCTGATCCGAGCATGAGGATAAGCCGGCATCGCTATCAGTTCATCCAGTTCTTTTTCATCGAGGCCAAACTTTGTTTCTTCCCGGGCAACATGCACCTGCAGCAGGCAATCGATCACCCGGCTATTCTTCAACCCTTGCTTATTGATCTCCCTGAGCAGATTTGCGCTATCCACTCCATGGATCAGGTGTACGAAAGGGGCAATATATTTTACTTTATTGCTTTGCAGGTGCCCGATGAAATGCCAGCGGATATCATGCGGCAACTGCGGTTGCTTATCCACCAACTCCTGTACATAATTCTCCCCAAAATCACGGTGCCCCAGTTCATACAATTCCCTGATATCTTCTACAGGTTTTGTCTTGGATACTGCTACCAGGGTGGTACCGGACCTGTTCAACTGCTCTTTAAGTTCAGAATAGCGCTCTTTATTTACAGGCATATTTTATTTTAAAATACTTCGGCTTATCACGATCCTTTGCACTTCACTTGTGCCCTCATATATCTGCGTGATCTTTGCGTCGCGCATCAGGCGCTCCACGTGGTATTCTTTTACATAACCGTATCCGCCATGGATCTGCACTGCTTCCACCGTTGTCCACATGGCAGTTTCTGAAGAGAATACTTTGGCCATGGATGAGCTAAGCGTATAATCGATCTTATTGTCTTTCTCCCAGGCTGCTTTGAGGCAGAGAAGGCGGGCAGCGTCTATACGGGTGGCCATATCTGCGAGTTTGAAGGCAATAGCCTGGTGGTTCATGATCTCCGTGCCGAATGCTTTACGGGTTTTGGAATAGGCTTTTGCCAGTTCATATGCCCCGCTCGCAATACCCAATGCCTGGGATGCAATACCGATCCGGCCGCCGGCCAGTGTTTTCATGGCAAAAGTGAAACCAAAGCCATCCTCTCCTATCCTGTTTTCCTTCGGCACTTTTACATCGGTGAACATTACAGTATGTGTATCGCTTCCGCGAATGCCGAGTTTGTTTTCCTTAGCAGCAACCGTAACACCTGGCCAGTCTTTTTCTACAATAAGTACATTAATGCCTTTTGATTTCTTTGCAGGATCAGTTTGTGCGATCACCAGGTACACGGAAGCTGAGCCGCCATTGGTGATCCAGTTCTTGGTACCATTCAGTAAATAGTGGTCTCCTTTATCTTCCGCAATAGTACGTTGTGAAGTGGCGTCGCTTCCTGCTTCGGGTTCGCTGAGCATGAAAGCGCCGATATACAATTCTCCGTTTTTACGGCCCTGTGCCAGCGGTGTCAGGTATTTTTGTTTTTGTTCTTCGTTTCCATATTGCTGAAGGCCATAACAAACCAGGCTGTTGTTCACGCTCATGCAAACGCTCACGCTGGCGTCAATTTTGGAAATTTCTTCCATTGCCAGTACGTAGCTGACGGTATCGAGACCGCTGCCGCCATAAGCCGGGTCAACCATCATGCCCATAAAGCCGAGTTCGGCCAGTTTCAGTATCTGTTCTTTAGGGAATTTCTGCTGCTCATCGCGCTCAATAACGCCGGGCAAACATTCATTGCGGGCAAAATCACGTGCTGCCTGCTGGATCATTAATTGTTCTTCGGATAAATCAAAATTCATATAGCAATTTACTTTTAAGCGCGCCAAAGATAAGAAGTTGGACCGGGAGTATATAAGGTGTTCGATGAGCGTTGATCGATGGCCGAGTGGCCGAAGAGTAATGTTGTCCGTTGATCGATGGCAGTCAATGCACAAGTTGTGACGAGTAATACCTTTTCCATTGTCACCCCGGATCTTATATTCTTTAAACCAGCACGCTTTCTGAACCTGGTCCGGGGTGACAATGGTGAAAGAACTACTGATTCCGATTTGCATGTTTATTCGGCATCTACCATCAATTAATGATCAAATACCGCACATTAAAGAAAAAAATATTTTTATTCCAGTGAACAATCAATCCATTACCCTGTTGTTGGAGAAATCGCCGTTCATGACGGTATTTTGACATAAATTTGCTCCGTCCGCCGAAACCTTCGTGAAGGCGGGCAAGTCCAAACAAACCCCAAAGCCTCCAGATGAAAAAGATCCATATCATTTTGCTTGTAGGAATAGCAGCCACCATTGCCGTGCTGATCAGTTTTTTGCAAAACACAAGTACTTATGATACCGTGGCGACGGCAAAGTCAAAACCCGGTAAGTTCGTCCACCTGATGGCCCGTTGGGATAAATCAGCTCCTCTTGAATACGATGCTCTGAAGAATCCCAATTACCTGAGTTTTACAGCGGTGGACACCCTGGGCCAATCTGTTAAAGTGGTTTATCATCAGCCCAAACCAGAAAATTTTGAGATCAGCGAAAGGCTGGTACTCAAAGGAAAATACGAAGACGGTTATTTCGATTGCCAAAGCATACAAACCAAATGCCCTTCCAAATACAAGGATGATATGGAAGCAGCTAAAAAGAATGTACAGGTATCAGAGGCCGTTGAAAACAAGTAATGAACATTCAGCCTTATCGCCCCAACTTTTTCACTAAAACCGAATTTTCCTGATGGATTATATTGGCGAGCATCTTTTACCCGGGCAACTGGGACATTTTTTTATCGTTCTCTCCCTGGTTGCTTCTCTTGTGGCCACTTTTGCCTATTTCAAAGTTACCCGCACTGTATCCCCTGTTGATGCAGGTTACTGGAAAAAACTGGCCAGGACCGCTTTTATCATTGAAGTGGTTTCAGTAGCCGCCATTTTCAGCATCCTGTTCTATATTATTTACAACCATTTATTTGAATACAAATATGCCTGGCAACACAGCAGCCGCTCCCTGGAAGTAAAATACCTGCTAAGCTGCTTCTGGGAAGGCCAGGAAGGAAGTACTTTGCTTTGGAGCATCTGGCATTGCGTGCTGGGACTGATCCTGATCAAAACCTCCAAAACCTGGGAAGCACCGGTAATGACCGTTGTAAGTTTCGCCCAGTTTTGCCTGGCTACCATGCTTGCAGGCCTCTATGTTTTCGGCTGGAAAATGGGTTCCAACCCATTTACGCTGCTGCGTGATTCAGGGGTACTCGATTCTGCAGTCGGTTTACACATCAATGCCGACCTGGCCCAACCTCTGCGACCCGATTACTTAAGTTTTATAAAAGATGGTAACGATCTCAATCCCCTGCTGCAGAATTACTGGATGGTGATCCACCCTCCTGTTCTGTTCCTGGGGTTTGCATCAACGATCGTTCCTTTCGCTTTTGCAGTTGCCGGCTTATGGACAAAGCGATTCAGCGACTGGACAAAACCAGCTTTGCCCTGGGCACTTTTCTCACTGGCTGTGCTCGGTGTAGGCATTATGATGGGTGCTGCATGGGCTTATGAGTCGCTCACCTTCGGTGGCTACTGGGCATGGGATCCTGTGGAAAATGCTTCGCTGGTGCCCTGGATGATATTGGCAGCAGGCATCCACACTTTGCTGATCTATAACCATAGCGGGCATTCATTAAGGTCAACTTTCCTGTTCATGATCCTGACCTTTATCTTTATTCTCTATTCCACTTTCCTGACCAAGAGCGGAGTGTTGGGAGAAGCCTCTGTGCATGCATTCACTGATTCTGGAATGAATGTGCAGTTGGTCGGCCTTCTTGTTCTGTTCTTCTTCCCTTCATTGATATTGTTCTTTATCCGCTATAAAGAGATACCATCGATCAAGAAAGAAGAGAACGTTTCTTCCCGCGAATTCTGGATGTTTATCGGTTCGCTGGTCTTTTTCCTGGCAGCTATCGTGATCAGTGCAAAGACTTCGCTGCCTGTCTTCAATAAAATATTCGGTACCAAGATCGCAGCTCCTGAAGATGAGGAGTTTGCGTATAACCAGATACAGATCTTTGTGGCTGTCATCATTGGAGTGCTTACAGCAATTACCCAGTATCTCCGCTATAAAGACACCAGCAGCCGTTTCTTCTGGAAAAAGATCTGGATACCAACCATAATTTCCATTGTTGTAGCAACATTGCTCCTGGCATTCGGAGATGTCAATTACCTGAAGCATGGCCCTGGCTTTCTCGGTGCTATCTGGCTGGCAATTGTAGCAGCCGTGTATGCAATAATCGCCAATGCAGCCTATATCTGGCTTGGCGTGAAAGGAAGTCTCAAACTTTCCGGCGGATCGATCGCCCACCTGGGCTTTGGTCTTGTTTTGCTGGGCATTCTTATTTCTTCATCCAAGAAAGAGATCCTTTCAAAAAACACCAGCGGAATCGCCATAGATTTTGGTAAAGACAGCAAGGAGAAAACCGGAGAAAACCTGACCCTGGTAAAAGGTTTCCCCATGAAGATGGGCAAGTTCGATGTAACCTATCTCAGGGATTCCGCGCATCCGAAAAAACAGCAGTGGTATTATCTTATCCATTTCAAAAGCCGTGAGGATGATGAGGAGTTTACGCTCCGTCCCAATGCTTTTGTAAACTATAAAGGCAATGAGGGATTGATGGCCAATCCTGATTCAAGACATTACCTGGGTCATGATGTATTCACTTACATCTCAGCTCTGCCCAATCCTGAAAAGAATAAGGATACAGCCAGCTTCAAGAGCAACCCTGTTAAACCCGGCGACAGCATTTATTACTCTAAAGGGTATATAGTTCTTGAAAAGTTATCTTCCCGCGACAGCCTGCCATTCGAAGGCTTTAAGCCGGGCGACAGGGCTACTGTGGCCACGGTTAAAGTGCATGCATTCAATAGCAGCTCCTATACAGCTGAAACGCTGTTGATCGACCAGGGCGGCCGGCAGTTTTCTGTTCCTGATACCGTTATGTCGGAAAGCCTGATCCTGCAATTGAACAAAGTAGATGGAGAGACTGCCGATATCGGGGTGAAAGAATCCAACTCCATCCTGGAATATGTAACGCTGAAAGCTTACAAATTCCCTTATATAAATATGTTATGGCTGGGCATCATTATCACGGCCATAGGTATTCTTATGAGCATGGTCCGCAGGGTACAGTTAAACCGTTTAAGGAAGGCCTGATTTTTACATTTTAACAGCAGCACAAAACTCCTTTTCCCTGTCTTTGCTGGCGTAGCTTTGTTTTGTACATTTATAGTGCTTCATGCCGCGTTTATTACTATACCGGTTATTTCTTTTAGTCCTGGCCGTACCATTGCTGACCGCAGAATTAAGGGCCCAGGAAGAAACTTTGCCTGTCAGTACCGACACTATTCCCCCGATGCCGTCTTATGCAGAACGCTCAAAAAAATGGGGGCCGAATGATACGATCTATGTAGATGCAGTCTGGTACAACAGGGAAATGCTGTCTTACAAAGAAGGGGAAATGGTCTGGGTTTCTAATCTTTCACCAGAAAAGCTGGAAAAGTATAAACAGGAATGGAACCGCCTCCGCAATGCGGTGTATGTAACCTACCCTTATGCCAGGGTTGCAGGTGCCACCATTAATGATATCAACGCCAAATCAGCCGCTCTCTCCAAAAAGGAAAGAAAGCAATACATCAAATCGAGGGAAAAGGAATTGCGCAAACAATTCTCCGAGCCACTCACCAATCTTTCCGTGTACCAGGGCAAGGTGCTGATGAAACTGATTAACCGACAAACCGGCAACAACTGCTACGAGATCATCAAAGAATATAAGGGCGGCCTCAATGCCCGCTTCTATCAGACAGTCGCCTTCTTTGTTGGCGGCAACCTCAAACAAAAATGGGACCTCAACGACAAAACCGACCGCCAGATCGAGAATTTTGTGCGGGAAATTGATGGGGCCTGGTATGGAAATCCTTATCGAACAGTAGGGAGTCGTTAGTGAGTCATAAGTCGTTAGTCGGCAGTTATAAGTCTCTTCCCACATTATAATTATCTTGCGGACATGAAAATGGATATACTCGCTATTGGCGTTCACCCCGATGATATAGAACTGGGTTGTGCCGGCACATTGATCAATGAGATCAGGAATGGAAAGAAAGCTGCTATTGTGGACCTTACACAGGGAGAATTGGGCACGAGGGGGACGATAGAAACAAGATATAAGGAAGCGGCGGATGCAGCAAGGATCATAGGCGTGGAAGAAAGGGAAAATCTGAAAATGCGCGATGGTTTTTTTAAAAATGATGAGGAGCATCAACTTAAATTGATCAGTGCTATCCGTCATTACAGGCCGGATATTGTGTTAGGAAATGTGTTGCATGACCGGCATCCGGACCACGGGCGCGCAGGACATCTGATCAGCGATGCCTGTTTTCTTTCAGGCCTTGCCAAAATAGAAACGGTTGGAAAAGATGGCAAACCACAGGAAAAATGGCGTCCGCGCTATTTTCTCCAATATATGCAGGACTGGTATCATGAGCCGGATCTGCTGATCGATATCAGTAATGCGTTTGAACAGAAAATGCAGGCCATACAAGCTTATGCCACGCAATTCCATACCAGCACTTCCGGCGGCGACGGACCTCAAACCTATATCTCCACTCCCGATTTTCTCGAAAGCATTATAGCCCGGGCAAGGATGTTGGGCAAAAGAATTGGCGTGAAATATGCAGAAGGGTTCACGACCGACAAAAAGATCGGGATAAAGAACCTGGATGCATTGATCCAAAATGAAACGTGATTGAATGCGAAGGTTTTACAGCTTTATGAATGTTTTGTGAGCAAACTGAACTAACTTTGACCTCAACCCATAATAGTTAACATGTCAAGTCCAAAATTCCCTAAAATTCCCGTTTCCTTTCACGGTGAATTAAAGAAAAGGATCGGTGAGTATTTTAAGCAGAAAGGGAAAGCCACCACAGGTAATTTCAAACTGTATTTCAAAGCGATCATACTGATATCAGCTTTTCTTTTTGTATATACCCATCTGGTGTTTTTTACACCTGCTCCCGTTTGGGCAATACTGGAATGCGTTCTGCTGGGCTGCCTTATCGCAGCTATCGGTTTTAATGTGATGCATGATGGTGCGCATGGCAGTTTCAGCCGCTATAAATGGGTGAACAGTGCAGCTTCCAATTTCGCCAATTTCCTTGGTGCCAGCCAGCATATGTGGAAGACCAAGCATAATGTGATCCATCATACTTACACGAATATCCATGGCATAGATGATGACATTGAAGCACGCCCCTTCCTTCGTCTTTGCGATGAGCAGAAACATTATAAGATCCACCGGTATCAGCATTTTTATTTCTGGGCAGCTTATTCCCTGCTTTATATCTGGTGGGTGTTCGTAGCAGATTATAAAAAATATTTCACCCTGCGCATCGGCGAAACTCCCCTTAGGAAAATGACATTTAAAGAGCATTTCTTTTTCTGGTTCTATAAGCTGGCGCATGTTTTCCTTTTTGTAGCTATACCGATCTATACCATCGGGTTCGTGCCCTGGATCATTGGCTTCTTCTCTATGGCACTGGTAGCTGGTTTTGTGTTAAGCATCGTGTTTCAACTGGCGCATACTGTTGAGCATACTCATTTCCCTATGCCCAATGATGCTACAGGTAAAATGGAAGATGAATGGGCGATACACCAGTTGAAAACCACCGCCAATTTTGCTACCCGCAACAAGCTGGTAAGCTGGCTGGTAGGCGGCCTTAATTTCCAGGTTGAACATCATTTGTTCCCTAAAATATCGCACGTACACTATCCTGCTATCAGCAAGATCATCAAGAAAGCCTGCCAGGAATACGGCATCCAGTATATCGAATACAGACGTGTAAGGTATGCAGTGGCTTCGCATGTATCTTTCCTGCGGCAGATGGGAAGGAATGAGAGTCGGTAGTCTTTAGTCGGCAGTCAGAAGTCGGAACAGAAAAATATTAGTGGCAGACCTTAAGGTCTGCCATTTTTGTTTAATAATTTAACAGCGGCTTCATAAGCGTACGCATTTCATAAAGGCATTTTCCTGTCAGAAATTCGTAGTTTTGCACATTAATTTTTTAGCATGTCAAAAGTAAAAGTTGGCCTCGTTCAGATGAGCTGCTCTGCTGATAAAGCAGCTAACCTGCAAAAGGCAATGGATAAGGTAAAAGAAGCTGCTGCTAAAGGTGCGCAGATCGTTTGTTTGCAGGAATTGTTTACTTCCCTTTATTTCTGTGATGTGGAAGATTATGACAACTTCAAGCTGGCCGAACCTATTCCCGGCCCTTCTACTGATGCGCTCAGCAAACTTGCCAAAGAGCTGGGTGTGGTGATCATTGCTTCACTGTTTGAAAAAAGAACAGAAGGGTTATACCACAACACCACTGCTGTACTGGATGCAGACGGTACTTATCTTGGCAAATACCGCAAAATGCATATCCCGGATGATCCGGCTTATTACGAGAAATTCTATTTCACTCCGGGAGATCTCGGCTATAAAGTGTTCAAAACAAAATTTGCGACCATTGGTGTACTGATCTGCTGGGATCAATGGTATCCCGAAGGAGCACGCATTACTTCCCTGATGGGCGCACAGGTATTGTTCTACCCCACTGCTATTGGCTGGGCCACTTCGCAGGATGAAAGAACAAATACTGAACAATACAACGCCTGGCAAACCATTCAGCGCAGCCACTCTGTAGCCAATGGCCTGCACGTTGTAAGTGTGAACCGTGTCGGTCTTGAACAAGACGGTGCCATGAAATTCTGGGGAGGATCATTTGTATCCAATCCTTTTGGCACCATCGTTTACAAGGCTTCGCACGACCAGGAAGAAGTGCATGTGGAAGAGCTTGACCTGAGCCTTTCCGACAAATACAGGACACACTGGCCTTTCCTGCGCGACAGGAGGATTGATTCTTATCAGCCTATCACCAAGAGATATATCGACGGAGATTAAGAATAACCCGAAGTCAACATTATGTATTGAAATACTTCTTTGTGGACTTCGTGCCTTTGTGGGCAACCATTATTTTCACCCGTAAGAAATTAAACTTAACTTATCAGGTAAGCTATAAACATTATTACCGTGAGCACACTTTCGCAAAATCCCAATAATCTCTCCACGCCCCATGAACTCGGCTATTATTTCCCTGCTGAGTTTGAAAAGCATCTGGCTACCTGGTTAAGCTGGCCGCATAAGGAAGCAAGCTGGCCAGGAAAGATCAATGCGATCTATCCTTATTATGCCGCTTTTATCAAAGAACTGACCCGTGGAGAACTGGTGCGGATCAATGTGGCTGATGAAGCGATGAAGCAATTTGCGCTCACTCATCTTCAGCAAGCGAATGTGGACCTTTCAAAAGTAGAGTTCTATTTCCATCCCACCAATGATGCCTGGTGCAGGGACCATGGACCAGCCTTCCTGGTAAATGAAGTGGCCGGAAAAGGAAAAGCCATTGTGGATTGGGGTTATAATGCCTGGGGGGATAAATATCCTCCTTATGATCTCGATGATGTGATACCAACACTGATCGGCAAACATTTCAACCTGCCTGTATTCCATCCCGGTATTGTAATGGAAGGCGGTTCAGTTGAGTTCAATGGTAAAGGCGCTTTGCTCACTTCCACTGCCTGCCTGCTCAATCCAAACCGCAACCCGCATCTTAACCAATGCCAGATCGAAGAATACCTGCGCAATTATTATGGTGTGGAGCAGATATTGTGGGTGGATGAAGGCATTGTAGGCGATGATACGGATGGCCATATTGATGATACGATCCGTTTTGTAAATGCCGATACGGTGCTCACCGTAGTGGAAGAGAACAAACAGGATGAGAACTATGCTTTGCTGCAGCACAACCTGAAGCAGCTAAAAGAAATGCGGCTGCTCAATACCAAACAGCTCAATATCGTAGAGCTTCCCATGCCAGATGCCGTGATCTGGGAAGATCAGCGGCTGCCTGCTTCCTATGCCAATTTCTATATCGCCAATAAATCCGTTATCGTACCAACCTACCGTTGTGATAAAGATGACAAGGCCCTTCAGATCATCCAAAGCTGCTTCCCCGACCGGGAAGTGGTAGGGATCGATTCAACAGAGATTATCTGGGGATTGGGGAGTTTTCACTGCCTGAGCCAGCAGGAGCCTCTTTAAACAACTAGAGATCAGGTATTTAAACGATTTCAGTTCTTTCTTCACACTCTTTTTCTCTTTCAACACTTAGTTGTAACTTGCACCGTTTTTTCAATACAAGAAAATGGTAGATCTAGCTAATTACGACCCCAACAGTGTCAGTAATCCCAACAATAATATTTTCGGGCTCCCCACATCTGAAGATGATGCGAAACTGGTGATAGTGCCAGTTCCCTGGGAAGTAACAGTAAGTTATGGTGCCGGTACGGCAAGGGCTCCTGAAGCTATCTTTAAAGCAGCCTTACAGGTTGATCTTTTCGATTCTGAAGTTCCTGAAGGATGGAAACAGGGATACTATATGCGCCCCGTAGACAGGAAGCTGCTGATGAAAAGCGATTACCTGCGCAAAGAAGCTGAATTATATATCGACTATATCTCCCGAGGTGAAGAAGTTTCCGCCAATCAGTTCATGAGTAAAACGATCAAGGAAGTGAACGAAGGTGGCCAATTCCTGAAACAATGGGTATACGATCAAACCAAGGTATTGCTCAACAAAGGAAAGTTGGTAGGCCTGCTCGGCGGCGACCACAGTGTATCCCTCGGCTATTTCAAATCCATTGCAGAAAAGCATGATAATTTTGGGATACTCCAGGTAGATGCACATTGTGATCTGCGGGTAGCGTATGAAGGATTCACCTATTCTCATGCCAGTATCATGTACAATGCGCTTGCAGAGATACCACAGCTTAGCAAACTGGTACAGGTGGGTGTACGCGATTATGGTGGCGATGAATGGGAATACCTTAAGCAAAACAATGATCGTATCACCACTTATTTCGACAGGGATATTAAATACCGTCAATACGAAGGGGAGAACTGGAAACAGATAGCCGAAGAGATCGTCAGTAAATTGCCGCAAAAAGTATTTATCAGTTTTGATATCGACGGGCTCGATCGTAAGCTTTGTCCACACACAGGTACCCCTGTGCCCGGAGGATTTGAAACAGAAGAAGTGTTTTATTTATTCCGCAAAGTGATTGAAAGCGGCCGCACTATCATTGGATTTGATTTAACAGAAGTGGGTATCAGCGATACAGACTGGAATGCGAATGTGGGAGCACGTGTATTGTTTAAACTGTGCAATTTATTGGTAGCTAGTAATTGCAAATAACAGATGGCAAAATTTGAAGTAGTTTTAAAAAATGATAAGGCGAGGCAATACGATCGTATGGCCCTGTTCATCATTTTGCTCAATATTGCCGTATTCGTTCTCTTCTTTTTTAATTCAGCAGAAAAAAATGTTCGCTATGAAGCTCTGGCAGGAGCCGTTCTTTGTGCAATAGCATTAGGGATCGATTTTTATCTGCGTTCTGTTAAAAAGAATACAGGAAAGCCTTACCGCGACCTCTGCCTTTTGCTTATCACCATTACCTGGATCGTCCTGGGCAATTGGTGGGCAGCTTTTATCAACGTGGTGCTGGCATTGCTTTTCCAGGTATCCCAACGACAGCTAAAGGTCAGTATTGATAAAGAAGTGATCCTGTATCCATCTTTTCCACAAAGAAAAATCCAATGGAATGAGCTAAACAATCTTATACTCAAAGACGGTTTGCTTACCATTGATTTTAAAAACAATAAAATACTCCAATCGGAGGTCATCGATTCATCAGCACAACTGAATGAAAAAGAATTTAACGACTTTTGCAGGGAGCAGTTGCACTAAACAAAGACTATGACATCTTTTTCCCATTCACCCTATATCCTTTATTCGGACGGCAAAGGAAACATCTTTGAGGACCAGTCGCTCTATGTAACCGGCCGTAGCGGATGGGATGCACTGGAGATCCCCAATGATGAATGGATCGAACTCCCCGAGGGAGGTTCTCTGTATGAATTGCCAGGCCGCCGCGGTATCGGCATTGATGTGAACACAGGTGAAATGCGGCTTTGCGAAAAAGGATGGGCTGTTGCAGCTTTTATTCCTCCTGCACATACAGGGTTTTATCTCGCCGCGTATGAAACTGCGCCTGATGCTCCTACCCTTCCATTGTTTTGTTATACTGCAGCAGGTTGGTACAACGACAAGTTTTATGTACCAGCTACCCGTATTGAACCAGATATCCGCCAGGATTGTGCTGGTTATGATCAATCAAAAGTTGAATCGGGTGTAGAAAGTTTATTAAAAGCTTATCCGCATAACCGTTTGGTGAACCATCTTGCCAATAACTGTGCACTGACTTACCACTGCCCTGCTGCCCGGAACTATTTTTTGGGCCGCTGGGAATGTCCCATACCTGCATCGCCGGCCTGCAACGCAAATTGTGTAGGTTGTATTTCTTTGCAACCGGATGAGGAACCGATCGTATCCACGCAAGACAGGTTGCGTTTTAAACCTACTGCTGAAGAAATTGTAGAATATACTGTGCCCCATCTTGAGCAAGCGCCCTATCCTATTGTAAGTTTTGGCCAGGGTTGCGAAGGTGAGCCGCTGCTGATGTGGGAAACCATCCGCGAAGCGATCATTGAAATACGCAAACACACATCGAAAGGCAGCATTAATATCAATACCAATGGCTCCAAACCTGATGCAGTAAGACAGCTTTGTGAAGCCGGGCTTGATTCGATAAGGGTGAGCACCAATTCTGCCAGGCGTGAAGTATACATGCCTTATTACAGGCCTAACAATTACGATTTCGATGATATTATTGAGAGCCTGAAAATAGTGAACAGCTTTGGAGGATGGACATCGATCAATTATTTTGTTTTCCCCGGTATGACGGACAGTATTGCCGAATATGAGGCCCTGCGCAAACTGATAAAAGAAACAGGGCTGAAAATGATCCAGTGGCGTAATTTCAATATCGATCCCGACTGGTATTTAGGCAAAATAGGTGTGGGCGACACAGGAGAATGCATGGGCGTAAAACAATTGCAGGAAATACTTAAGGAGGAGTTCCCTGATCTGCGGTATGGTTATTTCAATCCGCCGATAGAACGTATCAGGGGAAAGTTTGACCTGGATTTTGCACATCATTGACCGGAATACATTGAAAGACAAAAACAACCTGCAGGGCATTGCGCTTGCTGTTCTGGCCACCCTGATATGGTCAGGCAATTTTATTGTTGCAAGGGGTGTTCATAAAGAGATCACTCCTGTTCAGCTTTCATTTTACCGTTGGGGTACGGCTACGCTATTATTATTTCCCTTTGCATTAAAGACCTGCATTGCAGAATGGCCGCAGTTGAAAAAACACCTGCCCTATATTTTCTGGATCTCGCTTTCAGGTGTTTCGTTGTTCAATACGCTTGTTTATATCGCAGGGCATTATACCTCGGCGATCAACCTGGCATTGATCGGCACCACATCCTCTCCTGTTTTTGCCAATATACTTGCCCGTATCTTTTTAAAAGAAAAGCTGGGTATAGCTAAAATAAGCGGCATGCTGATCTGTATAGTAGGTATCCTGGTATTGCTATCGAAAGGCAATCTTCAAAACCTGCTTAATCTGCATTTTTCCGAAGGTGATGCATGGGTATTACTGGCAGCCCTTTCTTTTGCAGTATATACTATCCTGGTAAAGAAAAGGCCGCCGGTCATTTCCCCGCTCAACCTGCTGTTCAGTTCTTTTTTACTGGGAACATTATTGCTGCTTCCGGTCTTTCTCTTTGAAATAGGCGCAGGCAAGCATGTGGCCTGGAATTTATCCCTGGCCGGTGTTATTCTCTATCTGGGGCTTGGAGCATCCATTACCAGCTTTCTTATCTGGAATAAAAGTATCCGGATACTTGGAGCAGGGCGCACAGCTTTATTCGGCAATCTGATCCCCATCTTCAGCAGCCTGGAAGCTGTGATCATTTTGCATGAACAATTCAGCATTATTCATATCATCAGTATGCTGATCGTGCTGGCAGGATTAGTGATCGCCAATAAATTCTGATAATTATTTCCCTTCAGCTTCATCAATCTTTTCCTGGCAATTGTCAAGCACCATTTTTTCCATCTGTTTATTGGCCGTGCTTTTGGTCACTTCGATCAGTTCGAGGCGGGCGCGGGTAATACTTTGCTTTACATTGCAGGCTACGTAGTAGCTGCCGCCGGCTTCCGCTTCTATCTCCACTTCGGTCTCTTTCTTGAATAAAGAAGCTCCTCCTATCTTGGCGCTCACGGTATGTTTGCCGGGTGTAACAGCCAGGCGCATAAAGCGGTTATTGCTCAGTTTACATTTCTTTTCACCATCCAGGAAAATGGCCCAGTTGGCCGCTGCTCCGTTAAACTGGCCCGTACGGTAGATATAGATATAAGTAGTGTCGTTGGTTGAATTACCGGGAGTGGTACGGCTATAAGCTGCAGGGCTGATCGCAAGTGCTGAAATAACAAAAGATAAGAGGATAATTTTTTTCATTATATGGTTATTTGAGGGGCCGAAAATAGTCTGCCCGGCCATAAAACAAAAGAAAATTGCGGATGGAATGTCTTTTTCGTTATCCCGGCCGTCAGGAATTTAACATTTTATAGCCAGCCCCCGGGACAAGTTGCACAGTCCTTGTACGTTAATAACAGGTGTGAACAACAACGGCTTTTATGCCGGGTCATCAACCTGTACATTTGTATGAATAACGTTTACAGTATGTCTGCCTCTTTCGAAGCAAAAAAGAATTCACAGGCTATCATGATCACGATCGGCTTTGCAGGCCTATTGCTGCTGATCATGTTCCTGTGGTCATGGACGATACCCGCTATTGTGCCAATGCCTCCTGACCAGGGGATCATGGTAGAATTGAATATACCGGAAGAGGAAATACCCCCTGCAAAACAACTGGGCGGCGGTGGCGGTGGCGGCAACCCGGTAGAAGCATCGGGTCCGGCCGGCACAGCCCCTCAAACGCCTCCTCAACCCGGCACACGGGAAGATGCCAAGGACATTGAAGAAGATCCCACAGAAAAAGTGGCACCTGCTATCCTTAAACCCGATAACCCCAAGCCTAAGGCAACGAAAATAAATGAGAACAAATCACCAGTAAAAGCGGAGCCTAAACCTGATCCTCCCCCTCCACAACCCAAACCTAAAGCAGTACTGGGTAAAACAACCACCGGTTCCGGAAGTGGTGGCGGCGTAGCTACAACCTACGACAGGGCTGGCGGCAGTGGCACTGGCTCAGGTGTTGGTAATGGAAGTGGTTCCGGCGGCGGCAGTGGTACTGGTTCTGGTGGTGGTAATGGTTCCGGTAGCGGAAGAGGTAATGGCCCCTTGCGGATAAGCGGCAGCCGGGTGGTGATCAATCCAAAATCTATGGACGCCGGTGAAAACCTTAAAGGAAAAGTGCTGGCACAGATAAGAGTGTCGCCCGACGGAGTCGGCACTTATCTCAACTGGGTGCAGGGATCTACGATCACAAACGGTGAAGCTATTTCCATCATCAAGGAATGGTTGAGAAGAAACCGTTTTAATAAAGCTGCGGAAGAATCCATTGTGGTTTACCAGTTCAATTTCCTGTTGGGAGGATAACGAATGTTCTCGCTAATTTTGCTTTCATGAATGAAAGCATTTTTCTTCTGAAAGACGATATCACAACTATTCAGGTAGATGCTATTGTTAATGCAGCCAACTCATCTTTAATGGGCGGGGGCGGCGTTGATGGCGCCATTCATCGTAAAGGCGGCCCTGCCATACTGGAAGAATGCAGGAAGATCATTGCGAGGCAAGGCTCGTGTAAAACCGGTGAAGCAGTGATCACGACTGCAGGCCGCCTACCGGCACGCTATGTAATACATACAGTTGGTCCGGTTTGGAATAATGGAAAGAACCGGGAAGCCGAAAAGCTTGCTTCCTGTTACAACAACAGTCTTGCACTGGCAGCCCAACACACACTGGAAAGTATTGCTTTTCCCAATATCAGCACAGGCATTTACGGTTATCCCAAAAAAGAAGCTGCCTCTATTGCCCTTCAAACAATCAGCACCTGGCTTTCACCTGTCCAGCCGATCAAAAAAGTTTACTTTGTTTGCTTTGATGAAGAGAACTATCAACTTTACAAAGAAATCCTTGGATGAACTATATGAGCTACGAACAGACAATTGACTATCTTTTTACCCGCCTGCCTATGTTCAGCCGCTTGGGCGCTGCTGCATATAAAGAAGATCTGACCAATATCATCCGCCTTTGCGAATTCCTTGGCAATCCGCATAAACGATTTAAGAGCATACATATCGCCGGCACCAATGGCAAAGGTTCAACAAGCCATATGCTGGCATCCGTTCTGCAAACCGCCGGTTATACCACCGGCTTGCATACTTCTCCTCATTTGAAAGATTTCCGCGAAAGGATAAAGATCAATGGTCAAATGGTGCCAAAAGAATTTGTGGTTGATTTCACCGGAAAGATCAAGCCGGTGATTGAAGAGATCGATCCCAGTTTTTTTGAAATATCTGTAGCCATGGCATTTGAATACTTCGCACAGGAAGGCGTTGATATAGCTGTGATCGAGACCGGTCTTGGCGGTCGGCTTGACAGTACCAATATTCTTACACCCGAGCTGTCTGTGATCACCAATATTGGCTGGGACCATATGAACCTGCTGGGCGATACACTTCAAAAAATAGCAGGAGAAAAAGCAGGTATCATCAAGCAAGGCATTCCTGTTGTGGTAGGCGAAGTAACAGAAGAAACAGCCCCTATATTTGAAACTGTCGCGCGTCAAAAAAACGCTCCGCTTACCATTGCATCACAAAAAAGACAGGCAACAGACTGGAAATGGGAAAAACATGAACTGGTGGTACAGGTTGCAGAAAAACATAGAACAGATCGCCTGCTCTACCATCTCGACCTCCCCGGTTTATACCAAACCAAAAACCTGCTTACGGCATTGGAAGCCTGTGCTGTGTTGCAGGAGAAAGGTTGGGAAATAGAAGAATCCGCTATTCAATCAGCCTTGCACCAGGTCAAAAAACTGACCGGACTGCATGGCCGCTGGGAGCTTATCCATCAACACCCCCCTGTGATACTTGATGTGGCACATAATGAAGCAGGCATGCAGCAAGTAGTTGAGCAACTTGAGTTGGCCGATTATCATGAACTGCATATTGTGTTGGGAATGGTAAAAGACAAAGCGATCGATAAAGTGTTGGCACTGCTCCCCTCTTCTGCGCAGTATTATTTTACGCAAGCAGGTATTCCGCGGGCATTGGATGCGAAAGAACTGCAGCAACAGGCAGCCGGGTCAGGTTTGAAAGGAAAAACCTATCCGGATGTGAACACTGCATTGAAAGAAGCTATAGCAAAAGCAAAAGAAAATGACCTGGTGCTGGTGTGCGGAAGCGTGTTCCTCGTAGCAGAAGTGATTTAACTCTTCAGCTTCTCCAAAGCATACATTAAACAAGTTACATGCATGGCTTGTAGTATTTCATTTTTACGCAGCATCTCTTTTACTTCTTCAATGGTATGAAGAGAGATTTTGATCTCTTCGTTTGCATCAAGATGCTGCTCTGTCACCTTTGTTCCACCCCTGGCAAGAAACATATGCATGAGATTGGAATTGGTGGAGGGATTGGCGGATATTTTTCCTAAATATTCATAAGAGGAGAATGTGTAGCCGGTTTCTTCCAGCAGTTCACGCCTGATCGCATCTTCAAGGCTTGCATCCGAATCATCCACGCAGCCGCCTGGTATTTCGAGGCACACTTCACCCAGCGCATGCCTGTATTGATGTTCCATGATCACTTTACCATCTTCAGTAAGAGCGACAGCAGTGACCCAGGTAGGAAATTCATACACGTAATAAGGATCAACGATCGTTCCTTCCGGAGTCAGGCACCGGTCTTTTCGCACTTTGAACCAAAGGTCATGAAAAAGGTATTCAGAGGAAAGGATTTTCCATTTCATAAGTTATCGCGATTTACCATTTGCTTAATGTCTACCAGCCTTTTCTTTCGCGCAAGGCTGTAATATGTGCCACGTGATGCCTGCAATGCCAGGCATAATTGCCCAGGAGGTACCAAAGGCGCATGGTCCTTTTTTGCTCAGGATGGAACACCGTCCGGTTATTCCATTCATCATCCTTTACATATTTGAGTGCTTCATACCAGCGGGCATGTAATGCATAGAGCAGGGTGATGGAAATATTAACAGGTAGTTTTTGTACATCATTCATCTCCGACCAAAGCTTTTCTTCATAAGGCTTGATGGTAGGATTATCTTCTGTAAGCGCCAGTTTGAAACGGCAATATGCATTGATATGGCTGTCGGCCACATGGTGCACCAGCTGATGGATCGTCCAGCCTCCTTCACGGTAAGGCGTATGCAACTGCTCCTCATCCAGGTTGAGTATTGCATTTTCGAGCGCCTGGGGAAGGAATTTGATATCAGCCAGCCATTCTACTTTCTTTTCAATGGAAAAAGGCTGCGCCTCGTATTGCCCGATAGGATAACGCGGATCAACTGCGGTCGGCATAAGAAAATATTTATACGTAAATGAACTATTTGACCACTTCCAATAGCTCCACTTCAAACATCAACGTTGCGCCGCCAGGGATATCACTTCCAGCTCCACGATCACCATAAGCCAGGTGAGATGGTATCCAAAGCCTCCAGTAGCTGCCTTCTTTCATCAAAGGAATAGCTATCTGCCATCCTTTGATCAGCGCTGTTAATGGAGCAGTAAAAGGTTGGTTGCGTTTGAAAGAGCTATCAAATTCCTTACCATCCAGTAAAGCGCCTTTATAGTGCGCTTTTATTTTGTCTTTAATGGAAGGCTGCGCCCCAGTACCTTCTTTCAACACCTGGTATTGCAATCCTTCGGGCAACTGCACAACGCCTTCTTTATCTTTATTGATATTAAGGAATGCTTCACCAGCGCTTTTCTGCGCGTCAATTTTACCACTCATGAATTCTTTCAATTTATTCTGAATACTCATTGCTGAATCATTTAAAAATTAGCTATTTATTCTTCCCGGAGCGAATGACCGGTGAGATTAATGAATACATCTTCCAGGTTGGCTTTTTTTACTTCTTTAGGCCGTTCAAAACCTGTAGCTACCAATGCATCAATCATACCATCAGGAGAATCCAGTGCAATGATCTTACCTGAATCGATAATAGCGATCCTGTCGCACAGGTATTCTGCTTCATCCATATAATGGGTGGTAATGATTACTGTTGTGCCCCTGTCGCGGATGGTACGGATCAGTTCCCAAAGGCTTCTTCTTGCCTGCGGGTCGAGACCGGTAGTTGGTTCATCCAGAAAAATGATACGGGGCTCGTTGATCAGGGTTGTAGCCACGGAAAAGCGTTGTTTCTGGCCACCGCTTAGCTCTTTGAATTTAGCCTTTGCCTTGTCTTTCAGGTTCACCATTTCAAGGAGTTCCATGGCACCGACATTACGATTATATAAACCGCAAAACAGTTCGATCAACTGCAGAAGATTAAGACCAGGATAATAACCACTGGTCTGCAATTGCACACCGATGATCTTTTTGATTTCGGCAGGCTCCTTATCGAGGTTCAATCCATCTACGATCACTTCCCCGCTGGTTTTTTCCCGCAGGGTTTCAATGATCTCCAGTGTAGTGGATTTACCGGCACCATTGGGACCCAGCAATCCGAAGATCTCGCCTTCATATACATCAAAGGAAATGCCTTTTACGGCCTGGAACTGGCCATATTGTTTGGCCAGGTCCCTTACAGAAATGATCGTTTTCTTTTCCATCAGGCAGCAAGTTACTGCAAAACGGAGGAATTAATTCACAAACACCTGGGTGTAGTAAAGGGTACCCTTTTTATCGCGGGCAACACCTATACCAATGTATTTGTATTTGCCCAGCATATTGCGCCGATGACCGGGTGACCTCTGCCATCCCTTCACCACTTCTTTACCGGTTTTGGCGCCATACGCCACATTTTCTGCAAAAGCGTTTACTGTTGAAAAGAATTTATGTGCAGCTTGCTGACGTTGCATAAACCCATCATGGCCGAAACCGGTTTTCCCTTTGGCCATATTGGAGCTATGCTCCTGCGCAAGTTTGTTGAGGCCATCTTTCATTTCCAGGGCCGGCAGTCCTTTTGACCGGCGGAGGTCGTTCGTGTATTTGAGCACATCTTCGCGAATGCCTTGAGCATTCAGTGAAAAGGAAGAAAAAAGGAGGAGGAAAAAAGGTAAAAAGAAAAAAGTACGGGTCATGGGTCTTGTCTTATTGATACCGCAATATGACAAGATTAATACCAACCTTACATTAAGCAAAGGTTCTGTTGCTGAGATATTGTTAAAACGGGGTTTTACAGTATTAGTTCCATTTTAACATCGGCTGTTTCAAAAGGAGCGTCAGTAACTTCCACATGCCGGAAGCCATATTTTTCGTACAACTTTAATGCAGTCTCTAACTGGTGATTGGAAAAAAGGATCAGTTTCTCCGCACCAATTTCTTTTGCTTTTGCCAGGCAGGTTTCGATCAGTTGCTTACTGATCCCTTTTCCCCGCCATGATGGTGACACGAACATTTTAACCAGTTCATACACTGTATCCGTATCCTTCATGATACCTGCCGAGCCGATGATCTCCTCTCCTGCTTTCACCAGCCAAAGAAATCCTCCGTTATCAAGGATGGTTCCCTGCGGGTCGTCCAGGATCTGCAGGTCATGATCTTCTGTAAGATTGTATTTATCCAGCCATTCAAGATTGAGACTTTTAAATACAGGCTGGTATTTCGCTTGGTAAGGGATAATATCGATTGATGAAGACATACCCAAAGTTAACAGGTTTATATTAGCTGCTATCCCTAAAACCGGTAAACTGGTTGGCCTGACTTACCCTCTGGCAGTTTCACGGCTCAGATGCGTTTCCAGTTCTCCCATCATATCCTTGCTGCCGATAAACATCGGCGTGCGCTGATGCAATTCTGTCGGCTGTATATCCAGGATGCGTTGAGTGCCATCTGTAGCACGTCCTCCTGCCACTTCAATGATGAATGCAAAAGGGTTACATTCATATAAAAGACGCAGCTTTCCTTTTGGTTTATCGATAGTGCCGGGATACATAAAGATCCCGCCTTTGATCAGATTGCGATGAACATCAGCCACCATGCTGCCGATATAACGCTGGGTATAAGGTCCGCCAGTGGATTTATCTTTTTTCTGGCAGGCATCTATGTATTTCTTTACACCATCCCTGTACTGAAAGAAATTACCATGATTCACTGAATAGATCTTTCCGGATGGCGGGCATTTGATATCGGGATGGCTAAGGGTGAATTCGCCGATAGAAGGATCAAGTGTGAACCCGTTCACTCCACGGCGGGTAGCATATACCAGCATTGTGGAAGAACCGTATACTATATACCCTGCTGCAACCTGCTGAGTTCCTTTCTGCAGAAAATCCTCTTTTGAAGCAATATGCCCCTTGGGTGTTACCCGCCTGTACACACCGAAAATGGTACCGATGGATACGTTCACATCTATATTACCGCTGCCATCGAGCGGATCAAAAAGGCATACATATTTGGAGTTCTGGCTTACGGAATCTTCAAATGCCACGTACTCGTCGAGCTCTTCGCTGGCAATGCCTGCACAACTGATGCCATGCTGCAGCACACCGGTAAACTGATCGTTGGCAAAAATATCGAGCTTTTTTACGTCTTCCCCCTGCACGTTCACGCTGCCTGCATCGCCGAGTATATCAACCAGGCCGGCTTTGTTCACTTCCACATTCACCCTTTTGGCGGCAAGACCAATATCCCTTAACAGGGTACTCAACTCACCGGTAGCATTGGGGATATGACGGAGCTGTTGGATGGTAAACTCGTCGAGCGTAAGGATCTTTCTGTTGAAACTCATAGCAGTTCGTTAATAAGGCTAACAAATGTAAGGGGTAAACGGGAGAACTCCCATACAGATGTGTGCCCGGTACATCAAAAAAGACCCTATTTTTTGCGACATTTGCAGCCACCGGGAAATACCGGCCATAATTTATTTATACATGAAGGTCTTTAAGTTTGGCGGAGCATCTGTTAACAGCGTAGAAAGAGTAAAAAATACAGGAGAAATACTGAAGGAATATGCAGGCGAGAAACTGCTGGTCGTTATTTCGGCAATGGGCAAAACTACCAATGCCCTGGAAAGAGTAACCGAATCATTTTATGCCAACCGGAAAGAAGAGGCGTTGGCATTGTTTGAGCAGGTAAAGCAACAGCATCTCACCACCGCTAAATACCTGCTGGTAACACATTACCTGGCCTGCGAAAAGCAATTGAAGGATTTTTTCACCGAAGTGGAATGGCTGCTGCATGATAATCCTGTCAGGGAATATGATTACTACTATGATCAGGTGGTTTGTGTAGGAGAACTGCTGTCTACTTCTATCATAAGTCATTACCTGAATGAAATGGAGATCGCCAATAAATGGCTGGATGTAAGGGATATCATCCGGACGGACGACAATTTCAGGGATGCCACCATCGATTGGAATTATACCACTGCGAAGATCAACGAAAATGTGAAGCCCCTGTTTGCTTCAACAGACATCGTACTCACTCAAGGCTATATCGGATCAACCGACGAAAATGAAAGCACTACATTAGGACGCGAAGGAAGCGACTATACTGCTGCTGTATTTGCCAATATACTTGAAACCGAAAGCCTGACCATCTGGAAAGATGTGGAAAGTGTAATGAATGCCGACCCCAAACAGTTTCCCGATGCGCAACCCTTACCGGAACTGAATTATAATGAAGTAATAGAAATGGCCTATTACGGAGCACAGGTGATCCACCCCAAAACCATCAAGCCATTGCAAAATAAAAGCATCCCACTGTATGTGAAATGTTTTCTCGATCCCTCATTACCCGGCACAGTGATACATAATCAGCATTTGAAGCAATTACCACCGATCATTGTACTGAAGGAAAAACAGGTGATGCTTCAATTGAACTCAAAAGACTTTTCTTTTGTAGGCGAGCAACACGTAGGGCAATTGTATCATCTGTTTGAAAAGATCAAAGTAAAACCCAACCTTACACAGAATGGAGCCATCAGCTTTGTATGCGTAGTAGACAACCAGGGAGAAAAAACAGAAAGGCTGGCAATGGAAGCTGCTTCCATTTTTGATACACAGGTCACAAAGGACCTTTCATTGCTGACCATCCGGTATTATACAGGAGAATCTTTTGATAAGCTGACAGCAGGAAAAACGATTTTGTTGAAACAGCAGACGCCGGAGACGGTTCAGGTATTGATGCGGTAAGATATCAGGTGGTCGAACGTATCAGGAAACTGATATACGCGGCCAGGCCAACACCTTTACGCCGGGTGAAAAATGAGAAAGATCAGGTTGCTTCTCTTTAACTATCAGATCACCTGCCTTGTATTGCAGGTTCAAATGTTTTACATCAATCTTCTTTATTTCCCACTGCAGATGATGAATATCATACCTGAAAAGCCTCTCATCCCTGTCTAAATAAAGACAATATCTTTCAACCAACCATTTATCGAGAGGTGTTCTTTCATAATCCTGTTCACCCACTTCATATACTGAATCCAGAACGAATCCCTTTACTGCATTAACAGAGGAATACGTGCTGACCTTGCCTTCGTTATCCCGTTTTATCAAAGCCTTTCTGTAAGGCAGTCCGGATATGTTTTTTGCAATAAGAACAGCCAGTAATTTCTGTGCTTCGATACTCAAAAAATATACGCCGGGTTTACCATCCCTGGTAACATAGGTGCGAAGATTTATCTCGTGAAAGTTTGAGATACCGGGAACCGCAGGCAGATAACTGACCCTGAGCTTTTCCATAGTAAATGCTACAAGTGAGACCCATGCTTCTCCCTGGAATGTGTCTAGCTTAACAGTAGCTGGTATAAGCGGGCGGATAATTTCAGGTGAAACTTTCCAGTGCAGGAAAACTGCATTGTTCCATTCCTGGTAAAACCTCCAGGGTTTGTGAGATATTTCCCAGGGACGGTGAGCGACATTCTGAAGAATTTGATCAATACGCATGAACAGCTATTACTCCGCTTCCACTGTTATTGTCTGTACCATTTTCTTCGGCACAGGTTTATCGTTCAGCAATGCCGGTTTCCATTCAGGCATTTTTTCCATTTCTTCTATCAGTGCATCAGCAAAATCTTCGTCCTTAGGGCCTTTCAATACTTTGAAGTTGGTGGGCACACCATCCTTATCTACAATAAACTCCACCTGCACATATGATTTCTTGATGCCCTCGGGCAGTTTTGCGCCCATATCCTTACCTAATTTGTCAAGGTATTTTGCGTAGCCATCGCTTCCTCCGGGAAACTGTGGCCATTGGTGAACAGCATCAACCATGCCAGTGATGGTACGGGTGCGATGGTGCACTGGTTCTCTTTTGACAGGTTTGGGAGCTTCTGCTATGGCTTTTTTATCCGGAGCATTGTTGATGATATAATCACCTTTATCATTAATAAGAACAACGGGCAGTTGTTTATATTTTTCAAAATAATCAAATGCATCTTCCATACGTGTGGCAAACTTCCTTAATGCAGGATCATCTTTAGCCAGGTTGTTCAGGTAGTTCACACTTTTGGTTACATTAAAACGGATAGGGAAAATATGCACAGGTATATAATCCTGCCCCTGATTTTTTGCATGTGCCGCCAGAATATAGAGCTCGTCTATCTGCTGATCTGTAATGGGGATGCAGCCTACTGTTACGCAACTGCCATGAATATAGATCGCGCTGCCAGGCCTGAGAGAGTCGCTGAGTATCTGGTCGGATACATTGGGATAATTAATGCCCAGCGATAGATAATAAGTGCTTTTGGGGTTGAACTCATTGATATAGTAAAACCCTTCCGGCACCTGGTAATCCCCTTCCAGCCTTTTTGGGCCGAGCGTACCGGCCAGTGCGCAAACCTTATAGGTCTTGAACAGTTTAAAAGGCTCATTCAGTTCATCTTTTACCCATACTTCCATATTGCTGTCATATTTGAAAGAACGGATATAGATATATTTTGCCGGCCACTTCAGCTTTTTTGCGGCAAACTGTTTCTGCAAAGTGTCTTCTTTGCGTTTAAACGACTCGTCCGGACGGGGGAAACTTTTCTGGTAGTCAATAAAAGAAGTACTCAATGCAGCACTTCTGACAGAAGTTTGCGCACCAACCGGTACAGTAAAACAAAGGGAAACAAAAACAGGTATGAACAGTCTTTTCATGTTTTTCATGCGGGACATCCTTAAATTGATTAACGGCCTGGCAGTTGTTTTAGTACTGATCAATTATTAATGAAACGTAAAGATACACCAGAACGGACACACAGGGCACCGGGAAAGAAATGAACAGGTGGGGAAAAGTCCGGGCTAATTTATAAGTAATTAGTTTTCAGTTCAGCCCGAAGTCGACATGGATATACAATCACCCCCTTTCCATCCTTCCCGGTAATAATTTACCGGGAAGGATGGAAAGGGGGTGTTCTATCCGGTTTTTGTCTTATTTGTTTTCGACAAACTTCGGTAAGGAGACCGTAATAAGCTCGGTCCAGCCTGCATTGAAGCTGTCTCTTGCGAAGTCGGTATTGTCTTGCGGGAAGCTCTCAAGACCTGTGTGAGTGAGTTTGACACGGGTCTTACCGGTTTCTTCAAACAATTCAAATGTTACCACGGAATGGCCTGCCCGGTCAAGGTACTGCCAGCTGTATTGCAGCTTTTTCAGAGGCACAACTTCGGTGATCTTGCAAATATGTATGTACTGTTCCCCTTTACTCCCCTTGCCAGCAAAACGGAATTCAAACCCTACCTCGGGCTTAAAATCACTCACATCAAAATACCATTGTTTCATCTGGTCTTTATCAGTAATGGCCTGCCAGACTTTCTTAACAGGCGCATTGATCAGCTTTTCGATAATCACGGGATTGTTATTCATTTTGATTTACGTTTTTTGGGTAATTGTTTTATGTTCAGGAATTTATCCAGCGCATCAAGTTTACCGGTCCAGAAAACACGGTATTGCTCCACCCAGTCAGACACTTCATTCAGCTTATCAAATTTTGCTTCGCAATACCTCTCTCTCCCCTTCTGACGAACCAATATCAGGCCGCATTCTGTCAGTATCTTGATATGTTTGGAAATAGCAGGGCGGCTGATCTCAAAATTTTCTGCAACAGCATTCAGATTGAGCGGCTGCTTTGCCAGCAATCCTATGATCTCTCTCCTTGTAGGGTCAGCGATCGCCTGGAATACATCTCTTCTCATGAAAATAAATCTATTTGTAACTAATCGGTTACAAATATATGGGTAATCGTTCGGTTACGCGTTTTTATTTTCACTTTTTTATAAAAATAATCAGGAACCCTTTTTGGGCTCCTGATTATTAAAATTTTAAACTTATAGGAATGTATCGCTTGTAGGGTTTAGGCTGGTCAGCCTTACAATTCAGTTCACCAGTTTTTTTTGAACTTCTCTTTTATAACCCCTTCTGAAGCCAGTATTCCCCAGGTCATAAACCCGCCCTTTTCAAAAGTATAATCGAGTTTATAAGTATGAGCAGATGAATTTGGAGGGGTGTCCCAGGTGATCTCTATTTTATTATCCGGCAATACGCGATACGTTCCAATAAGCGTATACGAATCTTCTCCGTGGTATTTCCGAAAATACTGTTTAGCCGAAGTAAATTTGATCCTGGTATCTGTCAGTGCATTCTGCCAGTAAAAAGGAGCGCCCCAGGAATCATTGGCATATACCTGGTTGATGGTCCATTCTCCCACAAAATTATCAGGCAGATCATCTTTCGAACAGGAGACAGACCCAATCAACAATGCTATCATTGGAATGAGGAGTATCCGAAGCATAAACAATGGTTTTAATAGCTGACCACTGAAATGCCCCGATCGTTGCCTGCCTGGTAAAATGGCCTAAAAAGAAACGGGGCATTGCTGCCCCGGCTTTTATAAATTTCCCCTCGCTTCCTGCTCCCGTTCAATCGCCTCAAACAAGGCTTTGAAATTTCCTTTTCCAAAACTCTTGGCCCCTTTGCGTTGAATGATCTCAAAGAAAAGCGTAGGCCTGTCTTCAACCGGTTTGGAAAATAGTTGCAGCAGGTATCCTTCATTGTCACGGTCAACCAGTATGCCGAGTTCTTTCAATGGCCCGAGGTCCTCATCAATATGCCCGACCCTGTCAAGCAGGTCATCATAATAGGTGGTAGGCACTTTAAGGAATTCCACTCCCCTGCTCATCAGTGCGCGAACAGTGGTTACAATATCACTTGTTGCCAGCGCTACGTGCTGCACGCCTTCGCCACGGTAAAATTCAAGATATTCTTCCACCTGCGATTTCTTCTTTCCCTCTGCAGGTTCATTGATCGGGAATTTAACAAAGCCATTGCCGCTGCTCATTACCTTGCTCATCAAAGCTGAGTATTCAGTAGAGATATCTTCATCATCAAACGACAGGATATTCTTAAATCCCATCACATCTTCATAAAATTTCACCCATGGGTTCATCTGGTTCCAGCCTACATTGCCAACACAATGGTCTACATAAAGAAGGCCTGTGTCTGCAGGACTGAAAAGAGGATTGCCCCATGCCCTGTAGCCGGGCATGAAAGCACCTTTATAATTTTGTCTTTCGATAAAGAGGTGCACGGTGTCACCATAAGTATGAATGCCGCTGATCACCACTTCACCATCGTTATCTTTTAACCGCTGGGGTTTCATATAGCTTTTGGCACCGCGGCTGGTCGTTTCCTTCCAGGCAGATTCCGCATCTTGCACTCTTAAGGAAAGTGCTTTCACACCATCACCATGCTTGTATATATGATCGGCCATATCATTGCCCGGATGCAAAGGAGTGGTCAGCACAAAAGTGAGTTTGTGTTGCCGCACCACATAGCTTGCCCTGTCTTTCAGGCCAGTTTCAGGGCCGGCATAAGCCAGGGCCTGGAAACCAAAAGCGCTCATATAATAATGGGCGGCCTGTTTGGCATTCCCTACATAAAATTCTACATAATCGGTGCCTTCCAGGGGAAGGAAATCATGAACAGCTTCCTGCGTGTCCATTTTTTTGGTTATAGTTGACATCTGCAATGATTTTATAAAACAATAATGATTCCCGGAGGAATTCAATGAAATGATCAGGGTGGTTAGAACGGGAAAGGCATTAGCAACTGCCCATAGCCATTGTCTCCATCAGGAGGCTGAACAGGTTCCGGTGATCGGAAAAGCGTTTATGAGGAAAATCAGGACGCATAAGCAAATTTAGAAAAATGCGAGGGATATGCAAATTCCGTTAGTAGTTCCGGTTCAGCAACGGGTTTTCCCCACAAAGACAACCAAGACCACAAAGAAATATTTTCCCTTCATTATTGTAACTCTGAGTCAGAGAATATTGAAGATGCACAGACAATAATTCTTTGTGGTCTTGGTTGTCTTTGTGGGAAACCATTCAAATCCTCCGATCTCCTATCTTTGCGCCATGCAAAAAATCGGTATTCTCGGTGGCGGCCAACTGGGCCGGATGTTACTGCAGGCAGCGGCCAATTATCCTGTTGAAACCTTTGTCCTGGAAAACGACCCGGAATGCCCTGCTGCACATCTTTGCCGGCATTTTGTAAAAGGTGATATCAGAAATTTTGATGACGTGTACGCTTTCGGGAAACAGCTCGATGCAATCACCATCGAAATTGAGAATGTGAATGTAGAAGCCCTGGAAAAACTGGAAGCAGAAGGTGTGCGCGTCTATCCCAAACCTTCCGTACTGAAGACCATCAAAAGCAAGATCCTTCAGAAAGAATATTACAAAACCCACCAGATACCTTCTCCTGAATTTGTTGTTACCCCCAATGCTGCTGCACTGAAAGAGCAGCTTGGTTTTTTACCTGCCGTTCACAAACTGGGTGAAGGCGGTTATGATGGCCGCGGTGTGCAACTCATAAAAAAAGAAGAAGACCTGTCAAAAGGATTTGATGCACCTTCCGTGCTGGAAAAAATGGTAGATATCCGTAAGGAGATCGCACAGATGGTAGCTATTAACGATAAAGGGGAAACAGCCTTATACCCACCCGTGGAAATGCTGTTCGATCCGCAATTGAATTTGCTGGATTATCAACTTTGTCCTGCAGAGATCGACGAGCGTACTTTATGGAAGGTGGAAGCTATTGCCCTGTCTGTTGTCCGCAACTTTAAATCACCCGGCATCTTTGCCATCGAAATGTTTATTGATAAAAACGGGGATGTACTGGTCAATGAAACAGCTCCGCGTGTACATAATAGCGGGCATCATACCATTGAAGCCCATTATTCTTCCCAGTTCGATATGCTCTGGAGGGTAATGCTCGGTTATCCCCTGGGAAATACCGACGCAATTCTCCCTTCGATCATGGTCAATGTGATCGGTGCTGACAAATATTCCGGGAATGCTGTATATGAGGGGCTGGAGGATGTCCTGAAAATTGAAAATGCCTTTGTTCACCTGTACGGGAAGAAACAAACCAAACCCGGTCGCAAAATGGGGCATGTCACTATTTTGAGCAAAGACAAGCATGACCTGCTTTACCAATCGAATAAAGTCAAGCACGGACTGATCGTGAAAGCCTAGCCTGCCATCCCGTTTTAAAACCTTTTATAATTAGTACGGGGATGAGCGCAGGGATGACAATCGCCTGACGTCCAATAACAACCGGATTTTAAGCAAATTTGTTTTTCAAATCGTTTAAAATGGTATTTCCGGGCCGACCGGACTGTTAATAAACTAATACACAAGTGAGAACACATCCACCTTTACGTTATTGTTTTATCGTTGCCGCACTGAGCCTGCTCGCTGCCTGTGGAGGAAAGTCGAATAACGACAAAAAGCCTCAGCAGCAGTCCGGCCGTCCCCAGGGACCTGCCCGGGTAGACGTTTACCTGGTCTCTCCCCAGCCTTTTGCAGAAAATATTGAAGTGCCTGGCTCTGTTATTGCCAATGAAACCACGGAGATTCACCCGGAAGTGTCTGGCCGTATCGTAAGTTTGAATGTGGCAGAAGGCCGCCAGGTAGCCAAAGGCACCCTGCTCGCAAAATTGTATGATGAAGACCTGCAGGCCCAACTGAAAAAACTGCAGGTGCAGTTGCAGATCGCCAATACCAATGAAGAGCGTTCTGCCCAATTGCTGAAGATACAGGGTATCAGCAAAGCCGATTATGATGCCAGCCTGCTGAACGTAAATAATATCAAAGCGGATATCGATATCATCCGTACACAGATCACCCGGACAGAGATCCGCGCACCATTCAGCGGCAAACTGGGTCTGAAAAATATCAGTCCCGGTGCTTATGTAACTCCTGCCACCGTTATTGCAGCTATCAACCAGACCGGTGAACTTAAACTGGATTTCACCGTGCCGGAAAAATATACAGGCAAGATCAAAATCGGCCAGGTAGTTGGTTTCACTTACGAAGGATCTAATAAAAAGTATACAGCCAAAGTCATCGCTACAGAATCGGCTGTAATGGAAAACACCCGCAGCCTGAAAGTAAGGTCATTGATACAGGCAAAAGATGCAGCATTGCTGCCTGGGGCTTTTGCCAAAGTGCAACTGGGTTTTGATCCTGATCCGGCAGCTATCCTGGTTCCCACACAAGCCATCCTGCCACAGGCAAGGGGTAAGAAAGTGATCCTTCTTGAAGAAGGCAAAGCCAAATTTGTGGATGTTACTACCGGTGTGCGCGACTCATCAAGAGTGCAGGTAACTCAAGGTTTGAAAGCCGGCGACACTGTTATCGTTACCGGTTTGCTGACATTGCGCCCCGACGCTAAAGTGCAGGTAGCCCAGATCATTAATAAATAATTTACGATGAATATCTCCGAACTCAGTTTAAGACGACCTGTGCTTGCCATAGTGATGAACATTATCATCATTGTGTTCGGTGTTATTGGCTTTAAGTTCCTGGGGGTAAGGGATTATCCCGCTATTGATCCTCCCAATATCAGTGTGCGTACTTCTTATGCAGGCGCCAACGCTGATATCATCGAAACGCAGATAACAGAACCGCTTGAAAAAGCGATCAATGGTATAGCCGGTATTAAGAATATCACTTCGAGCAGCAGCAACGGTTCCAGCAATATCAACGTGGAATTTGATCTTGGTATCAATCTCGAAGCAGCAGCCAATGACGTGCGTGATAAAGTATCACAGGCACAACGTTCCCTTCCACCCGACCTGGAAGCGCCTCCTGTAGTAACAAAAGCAGATGCGAGCTCGGATGCCATTCTTTCCATGACCGTACAGAGTTCCACCCGGAATCCTTTGCAGATCACCGAATACGCTAACAACGTTCTGGTAGAACGCCTGCAAACCATTCCCGGCGTGAGCGGTATCCAGATATGGGGTGAAAAAAGGTATGCCATGCGTATCTGGATCGATCCTGCCAAGCTGACTGCATTCGGCCTTACACCCGGCGATGTGCAAGCTGCATTATCGCGGGAAAACGTGGAGCTGCCTTCCGGTAAGATATCAGGTAATACGACTGAACTTACTGTACGCACTTTTGGTCGGCTGAACACAGAAGAGGAGTTTGGAAACGTGATCATCAAAAACGTGAATGGTGCTGACGTGCGTATCAGGGATATTGGTGAAGTGGTACTTGGTCCCGAAAATGAAGAAACAGCTTTAAGGGAAAGCGGTGTTCCCATGATTGCTTTAGCGCTGGTGCCTCAACCCGGCGCCAACTATGTCGCAATCTCTGACGAATTTTATAAACGTCTTGAACAGATTAAGAAAGATATACCCGAGGACATCTCTGTAAATATTGCCCTCGACCAAACCAGGTTCATTAAACGTTCCATTTCTGAAGTAGAAGAAACACTGATCGTTGCCATCGTACTTGTAGTACTGATCATCTATCTCTTTTTCCGCGACTGGCTGATCGCTATACGGCCATTGATCGATATTCCTGTATCGCTGATCGGCGCTTTCTTCATCATGTATATCATGGGCTATACGATCAACGTATTGTCGTTGCTGGCTATCGTACTGGCAACAGGTCTTGTGGTAGATGATGGTATCGTGGTTACGGAGAACATCTATAAGAAAATGGAGAAAGGCATGGGCAAATGGCAAGCTGCAATGGAAGGTTCCAAAGAGATCTACTTCGCTGTTATTGCCACTTCCATTACACTTGCCGTCGTGTTCCTGCCGATCATTTTCCTGCAGGGCTTTGTAGGCAGCCTGTTCCGTGAGTTCGGTATCGTGGTAGCCGGAGCAGTATTAATCTCTGCATTTGTATCATTGACCCTTACGCCGGTACTGAACGTAAAGCTTACCAAGAAAAATATCCATAAGCATTCCTGGTTTTATACCAAAACAGAGCCGTTCTTCCAATGGATGGAAAATACCTACCAGAAAGCTCTGACAAAATTTATGCGGGTTCGCTGGGTATCATTTATCCTTATTCTCGGCTGCGTAGCGATCATCTATTTTATCGGAAGGAATCTTCAATCTGAACTGGCGCCCATGGAAGATCGCAGCCAGTTTCGCCTGCAACTGAGTGCACCGGAAGGTACTTCCTTTGATGCAATGGATAAGTATGTAGACCGTATTTCCAACCTGATGCTCGATTCTGTGCCCGAAAAACAAATTATACTTACTATCACCTCTCCAGGCTTTTCTGGTGGGAATGCCAATAATGGAACAGTTCGGGTATCGCTCAATGATCCTAAAGAAAGGCATCGCTCGCAGGAAGAAATTGTGAACATGGTGAACCGTAACCTGCCACGCTATAATGAAGGCCGGGCTTTTGCCGTGCAGGAGCAAACGATACAGGTGAACCGTCGTGGTGGTCAGCCTGTACAATTCGTGATACAAAACAATAATTTCGAGAAGCTCACAGCCATTCTTCCGAAATTCCTGGAAGAAGCCAGTAAGAGCAAGGTATTGCAGCAGGCAGATATCGATCTTAAATTCAATAAACCTGAATTAAGGGTATCGATCGACCGCTTAAAAGCAAGTGAACTGGGTGTAAGCGTTAGTGATATATCAGAAACATTGCAATTGGCTTATAGCAACCGCAGGCTTGGCTATTTCAATAAAGATGGGAAACAATACCAGGTGATGGGACAAGTGGCGCGCAATGACCGCGATGACCCGGAAGATCTGAAGAACTTGTTCGTCCGCAACAATCGTGGTGAAATGATCTCTATGGACAACCTGATGAATGTGGAAGAGTCTAATACCCCTCCTACCATCTATCACTTTAACCGTTATAAATCGGCAACAGTTTCCTCAGGCCTTCAACCCGGATATACAATCGGGGATGGTATTAAAGAAATGGACAGGATCGCTTCGAAATTGCTGGATGATACTTTTGCCACGTCACTCTCCGGTTCTTCCCGCGACTTTGCTGAAAGCAGCAGCAATACCAGCTTTGCTTTCCTGCTGGCGCTGGGCCTGATCTTCCTGATCCTGGCTGCACAATTTGAAAGCTTTATAGATCCGTTCATCATCATGATCACGGTGCCACTGGCGATTGCTGGTGCGGTGTTGTCATTGTGGATATTCGGACATACGCTAAATATCTTCTCACAGATCGGTATGATCATGCTGATCGGGTTAGTAACGAAAAATGGTATCCTCATCGTGGAGTTTGCCAACCAGAACCGGATGAAGGGAATGAAGAAAACAGAGGCGGCCATTTATTCAGCCACGCAAAGGCTTCGCCCCATCCTGATGACAAGCCTGGCGATGTCACTCGGGGCCTTGCCGCTTGCTTTATCATTAGGCGCTGCTGCCACCAGCCGCATCCCTCTTGGTGTGGTGATCGTTGGCGGCATCCTGTTCTCCCTGGTATTGACACTGTTTATCCTTCCCGCTATGTACAGCTATATGTCTGGAAGTAAAAAGAAAAGTGCCATGGAAGAACTGTATCCGGAAAACACACACCACCAAACCCCTGTCACTGATACACATGCCGAGTCCGTATAAAAAGAAATACATGACAAGAGTGAATCCTGTATTGCTGGTAATCTTGCTATGCACCTGCTTTACTGCATCAGCACAACGTATGCTGACAGTTGAAGAAGCTATTGCCACCGCTTTACAAAACAATTACGATATCCAGTTATCAAAGAATGATTCGATGGTAGCCGCACTGGACTATTCCTACAGGAATATGGTATTCTATCCAACATTGAATGCAACTGCCAGCACTACCTGGAATAACAATAACCAGCGTCAGACACTGGCGGATGGCTCAAAAAGAGAACAGAACGGGATACGGTCTCACAACTCTTCTGCTTCCGCACAATTGCAATGGACATTGTTTGACGGACTAAAAATGTTTGCCACCCGCGATAAAGCGGCCCAGTTGGTTGATTGGGGCTCACTCGCTGTAAAACAACAGGTGGTCAATACTGTAGCGAACGTCGTAAATACCTATTATAATATTGTAAGGCAAAAACAGCAACTCAAAGCTGTGGAAGAACAGATCGCCCTCAATGAAGAACGAGTACGGCTTTCACAATACAAACTCGATATTGGAACCGGCGCCAAACCCGATGTGCTGCAAAGCAAAGTGGATCTGAATGCACAAAAATCAATGAAGCTTGAACAGCTCACTTTGATTGATCAGTTGAAAGATCAATTGAACCAGGCCATGAATACCAAATTGGGAACAGTTTTCGAAGTAAGCGATTCCATTCCACTGAACACAGGATTAAGCCTTGGCGATATCCAACTGGATATCGAGAAATCGAACCCTTCCCTGTTGATCGCTCAAAAGAATATCAATATAGCAGAACTGACCTTGAAAGAAAGAAAAGCCGAACGCTGGCCAACTGTTTCGCTCAACTCGGCTTATAACTACAGCCGCACCAATAACCAAACGGTGATCAATCCTTTCTCTACTTTATTTAACCAATCAAACGGTTTCAATTACGGCTTCACAGCATCTATTCCCATTTTCAATGGTTTAAATGCACGCCGGATGATCCGCCAGGCACAACTGGATGTAAACTTCCAGCAGCTTAGCTTCGAAAACCAACGTTCCATTCTCGGATTGAGTGTGGTAAATGCTTTCAGAGTGTATGAACAGCAGAAAAAAACACTGGCCCTGGAAGAGGAAAACATCTTACTGGCAAGGGAGAACGTTGACATTGTGTTCCAGACCTATAAATTAGGCGCTGCAACGCTTGTGCAATTACGCGAGGCGCAGAACAGCCTGGAAGATGCCAACAACCGGCTGATCGCTGCACGGTATGCCACCAAACTTTCCGAAACAGAGTTACTACGATTGAAGGGTGAGATCATCAAATAAGCTGAATTGCCTTAATTTAGCGGCAGGATCAGTTTACCTAAACTCAAAACCGACACTTCAATGAATCCGCAGATTGGGATAATAATGGGCAGCGACAGTGATTTAACCATAATGCAGGCTGCTGCTGATATATTGAAACAGTTGGGTATCCCCTTTGAAGTAACGGTAGTATCGGCCCACAGAACACCTTTGCGGATGGTCGAATATGCCAAACAGGCAAAAGACAGAGGTCTGAAAGTGATCATCGCCGGTGCAGGCGGTGCAGCACATTTGCCGGGAATGGTCGCTTCTATTACGCCATTGCCTGTGATCGGTGTGCCGGTGAAATCATCCAATTCTATTGATGGCTGGGATTCTGTATTGTCCATCCTGCAAATGCCTAACGGGGTGCCCGTGGCTACAGTGGCATTGAATGCCGCCAAAAACGCAGGGCTGTTGGCTGCACAGATCATCGGCACTGCTGATGAAACGGTCAGCAAAAAAATGAGTGAATACAAAGCTTCACTGGAAAAAGAAGTGCTTGAAAAAGTAGGGAAGCTGAAAAAAGAAGGCTGGGAAAACAAATTCGATTAAACCAGGCTGGCTTATTCATCATCTTATTTTTCTTTCAGTACAACAAACTCCTGTTCCAATCCCAGTGAATGTTTGTATAACTGATCAATAAACGATCTCCCCCATTTTGCATAGAAATAGCTCATGTTGTCATAGCGCTCCTGCAATCCATCTTTGGGAAAAAGTGTTTGCCTGATCACCTGTATCTGCCGCTGCTGGTCGCTGAATTTTCTTTTTTCAGCACGAAGCATTTTCTTTTCCAATTCCTGCAAGCGGTAAACAGTTTTTTGCCGGAGAGCTTCCACATGTTTTTCCAGGGTAGTATCAATTGCTGCAGCCTGTTGTTTGATCGTGTCATACAAAGCCTCAGTTTGTGAAAGCGTTCCGTTCAGCTTCAGCGCATTGGCAGTGTCTCTTTTCACCAACCGGTTGAGTAATTCCTGTTCACGCAAAAAGAAATCTTCCATATTGAAGCCCAGCTTATCCATCTTGACCTGCCATTTCTTTTCTATCACCAGGAAGGAATTGCGCAGCACCAGCACGGGATAAGGAACTTTATAATGCGCAAACAGATCTTTCAGCTCAAGCCAGTAAGCCAGTTCTCCCCCGCCACCAATAAAAGCGATATCAGGTAAAATGGTCTCCTGGTAAATTCCGCGCAGGATCACATTTGGGCTGAAACGTTCAGGATGCCATTGTAATTCTGCCAGCATTTTATCTTTAGAAAATGGAAGTCCCTCATTCAATACCTGGTATTCATTCCCCTGAAGCTCTATCCTTTCCCGGATATCATCTTTCAGGTAAAACAGGTTGATCTCGCGGGGATGCGCCTGTGTTTTATAACCTGCCTCCTGTATGCGTTCCGCCGTTTTTCCTACAATACCTGACGCGGTTTGATGAAGCAGATCATCTTCAAACACCGGGATCATTTGTTTCTTCAATGCAGCATTATCGGGCATTAATACCAGTAAGCCATACTCGGTAAATAAAGCGTTCACAAAACCAAAAGTGGCATGCTCTACTGTATCGCCGCTTTTATAATGTTGCCTGAGCAGGCTGATGATCTCCGCTCCATTGGGCTGTACAGAAAGCTGTCCTTCCATCCGGTCGATCAGCCGCAGCAAAGCAGCATCAATCTTCATCCTGCCAACAGCTCCTTTTTGCTGAGTGTTCCATACCAGCTTTTCTCCATCGAGATAAATATGATTGAGCTCATCCAGGTCAGCATCTTCTGAACCGATATAGTAAACCGGTACAAAATGATATTGTGGCAATGATTGCTTCAGTTGTGCCGACAAACTGATGGTGTGAAGTATTTTATAGATAAAATATAAAGGACCGGTAAATATATTGTTCTGATGAGCAGTAGTGATGGTAAAAGTGTCAGGAGATAATAAAGACTGGATATTTTCTGTCACCGCTTTGCTCCGCGGAACAGTCGCATATTGTTTTTGCAATTCCTCTACCAGTAATTTCCTGTTGGTGGGGAACTGCTGCCTTTCGCTGATAGCTTTCCGGATGCCGTCCATTGTGGGAGTATGCTGGAAAAACGGCCGCAGGTCCGCAGCCTGGGAAACATAATCCGTTGCTATTTTGGAAAACACGCCTGCTTTTGCATAAGACAACCGGGTAGATGTACAGTCCATAAGTATTGTAAAAATAAAAAGAGTAAAACCTGCCTGGGCAAAATTAACATTACTTTGCCCTCCCCCTCATAATCGTGTTCCAGCATGCAAGAACACATAATTCACAAAAATGTTTTCAAAAATACACCACCTTCCAATAATAGTTTAAAAAATTCAGTGAATGAAACGTTTAGGGAAATTTATTGCTCCCGGTCAATTTCCCACAAAGACACGTAGGCCACAAAGAATTATTGATGCTTTTTTCTTCCTCAATAGCTTAAGGGGCAGTAAAGGAATACAAAATATTTTCTTTGCGGCCTACGCGTCTTTGTGGGAATGTAAAAGTCCGGGAATTTAGTAGATTTGGTAACTGATTGCTCCAATATGGAAACCTACGGAAAAATACTCCTGATAGCCATGCCGGCTTTCCTTCTGCTGGTATTATTTGAAAAATGGTATGGCTGGTATAAAAAGAAGGAAACGGTCCATACCATGGATATGCTTTCCAGCCTCAGCAGTGGCGTCACCAATGTTACCAAAGATGTGTTGGGTATTTATCTCGTATTGATCTCCTATCCCTGGCTGGTAGATCATCTTGCTCTCACGCATATTTCATCTTCCCTGATCGTCTATATCATAGCTTTCCTGGCGCTCGATTTCGCGGGGTACTGGGTGCATCGGATCCAGCATGTCACTAATTTTTTCTGGAACGGCCATATCATTCATCATAGCAGTGAAGAGTTTAACCTGGCCTGTGCCTTACGGCAAAGTATTTCTTCCATAGTCAGGATCTTTGTGATATTCCTGTTGCCGGCAGCATTATTGGGCGTGCCTAAGCAGGTGATCGAAGTAGTTGCCCCCCTTCATTTATTTGCCCAGTTCTGGTATCACACACAGCATATAAACAAAATGGGATTTCTCGAAAAGATCATTGTCACTCCATCTCATCACCGCGTGCATCATGCCATCAATCCCGAGTATCTCGATAAAAATTACGGGCAGATATTTATCTGGTGGGACAAATGGTTTGGCAGCTTCCAGGAAGAATTACCTGATGTGCTGCCAGTATATGGTATCACCCGGCCTGCCCGCACCTGGAACCCGATCAAAATAAATTTTCAGCATGTATGGCTGCTGGTAAAAGATGCCTGGAGAACAGCCAACTGGAAAGATAAATTCACACTTTGGTTTAGACCTACCGGCTATCGCCCGGCTGATGTGGCGGCAAAATATCCTGTTTACAAGATCGAAGATGTATATCATTTTGAAAAGTACAATACACCAGCCTCTGGCGCATTCAAAGCCTGGTGTTGGATGCAATTGCTGATGGTCCTGCTTTTTGTCAGCTACCTGTTTGGCAATATTGCAGTCATCAAAAACATTGACAGCTCCTATATATTCTGGTATGGAGGGTTTATATTTTTGAGCGTGTATGCGCTTACTGATCTGATGGATGGAAATGTTTCCGCATTTGTATTTGAACTTATCCGCTGCAGTATGGGCATCAGCTTCCTGGTGCTGCAAAACGATTGGTTTGGAGCAAAGGCATATACTCCATTCATTACCTATTTGCTGGAAGGTTATTTTATCGTTTCCCTGCTCGTCACAGGCTGGTGGACGATACAGATACGGAAAAGAGTAATGGCAATACAATAAATAGCTGTCAAATACCAGAGCTGCTCCTTTCATTGTTCACCACCCGCCAGATATGCAAGGGGTTTTCATTCTTTAATTCCGCAGGCAGCAATTCATTTGACCAGTTTTGAAAAGCAACTGGTCTTGCAAACCGTTTGATACCATCGGCGCCTACAGAAGTGAAGCGGCTGTCGGTTGTTGCAGGAAAAGGTCCGCCGTGTTGCATACTCAGGCAAACTTCCACTCCTGTTGGCACACCGTTCAGGATAAACCGGCCACAGATATTTTTCACTTCTTCCACCAGCGACTCATGTTGAAGTATGTCTTCTTCTGTTGCCATCAGTGTGGCAGTCAATTGCCCTTCCAGATGCATGGCCACTTCCTGCATTTCTGCTATATCCCTGCATTTTACGATCAGTGAATAAGGCCCAAACACTTCCTGGTGAAGAATGGGGTTTTGCATAAACACGGGGGCGGCGACTGATGCAATGGTTGGCGCACCTTCTTCCAGTTGGGGGTCTGTGGCAGACACTGCTACTGTAGCCACTTCTTCCTGCGACAGTGCATTGGCCCTTCTTTCCACATAGTTCTTGAAAATGCCGGTATTCAGCATCATGCCAGGCGATGCTTTAACGATCTCCGCTGCCAATGTATCACTAAAGGTTTGCAGATCATCATTATCAATCCCAATGATCAGACCGGGATTGGTACAAAATTGTCCAACGCCCAGCGTAATGGAACCTGCATACAATTTAGCTGTGTCTCTGGCTGATTGTTTCATTTTCCCGGGAAGGAGGAAAACCGGGTTAATGCTGCTCATTTCTGCAAACACAGGAATGGGCTGCTTGCGTTGATTGGCCCAATCAAACAATTGCTTGCCTCCATTAAATGAGCCGGTAAAACCTACTGCTCTTGTATAGGGATGCTCAACCAATGCTTTACCTACTTCAAAAGAAGCGCCATGCAGATGAGAGAAAACTCCTGCAGGCAAACCAACCGCTTTTACCGCTTTGTGGATCGCTTGTGCCACCAGTTCACTCGTACGTGCATGAGCAGGATGTGCTTTTACAATCACCGGGCAACCTGCCGCAAATGCACAGGCCGTATCACCTCCTGCTGTTGAATAGGCGAAGGGAAAATTGGCAGCGCCAAACACTACCACAGGCCCTAAAGGCACCAGCATTTTCCGCAGATCCGGTTTGGGTGGGTTCTTATCAGGAATGGCGGTATCGATCCTTGCTTCCAGCCAGTCGCCAAGTTCACAGGCTTCTCCATAACTGATCAATTGAAACATGGTACGGGCACGTTCAGACCTCAATCTCGCTTCCGGCAAATGTGTTTCTTCTGCTGCCACCTGCAGCAACTCATCTCCTATTGCCTCTATTTCCTTTGCCACCATCCGCATAAAATCAGCCCGTTGCTTCAGGGATTGTTTTCGGTATATATGAAATGCTTTCCAGGCATCTTGTAAAGCAAGTTCTATCTCTGCAATGCTTGCGTCCTTGAACATGATCAATATTTTTAGTTTACGGAGGGAATAAAGGTAACACATCCCTGCCATTCATTACCGGCCATTCCGGTTACCGGTATTTTATCAATTTATTCCTGCATTATATGTAAATATTTTTCAGAGATGTTTCATGTTTCCTCCCTTTGTATTGTTAAGAGCGGAGAAAGGACCGTATTGGCAACACTTCCCGTTCATAATAATTAGTTACCATTAATATAGCATTGTGCAATTATTAACAAGAGTGCTGTAACTATTTTTTAAAAGCGACGTTTCTTTGTCAACAACCTCAACCACTCTGATGAAACTCTTTTTCTCGGGCATTCTTTTGCTATGCTGCATGACCATCTTTGCGCAAAAAATTAAACAGGTCGCGGCTATCCGTTCCACACTTCCTATTACGCTCGATGGCATACCCAATGAACCCGCCTGGAAGCAATCGCCTCCCATTACAGATTTTGTTGAGATGAGACCCCATTTCGGACGCAGAGAAGCTCCAGAAAACAGGACAGAAGTATACCTTTTGTATGACGACAATTTCGTTTATTTCGGAGGGTATAATTATGAAAGAACCAGGGACAGTATAGCTGCCCAGCTTTCAGGCCGTGATGAAATAGGTGTGAATGATTTTATCGGGATCATTTTTGATACCTACCAGGATAAGATCAACGGGCTTGGACTCTATGTAACCCCGTTCAACGAGCAGTTTGATATGAAGTATTCAACCGGAGATGAAGACATGAGTTGGAACGCAGTGTATCATACCCAAACCCGGGTCACGGATACAGGCTGGTCGTTTGAAATGCGCATCCCCTACTCTGCTATCCGCTTCAGTAAGGAAAAAGTGCAAAACTGGAATTTCAATATCATCCGCCGCAGGGCCAAACTGGCACAGCAGCTTTCCTGGAGCCCTGTAGACCCTACCAAATTCGGATTTATGAACCAGGCAGGTGTATGGACAGGTTTAACAGATATCAAACCACCGGTCCGGCTTTCTTTCTCTCCTTATTTCTCCACATATCTGACCCGCAATCCCGCCACCACCGACAAATGGGAAACATCTGTGAATGGCGGTATGGATCTGAAGTATGGCATCTCCGATGGTTTTACCATGGATATGACCCTGATCCCTGATTTTGGCCAGGTACAGAGTGATAACCAGGTGTTGAACCTTTCCCCTTTTGAAGTGAAGTTTAATGAGAACAGGGCTTTCTTCAACGAAGGCACTGAACTGTTCAATAAAGGTAACCTCTTCTACAGCCGCCGGATCGGCGGTGTGCCTATCAACTATGGCGCTGCATATAATAACCTGGCGCCTGATGAAAAAGTGCTGGAGAACCCTGTTCAAACCAAACTGATCAATGCGACCAAGATCAGCGGACGCACTAAAAAGAAGCTGGGTATCGGTTTTTTCAATGCGATCACAAAAGCTCAGTATGCCCTTATTGAAAATGGAATGAAGGAACAGCGTAGCGTGGAGACAAGCCCTCTTACCAACTACAATATCCTTGTACTTGACCAGGGGTTGAAAAACAATTCAAGGATCACGCTGATCAATACGAATGTATGGCGCAGCGGCAAAACATATGATGCTAATGTGAGTTCGATCGATTGGGACCTTTACGATAATAACGTGAACTGGAATTTCTGGGGCCAGGTAGCACATAGCAGGCTGATCGGATATGAAGCACCGGGAAAGACCATGACCGGAAATATGTACCGGGTATTCTTTGGCAAACTCAAAGGGCGTTTCAGTTTTGATGTGCACCGGTTCCTGAACGATGATAAGTATAACCAGAACGACATGGGTTATTTCACCAACAACAATTACGTGACCCATGGTTTTTATGCAGGCTATAAATGGGTAAAGCCAAAAAGCTTTTACAACAATATTTACCTTAACCTGAATGGGAATTATACACAGTTGTTTAAACCCCGTCAATACCAGGACTTTGTTTTCAATGGAAACGTAAATGGACAATTGAAGAATCTTTGGACTGCCGGCATCAACTGGGATGTACGCCCCAACAAGAATGATTTTTACGAAGCAAGGCTGGATGGATGGAAAGTAAAACAACCTGCGTCCTGGATGAAAGGATTTTGGGTGAACACAAATTCTGCAAAGAAGTATGCTGTTTCATTGGAAATATATCACCGTGTTTCCGGCCGGTATAATACCAGCAACCTGGAGATGTTCTTAAGCAACAGTTATCGTTTCAGTCCTAAGCTGAATGTAAGCCTTTCTCATTACCTTGAAATACATAATCGCAATTTTGGCTTTGCTGCTTTATCAGAAAATGCCGACAGTGTGTTCATGAGCCTGCGAAGGATAAGAACAGCAGAAAATATCGGGAATGTGAAGTATAGTTTCTCCAATAAAATGTGGCTCACTTTCCGTGTCCGTCACTACTGGAGTAAAGTGAGATATACCGATTTTATGAACCTGAAACCGGACGGTAATGTGGAAGGTATTACTTATACGGGCCGCAACCCCGACATCAATGTGAACCTGTTCAATATAGATATGAACTATACCTGGCAGTTTGCCCCCGGTAGTTTTATCAACCTGACCTGGAAAACAGCTTCTGAACTATACGATCAGTTGATACAGGAACGCTATTACCGCAACCTGCGCAAAGCCGTGGATGCTCCATCATTCAATAGCCTTTCATTTAAAGTGATCTATTTCCTGGATTATTTAACACTGCAAAAGAAAAAACACAGCTAAGAAAAAGGCCTAATTGTCAAAATTCTTCCTGCTATATTCTTCCCCTTTGTTATTGTAGAAGATCATCCCCGCCAGTTTGCCGGAATGGGTATAAATTCTCCATTCTTTTATCCGGTAGCCATTTTTATATGCTCCCATTTGGCTGGTGCTGCCGGGAGGGGCACGATGTATCCACACTCCCTGTCTCAAGCCATTCTGGTAATAACCGGAATCTTTTACCTGGCCGTCAGGAAAGAAATTCATAAATAATCCATGATGAAGACTTTGATCAAATACAGGATGATATGAATTGCCGGGTGTGATATTAGCTGTCACCCATTGCTGCAGCGTCTGATCATCGATCCGTTTAATGGTGTGCGGAAATGAATAGGATGAGTGAAGGTATTTTGTTGCGGCAGACCTGTCTTTATGATACATCACCGTCAGCGGGTAAGCTGTTCTTTTTGGGGTATACCTGCTCAATTCCATTTGTATGCGCTTGTATTTATCAGCACTGTAAGTGCGTAAAGCAAGCAGTTGCCCCTGTTCGTTCCAGTATTTCCATTCCCCATCCGGCAGGCCAGAGACCAGGGTACCGGAATCGCAAAGTTGGCCATTCTGGTACCAGCTTTCCCAGTTGCCATCCAGCTTTTTACGTTTGACGTGGCCAGAATATAATTTCCGTTCATTTAATGATTCAGAGATAATACCGTCTTTGGTAAAGAAAAATCGGTCTTCAGGTTTCTCTGTATTGGCAAGGGTAACATGTTCACCAGAAGAAACAGCCTGCTGGTTCAATTGCTGTGCCTGTGAGCTGATAGAAAAAAGGGCAAGAATCGCGATGGAAATAAGAGTTCTCATTACGCTACGATTAATGCAAAAATAGCAAAATGCGAACCGGCAGAGTAAATTTTATCATTCAAATCTGGCACGGCTTTGTAATAGTTAATAAGAAAAGGATATGAAAACAAAACGATTCAGGGAATACCTGCAACATAAAAAAGCTAGCAGGGCCATTCGCCATAAAGAAGAAGTGGCACAAAACCCCGACGAAAGGATCGATCAGGACTTCTCAGGCTATCCACACGGGCATGCTAAAGAAAAGATCATCAAGCCACAGACAAAAAAAGACAAGAAAACTGCAGCCTTGCATGTGAAAGACGGCGAGAAAATGAACAATACAGGAGGCCGCTCCTCACAAAGGGATGAGCAGGACTCTGATGGGTCTGGCGGAGCTTTTGCAGCTACTGAAGACCTGATCGATTAGTTCTGGTTATAAACATTATTCTCCGGCTCACTGTCTGGCGTATGCGGATCTCCCAGCACGATCTTCTTTACGGCTTTGGTGGCAGTAAAAGGAATAGTTACTGTGCTGGATTTTTCCCATACAGCAATGCTGCGATGCAATTTCAATGTCGTGTTATCAGCATAATAAACAGTGAGATCAACCGGAACAGGTTTGTTTCCTTTAGAAGCAACAACTATTGAATACGCATTTCCTTTCTTATTCACTTTGGAAATAGCGAGATCAGGTATACCATCTTCAAAGAACCATTTTTTCCAGAACCAGTTGAGATTGCGGCCAGCACCTTCATTCATGCTATAGAAAAAATCATTCGGCATAGGATGCTTGCCATTCCATTGGGATATATAATGATGAAGTGCTTTGGTAAATAAAGCATCGCCCAGCATGTCTTTTACATACAGATAACCCATTGCCGGCTTCGGATAAGAGTTGGTGAAATAAGCACGGTTCTGTTCCGTACTGAGTGTAATGATCGGAAGATCAGTTTCTTTTCCTGCAGAAAATGCATAAGGCATCACACCATACTCATCCACGATGGTTGAGTCTATCATAGGCGAGATCAACCATTCCCCGATCGTGGCCCAGCCTTCATCCATCCAGGCATATTTTGTTTCATTAATGCCCATATAAAAAGGGAACATGGTATGAAACACTTCATGATCTGTAAGAGTGATGCTCTCCGTTCTGTCTTCAACAGGGTTATCATTTACCATCATGGGATATTCCATCTGGTCAAGCCCATCCACCACTGTAATATGCGGGTAAGGGAATGGCCAGGCTGGAAAACGATAGCTCATTGCTTCAACGGTTTTGCGGGTATCACTTACTACATGGAAATAATCTTTGTGTTGAGGATTGAATACAGCATCCACTCTTGTTCTCCTGTTGGTCTTTGGATCAACTACCAGGCTGGAGGATTTCCATACATAATGATCGCTGGTAGCAAAAGCAAAATCAGTCACATTACTGGCTTCATATTTCCAGGTATTGAATGCTTTACCTGCAGGTGTAAAATCCTTTTTGGACAGCTCGGTGGTATCAATGATCGTAGTGATGCCGTCATTTTTTTCAGCTTCCTGCAGGCGGTTGAAGTATACAGGGTTCAGTACCTCTGCCCCATTTTTCAGATCACCGGTAGCCCATACAATAAAATTTGTCGGCACCGTGATAGCAGCATTGAAATGACAGAAATCATTGTAAAATTCCTGAGAACCGATATAGGGATAAGTGTTCCATCCATCTATATCGTCATACACAGCTACCCGCGGAAAGAAATAAGCGATGAAGTCTGCATTTGGTTCTATCTCGCCAGTACGGTTATGAGACCCTTTATTTAAAGTGTAATGATACACGATCCTGAATCGAAGCTGCTGACCGGAAGCAAGTGATTGGCGGGAAAGAACAGCATTGGTGCCATTCACATTGAAACTTTTTACAGGAATAAGCACATCATTGACCCATAATGAGTCGATCGATACACCATCACTTTCATCTTCCGGTTTTACATTGAATGTGCGGGGAGTTCCTTTTTTATAAGCGTTTGGATACAGTTTAAACCAGATCTGTTTTAAAGTATCTGGACTATTATTGAAATAAGCGATATTGACTGTTCCATTTAATAAGCGACTGGCGGGATCAAAATGGATATCCAGATCATAATTGGCTGTATTCTGCCAGTAATTCTTTCCGGGTTTTCCATCCACTGAACGGGTTCCTTTTTTATAAGTAGCCTGTATATTCCTGGGTGTAGGCAGAGATGTTTGTGCAAACATATTTGTTCCCACAACAATTGCAATAAATAGAACAATTAAACGCATACCTTAATAATTTCTTTATAAAATCAAAACTAAAATCCTTTCTTATCTGCAGGATATACATTATCCTCCTCATTCGCATCCATAAAAATTCCGCCATCCAATTTTACCGACCTGATCTGTCTTTTAGTAGTGATGGATACGCTGGCCTGCTTTTGATCCTTTTCCCATACAGCAGGAGTAAAATGCTTTGTTTCTGTGCTGCCATCCTTATAAGTGATCACCAGGTCGGCCGGCGCAGCAAAACCGCCGATATTTTTTAACGACACTGTATAGCCTGCTGGAGTTTTCTTCACTGTTTGGATGGCCAGATCAATATAACCTGAAGTAAAGAACCAGTTATTCCAGAACCAATCGAGGTTCTTTCCTGCTGCCGCATTGAAACTATTGAAAAAATCCCATGGCAATGGGTGCTTGCCATTCCAGCGGCGCATGTATTCATGCAGGCATTTTTTGAACAATGCATCTCCCAGCAGGTCTTTTACTGCGATGTACCCCAGGGCGGCTTTGCCATAGATATTATTTCCAAAGCCTGCGCCGGTGAGCACATCGGCCGGAGTGATAATGGGTATGTCCTGGTCTGCGGAAGGATCTTCTATCCATCCGGCAACACGGAATTGTTTAAACAGTTCTTCTGCTTTTTCTTTTCCCAGGTCTTCATAACCCAACAGTAATTCAAAAGTAGTAGCCCAGCCTTCATCCATAAATCCATACCGGGTTTCATTGATGCCCATATAGAACGGCATATAGGTATGTGCCAGTTCATGTTCCGCCACAAAGCGGGAGAACATTGGATCTTCATAGGTTTCATCATTCGCCATCATGGGATACTCCATGCCGGCATAGCCCTGGAAAATGGTGGTCTTTTCATAAGGATAAGGCACACCAGGCCATTTGAATGATAAGAGATGAAGGGCACGCTGACCAAACTCCACCATCTGGTGGTAATCCTGTGCCGTATCATTGTATGCTGCCTGCACACTGGCTCTTCTTCCTGTTGCACTATCCACTACCACACTACCGGCATCCCATACAAAATGATCACTTAATCCAAATGCCATATCAGGAATATGAGAAGCTGTAAACTGCCAGGTATTGGATGAATTGGCTGTCACTTTCTTTGAAGCAAGGTCTTCTTTGGTGGCAATACGAATTGTTTTATCACTTGTCAGCGATTCTTTAAAACGCTTCAGGTATTCCGGTTGCAATACAGTCTCCGGTTTTTGCAATGTGCCTGTACCCCACACGATATAATTATTGGGCACAGTAACATTGACGGTATAATCATTAAAATCACTGTAAAACTCGTGGTCTTCCATAAACGGCATACTGTCCCATCCATTATAATCGTCATACACTGCTATGCGCGGATAGAAATAAGCCAGGAAATAAGTAGTGGAATCGATCATCCCTTCACGGTTGCTTTGCAGGGATATTTCATAATGCCAGTCGAAAGACAACTGCAGGGAATCATGCGGTGCCAAAGCTTTTGGCAGCCTCACACCAACGCTGGTATAAGCGTAAGGACTTTGCCGCCAGGGGCGAGTTTCTCCATTAATCGCAAACTGGTCGATCTGCACACCGGAAGTAAGATAATCCGGCAATGCACCGCCATTACGGGGTGCTCCTGGTTTATGGATGTTCAGGAAAAGTTTGATAAACACGACACGAAGTGTGTCGGGACTATTATTGATATAACTGATCTGCTCACTGCCTTTGATAGTGCGGTCGGGCGGCATTGCCGTAACATTGATCGTGTACCGCGCTTTATTTTGCCAGTACTTGGCGCCAGGTTTTCCGTCCGGGGAGCGTGTGCCTTTATCAAAGGCCTTCTGCACGTCGCGGGGTTTATATAATTTTTGGGAATAAGAAAAAAAGGAAACGAAAGCAAAAAGAATGAGCAGGGAAAAACGCATATAGCAAGGTTTAAATGATTGCATGCTTACTGCTGAACATTGCTCTGTAGAATGTTCAGTGATTTAAATATCGTTCGATTTTCTTTTTCCGGCTCGCTTCTTTTGACAAATGGTAAAAGAAGAGGATCGTCAGCGCACTACTTCAGCCTCCAGGTCATAATCATAAGCCTTGATCACCCGGGCTTGCACAAATTCCCCTATCGCCAGTTTCTTATCGGAATGAATGATCACTTCATTGTCTACTTCCACGCTGTCAAATTCAGTGCGGCCAAGATAGCGGCCTGCTTCTTTTTTATCGATCAGCACCTTAAAGTTCTTGCCGATCTTTTCCTGGTTCTTTTCAAAAGAGATCTCCTGCTGCACTTCCATTATCTCCTGTGCCCTGCGCTCTTTTTCTTCGGCAGGAATATCATCAATCAGGTCATAAGCAGAAGTGCCTTCTTCATGGGAGTAAGAGAAGATCCCTACCCTGTCGAAGCGCTGGCGTTGGAGAAACAGTTTGAGTTCCTCTACATCATCCAGTGTTTCACCAGGGAAACCGGCGATCAGTGTAGTACGCAGACAAATACCCGGCACTTTTTCACGGATAGCCGCTGTCAGCTCTTCCATTTCTTCCCTTGTGATCTGGCGCTTCATTGCTTTCAGCATATTGTTGGCAGCATGCTGCAAAGGCATATCCAGGTAGTTGCAGATATTTTCCCTATCGCGCATTACATCCAGTATCTCCAATGGGAATTTGGACGGATAAGCATAGTGCAGCCTGATCCACTCCAGCCCTTTGATATCTGCAAGACGGTTCAGCAGGTCGGACAGCATTCTTTTCTTATAGATATCCAGTCCGTAATAAGTAAGCTCCTGTGCAATCAGCATCACTTCTTTCACACCCATCTTTACCAGCCCTTCCGCTTCCTTTACAAGGTCTTCAATGGTTTTGCTGGTATGTTTACCGCGTATCAGGGGTATGGCGCAAAAAGCACAGGTACGGTTACAACCTTCAGATATTTTCAGATAGGCATAATGCTTTGGAGTAGCGAGCAGGCGCTCACCTACTAATTCCGATTTATAATCTGCTTCAAATTGTTTCAGGATCAGCGGGAGTTCCATGGTGCCAAAAAAAGCATCTACCTCGGGGATCTCTGTTTCGAGGTTGTTTTTATAGCGTTCGCTGAGGCAACCTGTCACATACACTTTATCCAGTTTACCTCTTCTTTTCAGTTCCACCTGGTCGAGAATGGTATTGATGCTTTCTTCCTTGGCTTTATCAATAAAGCCGCAGGTATTTACCACTACGATATTGTGATCGGATTTTTTATTCTCATGCACCACATTAATTTCATTAGCCTTCAACTGGCCGCTCAGCACTTCGCTATCCACCATGTTCTTACTGCAACCCAGGGTAATGATATTGACCTTGTCTTTCTTAAGTGTTTTCGTTTTCAATTATATTCAGTTTAAATACCTGCCGAGCAGGAAAAAATCGCTGCAAAGTTAACTTAACCGCTATAATATCCGGACAATTGCTTTATTGGCCAGCATATTATTTTTCCACTTCTAACTTACTGGAACTGATAGCTATACAGCTTTTGATAAATATTATAATTCTTTTGATACGCAGCATGGTTCCCGGCATCCGGTCTATATGTTTCCGTATCCCGCATTAATTGCTTTATATCTTCCCAATTTTTCAGCATACCGGTTGCTTTCATACCCATATAAACTGCTCCCATTGCAGATGCATCGGCGTCATGGCTGATATTGACCGTTTTCCCCAATATATCCGTAATAATGCGCAGCCATTCAGGAGATTCAATAAACCCTCCGCCAGCATAGAGATCATTGATCATTACTTTATTTTCTTCCAACGCTTCCAGTATCTGCCTGAGTGAAAAACCAACAGCTTCCAACACAGCCCGCAGGAAATGCGCTTTTGTATGCATTGCTTTGATGCCCATAAACATTCCGCTTGCTGCGGCATCCCATACGGGCGCCCGCTCTCCATGGATATAAGGAAGAAAGATCAGGCCTTCAGCACCCGGTCCAATGGCGCCTGCCTGGGGCAAGAACTCTTTGAGGAAAGAATCGAACGGCTGAAGCTGGTCTGTAAATGTTTCATAGAACCATTCCAGCAGGATGCCGCCATTGTTAATGGCCCCGCCGGGTAAATATGTTTTATTGTCTAACCGGTAATTGAATAACCGATGGACCGCATCCTGTACCAGTTGATCACTTAATATCCGCACAGCGCCACTGGTACCAATGGTCAATGCTGCTTCACCCGGCAACACAGCACCTGCACCAATATTTGCCAGGCTGCCATCACTGCCCCCAACGATAAAAGCTGTATCAGCCGGCAGGTCCAGCAATTGCAGGTATTCCTTTTTCAATTTGGGCAAACGGTCTGCAGGCGATGCGAGAGTAGATAATTTATCAGGACCAATGCCAGCAAATACAAGTGCGTCTTTGCTCCAATCCATTTGCTGCACATCAAACAAACCGGTGGCGGAAGCCAATGCCGTATCGATGATATATTGTCCGGTCAATTGATGTATCACATATTCTTTACCGGAAATGAATTTGTACGCACCGGCAAACAGTTCCGGCATCTTCCTTCTTATCCAGGCTATTTTGCATAACGGCGACATAGGATGAACAGGCGTTCCTGTTTGCAGATAGAGGCGATGGCCAGAAGGGGTATTTTTTAATGATGCTGCAATTTCCTGGCTACGGGTGTCAGCCCATGTCCACAGATTCGTTAACGGATGCCCTTGCTTATCCACAGCCATCATGCTATGCATGGCAGCACTAAAACTGATAACAATAATATTTTTCTTACCCGGAACAGCATGAATGGCTTTGGAAAGCACTTCAATAACAGCTTGCATTATTTGCTGCGGGTCCTGTTCATGATAGCCGGGTTGTGGTTGCAGAGAAGGATAACCGGCTTTTGCTTCAGCCACTACTTCAGCGGCAGTTGTGGAAACAACAGCTTTGGTATGCGTAGTGCCGATATCTATGCCGATTATATACTGCATATATGGACTGGTATATTAAGATCATCCATCGCGGAGCTTAGAGCTTGAACAGGCTGTCTACAAACTCATGTTTGTCGAATACCAGCAGGTCTTCCATTTTTTCGCCTACGCCAATAAACTTCACCGGTATTTTGAACTGATCAGCGATCGCCAGTACCACGCCGCCTTTGGCAGTACCATCCAGTTTGGTAATAGCCAATGCAGAAACTGCTGTGGCTGCCGTGAATTGTTTGGCCTGCTCCAATGCATTCTGCCCGGTTGAGCTATCGAGTACCAGCAGCACTTCATGCGGAGCGTCGGGTATTACTTTTTGGATCACACGCTTGATCTTGGAAAGCTCTTCCATTAAATGGGCTTTATTGTGGAGGCGGCCTGCGGTATCGATCAGCACTACATCTGCCTGGCGGGCAACGGCACTTTGAGCAGTATCAAAAGCAACGGCTGCCGGGTCGGATCCCATGTCCTGTTTTACGATCGGCACTCCTACACGTTCGCTCCAGATCGTGAGCTGATCTACTGCTGCTGCCCGGAATGTATCGGCAGCGCCAAGCAATACCTGCTTGCCGGCTTTTTTGAAATTATAAGCCAGTTTGCCGATAGTGGTGGTTTTGCCTACGCCGTTAACTCCTACTACCAATATGATATAAGGCTTGGCGGGAAGGGCTGTGTCGAAATTATAATTATTTGATTCAGGGGCGTTTACAAGTATATCCTCCATTTCCTGTTGCAATAGCTTGTTCAGATCTACAGTGTTCATGTATTTGTCTTTCGCCACTCTTTTTTCAATCCGTTCGATGATCTTGACAGTGGTCTCAATACCCACATCTGCACTTACCAGGGCTTCTTCCAGGTTGTCAAGCACTTCTTCGTCTACAGTGCTTTTGCCGGCGATAGCTTTAGTGATCCTGGCGAGAAAACCTTCTTTGGTTTTTTGCAAGCCCTGATCGAGCGATTCCTTTTCCTTTTTTCCGAATAATTTATTGAAGAAGCCCATAATAATCTATTTATAAACACGAATTAGAACGAATCCGCTCAAATAATCAAGCCCTCTATAGTATGAATTACACGAATAATAAACGCCAATTGGCTTGAGAATAAAACAACAAAAGCCACCCGTTGTTGCGGATAGCTTTTAATATGTTTGCCTGCACGGAAATTATTTCTGCGCGAGGAATTCTTTGATCTTGTCCTTGTGAACGATCTGCTCTTTGAAGGTATAGGCACCAGTTTTGGGGCTTCTTACAGCCTTGATCACTTTGGTCCAGTTTTTTGCTTCTGCAGATGCTTTAAGGTCTTTTACTTTTGAGTTTTTTGAAGCTGCTTTTGCCATGATCTTATGATTTTAAGTCTATTGTTTACAGGCGTTCAGCGCGACTATAAACCACAAACGATAAACTTATTTGATTTCTTTGTGAACAGTCACTTTCTTCAGGATGGGGTTATATTTTTTCAACTCCAACCTTTCAGGATTGTTCTTTTTGTTTTTTACCGTGATATAACGGCTGGTGCCAGGCTGACCACTTGTTTTGTGCTCAGTACATTCCAGGATCACTTGTACACGGTTTCCTTTCTTTGCCATTGTTAATTGTGTTTATTGTTTTTTGCAGTGGTCTCAACTGGTAGCATCTGCCAGCTTTACCCACCAACCTTAAACCGGATTAGATTTTTTCTCCCTGTGCTCTCAGTTGTTTCACTACGCTGTACAGACCATTCTTATTGATAGTGCGAATAGCATCTGTAGACAATTTCAGCGTGATCCATTTGTCTTCTTCTACCAGGTAGAATTTCTTTTTCTGCAAATTGGGCAGAAAACGACGCTTGGTTTTAATATTGGAGTGAGAAACCTTGTTCCCTCCTATCGGCGTTTTACCAGTAACCTGACATACTCTAGCCATGACGATTCCAAAATTTAGGACGGCAAAGGTAGGGATTAATAACGAGAATAATAAGGAAGAATTGAAAAATTTCAGCTTTTTGCGGCGGTTAGTTTCCCACAGGTGTGGAAATCTATGGGGTGAACCGGGAAGGTCTTTACAAAAAACAGGATGGGAGCTCACAGTCTGCGGCTTTTATATTACATAACTATTTAAAAACCAATTTAATAACGTTCTATGGCAAAAGTGGATATCGGAGTGTTGCTGCTTAACCTTCCCGTCCTTCCCGCCTTACCGGTAAAAAACTTACCGGTAAGGCGGGAAGGACGGGAAGGGAGTATTTAATATGGATTTTGCTTTATGTGTGTAACAAGGGTTTAGGTGGCTATTGGTTGGACGGAGATTCTTTTCTAACTTACCTGGAGCGGTCAGATGATACTAAATCGGTGACCGCCCCGTTATTTAACAAGCCAATATCCCTTTTATGAGAACCACTCGTACCCCCCACCTATGCCTCAACTGTAATGAAGCGTTGACCGGAACAGAGCTTTATTATTCCGTTAACCGCCTCGGCCATCCGCTTTGCCCCTCCTGCCAGCAAGAGCTGAAATCGAAACTGGAACATACTTCCCGTGAAACTGTAAAACTTTATTTTTTGCTGAAACAAAAAGGGATTGCAGTAGAACTGGAAAAAGATGATCATTATACTACTGCTGATATTTCCATTGTCAGCGCAAAAGTGAATATTGAAGTGAGTCAACCTCAAACGAATTACAATCGCTGTGAAGCACTGGCTGATCTGAAACGCACTTATTATTCATTTGAAAAGGGATATTATACACTGCGCATACCGAATGCACTGGTGGCTTATGACCAGGATGATGCGGTTTCCTTTATTGAAGAGTTTTTGCAGGTAAGTTGTCAGCCCCAATCTTATTATCACTGCTGATCCCGGCCCGATTAATCATTGCTGATAGTATGATCTTTTTTTTGTATTTTCCCTATAATGAAATGGAAAATAACGGCGATTATTATACTATGCATTGCTGTTGCTGCAGCATGGCTATCATGGTCAGCTCAAAGTCCGGTGCCTGGCAGGAATGAGATAAGTTATAACTACGATATCCGCCCCATACTTTCCGACAAATGCTTTGTCTGCCATGGCCCTGATAAGAACAAACGGGAAGCTGGCTTAAGATTGGACATTGAAACAAATGCCAAAGCTTCCTTAAGGGAAACCAAAGGCGCTTATGCCATTGTTCCCGGAAGCCCGGAAAAATCCGAGCTTATCAAACGGGTCACTTCCACAGACCCATCTTACCAGATGCCATCACCGGCATCACACCTCGGCGTTCTTAACAAAGATGAAATCGCCTTACTGACCAAATGGATAAAACAAGGCGCCAGATATGAAAAGCACTGGGCCTTCATATTACCCTCCAAAGCCCCACTCCCAGAAATAAAAGAAGAGAAATGGGCCAGAAATGAAATAGATTATTTTGTTGCTTCAAAACTGCAGACGCTGCATCTTGAGCATAATGAAGAAGCCAGCAAGGAAACGCTTCTGAAAAGACTGGCATTCGACTTAACAGGACTTCCTCCTAATCTCCAATTGCAAAATGAATTTATCGCCGACAAAAGCGAAGCGGCTTACGAAAAAATGCTCGATAAGCTTTTAGCCAGTCCCCAGTTTGGAGAAAAAATGGCCATCCACTGGCTGGATATTTCAAGGTATGCTGACAGTTACGGCTACCAGGATGATGATTACAGATCACAATGGCCTTACCGCGATTGGGTGATCCATGCTTTTAATACAAATATGCCTTACGATAAGTTCCTGACCTGGCAACTGGCCGGCGATATGCTGCCTGATGCAGGTAAAGAACAGATCCTGGCCACAGCTTTTTTACGCAACCATAAAATAACAGAAGAAGGTGGCGTGATCCCCGAAGAATACCGCGTTGAATATGCTATTGATAAAGTAAAAACCTATTCGAGAAGTATACTGGCACTTACTGCTGAATGTGCGCAATGCCACGATCATAAGTATGATCCCATTTCACAAAAGGATTATTACAGGCTCTTTGCTTTTTTCAATACCAGTAAGGAGAAAGGACTGGAAGGGCTTGTAGGATCAGGGCCGGCAAAAACACCTGTATTGAAACTGACGCAAAATGATACCAGGGATTTGTTGAATTTCATTAACCCAAAAGACACAGCAACTGTAACAGTATCTGTAATGGGAGAACTGGATACAGCACGTGCTACCTATATTTTGAATCGTGGAGTATATGACCAGCATGGAGAAGCAGTGACCGCTGCTGCATTGGCTTCGGTCATGAACTTCGATACTACAGCCCTTCCCCAAAGCAGGTTAGGGCTTGCAACATGGACTGTAAACAAAAAAAATCCACTAACAGCCCGTGTACTGGTAAATCAAATGTGGGAGCAGTTTTTTGGAAAAGGGATTGTAAGGACCGTTGGTGATTTTGGAATGCAGGGAAGCCTTCCCACTCATCCGGAGTTGCTCGATTGGCTGGCAGTTGATTTTATGGAACAGGGATGGGACATAAAAAAGCTGATCAAAAAAATGCTCATGTCTGCTACCTATCGCCAATCATCCAACGTCACCAAAGAGCAGCTTGAAAAAGATCCTGAAAACCTTTATTACGCCAGGGCTTCAAGACTTAGAATGTCAGCAGAAGGAATCAGGGACATGGTACTAAGCAGCAGCGGATTGCTTAACCGGAAAATAGGCGGGCCAAGTGTAAAACCATATCAACCCAAAGGGCTTTGGGAAGCTGCCACTTCCGGCAGGGGACAATTAGCCACTTACCGGCAGGATAAAGGAGAAGATCTTTACCGCCGCGGTATGTACACATTTATAAAATTAACAGTTCCCCCTCCTTCCATGATCATTTTTGATGCCAGCAACAGGGACGAATGCCTTGTAAGCAGACAAAAAACCAATACGCCATTGCAGGCGCTTGTAATGATGAACGACCCTACTGTACTGGAAGCTTCAAGAGTGTTTGCTGAAACCCTGGCCAAAAAAAATGAAAATCCCGAAAACACAATTCTTACGGCATTTGAAAGTATCCTTTGCAGAAAGCCAGTTAAAAAAGAGATGGACCTTCTGAGCAACTACTATAAAGACCAATTGACTTTTTTCAGGAACAAGAAAGAAGTTGCAGAAAAAACCATTCGAGCAGGTGAATATCCATATAACCATAATTCATCAAACATCGCAGAGGTTGCAGCTTTAATGAGGGTAATAAACCTGATTTATAACATGGAAGAAGCTATTGTAAGGGTATAGACCATTTCTTCCGGAAATTTATAAATAACCATGGAAAAAGAAATACTGGAACATGGCCTCAACATTAACCGTCGCCGGTTCCTGACCAGTTTGGGAATGGGTATCGGTGGCGCGGCTCTGGGCAGCCTGCTGGTCCCGGATCTGTTCGGCGGCAAAAATGCTGAAGAAGCTATTGCTACAGGCCTCCCTCATTTTGCACCAAAAGCCAAACGTATTATCTACCTTTTTCAAAATGGAGCTCCTTCACAATTAGACTTGTTCGACTATAAACCAAAATTGCATGAAATGTTTGGACAGGACCTGCCTGCATCCGTCCGGCAAGGACAACGCCTTACTGGAATGACAGCCGATCAGTCAAAATTTCCATTGGCAGGCACTGTTTTCAAGTTTGATCAGTTTGGTGAACATAAAGCATGGATAAGTGAATTATTGCCTTACACCTCAAGAATCGTAAATGATCTGTGTATTGTAAAAAGCCTCTATACAGAAGCCATCAACCATGATCCTGCTTTAACTTTTTTTCAAACAGGCGCCCAGATAGGGAACCGTCCAAGCATGGGAGCATGGCTTAGCTACGGACTAGGCAGCGAAAATAAAAACCTGCCTGCCTTTTGTGTTCTTCTTTCAAAAGGTAAAGGCAATGGACAGGGTGTATACTCAAAGCTATGGACCAATGGCTTTCTCGATTCCGTGCATCAAGGTGTGCAGTTCAGCAACGGAGAAAATCCCGTATTATACCTTAACAACCCTGAAGGGATGGACAAAGCAGAGAGAAGGAAAATGCTCGATCAACTGGCTGCCCTGAACAATGAAGTTTATGACGAAGTAGGCGATCCAGAGATCAAAGCCAAAGTGCAACAATATGAAATGGCCTACAGGATGCAAACGGCAGTGCCCGAAGTAACCGATCTCAGCAAGGAGCCGGAATCCATTATCAAACTTTATGGTGCAGATTGTCTTGTTCCCGGCACCTATGCCGCCAACTGTCTTTTGGCAAGGAAACTATCAGAGAATGGTGTACGGTTTGTACAGATCTATCACCAGGGATGGGACGGACATAATAACCTGCCTAAGGAACTGGCTGGTCAATGTCTCGATACAGACCAGGCTTCTGCAGCACTTGTTACAGACCTTAAACAGAGAGGGCTTTTGGACGAGACATTGGTAATCTGGGGTGGAGAATTCGGAAGGACCAATTATTGCCAGGGAACGCTTACAAAAGACAATTATGGCCGGGACCATCATCCCCGCTGTTTTACCATCTGGATGGCCGGAGGAGGCATAAAACCCGGAGTATATGGCGAAACAGATGAATTTGGTTATAACATTATATCCAACCCCGTGCATGTACACGATTTTCAGGCCACTGCCCTTCACTTAATGGGGCTCGACCATGAAAGGCTCGTGTATAAGCATCTCGGGCGCCGTTACCGGCTTACTGATGTAGCAGGAAAAGTAGTAACAGACCTGATAGCTTAAAACCGATCAGCAACACAACCAAAACAGCATGAACAGAAAAAAATTTATCCGCAACACAGCACTGGGTTTTATCGGGGCAAGCTATATCCCTTTATGGCTTGCCGAAAACGAAGTAATACTTGGGCATGGCAAAAAACGGTATAAGATAAATACCCGCTGGAGCCAGGCCGATGTGGCTAAGAACCCCGTAAATGATTGCCATGAAATGGTACAGGATAGTAAAGGACGTATCCTGTTGCTTACCAACGAAACCAAAAACAATGTAATTATATACGACAAGAACGGTAAATTCTTAAACTCCTGGGGCAACGAATATCCCGGCGCACACGGCTTCACCTTGTTCAACGAAAACGGAACAGATATCCTCTTTATATGTGACAATAACCGCCACCAGGTAATAAAGACCACTATTGACGGCAGAGTATTATTAGTATTGAACTATCCCAAAGAAACAGGGGAATATACAAAACCAGAAGAATACATCCCCACTGAAACCGCTATCGCACCCAATGGCGATATTTATGTGGCAGATGGCTACGGTAAAGATTTTGTAATACAATATGATTACAAAGGCAATTATATCCGGCACTTTGGCGGAAGAGGCGACCAGGACAAACATCTGCTCAATGCACATGGCGTTTGCATTGATAACAGGAACGGCAAACCGGTGCTTATCGTAACGTCGAGACAGCAAAATGCTTTTAAAAGGTATACCATGGATGGAGTTTATATTGACACTATTCAAATGCCGGGAGCCTGGGTTTGCCGGCCTGTCATTCATGGTCAATACCTGTATGCTGCCGTATTGCAAAGCAACAACAAGCAATGGCAAAAATCAGGCTTTATAACTATCCTCAACCAGAACAACGAGGTAGTATCAAACCCTGCCGGTTGCGCTCCAACTTATGTTGACGGGAAACTTCAGGAAATGTATCAAACCATCAAAGCCTTTGATTACCCACACGATGTTTGTATAGACGATGAAGAGAACCTATATGTGGCACAGTGGAACTCAGGTAAAGTTTACCCCTACAAATTAGAACCTATAGCCTAAAACGTTTTGTTGGTGATGAAACATCTTAAATGGCAGGCAGCATTATATAATCTGTGCATATTATTCAATTGCCTGCTGGTTTTTCTATTGCTCTTCAGCAGCCGCATCCATGTGCCATCTTTTCTACAGGTTTTTGGCAGGGTGCACCCGATGGTATTACATTTCCCTATCGTACTGCTGCTGCTGGCATTTGTGCTTGAGCTGACCATTATATATTCAAAGCAACCGGCTGCATTCAAAGGCATTGCCAATTGGGTATTGCTTGCAGCCTCGTTAACTACAGCAGTAGCAGCCTTATCAGGACTTTTCCTGTCCAGGGAGCCAGGATACAGTGGCGATGAAGTGAACACTCACAAATGGCTGGGAGTTACCTGTTCATTTGTAAGCTTTCTCTGGTATGGGCTCAAAGATCTGATACGGGAAAACAAAGCTGCGATGATCAGTACAGGACTTGGCACATCCGTTCTTTTATTTATCGCGGGTCATAAAGGCGCCAGCCTCACGCATGGCAATGATTTCCTGCTCGCTCCTATCAAAGGCAACAGCAAGGAGCCAACAGTGCTTTTAGAAGATGCAGTAGTTTACACACACCTGGTAAAACCTATCATTGAACAAAAATGTATGGGTTGCCATAATAGCAGTAAAGCCAAGGGAGAGCTGATCATGGAAACAGAACAGCTATTATTGAAGGGAGGTAAAAACGGCAAACCATGGGATACAGCAGCAGCAGACTTTGGATTGATGATGCGGCGCATACATCTTCCGCTTGATAACAAGGAACACATGCCTCCCAAAAGCAAGACACAGCTTACAGATGAAGAAATAAACATTCTTTATTTATGGATAAAAGGCGGAGCCGGGTTTGCTAAAAAAGTACTGGAGCTACCAGAAAATGATTCATTGCGAATGATAGCTATAACCCGCTTTAAAAGCAATGATGCTGATGTGTATGATTTTCCGGCGGCAGACGGGAATATCATAGCCAAACTAAACAATGATTATCGGGTTGTAACCCCTCTTGCTACCGGATCACCAGCTATTTCTGTAAACTTTTATGGAGCATCCAGGTTTACAAGTGATCAACTGAAGGAATTGGAACAGATCAAAAACAATATTGTATCATTACAGCTAAGCAAAATGCCTGTTACCGATGAAGACCTCAAAATAATAGGAAGCTTCAGCAATCTAAGAGCACTCAACTTATCATTTACAGCCATCAAGGGGGAAGGGATCAACTATTTAACCAGTTTGCAGCACCTGAAACATCTTTCCCTTTCAGGAACAGCGGTAAGCAGCAATAACCTCAAAGCATTAGTGCAATTAAAGAAATTACAATCCATCCAGGTATGGAATGCTTCCATCACCCAACAGGATATCGCATCGCTTAAAACAGATTTTCCCAAAACAATTTTTGACAGTGGATTTAAAGGAGATACTGTTTTAGCCAAACTGACCATGCCGGTTATTGAAGCAGAAAAAAAAGCTTTCAAAACAGATATCCCTGTCACGATCAAAAGCCCGGTTAAAAGTGCTGTGATCCGGTATACGATCGATGGTAGCGAACCGGACAGCCTCGATTCTCCAGTATATAAAGGACCCTTTACCGTTAATAAAACAGGAATTATAAAAGCCAGATCTTTTCTCCCAGGCTGGATAAGCAGCAACACTGCCGCTGAATATTTTTATAAAAGCAGCGTAATGGCTGATAGCATTCAGATGACACCTCCCGAAAAGAAATTTGCAGTTAAAAATAATGCTGTACTTATTGATGGAGAGCTCGGCCTTTTAGATTTTTCTTCAGGAGACAATTGGGCTGCATATAGGGAAACATCTCTTGAAGCTAACTTGTTTTTTAAGCAACCGGTTGAGATAAGCAATATCACACTCCGATCGCTTATTGATATCAACGCTTATATTATGCCTCCTTCTGAGATCCAGGTCTGGGGTGGAGATAATAGTACGTCCCTTCACCTTCTGAAAAAGCTGACGCCTCAACAGCCTGTCAGGAGCGAAACTCCTTACATTGCAAGTTATGAGTGCAGTTTTGCGACCAGGAAAATGCAGGTTGTAAAACTAATAGTAAAGCCAGTAGGCAAACTGCCCGCATGGCATCCGGGAAAAGGTGATAAAGGATGGGTGTTCCTGGATGAGTTGTTTATGAACTGATATACCAACTCAATTTACAGACCCAGCCCGCTCAATTAACTCTTGTGCACTGCCTGAAGAACGTTTCAGTTGTTTCATCGTTTTGCCAAAACGCCAGGTAAAAGATAATGTTGCCACACGCGTGTCGCGGATCAGCTTGAAGTATTCTTTGGTGTTTTGAAAATCTGTTAGTCCCTCCATGGCCTGGGTGTAGAAAATATCACGCATCACCAAACGCAATGTCCCTTTATTTTTCAGCACCTGTTTGGAAATACCGGCAGAAACCTGCCCTGTAGGCTCCAGCACTTCCTGCAGATCGTTCTGGCTTTTGGTGATATAGAAACCGCTTAATTCAGCAGCCCACCCCTTTTTAAAACGGAATTGGTTATTCATACTGAATGTCGCCTGTGTAATCGTGGCTTTATAATCTTTCCAAAGTGTGCCTTCAATGATCTTCCGGTTCAGCACCGCCTGGCTGGAAACAGACCACCAGGGCGACAATTGCAGTTGTGCGCTCACTGATACGCCCAGGTTTTTCATTTTGCCTACATTTCCTTCTGTATACACGATCGTTCCGGTAGCAGTATCGGATATGAATATCTGCGAAAAATAATCATTGGTAATGCTATAGCTCAAACCGGTAGACAGGATATCCTTGTACTGATGCGAGAGTTCCATATTCCAGGTGTACTGAGGTAGGAAATAAGGATTGCCCCGCTGGAATGTATATTTATTGATTATAAAAACAAATGGATTTAGTTTTTGAAAACCCGGCCTGTCTATCCTTCTTCCTGCACGGAATGTGAAAGTGTTGAGAGAGTCTGCTTCGTAGCTGATAAACGTTGTAGGAAACAGGCTATGATAATTGCGGTTAAAAGAGGAATCCTTGGTGATCGCATTGCCGAGTTGCCGCGCTTTATAATTGGTATACTCATAACGCAATCCGGCCTGGATATCCCATTTCCCTGCTTTCTTATCAATGCTGCTGTAAACCGCATGGATATTTTCCTTGTATAAAAAATGATTGCTTTTACCAAGATCGTCTTCCCAGTTGCTGCCATCACGGTAATAATAGCGTGCGAGATTATCTGTGTTCACACCCGATGTTTTCCAGCCTGCTTCCCATAATAAGCCGGAGAAGCGTTTAGAGTAATCAGCTTTAGCAGAAAATATCTGTATGTCCGAAGGCACTTCTCCTTTCGATGCTTCAGGCTGGCTACCGGGCACAGAAGACAGGTTTTCGAAAAACTGATCGTTATAAATATCATACCTGATAATGTCCACATCCGCTGTCAGTTCTTCTTTGGCACTGAAAACATGACGTGCATTAAAATTGACACCTCCCTGTTTCAGCCGGCTGGTATTGCGGTTGGTGGTATGAATGGTTGAATCTTCCAGCCCTGCTGCATTTTTCCAGGAGGCATCACTGTTACCCTTGTTATCCCTGGTGAGGTAAAGACCGGTAAAAGCCAGCCCCAGTGTGGTTTTCTTAGTAAGGGAATAATCCATTCCCGTACGAAGATTATGCGTATAGCCAGTACCTCTTGTTTCATAAGGTTGCTCCAGCAGGCCCGTTACCGTACCGTCATTTTTATAATAAGTGCGAAGCGCATACAGGTCCATCAGGTAGCGGCTTGCATTAATACTATAGGTCAGGAAGAAATTGAAATTGCCAGTCCGGTAATTCAGCAAAAGGCTGTTATTATTTTTCGGCAACCTGCCCTGTCCATAAGCAAGTGTCAACGTACCATTGAACCCTTTTTGGCGGACCCGCTTGGTGCGGATATTGATCAATCCTGCATTTCCTGCTGCATCGTATTTGGCTGGTGGATTATCCATCAGTTCGATGGTTTCCACTTGTGAAGCATTCATTCCGTTCAGGAGGTTTTGCAGGTCTGCGCCAGATAACTGGGTGAGCTTACCATCAATCATTACCTGCACGCCTGCCCTTCCTTTAAGGCTGATATTCCCATCGCGGTCCACCGTAATACCGGGCGATTTCTCCAGCACTTCCATCACAGTAGCTCCAGCATTGGTAATACCGGCTTCCACATTAATAACGGTTTTATCGGGCATGAACTGCACCAGCGGTTTCCTGGCCGTCACAGTCACATTGCCCATCAGTCCTGCTTCAGGTTGCAATACCACAGCCCTGCTGATGGTGGAATTACTGATAAGATCAACATCGGCATGCTGCACCCGGAAATTGATCATGCTGATCCTGGCAATATATTTATCAGCCGGAAGACTATAGAATGAAGCGGCACCCAGGCTGTCTGTAAGCAGGGTTTTAACAAGGCTTGAGTCTGCTTTCAACAGGCTGACGGTAACAAAAGGCAAAGCTTCTCCGCCGGGACCGTTCACACTGATATTTATTTCCCTTGCAGAACTGGCAGGCTGAGCCATTGCCCGGAAGCTGCAGATGCAACATAATAATAGTAGGATCTTCTTCATGCAGTTGAAAAGGCGAATCTATTCAACCTGCCGGGAATAAGGAAAAGGTTTGGTGTCAACGGTTAAAAAGACAGATGAAACAACAGAAATATGCAGAAAATTACATGGACAGTCATTTCCCGGCAACCGGGTATGCCGGCAGCCCATATAGTTCAGATTTGAGCTTTACCAGTTCTCCCAACAATCTTGTTTCTATCACTGCACCCGCCTGCTCCGATGTGTTTGCGCTATCGGCAATAGCGAAGTTCAGGGTTTCAATTTCGGTCCTTCGTTTGTTTATTATATCCTGGTAAGTGGATATAAGTTGCCCATCAGATGATTTGCTTATGCTTAACAGTGTATTCATTACCTCATCCTCTTTTAGGTAAATCCCTTTGCTTCTGGCTACAGCTGTGCACCCTGCAATAATTCTTTGCGCAATATGCAGGGCGTTCTGGTTACGGTGAAAGATGCCATTATCAGTTTCAAGGAGAGGGCAAACAGAATTAAATACGCAATTCACAATGGTCTTTGTCCAGATTAAAGGCTGGATATTCTTTTCCACCCTGAATTGAAAATGCCTGTTATTTACCTGACCAGCTATTACCTTCAAATTATCACCATTGCCTTTAACGGAGCCAAGTGGAGAAGCCGAAACGGGTTTAAACCGCAGCACACTGGGCAATAGGGACTGGCATGTAGCAAAAAGGACGCAACGGTAGATTTCCGGATAGCCGGCATCAATAAACGGTTGTTCAATGTTCAATCCATTTTGCAGGATAAGGATCGGAGAATTATTGATTTTTGTTTTGAGCGCAGCAGCAAGATGCTGATTCCCGAAAGATTTATTGGCAAAAACGATTATGCCGTTCAAAGCAGGGAAATTACTTGCTGTATTTATTTCAATTTCCGCTTCAACCATTGCCTTGCCAGGTAATTCAACTGTGATCTTTTCACTATGCGCCGGCTTATCGTCAACACTGCCACGAATGATAACCACCTCTTTACCTTCCAGCTTCAGAAAAGCAGCCAGCGCTTTCCCGATCGCTCCGGCACCAATGATATAAATCGTATTCTCCTTTTGCATTACGTAACTGTTTGTTATTCTATACCTGTTTGATCCTGAACAGCCTGAACATTCAGCTCTAACAGTACAACATTCAGGTTTCTGTGTTGTACCGGTAAGTCTTCGGTACCGGATGTAGTATAATTCTCGACAAAGGCAAAACCATAACCTTGATAGTAAGCAATGATCTTTTCATTTTCCGCCCAGGTATCCATCCGAACATATTTCAATTTTGTTTTCCTGGCGAATTGTACTGCCCAGTCAAGAACTTCCTGGAATATTTTCTTGCCTTTAAACTGCCTGTTCAGTACAATCCGGTGTAAATAAACAGCATCACTCTTTTCTTTTTCACGCCATATCAAAGCATCGTTGAAGCAGATACTGAAGATGCAAACAATATCATCACCAAGCATTATTTTAAATAACAGTTGATGTTGGATATCCGATTTGATAAACTCCTTATCATAACTTTTCCAGCCGGCATAATTATTCTCCTTCTGAAACAGGATCGCCTCTTCAAAGAGACGATAAATTACCGGCAGATCATCTATTGAAGCATTGGTGACAGAATAATTCATAGCTGTTTGTTTTAGTTCCTTTTGTTCAGGTTGCTATGCCTTGCACTATAAAGAAAATACACCGAGATACCTATTACACTCCATACCAATAACCGCATCCAGGTTGACCTATCGAGGCTGAACATCAGGAGAACATTAAAGCACAATCCTAAAATGGCTACAAGAGGAAGGTATTTTACTTTATATGGCCTGTACAGATCTGGTTGCTTTTTCCGTAGTACCAATACTGCTGCACAGATCATGGCAAAGGCAAACAAAGTACCGATGCTGGTCATTTTGGTCGCTTTTTCAATTGGCGTAACGGCCGCTACCAGGGAAGCAATTGCACCCAGTAAAATGGTGCTTTTCCATGGCGTTTTAAACCGGGGATGAATGATTGCAAACATCTTTGCAGGCAATAATCCATCCTTAGCCATGTTTAAAAAAATCCTTGTTTGTGAAAGAAGCATTACCAGCATTACAGAGATCAGCCCGATCACTGCCGCAATAGTGATCAGGAGTGATGCCCAATTGAGACCAAGGGCGCTGAATGCTGAAGCTACTGGCGCACCCAAATCCAATTCAGTATATTTTACCATTCCTGTAAGCGTCAGGGAAACCAGGATATACAGAACTGTACAAATGATCAGCGAAGTGAGAATGGCGAAAGGAATATCTTTTACAGGGTTGACAGCCTCCTGGGATTGTGTTGAAACAGCATCAAACCCGATAAAGGCAAAAAAAACGATGCCGGCAGCAGTTAATACCCCGGAGAAACCGTAATGACTTATACCGGAACTATCAACCACCTTATCGGGGATGAATGGCTGCCAGTTGGATGGAGCGATATAAGCGACACCTGCAACTACTACAAATAACACGGCAGCCACTTTTAATGAGACAATGATATTATTTGTTTTTGCCGATTCCTTTATGCCTTTGACAAGAATATACGTAACAACCCATACAATTAATGCAGCAGGAAGATTGATTGAAAATGCAGGCGCGTCCAGGCCTGACCTTATTGCTTCTTCCCTGGCTGTTACCGGGTCGTTCACCAGCCAAGCCGGTATATTATGCACGCCTGATAAATGCAACAGCTTTACAAAGTATTTCGACCAGCTAACCGCAACAGTTGTAGCACCCATCATATATTCCAGTATAAGATTCCACCCGATAAACCATGCGAAAAACTCCCCTATTGTTCCATAAGAATAGGCATAAGCTGAACCTGAGACAGGCAGGATACTGGCGAATTCAGCATAACAAAATGCGGCAAACAAGCACCCTATCCCTGCCAATACAAATGATAAGGCCAAAGCAGGCCCGGCGTACTGGTTAGCTGCTACTCCGGTTAATACAAAAATCCCTCCGCCGATCACAGCCCCCACACCGATAGCAGTCAGTTCCCATTTACCCAATGTTCTCGTTAGCTGGCTTGTTTTGATATCCTCTTTATAAGCTTCAAGAGGTTTTTTCCGTAATAGATCTTTAAAGTTCATTATTGTTGGTTTGGCTTTTTGATGCTGTCTGCCCTGCTATCCTGGCACACCTTGCTTTAAACTTTTTAATCTCTCCTCGAAATCCATTTCCGGTGAAAGCGGATTCACTATTTGTTTGAAGAATTCCGTTAGTTCTTCAGAATGCCGGTGACTCTTTTGCGTTACAAGATTGAAATGGACCAGCTTTGCCCACATCACTGCTTTTAAAGTCGTCTTATCCTTATTCCACATAAAGGCTTCCAGCAGCAGGCTTTTTTCAGAATAGTCAATCAATTGCGTTTGAACAATTACTTCTTCCATAAGATATGCGGGAACCATATACGAGATCTGTGTTTGAGCGGCCACCCAGCCGACTCCCTTTTCCTTTGCCAGTTTGTATATATCGAGTCCATAGCTATCAAGTAGCTGATCTTCCCTGGCCGTTATGATATAATCGATATACCTTGAATTATTCAGGTGGTTAAACGGGTCACAGTCATGAAAACGGACCTTCATTTTACTTTCCAGCACTCTTTTATATTGCTCCATATACGTTGGTTTATAAAATATACCGATTGGTATATTTCAGATCAAAAAAATTTACTTTTTCAGGTTCAGTATTATTTTTTCCAGGTAATCCATTGCTATTTTTAATTCCACCGTTCTGCCGGTGACCTTAGCCTGCATAAACGCTCCTTCGATCAATGACATAAGGATGACCGCTGTTTCTGTTGGATTGGCATCAGCTTTTATTTCTCCCCGTGCAATACCTCGCTTAATTTGATTTTCAATTGCTTTTTTCCAAAAGGCAAGTGCGTTAGCTGCTTTTTCTTTCAACAGGGGGTGAGTATCATCAGCTTCTGTTGCTGTATTTAAAATCGGACAGCCGGGTTGTAAGAAAGGGGTTTTTAAATAATTGCGGTATACGTCCGGATAAACCAATAAACGCTCAATGGAGTTTTCAGTCGCCAGCAATTTTGCTTTAATAAATTCGACAACCCTGTTGTAATTATAATCAAAGACCGCTAAAGCGACCTCATCCTTATTTTCAAAATTACCATAGATGCTTCCTTTGGTCAGGCCGGTAGCTTTAGTAAGATCATTAAGCGAAGTGCCGGCATAACCTTTCTTATTGAAAATGGGGGCAGTTTTTTCAATAATGAATTGTTTGGTCCTTTCCGCTTTTGATGTTAATATCGACATTAGGGACCGAAAATAGATAAAATACCGATTGGTATAAAATTTAATTTATTTTTACATCACATCCCTTGATCCACCGAAGTATGCCCAATCTTCTGAACGGCATCCTGTAAAACTATTGATCCGGATCATTGTTATAAGTTAATTATAAAATCAACGCATGAAAAGAGTCGTCATTACCGGCACAGGTGCTTTAACGCCAGTCGGCAACAACAGCAAGGATTTCTGGGCATCTTTACTGAAAGGTGTAAGCGGGGCCGCTCCCATCACTAAATTTGATACCAGTAAATTCAAAACAAAGTTTGCCTGCGAGTTAAAGGATTTCGATCCGCTCAATTTTATCGAAAAAGCGGAGGCCCGGAGATATGATCTGTTCACCCAATATGCCCTTATTGCTGTAGAAGAAGCCCGTAAGGATGCAAATATTGATTTTGAAAAACTGGACCGCAACCGTATCGGTGTTATTTGGGGTTCGGGAAATGGTGGCATCAACACCTTTCAGCAGCAGGTGATGGAATGTGCACAGGGCGATGGCACTCCCAGGTTCAACCCCTTTTTTATCCCAAAAATGATCGCTGATATTGCTTCAGGTGTTATTTCCATAAAATATGGTTTACGCGGTATCAATTTCACTACCATGTCTGCCTGCGCCACTTCCAACACAGCCATCATCGATGCCATGAATTATATCCGCTGGAATAAAGCTGATATGATCATTACCGGCGGGTCTGAAGCGCCGATCACAGAAAGTGCTGTCGGTGGCTTTAATGCAGCCAAAGCATTATCGACCCGCAACGATTCACCTTCTACAGCTTCCCGTCCATTTGATATAGACCGCGATGGTTTTGTAATGGGCGAAGGCGCCGGTGCGCTGATACTGGAAAGCCTGGAACATGCTCTACAACGCAATGCTCCTATACTTGCTGAAGTTGTTGGTGGAGGCATGGCGGCCGATGCCTATCATTTAACCGGCACCCATCCCGAAGGCGAAGGCGCTTATCTAGGCATGCTGGCTGCTTTGGATGATGCAGGGTTGCAACCTTCGGACATCGATTACCTGAATGCGCATGCCACTTCCACCCATGCGGGGGATAACAGCGAACTTATAGCAGCCCGGCGTGTTTTCGGAACAGGGAAAGGCTTTCATATCAGCGCCACCAAATCAATGACAGGTCATTTGCTTGGTGCGGCCGGCGTTATAGAATCCATTGCTGCAGTAAAAGCTGTGCAGGAAAACAAAATCCCGCCAACCATCAATGTGCAGACAGTGGAGCCTGAATTTGATGGCTTATTTGACCTGACCCTTGACCGGGCTGTGGAAAAACAAATAAATCATGCCATGAACAATACTTTTGGCTTCGGCGGGCATATTGCAACGACAATTTTCAAGAAATATTCCCAATAAAAGGTTTGCAGTTTTTTAAATAACTTCGCGACTCATTTATGCACTAACCGCCGATGCGGAAAGAGCATTCATTAAAACAATCAACAAATATGGCATACGATGTAGTTGTTCTCGGTAGTGGCCCCGGCGGTTATGTGGCGGCTATCCGGGCTTCCCAATTAGGATTTAAGACAGCAATCATTGAAAAAGAAAGCCTCGGCGGTATCTGCCTTAACTGGGGTTGCATCCCCACAAAAGCCCTGCTGAAAAGCGCCCAGGTGGTAAATGATATCAAACATGCCGAATCTTATGGCATTGAAGCAACAGGCACCCCAAAATTCGACGCTATCATTAAACGCAGCCGTGGTGTTGCCGACAAAATGAGCAAAGGCGTGCAATTCCTGATGAAGAAGAACAAGATCGACGTGATCATGGGCTTTGGTAAACTCGTAGCCAAAGGTAAACTGGAAGTGACCGATAAAGATGGCAAGAAACAAACAGTAGAAGCTAAAAATATCATTATCGCAACCGGCGGACGCAGCCGTGAACTGCCCAGCCTCAAACAGGACGGCAAAAAGATCATCGGCTACCGCGAAGGTATGGTGCTGCCAACTCAGCCTAAAAGCATGATCGTAGTAGGCAGTGGCGCTATCGGTGTTGAGTTCGGATATTTCTACAACAGCATCGGCACTAAAGTAACCATCGTGGAATTCCTTCCCCGCATTGTACCTGTAGAAGATGAAGAGATCTCCAAAGAACTGGAGAAAAATTTCAAAAAACAGGGTATTGAAGTGCTGACCAGCAGTGAAGTAACTTCTGTTGACACATCCGGCAATGGTGTAAAAGCAAAAGTAAAAACAGCCAACGGAGAAGTTACCCTGGAAGCAGATATCGTATTAAGTGCAGTAGGCGTTTCAGCCAATATCGAAGGTATCGGACTGGAAGAGTTGGGCATTAAAACAGATAAAGGCCGCATCACAGTAGATAAATATTATCAAACCAGCGTTCCAGGCATTTATGCCATCGGCGACTGCGTGCCTGGCCAGGCCCTGGCACACGTAGCATCCAAAGAAGGTATCATTTGCGTGGAAGCGATTGGCTATGCTGAAAAGAAATACAATCATCAGCCTGAGCCTATCGACTACAACAATGTTCCGGGTTGTACTTATTGCTATCCTGAGATCGCTTCTGTAGGTTTCACAGAAAAACAAGCGAAAGACGCCGGATACGAGATCAAAGTTGGTAAGTTCCCTCTCAGCGCATCCGGTAAGGCATCTGCTGCCGGCCATGCAGAAGGATTTATCAAAGTGATCTTTGATGCGAAATACGGCGAATGGCTGGGCACTCATGCGATTGGCTACAATGTAACAGAGATCATCGCTCAAACTGTTACAGCCCGCAAGCTGGAAACCACTTACCACGAAGTGCTGAACAGCATTCACCCCCACCCTACCATCAGCGAAAGCGTGAAAGACGCGATCGAAGTAGCGTATGGCGAAGCGATACACTTATAAAAGATATATCCACTTCAACCAGTTTGATATATAGCAAAAGACCACGGGCAACTGTGGTCTTTTGTATTTGAAGAAAGTTGTATTGGCAAAGTAATTGATCATTGAATATTCAATATATTGCGGCCGCTTATGAGACCGACCGAAGATTCATACCGTTTTCAGGGCTTACGCAAAAAACTGGTAGATACAGTTGCCTCCAAAGGCATCAGCAACGAAAAAGTATTACAGGCCATTGGTAAAATTCCCCGCCATTTTTTTCTGGATTCTGCATTTGGTGAAGAAGCGTATGCAGATAAAGCTTTCCCCATTGGCGAAGGGCAAACAATTTCGCAACCTTACACCGTTGCTTATCAAACACAGTTGCTGGAAATAGAACCGTTCAATAAAGTGCTGGAGATCGGCACAGGTAGTGCTTACCAGGCTGTGGTGCTGGCAGAAATGGGCGCACAGGTGTACACCATCGAAAGACAGAAGAAACTGTTTGAACTCAACAAGAACTTCCCTCTCTTAAAAAAATATCCTACCATCAAATTCTTTTATGGCGATGGATATGAAGGGCTGCCAACTTATGCACCCTTCGACAGGGTCATTATTACAGCTGCAGCACCGGAAATTCCTGAAAAATTAATCGCTCAGTTAAAACCCGGAGGCATGATGGTCATTCCTGTTGGTGCAGGTGATGTGCAGCGTATGATGCGTATTACCAAACAGGCTAATGGTGCATTGAAAGAAGAAGTATTTGATAACTTTTCTTTTGTGCCTATGCTGGGTGGCAAGAACAGCTAACTACAACAACTATGTTTTAACAGGCACGGTCAGCAAAGGATTAATAATCGCCTGCATTATGTCAGCGTTTCTTCATCGATCAGGAGTGCCCGCAACAGGTAAATGTATTGCGTCAGCTCATGAAGATTTCTGTGAGTCTCTTCCCAGGTCCCGGCATCCAGCCCGGCGTAAATATGGTTGATCTTTTCATTGGCCATATCCAGCACCTTTACTGCATGCTCAACCTTCTTTTTTATTATCCTTTCGTCCCTGTCATGGGTTTGATAAGTCGTATAATTATTTACACCAATGCCGATGAATACGGATGCAAACCCGGATATGGCAATTTCGATCGCATTATCATTTGTCAGAAAAGTGCAGAAGATCACGACCGTTCCTATCAGGATAAAAATGAATACAGATGGGCGGGAGAACCCCTCCCAGAGCTTTTTCAACTGTTGACTAAGCATGACTCACCCCTTAAGTGTTTTGAAAATATTTCACTATGCAATGGTGAAATTAGTTCCCTGCGAAACAGGGAACCCGGGCAGTCGTTCAACAGGCAATTTTTGTCGGTGGAGTTTAGCCCTCCTTATTTCTCTGCAAATCACCCATGTCGCCTATCATTATAATTTCATATCTGCAATAATAGCCCTGATCTTATCATCCAGCTGCTTATTCACTTTATCAAAGTCAGCAGCTTTTTCCAATTTCTCTTTCACACTGAAATAAAATTTGATCTTTGGTTCAGTTCCGCTCGGCCTGGCAGAAATGATACTTCCGTCGGCCAGTATGAATTGCAGCACATTTGATTTAGGCAGATCGATCTTCCAATCTTTTCCTGTTTGCAGGTTCTTACCCTTCTGCAACTCATAATCCAGCAGTTCCACTACGTCAGATTCATTGATCACTTTGGGAGGATTAGCACGGTAGCTTTCCATCATGGCAGCGATCTGTTGCTGGCCATCCATTCCTTTTTTGGTGATGGAGATCAGGTCTTCTTTATAAAAACCGTATTGAACATACAGTTCCAGTAATTTTTCAAATAAAGTTTTGCCTTTCTCTTTTTCATAAGCTGCCATTTCACATAACAGGGCTACAGCACTTACGGCATCCTTATCACGGATCTTGTCGCCGATCATCAAACCGAAACTTTCTTCCCCGCCGATCACATAGTTCTCTTTTCCTTCCTTCAGCCGGATCATTTCAGCGATCCATTTAAAACCGGTGAGCACGCGGTAGCAGGCCACATTGTTTCCTTTGGCCAACCCGTCTGCCATGCCCGTTGTCACGATCGTTGTAATGATCATGTCATTGGGCTGGGCAATCCCTTTTGTTTTACGGGCTTCCAGCAGGTAGTTAAATGCCAGAACAGCGGTCTGGTTGCCATTCATCAGCACCCAGTTGCCATGATTATCCTTCACACCAATACCCACCCTGTCAGCATCGGGATCGGTCCCCAATAAAATATCCGCATCCAGCTCTTTGGCTTTTTTCAGGCCAATGCTCATGGTCTCCTTCTCTTCAGGATTCGGATAAACCACTGTAGGAAAATTGCCATCCGGTTCGCTCTGTTCCTTTACAATATTGACATTGGTGAATCCGAATTGTTTCAGCACTTCCGGCACCAACTTAATACCCGTGCCATGGATCGGCGTATAAACGATCTTCAGGTCATGCTGCTTTGCGATCACTTCAGGATAAACACTCAACCCCTTAACCATTTTAATATATGCTTCATCCATCTCTTTCCCGATCAGGGTGATATTGGCTTCACCACCTGTCCATTTTACATCATCAACAGAAGCGATCTTTTCCACTTCTTTGATCACGTTCTTATCATGCGGTGGCACCAACTGCCCGCCATCTACCCAATAAGCTTTATATCCATTATATTCTTTAGGATTATGTGAAGCTGTGCAAACCACACCGCCTTTGCATTTAAGATGACGGATAGCGAAAGACAATTCCGGCGTGGGACGAAGGCTTTCAAACAGGAATACTTTGATCCCGTTGGCACCAAAAACGTTTGCTGTTGTTTCTGCAAAAAAACGGCTGTTGTTCCGGCTATCATGTGCAATAGCTACCCGCACTTCTTCACCGGGGAAAGAAGCTTTCAGGTAATTGGCATATCCCTGTGTGGCCATGCCTACGGTATATTTGTTCATGCGGTTGGTGCCTACTCCCATGATACCGCGCAATCCTCCTGTACCAAATTCCAGGTTGCGGTAAAATGAATCGGCCAGTTCTGTGATATTTCCCGCCTGCATTTTTCTGATCTCTTCTTTAGTATCGGCATCAAAATTTCCATTGAGCCAGGTATCTACTTTCTTCTGTATGGCACTGTCCATTAGTAAAGGTTTAGAGTGAATGATTTGGGTTTGAAGTTATTGATTTTTAGTCTGAAAATCTAGTTCTCCGGAGGAAACGTATTTTTGAAGATATGAATTGCAAACTCCTGGGTTTACTGGCTTTGCTATGGTGTGGCAACCTTGCAGCGCAACCAATCCAATCCGTTGAAGAAGACACTGCACAGGTGATCCGTCATTTTCCACAACCGGAACCTGAACAGTCAGTGCCATTCAGCCTGCTTACTTCTCCCCTGGCAGATTCAGTTCCTCTTTCTTTCAATAAGAAAAAACGCCTGGCCTGGGTAACGGCGGCCAATATCGCTTTCTACGGCGGCTCACTCATTGCATTGAATGCAGCCTGGTATAAGGATTATCCCCGCACCAGCTTTCATACTTTCGACGATAGCAAAGAATGGTTGCAGGTAGATAAGGTAGGACATGCATGGACGGCTTATACAACAGGCAAATATTTATCAGAAATGTGGGAATGGGCCGGGCTTCCACGGCGCAAAGCCGTTTGGGTGGGCGGATTGAGCGGCGCCGCCTATCTCACCGTCATCGAATTCCTGGATGCCCATTCCGCTGAATGGGGATGGAGCTGGAGCGATATGGGGGCAAATGTATTTGGATCGACGCTCTTTATGGGACAGGAATTCTTATGGAAGGAGCAACGGATCCAGTTCAAATTCTCTTTTCACCATAACAGCTATAGTGATCCTGTTCTTGAGCAGCGTGCTGGCAGTTTGTTTGGCAATCCCTGGTATGAACGGATGCTGAAAGACTACAATGCTCAAACCTATTGGTTCAGTGCCAATCTCCGTTCATTCTTCAAGAACAGTAAACTGCCACCCTGGCTCAATGTTGCCGTTGGTTATGGTGCAGATGGAATGTTTGGCGGGTTTGATAACAGTTGGCTGGACAAGAACGGGAATCTCGTAACCCGTTATGATATTCCCCGCAAAAGACAGTTTTACCTGGCTCCTGATATTGACTTTACCAAAATAAAAACCAACAGCAGGTTTTTGCGTACCACATTTGCATTGCTGAATGCATTCAAATGCCCGGCACCGGCATTGATGCTCGACAGTAAGGGAAAACTTAAAGCGTATGCTATCTATTTTTGAGCGGGGATCAACTTATTCCAGGTAAGCACCCAGTACTTTCTTTCCGTCTACTTCCACGAAAATATGTTCCTGCAGCGTAGTGGAAATGCTGACACCAACATAATCAGGCCTTACCGGGAAAGAATTATGGCTTCTCTCTACCAGCACCAGCGTCTGTATTTTCCTGGGTTGATACTCCAGGAATGGCTTCAGGGCATATAAAAGAGTTTTGCCGCTGTTGGCTACATCATCTACCATTATGATGACTTTCCCATTGAAGTCCATCTTATGATCAAGCGTGATCTCTTTGGGCTCGCGTTTATCAAGTGTAATGGACAGCAGCGTTGTTTTAATAGCAGGCGAAAGCTCACCGATGATCTCCTGGATACGCTTTGCCACTACACTTCCGCTTTCACGGACACCTGCAAACACCAGTTCTTTTTCGTCAGCATTATTTTCCAGGATTTCCAGGGCCATCCGGCGGAGTTTTTTTTCTGCCACTGCCTCGTCAAGTATATAATTCTTTGCAGCCACGTATTTATTTGTTTACTGCCACGAAAAATTGCTGTAAACAGCATAATCTGTGGCAAAGAAGTTTAAAACTGTATTACAAGCCGTAAATTAGCACTTGTAATTGATTGCTATGCAAATTGCACAACAAATTTTATTCGTTCTTATAAGCGGAGCGGCTATCTTCCTTTTCAGTAAAAATGCAAGACAGATCATCCGTAATATCCGGTTGGGCAGGGATGAGATCATCAATGATCAACCAGGCCGCCGCTGGCGGAATGTGTTGCTGCTTGCCCTGGGGCAAAAGAAAATGTTCCGTAATCCTTTAGTAGCAGTGCTTCATTTCTTTGTTTATGCCGGCTTCATCATCATTAATATAGAAGTGCTGGAAATTGTGCTGGATGGCATCTTCGGCACACACCGTTTGTTTGCTGCTCCATTAGGAGGGTTTTATACATTTCTGATCAATGCATTTGAAACACTGGCTGTGCTGGTGATCATCGGCTGCGCCATATTCCTGATCCGGCGGAATGTCCTCAAACTTCGCCGCTTCATCAGCAAAGACCTGAATGGCTGGCCGCGCAGCGATGCCAATTATATCCTGATCACAGAGATCGTTCTTATGCTCCTGTTCCTCACCCTGAATGCAAGTGATACGCTTTTACAGGCAAGAGGAGTGGAACATTATGCAGCCCATCCTACCGGTAATTTTATTTTTTCCCAATTCCTTCATCCATTGCTGAATGGTGTCGGCAATGAAGGATTACAGGGCATTGAAAGAGCTTGCTGGTGGTTGCATATCGTTGGCATTTTCGCTTTCCTGAACTATCTCCCCTATTCAAAACATCTGCATATCATCCTTGCATTTCCCAATGCCTACTATGCGCGGTTGGAACCAATGGGGAAAATGGAAAATATGCCGGCTATCCAGAACGAAGTGCTGTATGCAATGCAACCTGAACTGGCACCAACCGGTGGAGAAGCAGAACCGCCCAAAAAATTCGGCGCAAAGGATATTGCTGATCTTAGCTGGAAGAATATCCTGGATGCTTATAGCTGCACGGAATGTGGACGTTGCTCTGCTGCCTGCCCTGCCAATATCACCGGCAAAGCCCTATCTCCCAGGAAGATCATGATGGATACCCGCGACCGGACTGAAGCAGTCGGTAAGAATATTACCGGCAATAAAGGTGAATTCAAGGATGATGGGAAAACATTACTCCACGATTATATTACTGTAGAAGAATTAAGAGCCTGCACTACCTGCAATGCCTGCGTACAGGAATGTCCTGTAAGTATCAATCCGCTTGATATCATTTTACAATTGCGCCGTTACCTGGTGATGGAAGAAAGCAATTCACCGCAGGAATGGGCTGTTATGTTTGGCAATGTCGAAAACAATTTCGCTCCCTGGAAGTTCTCCCCGGACGAAAGGGACAAATGGGCTACGGAGATGACAGACTGATTTTTTCAATTTGAAGTAAACAATATGACCATTGATTCGTTTCCTTTTCAGATGCTGGCCTGGGATGATATTCCTGAGGAAGAACATGCCGGGGAAACCGGTATGGCCTACTGGCAGGTAAAACAAATGAACGGGATCAGGGTCAGAAAAGTAAGATACACGCCAGGATACAAAGCCGATCATTGGTGCAAAAAAGGACATGTGCTGCATTGTGTGGAAGGTGAAATGGATACAGAACTGGAAGATGGCCGTGTGTTTAAGCTGCAAAAAGGAATGACCTATCTCGTGGGCGACAACAATGAAGCGCATCGCAGCAGCACTGCAGCCGGTTGTCAATTATTTATTGTCGATTGAAGTTGAATGATCTTATGAGCAGTTTAGGAGACCTCAAAAAATTTACAGATAGCCTGGCCACTCATGAACAGAAAATGCCTGTTCTATTTATGGGTCATGGCTCCCCAATGAATGGGATTGAGAACAATGAGTTCAGCCTTCAATGGGAGGCAATGGGTAAAGAATTGCCTTTGCCCAAAGCGATCCTTGTAATATCTGCGCATTGGCTTACACGCGGCACTCATGTCACCGCCATGGAACACCCGGCCACGATCCATGATTTTGGTGGATTTCCCCAGGAACTGTTTGAAGTGCAATACCCGGCCCCGGGCGATCCTCTCCTGGCAGCCGAAACAAAGGAGCTGATCAAGAGCACGAATGTGGGACTGAACCATGACTGGGGACTGGACCATGGCGCATGGTCGGTAGTGAAGCGGATGTACCCTGATGCATCCATACCTGTGATCCAATTGAGCATTGATTATGGCCAACCTGCCGCTTATCATTATGAACTGGCCAAACAATTAGCCAGTCTCCGCAAAAAAGGAATACTCATCATTGGCAGCGGCAATATCATCCATAACCTGCGTATGGTGGCCTGGGATAAAATGAATGTATCCAATTATGGTTACGATTGGGCCATAGAAATGAATGAGGTCTTCAATCAAAAGCTGCTGAATGGAGATCATGAAGGACTGATCAAATATGAAAAACTGGGAGCTGCTGCAAAGCTTGCCATTCCCACTCCTGACCATTACTATCCACTGATGTATACATTAGGATTGCAGGATAAAGCAGATGAAATTTCCTTGTTCAATAATAAACTTGTAGCAGGTTCATTGAACATGACTTCTGTAAAACTGGGTTAGCGATCACTTTATTTTCCCAGCTTTTGCTTTGATTCGCTCTTCTACTTCTTCCGGATGCTCCAGGTCGTGCACCGCATCTTTCTTCCTCCATATTTTCCAAAGCTGGATCAGCGCAGTGATAGAGAAGATGCCGCCGATCACCCAGTTCAACACATGTTGGTTATTGTTGATCTTGCTGGCAATTAACAGGCCTCCAAAAATAAATACGCAGTTGCCTGCAAGTGTTCCTAACCCGATACCTCCTATATAAGTATTATAGTGATCCTGACGGGGCAGTAATATTTTTTTGGTAAACAGCACCGTGCTCCATCCAAACCAGAATGGTATCTGCACAGGATTTACAGCGCTCATAACAATACCCAGCACAAACCTTGGCAGTGTGCTGCTGAGTATCACATTCTTCTCCACTTTGGGATGGGCTGCGGCATAAAAACTTGAAATGGCGAGGGCCAATACAATGGCCAGGGTCACCCATTCCAGTATGCGGAAAAGTTTTTCCTGCTTACGCACCCAGTCCATCGCCACCAGCGAAAGCCTTACATACACCACTTCCACCAGCAATGACCCGAAAGAAAAAAGCAGGGCTGAGCTGATGCCATCGGAAATGGCGATCTGCATAGCGGCAATGTTTAGCGTTCCCAGTGGCAGTGATCCAAGAAAACTCACTAACATGCCTGTAAAGAAAATGCGCAGTAAGGGGTGCATAAACGAATGTAAGAAGATTTATAATTTGACTCCTGCATCAATCATACTTCTCCAGCATCTTAAAATGCTTTTGAGACTGCTTCAGGAACTGCCACCCTCTTTTGAATGACCAGTAAGGAGTGCCGTTATGATGATTATAACGGCTGATGCGGTACAATGCTTTCCAGTGCCTGAGTATCTCTCCATAAGCCTGCCAGATATTCATTCCGCAATCATAAATATGATTAGGTTCTGCGCCGCAGCCATTAAACTCGATGATCTGGAAATTCTTTCCCTGTTTCAGGTCTTCTATAGAGGATGTTTTGATATCATAGCGTCCATAATAAAATTGACCTGTATAATGACTCAGTTCATCAAATACAGCGAGCAGACTCGCATTGATCTCTTTATGAAGATTGGTAAAATGCGCTCCGCGGTTATGGTTTCCTGCATATGAAAGATAAAACACTTCATCTTTGGGAATAACACGCTGAAAACGGTGTCCATGCCGGTGCTCCATTTCTTCCATGCGGAAACGGGCACGGGGATGTTGCTCAATCAATGTTTTTAAGGTAGAAGACCCATCGCCTGACACCTGCAATAATTCTTTCTGGATAAAACCACTCACCACTCCCTGCTGCTGATCAGGATATCTGTAATAAAACACACTTACTTCCACCGGGAGGGTGATCAGTTCCTGCACAATGTATTCAACCGGCATGCGCTCATGGTATTTGATCAGTTGATCTTCATTCTCTATTTTACGGAATAGCACTCCCTTCATGCCTACATCAGGCTTTACAACAAAAGGGAATTGAAACCCGGCATCGGCGATCTTCTTTTTTACTTCTTCAAAAGGCAGGTCGTGCAGGATATAAATGGTGCGGGGAACAAGATGAGGAGGCAATTGATCATACATTTCTTTTTTTCCTTCTCCTTCAAATCCGCCAAAAGTAATGGTCGGGTTGGAAGAACTGAAAAACCAGAATGAGCGGCTCCGGAGGCAATACCAGAACCAGACCGGGCCGATGGGAGCATACAACATGTAAAAGTTCCATAACTCCCAGTTAAACAGTTTCTCGAAAAATTTCTTTATACGCATGCAGGGTGGCAAAAATAAAACAAAGACTATCACTTTGTTAATGAATTGTCTTTAGATTTGAACAAATTTGGAATATGAAGGTCCCTACGGTTGCAGAATTATTCGCCAACGGAGAAAGCCCCGAGATACTGTTTTGGGTCGGCTGTGCCGGCAGTTTTGATCAAAGGGCCCAGAAGATCACCAAAGCATTCGTTACCATTCTCGACAAAATAGGCATCAGGTATGCTATCCTAGGGAAGGAAGAAATGTGCACCGGCGACCCTGTCCGCAGAGCCGGCAATGAATTCATGTTCCAAATGATGGCCTACCAGAATATACAGGTATTGAATAATTATGGTATTAAAAAGATCGTTACTGCATGTCCGCACTGCTTTAATATCCTGAAAAATGAATACCCCGAGTTGGGTGGCCACTATGATGTGATACACCATAGCGTTTTTCTTCAGCAGTTGATTGACGAAGGAAGGATAAAAATAAAAGAAGGCGGCAGTTTCAAAGGAAAGAAGATCACTTATCATGATAGTTGCTATCTGGGTCGCGCCAACAATATTTATGAAGCTCCCCGCAAAGTGCTGGAAGCACTGGACGCCGAACTGGTAGAAATGAAACGCTGCCGCAGTAAAGGCCTGTGCTGTGGTGCTGGCGGCGCACAAATGTTTAAAGAAGAAGAAAAAGGCACTACTCGTGTCAATATAGAACGTGGTAATGAAGCAATTGGCACCGGGGCATCCGTCATCGCCGCAGCCTGCCCTTTCTGTAACACCATGATGACTGATGGTGTTAAACTTGCAGAAAAAGAAGAAAGCGTGCAGGTATTGGATATAGCAGAGCTGATCGCGCAATCTATTTGACAGGGTTTAGCCCGGCTTGCGTAATTTTGCAGCATGAACCTTGAATATAAATCCTTACTTGATAGCAGCTTTGACCCGCAGTCCCGCGTATGGATCTATCAAAGCAGCCGCGTATTTTCCATCAGTGAAGCATTGGATATCGAAGAAGCATTGCAGGCATTTGCAACACAATGGAAAGCTCATGGCTCACCGGTGAAAGGAACTGGCTATTTATTCTTCGGGCAATTCATTATTTTAATGGCAGACGAAACAGTTACTGGCGTAAGCGGATGCAGCACCGATAGCTCTGTACGTTTCATTAAAGAAATAGAGCAACGGTATGGCGTTAATCTGTTCGACAGAACAATGCTTTCCTTTGTAGTAAAAGATAAGATACAGCAGTTGCCGCTTACACAATTGCCTTATGCATTTCAGAACGGCTTCCTGGATGCAGATACTTTATACATCAACAATACTGTACAAACCAGGGAAGAACTGGAGAATAAATGGATCATACCAGTGAAAGAAAGCTGGCTGGCAAAGAAAATGCCTGCAGCTATTAACCCGGTATCCTGATACGCGGCAGTAGCTCAGTGGTAGAGCTTCAGTTTCCCAAACTGAAGGTCGTGGGTTCGATTCCCATTTGCCGCTCTGTTCCCGCAGTTTGTTGTATTCCACAAAGACGACTAATAGAACAAAGAAAAAATATTATTTGTGCTCTTCGTCGTCTTTTTGGAATAACAGTTATGCTGTTG
>JBQCHL010000036.1:0-55937 GCA_051954695.1 Chitinophagaceae bacterium
GGATATGAAAGAGGAGTGGTAGCGGCTTGCAGCTATGAAGCCCGTAAATATGGCATTCAGTCGGCCATGCCCATGAAAAAAGCACTGCAGCTTTGCCCGCATGCAATTGTTACCGGCAGCAGCCGTGGTGAATACAGCAAATATTCCCGTTGGGTAACGGACATCATTCAATCGAAAGTTCCTCTTTTCGAAAAAGCATCCATTGATGAGTTCTATTGCGATATGACGGGCATGGATAAGTTCTTTGGCGTAAGTCAATATACACGCGAGCTCCGTGAATTTATCATTAAAGAAACGGGGCTGCCGATCTCCTGCGGCCTTTCTTCTGCCAAGTTCATCAGCAAGATGGCTACCAACGAAGCCAAGCCCAATGGCTTCCTGGAAGTGCCACATGGAAGGGAAACCGATTTTCTCTGGCCATTGGGTATTGAAAAGATCAATGGTGTTGGTAAGCAAACAGAGCAGCAACTGAAAACCTTTGGTATCTATACCATTGAAGATATTGCCAGAACGCCCAAAGAGATCATGGAAAGATATGCAGGCAAATGGGGTGAATCGCTCTGGAATAAAGCACATGGCCGCGGCACTGCTGATATTGAAACAGGATGGGAGCAGAAAAGCATGAGCCACGAGAACACATTTAATTCGGATTATGCCGATGTAAACTTTCTCCATGGGGAACTGGTGCGTCTTACTGAAAAGACCGCTTATGATCTCCGGGAAGATGAAAAACTTACTGGTTGTGTTACGGTCAAGATCCGCTACTCTGATTTTGAGACTACCTCGCGTCAGGAAACAATCGATTACACTGCGCTTGATGATCAGTTGATAGCAAAAGTTAAAGACCTCTTCAATAAATCTTACCAAAAGAACCGGCCGGTGAGGCTGCTGGGCGTACGCTTCAGCCAGCTTATTCCTTTTACCATGCAGATGAGCTTGTTTGATAACAATACCGGCAAGCTGAATCTTTACAAAGCGGTAGATAATATCAAGAACCAGTTTGGCAGCAGCCTTGTTTCAAAGGCCAGTTCATTGCGTAAAAAATCATAATCTGTTTAAAATAATTTTACAGAATATTATTCAGTGAATTCCTAAATTTACAGAACAATATTCTGTTTATGTCATCTGCACTGGATTCTATTGATCTCGCTATTCTAACTTATTTACAGGAAGATGCCACACTTCCCAATGCCGAACTGGCCAAAAAGATCGGCATGGCTCCCTCTGCTGTGTTGGAAAGAGTGAAGAAACTAAAACAGAAAGGAGTGATCACAGGGCAAACGATCCGCATTCAGCCCAACAGTATTGACCTGAAACTGCTTGCTTTCATTTTTATCAAAAGCAGTGAAGGCCCAGGCAATGTAGCAGTGGCAAAGCAACTGGTTAAACTGCCTGAAGTACTGGAGCTTCACCATATCGCCGGTGAAGATTGCTATCTCGTAAAAGTAAGAGCCCGCGATCCGCAATCGCTGGTGCAACTGATGCGGGAGAAGTTCAGCAAAATACCCGGCCTTATATCAACCAAAACCACCATCGTTCTCGAAACCCGGAAAGAAACCAATCATTTACCTATTCCTAAAGAACTCTGAACATGCAACCGGCACTTACATTAAAACAACCTTCCAAAGCGCTTATCATTGCAGCATTTGCTGCCATCTATATCATCTGGGGCTCAACTTATATTGCCATCGCCATTGCAATAAAAGATATTCCTCCATTGCTGATGGCAGGTACACGCTTTTTTATTGCAGGGCTCATATTATACATCTACTCCCGGGTCCGTGGTGAATCCACACCTGATGCCGGTTCCATTTCCCGCATTTCGCTTAGCGGTGTGCTGATGCTGTTTTGCGGAACAGGCTCCCTGGCCTGGGTGGAACAATATATCCCCACAGGGCTGGCAGCCATCATTGTTGCCACGGTGCCGCTTTGGTTTGTGCTGTTCGACAAACGGGGATGGAAATACAATTTCTCCAATAAATGGATCATGGCCGGACTGGCTATCGGGTTCATAGGTGTAACGCTTTTATTCGCTGATAAGAAATCAATCGATTTCTCCGGAGATAAGATCAAACTTTTCAGCATTGCAATACTGATGGCCGGCACCATTTGCTGGTCAATCGGATCTCTTTATTCAAAATACAAGCCGGTGATGGCTTCAACAGGCATGAAAGCTGCATTCCAGATGATGGCTGCAGGTCTTATGTCGTTCGTAGCAGGATTTATTACCGGCGAACATCATCACCTGGATTTGGGCGCAATATCTTCCGGCTCACTGCTGGCTTTGTTATATCTTATCACAATGGGATCACTGGTCGGGTACATGGCCTATGTATGGCTGTTAAGCGTAAGGCCTCCTTCCATTGTAGGCACTTATGCTTATGTGAACCCGGTAGTAGCTGTATTCCTCGGTTCATTGATCCTTAATGAAAGCATCAACCCCAAACAGCTCATTGCACTGGCAGTGATTCTTGGCGGAGTAATACTGGTAAGTTTTGCGAAAGAAAAAAAATAAGTTATGATAGCACGTCTCTGGCATGGCGAAGTGCCTTCTGCAAAAGCAAACGCATATCACGATTACCTGAATGAAAGCGGCCTGAAGGATTATAAAAAAGTTAAGGGCAATAGAGGCGTATTCTTACTGAAAAAAGAGAAGGATGATATTACTCATTTTTATACGCTTACATTCTGGGACAATATGAATGCCATTGAAGAATTTGCCGGGGCTGAGCCCGAAAAAGCAAGGTATTACACGGAAGACAAAGATTACCTGCTGGTATTTGAACCTTATGTACAGCACTTCGATGTGCTGGAAGGCCAGATGCCTGCCATTCCCTAAGGAATCAATCAAACACGTTATATTCGTTCCCTGATTTTACTTACTTAAAAAATATTGCTATGCAAATTTGGAAAGATTACCAGGAAAAAAATAAAGCCCGCTTCCTGGATGAGATGCTTGATCTCCTGCGTATCCCTTCTGTAAGTGCTAAAAGCGAACACAAGGCAGACATGTTAAAATGCGCAGAAGCCGTAAAGAAAAGCCTGCTCGAAGCAGGATGTGATAAAGCAGAAGTGATGCCCACAGAAGGGCATCCGGTGGTGTACGGAGAAAAGATCATTGATCCTTCCAAACCTACGGTACTGGTGTATGGCCACTATGATGTGCAGCCTGCTGAACCACTGGAACTTTGGCATAATGATCCATTTGACCCTGTGATCAAAGACGGTAAAGTGTTTGCCCGCGGCTCTGCCGATGATAAAGGCCAGTTCTTTATGCATGTGAAAGCATTGGAAACACAGGTAAAGACCAACACGCTTACCACCAATATCAAATTTCTGATCGAAGGAGAAGAAGAAGTGGGCTCACCCAACCTCGGCAAATTTGTAGCTGCCCATAAATCCCTGCTCAAAGCAGATGTGATCCTGATCAGTGACAGCTCTATGCTGAGCATGGAAAATCCTTCGCTTGATACGGGTGTGCGCGGACTTAGTTATATCCAGGTGGAAGTAACAGGCGCCAACCGCGACCTGCATAGCGGCACTTATGGCGGCGCTGTTGCCAACCCTATTACCATTCTTGCCAAAATGATCGCTTCCTGTCATGATGAGAACAATCATATCACCATTCCCGGTTTTTATGATGATGTAGCAGTTGCTACCAAAGAGGAAAGGGAATTGTTGAATAAAGCTCCATACGATGAAAAGGAATATAAAGATGAACTGGGCGTGAAAGAACTCTGGGGTGAAAAAGGATATACCACTTATGAAAGAACAGGCATCCGCCCCACTCTTGAATTGAATGGTATCTGGGGAGGTTATACCGGCGAAGGAGCAAAAACCGTATTGCCTTCCAAAGCTTACGCGAAGATCTCAGCCCGGTTGGTGCCCAACCAGTCATCCGATAAAATGACGGAGATATTGCTGAACTATTTCAAATCCATTGCTCCTCCATCCGTTACAGTAAAAGCAGAATTGCATCATGGAGGCGAGCCATATATGACACCGATCGACAGTAAAGGATACAAAGCAGCATCGAAGGCAGTGGAAACCACGTTTGGCAAAGCACCGATCCCTGTCCGTGGCGGAGGCAGCATTCCCATCTGTTCCATTCTCGAGAAAGAATTGGGCATTAAGATCATCTTTATGGGTTTCGGATTGGATAATGATAACCTGCACAGTCCGAATGAAAAGTATAATATCGAGAATTATTATAAGGGAATTGAAACGATCCCTTATTTCCATAAATATTTTGCTGAAAACTGATTGGTTTTCCGCAGGGGGTTGATTTTTCTCCCACCAAGACAACAAAGAGCACGAAGAAATTATTATCCTTTGTGCTCTTTGTTGTCTTGGTGGGAGTACTATACATACCAATATCCCTTTGTGGGCTATTCCTTCTAACTTTGCAGAAATGGAAAAAGAAAAGCTTCGCCTGGATAAATACCTGTGGGCAATCCGTCTCTTTAAAACGAGGAGCATGGCTGCAGCAGCCTGTGATTCAGGCAAAGTAAAATTCGACGGGTCACAAGCCAAAGCCTCCAGGCAGGTAAATGTTGGTGATGAATACGAAGTTAAAACAGAAGCCAAGCGGTGGAGGATCAAGGTAACAGACCTTTTATATAACCGTGTAGCTTATTCAGAAGCAATCAAATATTATCTCGACATCACTCCTGCTGAAGAATTGCAGCGATTGCAATATCAAGCTGCCAGTTTTCATACCGGCAAACGGCAAAGCAAGATCGGCCGGCCTACCAAACGGGAACGGAGAGACCTGGATGAATTCCTGGGTGACTGAGCCTTATCTTTGCCGCATGCGAATAGATATCCTTTCTGTTTTACCGGAATTGCTGCAAAGCCCATTTGAACATAGCATTATGAAGCGGGCACAGGACAAAGGTCTGCTCACTGTTGTTGTGCATCCTTTACGCAAATGGGCGGTAAATGAATACGGCATGATCGACGATTACCAATATGGCGGAGGCGCCGGCATGGTGATGATGTGTGAACCGCTGGCCAAAGCCATTGAGGAATTATCAGCCGAAAGAAAATATGATGAGATCATTTACCTGACCCCTGATGGTGAAAGGCTGAATCAGAAGATCTCCAACTCCCTCTCACTGAACGGTAACCTGCTCCTGATCTGTGGGCACTATAAAGGCATTGATGAAAGGATAAGAACAAACTATGTTACCAAAGAAATATCTATTGGAGATTATGTGTTGAGCGGTGGCGAGTTGCCTGCTGCTGTGCTGGTAGACAGCATTGGCCGTTTGCTGCCCGGCGTTTTGAATGATGAAACATCCGCATTATTCGATTCATTCCAGGATAACCTGCTTGCCCCGCCTGTTTACACCCGCCCGGTCGATTTTCGCGGCTGGAAGGTCCCCGACATTCTCATGAGCGGCGATCATAAAAAGATCGAAGAATGGCGGCATGAGCAATCGGTGCTGCGTACAAAAGAAAGAAGACCTGATCTGCTGGAAGAATAAACGATGCGAGCAGGTTTCCTGGTACCTGTGGCAGTCAAAACGGAAGGATCAACTGCAACAGGAAATAGTACAACAAGATCATGAGCACATTCACGCTGATTGTTGTCTTCATAAGTTTCGGATTTGGTTAGCCCTAACTTGCAGTAGTCGTGCCAAACGCTTCTTATCCACATAGGAGAACTACAACCATGCAGATGAAAAATCATCAGGTAATCTGTGCGGCACTTTCACGAGGCAGATACCCTCTGCAAACATTACAAGATTTCCCTATAGAATGTCCGGAATTATCCTATTTCGCAAAAGGGATTTTATCAAAATAAACTCTTTCAATCACGTAACATCCACGCCTATCCAGCGTTTAGAGCTTATACCCGTTAAAATAATATAGCATTGCAAGTTGTGGGAAAGGTGTATTTTCACGCCCACTTGTGCCGCTAAACCAGTAATATGTTGAATACCAGTAAACTATTCCCGAGGCTCACGGCGCTTGCCACCAAAACCGAATAAAATATTCAATGAAGGCCCTGACCACCATCACCGATCCGGTATACGTAGCAAAAGAAAAGTACAGCGCATATGAACGTTTCTGGCTGCGTTACATCAACGACAAGAGGGACCTTCCTTTCATACACTTGCTTACTAATATTCATCTGTTCGTCATCCCTGCTGCTATAATATTGTACACGCCGTTGCTGCAGGGATGGTACTGGTGGCTGGCCTACATTCCTTATTTCTATATTTCACAGATGTATTTTAAAGGCCGCTTTGGCCTGATGTTGCATTGTATCAGCCACCGTAAGCTGTTTAAAAAACCATACACCTGGATTTATCATTGGGTGATCTGGGGTGTTTGTCCTTTTTTTGGTCATACACCGGAAACCTATTTTGTTCACCACATGGCCATGCATCATGTAGAGAACAATATGCCGGATGATGCGAGCAGCACACTGGCTTACCGCCGCGACAGCCTCCGGGGTTTTATAGCATATGTGACCCGCTTTCTTTTCCTGGGTTTCCGCGACACGTTCATGTACCTCTTTACCAAAAAAAGAAAGAAGTTCTACATGCGCCTCAGTTATGGTGAAATATCCTTTTATCTTTTTTGTGTAGGTATGTGCTTTGTAAATCTCAAAGCCACACTCTGGATATTCATTATTCCTTTTGTATTCGCCCGCATTGTGATGATGCTCGGCAACTGGGCTCAACATGCTTTTGTTGATCCTGCCGATCCTGAAGAAAACACGATCAATTGCATCAACACGAAATACAACCAAATTTGCTGGAATGACGGATACCATGCTGTTCATCACCTCCGTCCCGCTCTTCATTATACAGAGATCCCTGTAGAGTTCATGAAAAACAAAGACAATTTTGCCCAACGCAAAGTGCTGGTCTTTGATGGCATCCACTATCTCCACATCTTTGTTTGGCTGATGGGCAAGCGATATGATAAGCTGGCTGCCAACCTTGTCAACATCAATGGCATGTTTGCCAACGAAGCAGAGGCAATAGATATCATGAAAGCAAGAACGAGAAAGATAAATGCCCCTGCTGTTTACACAGCGCATGCAGATAAGGTAAATGCCTCTCTAAAAGTAAAACAGGCATAACGAACTACTCTTTTCTCCCGCCCTTTTATTGCATAGCTTATCTTAGCTGTTCAAACAAACAGCTATGCCTTCTTTTTCCATAACCGCTAACCTTGCAGACGTTCGCCAGGAAAAGATCTATCCGGCCAAGATCACTGTCGAAAATGGGAGAATTGCAGCCATTGAAGAAGTTGCTGACTCTGTGCCTCAGACTTCCGGCTATATCCTTCCCGGTTTTATAGACAGTCATGTGCATATCGAAAGCTCCTTGCTTGTTCCTTCCGAGTTTGCCCGCCTGGCAGTGGTGCATGGCACTGTTGGCACTATCAGCGATCCGCATGAGATCGCCAATGTATGCGGTATGCAGGGTGTGGAATTCATGGTTGAAAATGGCCGTACCGTTCCTTTCAAATTCAATTTTGGCGCTCCCAGTTGTGTGCCTGCAACAGTGTTTGAAACAGCAGGTGCCAGCCTCGATTCTGCTGATGTAGAAAAACTATTGCAGCGAGATGATATCCGCTATCTCAGTGAGATGATGAACTTCCCCGGCGTACTCTTCAAAGATGAGGAAGTAATGAAAAAAATAGCTGCAGCCCATCGTCTTGGCAAACCTGTTGATGGTCATGCTCCCGGGTTGAGAGGCAATGAAGCAAAACAATATATTGATGCCGGCATATCCACCGATCATGAATGCTTTACAGCAGAAGAAGCGCTGGACAAGCTGCAGTATGGAATGAAAATACTGATCAGGGAAGGAAGTGCTGCGCGGAACTTTGAAGCATTGATCGGCCTGCTACATGATCATGCTGACCAGATCATGTTTTGCAGCGATGATAAACATCCAGACAGCCTGGTATTAGGCCATATCAATCAGCTTTGTGAAAGGGCAATGGCAAAAGGCATCGATCTTTTCAAGATACTCAAGGCAGCCTGCGTAAATCCTGTATTGCATTATAAGCTCGATTGCGGTTTATTAAGAGTGGGCGACCCTGCTGATTTCATTGTTGTAAAAGACCTGGAGAAGTTCGACGTACTGAAGACCTATATCAACGGTGAACTGGTAGCTGAAAACGGAAAATCGCTGATCAAAAAGCAGAAAGCCGGCATAGTCAATAATTTTTCCTGTGATCCGCTGAAGCCTGATGATTTTGCGATCAGCGCTACCGGCAATAACCCTCCTTTCACCAATCCTCATTCTGCTTCTACGATCCCTGTAATAGAGGCCCTCGATGGGCAACTGATCACGAATAAGCTGGAAGAAAAAGGGAAAATTGAAAATGGACGGTGGGTAAGCGATACAGAAAAGGATATACTCAAGATAGTAGTAGTGAACCGGTATAGCAATGCACCCGTGGCAAAATCATTTATTAAGAATATCGGGTTAAAAACAGGCGCACTGGCTTCTTCCGTTGCTCACGACAGTCACAATATCGTGGCCGTAGGTGTGGACGATGAGAGCCTTTGCAGGGCAGTCAATCTTATTATTGGGCAAAAAGGCGGTGTCAGTGCAGTAGGTAATGGCAAAGAAATGGTGCTGCCGCTGCCGGTAGCGGGATTGATGAGCAACGAAGATGGATATGAAGTAGCCAGTGCTTATACTGTTATCGATCGATTCTCGAAAGAACTGGGAAGCAGTTTGGGATCGCCTTTTATGACGCTTTCATTTATGGCATTATTAGTGATACCACATTTGAAGCTAAGTGATAAAGGATTATTTGATGGAGATAAGTTTGCTTTGATCAGTTAAATTCAACTATTCATTTATGAAATACTTGTATCTTATTCTTGCTGTTTGCATAGTCACAGCCTGCAACCAGAACGGCAAAAAAACAAATGAAACTTCTGCTGATACCAGCAAACCAGCCGCACCTGTGATCGAAAAAAAAGATAGTCTTTCTGCGGGAGGCAATGCTCAGGCAGACACGCTCCTTTTACAAACTTCCCATACTATTCTTACAGCCCTGAAGCAAAAGGATTTCCAGGCGGTTTCCGGTTTCATTCATCCAGGCTGGCAACTTTTATTTTCGCCCTATGCACATATAGACACGAGCCATTCGCAGGTATTGTCTCCCTATGAATTACAGGCGGCTGCAAAAAAATCATCCGTATTAACATGGGGGGCATATGATGGTAGTGGTGAGCCTATTAAAATGAATATCTCCCAGTATTTCGACAAATTCGTTTACAATAAAGATTACCTGAACGCTAAAGAGAAAGCTGTCAATAAATTTCTTGCCAGCGGCAATTCACTTAACAATCTTAAAGAAATATATCCCGGCTCAGATTTCACTGAATTCTATTTTCCGGGATTTGATCCAAAATATGGCGGTATGGATTGGCAAACACTCCGACTGGTGTTCCGGAAGGAGAATAATAAATTGTATTTGATAGCTATCGTACATGATCAATGGACGATATAAATTAAAGTTTTGGCGTAATAGTATCGCAAAGGGCGCAAAGATTTCGCAATGAACGCCACGTTGCGTACTTCGCGAAATCTTTGCGCCCTTTGCGATACTATTGCGCTAAACAAACTTTTTGATCACTCCCAGTTGATCAATGCCTTCCACAACTGCAGGTCTCAACCTCAGTTTCTGTTCCATCATGCCAGGGGAAGCTGGTTGCATTCATACTGGTTTCCCAGAAGAACTTCGTTCTTGGTTTGTTATAATTACCGATCTCGTTCATTGTTTCTGCATCATACAATCTTCCGTTCACCATTGTATACCGGATGCTTTCTGTGTTCCGGATATTCTCCAACGGGTTTTTATCCATCACGATCAGATCGGCCAGTTTACCCGTTTCGAGTGAGCCGATATATTTATCCAATCCCAAATTCACTGCCGGGTTAATAGTAGCGGCCTGCAATGCCTGCAGGTTGCTCATTCCGCCCTGTTGCAGCATCCATATCTCCCAGTGTGCACCAATACCCTGGATCTGTCCATGTGCACCCATATTTATTCTTACTCCGGCATCTGCCAGTTTCTTTACACTGCGGGAGGTAAGCATATAACCATTATCATATTCTTCATCCGGAGCCATGGTGCGATGACGGCTGCGGGGATCAATTACCCCGCGTGGTGTAAAGCGCAGCAGGCGTTCGTTTTCCCACACGTTCGTGTGCTGATACCAGTAATACTCACCGCTCAAGCCTGCATAGTTTACGATGAGCGTGGGAGTATATCCTGTTTGTGAATTTTTCCAAAGCTCGATCATGTCTTTGAACAATGGTGCTACCGGTAAATTGTGTTCAATGGTTGTGTGGCCATCCAGTATCATGCTGAGGTTATGATAAAAAGTTGATCCGCCTTCAGGTACCACTTCCATATTCAGTTCACGCGCTGCCTGTATGATCATCTGGCGTTGCTCACGGCGTGGCTGGTTATAGCTTTTCACGGAGAAAGCTCCAAACGCTTTTGTTCTGCGAAGAGCGCTTCTTGCATCATCAATGGAGTTGACCACTGCTTTGAAATTACCGTCTGCTCCATATAATACAGTACCGGTGGAGAACACACGCGGACCTGCCATCACCCCTGCTTTGATCATTTCACTTTGGCCGAATACCAGTTCGCTATTCGCAGAGGGATCGTGCATTGTGGTTACTCCATAGGACAGGTTAGCATAATATGCCCAGTGTTTTTGCGGAACGATACCACTTCTGAAGTGGTTACCATGCGCATGTGCATCGATAAATCCTGGCGTAATAGTCTTCCCATTACAGTCGATCGTTTTTGCTCCGGCCGGCACAGCTATTTCACCCGTTTTGCCTATGGCTTTGATCAGGTTACTTTCAACGATCACTGTTCCGTTTTCAATCACTTCATTTCCTTTCATGGTAATGATGCGTGCATTGGTAAACGCGATCGTTCCTTTAGGTTTATCCGTTGTAATTTCCAATGCTACCTCAATTCCCTTCTCGGGTATTTTAAACAATGAATCAGGTTTGTTGGCTATAAAGCTGAACCGGTCTTCAAGATTGATGCTATAATATTGACTGCCCAGTGTGTAATGCAACTGGCGGCTGTCATTGCTCCAGTGAAGGTTGAAACCTGCGTCTTTACTTACCAGCTTCACAGGAAAATCAGCAGTGCCGCTTCCGATATCGATGATCTTTCCTGTTTTGGGGAATGCTGCTACATACGCTTTATGCAGATCAATAAAAGCGATCCAGTTCTCATCAGGAGAAATGGTGAACTGGTTGCCATAAGTGCTTTTCAACAAGGCTTTATCATCTGTACCATCCAGTTTACAGCTCGCCAATCCGCTACCTGTTTGATAGAAGATGCGGTCGTTGGTCTTATTGAACTTTGGCATATCGCCCCTGGCTGTTACAAAACTTTCCTGGCTTCCATCAGCAGCCATTATATAGATACCCGGTTTGGCAGTATATGCTTCTCCCAGTGCATCGCTGCTTCCTTCTTTGCGGAACACGATCCATTTTCCATCTGATGAAAAAGAAGGTTGACGGAAAATGCCTTTTGTCTTATTGACCTTAACCGGCTTTGCATTTCCCTGCAAAGAAAGTTTCCAGATAGTTCCGGAGGTAGAATCGTTCCAGGTAGTATACAGTAATGTTTTTCCATCAGAAGAAAAGCTGGGTTCAAATTCATATCCGGCATCGCTGTTGCTGGTTACCCGTTGAGGTTTACCGGAAGGCAATTCTTTTTTCCAAAGATTGCCGACTGCGCTGAAGAATAACCATTTTCCATCAGGCGATGTAATTGCCTGGCGGATCACGTGTGCTTCAAATTTATCGGGGTTGATGTCTTGCTGAAAACGCACAGCATCATAAATACGTTGGGTCACTTTTGCTGTAAACGGGATCTGTGTTGCTTTATTTACGCCATTCACATCAAGTTTCCAGATCTTACCATTGCTCCAGATAATGATCTGCTGATCATCTGGCGTCCAGGAATAGCGGGGATACAAACCAAATACAGACCAGGCTTCCTGCTGGTCTTTGGTAAGCTGATCATATATGGGCCATTCTTCCCCTGTTTCCAGGTTGCGGAGATAGAGAACTGTTTTCGTTCTTATCCTTTTGATAAAAGAAAGGTATTTACCATTGTGGGAAAGCTCAGGTCTTACTGCGCCGCCCGGACCGCCGGTCACTGTTTCAACCGTTCCTTTATCCCTGTCGAAACGTTTGATCACAAAGATCTGGTTGTTCGGGTCTTTATTATACTGGAACATACCGCCGGGATACATATCCTCGCAGAAGTATACATAACGTCCATCGGGTGATACCACCGGTTCGTTCACGTCCTGCTGCTCATTCTTGCGGGCAGTGAGTTGAAGACCGCTGCCGCCACTGATATGATACATCCACATTTCCCCTGCACCGAGTGAACGGCTGGCAGTAAAATGTTTTCTTGCTACGATGTACTGGCCATCAGGAGACCATGTACCATTGTTCAGCAAACGGAAATTCTCTTTAGTGATCTGGGTGGGATTGCTGCCATCACGATTCATAACCCAGATATTATCACCACCTGCGGCGTCGGAAGTAAACAACAGTTTTTTTCCATCAGGGCTGAATGAGGGTTGTAAATCCAGTGAATGTCCTCCTCTCAGCAACCGGGCTTCACCACCAGTAACAGGAATACTGTAAATATCACCCAGCAGGTCAAAAACAATTTCTTTTCCATCGGGGGAAAGATCGAGGTTCATCCAGGTGCCTTCATCCACGGTAAATGAAACCGTTTTGTAAGGACCATCCGGATTGGTAACATCCCATTTTTTCGAATCCCTTTTTTCCTGGGCAACCAGGAAAAGGGAGGCTGGCAGCAACAAGGCAGCTGCGATCAGTTTTTTACAAGACATGTGTTTGGTTTGTGACGGTTTAAGTGTGAAAGCGAAAGGTAAATAAAAATGTAATCGTATCATATCCGTTCATACATCCGTTACGGAAATCCGGTAGGATTGAAGCCTGGATCAATAGCGTTTCTTCACCGGCATAGCAGCATGCACTTAAAATCCATCTGCTGCTCACCCCCGTAATCCTGCATTTCACCGATAAACGAGGGTTTATAACCCTTCTGCCTATTGCAATTTGCGCTTCTCCGCCCTAGCTTTACTTAAAATTCAAAAGTAATGAACGATTTCAGGGATTTCAGGGAAGATGCCCGTCAGAGGTGGGAAAGCAGAAGAGAGCGTCACCCGCACGGACATGTCTGGACTGGCCTTTTCCTTTTGTTTATCGGCTGCCTGGCTCTCGTAAAAAGTTTTGGTGTTCCTATGCCGGTTTGGTTATTCTCCTGGCAGATGTTGCTGATCGCAATTGGTCTTTTTATAGGTCTCCGCAAAGGCTTCCGTGATGGAGGTTGGTTTGTACCGATTATTATCGGTGGTGTTTTCCTGGTAAACGAATATGCGATGGATGGCCAGTTGAAAAGGCATATGTGGCCACTGATACTGATTGCGCTGGGCCTGATATTCATCCTCCGGCCGAGGCGTGGCAGATGGCAGGCATGTTCTGAAAAAAAAAGTCCATATATGAACGGTGAGACCGCAAAGCCATATAGCGAGGAATCCTATTCCCAGGATGACATTATTGATTCCACCTGCATCTTCAGTGGTTCCAAAAAAGTGATCCTTTCCAAGAATTTCAAGGGTGGGGATATCGTGAATGTGTTTGGCGGCTCGGAAATTGATCTGATGCAGGCTGATATCAATGGAACAGCCGTGCTGGAAGTGACAGCTATATTCGGGGGTGCTACGCTTATTGTACCTTCTAACTGGTCTATCAAATCGGAAGCTGTTACCATTTTCGGTGGCATCAGCGACAAAAGAAAATTTGCTGCTCTATCAGAACCTTCCACCAAAACGCTGGTGCTGAAGGGGACAATGATATTCGGAGGAATGGAGATCAAGAGTTATTAGGAAATAGCTGCAGTTGATCATAACAACTGCAATCGTTTCGCTGACCTTAACCACACAAACTGATTATTATGAACTGGTATCTTGCAAAAATGGTATTCCGCATCGTTTGCGGCGAAGGTGAACACACGCCACAGTTTGATGAACAATTGAGGCTGGTTGCAGCCAACAGCAAGGAAGAAGCTTTTAGCAAAGCCCAGGAATTGGGGTCTACAGAACAGGAAACTTTTTATAACAGTAAGAAGCAACTGGTACAGTGGCAATTCATCAATGTCAGTGAGCTTTACCTGCTAAGTGAATTAATAGACGGTGCAGAGCTTTATTCAAGGATAGAAGAGAGGGACAATGCGGAATCATACATCTATACAGTCAATCAAAAAGCAGAAAACATTTTCTTCACCCACACCCATCAGCTACTTAAACTGGCCTGATAGCATGTCTGTATCATTATTCACTGTCAGGCGGTTTCTTATCATTTTCAGTATCGCATGGGTGGTATTGATGGCTGACCATGCAATCCTGTTGTGGTCGCTCGATTGGCCGGTGGAGCTTGCTATTATTGACAGCCTCATCAGCAATATACTCCTGTTGCTGATTTGCCTGCTGGTGATGAATACGGTGCGCTATTATGTTCCGGAGTTTACCCAATACCTGAACATACTATGTATGTGTGTTGTACTCACCGTTCTGTGGTTGGTATTAAGTAAATGGTTATTGGCACTCGCACTGAACTCATATGAAGGTTATACCGTTTTTCTCCGCCGCTCGTTGATGGTCCGCTCCAGTATAGCATTTCTGATATTGGGAATTGTAACGATGATCGGCATCATCTGGTTCAACTGGCAGGACCAGAAGCGGAGTGAAGAGCGGAAATCAGACGCGGAAAAACTGGCCAGGGATGCAGAGTTGTTCAAACTTCGCCAGCAATTGCAACCGCACTTTTTGTTCAACAGCCTTAACTCCATCAATGCGCTGATCGGCAGCCGCCCGGAGGAGGCCAGGAAAATGGTGCAGCAATTATCCGATTTTCTCCGCGGCACCATCAAAAAAGAAGAAACGCAATGGGTAAGCCTGCAGGAAGAGATCCAGTACCTTGAATTATATCTTGAAATAGAAAAGGTACGGTTTGGGAACAGGCTCACTCCTATCGTAACCATCGACCCGCTTTCCCTTTCCCGGAAGTTGCCTGCTTTATTGCTACAACCGCTGGTAGAGAACGCTATCAAATTCGGGCTGTATGATACGATCGGAGAAACAGTGATACGCATCAATACTGTAGCAAAAGAAAATGAGCTGGAAGTGATCGTCAGCAATCCATTCGATCCGGAAACCTCTTCACCCCGGCAAGGAACGGGATTTGGATTGAAATCAGTGCAGCGGCGATTGTATCTTTTATTTGGCCGGAATGACCTTGTAACAACAGAAGCAAAAGATAATATTTTCACAACCCGGGTCACTGTACCACAGTTATCCGAAGCGTGACAGATCAATTTTATAAATAAATGGGTCGCAAAGCACGCAATGATTTCGCAAAGGGCGCAACGTTGCGTACTCCGCGCCTCCGCTGCGTTCTTTGCGATCCATTCTAAGCTTTTATTTTTGAATTTAATAATCATGAGCAAAGTAATCATCATAGACGACGAGCCCCTTGCAAGAAGCATTGTAAAAGAATATTTACAAAAGCATCAGGAACTGGAACTGATAACCGAATGTGGCGACGGATTTGAAGGGGTAAAAGCCATTCAGCAACACCAGCCCGACCTGATCTTTCTCGATATTCAAATGCCCAAGATCAATGGCTTTGAAATGCTTGAACTGATAGAACAACCACCCAATGTGATCTTCACTACTGCATTTGATGAATATGCCATCAAAGCGTTTGAAGCACATGCAATCGACTACCTCTTAAAGCCGTTCAACCAGGAAAGGTTTGATAAAGCCGTTGCCAAATGGATGGAACAACAGCAAAACAATACTAATACCTCTGCCAAAACAGAAGAGCTGCTCGATACAGCTTCCCAATCGCCTTCACAAAGCAATCGCGTGGTAGTGAAGAATGGCAGCAAGATCAAGATCATTCCCGTACATGATATCTTTTATCTCGAAGCTGCTGATGATTATGTGAAGATACATACACAGGAAGGCTATTTCCTGAAGAATAAAACCATGAACCATTTTGAGCAGGTGCTGGATGGGCAGCAATTCGTACGCTCTCACCGCTCTTATATTGTGAACGTGCAACAGATCACCCGTATCGATCCTTATGAAAAGGACAACCATGTAGCAATACTCCGCTCAGGATTAAAAGTACCGGTGAGCAGAGGCGGATATGGAAAGTTAAAGGCAGTATTAGGGCTGTAAAATAGTCTTGAGTCTTTAGTCGCGAGTCAGAAGTCCGAGCTTTTATCAAGATAGAAGAAGCTTCACGATATCGAAAGAGTTATACAGATATTAGTAAAATACCGACTATTGACTTTCGACTAAAGGCTCCCGACTCAGGATTCCAGTCCCATCCACATAGCACCGCCAACACTATCTCTTCTCGAGCCAGTAACAGAAGATAAAACATTGTTCTCTTCTCTCCAGCGTAATACGCCAATCAGTGCCATGATCAATGCTTCTTTGTATTGTACTAATTCCTTTTCTGGTACTACTACCTCGATACCGAGACCGGCTAATTGCTCTTTGATCCTTTCTACCAAATAGGTGTTCAATGCTCCGCCACCTGTTGCAAGTAGTTTTGATTGATCCGCCTCATGATTGGGTAAAGATGTAATGGCATTCCTGATCTGGATAGCGATATGTTCTGCATACGTATGTAAAGCGTCGGGGATGCTCAGCCCGGCTGATTTGATCAATGGATAAACCCTATCTGTTCCGAAATCATTTGCCAGCGATTTTGGATAAGGCAATTGATAATAGTCCAGTGCATTCAATTGATCAAGTAAAGCTTCATTCAAATGGCCGGATGCTGCCATCTTCCCATCTTCATCATATTCTTTACCGGCTTCTGAGGCAAACAGGTTGAGTACACGATTAGCTGCACAGATATCAAAAGCTGTGTAGGAGGCTGCGTTCATGGATATATTGGCAATGCCACCGAGGTTCAGGAAATAATCGTAACCCTGCAGTAGAAGTTTTTCCCCTATTGGTACAATGGGTGCCCCCTGACCGTCAAGAGCGAGATCGAGCGAACGGAGATCGGTGACCACAGGGAGATTGGTAACAGCAGCAATAGCGGCGCCATCACCTAATTGTGCTGTCATCTTTTTGGCAGGAATATGAAAAGTGGTATGCCCATGCGAAGCAACAAGGGCCACTTTATATTGCAATCCGTTTTCTTCAATGAACCGCAACACCTGCCGGCCGATATAATCACCATATTCCGTGTGCAATAGCAGGTAATCGCGTGCGCTGAGTGAGGTGGCGGAAGAGAGGCGTTTGGTCCAATCTTCGCTGTAAGGATAACAATCGGCTTTTACGATCTCATAGGCCCATTTACCGCCGTTCTCATGCAACTCTGTAAAAACAATGTCCAGCCCGTCGAGCGAACTGCCGCTCATTAATCCGATAGCCCTGTAGATCATGAATTATATTATAGATTTTAGATTTAAGCCTTTAGATTTGCCAAAAGTAAGAAAGATAAACCTCTTCAGATGGTCGTCAATCTAAGTGAACAGCACAGTCTTATTACCAATTGGGTAAGTGAGCTCCGGGATACAGAGGTCCAGACCGACCGTATGCGGTTTCGCCGCAACCTGGAAAGGATCGGTGAAGCGGCTGCATACGAGATCAGCAAAGTATTGCCTTTTGTAGAAAAAGAAGTGCAAACACCATTGGGTATTGCTACCAGCAAAGTGCTGCAGCATCAGCCAGTGCTGGCAACCATCCTGAGAGCCGGCCTGCCGCTACATCAGGGTTTGCTGAACTATTTTGACAAAGCTGATAATGCATTTATTTCTGCCTACCGGAAACATAAAAAAGACGGCAGTTTCGAGATCAGTCTCGATTATATCTCCTGCCCTGAACTGGAAAACAGGGTGCTTATTATTTCCGACCCAATGCTGGCTACCGGCGCTTCGCTGGTAAAGACCATTCATTTCCTCAAGGAAGAGGGTCATCCCAAAGAGATTCATATCGTCACCGCCATAGCCTGCACAGTAGGTATTGAATACGTAAAAAGGGAGGAGCCTTCCGTTACTATCTGGTGTGGCGATATTGATGATGAGCTTACGGCCAAAGGTTATATTGTACCCGGCCTGGGAGATGCAGGTGACCTGGCCTTTGGGGTAAAAGTGCAGATGTAAGCAAGCGATCTTCATAAATCCCTAATTGCTAATCCATTAAATTATAGGCAATTTGCCAGTGCCAAGCAACGATCTTCAATTTTTGCAGGTCTTGAGATTGTTGTATTTTCCCGCTCCCGGATACTCATTAAGGCAATTTCCAGGCTGGCCAGGCGTTTATGCTATGGCTGGTAAAGCTTTGATTGGTATGCGCCTGACCAGTGAAAAAACTTAATTGCTGAGATGAAAAAATTCCTTTCGACCCTGATCGCCTGTGTTGTGCTGGCAAGTGTATCAACTGCACAGGATCCTAATTTTTCACAATTCTTCGCTTCACCAATGACCCTCAACCCTGCTCTCACTGGCAAGTTTGATGGTGTTTACAGGTTTGCAGCTAACTATCGCAATCAGTGGCCGACGATCAGCAATGCATATACCACCATGACCGCTTCTTTCGATATGGGCATCCTCAAAAACCGCATCCCTGAAAATGACCAGTTCGGTATCGGCTTTATGGGATACAGCGATAAAGCAGGCGATGGAGCTTTGAACAGTACTTATTTCGGTGTTTCACTGGCTTACCATAAAGGGTTGGATGAAAATGGCTACCATCAGATCGGGGCCGGCTTCCAGGGAACGTACATGAATAAACGCCTTAACACCAGCAAGCTTACATTCGGTGATCAGCTCACTCCTTTTGGATTTACCGGCGTTACACAGGAAAGCTTTTCTTCCAGCCAGGTAAACCTGAATTATTTTGATGTGAATGCCGGTGTCATTTACACAGGCACCACCAATGGATATAACAATTTTTATCTCGGTGCCTCCATGTATCACCTCAACCGGCCAAAAGAAAGTTTTAATAAAGGCGATTTTGTGCTGAACATGCGTACCACTATCCAGGCCGGCGCCAAGATACCGGTAGGCACTTACAACTCATTCCATTTTGCAGCTAACCATAGCATGCAGGCAAAAGCCAAAAACACCATGGTGGGCGGCGCTTTCTGCTTGAATGTAAATAACGATGAAGAGATCCCTACGAATGTTTATCTCGGCACCTGGTACCGTTTTGAAGATGCTTTGATACCTTATGTGGGACTGGAATTCGGAGAATGGCATTTCGGCGCTTCCTATGATGTAAATACTTCTTCCCTGAAAGCTGCTTCCAATTCAAGAGGTGGTGTGGAAATATCATTGATCTATGTTAAACGTCCTGTAGATCCGGGTGCAAAAAAGCTGAACTGCCCTAAGTTCTAAGCACATGCGAAAGCTTTTCACCAATCTCACTTTCTGGGTTCTTATAGCCATTACTGCCGGTATATTGATCGGGCATTTCAAACCTGCTCTTGCATTATATCCTGTATTGTCTGCACCTTTCAAACACACTGTTCTTGGACAGGAGATGTCCATCGGCATTTCGATCAGTGAATTCCTGAGCGGTATTTTTATCAGCCTGGTCAAACTGTTCATCAATCCCATCATCTTCCTGACCATTACATTGGGGATTGTAAGCATGAGCAACCTTAAAAAGGTAGGGCGTGTAGGTGCTAAGTCATTGCTCTATTTTGAAGTGGTCACCACTTTTGCCCTTGTGATCGGCGTTATTGCTGCCATCGTTATTCAGCCTGGCAGTGGTGTGGACACATCGGCTGTTAAAGGCGGCGATATCTCTCAGTATACCCGTAGCAGCGAGGAATTCAGTTGGTGGAAGTTCCTGAAACAAAATTTCACTTTGCAGGTATTGATCCTGGCGATCCTCAGCGGTGTTGGTTTAAGTTTTTATAATGGAAGGGAAAAAGTGGTCCATTTTCTTAAACCCCTCTCTTACTATATTTTCAAAGCATTGCACTGGGTAATGTTGCTGGCACCAATAGGCGCATTCGGCGGCATGGCCTACACCATCAGTAAGTATGGTATCAATACCTTATTGCCATTGGCCAAACTGATGGGCACTGTTTATATCACCATGGCCATTTTCATTTTTGTGGTCTTATATTTTATTCTGCGGATGTACCGGGTAAGCATATTCCGGTTCCTCAAATATATCCGTGAAGAACTGCTCGTCGTATTAGGCACTTCTTCTTCCGAAGCGGCACTGCCATCGCTGATGGAAAAACTGGAACGGATGGGCTGCTCCAAATCAGTTGTAGGGCTTGTAGTGCCCACCGGGTATTCTTTTAACCTTGACGGTACCACCATTTATCTGTCCATGTGCATGATCTTCCTCGCACAGGTCTTCAATGTTGAGCTCAGCTTTGCACAAGTGTTAAGCATCATCGGCATATTAATGCTCACTTCCAAAGGCGCGGCGGGAGTAACGGGCAGTGGTTTTGCTGTGCTGGCATCCACACTTGCCACCATTAAGGTGATACCAATAGAAGGGCTTGCCCTGCTGTTGGGCGTCGACCGTTTTATGTCTGAAGCAAGAGCTATCACCAATTTTATTGGAAACGGTGTAGCCACCATCTGGCTGGCCAATAATGAAAAGGAATTTGACCGCCAAAAAATGGAAAGAGCCTTCAGCAGGGTGGATGAAACGGAAGATATAGTGAAGGATAATATTGAAGGCGATACCATTGTTTAAACAAGTGCATTTCACTTAGGTTTTCCACTTACATACGGATTCCCTTTTACATAAAACCGGTACGGCAATAAAGCATCTTTTCCCGCATAATCCACTCCGATGCGCGGCGAAGCTGCAATATCCTTTGCGGGATAAGTGAACCCATCATCTGCCAAAAACAGTTGCTTTCCGTTCAGCAACATTCCCGACTGGCTGGTAACAATACCCAGTGCTTTTGAAAGATTCCCTGGCCCGCGGGTAAGCGTGTAATCAGCTTTTTTCTTTTTTGTACGGAGCAGCATTTCAGGCACTCCTTTTAATGGTTCAAGTGAACGCAAAAGAATAGCATTTGGGATCTCCCTGATATTGGTTACCACATTAAACAGGTGATGGATGCCATAACAGAGATAAACATAAGCATAGCCGCCATTGGCATACATGATCTCATTGCGGTTTGTTCTCCGGCCGCCATACGCATGCGAAGCTTTGTCTATTACACCTGCATACGCTTCGCACTCTACAATACGTCCCGATGTAGTTATGCCATTCCATTGAGTAACGAGTATCTTTCCCATCAGTTCCTTTGCTATCTGAAGCACATTCTCCCGCTGATAAAATGAGAGCGGTAATTTCTTTAATGACATTTTAATCTTCTTTAAGTAATTATCCTGCTGTTCCCTGTCGTCAGGATACCATTCTCTTTCCTATATTTACCATTCAAATTTACGTTTTGCTCAAAGAAATAGTCATAACCATTCAATCCTGGGGAGAAGCACACCGTTTCATCCTGCAGCACCGGTTATGGAAATGGGTATTGATACCAGGGCTTATTTATACGGCCCTGTTTGTTACAGGCATGTATTTTTTCGGGAGGTCTGCTACAGAAGTGATCGAATACATTACCCATATCCTGCACGTAAGCGATTGGATCCAGAAATTCCAGAATAGCTTTTTAGGATTCCTGTTCACTTTTGCCGGTATCATACTCTGGCTTACCCTGCTGCTTTTTTATTTTTCCTTTTTCAAATACATCTGCCTTATTATCGGCTCTCCTATTTTTGCGTATATCAGCCGCAAAACGGAATCCATTATCAAGAGCAATGAATCAGCTCCGGGATGGTCGGATATAAAAAAGGAAATGTCAAGAGGCATGAGCATTGCCATCCGCAACTGCGGCTGGCAAACTGTTTATCTTGTCGCTCTTATTCTTTTATCGCTGATTCCCGTGATCGGGTGGATCACTCCGCTGATCGCGCTTTTTATGGAGTGCTATTATTATGGCTTTTCGATGCTGGATTACAGTCTTGCCCGGAACAACCACAGTCCTTCCCAAAGTATTCATTTCATTGGCCGCCATAAAGGACTGGCTATTGGCAACGGCATATTATTTTATATGATGCACCTTGTGATCATCTTTGCGCCGGCTTATGCCATCATTGCCGCCACGCTCACCGTTCACAAAGTAAAAGCCCCTTAATATGGAAAAAGGAGCTGTATACCTTGTCCCTTCCCTGCTCGATGAAAAGGGTCTGAATGCCATCCCGCTTTATATTGCTGAAGCAGTAAAAAAATGCCAGGTACTGTTCGTGGAAAATGAACGGACTGCCCGCCGTTTCCTGAAGCAGTTCTGGAAAGAGCGGCTGCCTGCTGGCGAAGAGATCGTGATCGACGAATACGAATGGTTCACCATCCATAAGGCCGAAGAAGAAGTGCAAGGTATTTTCCGTCAAAAATTAAAAGAAGGAAAAACGATCGGTATCATCAGCGAAGCAGGCTGCCCGGGTGTAGCTGATCCGGGACAATTGTTGGCGGCAGTGGCGCAGGATATGAATGTGCCGGTGATCCCACTGGTTGGCCCAAGCTCCATTTTGCTGGCATTGATGGCCAGTGGTATGAATGGTCAGCAGTTCCGTTTCTTTGGCTATTTGCCGATTGATGCCCCTCAAAGGGCAAAAGCCATTAAAGAACTGGAAGCAGAATCGAAGAAAAATAACTGCACACAAATTTTTATCGAAACACCTTACCGCAATAATCAGCTTATTGAGTCTTTATTGAAGCATGCCAATCCAGGCACCCGCTTATGTATCGCTGTAGATTTGACCGGCGAAAATGAATGGGTAAGAACTAAAACCATCTCTGCCTGGAAGAAAGAAAGCCTAGATATTCATAAGCGCCCGGCGATATTTCTTTTATTAGCCTAATCTCCCTCAGAATTTCCCTGATAAATATTTATTCTTTGTGGTCTTTGAGCCTACGTGGGAGCCATATCCCACCGAGGCTCAAAGACCACAAAGAATTTTTGATTGGTGGGAACAAACAACTCCGTCAGGGCAGAAGCTGCGGTAAACCCGTTTCAGCCCGCCGCATGGAGATGATGCTGTCCACGATAAACTCGCTCATCCCCCGCCAGGGCAATGCACCCAGGTATTCTTTATAATGAAGCTCAAAGAAAGCGCCGCTGTTGCCCATCAGTTGGTTCGCCACTTTTTCATCTACCACGGAGAATTCAAATTCGTTCGACTGTATACTTCCCGGCTGATTGGTGCGGTAGCCGCTAAGGATCATCCGGCCTTCATAGGTTTTCCAGACATATCCTTTCTTAACGATAAAGTTCAACTGCCCGGCCTTGGCCCCGGTGCCAAATACAAAAAAGTATTTGATGAGCACGAAGACGATGAGGCCCAGCACCAGCACGATAACAAACGTTCGGAAAAACCTTCTGGCGCCGGATGTCTTTTTCTTTTCAGTAGCTAGTTGCTCCATAGACAGTTTTTATAACAAAAAATTTGTGGCGATAACCCAATTATTATTATACATTTGTAATCCAATTTACAATTTGTTTGTAAACGTGAGTAATATTTTGACACATACTAAGCAGATCGCCTTCCATGCACCCATCACAAGTGGTGTGTATGCAGTAGGTTATGATGTGTTTACCTTTTCGCGCCCCCGACGCCGCCCTGAGTGCTGACAGGACGAACCCCTTACCCTGGTCCCTGTCAGTGAATTCTTCCCGGAAACAAGTTCAGGACTGGTAATCCGCGTTATACTCAACTCTTTATTCAAGTGGACAATCAACATATCATCGTTAGGGTGGCGACCCAGGATGACAAGAAATTTTCCTCCATTATTACGGATGAAATGGAATCTTCGGCGAAAGCCAGGGGGACAGGTATTGCTAAAAGAAGCCCGGAATATATAGCCCAGAAAATGGATGAAGGCAAGGCCGTGATCGCTATAACCAACAAAGGCGAATGGGTAGGCTTTTGCTATATCGAAACCTGGAGCCATGGCGAATACGTGGCCAACAGTGGCCTGATCGTTTCGCCTTCTTTCCGCAAAAGCGGGGTAGCAAAAACCATCAAGCAAAAAATATTCAATCTCTCCCGGGTAAAATACCCCGATGCAAAAATATTCGGGCTCACTACCGGGCTTGCTGTGATGAAGATCAACAGCGACCTGGGTTATGAACCCGTTACTTACTCCGAACTTACGCAGGATGAAGCTTTCTGGGCCGGCTGTAAAAGCTGTGTCAACTATGAGATCCTCATGAGCAAAGAAAGAAAAAACTGCATGTGCACCGCCATGCTCTATGATCCAAAAGATCACTACGAGCCTGAAGAAACCAAAGAATACTTCAAAGACAATGCGGTGGGCTTTGAACGATTGCTGCGCTTTAAACAATGGAAACTGCTGAAACCTTTCCTGAAAAAAGACAAGGAAAAGGAAAAAGGCGGGGGAGTAAAACTCAAATCCCTGTTGCATTATTTATTTCATCTATAAAACCAACAACGGTTTACCATGTCAAAAAAAGTTGTTTTGGGCTTTAGCGGCGGATTAGACACTTCCTTCTGTGTAAAATATCTGAGCGAAGACCAGGGTTACGAAGTCCATAGCATTATCGTAGACACAGGAGGCTTTACAGCCGAAGAGCTTAAACAGATCGAAGCACATGCTTACTCCCTCGGCGTAAAATCTCACAAAACCGTCAATGCTGTTAAAAGCTATTACGACAGTATCATCAAATTCCTTATATATGGCAACGTTTTAAAGAATAACACTTACCCTTTAAGTGTTTCTGCAGAACGTTTAAGCCAGGCCCTCCATATCGCCGACCATGCCCGCGAACTGAATGCAGATGCCGTAGCTCATGGCAGCACCGGCGCCGGCAACGACCAGGTACGGTTCGACATGATCTTCCATATCATGATCCCCGGCGTGGAGATCATTACTCCTATACGCGATCTTAAACTAAGCCGTGAAGCGGAAATTGAATACCTGAAGAAAAAAGGGGTGGAAATGAATTTCAGCAAAGCTGCTTATTCCATCAACAAAGGCCTGTGGGGCACCAGCGTTGGCGGCAAGGAAACACTTTCTTCCAAAGGCATCCTTCCCGAAGAGGCCTGGCCTACCCAGGTTACAAAAACTGGCAGTGAAGAAGTAAAGCTTAGCTTTGAAAAAGGCGAGCTGAAAGAAGTAAACGGCCAGTCGTTCAACCACCCTTCTGAAGCAATACAATATTTACAGTCCATCGCAGGAGCTTATGGGCTTGGCCGCGATATCCACGTGGGCGATACCATTATCGGCATCAAAGGCCGCGTAGGTTTTGAAGCAGCCGCTCCCATGGTGATCCTGAAAGCACACCATGCACTGGAAAAACATGTGCTCACCAAATGGCAATTGAACTGGAAAGACCAGTTGGCACAGTTTTACGGCAATTGGCTCCATGAAGGCCAGATACTCGATCCCGTGATGCGGGATATTGAAGCGTATCTTGAAACCAGCCAGCGCAACGTGACCGGCGATGTGTTTGTGCAATTACAACCATACCGCTTCCAGATCATCGGCATCGAAAGCCGCTACGATCTGATGAACAGTAAGTTCGGCAAGTATGGCGAAATGAATACCGGCTTTACCGGTGAAGATGTAAGAGGTTTCAGCCGGATATTCGGCAACCAGACAATGATGTATCATCTGGTAAAGACAGATAACGAAAACAGCTAATGGCTACAAAAATCAAAGCAGGGATCATTGGAGGAGCAGGCTACACGGGTGGTGAATTGATCCGTTTATTGATCCACCATCCGGGTACCATTGTTTCTTTTATTCATAGCCGCAGCAATGCAGGTCAGCCAGTGCACAAGGTGCACCAGGATTTACTGGGTGAAACTGACCTGTTTTTCACTGGTGAGCTGAATACGGATATTGATGTGTTGTTTCTCTGCCTCGGACATGGCGAATCAAAAAAATTCCTGACGGAAAACACGATCCCAGCCCATGTAAAGATCATTGACCTTGCCAATGATTTCAGATTGAAATCTCATTCAAGTATTGGGGACCGGCAATTTGTATATGGTTTGCCAGAACTCAATAAGAAAGCTATCAAATCGGCAACAGCCATTGCCAACCCCGGTTGCTTTGCTACCGGTATACAATTAGGTCTTTTGCCGTTGGCAAAAGCAGGTTTGCTGAAAGAAGTGTATGCCACCGGCATCACAGGATCAACCGGCGCAGGACAAGCTTTATCTCCTACATCACACTTTAGCTGGAGAGCCAACAATATTCAGGCATATAAAACCCTCAGCCACCAGCATCTTGGTGAGATCGGCGAATCACTTTTACAATTGCAACCCGGCGGTGTGATCGATCTGAACTTCGTTCCCTGGAGAGGAGATTTCACAAGAGGCATTTTTGTAAGCTCCACCCTTTCCTGTGATCTTAGCGTGGAAGAACTTTATACGCTCTTTACTGATTTTTATAAAGGGCAACCATTTACACATATCAGCAAAGCGCCCATCTTCCTGAAGCAAGTGGTGAATACCAACAAAGCTGTGATACAACTGGAAAAAGCAGGCAGTAAACTGGTCGTGCATTCTGCAGTAGACAATCTGCTGAAAGGCGCCAGTGGTCAGGCCGTTCAAAATATGAACCTGGTTTTTGGTCTTGAAGAAACCATGGGATTAAAATTAAAAGCTAATTACTTCTAAGTTATCTGTTATGAATCTGTTTGATGTTTATCCTATCAACGATATCACTATCGTAAAAGCAAAAGGGTCCTATGTATGGGACGATAAAGGTGATCAATATCTTGATCTGTACGGTGGTCATGCCGTGATCAGTATTGGTCACACACATCCCCATTGGGTGAGTCGTATTGAAGACCAGTTGGAAAAGCTGGCTTTTTATTCCAATTCCATCAGGATCCCGCTGCAACAACAATTGGCGGAGAAACTTGGAAAAGTGTCTGGCAAACCAGATTACCAGTTATTCCTTTGCAATAGCGGCGCTGAAGCCAATGAGAATGCTCTAAAACTGGCCTCTTTCCACAATGGCCGGAAAAAAGTGATCGCTTTCAGTAAATCATTTCACGGCCGCACTTCACTGGCCGTGTCTGTAACAGATAATAAAAACTTTGTCGCCCCTGTTAATGAAACAGAAAATGTGATCTTTCTTCCGTTCAATGACAGTGCAGCGCTGACAGATTGCTTCCGCAAGAACGGAAAGGAAATATCTTCTGTGATCGTGGAAGGCATCCAGGGTGTAGGTGGTATCAACGTGGCTGACGAAAGTTTCCTGAAAAAGATCCGCAGCCTTTGCGATGAGTATGGTGCAGTGTATATCGCTGACAGTGTGCAATGCGGTTATGGCAGAAGCGGCAAATTCTTCAGTCATGATTTTGCTGGCGTGAATGCAGATATTTATACCATGGCCAAAGGAATGGGCAATGGCTTCCCTGTAGCAGGCATTATTATCGCTCCGCATATCAAACCCAAACATTTTCAGTTGGGTACTACTTTCGGTGGCAATCATCTCGCTTGTGCAGCAGCATTGGCCGTGCTCGAAATAATTGAAGAGGAGAAACTGATGGGCAATGCAGTGATGATAGGGAAATATCTCAGAGATGAACTGAACAATATTCCTGAAATTGAGAATGTAAGAGGTCGCGGATTGATGATCGGTTTTGATGTGCCTGAAGAATTAAAAGACCTGAAGAAAAATCTGTTGTGGAACCAGCAGATATTTACAGGTGAAGCTAAACCCAACGTTATCCGTTTGCTCCCATCCCTGGCCCTGAAAAAAAGAGATGCCGAACAATTCATTGATTCATTAAAAGAAGAAATACAAAAACTCGTCCCCACCTCAACTTCTGTAGACCAAGCGTGAAATGAAGCATAATAAAATTTTTATTTTATGCGAAATTCCATGTGGCCGGGAAGAACAAATACGTGCACATGAAAAATTTTATTTCTGCCCATGATGCCGCTGACATTGATGGGCTCGTGAAAAAAGCACTGGCATATAAGGCTGATCCTTTTAAAGATAAAACACTGGGAGCAGGCAAGCGTATCGGTTGCCTTTTTCTGAATCCCAGTATGCGCACAAGGTTAAGCACACAGATAGCTGCACAAAATCTCGGAATGGACGCCATCGTGTTCAATGTTGGCAGTGAGGGCTGGGCGCTTGAGTTTGAAGAAGAAGCCATCATGAGCGGAAGTACGGTTGAGCACGTCAAAGATGCTGCACCTATTTTCGGTAAGTACTTCGATGTTCTTGCTATAAGAACCTTTCCTTCTTTAAAAAACCGGGAAGACGATTATAGTGAACTGTACATAAAACAGTTCATCAAATATGCAGGCATCCCGGTAGTAAGCCTTGAAAGCGCCACCCTGCATCCGCTTCAATCATTAACAGATATTATCACGATACAGGAACACAGCCAGCTTCAAACGGCTGCCCGTAAACCAAAGATCGTTCTCACCTGGGCGCCTCATGTGAAACCACTTCCTCAATGCGTGGCCAATAGTTTCTCCCAATGGATCAATGCCTGGGGAAAAGCAGATTTCGTGATCACACATCCCGAAGATTATGAGCTGAGTGAAGAGTTTACACAGGGAGCAACCATCACCCATAACCAGGATGAGGCTTTGAAAGATGCAGATTATGTGTATGTAAAAAACTGGAGCACTTTCAAGGATTATGGCAAAATATATGAGAGCGATCCCAAGTGGATGCTCACCAATAAAAAACTGGAAATAACCAACCAGGCTAAAGTAATGCACTGCCTGCCGGTGAGAAGGAATGTAGAACTGAGTGATGAGGTGCTGGATGGACCAAACAGCCTTGTGACCCAGGAAGCAAGCAACCGCGTATGGGCTGCCCAGGTGGTGCTGAGTGAAATATTAAAGAATAAATGAACAGTTTATTAGTCATAAAGATCAGCGGCAATATCATTGATGATGAAGCAAAGCTGTTTTCCTTTCTGAAAGAGTTTGCCGGCATCAATATCCCCAAGATACTTGTCCATGGTGGTGGTAAACTGGCTACCAAACTGGCAGAAACAATGGGAGTGCGCCAGCAATTGGTAGATGGCCGCCGGATCACGGATGCGGAAACATTGAAGATCGTTACAATGGTGTATGCGGGTTATATCAACAAGAACATTGTTGCCCGCCTGCAGTCGCACAACTGCAATGCACTTGGCCTTTGCGGTGCTGATGGCGATGCTATCCTTGCTCACAAACGCCGCCATCCTGTAGTGGATTATGGTTATGTCGGGGACGTGGATGCAATAAACACCGGGTTGTTGAAAAGCCTGCTCGATCAGCGTATAACTATCGTTTTTGCCCCTATCACACACGATCAGCAAGGTCAGTTGCTGAACACCAATGCAGACACTATCGCACAGGAACTTGCCAAAAGCCTGAGCAAAGATTTTGAAGTAAGCCTGGTGTATTCATTTGAAAAATCAGGTGTCTTGCTGGATGCTGAAGATGACAGCACGGTGATACCGGAGCTTACTCCAACCTATTACAGGCAACTAAGAGAAAAAGAAAAGATATTTGCCGGCATGATCCCCAAACTGGACAATGCTTTTACCGCCTTGAACAATGGTGTAAAAAAAGTGATCATTGGAAAAGCGGAAAATCTCGGTAAGCTGATCGATGGAAGTTCGGGAACAACCATTATAAATGAATAGCAATAGCCTATATACCCTGCAGCAGGATGCAATTGCCCTACTGAAAGAACTGATCACAACGCCTTCCTATAGCTGCGAAGAGGATCAGACTGCAGGCTTGCTTTGCCGGTTCCTGGGTACCAGGGATATCGAACATTCACGGGTAGGTAATAATGTGTTTGCCTTTAATCGTCATTTTGATAAAAGCAAACCCACTATTTTGCTCAACTCCCATCATGACACAGTTAAACCCAACCCACAATACACCAAGGACCCTTTCTCCCCCGTAGTGGAAGATGGCAAGTTATTCGGCCTTGGCAGCAACGATGCCGGTGGTTGCCTGGTTTCCCTGATCGCCAGCTTTCTTCATTTTTATGATCACCCTTCTCTCCGTTACAATATTGCCATAGCGGCTACAGCCGAAGAAGAGATTTCCGGAGTCGGTGGCATTGAAAAAACACTTCCTTATTTACCGGCGATTGATTTCGCCATTGTTGGCGAGCCCACCCAAATGCAGATGGCTGTTGCTGAAAGAGGATTGATGGTGCTCGACTGCGTTAGCTATGGAAAAGCCGGGCATGCTGCACGCAATGAAGGTGATAATTCCATTTATAAAGCGCTAAAGGATATAGAGTGGTTCAGGACCTATCAGCTTGAAAAAATATCTCCCTTGCTGGGCCCTTCCAAAATGAGCGTCACTGTTATTGAAACAGAAAACAAAGCACATAACGTGGTACCTGCTGTTTGCCGTTTTGTGGTAGATACAAGGATCAATGAACTGTACACCTTTGAGGAAGCGATCGATATCATTAAGAAGCATGTAAGCTGCGAAGTGAAACCAAGAAGCACCCGCCTCAGGTCCACTTCCATTTCGTTGGAGCATCCGATCATCAAAGCCGGCATAGAACTGGGAAGAACTTATTATGGCTCACCCACCACTTCCGATAAAGCGCTGATGCCATTCCCTGCATTAAAGATGGGGCCCGGCGATTCAGCAAGAAGTCATACAGCAGATGAATATATTTACCTTTCAGAGATCAATGAAGGTATAGAACTGTACATTCGTTTTCTTGAAAAGGTCGTATAGCAAAAAACAGAAACCATGAAGCTCTGGCAAAAAAATACTGCATCACTCAAAGAAGTAGAAACTTTTACTGTCGGCAAAGACCGTGAAATGGACCTCTATCTTGCCCGTTTTGATGTGCTGGGTTCATTGGCACATATCCAGATGCTTGAATCGGTGAATCTGCTGACCAAAACAGAATTAACCGTTCTCCAGGTTGAGCTGAAACGTATTTATTCCCTTATCGCCAACAATGAATTTAAACTGCAGGATGATGTGGAAGATATCCACTCTCAGGTTGAACTGTTGCTTACACAGGCATTAGGCGATACCGGGAAGAAAATACATAGCGCCCGCAGCCGTAACGATCAGGTACTGGTGGATGTAAAACTTTTCCTCCGAAATGAACTGGAAGAGCTGGTAAATAATGTACAACCACTGTTTGAATTACTGCAAAGCCAGAGCGAAAAATATAAAGATCATTTACTGCCCGGATATACCCATCTTCAACTGGCCATGCCTTCTTCCTTTGGTTTGTGGTTTGGCGCTTATGCTGAAGGACTGGTAGATGATCTGATAACAGTGAAGGCAGCTTATGATATAGTGAATAAGAACCCGCTGGGCTCTGCTGCAGGATATGGTTCTTCTTTTCCTATCAACCGCACTTTGACCACCCGTTTATTAGGCTTTGCAGATCTGAATTATAATGTAGTGTATGCACAAATGGGACGTGGCAAAGCAGAAAGAATAGTAGCACAGGCTTTAGCGAATATTGCAGATACACTTGCAAGGCTGAGCATGGATGCCTGCCTGTACCTTAACCAGAACTTCGATTTTATCAGTTTCCCTGTTGAATTAACTACCGGTAGCAGCATTATGCCGCATAAAAAGAATCCGGATGTATTTGAACTGATCCGCTCGCATTGCAACAGGATCAAAGCCCTCCCGAATGAGATCATGCTGATGACCACCAATCTTCCTTCCGGTTATCACCGCGATCTTCAATTGCTGAAAGAACATTTATTCCCAGCTTTCAAAACATTGAAGGACTGTATCGAAATGGCAGGATTGATGCTGTCCAATATCCAGATCAAAAAAGATATCGTCAAAGACGAGAAATATAAATACCTGTTCAGCGTGGAAGAAGTGAACAAACTCGTGTTGCAAGGTGTTCCTTTCCGCGATGCTTACAAGCAGGTGGGTTTAAATATCGAAGCTGGTAAGTTTACATACGACACCAATATTCATCATACACATGAAGGAAGTATTGGGAACTTGGGCACAGAAAAAGTGAAACAGCAAATGGATACTGTGATCAGCTCCTTTGCATTTGAAAAAGTGCACGCTGCTATCGACGCTTTGCTGAAGCCCTGATCAGTACGTTTTCCGGTCCTGCCTGTGCATAAACCGGTGCCTGAGTTCTTCAGGTAGTTCCGCCCAGCCAAATTGTGCATACAATCCATGTGCATCGCGTGTTCCCAGCACCCATCTCCTCAGCCCCTGTAATTCGGGGTGGGCATGAATGGATTCCATCAACCATTTAGATAAACCCTTTCCGCGGTAGCTTTCCAGCACAAATACATCTGCGAGGTAGGCAAAGGTTGCCTGGTCGGTAACCAGTCTTCCAAAACCAACCTGTTGCTGCTGATGGTATATCCCAAAGCAAAGTGAATGTTCAATAGATTTTTCCACCAGTTCTTTTGGGATATTCATTGCCCAGTATGATTCTTTAGAGAGATATCCATGAATAATATCCAGGTTCAATAAAGACTTGTCTGTACTGATCAGGAAATCATCTTTTCTTACTTCGTAATGTTCCATTTTTACAAACCGTATTTATCAACCAGGTAAATCAATGCTGCCATATTCACAGCACCCAGTTCAAGCTCACGCTTATTCACGTTTTCAAACACATCATTGCGGGAGTGGTGTATATCAAAATAACGTTGGGAGTCGGGATTCAATTCTGCAACAGGTGTTCCGAATGTGCGGTTGAGCGGGCCTATGTCTGCACCACCGCCATCACGTGTAAGATCGCTGGCGCCATAAGGCTCAAGCAATGGTTTCCAGGAAAGTATTTTCTGAAATTGCGCATCTGAAACGGTAAAGCCGAATCCACGTGGTGTAAAACCACCGGCATCACTCTCGAGAGCGAAAACATGTTTCTCATTTTTGGCTTTAGCTTCTGCTGCGTATTTCGTTCCGCCTCTCAGACCATTTTCTTCATTGGCAAACAATACAAAGCGGATCGTCCTTTTCGGCTGATAACCGAGCGCTACAAAGCTGCGTAGTATCTCCATCGTTTGCACGCAACCAGTACCATCATCATGCGCTCCTTCACAATTGTCCCAGCTATCGAGGTGGCCACCAATGGTAATGATCTCATCAGGGTAAGTGCTGCCTTTCAATTCACCGATCACATTGTGACCGATGGTATCAGGAAGAAAATGTCCATTTGTTTTTAGTGATACGCTGACAGGTTTTGTTTTCAGCAGCGTACTCAGTTCATCTGCATCTTTTAATCCGATTGCTACTGCAGGCAGTTTGGGATAAGTAGAATCATAGCGGGTAGAACCTGTATGCGGATTATTATCCGTGCTATGGCTCATGCTGCGAACAATCACGCCAACGGCCCCGTATTTGGCAGCCTGGCTTGGGCCCTGCCCGCGGTATTTTACTGCATCGCTATAGGCATTGAAGGTTTTGACGACGTTTGGATTGAATTTATAATTGTAGAAAACGATCTTTCCTTTTACCTGGTCTTTCTTTTCTTCGAGGTCGGCAAATGATTTTACTTCCACTACTTCTGCTTTCAATCCTTTAGGACCGGTGCCGATGGAGTTACCAAGGGCTACAATATCGAGGGTCTTTTTTACTTTTTTACCATTGTCATATTCTGCACTTGCTTCGTCTTTGCCTCCTCTCACCCAATGCGGCACCATACATTCCTGCAACCAGGTATTGGCCGCGCCTGATTCTTTCATGGTCTTAGCGCCCCATGCTTCTGCTTTCACCATGCCGGGTGAACCAGCAAGTCGGCCACCGATCTGTTTGGTAAGCACACGAAGGTTTTCATAGGCTTTACTGTTCTGAAGTATCTCATCGGCTATCTTGCGGATCATCAGGGAATCATCCTGGGCCGGAAGGATTTGGGTTACTAATAAAAAACTTAGTAAAAAAAGAAATGCTCGCATTGCAGTAGAAATTTTTGCTTAAAGATAAAAGTTAAAGGGCAAGGAAGAAAGATTTAAGATAAACGTCAAACCTTAGTGCCTCAAAACTGTTACCTTAGGTGCTGCCGGGCAAAGCTCAAAAGACCAGGGCGGCCATATTAACTTATAATCATACAAATGCGTATCGGAATCGTTTGTTACCCTACATTTGGCGGAAGCGGTGTTTTGGCAACAGAACTCGGCAAAGCTTTGGCGCAAAAAGGCCATCTTGTCCATTTTATCACTTACCAGCAACCCGTCCGTTTATCCGGGTTCATTCCCAATATATTTTACCACGAAGTGCAGGTACCCACCTATCCGCTTTTTGATTACCCCCCTTACGAAACGGCTTTGGCCAGCACCATGGTGGATGTGATCAAGAACAATAACCTGGACCTCCTCCACGTGCACTATGCCATCCCGCACGCTTCAGCGGCTTTTATGGCCAAGCAGATCCTGGCGAAGGAAGGAAAGCATATCCCCGTGATCACTACTTTACATGGCACCGACATCACCCTCGTGGGAAGGGATAAAACATACGCACCTGTTGTAGCATTCTCGATCAACCAAAGCGATAGTATTACTGCTGTATCGAAAAACCTGCGTGATGAAACTTTCAAAACATTCTGTATTGAAAAAGACATCGAGGTCATTTACAACTTCGTGGATGTAAAACGCTTTGTCCGCAAGCCGATCGATGCATTCCGGAAAGTGATCGCTCCCAATGGAGAGCGGATACTTTTACACGCTTCCAATTTCCGTAAAATAAAACGCGTGCAGGATGTGGTAAAGGTTTTTAATGAAGTGCAAAAACATATTCCGGCCAAGCTCCTTTTTGTTGGTGATGGGCCTGAGCGCTCTACTGCCGAAGATCTCGCAAGAGAATTAAATATCAGTGATGAGATCAGGTTTGTAGGTAAGCAGGAGCAAATGGAAGATATTCTTGCTATCGCTGATCTTTTCCTCCTCACCTCCGATTATGAAAGCTTTGGCCTGGCGGCACTGGAAGCAATGGCAGCAGGGGTGCCGGTAGTATCGACCAATGCAGGTGGCTTAACGGAAATAAACATCAATGGAGAAACAGGCTATATGGCCAATGTCGGCGATGTGATGACCATGAGCCAGCAATCCTTAGCTATTCTTAAAGATGATAAAACACTGAAAGGTTTTAAAGAAAGGGCAGCGGCGCATGCAAAAAAATTCGATATACATACGATCGTGCCGCAGTATGAGAAACTGTATGAACAGTTTCTTCAACCTGCTATCTCCTGAGCCATGGAGCAGGGTTCACATTCTTTGCTTCGATCATCAGCATAAAGTCAATCCTTCCGCTGGAGCCATCATCTGAATCGCCGGCACGGCCGATCACCTGTCCGCGTTTTACAGTTGCTCCTTTAGATACGTTTACACCGGAGAGATTGCTGTAGGAAGTATAGTATTTACCATGCCTGATAATGATCGCTGCACCATCACCATAATTGTGAACGGCTGAAACCACTCCATCAAATACGGCTTTTACCGGGGCGCCTGAGCGGGTGCCGATGGTAAGGCCAGGATTATCATCCCTGAGTTTGGTGCCTTCAATGGTATAAGGGCCAAAAGGTATGCTCACAAATCCATTATCAACCGGCCAGGGAAGCTTTCCTCGGCTGTTGCCGAAATCGGTACCAAGCTCAATATCTTTTGCATTCAGCTCAAGATAACTTTCAGGTTTTTTGGCAGGTGCTGTTGCTGCCACAGAGGGATTGGTTGTAGCAGGTTTACCTGGTGTAGGTGTTACAGATGCATTTCTTGCTTTTTCTTCTTCGGCTGCTTTCTTAGCAGAAGCTAATCTTGCCGCTTCTTCTTTCTTAGCTGCTTCAATTTCGCGGCGGATGATAGCTGCGATCGCATTCTGAATATCCCTGTCACGTTTTTTCTTGACAGCTATTTGTTTTTGCAGGTCTTTCTCCTGCGATTTTAATCCGGATACGATATGATCTTTTTCCTGGCGTTGATCCGCCAGTGCTTCTCTTTCCTTTGTCTGCGTTTTCAATGCATCATTCTTCTGCTGCTTTCTGGCAAGTTGTTGTTGCTGGCGTTTAGCGATCAGCTCCTGCGTTTCATGAATGGTGTTCACTTGTTTTTCCCTGTAAGCCCTGTAGCTTTTCAGATAAGAAATGCGGCGGACTGCATCATTAAAGCTGGTAGCGGAAAAAATAAAATTGACGTAGTTGAAGCTGCTGCGGTTTTTATACGCATACACCACAGTGCGGGCGTATTGGGATTTAAGCGTGTCCAATTGTTTCTGCAACCGGTATATCTCCAGGTTGCTGAGATACATATCGTCGTCGATGATCTTAAGTTCTTTGTTGATACTGGTGATATAACGCTCCTGCAGGGAGATCTTACGTTTAAGCATGTTCAATTGAGCAAGGGATTGGTTCTTCTCCCCTTTCACCCTGTTATATACGTCCTGGATCTCTTTCAACTCACCTTGAATGTCTTTCCTTTCTCTTTCCAGTTCTTCCTTATTGTTGGTTTGCTGGGCCATGGTCCAGCTTATTGCAGCGAAGAAAAGCAGGGTAGTCAGCAGGTATTTTTTCATGTCAAGATTTTTGGACTTTGTCCGCCGAAGCTTTAGCGTAGGCGGATAAAGAAATTATAACGAAATAAGGGGTCTAAAATTTTATCCCCTAATCCCTTTTATAGTTTTTCGGCACATTAAAGGGGAAGCTTAACGTTTCATTAAAGTCATACGACTTGAAATCCAGCTTGATATCCAGTTTTCCCTTCTCAGCTACCGTGATCCGGCGCCTGGTGGAAAAATCGACCCCTTTTTTGTTTTCATAATCTGTGTAACTCAGATTGCAGGTACGGCTCCGGTTGATATCAATATCATCCAGCTTGCTGTTTTCAATTTTATAGGCGGAATTCAGTGTGAGCAGGCCTTTGAACCAGTCGCCTATGCTCAGCAGCGATACAGAGTTGTTGCCAGATCTGGAATAGGAAATGATATTACTATCCAGGAATACAGGATTGCCAATGAGTATCTCCTGGAGCGAATGAAGCGTAAGCGGCAGGGCTGTTACTTCCTGCAGGTAAGCCACGCTGCGGGCAGTATATGTTTTATCCTGCTTATTGAGGATCTTCACGGAGTCTCTTGTGATATAGGCTCTCAACCCTTCTATACCAAAGATGGCGGTAATGGATATCCAGATGGCACTGTCCTTATACATGCGAAGGTTGGCGTTCACATCATATTTCTTACCATCAGAACCCTGGTAATCCACGTTGATCTTCGCTGAAAAAGTAGTGAAGTCCAGTTCAGCGGCTTTCATATTAGCCACTGTTTTATGGATGAAGGCCATTGTGTCTTCTCTTGAATGATCTGCAGGGGGATTAACCACGAGGCTGGTATCCCTTTTATTGGAGATCACTGTTTGTATTTTCCGGGTTGACCGGCAGGAAGCCATTAATAAAATAGCTGCTACTAAAACAAGCGTTATCCTCATTCTTGAATTTATGGTTTATTGCTTACCGGTATGGCCGAATCCGCCTGCACTTCTTACAGTGTCGGCAATTTCTTCCACCGGTTTCCATTGTACCTGCTCCACGGTCTGCACTACCATTTGTGCAATCCGGTCGCCGTGATGTATGACTTGTTCTTCCTGGGAAAGGTTTATTAGGATCACTTTTATTTCTCCCCGATAGTCCGCATCAATCGTGCCGGGCGTATTTAGGCAGGTAATTCCCTGTTTGATAGCCAGTCCGCTGCGGGGCCGGATCTGGGCCTCGTATCCCTGGGGCAATTCAATAAACAGTCCGGTGGGGATCAATGTCCTTTCCAGCGGTTGCAGGGTCTGTGGGATGTCCAGGTTGGCCCTGATATCCATGCCGGAAGAGCCGGTAGTGGCATATTCGGGCAGGGCATTGGCCGATTTATTGATGATCTTGATCTCGATTGTAGGCATGGGCGCAAAGATAAAGGGATTCGCTGTTCGGTCAACGTCTCTCCAATAAGACAGTCGCATACGCCATCAGCCCTTCTTCCCTTCCTACAAAGCCCATCTGCTCTGTGGTAGTGGCTTTGATGGAAACATCCTTAATGGTGAGCCCCGTTATTCCCGCAATGGTCTCCTGCATTTGAGCAGCATACGGTTTTATTTTGGGAGCCTGCAGGCAAAGGGATGTATCGATATTGATAATCTTATATCCTTCTTTCTGAATAAGCTCTACTGTTCTCTGCAAAAGGATCTTGCTGTCAATTCCTTTATATGCAGGATCTGTATCGGGAAAATGAACACCGATATCACCCAGGGCTAATGCGCCCAGCATTGCATCGCAGATCGCATGAAGTAATACGTCGGCATCACTATGGCCAACAGCACCTTTTGTGTGGGGGATTTTTACACCGCCGATCCAAAGCTCCAGGCCGGGAGCGAGTTGATGAAAGTCAACGCCTGATCCTATTCTGTATGACATGGTGCAAATATAGGCAAGAAGGCACCGGCAGAGGAGTTCTCAGACTCCAAATTGTTTTAAATGATGGTCACAATGCTTGTAAATAAACTGCCCTAATTGGTTTTTTGTTAATCTGCCAAAAAACCAGTGTGTAAACTCCTGTTGACTGAATGTTGCATACCGTTCAATCAAAGATTTCCATTTAACTTTTTCTTCCTCCAGGTTATGGATATTTTCTGTTACTATAAACCGGGATGAAGTTGGTGCATTTCTTTTAATAAAGGTTACCTCATCCCTTGTTCCGCATCAAATATTGACTTCATTCTTATTTTAGGTTACCACCTATTCATTACTTCCTCCACCATCTCCGTCCAGGTCAAACAAAACAGAAAAACGCATGGTATTGGAAAGCGGGTTTTGTGTAACACCACTTCCTGAAGGAGCGAGATAAGAGAAGTTCAAACCAAAAATATTGTATTTAAGGCCCAGGCCTGCTGTGAAATAGCGGCGGTTGCCACGGGACTTATCTTCATAATAATAACCGGCACGGAGTGCAAACTGATTGTTATACCAGTATTCTGCACCGAGTGACACGTTGGCCTGACCAGGAAAATCGTTGAATGATTTGAACCAACTGCTGACAGGGCCTTGTTTACGATAATCATCGATCTGCTGCTGGGTTGGGGGATTTCCTTCCAGTGTTGGCACCAGCAGTTTGTTCAGGTCAAGACCGATCATGATCTTGTTTTGCTCATCAAAGCTTTTGTTCCAGGTAGCACCAATACCAAAATTGGCAGGAATAAAATCTTTCTGATCAGCATTGCTGGTATAAGAGATCTTAGAACCCAGGTTGGTAAATGCTGCACCGAAAGTAAAACCATCACCAGCTTCTGTTTTGCTGTCGTAATACAGGCCGATATCACCCGCTACAGCACTGCCTGCTTTATAGCTGGTAGAACCCGTAGTAGGCACACCATTAGTAAGATCGGAATTGATATAGCGCAGGGCCACACCCAGACCGAACTTATCAGACAGTTTGCGTGAATAACCGGCATCTATGCTGAACTCTCTTGGTTTGCCATTACCCCAGGAGTTACCCGCACCATCGGTGAACTGGATATTACCCAGGCTGAAATAACGGAGGCCTACATTGATGGCCTGATCGTCAGCAAATTTATAATAACCGGAAAGGGAAGCGAGGTAAACATCATTTACCAACTGTTTCAACCAGGGAGTATAGGTTGCAGCTACGCCGCCTTTTGATTCATTGAAAGCAACTTTGCCCATGTTCCAGAAACCGGAAGAGGCATCAGGGGAGGTAGCCAACCCAAGATCACCCATACCACCTGCGCGGGCATCCGGAGAAATACGCAGAAAAGGAACCGCCGTTGTGACCACATTAATTTTATCCTGTGCTTTTGCTGTAGAAAGTATTCCGCCAAAGATCAACAAAGAAGCAATCAGTTTTGAAGCAGTTGGTCTCATTGATAGTGTGTTTTGCATTAATGTAAATAATGATTAAGTTTTGGTTTAAAACAGGGGATAAAATATTGGCTTTTATACTATTAGATCTTAAAAAATCACCAGTTTTTCTATCTTTTCCTTTTTTGATTTACCGGGAACGATTACAGAAAGCTTATAGAGGTACACACCCCGTCCGATCTTCTGTCCATATTGGTCACGTCCGTCCCAATCCAGTTCACTTGAACGATTGCCGGGTGTATTTATTGTCCGTTCGATCATTTTTATTATCCGTCCCGAAACAGTAAAAATCTGCACTCTTACTAACAGTTCCTGACCCGGTTTATTATGCTCAAACCAGAACTGAGTATTCGTCGTGAACGGATTGGGGTAATTTAGTACATGGCTGATCTCAAGATCTTCATCTTTGGCCACTACAAAATCAAGTAATACCTCTTTTGAGTTATTCAATACATCCCAGGCTTTGATCTTTAATGTATGTGCTCCGGGCTCAAGATCGGTCAACTGAAACCGTACTGTTCCTTTCTGATAACTGTCCTGGTCACTTTGATAAAAATCATTCAATACAAAATAGCGGTTGTTATCATTATCCAATGTGGCCACAATATCATGCCCGATACCGGTACCCACTGTATTGATACCTGAACTGTCTGATAATTTCAACAGTAAAACCGGGTTTTCATTGGTCAATCCTCCATTCACAAACCTTTCATCGTTCAGGTATGCTTTGATCTCCGGCCCCACTTCGTCGTCACTGCCGGCATTGGCACTACCACCAACCAGGAAATTGGTGAAATCCCCTGTTCCATCCTTCACTCCGTTCTCTGCATACAGGCTGAGCTTACCATTGCCGTATTGGTAATTGATATCTTTCGGCACTTTGAACGTAAATGAAAAACGTCCGTTCGCAACAGAAGCTTTTCCTTTGAACAACTGGTTGGTTTGTGTGGTGAATGTAGCAGGTTGACTACCGGGATCATTAGCAAGAGTGGTCACCTGCCGCGGTTTGTCGAATACGGTAGGATAGATATTCCCGTTGAAGCCTGTAAGCAGGTTCCCCTGCATATCTGTTACTTCTCCTTCTATAATTATTTTCTCTGTTGCCTGAAGTGTATCCACCTGCGAAACCGGCCGACCATTAATACTCACCGGGCGTGCCTGTATAGTAGGAAATGCAAGTGTCATGGCAGGATCGCCGAGCAGGGTGAACTTCCGGTTATTGGTAATATCACCCGAACTCTGATAAGTAAAATTCTTGGCTTCACGAACTGCATCTCCCAGGCTGCGATAGCGACCATTGGCATCAGGCTGAAGAGCAAACTGCAGATAGTTATTGTTCATTATACGATTGCTGAATGCAAACACAATGCGGGTAGTGGTCATTAAAGCAATGGCGCCTGTATTAGGTCTAAGTAGAATATTTTCTCCTAGAGAATTGATATAGGGATTATCATAAGGTGCAAAGTCGCAGGTTGCCGTAATGAACAAAGGAAGCCTGTTGGGATTATTCCAACTGTTCACCATCTCCTGGTCCAGTATGGTTTCTTCTGTCAGCCTGTTAGGACCGCCATGCCCGGTAAAGTTCCACATCAGCACTCCATTATACACCTGGTTATTGATCGCCTGGTTCACCTGCGGGTAGCGGCTTCCACCCGAGCCACTTTCCTGCTGAAATGCATCCAGGTATATTTTCTGCTGATCAAATACGGGTGCCACAGAAGAAACTGTTGCCGTCACCGTTTCTGCATCCTGCAAATGAAGATTCTGATCTTCATCATCTGCAATGAACAAAAGATTATTTCTCCAGGGGCCGAAACTTTTAGCATTGAAATACGCTTCCAGTTTGTCTACAAAATTCTTTGCTTCTGTATTATTCTTTGCAGGCACACGTCCAATCCCGATATCCAGGGTATTGATCACGATACCGGAATTGATGTCTTCATTATCTTCCAGAAAACCATAAAAATCATCAGACGCATAAGAGTTCAGTACATCCAGCGAGATATTATTCTCATATGCAGGAACAAAATTCGTGTTACTCGTCAGGCGATCGCGATAATCATAAGAGGCATCGCCAAACAACAGAAGATAACGCGGACGGTTGGCCGGATCAGTTCCATACTTATCAAAATACATTTTTACATAATCCCTGATAGCAACAGGGTCAGGACTGCCGCTTGCAAACTCTGCATACACCTGCTCCGTGGTTGCTACCATTACCCTTAATCCATTACGCTGGCGATGATGCTGCGCCAGCCGCTGTGCCTGCTCCAGGAAAAGCGGGTATGTAACAATGATATAGTCTGCCGGCGCACTTGCATGAAGGTCCTGGCCTGCAACACGGCCAACTGGAGCAGGCGTCAAAAATCCCTGCCCGTTAAAAGCTATGTATTCCCGCAGCCGGCTGCAGTCGTTCACAAAACGGAAAGTACTTCCATCCATACTGCCGGGCATTTTTACAGGGGAAAGCGGATCAGTAATGTCCCAAACCTGGGTGGTGGAAGTTGCCCCATTGATAAGAAATTCGCCTGTATGATTTCCTACTGAAAGCCAGTCGCGGAATGGCAACTGGTTCACTGCACTGAGCGAAAGCTGCTGCCTGAAGAACACTTCAAACCAGTTGAGCCATCCCTGTGCATTCACGCTGCCGGGCGCATAAGTGTAACTGATATTGTTTGCAGAAGCCAATGCAGGTGCAGTATTAAATGAGATGATTTCGCGGGCGAAAAGATCATAGGTCCCCGTACCTACCGGCGGCAGGTTGATCTGCCCGGCAGGAACGCCACTGATCACCACAGAAAAACTGCTTCCGGCACCTGCCGAGCGGCTGATGCAATGTGTACGCAACTGCAAGGAGGAGCCAGGTATGATATTGGGTATGGCAAGCGGGAAATCCCGGCTGAGTACACGCCCCGGCATAGCCGAAAATTCCTCTCCATACCATTCCCTGCCGCTGTTCAGAAAATTGACAGTGTCCAGTTCATGAAAATGCCTTCCGGAAAAGCTGGTAATGGTAATATCAGGATTGCCTGCTGCAGGTGCCTCGGCGATCCGCTTACCTGAGCCGCCGACACTTAGAAAATAGTACGATTTATCGTTATAAAGGTTTTTCTGGTGTGTAAACCGCTGGTTGGCCGAATCTTTGATCCAGTTGTCCGGGCCATTGGCATAGAAAAGAATATAGTCGCTGCCATTCAGCACGCCATCATTACCATCCACTACCTGGACCGCATTTTCGACCAGATCATCCGTCCAGGGGGCATTATTTGCTTCTGCGAGCATGGTGCCGCCATTTCCGAAAAGCCGGATGGCGCTGGAAGGCAGGTTAGACGTATTGATGCCGAGGCTGCTGAGAAAGGGAATATCGAGTTTGTAGATACCGGGAGCTGTTACAGCAATTTTGTAAAAATTGCCGGCTGCCAGCACAGATGAAGACTTGTATTGCCGCTGGGCCTGAGCTGCGAAAATGGCGCCCAGCAAACAGGTCACAAGCAGTTGTTTTTTCCCTAGCAGCATAGCAATAACCCCTTGATTTAATGGGGGATTAACGAAGTAAAAAAAGTATTTATGCTAAAAGGCATTTTACCCAAAGTGTTTATATTCGCAATCCCGGTAGTAAAATTTAATCGGCGGACAATAATTTTACCTCATACCGCGTTAAATTTATTCCAATTCATAGGTTTATGCAAAAAACAATGAAAGTGAAAAACTTAGTAATCCTCCTATCCTGTGCGGTGCTTATGTCTTCGTGCAATCTGTTCAAGAAGAAATCCGATAAATCGGATGTAACCGGCTGGAATTATAATGATAAGAATATGGGCGGCTACCAGGTAGCCAAAGCCAAGGACCAGCAAACAGGACCAGGCCTGGTGTTTGTGCAGGGTGGTACCTTCACAATGGGCCAGACAGATGAGGATGTGATGTCTGACTGGAACAATATCCCCCGCCGGGTATCTGTCCCCTCATTTTATATTGACCGCACAGAGGTTGCCAACGTGCATTATCGTGAATACCTGTACTGGCTCGCAAAAGTGTTTGATCCTTCTGATCCGGTTAACCAACCCATACTTGATGGAGCTATGCCCGATACCCTGGTATGGCGTAGCGAGTTGAGCTATAACGAACCAATGGTAGAATATTACTTCCGTCACCCTGGCTTTAACTACTACCCTGTGGTAGGTGTTACCTGGAGACAGGCTACTGATTTCTGCCTGTGGAGAAGTGACCGTGTGAATGAAGGCATCCTTATCGAAAAAGGTTACGTCAACAAGCAAAGCCTGATGGGCCAGCAGGGCAGCAACAACTTCACGACCAAATCTTACCTGCTCGACCTTTATCAAACAGCTCCTGGTAAAACGGCTACCTCTAAAAAGAACAGCCTGAAAACACCACAAGGCCAGCCCCGTACAAAAGTGACAATGGAAGACGGGTTCCTGATGCCTGATTACCGCCTGCCTTTTGAAGCTGAATGGGAATATGCGGCTTATGGTCTCATCGATCAGAACCCACGCCCCAGCAAAAAAGAAGGTAAACGTGGTGAGGAATTACAATCCAACAAACAGATTTATCCCTGGTCACAAAATGTGAACGGCCTTCGTGATACCCGTCACGGAAGCTGGCAGGGCCAGTTCCTGGCCAACTTTAAACGTGGTTCAGGTGATAACGCCGGTGTGGCTGGTGGTCTGAACGACCGCGCTTTCTACACTGCTGATGTAAAATCTTTCTTCCCCAATGGCTTCGGTCTTTATAACATGGCCGGTAACGTAAGCGAATGGGTACAGGACGTGTACAGGCCTCTTTCTACTATGGACTTCGATGATATGCCTGCTCCTTATCGTGGTAACAATTTCCAGAAGATCTATAAGAATGCAGACGGTGAAGCTGAGATCAATGATACAACCGGCCGTGTAAGAATGGTGGCTGTAACAGATGAAGAAAGCAAAAACCGCCGTAACTATCAGCGTGGTAATGTAATCAACTATCTCGATGGTGACACTGCATCACAAGCTTCTTATGGTTATGGTATGACCACCCTGATCAGTGATAAATCAAGAGTGTACAAAGGTGGTAGCTGGAACGACCGCGCTTACTGGTTAAGTCCCGGCACACGCCGCTTCCTGGAAGAAGACCAGGCACTGAGCACACTCGGTTTCCGTTGCGCAATGGACCGCATGGGAAGCCCTGAAGGTAATGGCCGCAAAGTTGGTCAACAGTTTCCGACCAAAAGACAAAGAAGATAACCAGATTTCAATAAGCTTAAGACCCTCCGCAAAAACGGAGGGTTTTTTATTACTATCCAACCTATTTTTGTTGTATGTCAATAGAACGGTTATACGAGATCTACCAGCAATACCCATCTGTGCAAACGGATACGCGAAAGCTGAAAGCAGGTGATATTTTCTTCGCATTGAAAGGCGGGAATTTTAATGGGAATAGTTTTGCTGCTAAAGCCATTGAAACCGGCGCTGCCTGTGCGGTGATCGATGAAAAAGAATTTGAGATCCCCGGCAAAACATTTCTTGTCGCTGATGTACTCGAAGCATTGCAGCAACTGGCCCGGTATCATCGTGAGCAATTTAACAATCTGCCTGATGGCAGGCGGGTGCCATTCCTGGCCATCACCGGAAGCAATGGAAAAACCACCACCAAGGAATTGATCCATGCCGTGCTTTCCACTACTTACAAAACATATACAACAGAAGGCAATCTGAATAATCATATCGGCATTCCTCTCACCCTGCTCAAAATAAAGATGGACGCAGAAATAGCCGTGATCGAAATGGGAGCCAACCATCAAAAAGAAATAGCCGGTTATTGCGAATATGCACAACCTACTCACGGGTTGATCACCAATGCAGGCAAGGCCCACCTGGAAGGGTTTGGGGGAATTGAAGGAGTAAGAAAAGGAAAAGGTGAATTGTTTGATTATCTGCGAACCTTAGCTCATGGCTTTGCATTGGTAAACTGGGACTATGAATACCTCCATGAAATGAGCAAGGGCATCAGCGGCATTATCAAATATGGAACACATGGAGATGCACATGTGATCGGCACTATCCTGGAAAGCGATCCTTTTCTGCAAGTGGCCATTCAACAAGGCATCAACGAAAAGATCATCGCCACGCAACTCGTAGGTGATTATAACCTGCCCAATGTGCTCGCTGCTGTTACAGCCGGCAAGCTTTTCAAAGTACCTGATGCACTGATAAAGAAAGCAATTGAAAATTATATCCCTTCCAACAGCCGGTCGCAACTGGTCGAAAAAGGAAGTAATAAGATCATACTGGATGCATATAACGCCAATCCCAGCAGCATGAAACTGGCCATTGAAAACTTCGCACGCCTGCAGGCTGATAATAAAATACTGATGTTGGGAGGTATGGCGGAGTTAGGTGAAGAAAGCCTGCAGGAGCATATCTCTATTGTTGATCTGATCAAACAATACCCCTGGAAAGAAGTGGTGCTTGTTGGTGGTGATTTCCTGAAAACCCAGCACCCGTTTCTCCGGTTTGAAAACGCAGCACAGGCACGCCAATGGTGGCAGGAACAAAAATTCGAAAACGCTTACGCGCTTATCAAAGGCAGCCGCAGCATGCAAATGGAAAAAATACTGGAGTAATAAAAACAATAATGGAAATTTTCGGATACCTCGCTTCAGTACTCATCGGCATTTCATTGGGAATGGTGGGCAGTGGTGGCTCTATTCTCACCGTGCCGGTGTTGGTATACCTCATGTCGGTGAACCCATTGCTGGCTACTACAAGTTCATTGTTTATCGTAGGCGCTACCAGTTTGATCGGCGGATTAAGATCGTATGGGAAGAAGCTGGTGAATTTTAAAGCAGTAACTGAATTTGGCATCCCTTCCATTTTTTCTATTTTTCTCACCAGGCATTATTTGCTGCCTGCATTACCCGATCATTTATTTTCCATTGGAAAGATACAGGTACACAAACCCATGTTTCTCATGGTGATCTTTGCCCTGCTGATGCTGGTAGCTTCCATCTCCATGATACGCAGCAGCCAAAGAGAAGAATGGTTGAATGCCGAAGCAGAGAGCGAACATACTTACCAGGCTATTCCCTTATTATTGCTGGGCTTGCTTATTGGCGTTATCACCGGTTTGTTAGGAGCAGGCGGCGGCTTCCTGATCATTCCCACCCTGGTCATTTTTCTTAAACTGCCAATGAAAACAGCAGTAGGCACTTCCCTGCTGATCATTGCCATCAACTCATTATTCGGCTTTCTTTTCAGCCTAAAACAATTTGAGTATGACTGGACATTGATGCTCTCTTTCACGGCTTTATCTATTGCCGGACTGCTTATCGGAAGCAGGCTTGCCGACAGGATTCCTGGCTCTTCCTTAAAAAAGGGATTCGGATGGTTTATACTAATAATGGGTATATATATCATTGTGAAAGAGATATTCCTGGAACATATTTAAGGAAACTTTTCTTTGTGTTCTCTGCTATTAAAAGCCGACCTTTGCAAAAAATTACCCTTCACAGATGTCAGAAAAAACTATAAACCGGGGGTACTTAGTTTCAGCACTGGGTTGCCGCTGCCCCCGATGCAGGCAAGGCAAGCTTTTCAAATATCCAGTCAGTATCAGCCCCAAGAAGAATATGACCATGAATCAAACCTGTACTGTTTGTGGTCAGCCTACAGAAATTGAAGTAGGTTTTTATTATGGCACCAGCTATGTGAGTTATGCACTGACGATCGCCCTGAGCGTAGCCAGCCTGATAATCTGGTGGGTGTTCATCGGCCTGTCAGTAAATGATAACCGTTTCTTTTACTGGATGGGGATCAATGCCGTTTTCCTGATCATTCTTCAACCCTGGCTAATGCGGTTAAGCCGCAGTCTTTGGATCTCCTGGTTCGTTCGCTATGACCGGAACTGGAGGTATACCAAACCAGGCGATACATCTGAGAGATTGAACCTGGATCAGGGCACCAACTGGTAAAGTACGAATGGCGCGAATAGTATAAATAGCGCGAGTTAATAAAGAAGCCGCTAATAGCACGAATTCGTGTCATTCGCGGCTTCTTTATTGATTCTCGTAATTCGAGTTTATTAGTGTCATTCGCGTTAATAGCTCATTTCGTCTAGTTTTACCTTTCCTTTAAACGTCCAGAACACAAAGCTTGTATACAATGCTACCAGCGGTGTTCCTATCAGGGCGATCAGCAATAGTATCTTCATTGTTTTTTCTGAAGCAGCCGCGTTATGGATAGTGATGCTGTTGGCGGCATCATTGGTAGCATATAGCAGGTTAGGGAAGACTTCTATCGCTACCATAATAAGCAGTGAGGCAATAGTGACACATGAACTTGCGAATGCATGGCGGTATTTTCCTTTATTCAACATGCGGGGGATATTAGCAATTGCTAACATCATGATCAAAGGGAAGATAAAGAATTGGGGATTGGATTTGATCCGGTCGCTTAGGTGTGGAATATAAAGGAGAGTATACACTGTAGTGATCGCAAAGCTCATCACAAAGAAAACAGTGAAGTTTTTGGCGAGGATAGTGAGCTTTGTATATAAGCGATTTTCCGTTTTCATGGCAAGGTAGATGGCGCCATGCATCATGAACAGCGCCAGCGTTGTTATCGATACCATGATTGAAAAAGGATTGAAGAAACTAAGCCAGTTGCCGGTAAATTCTTTCTGATCATTCAATGGCAGGCCTAATGCAACATTCCCTAGCATCAATCCCAGCGAAAGGGCGATCACAATGCACGCAAATGAATAAACAAAATCCCAGCTAAGCCTCCAGAGGCGGCCGGGTTCTTTGCTCCGGAACTCAATGGCCACCGCACGCCATATTAAACCAATAAGAAAAATAAAGAAGGGGATGTAAAATGCTGAAAAGATAGCAGCATAAGCTACCGGGAAGCCGGCAAATAAAGCACCGCCTCCAATCACCAGCCACACTTCATTTCCATCCCAGATCGGCCCAATAGCATTTAATGCAATACGCCTGCTTTGTTCTTTTTTTAAGAACAGATGTAAAGCGCCTGCACCTAGGTCAAAGCCATCCAGGATGGCATACCCTGATATAACAGCTCCGAAAACCAGGAACCACCATACGTTGTAATCCAAACCAAGAAAGTTGCCCATATAATAATGTTTTAGCCGTGTTGAAGAATTGGGTTATCTCTTTTGCTTCCTTCGTCAATTGCTTCTTTAGTATTATAATCCACCGGCCCGTGTTTGATTTTTTTGTTCAGCAGGTAAAGGAACAGGATAAACAGGATGGTATACACCAGTGTGAACAGTACCAGGGAAAAAAGAACCTGCTGTGCCTGCACGTTTTTCGATAATCCATCTGAAGTACGCAGCAGTCCGTACACTACCCAGGGCTGTCTTCCCATTTCTGCAGTGAACCAGCCCACCTGGTTACCGATCTGCGGTAAAAGAACGGCCCATGCAAACACCAGCATCAACCATCTTTTATCAAACAGTTTTCCTCTCCACCACAACCATGATGCATATACAGTGAGTGCGATCAGGATCATTCCTATTGATATCATGATATGGTAAAACTGGAAAACAGCATTCACCTGGCCTGGCCGGTCTTCAGGTTTAAAAGCATTCAACCCTGTGATGGGTGCTTTGAAATTTTGATGTACAAGAAAGGAAAGTCCTCCTGGAATCGCCAGTCCGCTTGTTTTTTGGTCCTTATCATTCACCCAGCCAAAGAGATACATATCTGCAGCAGCACTGCTATCATAATGTCCTTCCATAGCAGCCAGTTTGGCTGGTTGATTCTTTGCCACTCCTTCAGCACTGCTATGCCCTGAGATAAGCTGGCATAAAGAACTGATCAATGCTACAGTCAATGCTATTTTGAAAGCAGGCTTTGCAATTTCCAGGTGTTTCTTTTTCAGAATGTAGTAGGCATTCACACTTAATACAAGAAATGAGCCAGCGAGAAAAGCGCCGAGCCATGTATGTGTAAGGCGATCAACACTCGAAGGGTTGAATACCATGGCCCAGAAATCAGTGATCTCAGCTCTCGCGTTCATCCCTTCTCCTACAATATGATATCCCGCTGGTGTTTGCTGCCAGCTATTGGCGACTACGATCCATACAGCACTAAACATCGAACCAAGAAATACCATTACAGTAGCAAAAAAATGCACTTTAGGCCCTACCCTGTTCCATCCAAATAAAAGGATACCAAGAAAACCGCTTTCCAGTGCAAAAGCAAAAATACCTTCTGCTGCCAGTGCACTGCCAAAAATATCTCCTACATATTTGGAATAAGCTGCCCAATTGGTACCAAATTCAAATTCCATAATGATGCCTGTAGCCACACCAATACCAAAAATGAGCGCAAATATCTTGATCCAGAACCGCGTCATTTTTTCATAAATGGGATTACGCGTTTTCAGATACATCCCTTCCATGATCACCAGGGTAAGCCCGAGGCCGATACTCAAAGGAGGATAGATATAATGGAAAGCAATGGTGAAGGCGAACTGTATCCGGGATAGAATTTCAACATCCATAACCATCAGTTTTAGGCATAAAAAAAGCGAACCGTTTGTTCGCTTTCATTTATGAATTGATAATATGATCAGGGTGATTATTCATACACGGTGCAAAGATAGGACGGCGAAATTGAATTTAAAAGAACGATACATTAAAAAAGCGGACATCACAATTGGCCAGCTATACTTTGTTAAGGTAGAGCTTAGCCGCTTTCAACTCAGTTCTTTCCTGATCTTTGGGGTCAACAATACTTAGCAAGCGCTGGTAATATGATTTTGCTTTTTCTTTATTTCCTGATCGCTCAGCGGCCAGTGCAGCATCATACAACCCATTAAACCGGTTGGCATGCTGCAGAAGACTGGCCTCGTATTCCTGTAATGCTTTTGCCGGTTCATTCAATTGCAGCAGCATATCACCAAGCAGTTCACGCGCAGGCAATATTTCACTGGGAGTAACCGCCATTTTTTGTGTATTATCCTCCAGGTCCGCGGCATCTCTCATCAGCTTCAACGCATCAGCAGTTTTTCCTTCTTTAAAAAGGACCCACCCTTCAACGGTGTTTGCCTGTACCTGTACAAGATTGGCTTTGTACACATCTTTTTGCAAGGTCAGTGTATCATGGATGGATTTCAGGTTGTCGAGCGCTGTTTTTGCTGCAGCGATATCACCAGTGTGGGCAGCTCCCAATCCTCTTGCATAATAAAGGATGGCTGATTGCCAGGGATATTGCTGCCAGCTAAAACCGACCGGATTTATTTCAAGTGTTGCGGCTTCCTTCCACATTTTATTTTCCAATACATACCGGGAGGGGATGGCGGCAAATGCATAAGCTACTTTAAAATTCACCGGGTCTATTTTCTTCATATTCTTCAGGTAATCCCATTCCTGTTTTGCCCTGGTATTATCTCCCTTTTGCAGGTAGGCGTACGTCAGATAATCCAGGCAATGCAACTCTTCATCCCAATGTCCTTCAAGGCCGGTGCTCTCTGCATAACATCTTGCAGATTCTGCAGCCACAGTATTTGATTGAATAACTTCATCCCAATATCCCATTCTGACAAAAATATGCGAAGGCATGTGTTGTGCGTGAGCAGAAGAGGGAGCCACAGAAGCATATTTTCTTGCAGCAGTCAGGCCCAGCGGAGCTAATAACGGAGAATCGTAGCTATGAATAATGTAATGGATAAGGCCGGGATGATTGGTTTTTTCGGAATACATTGCTGCCAGCATATCACCGGCTTTTTTCTGTTTGCTGAATGTTTTATCGGCTGGATCAGCAGCGCCATTTAAAGCCAGCGCATAAAATATCGCTGCTTCTTCATCCGTGGGATAATCAGTATGGATCTTTTCCATAGCTTTTTCAAAAAGAAGGGCGCGGCTGCGATGGTCCTTTTTATCATAATCCTTATAAAACTGGGCCGTGGCATTAATATAGTCAGCTTCCCTTTTTGTTTTGTTGGTAAGCGATTGGGCAATGGCGATAGCCTTTGCTCCTTTTTGCAGTTCACCGCCCGTAGGAGGCGACCAAAGCGGATGAAAATTTGCCATGGCTACTCCCCAATAGGCAATTGCGGTTCCGGGCTCTTCATCAATGATCCTGGCAAATACTTTTTCGGCTTCATCGTATTCAAATGAATGAAGTAGGGCTAATGCCAGATCAAAATCAGCTTTTGCTTTTGGTGAACAGGAATTTTCAAATGCAACAGATCCGAATTGTTGATTAGGTGGCCCGCAGGTAACAACAGCACCCCGCTTGAGTTGTAAGGCAGTTATATCCTCTTTGGCGGGAGTATTGTTTTTTTGCTTGCAGGCTATGAAAAGCGGCAGGCAAGAGAAGGTAGCAATGACGGCTATTACTGACGGGATCGTTCTCATGTGTTGAAGTTTGAGGGTGGAGAACTATACTAAATTTACTAAGAAAATAAAGCATAACACTCACCCAAAAAGGGGAGTGATAAGGCTTTGTTTTTCCGGCAAATGCACAATCAGCCGTCCTTATAAAATCTTTCACAAGGTCAGTAACTAAAGTTTTTCTTTTTCACTCACCGGTTTTCCAAAATGCGGTGTACCATCTTTATTCCATGTAAACCGCTGAGCACGGGGAGAACGGTGGCCTCCGCAACCTTGTCCGGGAAGGGAATTGGCGTGATATAATATCCAGTCCTCTGTCCCATCCGGTGATTTAAAAAAAGAATTGTGCCCTGCAGCGTATACGCCATTTTCCGGAGCAGCTTTAAACACCGGTTCATGATACTTTTTCCAATTGGCAGCGTTCAGCAGATCTTTATCTGCTTCAATTGATAACATGCCCAGCGTATAAAAATCAGTCCAGCAGCCGCTTGCCGAATACACAATGAAAAGCTTGTTTTTATGTTGTAAGGATTGGGGGCCTTCATTAACATATACAACAGAAGTTTCCGGTTCCCTTAAGATGCCATGTTTCTCCCATTCATACTCCGGACTGGATATTTTCACCCTTTCACTTTCTATCGTCAACGGATCCTTCATCCTTGCGATATAAAGATTTTGCTGACCGTTCATATCTCCTTCCCAGCCAGACCATACCATGTACAGTTGCCCTTTATGTTCAAACACATCGGCGTCAATGGCCCACTTGTCGGTAGCATCCGCGACCTTCCCTTTAAATACCCATTGCCCTTCAATGGGATCAGCTGATCCGTTCTCTACCACATATAAACGATGATTACTGTTATCACCATCGCTTGCTGCAAAATACATATACCACTTACCCTGGATAAAGTGAATCTGAGGAGCCCATATTTGTTTGGAATACATCGTGCCGGGCGGAGGTACCCACACGGTTTTATGCTGTGCGGTTTTCAGGTCCGCCATGTTTTTTGTCTTCCATAAATCCAGGCTTTTTCCAGTAGTATGTGTATAGTAATAATATCCGTCTTTATAAAAACTGTAAGGATCGGCCCCCGATGGCAATAAAGGGTTGGTAAAAGTTACCCGTTCGGTTTGTCCTTTTTGAATGTTGCAAGCACTTAAGACTGATACAGCGGTACAGATCACCATTGATCTTATGATATTCATTATTTTTAAAGTAACCGACACCACTTTCATGTCCATGACAACTTTGAGGCACTCATTATTATTGTACCGGGACCTTATATAAGGCATTATGCAATTCATTCAGCTCTGCTTCGGACATCTTTATCACTTTCCTGTCGTAAGTTAAAATACCATTGGTCTCTATTTCCACATCTGTGGTTTGCGTGTATACAGCTGCAGAAAGCCCTAATGGAATGAGGCGCTTCAGATCTGTCATCAGTTTTTTATAACGGGTCAGTAGTTCATCCCTGTTTTTAAAACTCTGGTATCCCCAGTTGTTTTTATCCTGCCAGGTATGCCCTTCCACCGGCAATCCCAGGCCACCAAACTCACCCAGGACCAATGCCTGCCCCCTGTTCCCAAAAATTTCCGGGTCCGGCATTTGAGGGTCGGGGTATTGGTGTATGTCCAGGATATGTCCTGTGTAAAAGAAATTACCTCCGCTTGCACTGTTTACCAAACGTGATGGATCATACTTCATGGTCCATTCTGTGATTTCTTTTGTTTTAAACTGTCCCCAGGCTTCGTTAAAAGGTATCCATACCACGATAGATGGGAAATTATAGGCCGCATCCATTATAGCTTTCCACTCTTTTCTATAATAGGTTTCCGATTCTTCGCTTCTTTGTTTATCGCGGTTGAACCCGGATATCTGGCCGCTTCTCATGTCCCAACGGTTGCCTCCCATATCACCACTTGGCATATCCTGCCACACCATAACACCAATGCTGTCGCAATAGTAATACCAGCGGGCAGGCTCAAGCTTAATATGCTTGCGGATCATGTTAAATCCCATCTCTTTCGTTTTCTTCACATCGAACATTAACGCCTCATCAGTTGGTGCTGTATACAATCCATCGGGCCACCAGCCCTGGTCAAGCGGACCATACTGAAATACAAACTCATTATTCAGCGAAATCCTGTTGATTCCTGCCTGATCCTTTTTTAATGAAGATTTCCGCATGGCAAAATAGCTGTCTGCATAATCGATCTGTTTGCCATTTCTGTAGAGAAAGACTTTCAGGGTGTATAAGTAAGGAGAAGCCGGGGACCACAGCTTAGCATTCTCAATTTTAATGCTTCCGCTAACCGCCGGAGGGAGACTCACCTGGCCCACTTCTTTCGATCCTTCATACGCAACAAATTTTATCACATCCCCTTCCTGTGTACCATCAGTATAAGCAGTTACCTGCACCAGGCCTGCATCTACATCGGGTGTATGCTTGGTAGATACGATGTAAGCGGAAGGCACGGTCTCAGTCCAAACCGTTTGCCAGATCCCTGTCACAGCCGTATACCAAATCCCTTCGGGTTTGTTTACCTGTTTGCCTCTGGGTTGTGGACCTTCATCAGTAGGGTCCCAAACTCTCAATGCAATTTCCTGGCTCTTTCCTTTTTTCAGATAGCTGGTAATATTGAAAGAGAAAGGATCAAACCCGCCTTCATGCCTGCCGGCTTTATTTCCATTCACATACACATCACATTGCCAATCCACCGCCCCGAAATGTAATATCAGTTGATTGGTGCCGGAGGGTTTGGGCAGGTTAACCGTATTTTTATACCATAAAACTTTACCCTTACCAACTACTTTCCCAACTCCTGACAATGCAGATTCTACAGGATAAGGGACCAGTATCTTGCCATCAAAATTTGCAGGGATGGTTTCCTGCCCTGCATCCGTGATAGCGTATTGCCATAAGCCGTTCAGGTTTTGCCAATTGTTCCTTTTTAATTGTGGCCTTGGGTATTCCGGCAATGGTTTCGCAGGATTTATTTTGTTTGCCCATTGCGTCATTATCTTTCCTTCTACCGGTTTCCATTCCTGGGCAGATAAAGTGAGGCAGCTTATTCCGCAGGCAGCAATCATCAGATATTTCTTGTAAACCTTCATCATAATTTTATTACTTAATGAAATGATTTCCATGCTAATTTAGGATCAAGTTATTTCTTTAGGGGCGGTATTTGTCTCATTCTTTTGACAAATTGTTTCATTTTAGAGGTTTAGCTCCTGTTAGATCAACCTTTTTTGCATAAATGCCCTACCTGATCCCGATTTTAAATACTTCTCAAACTCGAGTGCTTTGTATTTGTCTTTAAATGCGCAATAAAAGACAAGTTCAACAGGCAGCTAATTGGCTGTGGCCGGAACTTCACCATTAATATGCCTTGCATATCTGGCTTTCAGGTTGGATGTGTATCCTTTGTAAAACTCACCGTTGTTGCATTTCAGGATATAGACGTAATACATGAGATGAAGGTATAGCTATGAGGAATAAAAATACCCGTGTTTTTAACGGTAAGTATCGGAGAAAATCACCAGAAATTTTCTGTCGGGCGGGGGGGGGGGGGGGGGGGGGGCCCGCCCCCCCCCCCCCCCCCCACGGAGGGGGATAAAAA